>NZ_CP012154.1:242500-1442500 GCF_001187785.1 Wenzhouxiangella marina
TCCACCCAGACCCACCACCTTGTATTGGGGCCATAGCTCAGCTGGGAGAGCGCCTGCCTTGCACGCAGGAGGTCGGCGGTTCGATCCCGCCTGGCTCCACCATCAAGGTTTGGGCCGTCGAGGATCAAGTTCTTTAACAATTCAGAAATCTGTTCAAGAGCGTCTTGGAGACATTACGCAAGTAATGTTTCTTAGTCGTGTCAGCGTAAAAGGTTAGTGTGTTTGAGCATTGCGTCCAAAGTCAGTTGGCTTTGGGTTATATGACCAAGCAACTAAGCGCACACGGTGGATGCCTTGGCGGCAGAAGGCGATGAAGGACGTGATAGCCTGCGATAAGTCACGGGGAGCTGGCAATATGCTTTGATCCGTGAATTTCCGAATGGGGAAACCCGGCCCTTGTGGTCATCCTTATCTGAATCTATAGGATAAGGAAGCGAACCCGGAGAACTGAAATATCTAAGTACCCGGAGGAAAAGAAATCAACCGAGATTCCCTCAGTAGCGACGAGCGAACGGGGATTAGCCCATTAAGCTGCTTTTGTTCTAGTGGAACGGTCTGGAAAGTCCGGCCATAGATGGTGATAGCCCAGTACATGAAAGGGCATTAGCAGTGATATCGAGTAGGGCGGGGCACGTGAAACCCTGTCTGAACATGGGGGGACCATCCTCCAAGGCTAAATACTCTCTGCCGACCGATAGTGAACCAGTACCGTGAGGGAAAGGCGAAAAGAACCCCGGAGAGGGGAGTGAAATAGAACCTGAAACCGTGTGCGTACAAGCAGTCGGAGCTCGTAAGAGTGACGGCGTACCTTTTGTATTATGGGTCAGCGACTTACTTTCAGTGGCAAGCTTAACCGTTTAGGGAAGGCGAAGGGAAACCGAGTCTTAATAGGGCGCATAGTCTCTGGGAGTAGACCCGAAACCGAGTGATCTAGCCATGGGCAGGGTGAAGGTGAGGTAACACTTACTGGAGGCCCGAACCCACTAACGTTGAAAAGTTAGGGGATGACCTGTGGCTTGGAGTGAAAGGCTAAACAAACTCGGAGATAGCTGGTTCTCCTCGAAAGCTATTTAGGTAGCGCCTCGTGTCTCACCTCTGGGGGTAGAGCACTGTTATGGCTAGGGGGTCATACCGACTTACCAAACCATGGCAAACTCCGAATACCAGAGAGTGCAATCACGGGAGACAGACGGCGGGTGCTAACGTCCGTCGTCAAAAGGGAAACAACCCAGACCGCCAGCTAAGGTCCCCAAATCATTGCTAAGTGGAAAACGATGTGGGAAGGCACAGACAGCCAGGAGGTTGGCTTAGAAGCAGCCACCCTTTAAAGAAAGCGTAATAGCTCACTGGTCGAGTCGGCCTGCGCGGAAGATTTAACGGGGCTAAGCAATGTACCGAAGCTGCGGATGCAAGTTTTCTTGCATGGTAGAGGAGCGTTCCGTACGCCTGCGAAGGTGAACCGAGAGGTTTGCTGGAGGTATCGGAAGTGCGAATGCTGACATGAGTAACGATAATGCGGGTGAAAAACCCGCACGCCGAAAGCCCAAGGTTTCCTCGCGCAACGTTAATCGGCGCAGGGTGAGTCGGCCCCTAAGGCGAGGCCGAAAGGCGTAGTCGATGGGAAGCAGGTTAATATTCCTGCACCAGTTGTTACTGCGATGGAGAGACGGAGAAGGCTAGGTGTGCCGGGCGATGGTTGTCCCGGTCCAAGCATGTAGGCTGATTCCTTTGGCAAATCCGGGGAATCAAGGCCGAGGTGTGATGGGGAGTGCCCACGTGGCACGAAGGCATTGATGCCATGCTTCCAGGAAAATCTTCTAAGCTTCAGGTAACAATTGACCGTACCGTAAACCGACACAGGTAGGCAGGGTGAGAATCCCAAGGCGCTTGAGAGAACTCGGGTGAAGGAACTAGGCAAAATGGTACCGTAACTTCGGGAGAAGGTACGCCTCTGCCGGTGATGAGACTTGCTCTCTGAGCTGGTGGAGGCCGCAGTGACCAGGTGGCTGCGACTGTTTATTAAAAACACAGCACTCTGCAAACACGTAAGTGGACGTATAGGGTGTGACGCCTGCCCGGTGCCGGAAGGTTAAGTGATGGGGTTAGTCTTCGGACGAAGCTCTTGATCGAAGCCCCGGTAAACGGCGGCCGTAACTATAACGGTCCTAAGGTAGCGAAATTCCTTGTCGGGTAAGTTCCGACCTGCACGAATGGCGTAACGATGGCCACACTGTCTCCACCCGAGACTCAGTGAAATTGAATTTGCGGTGAAGATGCCGTATACCCGCGGCTAGACGGAAAGACCCCGTGAACCTTTACTACAGCTTCACATTGAACTTCGGTTACTCCTGTGTAGGATAGGTGGGAGGCTTTGAAGCGTGGACGCCAGTCTGCGTGGAGCCATCCTTGAAATACCACCCTGGTGTAACTGGAGTTCTAACTCTGGACCGTAATCCGGTTCGAGGACAATGTGTGGTGGGTAGTTTGACTGGGGCGGTCTCCTCCCAAAGAGTAACGGAGGAGCACGAAGGTACCCTCAGCACGGTCGGACATCGTGCGCTGAGTGCAAAGGCACAAGGGTGCTTGACTGCGAGATCGACGGATCGAGCAGGTGCGAAAGCAGGTCTTAGTGATCCGGTGGTTCTGTATGGAAGGGCCATCGCTCAACGGATAAAAGGTACTCCGGGGATAACAGGCTGATACCGCCCAAGAGTTCATATCGACGGCGGTGTTTGGCACCTCGATGTCGGCTCATCACATCCTGGGGCTGTAGCCGGTCCCAAGGGTATGGCTGTTCGCCATTTAAAGTGGTACGCGAGCTGGGTTTAGAACGTCGTGAGACAGTTCGGTCCCTATCTGCCGTGGGCGCTTGAGACTTGAGGGAATCTGCTCCTAGTACGAGAGGACCGGAGTGGACGATCCGCTGGTGTTCCGGTTGTATCGCCAGATGCATTGCCGGGTAGCTATGATCGGCAGGGATAACCGCTGAAAGCATCTAAGCGGGAAGCCCCTCCCAAGATGAGGTCTCACTGGACCCTTGAGGTCCCTGTAGGGCCCTGGAAGACTACCAGGTTGATAGGCTGGGTGTGGAAGTGCAGTAATGTATGAAGCTAACCAGTACTAATTGCCCGTGAGGCTTGGTCATATAACACCAAAGCCAATTGATTACGCAATCAATACACTGCCTTCGTTGACACGACTGTCAGGATGCTCTTGAACAGATTTCTGAACCCGGCTTGTCCGGGTACGATTAGCTTTGCCTGGTGGCAATAGCGGCGTGGAACCACCCGACCCCATCTCGAACTCGGAAGTGAAACGCGCCAGCGCCGATGGTAGTGCGGCAATAGCCGTGTGAGAGTAGGTCACTGCCAGGCATTTATCCTGAAACCCCGTAGCCGATTTCGGTTGCGGGGTTTTTTTTGCATTTCGGAATCTGTTGGGCCTGGCAGTAGCTACGGTCACGCGCTGATCGCTCCCTTCGCCAAGGCTTCTTTCGGCTAGCGCCTCAAGCCGCCATGGCGAGATGAGCGGCGCTGCCAGGCATTTATCCTGAAACCCCGTAACCGATTCCGGTTGCGGGGTTTTTTTTGCATTTCGGAATCTGTTGGGCCTGGCAGCCCCCGTCTAGATGTCCTTGGCGGCTTTTTCCTTCGACGCGAAAGGAGCCTGGACGTGTAGACGGATCCGGGCGTGGCTACGGTTCGGGAGAAAAGATTCTGCAAGCCAATGGCGACGGGCCCGGTCTATTGAAGCTGAACCACCGCAAACCTGGACCCCAGCATGCGACTTCTGCTCCTCTTTCTCCTCCTTCTTCCCGTTGGCGTCTTGAAGGCATCAGATCTCCCGTATCCCGAATTCGAAGCGGACTCCACGACCGGCGAGCGCTACGCTCTGCCTTCCGGCCAGGCTGGTGTGGGCGTGTACGTTTTCTGGGCGTCCTGGTGCCCATATTGCCGGTCCTTGATGCCCCATCTTCAGAGCATCGTTGCGGAATACGGAGACGAGGTGAATGTCTATGCGCTTCAGTTCCGGGACGATGAGTCGGCCGCAGACTACGTCGAGCGATTCGGGTACGACTTCGTGGTCTTCGATGACGCTGACCAGGTCGCGGAGGCCTGGGGCATTCATGCCACTCCCGCCGTGATCATCCTGGACGGAGAAGGCCGGTTGCGGTTCGACCTCTACGAGCTGCTCGGCCAGGGGCCTACCCTGGACGCCGAGCTCCCCCATGGATTGAAAGCCTCGAGGTTGGCGCCCTTCTGGGCCGCTGAAATCAGGAAGGCGATCGACCGATCGCGGGACAAGCTCTCAATCCCCCCGGGCAATGACCGGGGGCAGTGAGGGCGATCCGAGGCCTCAGCCGACCTGCTGGTCTTCGAAGATTTCCCGGTCGAGCTCCCCTTCAGAATGGGCGACGACCGTGGTAACCATCGCGTCGCCGGTCACGTTGACTGCGGTGCGTGTCATATCCAGAACCCGATCCACGCCCAGAATCAAACCGATTCCTTCCGCCGGTAGGCCAACGGCCGTCAGCACGCCGGCCAGCAGAACCAACCCGACCCCGGGCACGCCTGCGGCGCCGACCGACGCCATGATGACCATGAGCACGATCATCAGGTACTGACCCACGCCGAGATCGACGCCGTAGTACTGGGCGATGAACCCGGCAGCGATGCCCTGCATGATGGCCGTGCCGTCCATATTGATGGTTGCCCCTAGGGGCACCGTGAACGAAGCCACCCGGTTGTCCGCCCCCAGACGTTGTTCGACGGTCTTGAGCGTAACCGGGATGGTGGCCCCGCTCGATGCGGTCGAAAAGGCAAAAGCCAGGACTCCGCGCATCTTGGAAAAGAAGATTCTCGGGCTCAGGCCGGTCAACAGCTTCAGCATGAGCGAATACGTGACAACCGCGTGCAGGACCAGCACGACGAGGACCAATACCACGTATTTGGCCAGACCGAAGAAGGTGTCCAATCCGGTGCTCGCAGCCAGGCCCGCAATCAACGCGAACACGCCATAGGGGGCCAGCAGCATCACAAAGCCCGTCAAGCGCATGACGACTTCATTGAAATCACTGAAGAATTGACCGACCCGTTCGCCTGAACGGCCAGAGAAAGCAATCGACAAGCCCAGCAAGACCGCGAAGACGATAATGGGCAACATGTCCGCTTCCGCCATGGACTGCACTGGATTGCTGGGTACCATGTCCACGAGCACCTGAGAAAAAGGCGGCTGTGCCGCGATTTCGCGTTCAACCGGTGATGGCGGGCTCGCACCCTCCCCCGGACGAACCAGCACGGCCGCCGCCAGAGCCAGGCTGATGGCGATCCCGGTGGTCAGAAGATAGAGTCCGACGGATTTGCCTCCGACGCGTCCCAAGCGGCCTGGATCACTCAGGGAGCTGACGCCGGTGACCAGGGAGACGAAGACCAGGGGGACGATCAGCATCTTCAGAAAGCCGACGAAAATGTCGCCGACCACGCTGAACACTCCGTCCACGATGAAATTCTGCACCCACTCCACCCCGGAGGCCGTGAGGTTGAGGATGATTCCGACCGCCAGACCGAGGCCCAGGGCAAGGAGAATTCGATTGGAGAGTTTGCGGTGATCGAAAGCGTGTTCTGCCATGTTGGAATTCCAAAGCTCGAGGGTTGCGCCGAAGCAGGGTAGCCCAGCTGAACCGGCGGGTCCAGAAGCCGCTCGGTAGCGGGCGATCATTCAACATTGGCCGACGGCCTTGTGCGACGATACAATGCCCGATTTGACGGCACCCGAAGAACGATGGAAAGCCAGGAACCCACGAGCAACTTCATTCGAAATCGCATCCGGAAAGAGCTGGAGAGCGGCGCCTACGAATATATCGTCACGCGCTTCCCCCCGGAGCCCAACGGCTACCTCCACGTGGGCCACGCGAAATCGATCGTTCTGAATTTTTCCCTGCCACAGGAATTCGGCGGCTACACGAACCTGCGCTTCGATGACACCAATCCGGCGCGTGAAGAACAGCGCTACATCGATGCGATCCGCGAAGATGTCCACTGGCTCGGATATCAGTGGAAGAACGAGTGCCACGCCTCCGACTACTTCGAGACGCTGTACGGTTACGCGCTGCACCTGATCGACAGGGGCCTGGCCTATGTCGACAGCCAGGATGCCGACGCGATTCGAGAGCAACGGGGGACGCTCACCGAGCCCGGCCGCCCGAGCCCGCACCGTGACCGTAGCCCTGAAGAGAACCGAGACCTGTTCGAGCGGATGCGGGCCGGTGAATTCGAAGACGGCGCCCACGTCCTCAGAGCCAAGATCGACATGGCGGCTCCGAATATCAACCTGCGAGATCCGGTGATCTATCGCATTCGCCACCAGGCCCATCCCCGCACGGGCACGGAATGGTGCATCTATCCGTCCTATGACTTTGCCCATGGGCAATCCGATGCGATCGAATCGATCACCCATTCCCTGTGCACGCTGGAATTCGAAGATCACCGTCCACTCTACGAATGGTTGCTGGAACACCTGCCGGTCCCTTCTCGGCCGCACCAGATCGAGTTCTCCAGACTCAACCTCGATTTCACCGTACTGTCGAAGCGTCGACTGACGCGCCTGGTCGACGAAGGCCATGTCGATGGCTGGGACGATCCCAGAATGCCCACGATCGCCGGCATTCGTCGCCGTGGCTTCACGCCACAGTCCATCCGTGCCTTCTGCAACGAGATCGGCGTCACCAAGTCCGAGAGTGTGATCCCCTTCGGTGCTCTCGAACGGAATCTTCGCGATGATCTCAACGTACGTGCACCTCGTCGAATGGCGGTCCTCCGCCCGCTAAAAGTCGTGCTGAGCAATTTCCCGTCAGATGAAACGGAGTGGTTCGAGGCGGCCAATCACCCGCAGAACCCCGACATGGGCACCCGGCAGGTGGCCATGACGCGAGAGATCTTCATCGAAGAAGAAGACTTCATGGAAGACGCCCCGAAGAAGTTCTTCCGCCTGAAGCCCGGCGGGGAAGTGCGCCTACGGAACGCGTTCATCATTCGCTGCGATGAGGTGATCAAGGACGATTCCGGTCGGGTCGTCGAATTGCATTGCAGCTACGATCCGGAGACCCGGTCCGGCCAGCCAGGTGCCGATCGCAAGGTCAAGGGCACGATTCACTGGGTGTCGGCAAGTCATTCGGTTCAGGCCGAAGTGCGTCTCTACGATCGTTTGTTCAATGTGCCGCATCCGGCCGCGGACAAGGAGCGGGATTTCGTCGAGCATCTGAACCCGGAATCGCTTGAAATCATTCCCGATGCACGACTCGAGGCCAGTCTTGCCGATGCCGGAGTGGGGGAACACTACCAGTTCGAGCGAACCGGCTACTTCGTTCCCGATCCCTTGACCCGACCCGAGCGTCCCGTCTTCAATCGCGCGGTGACCTTGCGGGATGCCTGGGCGAAGATCGAGAAGCAGTTCAGCCAGGGCTGAACGCCGCGCCCGCCAAGGCGGACCGTTCCTGAAATCGTTCAGGTCGAGTCGATCCCGAGCCTTGTAGACAGGCCCGGGCAGGGTCGGATGATCCCCGCCCGAGCCCCTGAACGATCGTTCAGCTTTCGTTGAGGCTGAATACCAGCTCCTGAACGACCGTCTGCTGCACCGGGCGGCCGTTCACCAGGCGAGGCTCCCAGCTCCAGCGGTTGACGCTCCGCAACGCCGCATCATCGAAGACCCCGCGCGGATCCGAATCGATGACTCGGCTGGACCGAACCAGACCATTGGCATCGACGACGACTTCGACCCGAACCCAGCCTTCCACGCCCTCGAGTGCAGCGCGCCTCGGATAGATCGGCGCGATGGGATTGGTCGGGCGAGCATCCCGATTGCTTGACGGGGGCACCGGCTGAACGCCACCGGTCAGGATCTTCTCACCATAATCGGATGGGGCGAGGTCGACCATTGATCGATCGGGAACGATCCGTGTGATGGGGCCGCGTTGCGGAATCGTGGGCTGTTCGACCGGTTCCGGTTCCTCCGGAGCGACCTCTCGCACCTTTCGTCTTGGGTCCTCCGGGATGTCCACCGGGCCGAAGTGGATCGAGTGCTCGGTGTGGACGAGCGGTGGCGATTGGGGCGCCTGAGCGATCAGGCGGTGCATCAGATAGAAAGAAGACAGGGTCAGAACGGCCGCAATCGCGACCATGCAAAGGTAACGCAACACGCTATTCATGGCGATTTCCTCCTTGGGGAAGCCAATGATCTGCCGTCGAACCGCCCGTGCCGGCGCGATACCGACGCTTCGAGACTACCCCTGCCGAGCGCCCCGCGTAAAGTCATCTCCTCGCAATCGAGGTGAAAAACGTGAACTGGCGCTCAAAAAACGCAGACGGTCGGCCTGCCGGGCAGGGTTAGAATCAGAGGTTCTACCAGTGCAGGAACCCAGAACATGTTCAACAAGCGCGAAGCGTCCGATACTGCCGGTCAGGCACCTTCCAGGGCCTCCGGTTCCCGACCCGCCAGCGCCGCGGGCAATGCAGTGATCGGTGCATCGATCAAGGTGGATGGCACGATTCGCGGAGAGGAAGATCTGCTGATCGAAGGGCGCGTCGATGGCACCGTCGAGCTGAAGCAGAACAGTGTGACGATCGGTTCACGAGGGCAGGTCAAGGCTGACGTGCACGCGCACACGATCTTCGTCGAAGGCCGAATGGAAGGAAACCTCGTCGCATCAGAACGCGTCGTGATCCGTCAGAGTGCCGACATCAAGGGCAGCATCACGGCCCCTCGAATCAGCCTCGAGGACGGCGCGCGCTTCAACGGCACCATCGACATGGACCCGCAGACCGAGACTCTGAAACAGGTCTTCGGTTCGGGCGGCCCCGCCAGGCAAGCCGCCGGCAAGTCCGGCGAGTCCGCTTCCTGATCGGCCAGGCCGCCGGTGTCCGCACTCGCACAACGCGTGAATCCGGAGGATCGGTCGGCCCCTGTTCGGGTCCCGCTCCTTGGGACTCTGCTCCACGAGGTCGATGAAGATCGCCGCTTCGTCGTCCTCGATCTGGGCTCCATTCGCGGCGGGACGCTGGACGTTTTCGGGGGGCGCCGTTGTCGGATCGATGTCCTCGACCTGACGGCGCAGCTGCCACTGGAATCCAGCGAAGAGGCGCCGGATCCCCTGCCCGCGCTTCTGCAGCAGCGCCTGCCACCCGCCAGAGGTGAGCAGGTCGATCTGGTCCTTTGCTGGAACCTGTTGAACTACCTTGACGAGCCGCAGATGCAGGCGCTGCTTCGGGCGCTGGAACCGCGCCTTGCGCCCGATGTGCGTGTCCATGCCCTGATCGAGTCGTCCGCCACTCATATGAGCCAGCGACCGACGCCGGTCAGTCTTTGCGCAGAGGACGCCTTGCAGCTGGGTCCAGCGGCAGACCCGAGCTGCCCGGCTCCGCGTTATTCACTGGCTTCGCTCGAGCGCGGTCTGCCGGGTTTCCGCTCCGAGCGCACCCTGCTGCTCTCGAATGGGCAGCGTGAATACCTGTTCAAGCCCGAGTCCTCTTGATCGAGCGTATTCGCTCTCCGATCGCATCGAGTCTGACGTATCCTGAGGCCTCCAAGGGGAGGTCAACTGGAGGATTCAGAAATGAGCTTGATGAAGGAATTTCGGGAGTTTGCCGTCAAGGGCAATATGGTGGATATGGCAGTGGGGATCATCATCGGTGCGGCGTTCGGGCGAATCATTTCCTCGCTGGTCAATGATGTGATCATGCCGCCGCTCGGCTTGCTGATCGGCGGGGTCGATTTCAGTGATCTGGCGGTCGTCCTGCAACAGGCCGAGGGCGAGGGCGAAGCGGTACTGCTGCGCTACGGACTGTTCATCAACAACCTGATCGATTTCGTGATCATCGCCTTTGCCATCTTCATGGCCATCAAGGTCATGAACCGGCTCAAGCGCAAGGAGGAGGCCAAGCCCGCCGAGCCGGCCAAGCCGCCTCGCCAGGAAGTTCTGCTGGAAGAGATTCGCGACCTGCTGAAGAAGCAGGCCTCCTGAGGACGGGTCGAGCCCCGGGCCGTCGCCCGGGGCTCGAGAAACGGTTTTCAGTCGAATCGACGGCTCAGGCGCAGGGATAGGCTGCGCCCGGGTTCGTTGACCTGGATCTGTTCGGCGTCGAAGGCGCTGGCACGGTTCAGGTGCTCTGCATATTGCCGATCCAGCAGATTGTCGATCCTCGCCTCCAGTCGCCACTGTGCGTTCAGGCTGTATCGTCCGCGAAGATCGATGACCGACCAGCCCGGTGTGTCGCCGGAATCCAGTCCCGATCCGATCAGGGGATCATCATCGACTCGGCGCTGTCGCGCCGCGGCTCGCCAATCGATGCCGGCCTCCCAGCGATCGGACTCATAGCCCAGACCCAGACGTGCCTCCAGGGGCGGTGTCTGGGCGATCGGTCGGTGATCATCATCGTTGGTGGCACGAACGTAGGCCAGGCCCAGCTCCATCCGCCACTGTTCACCGAAGCGATAGCGTCCATTCAGCTCTCCACCCCATAGTGTCGCGTCGACATTCCGGTACACCGTGGCGTTATCGTCGATCCTCCCCGTGCGGTCACGCAGGATGAAGTCGTCGATGCGGTTGTAGAACAGCGAGCCCTCCACGTTCCAGGCGCCTTCGGCCAATAGCAGGCCCAACTCGGCCTGGTGGTGGCGCTCGGGGTCCAGGCCGGGGTTGCCGACCCAGCGCCGTGATGGCGTCGGCGCATTGGAGGCGATATAGCGCTCGGTAGCATCGGCCGTCCGCAGGCTGCGCGAGAGGGTGGCATAGACTGCACCCAGACCGCTGGCGAGCCTGTGTTCCAGGCGCAGCAAGGCGCCCCAGTGATGCTCCTGGCGAGGACCGGGGTCAGCGTCGGCATTGTAGCGTTCGTACAGTTCGATGGGCGCGAGCAGCATGCCGGGAGGATTCTCGTAGGCTCGCTCCGCCTCGGCCCGTACTCGATCGAATCGCAAGCCCCCGGTCAGCTGCCAGGACGAGACAAGGGCGCGACTCAGTTCGGCAAAAACACCGGTCTGATCGATGCTCACGCCCGGCCACAGGACCGAGTTGAGGGTCTGGTTGAAATCGTTCACGCGGATGGCGTCCCGCGCATTGTTCTGAATGCTGAGCCCGTAGCGCCACCGACCCAGCGTCGAGTCCTGTTCCAGCACCAGGCGTCCTCCGTCGGTGTCCGAACTCGCCGGCGCGCGGAGCAGCATCATCGGTGAAGGGGCATCGCGCAGACTGTAGTTGTCCATGACATGGTCGACGCGGGACACGAACAGTTCGGCGTCGAGCCTGGCCCAGGGCCCCACCTCGACGGACTCGAACTGGACCCGGAATCCATCGTTATCGGACATGGGAGAGTCCATGCCCGCGCCGGCGAACAACTCGTCGCGCAGGCGCTGGGCTTCGGCGCTGAAGACCAGCCGGGTCGTCTCGTCCGGGGTCCAGCCAGCGATCAGGGTAGCGGACCGCTCCTGAAAGGCCGAACGGACCTCCACCCCGGCGCCATCCTCGTAGTTGTCGGCGTCCATCCAGCCGCCGATCACGCGCAGAAAGCCCTGGCTGCCTCCGGCGCTCAGGTCGACCGACGCCTGGCGAACATCGCCATTGCTTCGATAGGCGCTATCGAACCCGAAGCGGGCTGACTCTCCCTCCTGGAATCGCTCGGTGTGGCGCTCCATCAGGATGGTGCCCCCGGGGCCGCCACCGTATTCCAGCGTGGTCACGCCGCGCAGCACCGTGATCCGATCGTAGCTGGAGGCGCTGGCATAGGCCGTGGGTGGGTCCATGCGATTGGGGCAGGCACCGTGGACGAAGGCACCATCCAGCAGCACGTTGATGCGATTCTGGCCCAGACCGCGAATGACCGGATCGGTGCCATGCCCGCCGATCCGGGCGCCGGAGACGCCAGTGATATCGCGCAGCAGGTCGCCGGTCTCACGGCTGTTGTCCAGGTCCTGGGTGTCGTAGCTGACCTGGCCTGGAGCGACTCTCGGGGAGGTCACGACCATCGTTTCCAGGGGGGCTTCGGGGGGAGACTCCTCCGCGGCGAGGGCAGCGGAGAAGGGTAGCGTGCAGGCACACAGCAGTGCCGGCCAGCGGAGTATGCAAGCGTTCATGGCGTTGAGATCCTTGTTTCAGTAAAGCGTCGATTGCCCCGGCCCGTTCCGTCGGGCGAGCAGGGTGGCTCCCACCGTCACGGCGGGCGCGTCGAATCAGGGGAGGGCTTAACCGAGCAGGATCGGGGGAGCGCGGGCCGGGGGCAGGCCGAGCGGCGAGAGGGACTCGGTACCTCGGTCTCCGTTTCGTGCAGGTGCCTGTTGGGGGAAGAATGCAAATGACGGAACGCTTGTCGTCGGCAGAATCAGCTTGCCGAGGACGGCTGTCCATGGACAGGCGGGTCCGGATTCATGGTCGTCGCCGAGGATCTCGCCCGACTGCGGATCGATTCGGACGGTCTGCAGGCCACCGGCCGTGCACAGTTCGAGTAGCTGCCCTTCGCCGGGCATGAAGCCGGTGGGCACGAGAAAGCGCAGACACAGGCTCAGGACCAGCAGGCTGGTCAGCAGGGAACGAGGGCGGCGAAGACGGTGCATCAGAGTATTCTAATGCATCAGCAGGAAAGGAGAGGCGCTTTCCTTCTCTGCGCCCGACCTGGAAAAAGGCCCGAGCCGCGTGGCTCGGGCCGATGCCGACGGAGCGGGCGAGGATCAGCCGCCGTTTCGCCCGCGGTTGGCTCGGTGTGATTCACGGCGGGCCTGGAAGGCGTCCCATTGCTCCGGAGTCAGGATGGCCCTGACCTCATCCATGAAGGCCTGGCGCTGGGCATGCTCCTGGCCCCGCTGCGCTTCGATCAGAGCCTCGATGGCCTGGCGCTGATCGGCACTCAGGTCCAGGCCCTCCATGGCACGGAGGAAGCCGCGTCGGCCACCGCGCTCCTGGCGATGGCGCTGACGTTCCTCGCGGCCAGCGGCCCATTGTGCCTGCTGCTCGGGAGTCAGTACTTCGCGGATCTCCTGCATCAGGGCGTGGCGCTCGGCCCGGCCTTCGCGGCGGGTCTCGGGGTCGAGTCCCAGCTCGTCCATCCGGGACCGATGGGCTTCTATCAGGGCCTCGATGTCGGCTCGTTGCTGATCACTGAGCTGCAGCTCCTGGCTCATGCGCTCGAGGTGTCGACTCGGGTCGGCTTGGGCGAAGGCCATCGGCACGCTCAGGGTGGCGATGGCCAGGCCGATGATGGCGGTGCGGAGGATGGGGAAGACGGTGTTCATGCGTTTGCTCCTTGGCTTGATCGGAAGATGCATGTCGTGATTCGACGGATCCATGATCTCGCCCGGGCGCGCAACGTTGGGTGGCGTGGCGTGGCGTTTGGTCAAGAAGTGTCACGGGCGCTGGCGCGGGGCAGTACCAGGTCGACCTGCAGGCCCCCTTCGACGCGATTGTGCGCTCGAACCTGCCCGCCGTGCTGTTCGACGGCCGCTCGCACGATGGCCAGGCCGATGCCACCCCCGCGGCCCGATTCGCCGCGCTCCGGGCTAAGGCGGACAAAGGGTTCGAAAATACTCTCGAGTTGGCGCTCCGGGACGCCGGGCCCCTGGTCGGTGATGCTCAAGTCGGCCTGCTCCGGGCCGGACTCCAGGATCACGCTGATCGTGCCCCCGGTCGGGGAATGGGCCAGCGCATTGCGAAGCAGGTTCTCGACCGTTCGCCCCAGCAGTTCCGTATTGCCCTGGATCGGCAATCGCTCCGGTCCCTGGTAGTCGATTCGAATGGCTTCCGGCATTGCCTCGGTGCGGGCCGATTCGACCACGGATTCGACCAGCTCCGACAGATCGAGGGTTTCCATCTCGATGCCGGGCGCCTGGGTCAGGCGGGCGTAGCGCAGAATCTCCTCGATCAGGTGATCGAGTCGCTCCAGATCACGCTCCATGGCCGTGAAATGGCGGGCGCGGCTTTTCGGATCCGACGCATCGTCGGCCAGGGTGAGTCCGACGCGCAGCCTGGCCAGCGGCGAGCGGAGCTCGTGCGAGACGTCCCGCAGCAGCTGTTGCTGGCTCTCCAGCAGGCTCTGGATGCGCTCGGCCATGCGATTGAAATCCCGTGCCAACTCGCCCAGTTCGTCACGCCGGCCGCTCAGACGTTCAGGCAGCCGGGCTGAGAGCTCCCCGCGTCCAAGGGCCTGGCCGCTGGATCGGATCTGTTCGATCGGTCGGGTGAGGGTTCGGGCCAGCAGCAGGCTGATCAGCAGGCTGGCCAGCAGCGCCACGACGAACAGGCCCGGCAGGCCCAGCGGGCCGAACCATCGAATCAGCAGGTGCGGTGGGGGCGCGATGACCAGCAGCAGAAAGCGCCCATGGACGGGGTGATCCAGCTCCAGGCGATGGCGTTGCTCCGGGCTGGGCGGGGGCAGGGTTCGGCCTTCGCGCCAGGCCCGTACGACCGGGGCCGCGCTCCGTGGCCAGGCCTGTCCGTTGATTTCGAGGCCCTGGCCGTCGAGCACCAGGAGTCGAATGCGCTCACTCCGCCGTCCTTGCTGGCGACTCCAGTCGGCCAGGGCGGAGGGGCCGCCTCGATCCAGAATCCGCTCGGCCCGGACGCGCAGGCCTGCAGCGAAACGCTCGGCGCGCTGGCTGTTCTCGCCGGCCACCTGGCGAGCTTCGTCGAACTGGAGGTTCAACACCACCGTGCCGATGATGCTGATCAGGATGACGCCCCAGAAGGCCAGGAAGATTCGCCAGTAGAGGCGAAGCATCAGACGCCACTGACCAGAACGTAGCCGCGGCCGCGGACCGACTGGATGCGAGGCTCACCGTCGGGAAGGTTGCCGAGCTTTCCGCGCAGACGGCTGATGTGGGTGTCGATGCTTCGATCGTAGGGCAGCAGTTCGCGCCCGAGCGCCTCCTGACAGAGCTGGTCCTTCGATACCACCGTGCCTGCCGATTCCGCCAGCTGTTCAAGAATGGCGTACTCGGCGCCGGTCAACTGCAGAGGCGCCCCATCCAGGCTGACGCGGCGGGCTGCCCGGTCGAACTTCAGACCATTGAACTCCGCCGTTGGCTCTTCGGCCGGGCCGGGACGGCGCCTCAGGATGGCGCGGAGGCGAGCGGCCAGCTCGCGCGGATTGAAGGGCTTGGGCAGGTAGTCGTCGGCGCCCAGCTCGAGGCCCACGATGCGATCGGTTTCTTCGCCGCGCGCGGTCAGCATGATCACAGGTACGGCAGAGCGTTGTCGAAGGCTGCGCAGGATATCGAAGCCGCTCATGCCAGGCAGCATCACGTCGAGCACGACGGCGGCGGGCTCCATGGACAGCGCCGCCTCGAGGCCGGCACGACCGTCATGCGCCAGCTCGATGCTCCAGCCTTCACCGCCCAGAAACTCGGCCAGCATGCTGCCCAGTTCGCGGTCGTCGTCGATGATCAGGATGCGATCGGTCGGGTCCATGCTTCAAGCATAGCGCCGAGCCGACCGTGGCTGGGTCACGAAGTGTTGCGATCGGTTTCGGTGCGAGCTCAGCCGCCCAGCTGACGCTTGATTCTTCTCAGAATGCGGCTCACCAGTCCGGCCTGCTGGCTTCGGGCCGGCTCGCCGATCCATTGTGGTTCGCGCCACTGGCGCTTGTCCGGCGTGGAGTTCATCGGCGTGTAGTAGCGGCAGCCTTCGAAGAAGTAGTGGGTCACCTGACTGTGGCGCGTGCGAGATCGGTCGGGGTGGCTGCCCCCACCGTGCAACAGATTGCCGTGCCAGATGAAGGCCTGGCCGCGCGACACGCGCGCTCGCTGCGCCTCGAGCCCTTCGCCTTCGACCAGGGCCTCGATGTGGGATTCGTAGTCAGGGTAGTGCTCGTAACCGATGCCGGTGCCGACGTCCTGCATGGTCTGCTCCGGCAGACGGTGGCTGCCCGGGTAGTACACGAGGGCGCCGTTCTCCTCGTCGATGTCTTCCAGCGCCACCCAGACGCCGGCCATGAAGCCGGCAGGCTCGCTGTTGAAGTGGATCGTGTCCGAATGGGTGCGCTGCTGGGTGCCGACGGGGAAATTCAGGGTCTGGAAGGCCAGCGCCTTCCGCCCGTAGAGCGTTTGCAGGGCGTCGAGAACGACCGGGTGCAGGGCCAGATCCCGCGCGGCCTGGCTGAAGGTCCAGGCATCCTGAATCCGCGTGCCATTGGCCTGAGCGTGAAGATCGCCCGGGGGATAGTGGGGCGCGACGTCGACGATGATGCGCTCGGTCTGGGCAGGATCCAGGCCCAGGTCCAGACAGAGAAATCCGTCTCGCTGGAACTGTTCGATCTGTTCCCGGGTGAGTGCCATGGCGATGGGTCCTGCATGCATTGGGCTGGCCGGAGACTACGCGCTGCGCCCGCCCTCGTCAACGCCGTGACCCGAGCGGGCGCATAATGAACAAACCATCCCGCTCGAATCTCCAGTGAGAATGACCATGACCACAAGCTTCAAGCTCCCGATCGCTCCCGTTCTTGTCCTCGCGGGCCTGCTGGCGCTATCGCCGCTGGCGCAGGGCCGCGCGCCGCTGGCCCTGGACGATGTCTTCGATCTGGAGCTGGCCGGTGATCCTCGGCCCTCGCCCGATGGCGAGCGGATCGTCTTCGAGCGGATCTGGATGGATCGGCAGTCGGACCGGGCTCGTTCCATGCTCTGGATCATGGACGCCGACGGCTCCGATCTCGAGCCGCTCACCTCTCGCGATCGTTCCGTCTCCTCCCCGCGCTGGTCACCGGACGGGACCCGCCTGGCCTACACCTCGGGCGGGCAGATCTTCGTGCGCTGGATGGACAGCGGGCGCGAGGTGCGCCTGGCCGATCTGCCGAGGGGGGCATCGAACCTGATCTGGTCGCCCGACGGACGTTGGCTGGCCTTCGTCATGCACACGCCCGAAGCCGACGGCCTGCCCGTCCAGCTTCCGGGACGTCCGCAAGGTGCCGATTGGGCACCGGACCCGATCTATATCGATCGCCTGTTCTACCGAGCCGACGGCGCGGGTTATGTCGACGCCGGCTGGCGACACGTCTACCTGCTGCCGGCCGAGGGCGGTTCGCCCAGTCAATTGACCGAGGGCCCCTACCACCACGGCGACCTGAGCTGGTCGCCCGACGGCCAGGCCCTGCTGCTGACCGCCAATCGCTCCGGCAATGCGGAGCGCGAGCCCCAGATCAGCGATATCTACCGCCTCGATCTGGCGACCCGTGAACTGGAGCGCCTGAACATGGAGCGTGGACCGCATGCCCGCCCTCGCTTGTCACCGGATGGGCGCAGCCTGGCCTGGCTCGGCTTCGAAGACCGCAAGCTGTCCTACCAGGCCAATCGGCTCTACGTCCGCGAACTCGACGGCGGTGAGATTCGCAATCTCACCGAGGACCTCGATCGAGGCATCGACGACTTCGCCTGGGACCCGGATGGTCGCTCGCTGCTCATCGCCTATGACCATGAAGGTCGCGGGCTGCTGGCCCGGCAGCGCCTGAACGGGCGCCGCGAGGTACTGACCGACACCCTGGGTGGCATGTCCTATGGTCGCCCCTACAGCGGTGGAGACTTCAGCGTCGGCGCCAGCGGCCTGATCGCCTTCACCCACCTCAGCAGCGAGCGCCCGGCCGAGGTGGCCGTGCTGGAGCGGAATCGGGTACGCGTCTTGACCGAATTGAACCGGGATTTCCTGGCCGATCACGAACTCGGTGAGGTCGAAGAGTTCTGGTACGAGTCTTCGGTCGACGGCCGGCGGCTGCAGGGCTGGATCATCCACCCGCCGGGTTTCGACCCCTCGCAGCGGTGGCCGCTGATCCTCGAGATCCACGGCGGACCGCACACCACCTATGGACCGGGTTTCGCGATGGAGCTGCAGCTGATGGCGGCGCGAGGCTATGTGGTGCTCTATACGAATCCGCGTGGCAGTACCAGCTATGGCGAAGACTTCGCCAATCTGATCCACCACGACTATCCCAGCGAGGACTACAACGATCTGATCGACGGTGTCGACGCGGTGATCGAGCGCGGCTACGTGGATCCTGAGCAGCTCTATGTCACCGGCGGCAGCGGCGGGGGCGTCCTGACCGCCTGGATCGTCGGTCAGACCGATCGATTCCGGGCCGCCGTGTCGGTCAAGCCGGTGATCAACTGGTACAGCTTCGTGCTCAGTGCCGATGCCTATGCCTATTTCACCGAGTACTGGTTCCCGGGCCCGCCCTGGGAGCACCAGGAGCACTACATGGCACGCTCGCCGATTTCCCTGGTCGGCAATGTCACCACCCCGACCATGCTGATGACCGGCGAAGCCGATTACCGGACCCCGATCTCCGAGACCGAGCAGTACTACCAGGCCCTGAAGCTGCGAGGCATCGATACGGCGATGGTGCGCATTCCAGAGGCACCGCATGCCATCTATCGCCGGCCGAGCAACCTGATGGCCAAGGTGGCCTACATCCTGTACTGGTTCGAGGAGCATGCCGGTGAGGATACGGGCTCCGAGGACCAGGGCTGACCCCCGACCATGCTCAGCTATCGTCACGGCTTTCATGCCGGCAATCCGGCCGATGTGTTCAAGCACGCCGTCCAGATCGCGCTCGTTCGGGCGATGCAGGAAAAGCCGGCCGGCATCACGATCATCGATACCCATTCCGGCCCGGCCCGCTATGACCTGAGCTCGGAGTGGGCCCTGAAGACCCGGGAGTTCGAGCCGGGCATCGCCCGTCTCTGGAACGACTCCGTCGGGCTGGAGGCCTTGCAGGACTACCTGGATCAGGTCCGGGTCCACAATCCGGATGGCCGGCTGCGGATCTACCCGGGGTCACCGCTGATCAGCGCCGGCCTGCTGCGCCCGGTCGATCGATTGGTCCTTTGCGAGCTGCACCCGGCCGAGCAGCAGGCCCTGTCCGCCTGCTTTGCCGGTCAGGCCCAGGTGCAGATCGAGGCCGGGGACGGTTACCAGGCGATGCAGCGCCACCTGCCGCCGGCAACGAGTCGCGGCCTGGTCATGATCGACCCCTCCTATGAGCTTCGCGACGAGTTGGACACGATGGGCAAGGCGCTTCGCCAGGCCCTGCGGCGCTTCGCGCATGGGGTCTACCTGATCTGGTACCCGCAGATCGAGGGTCGTGACCTGCCCATCGATTCGCTGCGCGAGTCCCTGGATCTCGGGCCGGAGGCCTGGCTCGATCTGTACGTCGAATTTCCCCCCGAGCAGCGCCTCGGCCGGATGCATGGCTGCGGCATGGTCGTGATCAATCCCCCTTACCGGGCTCGGGAGCGCCTGATCGAGCTGACCCGGAAGGGCTTTGGCGGCACGGTTCATCATGTGTGATTGATGTCGACGGCGGTATCTTGCCGGACGGCTTGGGAATGCAAGGCTCTCGATGGGGAGCAGGGAGTGAATCCATGAGCATCAAATTCGGGGCCGGCCTGAGCGCCGTTCTCTGCCTGCTGGCCGGGTGGGTCGAAGCCCAGACCCCGGTCAGCGTGGTCCGTCCGGTTCGCGCCGAGAGCGTCGAGACGCTTCGCTTCTCGGGCAATCTGGTCGCCCGGGAGTCCGCCAGACTCTCGCCCCAGGTGGCCGGGCTGATCGCCGAGCTCGAGGTGGACGTGGGCGACCGGGTGGAGGAGGGACAGACCCTGCTCCAGCTCGATGCCCATCTGGCCGAACTCGAGGTGGCCCGCGCCGAAGCCGCTCGCGCCGAGGCCCGGGCGGCGCTGGACGAGGCCCGTCGTCTGGCCGAGGAGGGGCGACGCCTGGTGGGTGATCGGTTCCTTCCCGACACCGAAGTGCGAGCACGCGAATCCGCGGCCGTGCTGGCCGAAGCCGGCCTGGCCCGTGCCGAGGCCGAGCTTGCCACCGAGCAGGAGCGCCTGCGGCGGCATAGTCTCGACGCGCCATTCAGCGGAGTGATCGCGGCGCGTCTGGCCGAGCGGGGTGAATGGGTCGGTCCCGGGGTGCCGGTGCTCGAGCTGGTCCGGGTCGATGAGCTCTGGCTGGATGTCCAGGTTCCGCAGCGCTACTGGGCCGAGCTCGGTCGAAGCGAGGCGCTGGTGCGCGCCCATGCCGATGTGGCCCCCGACCGTCCCCTGGAAACGGAAATCCAGGCGCGCGTCCCGGTCAGCGATCCGACGGCGCGGACCTTCCTGCTGCGCCTGCTGGTCCATGACCGCGGTGAGAGTCTGATGCCGGGCATGTCGGCACGGGTCGAGGTGGATCTGAAGCGCGATCAGGCGGCAACCCTCGTGCCGCGGGATGCCCTGCTGCGCTATCCCGATGGCTCGACCACGGTCTGGATCGTGCCCGTGGGCAGCGATCGGGCCAGCCAGCGGCCGGTCACCGTGCGTCGCTTTCTCGGCGACCAGGTCGAGTTGGACGAGGAGCTCGGTGCCGAGGCCCGCGTGGTCGTTCGCGGCAATGAAGTCCTGAGCGAAGGCGAAGTGGTGCGAGTCGTCGAGGAGCCGCGCTGATGTTCGAAGCCCTGGTTCGGCGCGGCATCATCGTCACGGTGGCGGTGCTGATCGTCTCGGTGCTGGGCGTGCTCGCCGCGCTGCGCATTCCCGTGCAGATGATCCCCGACCTGGAGGTGCGGGTGATCGGCGTGGAAACGCGCTGGCCGGGTGCGACGCCCCAGGACGTGGAAAAGGAAATCCTGATCGAGCAGGAGCGCTACCTGCGCGCCATTCCCAGCCTCGAGCGGATGATCTCCACGGCCAGCTACGGCAGCGCGCGGATCGACCTGGAGTTTCCCTTCGGGACGGACATCAACGAGGCGCTGATCCGGGTCAACAACGCACTCAGCCAGGTGCCGTCCTACCCCGAGAACGTCGACGAGCCCAGCCTCGAGGCCAGCTCCTTCTCGCAGAACTCCTTCATGTATTTCCGCATCGTCCCGCTCGAGGGCAATCCGCTCGATCTGGACGTGCGCCTGATGTACGACTTTCTCGATGACAATGTCCGGCCGCGCATGGAACGCGTCGAGGGCGTGTCGAGGATCAACATCTGGGGGGGTGCCGAACGCCAGGTCCGCATCCTGATCGACCCGGCGGCCCTGGCCGAGCGCAACCTCACCCTGGACGAGGTCCGCAGCGCCATCCGCGCCCGCAACCGCGACATTTCCGCCGGTGACGTCGAGCTGGGCAAGCGACGCTACCTGCTTCGCACCATCGGCCGCTTCGATCGGCTCGAAGACCTTCAGGACCTGATTCTTGCCCGCCAGGGCGACAGCCTGGTGCGTTTGTCGGATGTGGCCGAGGTGGAACTGAGCTACTACGAAATCCGTCAGCTGTCCTATGCGAACGGCCAGCCGAGCATGACCATTGCGGTCAATCGCGAGCCCGGATCCAATGTCATCGATATCAAGCGCGCGCTGTTGCCGGTGGTCGAGGACATCAATCGCGAGGTGCTGGCGCCGGCGGGTCTGCGCATGAGCCTGTCCAGCGATGATGTGCGCTACGTACAGGCCTCCGTCGCCAACGTCTGGCAGAACCTGATCCTGGGGGCAGTCCTGGCCACCCTGGTGATGTTCTTCTTCCTGCGCTCCTTGGGCGCCACGGTGGTGGGCGTGGTGGGCGTGCCGATCTGCACCATTGCCGCCTTTCTCGGCCTGCTGGCGGCCGGCCGCACGATCAACGTGATTTCCCTGGCGGGCGTGGCCTTCGCGGTGGGCATGACCCTCGACAACAGCATCGTGGTGCTCGAGGCGATCGAGCGTCGGCGACGCGAGGGCCTGGACCGGCTGGCCGCCGCCATCGACGGGGTGCGCCAGGTCTGGCCGGCGGTGCTGGCCTCGACCCTGACCACGGTCCTGGTCTTTGCCCCGATCTTCTTCATCGAGCAGGAAGCGGGTCAGCTCTATTCCGATGTCGCCGTGGCGATCTCGGCCTCGATCCTGGCCAGCATGCTGGTCGCCATCGCCGTCGTGCCGACGCTCAGCGCGCGGCTGAACTTCGGCGTGCGCGATGCAGGCCGCGCGCATGGTCATGCGCTGCGCGATCGCATCCTGGCCGCCGTGACCTGGTTGATCGACAGCAGTGCACGCCGTCTGACGACCCTGGCCGTGGTCGTGCTGGCCGTGCTGGGCATCATCCTGACCCTGACGCCGCCGGCTGAATACCTGCCCGAGGGCGAGGAGCCCAAGACCTTCGCCAGCATGATCGCGCCACCCGGGTACAACCTGGCCGAGATGCAGGAGATCGGTGAGCAGGTCGAAGCCTACCTGCTGCCCTTCGTGGGTGACGATCCGGCACGTTACGAGCGCGGCGAGGTGCCGGTCCCGGCCCTCGCCTACCTGTCGCTCTCGGTGTCGACCAGCAACATCCGCGTGCTTGCCGAAACCGTGGATCCGGGGCAGATCAACGCCCTGATGGATGTGCTGACCGACTATTACCGACAGTTTCCCGGGATGCGCGCCTTTGCCGCTCGCGGCTCGATCATCTCGAGCAACGATGGCGGTACGCGCAGCGTCAACCTGGATATCACCGGTCGCGATCTGGTCGACATCTACCGCGTGGCCCGCCTGGCCTATGCGCGAGCCGAGACCCTGTTCGACAACCCTCGATTGGGGTCCTCGCCGTCTTCGCTCTCTCTGGACCAGCCCTTGGTCGAAATCCGGCCCGACTGGACCCGAGCGGCCGAAATGGGCATGAGCGCGAGCGACATCGGCTTTGCCGTGGCGGCCCTGACCGACGGCGCCTTCGTCGACGAGTATTTCCAGGGCGACGACAAGATCGATATCTTCCTGTTCAGCCAGGCCGGCAACCAGCAACAACTCGACCGCATCGACGCGCTACCGATCTACGTGCCCGGCGCCGGCGTGGTGCCCCTGGGCAGCCTGGCCGAGGTGGTCGAGACCGTCGACACGGACGCCATTCGTCGATTGAACGGCCGCCGTACGGTGACCCTCAACATCATTCCGCCGCGCTCCGTGGCCCTGGAAAGTGCGCTGGAAACCGTCCAGGCCGAGGTCGTCGACTGGCTGCGTTCGGAGGGCCATCTGAGCGATGACATGAGCCTGGATATCTCGGGTGCCAGCGATCAGCTGATGGAAACCCGGGCAGCCCTTGGAAGCAACTACCTGGTCGCGATCCTGCTCTGTTTCCTGGTGATGGTGGCGATCTTCGGCCACTGGGGCTGGCCGGTGGTGATCCTCACCGCCGTGCCCCTGGGCATCGCCGGTGGGATCGGCGGGCTGGCGCTGCTCAACGGCCTGGGTGCGCTGCTACCGATGATCGGTGGCGCGGCCGTCAGCCAGCCCTTCGACATGATCACCATGCTCGGATTCCTGATCCTGCTGGGCGTGGTGGTGAACAACCCGATCCTGATCGTCGATCGCACCCTGGCCAATCTTCGCACCGGGACCCGCGATCCGGTCGAGGCCGTCCGCGAAGCCGTCGCCACCCGGATTCGCCCGATCATGATGTCGATGATCACCACCCTGTTCGGACTGGCGCCGCTGGTCTTCATCCCCGGCGAGGGGACGGAGCTCTATCGTGGTGTCGGCGTGGTCGTCCTGGCCGGTCTGTTGTTCGCCACCCTCGTGACCCTGACCTTCCTGCCGGCCCTGCTGGTCAGCCTGCTGAAGCTGCGGGAGCGCTGGGCTTCCTGATCATCGTCCGAGGCGTCTCGAACCACGGTCAAGGCCAGAGCATCGACCGTCGGGCGCGTGGGCCCGACCTACGTGGGGCCTCGACACGACGAGGTGATGACGGAGGCAGGGAATTCTAGGTCGGGGTCACACCCCCGACGGTCCATGTGCCAGGCTTCTCCGTCAGATCGACGGCGAGGTGGCGCATTGGCCACCGACAATCCGACGCACGGAAGCCTCAGGCATCGCCGGCAATTCGACGGTGAATGGAAGGGATCGATCCAAGCACCAGAGTCGTAGGTCGGGCCCACGCGCCCGACGGTCCATGTGCCAGGCTTCTCCGTCAGATCGACGGCGAGATGGCGCATTGGCCACCGACAATCCGACGCACGGAGGCCTCAGGCATCGCCGGCAATTCGACGGTGAATGGAAGGGATCAATTCAACCACCAGAAGCCGAGATTCAGCGCGAAGGCGAAGCTCACCCAGGCCAGGTAGGGCATCAATAGCCAGCTGGCGGTGGTCGAGGCCGGCCGGAAGCGCATCACGCAGGCCGCGATCGCGATCCACAGCAGGCCCATTTCGATCAGAGCCCAACCGAGCAGGTGCATGCCGAAGAACAGCGGGGTCCAGAGCGCGTTGAGGCCCATCTGCACCAGCCAGAGCGCGAGCAGCGGTGAACGCCAGCCCGCCCGCTTCCAGATCATCCAGCCCGACACCGCGATCAGCACGTACAGCGTGGTCCAGACGGGGCCGAACAGCCAGTTCGGCGGGGCGAAGCTCGGCCGATTCAGGCTGGCATACCACTCTCCCGGCGGGAAGAAATAGCCGGTCGCCGCCGCCGAGAAGCTCAGCAGCAGGAACAGCACCAGCATGGCCGAGGCAGCCAGTGGGCCCGGGCGAGATTCAGTGGTGTTCATGGCCGGTCTCCGCGGGGTCGGGGCCATCGAGGGTGCGGTTCAGGTAGGCGCGAAGCCGTTCCCAGGCGTGCGCCGCGGCGGGTCGATTGTTCGCCGGGTCGCGTTCCGTATGCAGCCAGAAGCCATGCTCGACGGAGTCGTAGATGTGGACATCGTTCTCGATGCCGGCTTCTCGCATCGCGGCCACGAAGGCGTCGACCTGCTCCACGGGGATGCCGCGGTCGTTTTCGGCGAAGGTGCCGTAGACCTCGTGATGGATGTGGCTCATGCGTTCGGGGTCGTCGAGCAATGAGCCGTAGAAGATCGCCGTGCCGTCGTGGTGCTCACCACCCAGGGCATAGCTGAGCGCGATGCCGCCGCCGAAGCACCAACCGATGGTCGCCACCTTGCCGGAGCTCGGTGTATGGGTTTCCAGCCAGTTCACCGCCGCGTTCAGGTTGGCGATGATGGTGGCCTCATCGGATCGAGCTTCCCGAACCAGGGCGATGTTCTCCTCCCGGTTCGAGCCGGTGCGGCCGGAGTAGAGGTCGGCGGCCAGGGCGATGTAGCCGTGCGCGGCAAAGGCATCGGCGGTCTGGCGGATGCGATCGACCAGGCCGTTCCATTCGTGGATCAGGATCACGGCGGGAAACGGGCCCTCGCCCTCGGGCAGGGCCAGATAGCCCCGTGTTTCCGGATCGGCGTCGAAGTAGTGGACGGCCTGCCCGGTGGGCTCGCCGGCCTGTCCGGAAATCGCCTGCATCATCACATCATCGGGACTGGCCTGACTGCTGATGGCAGAAAGCAGAGCGAGCAGGGTGGCGAGTGCTCGAAGCGGTTTCATGGGCATGCGGGACTCCGTGGGCAGAGGGTGATCGAGGTCAAGAGTATGCGCCCTCGCCGTCAACGGCGCTTCGGGCTATTCTGCGGTCGGGCTAATGACTTGCAAATCGTTCTCGTCTGCGGCATGGTAGCGAGCGGCTGGCGAGCTGGCGTGGTCCCGAACAGACAAGGACCCAGGAAGACATTGCCATGACCAAGGACACCCGAATCTTCAGCTCGCGCGCGCCGACGCCGTGGCATCTCTGGCTGATTGCCGTGCTGGCGCTGGTCTGGAACGGCTACGGTGCCTTCGACTATCTGGCCACCCAGCTGCCGATCGAATCTCATATGGCGGGCTTCACGGAGGCCCAGCTCGAGTTCTTCCATTCCTTCCCGGCCTGGCTGACCGCCGCCTGGGCGATCGCGATCTGGTCCGCCGTGGCCGCCTCGCTGGCCCTCCTTTTTCGAAGCCGCTTCGCCTACCCCTTGTTCCTGCTGTCCCTGCTGGCGATGCTCGTCACCAGCGTTCACAACTTCGGTTTCAGCAACGGGATGGAAATCATGGGGTCGGTCGGCGTGATCATGTCATCGGTCATTGCCGTGGTCGCCATACTGCTCGTGCTCTATGCGCGCGCCATGGTCCGGCGCCGTGTTCTGAGCTGAGGCGACGTCAACGGCGTCGAGGGCAGGTCGGCCTATAATCGCCGGCCGATGAAAATCCCCGTCCCGATCCGAAGGTCATTCCTGCAAGCGCTCCTGGTATGGAGTGCCGTGGCAGCGGCAGGGTGGGTCCAGGCCGCCGAGCCGGACTTGGCCGCCTTCGACGCCCGCTTTGCCGAGCTGCTGGCCGACGACGGCGTGCCGGGTGGCGCCTACGTCGTCGTCGCCGGTGACGCGATCATCCAGGCCGCCGGTCATGGTCTGCGCGAGAAGCATCGGCCCGATCCGGTCACGCCGGAGACGGTCTTCCGCCTGGCCTCGGTGTCCAAGACCTTTGCGGCGCAGTTGGCCGCCCTGATGGTGGCCGAGGGCGCGCTGGCCTGGGACGAGCCGATCGTCGCCCGAGTGCCCGAGTTCTCCCTGGCCGATCCCGCCCACGCCGAGGCCTTGCGCATCGAGCACCTGCTCGGCCAGTCGGCCGGCATCGTGCCGAATGCCTACGACAACCTGCTCGATGCCAGCCAGCCCCTCGAACGAATCCTGCCGCAGTTTGCCAGCGTCGAGTCACTCTGTCCGCCCGGGCGCTGCTACACCTACCAGAACGTGCTGTTTTCCCTGATCGAACCGGCGATCGAGCGCGCCGTCGGACGTGACTACGAGGCATTGCTGCAGGAACGCGTGTTCGAGCCCCTGGTCATGGAACGGGCCTCGACGGGTCTGTCCGGCTACCGGGCCAGCCGCAACCGGGCCAGCCCGCACATCCGCTCCAGTCGCCTTCTGCCCTGGCGAACGACCGAGGTGAACGCCAACTACTATCGCGTCGCTCCCGCGGCCGGCATCAATGCCAGCGCCCTGGATCTGGGACAGTGGCTGATCGCTCAACTCGGTCACCGGCCGGAGGTGATCGATCCGGAGCAGCTTCGCTGGCTGACCGAGCCCAGGGTGCGAACGCAACGCGAGCTTCGCCGGCGCGGCTGGCGTGATCTGCTCGATGATGCCCACTATGCGCTGGGCTGGCGCGTCTATCGAATCGGCGAGCACACCCTGTATCTGCACAGCGGCTGGGTCAGCGGATTCGTGGCCGAGGTCGCCTACTCACGCGAGCTGCAGATCGGCCTTGCCGTGCTCCTCAATGCCGAAACGCCGGCGCTCAATGCAATCACCACCGAATTCTGGCGGGAGGTGCTGCAACCCTGATCCCCCATCAGGGTGCAGTCTGTACATCCATCGTGGTCGTGGATTCGGGCGGGGTCAGCAGGGCCTCGTTCAGCCCGTCGCGCAAGCGATGCATGCGCTCCTCGATGCGGGTACGCAAGGCCTGAAAGCCGGGTTCTTCGCGCAGCGCCGCCAGGTGGGGGCCATCGAAGGCGTACCACCAGAGGTTCAGCCAATGGAGGTCCAGTCGGGCTTCGAGCAGTGCAATGGCCTCGGCGTGCTCGCCGAGCATGGCCAGGGCTTCCACCTCGGCGATATCGAAGTCCTCGAAGCCGGCCAGACGCATCTGGGCAATCCGGTCCAATGCGGCCTCGAGCAGATCAGCGCGACGGTCCTGCTCGTCCACGGCCTGCAACACGACGGCCAGCGCGGGCGCCAGATAGTAATCGTGGTCGCTGACGACGGGAGGCTCGGCGAAGAAGTCCGGAACGGCTTCGACGAACAGCTGCCGCGCCGTGTCCGCCTGCCCCGTGGCCAGCAACAGGTCGCGTCGCGCCACCAGGGTCAGCCAGGCCGCGCCGAGGTTGGCACCGTAGCCATCCAGGGCGGTGGACAGGGCGTCGGCATCTCCGCTGGCCAGAGCGACCAGGATGGCCGCGCGCGACGGCCACCAGTGGTCGGCGGCGTGGTCCGTGGCCCGTTCCGCCCAGCGGGCGGCCGCCTCCCGGGCGTCCAGCTCGAGCAGGGCCTCGGCGAGCTGGGCGGGGTACTCGCTGTGGCCGGGGTCGCGCGTGTAGGCCTGGTACAGGAGGCGAACCGCCTCGTCGGGCCGTCCATAGCCGAAGCGCTGCAGTTGGGCCAGATGGGCGTAGGTGGCGACGAAGTCCGGGTCGATCTCCAGGCTGCGCTCGTACTGGGCCGCGGCGGCTTCGGTTTGCCCCAGGGTCAGCAGGCATTGCGCCAGCACATTGCTGACCGTCACCGAGAGCGGGTCCAGGGTCTGCGCGCGCTGGTACCAGGCCAGGGCCTCCGGAGCGCGTCCCTGGTTGTAGAGCAGGTTGCCGAACCAGTGGCTGGAGAGGGAATCGTTGGGATTGAGTTCGACGGCGCGAAGAAAGGACTCCTCCGCACCCTGCAGGTCATCGGTCGAGCGTCTGAGCTCCCCGAGGATGCCGTGCGCCCTGGCCAGCTGGGGCGCCAGTTCCAGGGCGCGCTGGACCGCCCGCATGGCGCTCGTCTGCATGGTGTCCCGATCCAGTCCGGCGTAGTCGTGCTGGAGAATGATCACCTCGGCCAGGCCGGCCCAGGCGTCGGCAAAGGCCGGATCGTGGCCGATGGCCCGGCGGAAGAACGCCTCGGCGTCGGTAAGGGACTCGCTGGTGCGTCGGGCCATGCGCTGGCGGCCGAGGAGGAAGTCCGCATAGGCCTCCGAGTTGTCGGTCGGCTGGCGCTGCAGCTGTTCCTCGTCTTCGCCGGTCAGGGCCAGGCTGAGCTGCTGAGCGATGGCCCGCGCGATCTCGCGCTGGATCGAGAAGATCGCGCGCGCATCGAAGGAGCGTTCGAAGATCTCGGCCCAGAGGTGCTCGTCGGAGCTTGCGTCGATCAGCTGGACGTTGACTCGGATGCGGTCGCCACTGCGCTGCACGCTGCCCTCGAGAATGCTGCCGGCCCCCAGCTGGCGGCCGATTTCGGGAATCGATTGCTGGCCATCGGCAAAGCGCATGACCGAGGTGCGTGAGATCACCCGCAGCGAGGAGATCCTTGACAGCATGGTCAGCAGATCGTCGTGCAGTCCGTCGACGAAGCCGGCCTGGCCGGCTTCCTCACCCATCGCCTGCAGGGGGAGTACGGCCAGGGTCATGGGGACGGTCTCGATATCTTCGCTCGGCTCCGGTCCCGTCGTCCGGAACAGCAGGGACACGCCCAGAGCGGCGACCAGCATGGCGATGATCACGTAGTTGAAGACCGGGTTGGCCGTGGGCGCCTCGGCCGCTGCGTCTTCGCGTTCCCGTCGCACGCCCTCGGCGGAGATTTCGAAGAACCAGGAAATCAGCGCTACGATCGGAAAGCCGATGGCCAGGATCATCACGGCCAGGCTCATGGCTCCATCGCCCAGGCCGACGGCCGGGCCGACCACGTCGAGCACCTGGACGATGAGCCAGGCCGCCACCAGATAGGCGGCGAGACTCTGTAGCACCTTCCGCCGGCGCAGTTGCTGGAGAAACCCTCGCATGCCCGCTGTCGTCCTCGAATCCGCCTTGTCCGGATTCTACCGCGCGGTCGCCCGCTTTGCCCCCGCGGCGGAAGCCCGCCCGGGAGCGGCGTCGAATCAGCCTTCGGCGTCGGCCATCAGCTGATCGTCAAGGGCATTGGCGCGCTGATAGGCCTGGCGAGCGGTCAGTCGGGCCCAGTAGTCCGTGAACGCGGGTCGCGCCTCGATCGTATTGAACTGCAGGCCGAAACCGATCTGCGCGCCGACGTAGAGATCGGCGGCCGAAAAGTCGTCGCCGGCCAGCCATGGACTCGTCTGGAGTCGGGTGTCCAGGGTGTCGAGCACGCGTGACAGTTCGCCATAGCCGACGAAGCCCTGCTGCTCGACCGACAGCTTGACGCCCAGGGCCTGGTTGACGATCGCCGCCTCAAGGGGGCCGGCGGCGAAGAACAGCCAGCGGTAGTAGGCGCCGCGCTGGCTCGTTGCCGGGGCCAGGTCCGCCTCGGGAAAGGCATCGGCCAGGTAGGCGCAGATGGCCGCCGTCTCGGTGACGACCTGCTCATCGTGCACCAGCGCCGGGACCTTGCGCATGGGGTTGATCCGGCGGTACTCCTCGGCCTGCATCGAGGTGCCGTACTCCAGCACGCGGACCTCGTAGTCGGCGCCGCATTCTTCAAGCATCCAGCGGGCGATGCGGCCGCGTGAGCGCGGGTGGGTATAGAGGATCAGTGACATGTCAGGCTCCTTGATCATGCAGAGGGTTAGCCAATTTACCGCGTGGCCTACTAGGCCATCCAGCCCAGGCCCGCCAGCAGTCCGAAGACTACCAGCAGGGCAAGGAAGCGGCGCGTCGTGTGGCGAGAACCCTGGTCCGAGTACAACATGGGATGCTCCTGTTTTCGGTTGCAAAATGAAACTGGAAATTCAGCTTACGCGATCCAGTTGCAAAATGCAACTCAATTTGCCAGACTGTCCCCATGTCAAGATCCGATCCTCTCGATAGCAACTGTCCGATCGCCCGAGTCACGGCCCTGATCGGTGAACCCTGGACCCTGCTGGTGCTGCGTGAAGCCTTCTGGGGCTGTCAGCAGTTCAAGGACTTCGAGGCCAGCCTGGGCATCGCCCGCAATATCCTTGCCGACCGCTTGCGCAAGCTGGTCGAAGCGGGTTTGCTCAGCCGCGAGCCCAACCCCGAGGATCGACGCCGGGTCGACTACCGACTGACCGAGCGAGGTCGGGCGCTGATGCCGGCCTTGATCGCTCTGGCCCAGTGGTCGGGCGAGCACCTCTGCGACGCCGACTGTGCGGTTCGCTTCGTCGAGCGCAGGACCGGCAAGGACGTGGCCCCGGTCAGCGTCCGGGCCCAGGACGGTCGAGTCCTGGGCATCGAGGACCTGAGCATGGTGCCCGGCGAGGATGCCGATCCCGAACTGCTCGCTCGCCTGAGCCGCGCGGGCCTTATTGCAACTCGAAACGATCACTGAACATGGCGTCTCCGATCACCTCGATGGCGCCGAGATCGCAGGGCCCCTCGATGTCGGCCTGCTCCGGCAGATCCCGGGGACGGAGGCGACCGTACTGATCCGTCCAGCCGCTGCAGCTTTCGATCGCCGCTCGGTCGATGGCCGGCGACACGGCTCCGGCTGTCAGGCTGGGCGCCCGTTGCAAGCTGATTCGACCCGCCGGCCGGTCCAGCGGCAGTAGCCGTGGGTCGGCCGTCAGGCCCTGATCGGCCAGCGTGACGCAGCTGCCATCGCTGTCGAGCAGCTGGCCGATCCGGGTGTCGGCGAGCGCGACCCCGCTGATCAGGCAATCGGCCACTTCCGAGTCGGGGCTGGCGATGATGCTATTGCTCAGGATCAGTTCATTGCCCAGTAGCAGATCGATCACCAGCCCCCCCGAGAGCTGATCGGCCAGCGTGAGTTGATGAAGGAAGAGCAGATCCGGCTGGTCTGCCTCGATCGCCAGCTGGTTTCCGCTGAAGGTGGCGTTGCTGATGAAGGCGCGAACATCGGGCAGGAGCTGGATCACCGGGATGGCCGAACCGTCGACCCGCAGACCCAGATGGTTCCTGAAGCTCGACTGATGGATGCTCAGCAATCCCGCGTTGCTGAACGCGGCGGCACCCGCATTGTCGGTCTGATTGCCGTCGAAGTCGCATTCGCTGACGTTCAGCGAGCCGCCGATCACCGCCAGCGCTCCCCCGCCGGAGCCGGCGTAGTTGCCCACCAGTTCACAGCGCCGCAGGTTCACCTCGCCATTGGCCACGACGATGGCACCACCCACCTGCCCGCTGGCGTCACCCCCGCTCATCCCGAGATTTCGAAGGTGGATCGCGTGCCCGCCAGCCTGGATCACGAACAGGCGCTCGCCGGTCATCTGCCCTTCGATCCACGTGGCCGGCCGTCCGTCCGACAGGCGACCTTCGATGGCCAGGGCATCGGTGATCGACAGGGGGCCGCCGATCGGCCCGACCACGGGCAAGCTCAGCACGACGGGCGTTTCCGAAGGCTCGAAGGTAACGAATTGCAGACCGGGTAGGGCATTGGCTTCCATCACGGCGGCGCGCAGGGTGCAGACCGGACCGAGGCCGGGTTGATCGACCGTTGCGCAGACCCCGTCCCCGGGCAGGTCGTCGGTCAGGTCGTCGACGAAGTGGTTGACTACGAAGGCTTCGGGCGGCGCTTCCTCCACGGCGCCCAGATCGCAGCGAGCCTCGCCGTCGAGGTTGCCGTCGAGAGGTCGCGGGTTCTGACGCTGGTCGCTCGACGTGCAGCGCAGATCGGCTTCGATCGATGTTTCATCGACGGACCAGCCACGGTCGACGACATTGGAAAGGGGGCCGGCCGGGGGGCGCGAAAAGGTCAGCCGCGGCGGTGGGTCGTCGGTCAGAAGCGCAAGTTCCGCCACCCCGGAGCGCACGCTCTCGAGGTAGTAGGGCTGGCAGCCATCCTGGTGTTCGATCAGGCTGAAGGCGATCGACACGTCCACGGCGCCTGGATCGGCGCCCGAGACCCGACAGGCGGAAACTCCGGACTGCAACACGCTGTTGCCGATGCGGACCCGGGTCTGGCCTTCCAGATTGTGAAGAACGATGGCGCTCTCGGCGAAATTGCTGATGGTGGCATTGCGAACGGTCAGTGAGGCCTCACTGAAGACCACGATGCCGCTATTGGCGGCCAGATCGGGGATCGGAGGACGGAGCAGCGTCCCGTCCAGGGTGGAATCGAGGAGGCTGAGCTGCGCCTGGCCGAGCACGCTGATGGTCGAGGCCAGCTGGGGGAACAGGCCGATATCGCCGCGGTGATCGAGGAAGCTGCTGCGCTCGATCCGAACCTGGCTGCTGCTCTGGGCGCTGATGGCACCGGCGCCCGCGCCGCCGCCGTCATTGCGAAAGAACTGACTGTCGACGATGGTGACCGTTGCCAGGCCGCCGATGTGAATCGCGCCGCCCCGCGAGCCCGCGCTATTGAACTGGAAGACGCTGTGCTCGATCGATAGGCGGCTGTTGTCGTTGCCGGCGATGAAGATCGAGCCGCCTTCGGTACCGGTCGAGCCTCCCTGCAGGCGCAAGCCGCGCAGGCTCAGCTGGCCGTTGAGTATCGCGAAATGTCGGTCGCCCAGGCCCGTGGCGTCGATCAGCGGAAGCAGGGCCGGGTTGCCCGGCGGCTCGCCTAGGTAGCCGGCGATCTCGATCTCGGTGCCGATGTTCAGGTCCCCGAGCTCGGCGCCACCGGCCCCGGCGAGGCCGAGCTGGATGCTGAGGCCTTCGCTGATCAGGATGCGGTCCGCTTCGCCGTTGGCCTCGGCCTCCATGATGGCCGCGCGCAGGGTGCAGGGCTGGCCCGGCACGGCCGGGCCGGCGTCACAGAGTCCGTCACCCGGCGCGACGTCGACCAGGTCCAGCGGGTTGTCGACGACGAAATCGGCGGCCTGAAGCGAGGGCCCGAGCAGGCCGAGCAGCAGGGACAGAACGACGGGAAAGGGTTTCGAATTCGGCTTGTCCATGCGGCGCACCAGAGGGGGACTCAGCAGGGAAATACGCAGGCGCCTTCGCGGGCCGCCAGGCAATGATGGATTCGATGCCCCGGGCGGCGGCCGCCCACGGCCAGGCGGAACCGGGTCTCAGTCCGTTTCGCAGAAGGCCATCGTTCGCGCCGGACCCTGGCAAAGGCCATCGATCGCGTGCGACAGACGCCAAGCGTCCAGGCCCTGTGGCGCGGCCGAGGCCATCGTCGGCATCGGGCAGTCGCCGCCGCTCATGCGCAGGATCCGGCAGGCATTCGCCCGCCAGGCCATGGCCCCGACCGAGTCTTCGGGCAGGCCGTTGCGCAGGCCCAGCGCGTGTTCCGCGCTGGCTTGCGCCCGGTCCGGCCGGTCTGTGGCCAGATGCACCAGGCTCAGACCCAGCAGCGGCTCGGCCAGGCGCGGGTGTTCTCCCGAAGAGCGCATCCGCTCCAGTCGCCGAGCGGCCGCTTCGAAGCCTTCCCGGGCTGCAGACAGACGACCCTGGGCCAGCGCCGCCCAGGCCCGGTCCGAGCGCGCGAAGGCCAGTAGATGACTGTCCTCGCCGAAATAGCGTTGGTAGTCGGCCACGGCGAGATCGAGCAGCTCGGCCGCCCGATCACTATCCCCGTTCGCCAGCGCCCATACGCCCTCCCAGTGTCGGCTCCAGAGCAGGCCGTCCCATTGGGCGCCGAGAAAGCTCCGACGCAGGCGGCTGGACTCGTTGAGAAATTGCTCGGCCTCGGCCAGTTGCCCCTGGTGCATCCGCAGCATGGCCAGGTGGTCGGTCAGCTCGGCCCGGGTGGCCCGTCGAGGCCTTGGTCGGCTCTGTTCCAGGGTATAGGCGGCGAGCAGTGCCTCCTCGGCCTCGGCGAATCGGCCCTGGTCGCGCAGGATCATGCCGATGACGCGGTCCGACCAGACGGGCCGCTGACGGCTTGTGGCGGCCTCTCTCGCTAGGGCCAGCGCGCTCGGGTAGTCGCCGCGGCTATGGAGCAGGTCGGCCAGCCTGAGCTGCGCACCGGCCAGATTGTTCGCGACCGTGTCTCCTCGGGAACGGCGGACGACCAGCTCGCGGAGCAGGCGCTCGGTTTCCGCGTAGTCACCGGTCCAGATGCCGATCGAGGCGAGTCCGTCCAGGCTGCGCTCCTCGATGTCCTCGAGCTCGTGATGGTGCGCAAGGGACAGGGCATCGTTGTAGCGCTGTCTGGCCAACAGCAGTTCGTGCCGGGCCAGGTGGATCTTGCCGAGGGTGTTGAGCATGCGTGCCTGCGCTTCCGGCTGCCCGCCCAGGCGCTCGTCGAGCTGGGCCGAGGCCTGCTCCAGGAACGCACCCGAGACCAGCGGAGTGCCGTCGCTCCGGTGAGGATTGCTCTGTTCGAGCAAGTCCTGCAGATAGCCGAGCATCGCTTCCATGGCCGCATGGCGCTGCTTCAGCTCGCGACTCTGCAGCCACTGCTGCGAGAGCAGGGTCGAGCCGGCAAGGACCAGGAACACGGCCAGGCCGATCGAAGCCCAGTGCCGGGTCAGGAAACAGCGCGCTCGATACCCGGGCCCGCCGGACATGGCCAGCAGGGGGCGGTGGGCCAGAAAGGCGTCCACGTCGCCGAGGAACGTCATCGCGCTCAGATAGCGCTGCTCAGGATCCGCCCGAGTGGCGCGTTCGATCATCGCTTCGAGTTCGCGTCGCCGCCGTTTTCCGTCCGGCTTGCAATCCTCGGCCATGGCCTGCAGCAGGCGTCCCAGTTGAAAGATGTCGCTGGCCGGGCTCGGCGCCTCGCCCCGATGCTGCTCCGGGCTGGCCCAGCTGGGGCTCATCGCCTTCCAGCCCGGTCCGGCCTGCAGCACGCCCGCATCGGGCTGGAGCATGCGACCGATGCCGAAGTCGAGCAGCTTGACCTGGCCGGATCGGGTGAGCAGGACGTTGGCGGGCTTGAGGTCGCCGTGCACGATCAGCTTCCGATGCGCCAGGCCGACGGCCTGCAGGACCTGTCTGAAGTGGCCGAGGCGCGTGCTCAGGTCCAGGCCGAGGCTTCTACAGCGCTCGCTGATCGGCTGTCCATCGACGTATTCCATGGCCAGCCAGGGTCGACCCTCATCGCTCAGACCGCCGTCGAGCAGGGCGGCGATGCGAGGATCGTCCAGGGCGGCGAGCATGCGTCGCTCCTGTCCGACCAGCTCGGCGGCCTGCTCGCTGTTCAGGCCGGGCCAGAGCAGCTTGAGGGCGACCTTCCGCTCGAAGGCGCCGTCCGCGCGCTCGGCCAGGTAGACCTCGGCCATGCCGCCGCTGCCGATGCGGCTCAGTAATCGCCAGGCGCCGATTCGGGTGCCGGACGGTGTCGGGGCCTGTTCGGCCAGATAGCTCAGCGCGTTTCTAAGATGGTGGTCCAGACGCGCATCCTGGCCTTCCTTGTCAAGCAGCTGGCGGAGCCGTTCGGCGGTGGCGGCATCGCGATCGGCGATGCGCTCGAGCCGACGCGCCTGCTCGTCGGGTTCGAGTTCGAGCAGTTGATCGAGTTGTTCGTCCAGCTGCTTCCACTGCTCGGCCGTGAGGGCATGGAAGTCATCGGCACGGCTCATCTCAAGCGCCGTCTGCGTCGTCCAGGCCGGCGGCGACCCAGGAGCGTGCCCGCGCGGCAAGGCGCTGAACGCTGCGCACCGACAGGTCCATGCGCTCGCTGATCTCCGCATCGCTCAGGCCGGCGAAATAGCGCATCTCGAACACTTCCAGCAGCCGCGGATCGCGCCGGGCGAGCAGGTCCAGGGCGCGGCCCAGCTCGGTCAGGGCGTTGTCCATGTCGGGATTGACACGGCGCGTTTCGTGTTCCGCCAGGCGGGCCGGGTCGACGGAACGCTTGTCCGCGCTGCGACGACGATAGTGGTCGATGATGATCTGGCGCATCGCGCAGGCGCACAGGGCGTAGAAACCGGAGCGTTCGCTGACCGGCAGCTTGCCCTGCGCTGCCAGCTTTTCGAAGGCTTCGTGCACCAGCACCGTGGTGCCCAGGGTCTGGCCCGGCGCGATCCGGGCCATCTGCCCGTGCGCGATGCGCTTGAGGTCGTCGTAGACCAGGGCCATGAGCTCTTCCCAGGCCGAAGGGTCGGTCTGTCCCAGGCGTTCGAGAAGTCGATCGAAATCGTTTGGAGTCATTGCTTCGGGGCGCCCACGGTTGCGCGCTTCACTCAGTGTGGCGACGCGCCCCCCGTTGACCGCTGCGCGGCGGTCGCCTGGCGCCGGTACGGTCGGAAAAGTATAAACGGGCGCGGAGCTTCGCGGCGCGGGGGAGGATCGTGAGTCGTCGTCGCTGCGGCGGCAGGCTGGCGCTTTCATGGCGAGGTCGGGGTCTCGAATCGATCCTGGAACAGGGATCCAGCTCGCCACTGGTAGGCCCCGGCATCGGGGGCCGGGCCGCGCGGAAGGCCAAGGATGTCCCGCGGGCTCGATGCGGTCGGATGGCCCGCGCCGACCATGGGGGCGTCGGCGCCGCTGGCCTCGAGACGGAAACCCGGCGGGTCGAGAAAGCCCGGTGCCTCGGTGCTGGAATGAAGATCGAAGCCGCTGCTGGACTGCCATTGTGCAAGCGAGCCTTGCCCGTCCGCCCACTCGAAGGCCCCCTGGCTGGCATGACAGTGATTGTGGTCCACCGCCTGATAGCGTTCTGCGGGCAGATCCAGTTCGAAGCAGTCGAAGCCCGGACCGCCATCGTTCCGGATCGCGTTGCTGACGAGCTCGTGGGCTCCGCCTTCGCCGCCCAGGCGAATGCCGGTGCCACCCGCCTCGGGCCCGAACCAGATCGAGTTGTTGCGAATCGTCACCTGGTCCATGACCTGATCGTTGGCCATCCGAGCGCGGTTGGGAGCGGCGATGCCGATGCTGGAGAAGCTGCTGAGGGCTTGTTCCTGGACGATGACATTGTTCTCGATCAGGCAGTGGTTGCAAGCGGCGATACCGATGGCCTGGTTGCCGACGTTTCGCACGGTATTGCCTCGAATCACCACATCGGAAAAGGCCTCGGCCTCTCCCGCATAGCCCGGGTCGACGCTGATGCCCCAGCAGCCACCGGCGGCGGCACCCGGCAACTCCCAGACTTCATTGCCCTCGATGAGCAGGTCGGAATGGCGACCGTGCACGACCAGCGACACCGCCCGGCAGACTCCTTCCTCGTCGAGCGCGGAACGATGCAGTCGATTTCGGAGCACGCGCATGCCGGTGACGAGGCCGTCCGAGGTATCGCTCAGATAGATGTTGTGGTCGAAGACCGCCAGGCTGCCATTGTTCTCGAAGTGGCTGTCCCGGATCTCGCTGCCATTCGACGAACCCAGCCAGCCGAAGGCCTGATTGTCGAGCACGGTGGCCTGCTCGAGCACGATGCGTTCATTCCTCCCGTCACAGCCAGGCACGGGGCTGCAGTCGTTGGCGCCGGCCAGGTACACGCCGATCCGGAAGCCGACGATTTCCACGTCCCGGATCAGGACGTCGTCAACGTCGTTCTGGATGAAGAAGCCATAGCCGGTGGGCGTGGTCGAGTGGATCACCAGGCTTTCGAACACATAGCCCTCTTCCTGCTCGGCCGTGCCGCCGTCGGCCAGGCTGAAGCCATGGCCGCCGTCGTTGCGCAGCAGAAAGGGCCGCGGCGCGGGCTCGGAGAGCTGCGCTGGTTGATAGGCGCCGACGCGGCAGGCCTGCTCGGCCGTGCAGGCGGAATTGATCCAGCGCTCCCCGGCGCCGTCGATGGTCCAGGCGCCGCCACGACAGAAGCGCAGTTCGTCCCCGGGCGAGAGCTGAGCGAAGGCCTGGCGCGCCCGTTCATAGCTTTGCCATGGCAAGTCGGCAGTACCGGGCTGCTCATCGCTGCCTGCCTGACAGCCCGGCTGTGCGCCGCTGGCACAATCGCAGACATGAAAGCTGGCCGCCTGCGCTGCTGGGTAGAGCATCAGCCCGAGCAGTGGAAAGAGAAGGGAAGCTGGGAATCGGGTCCGATTCGGGCCTGCACGCATGGGAAAACGCTGTCCTTGGTCAGTCTGAAACCGGAAATACGCAGCCGGAGCAGAAACCCGCCAAGCTGGACAGGCGGCGGGAGGGACGTGTCTGTGGTGAACGCTCGAAGCGAGCGTACGTTCAGGGGCGGAAGCGCTCGATCAGGGCTTCGGCGGGCATGGCCCGTCCGAACAGGAAGCCCTGAGCGAGGTCACAGCCGCGATCGGTAAGCAGCTGCAGCTGTTCGGTCGATTCCACGCCTTCGGCGATGACCTGCATGTCGATGGAGTGGGCCATGGCGATGATCGCGGAGGTCAGTGCCAGGTCATTCGCGTCGGTCAGCAGATCGGCGATGAAGCTGCGGTCGATCTTGACCCCGTCGACCTGGACCTGGCGGAGGTGGCTCAGGCCCGAGAAACCGGTGCCGAAATCGTCCAGCCAGATGCCGACGCCATGCTGGCGGAGGGTGCCGAGAATCTCCGAGGCCAGGAACTGATCGTGCAGCAGGCTGCTTTCGGTCAACTCGACACTCAACAGCTCGGGCGGCAGGCCGCTGTTTTCCAGGGCCTGAAGCACCCGCTGATCCAGGCCGCGTTTGAGCATCTGACGTCCCGAGACGTTGACGGCCACGCGCACCCCCGGCAGTTCGCTCTGCCAGGCCTGCGCATCCTGGCAGGCGGTATCAATGGCCTGTGCGCCCAATTCATCGATCAGGCTGCTGGCCTCGGCGACGGCCACGAACTGCTCGGGCGGCACATCGCCCAGCTCGGGGTGGTGCCAGCGCAGCAGGGCCTCGGCGCCGACCAGGCGGCTGGTCTTCACTTCGACGATCGGCTGGTAAGCGACGCGCAGTTCGCCGGCCTCCATGGCCTGGCGCAGATCCTGCTCGAGCAGTAGCAGCCGATCAGCGGCCAGGGTCAGCTTGTCGCTGTAGAAGGCGTAGCCATTCTTGCCCTGAACCTTGGCCTGGTACATGGCCAGGTCGCCGCACTTGAGCAGCAATTTGGAATTGTGGGCGTCGTCGGGGTAGCAGGTGATGCCGATGCTGGCGCTCAGATGTACGCGCTGGCGTCCGGCCGTGAAGGCCTGCTTGAGCGCCTCGAGAATCCGCTCGGCGAGGCGACGACAGCGCTGGCCGATCTCTCCGCCGGACACCAGGGCGACGAACTCGTCGCCGCCCAGGCGCGCGATCAGGGTTCGATCGTTGCCGGCATCCTGGCCGGATCGTGATGCACAGTCCCGCAGCCGCCTGGCCACTTCGATCAGAACCTCGTCGCCGGCATCGTGGCCGAGGGTGTCGTTGATTCGCTTGAAGTCATCCAGATCGATGAACATCAGGCCCATGGGTCGACCGGTGCCTGCGTATTCGTTCAGCGTGTCATCGAGCAGCTCCCGAAACATCAGGCGGTTGGGCAGGCCGGTCAATGCGTCCTGATAGGCGAGCTTCCGGATCGCCTGGTCGTGCGCTTCGATGGTGTCGGTCATGTGGCCGAAGGAGCGGACGAGATCGCCCAGCTCGTCCCTGCGCCCGCTGTGCAGTTCGATGGCGTCGAAGCGGCCGGCCTCGAGGTTCCGCACCGCTGCAGCAAGGTCCCGGATCGGTCGAACGAGGCCGCGGCCGACCAGCCAGCCCAGCAGGATCGCGACCACCATCAACAGCAGGAAGGCCAGCAGCAGCACGCGCAATTGCTCGACGAAGATCGACTGCACCCGTTCGCCGAGCATCTGCTGGCGTTCGCCGATGGCGAGCTCAGAGGCGGAGCGTGAAACACCGATGCGGACGCCGCCGATCACCTCCTGGCCCAGGTGCACGGGTTGACTGATGTCGACGACCGACTCGCTCCATTGTGCAAGCCGCTCGTCCGAGCCGATCACCGCCGCGGCCAGCGTATCGTTCATCACTTCGCCGAAGCGTTCGACCGTGTCCGTGCCGTCGTGCAGGATGCGACCGTCTCGATCGTAGATCAGGACGTACTCGATGTCGTCCTGCTCGAGCGCGGAGGTCGCCAGCCCGTGCAGTCCCTGCAGATCGTAGTAATAGATCAGGTTGGGCAGTCCATCGGCAATGAAGCTGGCCGCCAGTTGGCCGCGGCGCTCCAGGTCGATCACGGCCTGCTCGTGCATCGTGTCGGTGGCGTTGCGGACCAGCTCCAGCTGGCTGCGACTGCCCATCACCCAGAGCGTGGTCAGCACCAGCAGCAAGACCAGCACGGCGGCGATCAGGCCGAGGACCAGCTTCCGCTGCAGGCCGCCGAGCATCATTCCAGCGATTGCCGCACGCGCGCGGCCAGACGACGCAGGGTGGCCAGCTGGGCGAGCGTTTCTTCGTCCGGCAGGGTGAAGCGTTCGGTTCGGAAGTAGTTCGACAGGGCCGGTGCTGCGGCCGGATCGCTGGCGGCGGCCAGCAGCACCTCGCGAAGCCGTCGGCGGATCTCGGGATCGAGGCTGCCGCGCACCAGTTCCAGTGCTCGAGGATAGTCCGGGCTTCGATCGATGATCCGCAGGTCGGCGGCATAGGCCGGTACGGGTTCGATCAGGGTCTCCCAGTCCTGATTGCTGATGGCGGCGGCGTCGACGATCCGTTTGTGCACCCAGGCGACCGAATTGGTTTCTGTGCCGGTGAAGGCGTAGCCCACGAAGTCCGGGCTGGGTCGGTCGAGGGGAGACAGAAGCACCGCGACGTCGAGCTGGGCCTCGAGCAGCATGCCGGCCGGGACCAGGTAGGCGCTGGTCGACATCGGGTGCTGGAAGCCGACCGAGTGTCCACGCAGCGCGTCCAGGTTCTCGATGCCGCTGTCGCGTCGGACCACGAACAGGCTCTGATACTGGGAACGTCCGCCGCGCCATCCCTTCAGCAGCAGCTCGGCGCCCCCGCGATCGATCATCGCCACCGAAGCGCCGGCCGTCTCGGTCACCCAGTCGACACGGCCCTGGCGCAGGTAGCTGATCATCGCCTGGCCGTCGCGGGCCATCAGGATGCGCCCTTCGCGGATCCCGACATCGCCCAAGCGTTCGACAACGTAGTCGAGCAGAGGCTTCAGGCGATCGTAGTGCGCCGCCGGATCGTCGCTGACCCGGCCGATGACCAGCACGTGCTGATCCTCACGACCGTACGCGGCACTGCCCAGGAGCAGCACCAGCAGAAACAGGCCTAGCCATCGGTGGAGGCCGGAAACGATCACCAACGCCTCGCGGTGCGGTCGAGCCACGATTCTACTCTGACTTGGGAGGTTCCTCGCATGGTGGTGAGGCGCTTGCCTACAGCCCGCGCGCCCAATCCGGTCTGAGGCCCGCCTGGTCCGGCCGTTCGATGGCTTGCCTGAGCTGGGTCAGCAGGCGGGACTTGTCTCGGCCCAGCTGACCCTTGAGGGCCAGCCAGTTCGAGGCATGGTCCGAGCGGAACTCGGTGCGCTCGAGCTCGAGTGCCTCGAGCAGGCACTCCATTTCCCGGAACAGGCCTGGCCGATCCAGCGGCTCCCACTCGGGGAAGCGTTCGCGGAAGCGGACTTCGCCCTGCGGAAAGCTCACGACCAGGGTGGCCAGGTATTCGGGCTGGGTGGTATTGGCCAGGCGGGCCGAATTCTCGGCGTGGCGCAGCGAGTGAATCCGGCCGCCGAGGCCGTTCAGGATCATTACGGAGCGGACGATGCCGGCTTGCCCGAGCTTGTCGAGCGCATCCCTGGTGGAGTCGAAGGTCTCGCACTTGTCGACCTTGTCCAGCACCAGGTCATCGCCCGATTCGGCGCCGACATAGGCGATGCCCAGGCCGGCTTCGCGCAGCTCGGTCAGCTCCTGGACGGACTTGCGTTTCAGATTCCGCGGCAGGCAGTAGCTGCCGACTCGCTCGATGCCGGGAAAGTGTTCCCTGATGGCCTCGAGGATGCGCATCAGACGGTGCGTCGGCAGGACCAGGGCATCGCCGTCGGCGAGAAAGATCCGCCGAACCCGGTGGCCAAACATCGCGCCGGATCTCCGGATGGTCTCCAGCACCTCGCCCTCCTCGCGGGCGCGGAATTTCTTCTGCGGCTGGGTGTACATCTCGCAGAAGGTGCAGCGATTCCAGGAGCAGCCGTCGGTCACCGGCAGGATCAGCGAACGGGCCTCGCTGGGCGGTCGGAAGACGGGCTCGACGTAACGGATGGGCAGGTCTGGATGCATGCTCAGCCCGCCGTTCTGCCACTGGCCAGACCCCGGCAGCCCTCGAGGCCGAGCTCGCGCAGGGTGCGGATGTTGCGTTCGTAGATCGCGTCGGGGTCGCGGATGTTGTCGGTCGCGGCTTCGATGCTGGCTTCGCGCAGCAGGTGCAGCATCGGAAAGGGCGAGCGATTGGTGAAGTTCGCCGGATCGTCGGCGGGCGTGTCGGCGAATTGGTAGCGCGGGTGAAAGCTGGCGACCTGGATCACGCCGGCCAGCCCCATGCCCTCGACCAGGCGATCGGCGATGTCGAGGAAATCGTTGTACTCGAAGAAATCGTTCAGCACGAAGGGGTGAATCAGCAGGCTGGTTTCCAGTTCCACGGGGTCGGCGCGCTGAAGGCGCAGCAGTTCCTCGCCGAGGTCCTCGGCCAACGCTTCGATGCCGTCCGCCTCGCTGACCGACAGGCGAACGCGATCCTCCCGCCAGGGGCGGCCGGCGAAGGGGCAGAGGTTGAGGCCGATCACCGCGCGTTCGATCCAGGCGCGGGTGGCGGCGATCGCGGTGTCGGCAGAAAGTGGTTCGGTCATCGGTCGGTGCCGCTGGTAGCTCGGGGCGCCAAGTCTACACCTCGGCGCCCCGAGGATCAGGCGTGGCGGGTTAATATCATGATCGTTTCCGCCAGACCTTCGGAGTGTTCATGTCCAGCGCCTTCCCCGAATTCAAGTCCTGCCGCATCGAGCGGTATTCCGACCGCGTTGCCGAGCTGGTCCTGACCGGGCCCGCGCGGGGGAACGCCATGGGGCCGGATTTCTGGCGCGAACTGCCGCAGGCGGTGGCCGCTGCGGAAGCCGAGGCCGAACTGCGCTGCCTAATCGTGCGCGGCGAGGGCGAGCATTTCAGCTACGGCCTCGATCTGCCGGGCATGGCGGCGGAGATGGGCCCGATGCTGCAGGACGGGGCGGCGGGCCGTGCCCGGATCGTTGCCGCGGCAGCGGCCATGGTGTCCGGCTTCGATGCCCTGGCATCCAGCCGCCTGCCGGTCGTGGCGGCCATCGACGGCTGGTGCATCGGCGCCGGCATCGAAATGATCGCGGCCTGTGACCTTCGCCTGGCCAGTCGCCAGGCGAGATTCGCCCTGCGCGAGGTCAAGGTCGGAATCGTCCCCGATCTCGGAGGCATCCAGCGTCTGCCTCATCTGATCGGCGAGGGCTGGACCCGCGAGCTGGCCCTGACCGGTGACGAGATCGACGCCGAGCAGGCCCGTTCGATCGGCCTGGTGACCCACTGCTTCGAGGATGGAGAAGCCTTGTTGGCGGTCGCCCGCGAGCGAGCGACCTCGATCGCGGCGAACCCGCCGCTGGTGACGGCCGGGATCAAGCAGGTGATGAACGCCAGGATCAGCGGCCCGGTCAGTCACGGCAACCGCGAAGCGGCCACGCTCAACGGCATGCTGATGCAGTCGGAGGACTTCGCCGAGGCCATGCAGGCCTTCATGCAGAAGCGCCCGCCCGAGTTCAAAGGGCGCTGATCGACTATGCCTCGCTCCGAACTGCTCGCGACCGCCATCATCCCGGACACGCGCTCGAAGCTGATGCTCTATCGGCATCAGGACAAATTCTCGATCGTCATCCCGGGTCGGGGCGAGTTGATGAACACCCGGGTCCACGGCTCGGAAATCGCCCTGGCGGAGCTGGCCTGTGCGCATCTGAAGAACAAGGAGCGTGCCCGCGTGCTGGTCGGGGGGCTGGGGATGGGCTTTACCCAGGCGGCGGCCCTGGGCGTGCTCGGGTCGGACGCGGAAGTCGTGGTCGCCGAACTGGTGCCGGAAGTCGTCGAGTGGAATCGCGAATACATGGGCGAAGCGTCGGGCCACCCGCTCGCCGACCCGCGCAGCACGGTCTACGTCGGCGATGTCGCCGGCATCCTCAAGGACTGCGGCTCCGGTTTCGACGCGATCATGATGGACGTCGACAACGGGCCCTCGGCGATGATTCGTCGGGAGAACGACTGGCTCTACACGGAGACCGGTCTGTCGGTCACCCGCCAGGCGCTCCGGCCCGGCGGCGTGCTGGCGGTCTGGTCCGCGGGGCCCGATCGCCAGTTCCAGGCGCGGCTCAAGCGCGCCGGATTCAAGGTCGAGGAACGCATCGTTCGCCCGCACCGCGCCGGCAAGGGCGCGCGCCACTACATCTGGCTGGCCAGGGTCTCGGGGGCTTGAATCGATCGGGAGAAAGGAAGTGGTGGCTACGGGTGGACTTGAACCACCGACCTCAGCATTATGAGTGCCGCGCTCTAACCAGCTGAGCTACGTAGCCACAAGCAAGCCGCGTATTATTTTTTGCCGGCCCCGGATTGTCAAGCCCCCGGGGCGGCTCCGTCACGATTGCCCGCTGACCGGGGCCTGCGTTCAGGCCACGGAGGGCAGGTTGTCGCCGAAGATTTCAGCGTAGCGCGAGCGAATGCTCGCCGGGCTGAAATCGTGGTGCTGGGGGCCGGCGTGGGCGATCTTGATCGAGCCGAGCAGGGAGCCGAGTCGGCAGGCGATCTCGGGGTCCCAGCCGCGTTCGAGACCGAACAGCAGGCCGGCACGGAAGGCGTCTCCGCAGCCGGTGGGGTCGGCGATCCGGTCGGCCTTGACCACGGGTATGCGGACGTTTTCGCCGTTATGGTAGAGCTCCGAGCCTTCCGAGCCGTGGGTGATGATCATGCCTCCGTCGAGGCGCGCGGCGATCTCGTTGCGGTCCAGACCGGTCTTCTTCTTCAGGAGTTCCCATTCGTAGGAGTTGACCGTCAGCCAGCTGGCGTGCTCGATCATCTGCTCCAGCTCTTCACCGGAAAACATCGGCAGACCCTGACCGGGGTCGAAGATGAACGGGATGCGCGCGTCGGCGAACTGCTTGCAGTGGCGAAGCATGGCGAGCTTGCCATCGGGGGCGACGATGCCGAAGCTGGCGCCCGAGTCGGCATTGATGACCTGGTGGTGGTTCTCGTTCATCGCGCCCGGATGGAAGGCCGTGATCTGGTTGTCGTCCAGGTCGGTCGTGATGTAGGCCTGGGCCGTCCAGAGCTGGTCGTGGACACGGACGTAATCCTGGCGGATGCCGAGCCGATCGAGGTGGCGCGCATAGTCATCGAAATCCGCACCGACCGAAGCCACGGGCACCGGCTCGCCGCCCAGCTTCTTCAGGCTGTAGGCGATGTTGCCCGCGCAGCCGCCGAAGTAGCGGTGCAGCTCGGGGACCAGGAAGGCCACGTTGAGCATATGGGTCTTGTCGGGCAGGATGTGGTCCTTGAAGCGCTCCGGAAAGACCATGATGTTGTCGTAGGCCAGCGAGCCGCAGATCAGCACGGACATGAGGGTTCCTCGGGATTTCGGTCAAAGCAGCGGCGCATTGTACCTAGGCTTCCGAATCCCCGCCATTTAACGAAATCTTGCCAAGATTCCCGTTGCCGCTTTGGTCCATCATGCTACATTAACCGGTCTTTCGTACTGCATCCCGGGCCATCCCCCTCCAAGACCATGTTCAAGCGCTTACGCGGCATCTTTTCCAATGATCTGTCCATCGACCTGGGCACGGCCAACACGCTGATCTTCGTGCGCGGGCAGGGCATCGTCCTGAACGAGCCGTCGGTGGTGGCGGTGCGCATGCAGCGCGGTCCGGGCGGGCCCCAGGACGTGGCCGCCGTCGGGGCCGAGGCCAAGCAGATGCTGGGTCGCACACCGGGCAATATCCGGACCACGCGACCGCTGAAGGATGGCGTGATCGCCGACTTCAACATGACCGAACAGATGCTCCAGCACTTCATCAAGAAGGTGCACTCCTCGCGCTTTCTGCGGCCGAGCCCGCGCGTGCTGGTTTGCGTGCCCTGCTCCTCGACCCAGGTCGAGCGGCGGGCGATCAAGGAATCGGCCGAGGGCGCGGGTGCCCGTGAGGTCTTTCTGATCGAAGAGCCGATGGCGGCTGCGATCGGAGCCGGCATTCCGATCCACGAGGCGCGCGGCTCGATGGTGCTCGATATCGGCGGCGGTACCACGGAAGTGGCCGTCCTCTCGCTCAATGGCATCGTCTATTCGAATTCCGTGCGCACCGGCGGCGATCATTTCGACGAGGCCATCATCAACTACGTCCGCCGCTCCTACGGCACCCTGATCGGCGAATCGACCGCCGAACGGATCAAGATGGAAATCGGCTGTGCCTTCCCGCAGGAGAAGACCGGCGAGATCCAGATCTCCGGCCGCAACCTGGCCGAGGGCGTGCCAAAGATGATCACCCTGAACAGCAACGAGGTCCTCGAAGCCCTCTCCGAGGCGCTGAGTTCGATCGTCGGCGCCGTCAAGACGGCGCTCGAGCAGACTCCGCCGGAGCTCTGTGCCGATGTGGCGGAAACCGGCATCGTGCTGACCGGTGGCGGAGCCCTGCTGCGCGGTCTCGACAAGCTGTTGATGGAAGAAACGGGTCTGCCGGTCATCATTGCCGATGATCCGCTGACCTGCGTTGCTCGCGGCGGCGGTCGGGCGCTGGAGATGATGGACGAGAACCGCGGCGACTTCTTCTTCGCGGGCTGAACGCCGGAACAGTGCCGACTGATCACCGCCAAGCTGCCCGTCGGCTCAACTGACGGTGAGCATGGGCGACAGCGGTTTCGGCACCGACCTCAGTGGTCGCATCACGCGGCTGATGGTCTACATCGTGCTTTGCCTGGTGCTGATGACCCTGGACTTTCGCGGTCGCTGGGTCGAGCAGGTCCGGGACAGGGCGGAGTTCGCGGTCGAACCCTTCTGGCTGGCCGCCGAGGCGCCGGCCAAGCTGGGTCGCTGGCTGCACGATCGCTGGCGTGATCGAAACGAGCTGCTGGCCGAGCGCGAGCGTCTGTCCCGGGAACTCGATGAAAGCCGGGCGGCCCTGCTGTTGCTCGATGATCTACGCCAGGAAAATCAGCGTTTGCGGGAGCTGCTCGACGCGAGCCTGGCCGTCGAGCGGGACTACCAGACCGTCGAACTTCGTCAGCTCGATCTCAATCCCTATTCTCATCGCCTGCTGGTCGACCGCGGTGCTTCCGAAGGGCTGCGAGTCGGGCAGCCGGTCATGGATGCCAACGGTCTGGTCGGTCAGGTCGACCGCGTGCTTACGCACGGCGGCTCGGTGATTCTCCTGTCCGACCCCGACCATGCGCTTCCGGTCGAGATCGAACGCTCCCGGCTGCGAACGATTGCCTACGGCACCGGCAACAACGACGAGCTGCGGCTGTCCGATCTGCCGATGAATGCCGATGTCCAGGTGGGTGACGTGCTGCTGACTTCGGGTCTGGGTGGACGCTTTCCTCCCGGACTGCCGGTGGCCGATGTGATCGAGGTGAGCCGCTCGTCGGGGGAAGCCTTCGCGACCGCTACGGCTCGTATGCGAGCTCAGCTGGCCGGTGCGCGCCACCTGTTGATCGTGACCGAGCCTCCGGGGGGCGATGCGCCCGAGGTCGAGCCGGAATCCGGTAGCGCCGATGTGCCCCGACCCGAGACCGAGGCGAATTCGGAAACGGCGGCCGGCGCCGACGAGGGCGAGGCGTCATGAGTTTCCGCAATCAGGGCCAGTCCCTGTTCGTGCTCAGCCTGGCGATGGCCTTCGCGCTCACCCTGCTGCCCCTGCCGGTCGTGCTGGAGCCCCTGCGTCCCTATTGGGTCGCCCTGGTGATCCTCTACTGGAATCTGGAAGGCGGCCGGCTGCGCCATCTGGGGCAGGGCTTTCTGATCGGCGTGTTTCTGGATCTGCTGACCGGGTCCCTGCTTGGCCAGCACGCGCTCGGTCTGGTCGTGCTGATGTTCCTTCTCGAGCGTTTTCGGGCGAGGATCCGGTTCTTTCCGCCCTGGCAGCAGGCGGCCGCCGTTCTGGCCCTGCTGTTCAATGACCGGGTGATCCACTCCTGGGTGATTGCGCTGCAGGGCAATGACTGGCCGCCCTGGTCCTGGTGGCTCGCCCCGGTGGTCGGGGTGCTGATCTGGCCCTGGCTGTTCCTGCTCCTCGATGCCCTTCGCCGTCGCCAACGAGTGCATCACTCATGATCGGTGAGGCGACGGCCCGGGTTCGCGACGAGCTGTCCGAGCAGCGTCTGACCGCGGCGCGATTCCGGGTGCTGGTGGCCATCGTTCTCGTCACGCTCGGCCTGCTCGGCTGGCGCTTCGGCCATCTGCAGCTCGGGGCGCATGAGCAGTATGCGGCGCGTGCCGAGGAGAACCGGATCCGCTTGCGCGCCTTGCCCCCCAATCGGGGCCTCATTCTGGATCGCACGGGTCGTGTACTGGCCGAGAATCGGCCGGCCTATCGCCTGGTCGTCGTGCCCGAGCGGTCCCTGGGTCTCGACGACACCCTGGAACGCATTCGTGCGCTCGTTCCGATCAGTGAGAGCGAGGAACAGCGATTCGATCGCCAGCGGAGTCGGTCCCGCCGTTTCGAGCCCTTGACGATCAAGTCCAACCTGAGTGAGGCGGAAGTCGCTCGTCTGGCCATCGAGCGCCATCACCTGCCCGGCGTGGAGATCGAGCCCTATCTGCAGCGCCACTACCCGCATGGTGAACTGATGGCGCACGTGGTTGGCTACGTCGGGCGCATGGACGCGCGTGACCGGGCGCGTCTCGATCCCGATCAGTATCGCGCCACGACCCACGTCGGGAAGATTGGCGTCGAGCGTCATTTCGAAGGCGTTCTGCACGGCGACTCCGGGCTGGAGCGGGTCGAGACCAATGCCCAGGGGCGAGTGCTGCGGGTGCTCGAACGCGTTTCGCCCCATGCTGGCAGCGATCTCTCCCTGACCATCGATCTGGAGCTTCAGCGCACGGCCATCGAGGCGCTGCAGCAGCAGGCCGGCGCCGTGGTCCTGCTCGACGTCGCCACGGGCGAGGTCCTGGCCCTCGTCAGCCATCCGGGCTTCGACCCGAATCTGTTCGTGCACGGCATCGCGCAGAGCGACTACGATCAGCTGTTGCGCGATCCCCAGCGTCCCTTGTTCAATCGTTTTCTTTCCGGTGGCTACGAGCCCGGCAGCACGATCAAGCCCTTCCTTGCGCTGGCGGGACTGGAATATGGCCTGATCACGCCGGAAACCCGCGTCTTCTCCAGCGGCGCCTATCGCTTGCCGGGGCATGAACGTGAATATCGGGACTGGCGCCGCGAGGGGCACGGCTGGGTGGATCTCGAGCTGGCTCTGGCCGAGTCGGTCAACGTCTATTTCTACGAACTGGCCGTCGAGTTGGGAATCGATCGAATTTCGCGTGAACTGGCCCTGTTCGGTTTCGGCCGCGCCACCGGTCTCGATCTGCCCGGCGAAGGTCAGGGGCTGTTGCCCACCCGTTCCTGGAAGCGCGCCCAGTTCGGCCAGCCCTGGTTTCCCGGCGAGACCGTGATCACCGGCATCGGCCAGGGCTTCACCGTCGTGACGCCGCTGCAGCTGGCACACGCCACCGCGGCGCTGGCCGGGCGAGGCGTCACCGCCACACCGTCCCTGCTCGGACCGGGTGAGCCGGTTCGCATGGTGGTGCATCAGGACTGGGTCTGGGATGCGGTCTTCGAGGGCATGGCAGCCGTCGTTCACGGGCCGTCGGGATCGGCCCGTGCGATTGCCTCGCGGCTGCCCGCGCGCATGGCCGGCAAGACCGGCACTGCCCAGGTCTTCGGTCGCGATGCCGACGCCGAGGATGAGGACGAGCGCGATCAGGCCGAGTTGCCCGAGCATCTCCGGAATCATGCCCTGTTCATCGGCTTCGCGCCCTTCGAAGCGCCGACGATCGCCGTGGCGGTGGTCGTCGAGCACGGCGGTGGTGGGGCCAGCGTGGCGGCACCAGTGGCCGCCGCCGTGGTGGCTCGCGCACTGGAGCTGGGCTATTGAATGCCCCGTCGCTCAATCGTCGCGGCCTGTGGTCGATCCTGCGCCTGGATCCGGTCCTGCTGGCGCTACTGCTGGCCCTGATGGCAATCGGCCTGATGGTGCTCTACAGCGCTTCCGAGCAGGACATCGGCACGGTCTGGCGCCAGCTGGTCCGCATCGGCGTCGGCTTGATGGCGATGCTGGTCTTCGCCCAGCTGCCCCCCAATTTCCTGAAGACCTGGGCGCCCTGGCTGTACGGCCTGGTCGTGCTGATGCTGGTAGCGGTGGCCGTGATCGGCGTTGGCCGCGGCGCCCAGCGCTGGCTGGACCTGGGCGTGATTCGTTTCCAGCCGTCCGAGGCGATGAAGCTGGCTCTGCCGATCATGATTGCGGCGCTGCTGGCCCACCGCCCCCTGCCGCCGGGCTGGAAGGAGTTGCTGGCCACCCTGGCGCTGATCGCCGTCCCCGTGGCCCTGATCCTCGGCCAGCCCGATCTGGGGACGTCCATCCTGGTCGCACTCAGCGGCCTGTGCATCCTGTTCCTCGCCGGACTTCGCTGGCGGGTCATCATCGGCATGGCTCTGGCCACGGTGGCCGCCTTGCCGCTGCTCTGGTTCCGCCTGCATGACTACCAGCGCAATCGCGTCCTGACCTTCCTCGATCCTGAGCGCGATCCCCTGGGCACGGGCTGGAACATCATCCAGTCGAAGATCGCCGTGGGCTCGGGCGGGCTGACCGGCAAGGGCTGGACCGAAGGCAGTCAGTCGCATCTCGAGTTCCTGCCCGAGCCACACACGGACTTCATCTTTTCCGTGCTGGCCGAAGAGTTCGGCTTTGTCGGCGTGATCGCGGTGCTGGCCCTGTACGCTGCGATCCTGCTGCGTGGTCTGTTCCTGGCCAGCCGCTGTCGCGGCAGCTTCGGTCGCCTGCTGGCCGGCTCGATGGTGTTCATGTTCTTCGTGTACCTGGCGGTCAACGTCGGCATGGTCTCCGGGGTGTTGCCCGTGGTGGGCGTGCCGCTGCCCCTGGTCAGCTATGGCGGGACGTCCGCGGCCACGCTGCTGGCCGGTCTGGGTCTGGTGATGGGCCTGCACAGTCGCCGCCGCTTCATGGCCTGAGCCGGTCCCGATCGACTTCGCCTGGCTGCTGCGCATCACGCCATGTCGGTAGAATGGTGGCGTTGGCCGAAAACTTTTGCCCTCGTGGCCCCTCTAAACCCATCGATCCCTGCTGGAAGTCATTGCATGCGAATTGTCTGCCTGTTCCTCTCGTCCCTGTGTCTGAGCGTTTCCACCCTGCACGCGGAAGAGCCGCATCCCGGTGCCGAGGCCTTCGTCGAAAGCGTGGTTGCCGAGCATGGCCTGGATCCGGAGGCGGTCCGCGCCGTGCTGGCCGAGGCCCGCTACCAGCAGTCGATCATCGACGCCATTACCCGGCCGGCGGAGTCCAAGCCCTGGTACGAGTACCGGCCGATCTTCATGACCGAAGCGCGGATCGGTGGTGGTGCAGAGTTCTGGCGCGCGAATCAGGCCCTGGTCGAGCAGGTCGCTTCGACGCACGGGGTGCCGGCTGAAATCATCCTGGCGATCGTCGGCGTGGAAACCAACTACGGCATGATCACGGGCCGCTATCGGGTCATCGATGCGCTGGCCACGCTGGGCTTCTACTACCCGCGCCGCGCCGAGTTCTTCGCCTCGGAACTCGGCCATTTCCTGCGCCTGGCGCAGGAAGAAGACCTGCCCGTGACCGAGGTGCTGGGGTCCTACGCCGGCGCGATGGGGATCGGTCAGTTCATCCCCTCCAGCTACCGTGCCTATGCGGTTGACTTCGACGACAGCGGTCATCGTGATCTGTGGCGTTCCCTGCCCGATGCGCTGGGTTCGGTCGCCAACTATCTGGCCGTGCACGGCTGGCAGGCGGGTCAACCGATCGTGCTGCCCGTCGAGGCCGTGCCCGATGGCCTGGAGGTCGACTTCTCCACGCGGCTGGATCATGACCTGGCCGAGCTGGCGGCCATGGGGATCGAGTTCGACCAGGCGGGCCTGCCGGACACGGCTCGCGCCACCCTGGTGGAGCTGGAAACCCGCAACGGACCGGAGTACTGGATCGGGCTGAACAACTTCTATGTGATCACCCGCTACAACCGCTCTCCGCTCTACGCGATGGCGGTCACCCAGCTGTCCGAAGCCATTGCCGAGCGGGCGCCCTGAGCATGCTTCGCCTGGCGCTGCTGATTCTGCTCAGTCTCGTTCTGACCGCCTGTGCGGTGTCGGTGCGCGAGCCTTCCGACGGTCCGCCCTCGGAGCGTCTGGATGTCAGCCGCATCGTCGAGCCGGAGCCGCGCCCCGAACCCCTCAGCCCCTATGGCAATCATTCGCCCTACGAAGTGTTCGGCAAGACCTATCACGTCCTGCCGAGCGCCCAGGGCTACGTCGAACGCGGGACGGCGTCCTGGTACGGCACCAAGTTCCACGGTCGACCGACCTCCTCGGGTGAGCCCTACGATCTCTACCAGCTCACGGCCGCTCATCGCACCCTGCCCCTGCCGACCTGGGCCGAGGTCCGTCATCTGGGCAACGGTCGCCGCATCATCGTCCGGATCAACGACCGCGGGCCCTTCCACGACGACCGCATCATCGACCTGAGCTGGGCGGCTGCCGTCAAGCTGGGCATCGAAGAGGCCGGCACCGGCCCGGTCGAGGTTCGCGCGATCGACTTCGGTGAGGCCGGACAGCGTCCCGTGCGGCCGGCGCGGACGCCGGTGTGGCTACAGGTCGGCGCATTCAGCGAATCCGAGCGGGCGGAACTGGTCGGTCGACGGCTGCGCGGGGCGGGGATCGACCAGGTGCATGCCGAGCATGCCCGAACGCCGGCCGGCCGGGTCTGGCGCGTGCGTGTCGGGCCCCTGTCCAACGCCGAGCATGCCATCGAGCTGGTCGAGCGCATTGTTGCACTGGGCTTCGGTCGACCCCAGTATGTGTACCCTGACTGAATCGAGTTCATGATGAAAGCATTTCCCATGATGATCGCCATCCGCGTCCTCCGCGCCGCGCCGATCCTGCTTCTCAGCGCCCTGGCCATGGCCCAGATGCCGGTGCCGGCGCCGCCGTCCGTGGGCACGAGCAGCCATATCCTGGTCGATTTCCATTCCGGGACCACGATCGCCGAATTCCAGCCCGACGAACGCGTCGAGCCGGCCAGCATCACCAAGCTGATGACCTCCTATGTGGTCTTCAACGAGATCGAGCGTGGCAATCTGAGCCTCGATGACGAGGTGCTGGTGTCGGAGAAGGCCTGGCGGACGCCGGGTTCCCGGATGTTCATCGAGGTGGGCAGTCGGGTGCCGGTTGAAACCCTGCTCAAGGGCGTGATCATCCAGTCCGGCAACGATGCCAGCGTGGCCCTGGCCGAGCACATCGGCGGCAGCGAAGAAGTGTTCGCCAGCATGATGAACGAGCAGGCTCGCCAGCTCGGCATGGTCAATACCCACTACGTCAATGCCACGGGGCTTCCCGATCCGGATCAGTACACCTCGGCGCGGGATTCCGCGTTGCTGGCCGCCGCTCTGATCGAGCGCTTCCCGGCCTACTACGGCTGGTACTCGGAGCGCGAATTCACCTACAACGAGATCCGGCAGCACAATCGCAATCGCCTGCTCTGGCGCGACCCGTCCGTCGATGGCCTCAAGACCGGCCATACGGACTCGGCGGGGTACTGCCTGGTGACTTCGGCCAGCCGGGATGGCATGCGCCTGATCAGCGTGGTGATGGGCACCGACAGCGAAGAAGCACGTGCGACCTCGTCGCAGGCCCTGCTCAACTACGGGTTCCGCTTCTTCGAGACCTACCAGCTCTACGAAGCCGGCGATTCTCTCAAGACCGAGCCGGTCTGGAAGGGCGAGCTGGACGAGGTGTCGCTGGGCGTCGACGAAGACCTGTTCGTGACGATCCCGCGCGGCCGCTACGACGCCCTGGACGCCCGGGTGGAGCTGGCCGGTGACCTGATCGCGCCACTGGCACTGGATCAGCAGGTGGGACAGCTGATCATCGATCTCGATGGCACGACCGTGGTGCAGCGGCCGCTCAAGGTCCAGCAGGCCGTGGCCGAAGCCGGTTTCTTCGGCCGGACCAGCGACGCCATCCGGTTATGGTTCGGTGGCCTGTTCGGAGATTAGGGCCATGGCTGAAACCATCACTTCTGAAAACACGCCGCTCGAATTCCCCTGCGATTTTCCGATCAAGGCGATGATCCGGACCAGCGAAGCGGCGCGTGACGCCGTACTGAGTGTGGTCGAGGAGCACGTCGAGATTCACCGGGGGCGAGATGTCCGCTCGCGAGCCAGTCGCAACGGCCGTTACGAAAGCCTGACCATTTCCGTGCGGGTCGACTCCCGTGATCAGCTCGAGCGAATCTACGCCGATGTGCGAGCCCTCGATGCAGTCCTGATGATGCTCTGAGAGGTCGTCCGGCACCGGATCCCCGAAGAATGAACGACGTCGCCACCCGACCTCTGATCTACCGCCGTCTCGGTCGCCAGGCCTACGAACCGGTCTGGCGGGCGATGCAGGCCTTCACCGATCAGCGGGGGCCGGACACCCCGGACGAGCTCTGGCTGGTCGAGCACGATCCCGTCTTTACCCAGGGTCTGGCGGGCAAGGCGGAGCATGTCCTCAATCCCGGCGGCATTCCCGTGGTCCAGACCGATCGGGGTGGCCAGGTCACCTATCATGGTCCGGGCCAGGTCGTGCTCTATCCTCTGCTGAACCTGGACCGCCGAGGTCTGGGCGTGCGTTGTCTGGTCGACCGTCTCGAACAGGCAGTGATCGATCTGTTGGCCGAGCGGGGCCTCGAGGCCGAACGCCGAGATGGCGCGCCGGGCGTGTATCTCGCTGGCGCCAAGATCGCCTCGATCGGGCTCAAGGTCCGGCGAGGCTGCACCTACCACGGACTGGCCTTCAACGTGGCCATGGACCTGACGCCGTTCTCCTTGATCAATCCCTGCGGCTATGTGGGCATGGCGATGACCGAGTTGGCTGCCCATCTGGATGGGGTTGAGTTCGATCGGGCGGCCGATTGGCTGTCCACGGCAATCTGTCGCCTGCTGGGGTACCATCGAGTCGAGGAATCGGGCAATCCGCCGCTGGGGCTTGCGCCCGCGGCGGCCTTGCCGTAAAACTTATTCGACCGCGACAGGTCCCAGCAATCATGAAAGCACAATCCTTCAAGCTCTTTATCGCGATCGGCGTCGGCATCGGCAGCCTGTGCATGGCCCTGGCCGTGTCGCCCGGACGAGCCACCGAGGTGGCGGCCGTCAGCGAGACGATGGCCCACCAGCTCGCGCCGAAGTCGGAGCACCGATACGCCAGCCGCTGGGCGACCCGGATCATCAACGCCTACCGCTATGGCGAGAAGGCCGACGAGGACCTGTCCGAGCGCATGTTCGATCAGTACCTCGACCTGCTCGACGGCAACCGACTCTACTTCACGGCCACTGACATCGCCGATCTCGAGCGCTACCGGCCGCATCTGCATGAATCCCTGAAGTCCGCCGATCTCGAGCCGGCCTTCGACATCTTCAACCGCTACGTCAAGCGGGTCAACGAGCGGACCAGTCACGCGCTGGAGCTGCTCGACCGGGGCTTCGATTTCACCATCGACGAGGAATACCGCTTCGACCGCACCGAGCTGCCGTGGGCAGCCAGCGAGGAAGAACTCGAAGAGGTCTGGCGTCAGCGCGTCAAGAACGACTGGCTGCTTCTCAAGCTGACCGATCAGGAAGACGAGGAAATCGCCGAGACCCTGCGTGAGCGCTACACCAATCTCGATCGTCGGATCAGCGAGTTCAACAGCGAAGACGTGTTCCAGTTCTTCATGAACGCCTACACGCGCTCGATCGAGCCGCATTCGGCCTACCTGTCCCCGCGCAGCGTGGACAATTTCGAGATCTCGATGCGCCTGTCCCTCGACGGCATCGGCGCCATGCTGCAGCGCGAAACCGAATACACCACGGTCATGGAGGTGGTCCCGGGTGGGCCAGCCGATCTGGATGGTCGACTGCAGGCCGGTGATCGCATCGTCGCCGTGGCCCAGGGCGACGAGGATTTCGTGGACGTGATCGGCTGGCGCCTGGATGACGTTGTCTCTCTGATCCGTGGCGAGCGCGAGACCGTGGTGCGGCTCGAGGTGCTGCCGGCCGAAACCGGTCTGAGCGGTCCGTCGCAGGTCATCGATATCGTGCGCGACGAGGTCAAGCTCGAAGAGCAGGCCGCCAGCAGCGAGATCATCGAAGTGCCCGAGGGCGACGAGGTCCGTCGCATCGGGGTGATCAACCTGCCGGTCTTCTACGTCGACTTCCAGGGGCGAGCGCGCAACGAGCCGAACTACCGGTCGAGCACCCGCGACACGCGTCATCTGATCAACGAACTGCGCGAGCAGGACATCGACGGCCTGGTGATCGACCTGCGCGGCAACGGTGGTGGTGCGCTGATCGAAGCGACCACCCTGACCGGGCTTTTCATCGATGAAGGTCCGGTGGTCCAGGTGCGCGATTTCCGCGGCCGCATCAATCTGGAGCGCGATCGCGAACCGGGCATGGCCTGGGACGGCCCGCTGGCCGTGCTGGTCGATCGTCGCAGTGCCTCGGCGTCGGAGATCTTCGCCGCGGCCATCCAGGACTACGGTCGTGGCGTGGTCATCGGTGAAACCACCTTCGGCAAGGGCACGGTGCAGAACCTGATCGACCTCGATCAGTACTCCAACAGCGATGACACCCGCCTCGGGCAGATCAAGCTGACCATGGCGCAGTTCTACCGCGTCAACGGCGGCTCGACCCAGCGCATGGGTGTGATCCCGGACATCCTGCTGCCGACCGCCGGTGACCCGGAGGAAACCGGTGAGAGCGCTCTCGAGAACGCCCTGCCATGGGGCGAGATCGAAGCCACGGAGTTCGATCAGGTGGCCCATCTGGAAAGCCTGGTGGAGCTGGCTCGTCAGCGTCATGAGCAGCGCCTGGAAAGCGACGAGGAGTTGCAGGACCTGCTGGCCGAGATTCGTGATTTCGAGGCCGAAATCGACCGCCACTCCGTGACCCTTCTCGAATCCGCCCGCCGTGCCGAGATGGAGGAAGAAGAGGAACGGCGTTCCGAGCGCTACGCGAGCGTCGAGGAATCGGCAACCGACGGCGGTGAGGACGTGCTCAGCGACGCGGCGGGCAACGAGGACTCGGAAGATGAAGCGTCCCGTGACCTCTACCTGATCGAAACGGCGAGGATCCTGTCCGACCTGATCGCGCTGGACGGGGATCAGCATCGCATGGCGCATCGCGGCGACGAGTCCTTGTCGGCCGGCGAGCTGCCCTGACCGCGGGCCCGGCGCCGGAAACGGCGCCGAGCTGCGTGCAGGTCGCGGTCCCCGTCCCGCTTCCGCAGCTGTTCGACTACCTTCCCCCGGCCGGCGAAGCGCCGCCGGCGGTGGGTTCACGGGTGCTGGTGCCCTTCGGGCGCAGGCGCCTGGTCGGCCTGGTCGTCAGCCAGGACCCCGCCAGTCTCGAAGGTGCCCTCAAGCCGATCGAAGACGTGCTCGATCAGGGCTTGCTGACGCCCGAGCTCGTGGAGCTGGCTCGCTGGTGTGCGCGCTACTACCTGTTTCCCCCCGGCGAGCTGGTCAATCTTCTGCTGCCGACGGCGCTGCGGCGCAGCCAGCCATTTCGACCCGCAGCACCGGAAGCCTGGCGTCTGACGGCGGCCGGCCTTCAGGCGGATCTGGAGCGGGCCCCGCGTCAGGCCGAACTGCGTGAGCAACTGCTCGGGGCGCCGCGCTCACGCGAGCAGCTCCTCGAACAGGGCTTTCGGCCCGAACTGATTCGCCGGATGCACCAGTCCGGCCTGATCGAGGCCAGCGAGCAGCAGCCGGAACTCCGTCCCGAACCGGGGCCGGCGCTGAACGACGAACAGCGTGAGGCGGTGGTCCGACTGCTGGCGGCAAGGCGACGCTTTGCCGCCTTCGTGCTGGCCGGCGTGACCGGCAGCGGCAAGACCGAGGTCTATCTGCGCGCCGCCCGGGCCTTGATGGGGCGGCGGGGACAGGTATTGGTGATCGTGCCGGAGATCGGCCTGACGCCGCAGCTGGTCCGTCGCTTCGAGCGCCGCCTGGGCCAGCGGGCCTGGACCTATCACTCCGATCTGAGCGAAGGTGAGCGCCTGGCCTGCTGGCAGGCCGCGAGGAGCGGTCGAGCGCGCTTGATCATCGGCACCCGCTCGGCCGTGTTCCTGCCCCTGAAGCAGGCCGCGCTGATCGTGGTCGACGAAGAACACGACAGCTCGCTCAAGCAGCAGGACGGCGCTCGTTACCATGGCCGCGATGTGGCCGTTCTGCGCGCGCAGCGCGAGCAGGTGCCGATCGTGCTGGGTTCGGCGACCCCGGCCCTGGAGAGCCTGAACAACATCGATCAGGGGCGCTACCGCCTCCTTCGACTACGCCGCCGTGCCGGCCAGGCGCAGGAACCCCGATGGCGCGTGCTCGATCAGCGCGGACAGACGGGCCCCCTGAGCGATGCCCTGCTCGGTCTGATTCGAAAGCACCTCATGGCCGGTGGCCAGGTGCTGCTGTACCGGAATCGACGTGGCTTCGCGCCGGTGCTGATGTGCAAGGCCTGTGGCTGGTCGGCCGAATGCACTCGCTGCAGCGCACACCTGACCTGGCATCAGGTCGGCGAGCGTCTGCAGTGCCATCATTGTGGCGCCGTGCAGCGCCCTCCACGGCGCTGTCCCGAATGTGGCGATCCCGGCCTCGTGCCGCTGGGCGCCGGTACGGAGCGCCTCGAAGCCCTGCTGAATGAGCAGTTTCCGGACACGCCGGTGCATCGGGTCGATCGGGACCGCCTGACGGGAAAGCATGATTTCGAGACCCTGCTGGAGACGGTCCGCGATGGCCGACCCTGCATACTGGTCGGGACGCAGATGCTGGCCAAGGGCCACCACCTGCCTGGCGTGACCCTGGCCGCCGTGCTCGATGTGGACCAGGGCCTGTTCAGCGCAGATTTCCGGGCGCCCGAGCGCCTGGGGCAGGCGATCTATCAGGTGGCCGGGCGAGCGGGGCGAGCCGACCGGGAAGGGGAATTCGTCCTCCAGACCCACCACCCCGAACACTTGCTTCTCGAGCTGCTCGGTCGCGGTGACTATCTGCTGTTCGCGCGCCAGCTTCTGGAGGAGCGACGTGCCGCGGCTCTGCCACCGGCCAGCGGCCTGGCCCTGCTGCGTGCGGAATCGCAGCAGACCGAGCCGGCTCGACGCTTCCTCCGTCGCGCCGCCGACATCCTGCAGGGGTCGGGGTTGAATGTCTCCGGTCCAGTGCCTGCCATCATGACGCGCAGGGCGGGCTTCTGGCGGTACCAGCTGTGGGTTCAGTCAGCCGAGCGGGCCCGCCTGGCCAATGTCATGGCCGGGCAACTGAGCCAGCTCCAGGCGCTGCCCGAGGCACGCCGCGTACGTTGGCACGCGGACATGGACCCGCTCGATTTCTAGGGAACCTCTGAATGATCATGCCCGGGCGCTCCGGGCATGATCATTCAGAGGTTCCCTGGTGGGCGCGGATTGTCTCAGCGCTGGTTCTGCTGCAGCTCGCTCTCGGACGCTCGCGGCGGATTGACCCATTCGACGCGCACCCCGGCCCGTCGGGCCTGGTACTCGACCGCGTTGACGTAGCTCTGATCGATGCTCTTGAAGCTGGATTCGGGCCGCGTCTCGGACGAGGCGGCACAGCCGAGCAGGGAGAGGGACAGGACGGATATCAGGATCAGGCGTTTCATTGGCAAACTCCTTGGCTAACACCATTAGGCCGTACTGAGCCCACGGATCAGCCCGATCGCGGGCCATCCGTAGCCCGACCTTAAAAATACGCCTCTGACCGTGAAGAAATCAAGAGCTGGCGGCGAGGATCCTCGCCCGTCCCTCCCGCCGTGGATCGGCCGCGGCATCGTCGTGGCTGATGGCATGAACGCCGCCGAAGTAAAGGCTTCGCCTGGGCCACAGGCAGGCCTCGGGATGCCGTTGTCGCCACCAGTCCGGGTCCGGCAGTGTTCGATCACCGGTAGGGCGCTCGCAGCTCAGGAGACCGCCTTCCACGTGCAGTCGGGCCGCTTCGATGGCATCGGACAGGGCGCTGCCACCGTCGATCAGGCGAGCGATGACCTGGGTCAGGGCGCTGCGAATCCGGTTCGAGCCGCCGCTGCCGAGCAGCCAGTGCGCCTGACCCCGCCGAATCAGCGTCGGCGCCATCATCGAGGCCAGCCGTCGATTGCAGGGCCAGGCATGGAATCCGGCGCGATTGATGTCCTCTTCGCCGAGCATGTTGTTCATGAGAATGCCGGTGCCCGGGATCACGTAGCCCGAGGCTTCGCCGTTGGACAGGGTGATCGCCACGCCGAGGCCGTTCTCGTCTTCGACGCTGATGTGCGTGGTACCCGCCTGAACCAGAGCGTGTCGAGCGCGCAGGTCCCGGAACGCCGCTCGCAGGCTGCGAGCCGAGGACGAGGCGTCCGGTGTTTCCAGATCCTGGCGCACGCGGTCGGTCCAGTCCAGCGCCTGGATCATGGCCGAGCAGGCCGCTTCCCGCCCGCTGCGCTTCGGGGTGGGATGAAGCTGCGCCAGGCGCCCGAGCGCCAGGGCCAGCATCATGCCGCCGAAGGCCGGCGGTGGCGCGGACCAGAGCGTGGCATCGCGGTAGCGCCAGCGCAGGGGGCGGCGCCAGCGCACCCGATAGGCGGCCAGGTCGCCCAGATGCAGATGGCCGCCGTGGTGCACGCAGGCTTCGGCGAGCTTGCGCGCCGGCTCACCGCGGTAGAAGCAATCGGGCCCCTGCTGGCCGAAATCCTCGAGGAAGTCCGCCAGCTCGGGGTTGCTCAGGCGCGTGCCGATCACCGGCAGCGGGCCGTCCGGTCGATCGAGGCCGAACAGGCGGCTGCAGGCCGGGTTGGCACGAACGATGGGCTGCAGGATCTCGAGCGTGTGGTGCTGCATCGCATTGAGCTCGACGCCGTCGCGCGCGGCGGATATTGCCGGGGCGAGCGCCTCGTCCAGAGGCAGACGTCCGAAGCGCTCGGACAGGGCGGCCAGGCCGGCCGGCACCCCGGGCGTGGCCATGCTGCCCAGGCCGACGTGGAATTCCTGCGTGTCGGTCCCGAAGTGGCCGATGATGGGGTAGAAATCGAGCTCGCCGGCGTGACGCTGTCTAGGGGTCTGGGTAAAGGCATCCAGGGCCACGGGTGCCCGGCCGGGCACCCGGACGATGGCCAGCGCGCCGCCGCCCAGCGAGCAGAGCAGGGGCTCGGCGACGCAGGCCGTGGCCGCAGCGGCGATGGCCGCGTCGACCGCATTGCCGCCGAGTTCGAGGACGGCGGCGGCCGCGTCGGTGGTGGCTCGATGGCCACTGGCGATTCGCCGGGTTTTCGCGCAATGGCCGGACATCACGATAGTCTACCGGGGACAGCCGGCGCTTGCGTCACGAACTTCGATGGGTGATAATGCACGGCTATCTTTTGACTTTTCTGTTAGGAATTGCCGACATGAAGGCCGATATCCATCCGAACTACCGCGAAGTGGTCTTCCAGGACCTGTCCAGCGACCTGATCTTCAAGACCCGTTCCACCGTCCAGACCAAGGAAACCATCAAGTGGGAAGACGGTAACGAGTACCCGCTGGTCAAGGTCGAGGTGTCGAGCAAGTCGCACCCGTTCTACACCGGTCAGCACAAGCTGGTGGACTCCGGCGGTCGCGTCGACAAGTTCAAGAAGCGCTACGGCAAGTAAGCCGGCTCGAGGAGGGCGTTGGCGTACTCGCCGAGCACCTCCTCCAGAAATCGGACCTGGTCGGTCTCTTCGACCAGGCCGATGAACTCCAGGCGAAAGTCTTCCCAGCCCGCGTAGTCCTCGCGGGCGAGATACACGGCCTGACCCGCGAGCCAGGCCTGTTCACTCAGATAGAGCCCCTCGGGTAGAGCGCCGTGCTCCAGCAGCTGCATCCAGCGCCGGCTCGCTTGTGCCAGGGCGTCCGGATCGTCCCCGACCAGCAAACTCGCCAGCGAGAGGGCGGCACCGATGCGATCGGGCAGCGCCGGGCATTCGAGCCAGCCTTGTCCGCCAAGCGCATCCGCATACTCCGCGCCCAGATACGGCACGAGGCTTTCGGCGGCGCTCGAATAGGCGTCCAGCCAGGCGATCTGGCCGCTGTTCGAGGATAGCCATTCACAGTCCCGCGAGCGGCGCGCCAGCAATTCGATCGCCGGCTGCTCGATCACGGCCATCGCCCCGGAACGGAGTTCCTTCAGGGCGCTGCGGGCGCTCGCCGTGGCGGGTTCGGCAGCGAAGTGCGTCAGCCTGGACGGACGAATCTCGGCCGGCAACGTGCCGCCGATGCCGAGGATCCGACGAGCCGGCGGCGGTTGTTCTGCCAGGCGAATCAGTCGCTCGGCTCGGCTGAACTGGAAGCGCGTACGCGGTGCCTCAAGGCTCAGGCGAGGGTAGTACCAGGAATTGGGCGGCTCGGCGAGCGTTCGGGTGATGGCCTGCAGCCAGCGACGATCTCCGAACTCGCGCAGCCGGATCTGTTCGGGTTGAGTCAATCCGACCAGTGCAAGCTCGATGCCCAGCTCGCCTCTGAACAGGCGGGAGAGCTCGGGGTCTGGCAGTTCGTTCAGCGAGGCGACGATCAGCAGATCCGAGGAGTTCGCCATCCACGCCTGGAAATCCCCGAAATGGGGCGAGAGCGCGCTGAGCACGGAGCCCACGAGCGCTTCGTCGATTTCGTAGAGCTGGATCCACTGGACAAAAAGGCCCTGCTCGCTGAGGCGAGAGGCGGCGAAGCGATAGAACTCATCGGCAAACAGGCTGCCGACGCCCGCCATCCAGGGGTTCGATGGTTCCGAGACGATCAGATCGTAGCGGCGAGCGCTGGCGGCCAGTACGGCCATGGCGTCGTTGATGACGAGGTGCGAGCGCGGGTCCTCCAGCGCCCGCTCCACACGATGCCCGAAATGGCGCGCACCCTCGATCATGCGCTCCTCGATCTCGATCGTGTCCACGCGCTCCAGCCCGGGATCGGCAAGCAGCGTATGCGTGGTCAGACCCGACCCGAAGCCGATCACCGCGGCTTCGCGAACGTTCTCGCGGTAGGCAAAGGGCAGGGCGCCGGCCAGCACCATGGTGGGCTCGTCCGGCGTGGGCGCGCCGGGCCGCATGCTCAGCGAGGCGTCGACCTTGCCGTTGTGGGTAATGAACCGGGTTTGTCCGTCGAAGCTTTCGTAGGTGGCAACGCTGGCGGTCTTGCCGTCGCGGTAGTAGACCATCCGCAGGTCGTCACCCAGGCGATCGGTGCCGGTTCGGAACACACCCGAGGCCAGGCGGTAGGGATCGAAGTGGACCTGACCGATCGCGATGAGGAGTCCGGCCAGCGCCACCGATGAGGCGGCCGTCAGTGCCAGCCGGCCGGGATGCTCCCGTGCAGATGCCAGGATCAGGGCCAGGCCGATCAGCAGGTCCACGCCGGCGGCGCTCAGCATCGCGTTGCGCAGACCGAGCAGGGGAATGAGTAGCTGGAGCGCCGCAAAGACGCCGACAATGGCGCCGAAAGTGTTCCAGGCGTAGACCTGTCCGATGACCCGTTCGCCGTGACCGCGACGCAGCAACAGACTCGTGAGCAGGGGCAGCAGCGCGCCGGCAAAGAAGGCGGCCGGCATCATGATGATGATCGCGGCCAGGCCGGTTCCGACGTTGAAGAAGGCGTAGCCGGCGGGCGAACGGCTCAGGCCCTGCATCAGCAAGCCGACCCACTCGAAGGCGCCATCGGCGTAGATCGCCAGGGAGATCAGGGCCGCCAGGCCCATGCCGACCTGCAGCCACCCGGCGGCACGCAGGGGGTCGCTGAACTGATCCGCCCGGCGCCGGACCCAGAGCCCGCCCAGTGCAATGCCGCCGATGAAGGCCGCCAGCATCAGCTCGAAGGCATGCAGGGTGGTGCCGAAGGCCAGCGAGAGCATGCGGATCCAGCCCAGCTCATAGACGAAGGAGGCGGCGCTGGAGAGCGCGGTGGCCAGAAGAACGAGACGAAGCAGCCCCCCGCGTTCCGCTGTTTCGTTCAGGGGCTGTGCATGCGGGGCGGGTGGGCGCTGCCGCTCTCCGCTACCGAGAACCCAGGCGGCGATGCCGACCAGGAGATTGAGCAGGCCGGCGAACTGAACCGTGCCGGGGAGGCCGATCCATGGCAGCACCAGAAAGATCGCCAGCAGCGCGCCGATGGCCGCGCCGAGGCTGTTGCTGAAGTACAGGCTGCCGAGGGTCTGCCCCCGTTCCGAGCCCTGCAGGCGGATCAGGCCGGCCGCGAGGAGCGGAAAGCTCATGCCGAGCAGAATCGATTGCGGCAGGATCAGACCGGCGCCGAGAAGCCAACGAGCGGCCTCCGCGAGAACCTCGCCGGGGAGCAGGCCCAGCCACTGATCCGTCAGCATGGCATGGACCCGCACGAACAGGCCGTGGAAGAGCAGGGCCGCGATGCCTAGCACGATCTCGACCAGGGCGTAGGCGCGAATCAGGCCCCGCCAGCCCTGGCTGCGTCGCGCCGCCAGCGCGGCACCGGCCCCCATGCCGCCCATGAACACGGCGATCACCAGGGCCTGCGCGTAGGCCGTATGCCCGAGCAGCAGCCCCAGATACTGCGCCCAGATCGACTGGTAGATCAGGCCGGCCAGGCCCGAGGCGAAGAACACCAGAAGCAGCCCCGTACGGACCAGGGTCGGCGGCAGGTCGTGGCGGCGGGTCAGTAACTTGGCCATGGGCGGACCGGGGCGGGAAGGGAGGCTCAGTGTAACCAAGGCGGTCAAGCCGTGGCCGCGGACGAGGGGGCCACTGGTCGGCGGATTCGCCCCGTTTGTCGCCCTGCGCTTGAATTCGACATGGCCATCGGTATTCTGGAGCGTGACGAAGTGGAGGTCGTAGCATGTCGAATCGCGCAGAACGCGCCCAGGCCGGGTTTACGCTGTTGGAGCTCATCATCACCGTGGCGCTCGCGGCGATCCTGCTGAGCCTCGCGCTCCCCTCCTTGCGAGCGGTGGTGCAGAACAATCGCTTGACCGTTCAGGCCAATGACCTGCAGACCGCGTTTCAGTTCGCCCGGTCGGAAGCGCTGAAGCGGTCTCGCCCGGTTTCCGTGTGCGCCAGCGACACCTCCAGCGCCGATGACGCCGATCTCGAGTGCGGCGCCGATTGGACCCTGGGGTGGATCGCTTACGTGGACGACGAGATCGAAGGTACGGACGCCACCGGCATCGACGAGGTGCTTCGCCGCTGGCCGCCTCTGCGCGGTGACGCCACGTTGAATCACGATGGCGATGAAGACTTCGTTCGTTACCTGGCCGACGGGTCCGTGGATGGCATCACCATGCCTGCTCCGCCACTCGTGTTCGAATTGAGAATTCCCGATTGTACGGGTGAGAACGCGCGTGACATTTCCATTGTGCTGACCGGCCGGTCGCACGTCGAGCGAGTGGAGTGTTGAAAATGAGATTCAGGTTATCCGAGTTGCCTCTCCGCCGGTCCCGGGGGTTTTCCTTGATCGAGGTTCTCGTCACCGTACTGGTGGTCTCGATCGGCCTGTTGGGCCTGGCAGCCTTGCAGGGGTTTTCTCTCAATGCCGGCCAGGGGGCGTATTTTCGCACCCAGGCGAACAATCTGGCCTACGAGGTGATCGACTTCGCTCGCGTCAATCGTTCCCAGGTGGAAGTAGCCTGCGATCTCCCGCTGTTGGAGAGCTGGACGTTCTTCGTCGAGGACCAACTACCGGGCGGTGCGCTGGCCATTGAAGTGGATGGCTGCGGAGAGGTGCCGAATTCGATTTCTGCCCAGGTGGCTGTCACGGTCACCTGGGCTGAAGACCGCATGGAAGACGCCGTGGGCGGCGAAGAGTCCCTAGTGGTTCAAACCAGGATCTGAACATGATGCATTTCTTTTCTGAGCCTGATCGGCAGCGTGGTGTCAGTCTGGTCGAGTTGATGGTTGCGCTGGTGCTCGGCCTTCTGGTCACCGCCGGCGTCCTGCAGCTCTTCGCTGGCCAGAAGATGACGTACATGAACAACGAAGGCCTGGCTCGCGTACAGGAAAACGGCCGTTTTGCCATCGAGACGCTCAAGCGAGAAGTCCGCGCGGTGGGCGCGAACGGTTTCTGTGCGGCCCGCACCAACATCAACAACCATCTGCGTGAAGACTGTGCTGGCTACGTCGACGCCATCTTCGACCCGAACCAGAGTTTCACGGGCTGGGAGTTCGATGGCACGGGACGGAACGAGGACTACACGCTTGATGTCATCGAAACCGCCGATTCGGGCGACTGGGGTTCCCTGGTCGATGGTGTAGTGATCGATCTCCCCGACATTCTCGAAGACCGAGTGGTCAAGGGCAGCGACGTGCTGGTGATCCGTAGCCTGGAAGTGATCCCGGGTCTGACCGCCAAGAACAACAACAAGGCCAACTCCTCCAGCATCGTTCTCGAGGGGGACAGTCTGGTCGGCAAGAACGCGATCGTGCTGGTGACGAACTGCTCCAAGAGCGATCTGTTTCAGAACCGAACCAACGAGAATTCATCGTCCTTCAGTGCGGGCACCGGAAACTGTGCTTCGCCGGGGCCGGGAAACAACAACAAGGTCAATTTCAGTACGGCCTACGACGACAGCATGCAGGTCTTTCGCGTGCGCGTGATGGCCTACTACATCGGCATCAATCAGGACACGGGCCAGCCCGGTCTCTACCGGGCCGATATGTCGCTGGGCACCGAGAACCCGGTCCATGAAGAGCTGGCTGAGGGGATCGAATCCCTGCAGGTGCTCTATGGCTACAGCCTGCCTGCGAATCAGGGCGGGGACGGTCAGAGCGTCGACTTCTGGGTGCCGGGGGATGAAGTGCCGGATTGGGCCATGGTGATCGGCATCCGCATGTCGCTGCTGGTGCGCTCGCCGGATCTGGCCGGTGGCGCACCGGTGCAGCAGGTCTTCGATTTGTCGGGCACTCGCATCACGAACCCCAGTGACAATCGCATGCGGCGGCCTTTCCTGGCGACGGTGTCGCTGCGCAACCGCCAGATCACGCTCTAAGGAGGGCTGATAGATGAGTCGATCGATACGTCTTCCCCTTCGCCAGCGAGGCGCGGCCCTGCTGGTGGCGCTGATGGTGCTGTTGGTGCTGACCCTGGTGGGTCTGACCTCCAGCAACGTCAGCATCATGCAGGAGCGCATGGCCAGTAACGTGTCGGAAATGAATCTGGCGTTCCAGCAGGCCGAAGCCACGATTCGGGAAATCGAGCAAGCGGTAACCCAGCTTGCCACGGGCTCCGGGGATTTGGAGGTGATTCCGGTGTGGCCTGAAATGGGGCTCAAACGTTTTGACTGCAGCATGTCCGTCCCCGACCCTGCGCTCTGGAACTGGAACGGTGATCCGCCCCCGCCCTGGCGCGAGGCGCCGGAGTCGGGCAATGACTACATGATCGTCGATCTCAGCGACTACGAGCACAACGGTCTGGTTTATGGCTCTCCATGTCGCCCGATCGGAGAACAGATCCCCTCGGGAGAGTACTTTCTGATCGTTGCGCGCGGGGAGAGTCCAACCGGCACGGCCGAAGCCATTGCCCAGACGATCTTCTTCTGGCCTCAGTAATCGAGGTAAGGAACAATGATGAAACTACGCTTTAATTCGATTGTTTTGACCGCCGTGTTCTGCTGCACAGTAGGCATCAGCGCGCCGGCCAGTGCTGATGACCTGGATATCGCTCAGACGCCTTTGTTCGTTGCGGTGAATATCGATCCCAACATCATGTTTACCCTCGACGATTCCGGATCGATGCAGTGGGAGTTCATGCCGGATGGTCCGGAGTTTCGCTACACGCTCTTCATGTTCCCTCGCCCGAACGGTTTGTACGGAGGGGTCAACTATGCCAATCAGGTGCCATCTTTTCGCGATGACAGCTTGCACAACTATTTCGGACGATCCGCCGCCAACAACGGCGTCTTCTACAACCCGGATTTGACATACAAGCCATGGAAGAATGCCGACGGCAGTTTCATGCCGGACGCCGATCCCCGGAATGCTCTCTACAATCCCCATATCCCGGGCCTCGGTGATCTGGATCTCCTCGATGAACAGACTCAGAGGGCCGTGTGGTTTCGAGGCAATGCGTTCGATCAGGCCTTCTGTGATCCCTGCAATGGCGACCACACGTACTGGCCGATCACCTACTACAACTACATCGGCGGCGATCGGACCGACCGCGACAGCTACGAGCGTGTCCAGATTCGCAACACCACCCCGGCGTCGGCCACCTTCACGAGCCCCGGCGGAATCACGCGGACCCGCAACGAGGAAATCCAGAACTTCGCCAACTGGTTCCAGTATTCCCGTTCGCGCATCCTGGCTGCGCGAAATGGCATCGGCCGCGCGTTCGCGGAGTTGCCCTCGCGCGCGCGAGTGGGTTTCGCCGCGATCAACCAGGACTCGACTTCCGTGGATGGCGTGAACACCCGAACGATCATCGATGGTGTACGACCTTTCGATGGGCTGGATCGCGACAGATTCTACGAAGCCCTGTATGGGCGGGTCATCAACAATAACGGCACCCCGTTAAGAAGGGCGGCGGAAGATGTGGGTGAATACTTCCAGCGTTCGGATGCCCGTGGCCCCTGGTCCACCCTGCCCGGATCGGCCGCGGGTCAGGACTTGTACTGTCGACAGAGCTTTCACATCCTCATGACCGATGGGTTCTGGAACGGTGGTGATCCTGACGTTGACAATTCGGACAATACGGCCGGGCCAACGCATTCGAATTCTGCTGGTGACACTGGCGGCTATGTGCCGGTGGATCCTTATCGTGATACCCGTAGCAACACCCTGGGCGATGTCGCCATGGAGTTCTGGAAGAACGACCTCCGGGGCGATCTTGAAAACCGGGTCCCCACGAATGACACGGACCCGGCCTTCTGGCAGCACTTGACTACCTATGGTATCGGTCTGGGCGTTACTGGTGCGCTCGACCCCGAAGATGTCTTCGAGGCGGTGGAAAATGGCGATGCGGTGGATTGGGGTGACCCCGCAAACGATAATCCAGCGAAGATCGATGATCTGCTGCATTTCGGCATCAACGGACGAGGCGGGTACTTCAGTGCCTCCGATCCCGACAGCTTCGCCAATCAGCTCGGAGCGATCCTGGCGGATATTGCCTCCCGTGCCAACGCCACTACCGGCGCGTCGGTGTCTGCGACCCGCTTGACGACCGGTTCGCTGATCTACGCTGCATCCTTCGATACGCAGGGCTGGGTTGGAGAACTCGAGGCGATCGATCCGATTGAAGATGTGGTGGTCGCCGAGGCCAGCGAGCAACTCGCGCTCCTTGGTGCCGATAACCGCAATATCTGGTCCTGGGACCCGGACGCGGACGCTTCGGCGGAATTCATTTCGGGTAGCGGTGTGCAGGATCGCGTGATGGCCAATGCACCGGGTTCTTACACGGCCGATGCGTTGTTCGCTTTCCTGAGAGGGGACAATGTTCCTGGAATGAGATTTCGGTCATCCATGCTGGGAGATATCGTCGGCTCTCGGCCTGTCTTTTCGGGTCCGGGGAACGAGGGTTGGGCTCGTGTCGATCTTGGATACTTGGGATACATAGACGCAGTCAAACGCGACCCCAGGGATCCCTGTGAACAAGAAGATCCGGCGGACTGCGCGGCCGCTCGCTACGATACGGTTTTTGTCGGCTCGAACGATGGCATGCTGCATGCGTTTGATGCACGGACCATGGACGAGCTGTTCGCCTACGTTCCCGCGGCGGTGCATGAGAATCTTTGGCAGTTGGCGGACCCCGACTATAACCACCGGTTCTACGTTGACGGTCAAGTGGCGGTGGCGGACGCACTCGAAGGCAGTGGCTGGGGGACTTTTCTGGTGGGAACGCTCGGAGCCGGTGGGCGTGGTGTGTATGCCCTCGATGTATCCACGCCGCAGAATTTTGGAGAGAATGATGTGCGGTGGGAGTTCACGGCGGAAGATGACCCTGATCTTGGATATACGTACGGAGATCCTCTGATCACTCGCCTGGAAAATGAGGAATGGGTAGCCATTTTCGGCAATGGATACAATTCGGCAGATGGGCAGGCCTACCTCTACGTCTTGAACCTCTTCAGCGGCGCAGTGCTTCACAAGGTTCCCCTTGGTGATCCTGGAGGAAACGGCCTTTCCGGCGTGGCGGGATGGCGAGAGGCAGCAACACGCTCGTACATCGATCGGGTCTATGCGGGCGATCTCAATGGAACAATGTGGCGCATCGACTTCGAGGGTAGCGAGCCCGTGGTGGTTTACGATGACGGACTGTTCACCGACCCGAACGGTCGGCCAATCACGGCCACACCCACGATCGCTGCGAACCCGGACGGAGGCTTGAACGTATTCTTCGGTACCGGAAAATTGATCGAGAACAGCGACCGCTTGACCGTGAACCTGGACCGTTTCTTCGCGATCCGCGACTTGAATGAGCCCGTGAGTAACCTGACTCGCTTGTCGAAAGGCGAAATCGCTTCGGAAGGTGTAGGAGTGAGAAGCGTCATCAACGAGGGTAACGGGCCTGAAGGCTGGTACGTTGATCTGGAAGTTGGTGGCCCCAGCGGCGAGCGCGTGATGGCTAAAGCCGTGATTCAGTTCGGGATCTTGATTATCGCGACCTACGAGCCGGTTGATGACCCTTGCACTCCAGGAGGGATCCAGAGGCTCTATGTCCTGGATGCAGCAACAGGCAATGGAGCCTTTCCGGGGTGTACAAACTGCGGCGCTATCGAAGTGGGCATCGGAGCTCCGATCAGTCCCCCCATCGTCATCAAGCAGCACACTCGGACACAGCCGGATGGTCTGATCGACTTCCCGGGCATCCCCAACCCCGAGGAGCCGGAAGATCCGGGCGTCCCGCCGGAAGTCACCGACGATGCCTTGCGCGAGGAATGGTGCTCTGTATATGGAATTCCCCCGTTGGTGGAGGGTGCAACCTTCACTGCGCTGGGGTCCATTTGTGAAGGCCGTCAGGTCTGGATTCAGCGTCGATAGCAGGAGATTCCCTTATGAACGTACTTGCTTGTTTGAGAGCCATGGTCGTCGCCTTGACGCTCACCGGATCTTCCTTGGGTCTTGCCCAGGACTCGAGCGCCATCGATCGCGATCTGGCATTGAGCCTCCCGCAGCCCATGACCGTGGATTCGATCAATGTCAGAACAGGCGAGATCGTCCTGGATGGCCGTCGCTACCAATACGCCGAGGGTTCCACGGGGGCGCGGCTCGCGGGCATGACCGAAGAGTCGGACGATGATGGTCTGCGGCTCAGCCAGTTGCGGCCCGGCATGCAGGTGATGATCCAGACGGACGGGACGGAACCGTCCGCGGATCACCGGCCGCTCGTGATCAGGATCTGGAGGGCAGAACGATGAAGGCCGGTGCCCGCTTCCGGAATCCCGCAGCTGGCTTCACGCTCATCGAGCTGATGGTGGCGCTGGCCATTCTGGCCATCGTCATGGCGATCGCCATTCCGTCCTACAGCAACTATGTCATCCGGACCAATCGGACCGAAGGCAAGGCAGCCATCATGGATGCCGCCCAGGCGCTCGAGCGATGCTATTCTCGTTTCAATCGCTATAACGATGCCGCCAACTGCACCGTGGTCACTCCTCTGGGGGGAGACGGCATCGGGTCAGAGACCGGGACCTATCTGGTGACCTCGGTCGCCATGACCGGGACGACTTACACTCTGCGCGCCACCCCTCAGGGCACGCAGGCCACTCGAGACACTGAATGCGGCAACTTTCAGATCACGCATACGGGCCAGCGCTCGATCAGTGGTACGGGCACCGTCGAGGATTGCTGGTAGGCTCATCGAGTTTTCGGCTCCGGGGTGATCACCGGGCATCCCGGGCCCTCTGTCGAAAGTGAAAGGGCGGTCGTCAGCCACGGCGGCTTCATCGGGTGATCTCTGTTCACCCGGTTCCTTGTTGTTGGCCGTCCTGCTGTCGGCGCTGTTGGCGATGCTGGTTTCTGCCGGCGGGCCGCTGTCTGTCGACGCCTTCTGGGCTCGTTTCGGCCTTGCGCTGCCGTTCATTCTCTTCAACGCCTTTCTGTCGCTCGGTGTGCTCTGCCGCTTGCTGCAGCGGCCATCCGCGCGCCGGGCCCTGCGCTTGACGCTGATCGTCATGGCGGTCTGCACCGGCTTGGTGCTCATCAGCAGTGCCGCCGTGGTCTGGATCGCTCCATTCGAAACGGCGACCTCTCAGTCCTGGTTCATCCTGCGCAATACGTTGATGGCCTTGCTCTTGTCCTTTCTCCTGGCGCGCTTCCTCGTGCTGCAGAATCAGTGGCGCATGCAGGTTGCCCTCGAATCCCGAGTCCGTCTGGAGGCCCTGCAGGCGAGAATTCACCCGCACTTTCTGTTCAACGCGCTCAACGCCGTCTCGGAGTTGATTCATCGTCAGCCGGACCAGGCCGAGGACGCCCTGATCGACCTTTCCGACCTCCTGCGCACCGGTCTTCGCGGGGATACGCGTCACCGCCTGGCCGAGGAGATCGAACTGATCCGCGCCTACCTGCGCATCGAATCCCTGCGGCTGGGCGATCGGTTGGTGGTCGAATGGGAGATCGATCCGAAGGTGGATCAGGGCATGCAGCTGCCCGCGTTGCTGATTCAACCCCTGGTGGAGAATGCGGTGCTGCATGGCATCGCCCCCAGTCCCGAGGGCGGCGTCCTGCAGCTTCGGATTCAGGCCATGCGCTTCGGCCGAGTCCGCGTGGTCGTCGAGAATCCGCTTCCATCCGAGAACGCACGTCCCCATGCCGGCAATCGAACCGCACTGGAAAACATCCGCCAGCGCCTGGCCCTGGCCTATGAGGAGGGTGCCAGTCTCAAGGTCGAATCGAAGGATCAGCGATTCCGAGCTCAGCTGGTGTTGCCATCGGCTGCGCGTTCCTGATCCGAGCCCGAGACCCGGTCATCCGTCATCGTGTCCCCCTCCGGTGGCGATTCCGGGCCCTCTACCGAATCCGGGTGCATTTCCAGCACCGCCGGTGACGTGGCGAACTGGGGAACCCACTCGCTCTGCTGCTCGGTGGGCAGCGCCGGCCGGATGCGCATCCGCCACAGGGCGAAGAGTGCCGGAACCAGGGCTGCGGCACTCATGAAGGGCAGGAGCGTGGCCGGGCCGCTCCACTGCATCAGGCTGCCGGCCAGCAATGGGCCGATGATCGCGCCGGCTCCGTACAGCAGCTGCAGGCTGGAGGCCGCCTCGAGCATGTGCTGGCTGTCGACGTGGTCGTTGGTGTGCGAGGCCGCCAGCGCATAGGTGCTGAAGCCGAAGGCGCCGTAGACGAAGCCCGTGAGCATGATCAGCTGCAGACGGATGTCGAGCAGCCACCACCCGGCCAGGGCGGCCAGGGCGGTGATCAGGCTGACGATGGCGAGCACGCTTCGCCGATCGAAGCGGTCGGACAGTCGGCCCAGCGGCCACATCATGAGGATCCCACCTAGGATGCTGAGGCTCATGAAGCCGGCCACGCCCCTGGCATCGAGCCCCAGGCCCGAAGCCATCACCGGCGCCAGACCCCAGAAGGCGCCGGTGCCGACGCCCGCGAACAGGGCGCCGATCACGCCCAGGGGCGAGATCCGATAGAGCTGACCGAGGCCCAGGCGGTGCGTGTCGACCAGGGGCGGTTCCTTGACCCGCGTCAGCGCCACCGGCACCAGGCCGATCGACATCAGCACCGAGCCCAGGGCGAACAGTTCCAGGGTCGAGATGTCGCCGGCCAGCAGCAGGGTCTGGCCGAGCCCCAGGCCGATCAGGGTGGTGGTCATGTAGGCCGAGAAGATATGGCCGCGCTGCTCGTTGCTGGTCTGTTCGTTCAGCCAGCTTTCGATCACGATGTAGATGCCGACGATGCAGATGCCGGCGATGGCCCGTGCGACCAGCCAGACCAGCGGATGGATGAACAGGCCGTGGACGAGCACCGTGACCGAGCAGATCGAGGCCAACGCGGCGAAGCAGCGCACATGCCCGGCGCTGCGAATGATCCGGGGGACGATGAAGGTGCCGGCGACGAAGCCGGAAAAGTAGCCGGCCATGATCACGCCCAGCACGCCGCTGGAAAAGCCTTCCATGCCGCCGCGCACGCCGAGCAGGGTGCCGACCAGGCCGTTGCCCGCCAGCAGGATGGCGATGCCGAGGAGCAGGGTGATGATCGCGAAGATGCCGCGCATGTGAATGGCTTGATCAGGGTTCCTCTGGAGTATGCCAGAGCGGCCTGACGGCTTCAGGCCGAGTCGAGAAACAGGGCCTGCAGGTCGTTGAGGAAGCGCTGGCCTCGCTCCGTGCGAACGATCCGCTGGTGGGCACGGCTGCCGGATTCCAGCGGGTCGCAGACCGGGTCGAGCTCGATCAGTTCGAGCTCCAGCGCGCGCTGCAGCGCGGCTTCGATCGTCTGGCTGGACAGGCCCGTGAAGGCTTCGAAATCGGCCAGCGGCACCGGCTCGTCGAGGCGGAAGCGGTTGAGGAAATATTCGAAGGGCAGTTCGGCCTCGGGAACGGGCCGGGCTTCGGCGATGAAGTCCCGGGTCTCGGGGGCCTTCAGATACGGTCGGGGGTGGGACTTGCGGCGGGTTCTCAGGACCTGCTGCTCGGCGGGCAGGGTCAGCTTGCCGTGCGCGCCCGCGCCGATGCCGAGGTAGTCACCGAAGCGCCAGTAGTTCAGGTTGTGCCGGCTGGCCTGGCCGGGACCGGCCCAGGCCGAAATCTCGTAGTGTTCCAGGCCGGCCGCCAGCAGGCGCTCGGCGCAGGCGTCCTGCATGTCGATCACTGTGTCTTCGTCCGGCAGTGCGGGCGGGCGCGCGGCAAAGAGCGTGTTCGGTTCCAGGGTCAGCTGGTAGTGGGACAGATGGGTCGGTTCGAAGGCCAGGGCCTGCTCCAGATCGGCCAGGGCCTGCTCGGTGGTCTGGCCCGGCAGGGCCCACATCAGGTCGAGGTTGAAACGCTCGAAGCCGGCGCCTTGGACAGCCTCGATGGCCCGCATGGCTTCTTCGCCGCCGTGGATCCGCCCCAGGGTCTTGAGCTGCCGATCATCGAAGCTCTGTACCCCTAAGCTGATCCGGTTGACGCCGGCCTCGCGATAGGCTTCGAAGCGATCGTGTTCGACGGTGCCGGGGTTGGCCTCCATGGTGATTTCGGCGCCCGGCGCCAGGTTCAAGCGCGCGCGCAGCCCGGTCAGCAGGCGATCGATGGCCTGGCCGGAAAACAGGCTCGGCGTCCCGCCGCCGAGAAACACGCTGTGCACCGTGCGGCCCCAGACCCTCGGCAGATCGACCTCGAGGTCGGCCAGAAGCGCGTCGATGTAGCGCGCTTCGGGCAGTTCACCGTTCAGCGCGTGCGAGTTGAAGTCGCAGTAGGGGCACTTGGCGACGCACCAGGGCAGGTGGACGTACAGGGAAAGTGGTGGGAGGCGCAGGATCAAGGGGAAATCAGGGATTCAAGGGTTCAGGGTTCGGGGTTCAGGGTTGCTCGATGCTGGGCGAAGACACCCCGGATTACCGGAGGCCATCGCCCATCCCGTTATCGAAATGACTCGATAGGAACCCTGGGTAGGTCGGGCCCACGTGCCCGACGGTCCATGCTTCAGACATCGCGGTCAACTCGACGACGGCGCATTATCGCAGGCTTCGCGGCACATCCGACACACACATAACGCAGGCAACTCTGCGAATGCGACGACTGCCCCCAGTCTGCTGTTCCCGGTTCTCGGGGCTCCATTCTGAACGCTGAAACCTTCAATCCGAGTCCTTAAACCGGTCGTCAAGCTTCCTTGATGGCTTCGATCAATCTGGCCAGGGCCCGGCCACGGTGGCTGACCCGGGCCTTTTCTTCCATCCGGAGTTCCGCGGCCGTGGCGCCGAGCTGCGGATCGTAGAACAGCGGGTCGTAGCCAAAGCCGTGCTCGCCGCGCGGGTCGTCCAGGATCTGCCCGTGCCAGACTCCGTGGGCGATGATCGGTGCCGGGTCCTCGGGGCTTCTCAGCAGCACCAGGCAGCAGTGGAAACAGGCCGTGCGCCGATCCCGGGGCAGATCGGCCAGGGCTTCGAGCAGCTGCCGATTGTTGTCTTCGTCGCTGGCCTGTTCGCCGGCGAAGCGAGCCGAGCGGATGCCGGGACGGCCTTCGAGGGCGTCGACCACCAGGCCGGAATCGTCGCCCAGGGCCGGCTGGCCGCTGGCTCGGGCCGCGGCGCGGGCCTTGAGGAGGGCGTTCTCGACGAAGGTCAGGCCCGTTTCCTCGACGGGCTCGACCGCGAACTCGGCCTGCGAGACGACGTCGATATGCAGGGGCTGGAGCAGGTGCGCCAGCTCCCTGAGTTTGCCGGCGTTGCCGCTGGCCAGCACCAGAGTCTTGCCTTCAAGCGCCATTGAGTGCGGCCTCCTGGATGGCGATCAATTCGCTGATGCCCTTTTCCGCCAGCGCCAGCATCGCGTCGAGTTCGTCGCGGCGGAAGGCATGGCCTTCGGCCGTGCCCTGGACTTCGATGAAGCCGCCGCCGTCGTTCATGACGACATTGAGATCCGTGTCGGCCGAGGAGTCTTCGGCGTAGTCGAGATCGAGCACGGCCTCCGAGCCGAGCATGCCCACCGAGACCGCGGCCACGTGGCCGTGCACCGGGCTGCGCTTGACCTTGCCGGCGTCGAACAGGCCGTCCATGGCATCGACCAGGGCCACATAGGCGCCGGTAATCGAGGCGGTGCGGGTGCCACCGTCGGCCTGCAGCACGTCACAGTCCAGGGTGACGGTGCGCTCGCCGAGGGCCTGGAGGTCGATGACCGAGCGCAGGCTGCGGCCGATCAGGCGCTGGATTTCCAGGGTGCGGCCACCCTGCTTGCCGCGGCTGGCCTCGCGCATGTTGCGCGTGCCCGTGGCGCGGGGCAGCATGCCGTACTCCGCGGTGATCCATCCCGAACCCTTGCCACGCAGCCAGGGCGGGACGCGCTCTTCGACGCTGGCCGTGCACAGGACGCGGGTGTTGCCGCAGGCGATCAGGACCGAGCCTTCGGCGTGCATGGTGTAGTGGCGCTCGATGGTCACGGGCCGCAATTCGTCGGCCTGGCGTCCGGAAGGTCGCATGCGGAGTCCTTTGTCTGGGCGAGCCGGCAAGGTTACCATGTCGGGCTTGTTTCGATGCCCGCAGGGACCCGCCATGATCCGCAGCATGACCGCCTACGCCGCACGCAGCACGGCCACCACGCGTGGCACGCTCAGCTGGGAGTTGCGATCGGTCAATCACCGCTATCTCGACGTCAGCCTGCGCCTGCCCGAAGACTTCCGCGCCCTCGAACCGGCGATCCGCCAGCGCTTCAAGGAGGCGCTCTCGCGGGGCAAGGTCGAGGCCGGCCTGCGCTTCCAGGCCGATGCCGCGGCGGCCAGTGCCGATCTGCGCCTGAACGGGGATCTGGCGCGGGCGCTGGTTCGCGTCCATGACGAGCTGGCGGGCCTGAGCGGTGGCGCGGCCAGCCCGGACCTGGTCCATCTGCTCGACTGGCCCGGCCTGATCGTCAGCGAGCGGCCGGACTTCGAGGCCGAGCGCGACGCGGCCATGGCCCTGCTCGACGAGGCCATCGAAGCCTTCGTCGAGGCCCGTGAAGGCGAAGGAGCTGCCATTGCCGAGATGATCGAGTCGCGGCTGGCCGGGATCGAGCATCAGGTCGCCGAAGTGCGACGTCATCTGCCGGAAATCCGTACCGCCCTGGACACGCGCTTTCGGGAGCGCCTGGCCGCGCTCAGTCAGCCCGTCGAACCGGGCCGGATCGAACAGGAGCTGGTCCTGCAGCTGCAGAAGCTCGACGTCGATGAGGAGCTGGATCGCCTCGACGCGCACGTGGCCGAGATTCGTCGGGTGCTGGTCCTGGACGAGCCGGTCGGTCGTCGTCTGGATTTCCTGATGCAGGAGCTCAATCGAGAAGCCAATACCCTGGGCTCCAAGGCTGCCGTCGTCGAGACCGGCCAGGCCGCCGTCGAGCTGAAGGTGTTGATCGAACAGATGCGGGAGCAGGTGCAGAATGTCGAGTAAGGGCGAGCTCTACGTCATTGCCGCTCCGTCCGGGGCGGGCAAGACCAGTCTGATGCGCGGGCTTCTCAAGCGTTGCCCACGCCTGTCCCTGTCGGTGTCCGACACGACCCGTCCGGCGCGCGCCGGCGAGGTCGACGGCGAGCAGTACCACTTCGTCAGCGTCGAGGAGTTCAAGGCCGGCATCGAGGCCGGCGACTACCTCGAATACGCCGAGGTCTACGGCAATTTCTACGGCACCCGTCGTGATCGCGTCGAGGCGCTCTGGGCGGCGGGCCGTGATGTCCTGCTGGAGATCGACGTCCAGGGCGCCCGCTCCGTGCGGGCCCAGTTCCCGGGCCTGTGCAGCATGTTCATCCTGCCGCCGTCGATGAAGATCCTCGCCGAGCGCCTCAAGGGCCGCGGCTCCGACGCGCCCGAGGTGATCGAGCGACGCCTCGGGGAGGCGCGGGCCGAGCTCGAGGCCTGCGGGGATTTCCGCTGGATGGTGGTCAATGACGATTTCGACACGGCCCTCGAAGAGCTGACCTCGATCGTCAAGGTCTGGCCGCTGCGCCGGGCCCGCCAGGCAAAGCGGGTCACCAGGCTCTTGGACGAAATCCCGGCACGCGATACAATGAAAGATTGACTTCCGTCCGCGGTGACTCCGGTTCGGGGCATTCGCTGCCCGCTCGAACCGCAATACCGACGGCCGGTGGCACGACACCGGGCAGTCGCGATGAGCGCGTCTGCCAGCAGACAATCAGGACACAGCATGGCCCGAGTAACCGTAGAAGACTGTATCGAAGCCGTTCCGAATCGCTTCGAACTGGTCATCACCGCTGCCCAGCGCGCTCGCATGATCGCCAACGGCGCGGACCCGCTGATCGAGGAATCCTCCGACAAGCCGACCGTCATCGCCCTGCGCGAGATCGCCGAAGGCCAGGTCAACGATGAGAACATCGGCGCCCTGCAGGCCGATCTCGACGCGCGCCTGGCGGCGATGCAGGCTGAAGTGCCGCCGCCGCCCGAAGACGACGACTGATCGGTCGGGATCGTTTCACGGGATCGCTTCATGACTGCACGCGCCTGATGCGAGGGCAAGGCTGATGCTGCCCGCCCCGGTCCGGCAACTGCGCGACCTGCTCAACACCTATCTGGAGCCCGAGCAGGTCGCCCAGGTCCTGCGTGCCTACGAAGTCGGCGAGGAGGCCCATCGCGGCCAGACCCGCCGTTCCGGAGAGCCCTACATCTTCCACCCGGTGGCGGTGGCTCAGATTCTGGCCGGCATGCGGATGGACCATCAGACCATCACGGCCGCCATCCTGCACGACACGGTCGAAGACACCCCCCTCGAGCACCAGGACCTGGCCCGCGAGTTCGGCGAGGAAGTCGCCAAGCTCGTCGACGGCGTCACCAAACTGGACAAGATGAAGTTCCGCACCCGGCGCGAGGCCGATGCGGAGAGCTTCCGCAAGCTGCTGCTGGCCATGAGCCGTGACCTCCGGGTCATCTTCATCAAGCTCGCCGATCGCCTGCACAACATGCGCACGATCGGCGCCATGTCGGCCGAGTCGCGCCGCCGGATCTCCTCCGAGACCCTCGACATCTATTCGCCGATCGCCGAGCGCCTGGGCATGAACGCGCTCAAGGAAGAGCTCGAGGAGCAGGGCTTCAAGAATCTCTACCCGCGTCGCTACCGCGTCATCAGCCAGCGCGTGGCGGCCGTGGCCGGCAATCGCCAGGAGGTGATCGACTCGATCACCGCCGAGCTGAAGAAGCGCCTGAGCGAAGCCGGCATTCCCTGCCGCGTGGAAGGCCGCACCAAGACGGCCTATTCGATCTACTGCAAGATGCGCGACAAGTCCCTGAGCTACGAGCAGGTCTCGGATCTGTTCGCGTTCCGCATCATCACCCACTCCGAGCCGCACTGCTACCAGGCCCTCGGCGTGGCGCACAGCCTGTACCGGCCCAAGCCGGGTAGCTTCAAGGACTACATCGCCCTGCCCAAGCCGAACGGCTACCAGTCCCTGCACACGGTGCTCAATTCCACCTACGGCGTGCCGGTGGAAATCCAGATCCGCACCGAGGAGATGGACCTGGTGGCCGAGAAGGGCGCGGCCGCACACTGGCTCTACAAGGCCACGCCGGACCGCTCGACCGCCGTTCGCGCCCGCGAGTGGCTGCTCAAACTGGTCGATACCCAGTATCGCTCGCCCGATTCGAGCGAGTTCATGGACACGGCCAAGGCCGAGCTGTTCCCGGACGAGATCTTCGTGTTCACGCCGCGCGGCAAGATCATCGATCTGAAGTCGGAGTCGACGGCGCTGGATTTTGCCTACGCCATCCACACCGACGTCGGCAACCAGGCCGTGGCCGCGAGGATCGACCAGCAGCGCCTGCCCCTGCGCACGCGCCTGGAGAACGGTCAGACCGTCGAGATCATCACCGACAAGTCGCACAAGCCCCTGCCGGAATGGCTGGAGTTCGTCGTGACGTCCAAGGCGCGGACGGCGATCCGTTCGCACCTGAAGAACCTCGAGCAGGCCGATTCCGTGGCGATCGGCGATCGCCTGCTCGACCAGGCGCTCATTCGCCGCGGTTCCTCGCTGGAGAAGATTTCCCAGCGCCGCATCGATCGCTACCTGGCCAAGCTCGGTCTGGAGCGCTTCGAGGACCTGCTGATCCGGATCGCGAGGGGCGACATGCTGGCGGGCATGGTGGCGCAGAAGTTGCTGCCGCTGACCCAGCGCCGCCGGGCCGAGGAAGACACGGTCACCACCCTGTCCGTCGGTGGCACCGAGGGCAGCGCGATCAGCTATGCGGCCTGCTGTCATCCGATTCCCGGTGATCCGGTCATGGGCTATCTGTCGCCGGGCAAGGGCATCGTGATCCATCGCCAGCGCTGCCCGAACGTGCCGGGCCTGTACAAGAACCACGCCGAACGCTGCATCGACGTGACCTGGGAACCGCTGACCCGCGGTCAGTTTCCGGTGCTGCTGAAACTGCTGACGGTCAACGGCCCGGGCGTGCTGGCCTCGGTCTCGACCACGCTCAGCCAGGTCGGCGCCAACATCGAGCGCGTCGAGCAGAAGGACGCCAATCAGGAAACGGCCACCCTGTTCTTCGTGCTCAGCGTGACCGACCGTGTCCAGCTGGCCCGCGTCATGCGTCGCCTGAAGCGCAACCCGAACGTGATTCGCGTTTCCCGCGAAATGGCCTGATGATTGCTATCCTGCCACGGCCTTCGCCGAGGCAGTAATGGCCGGGAAGGACCTCGGCCCAAGTCACTTACCCATAGCGAAAGCGAGATCGAACTCCATGGCCAAGACTCCGATCCACAGTCATGATGCCCCGGCCGCCATCGGCCCCTACTCCCAGGCGGTGCGCGCTGGCGACACGGTCTATCTCTCCGGTCAGATTCCGCTGGACCCGGCCGACGGCGAACTGATCACCGGTGAATTCGGTGATCGCTGTCGTCGCGTCTTCGACAATCTCGCGGCCGTGGCCCGAGCCGCCGGCGGCAGCCTGGACGACATCGTCAAACTGAACGTCTTCCTGACCGATCTCGGTCGCTTCGCCGAAGTCAACGAGATCATGGCCGGCTATTTCAGCGAGCCCTATCCTGCCCGAGCGGCGGTTCAGGTTGCCGCCCTGCCCAAGGGCGTGGACGTGGAAATGGATGCCGTGCTGGTCCTGTCCGAGGGCGGTGAGCGCGGCTGAGCCGGAAACGGCGTCGGGGCGGCCGGTCACGGCGCTCGATGGCGTCGGTGAACGGGTTGCCTCCAGGCTGAAGGCCCTGGGCATCGAGCGCGAGCTCGATCTGCTCTTCCACCTGCCCCTGCGCTACGAGGATCGAACCCGGATCACGCCCCTGAACCGGGTGCGCAATGGCGTGACCGTGCAGGTCGAGGGGCAGGTCGTTCACCAGGAGATCCGCTTCGGTCGCCGCCGCATGCTGCTGGCGACCCTGGCCGACGACAGCGGCCAGATCATCCTGCGCTTCTTCCGCTTCTATCCCAGTCAGCAGCGCCTGCTCAAGGAAGGGCAGTACCTGCGCTGCTTCGGTGAGGCGCGCTTCGGGCCCGAGGGCTTCGAGCTGATCCACCCCCAGTGCCAGGCCTTTCAGCCCGATCGCCCGCTGGAGCTGCCGGAATCGCTGACGCCGGTCTACCCCACCACCCAGGGCCTGGGCCAGGCCACCCTGCAGCGTCTCGTCGGCGATACCGTGGCCCGGCTCGAGCGTGCCGAGCTGAGCCTGGAGGATCCGCTGGCGGGCACTCTCGGCGGGCCCAGCCTGGCCTCGGCCCTGATCACCGTGCACGGGCCCGCAGCAAGCGATGACCTGAACGCCTTGATCGAGGGTGATCACCCGGCGGTGCAGCGCCTGGCGCTCGAGGAACTGACCGCCCATCACCTGGCTCTGGCGCGTCTGAATCGGGCCCGGGCCCGGCAGCGGGCGCCGAAGCTGGTCGACGAGCGGCGGCTGGTGCCGGCATTGCTGGCGCAGCTGCCCTTCGAGCCGACGGGGGCTCAGGACCGGGTCATGGCCGAGATTGCCCAGGACCTGGCTCGAACGCGGCCGATGCGGCGACTGGTCCAGGGCGACGTCGGCTCGGGCAAGACAGTGGTGGCGGCCGCGGCCCTGGTGACCGCCGCTTCGTCGGGTCGCCAGGCGGCGATCGTGGCGCCGACGGAGATTCTCGCCGAACAGCACTACCAGAACCTGAAGCCCTGGCTGGATGCCCTGGGCCTGGAATCGGTCTGGCTGGCCGGCAAGGTCAAGGGCAAGGCGCGCCAGGCCGCGCTGGAGGCCTTGAAGACTTCAGCCGACATCGCCATCGGCACCCACGCCCTGTTTCAGGACGCGGTGGCCTTTCGTGACCTCGGGCTGGTCATCGTCGATGAGCAGCACCGTTTCGGGGTGCATCAGCGCCTGGCCCTGGCGGCGAAGGGCCAGCGGGGCCAGCGGCTGCCCCATCAGCTGGTGATGACGGCCACGCCGATCCCCCGCACCCTGGCGATGACGGCCTATGCCGGTCTGGACATTTCGGTGATCGACGAACTGCCGCCGGGGCGCAAGCCGGTGACCACCGTGGCGGCCAGCCAGCAGCGCCGCGAGCAGGTGGTCGAGCGCCTGCGACACGCCCTTGGCCAGGGGCGACAGGCCTATTGGGTCTGCCCCTTGATCGAGGAATCCGAAGTGCTCGAGGCCGAAGCCGCCGAGACCCGATCGAAGGAGCTTGCGCGCGTATTGCCCGAGTTCAGGGTCGGGCTGATCCATGGCCGAATGAAGCCGGTCGAGAAGCAGGCGATCATGGCCGAATTCAGCGCGGGGGAGATCGATCTGCTGGTCGCCACGACCGTGATCGAAGTGGGTGTCGATGTGCCCAATGCCAGCGTGATGATCATCGAGAACGCGGAGCGTCTCGGCCTGTCCCAGCTGCACCAGCTACGCGGCCGGGTCGGGCGGGGCAGTGACCAGGCCAGCTGCGTGCTGCTCTACAAGCCGCCCCTGGGGCCGATGGCCGAGGCGCGCCTGGGCGTGATGCGCGAAACCACCGATGGCTTTCTCATCGCCGAGAAGGATCTGGAACTGCGCGGACCGGGCGAGGTCCTGGGCACCCGCCAGACGGGGATGCTGCGCTTTCGTGTCGCCGACCTCGCGCGGGATGCTGAGCTGATCGAGCAGGTGGCCGATGTGGCCGCCGGCCTCGATGCCGAGGCCGGCGAAACACTCATCCAGCGCTGGATCGGCGCCGCCGAACAGTTCGTTGACGTCTGATCACTCGCCCTGGCCGAGGGAGAAGCCCGGGACGCCGTCGAAGGCGTAGAGCTGCTCGGTCTTGATGAAGTCCAGGCCGGCGTCCGCGAAACGCTGCAGCAGGGCAATGACGTCCTTGTGCTCGATGGTCTGCCCGTCCTCGGCGCGGAAGCGGCAGCGCCAGTGATCGGTGCAGCGGGTTTCCGGCAGTCCCTCCGGAAACACCTTCACGCCGCGGTTGGTGATCAGGCTGAGGCGGACCGGCAGGCCCTCGTCCAGGGCTCTGACCTGCTCGCCGAGCACCTTCGGATCGCGGTCGGCCTGGTCCCAGTCGAGGAACACGTCCACACCGATCAGGGTCTTCTCGGCGCGCGCCGGTTCAGGCCAGCTCGACTTCACGTTCGGCCAGGCGGTCGCTTCGGCCTGACGCGCGGCCTCGCTCGATTCGTCGAGGCGTTCGATGACCGCGTCGGCGAAGGCGCGCGTGCCGAGGCGCTCGCGGCTGTGGCCCGGTCGGTGGATGTCGGCGGTGTGCAGGCCGTCGGCCAGGGTGGCGGTCCAGGCGGCGAAGACGCGGTTGGCGGTTTCGCCATCACCGATGTAGCGCAGCATCTCGATGGCCGCGAGCAGCAGGCCCGAGGGATTGGCCAGGTCCTGGCCGGCGATGTCCGGAGCCGAGCCATGCACGGCCTCGAACATGGCGATGCCTTCGCCGATGTTCGCCGAGCCACCGAGGCCGACGGAGCCGGTGATCTGTGCAGCCACGTCGGAGATGATGTCACCGTAGAGGTTGGGCGCGACGATGACGTCGAAGCGTTCCGGACGATCCGCCAGCAGCGCGGTGCCGATGTCGATGATCATGTGGCCGGACTCGATGTCCGGGTACTCTTCGGCCACGCGGTCGAAGATCCGATGGAACAGGCCATCGGTGAGTTTCATGATGTTGTCCTTGGAGAAGCAGTCGACGCGCTTGCGACCCTGCGCCCGTGCCAGTTCGAAGGCATAGCGGATCAGGCGCTCCGAGCCGGGCGAGGAGATCAGTTTCAGGCACTGGGTGACCTCGTTGGTCTGGCGGTGCTCGATGCCGGCGTAGGTGTCTTCCTCGTTCTCGCGCACGATCAGCACATCCATGTCCGGATGGCGCGTCTCGATCCAGGGGTGCCAGGCGCGGCACGGCCGGACGTTGGCGAACAGACCCAGGGCCTTGCGGAGGGTGACGTTGAGGCTCTTGTAGCCGCCGCCCTGCGGGGTGGTGATCGGCCCCTTCAGGAGCACGCCGTGCTTGCGGATCACGTCCCAGGCTTCGGCCGGGATGCCCGAGCTGACGCCATCCAGATAGCAGCGCTCGCCCATGGTCACGGGGACGAAGCGCACGCGCGCACCGGCTGCATCGAGAATGCGGCAGACGGCGTCGGTGATTTCGGGGCCGATGCCATCGCCCTGTGCGAGAGCGACGTCGACGGGCTGGGTGAGCTTCGAAGCGGGCTGGGGTCGGCGGTCGTGATCGGGGCGGTACATGAAGAACTCCTGGTGTGTCGAGGCGGGCGCCACTCTACCTGCGCCGATGAATAAGATAAAGTTAAAATCTATTGTCCTTTGCATAGATAAAGATCTAATCAACCAGGCGCATCGATGAAACCGACCCTGCATCAGCTCCGGATCCTCCAGGTCGTCGCCGACGAGGGTTCGATCGCGGCGGCCGCCCGGAGGCTCCACCTGACTCCGCCCACCCTGTCGATCCAGCTCGGGCAGCTGGCCGAGGCCCTGGGCATGCCCCTGCACCGGGTCAGTGGCCGGCGCCTGCAGCTGACCGAGGCGGGGCAGGATGCCCTGGAGGCCGCCCGTCGCATCGACGCCGAACTCAAGCGCCTCGATCAGCGCCTGGCGGCCCGGCGTGGCATCGAACGAGGGCGCCTTCGCATCGCCGCCGTCTCGACGGCCGAGTACGTCCTGCCGAGTCTGCTCGGTCGATTCCGTACCGCGCATCCCGGCATCGAAGCCAGCCTGACGATCCTGCCGCGCGATCGCCTGATCGAGCGCCTGAACGAAGGGCGGGACGATGGCTATCTGATGACCCGCCCGCCCGCCTCGGAGCGTCTTCGCATCGAGACCGTCGGCCTCAATCCCCTGGTGATGATCGCGGCGCCCGACCATCCCTGGGCAAGGCAGCCCGAACTCGCCTTCTCGGCCGTCACCGAGGCCAGCTTCGTCGTTCGCGAACCCGGTTCCGGCACTCGACTCTGGACCGCCGACTGGCTGGCTCGCTTCGGTGCCGAACTTCAGCCGGCGCTGGAGCTGGGCAGCAACGAGGCGATCAAGCAGGCGGTCATGGCCGGCCACGGCCTGGCCGTGATTTCCCTGCACGCCGTGACCCTCGAACTCGAGGCCGGGCGTCTGACCCTGCTGCGCGTGCCGCACTTCCCGGCACCGGTCCGCTGGTCACTGGTTCAGGGCCGTGGGGTGGAACCCACGCCGGCGGCGCTGGCCTTCCGGGACCACCTGCACGATCAGTTCCCGGCCCTGGACGCCACCATGCACGAGGTCCTTGCCCGTCACGGCCTGGCGTTCCCCGAGGATGCCTTGACCGAACCCAGCGAAGTCGACGCTGCGCGCTGATCGCTTTCATCGAAAGCACGGATGCGCCGGGCGAACGGCCTTGGCATACTGGGCAAGAGGGACAGAAAGGGCTGACGATCGAGTCCGGAGGAGCCAATGAACGAGCCAGCGAAGCAAGCCCGCCCGCCGGAGGAGTTGCCGATGGCGGCGCCCTGCCGGCGGCTGCCGACGAGAGCACCGCTGGACTGGCTCGCGCGCGGCTGGGTGGATCTGCGCCGCGCACCTCGTCAGAGCCTGAGCTGGGGAGCCGTCGTACTGGCGCTCAGCTACCTGATCACGGCGGCGACCTGGCGCTGGGGCAATCTCGGCCTGTACCTGGGCCTGGTCAGCGGCTTCGTCTTCATCGGCCCCTGGCTGGCGATGACCCTGTACGCCATCAGCCGACGCCTGGAGCTGGACCGTGGCGTCAGCCTGAGGCGAAGCATCGCCGATGCGGGTCAGTCGATCCGCGGCGCCATGGTCTTCGCCGTCATCCTGATCATCGTGCTGCTGGTCTGGGCCCGGGCGGCCAACACCCTGTACATCTTCTTTCCGGCCCTGGCGAATCCCGGTTGGCGGGATCTGCTTCTGTTCCTGACCGTCGGCAGCGCGGTCGGCGCGGTGTTCTCGGCGGTGGTGTTCGCGGTCTCGGCCTTTTCCCTGCCGATGCTGATGGACCGGCGCGCCGACGCGGTAACGGCGGTGATCACCAGCATCAACGCGGTGCTGCGCAACAAGCGCACGATGCTGCTCTGGGCGGCGATCATCGTGAGCTGCGTGCTGTTGGGCGCGGCAACGGCCTGGCTCGGCTTCCTGATCCTGATCCCGCTGCTGGGGCATGCCACCTGGCACGCCTATCGGGACACGATCGATGCCTCGGAATGGCCCGCCCGTCCACCGGTGGACTTCAAGGCCCGTGAGCAGGCTGTCATGCAGAAAAAGCGGGACTTGTGAGATACTAGGGGGCTCCATACGGCTTCGTACAGGGCCGCGCGCCGAAAACCGGTGCCCGCGGCGGCCGCGATGCCCCGACAGAACCAACCGATTGCACTGCTGAGGAGACCAACGGTGGCTGAACGCAAACTCACCCTGACCGATTCCGAATCCGGTAAGACCCTGGACCTGCCGATTGTCTCCGGCACCGAGGGCGATCCGACCCTCGACATCAGCCGCATCCACCCGGAGCTCGGCTACTTCACCTTCGATCCGGGCTACGGCGCGACCGCCAGCTGCAAGAGCGACATCACCTTCATCGATGGCAATGAAGGCATCCTGCGCTATCGCGGCTACCCGATCGAACAGCTGGCCGAACAGTCCAGCTTCCTGGAAGTGGCCTACCTGCTGCTGTACGGCGAGTTGCCGAGCAAGGCGCAGTTCTCGAAGTTCGACCATGACATCACCTATCACACCATGGTCCACGAGAAGATCAACAACTTCATCAACGGCTTCCACTACAACGCCCACCCGATGGCCATTCTGTCGGGCGTGGTGGCCTCGATGGCCGGCTTCTACCACGACAAGCTCGACGTCAACGACCCCGAGCAGCGCGACCTGGCCGCCAAGCGCCTGATCGCCAAGATGCCGACCATCGCGGCAGCCGCCTACCGTCATTACATGGGCTGGCCGAGCGCCTACCCGCGCAACTCCCTGAACTACTCGGAGCGCTTCCTGCACATGATGTTCTCGGTGCCGGCCGAGTCCTATGAAGTGAATCCGATCGCGGCCAAGGCCCTGGATCTGCTGTTCATCCTGCATGCCGATCACGAGCAGAACGCCTCGACCTCGACCGTCCGTCTGGTCGGATCGACCGGCGCCAACCCCTACGCCTGTACGGCCGCCGGCATTGCCGCCCTCTGGGGCCCGGCCCACGGCGGTGCCAATGAGGCCGTGCTCAACATGCTCAACCAGATCGGTGACGTGAGCCGGGTCGGCGAGTTCATCAAGAAGGCCAAGGACAAGAGCGATCCGTTCCGCCTGATGGGCTTCGGTCACCGCGTCTACAAGAATTTCGATCCGCGTGCCACGATCATCCGCAAGGCCTGTCACGAAGTGCTCGGCGAGCTGGGCAAGAAGGATCCCTTGCTCGATCTGGCCATGGAGCTCGAGAAGATCGCGCTGGAAGACGACTACTTCGTCGATCGCAAACTCTATCCCAACGTCGATTTCTACTCCGGCATCATCTACAAGGCCTTAGGCATTCCGACCAGCATGTTCACCGCGATGTTCGCCATCGGCCGCACGGTGGGCTGGGTCAGCCAGTGGCTGGAACAGTCGGCCACCCCGCACCGCATCGGCCGCCCACGCCAGGTCTACACCGGCTCGGGCGAGCGCGACTACGTGTCGATCGACAAGCGCTGATCCCGTTCAGCGAACCGAGACAGGAAAACGCCCCCGCCATCGGTCGGGGGCGTTTTTCGTTGCGGCCGGCCCGCAACTTCGGTGGGATCCTCGATCGAGGCCTCTGGCCCCATCCACTCCGCGGTCGACCGGAGCCCCGACGGTAGGTCGGCCCCACGTGGCCGACGGTCCATGTCTCAGGAATCTCCACCAACCCGACGGCGCAATGCCGCCGCCATCGCATGGAACCCGACGCACGCATATCGCAGCCGCCGCCGGCAATTCGACAGGACACCGGACCCACCCGCATCCCTACAGGAACAGATCCGGCAACAAGCGCTCCCCCGGCTTGACCGCGTAGTGCTCCAGATCGGTCACGCCGGCGCGCGCCAGGGCCTCCTCGTCGATCATGAATTCACCGGTGAGCTCCGATGAGGGCTGGCTGAGCATCCAGTGGGCCGCGTCGGCCATGATCTCCGGCCTGCGGCAGTTCTCGGGTCTGACCGCGCCCCCGAGCATGGCCAGGGCGGCGGTGGCGATGACGGTCTTCGGCCACAGCGCGTTGACCGCGATGCCCTCGGAGCGGAATTCTTCCGCCATGCCGAGCGCGCACTGGCTCATGCCGTACTTGGCCATGGTGTAGGCCACGTGCGGGGCGAACCACTTCGGGTCCATGTTCAACGGCGGCGACAGGTTGAGGATGTGCGGATTCTTTGCCTGGCGCAGGTAGGGAAGGGCGGCCTGCGAGCAGACGAAGGTGCCCCGCACGTTGACACCGAACATCAGATCGAAGCGCTTCATCGGCACCTCCGGAGTCGGTGCGAGGTAGATCGCCGAGGCATTGTTGACCAGGATGTCGATGCCGCCGAAGTGCTCGGCCGCCTTCGCCATGGCCTCGTTGACGGCCTGGTCGTCGCGGATGTCGAGCTTGATGGCCAGTGCCTGCCCGCCGGCGGCCTCGACTTCGGCCGCGGCGTCGTGAATGGTGCCGGGCAGTTTCGGGTGCTTGCGATCACTCTTGGCGGCAATGACGACGTTGGCGCCGTCGGCAGCGGCCCGAAGCGCGATCGCCTTGCCGATGCCACGCGATGCACCGGTGATGAACAGGGTCTTGCCCTCGAGAGGCTGGCTCATGTCGAAGCTCCGTCGTGAGGTATGGGGGTATCCTACCCGGATCATGGAGACGTCGGTCGGGGATCAGCGGTGAGTCATGGGTGAGCAGGCGCTCGGCATCCTGACCGGCCTGGCCGAGACGCATCCGATCTGGCTGGTGCTCCTGGCCTTCATCGTGGCCTTCCTCGAATCCCTGGCCATCGTCGGTATCCTGGTTCCCGGAATCATCCTGCTGTTCATCGTCGGTACCCTGATCGGCCCCGAGTGGACGGTCTTCATGGCCTGCTGGCTGGCGGCCTCGGGCGGCGCCCTGCTGGGCGATGGTCTGAGCTTCTGGCTGGGCTGGCGGTATCGGGCGCGCGTGCCCACGCTCTGGCCCTTCAGTCGACGCCCGGAGTTGCTCAGCCGCGCCCGCGATCAGTTCCATAGGCACGGCGGCAAGGCGATCGTGATCGCTCGCTTCATCGGGCCGATGCGGCCGATCGTGCCCATGATCGCCGGTTCCATGCACGTGTCCAATGCGCTGTTCTACCGTTACGCCATCCCCGCCTGCATCGCCTGGGCGCCGCTCTACCTGCTGCCTGGCGCCTTGTTCGGCGCATCGCTGGAACTGGCCGCGGAATTCGCCGGACGACTGGCCTCCTTGCTCGCCATTCTGGTCATCGGTCTGTGGCTGCTGCTCTGGGTCACGCGCCAGATCTACGAGTTCACGGCTCGGCGTTCGGGTTGGTGGCTGCGCTCCCTGATCCGCTGGCTTCGGAGCCATCCGCGCCTGGGCCGGCTGTTCGGTCCGCTGCTCGAGCCGGGCGGACGCGAGGTGCTTTCCGTCACGCTTCTGGGTCTGCTCTGGCTGGCCTGTCTGGCCGTGCTTCTGGCGGTGCTGTTGGCCGCACCCTTCGCCGACACGCACTGGGATGCCGATCGGCAGATCGCCAGCTGGGCGGGCAGCCTGCGCAATCACTTTGCCGACCCGGTGCTGGCCGCCATTGCCCTGGCCACGGGCAGCCGGGCGATGCTTTTCCTGGCCGGTGCCTTTGCCGTGATCCTGCTCGGCCTGGGTCGGATCAACGCGACCTGGCATTGGGCCATGGCCATGATCGGAGGCTGGTTCAGCGGCGAGTTGCTGATCCTGCTCACCGGCCTGATGATGGAGCGCCCGGAGGTCATGCCGTCGCTGGGCGAAGTGCCCTTCCGCCCCTATCTGCTCGCCTGTCTGGTGTTCGGTTTCTTCGCCGTCCTGCTGGCCAAGGACCTTGGGGCGCGCCGCCGCAAGTGGCCCTACCTGGCGACGACGCTGATCCTGGGTCTGTCCGGCTTTGCTCATTTCTATCTGGGCCGGGCGTCTCTGCCCGGCCTGCTGGCCGCGCTGGCGCTGGGCCTGGGTTGGGTGGCGATGATCGGTATCGCCTACCGGCAGCGGGCCAGCCGCCGACCGCATGCGCCCGGCCTGGTGCTGGCCTTCTACGGCCTGGCGCTGGGGGCGGCCGTCGTCAATGCGCGCAGCGGTCTCGAGGCCTTGCTCGAGGCGACCGAGCTACGTCCCCCGGCCCAGTCGATCAGTCGCCAGGCCTGGCAGGCGGGCGACTGGCGCAAACTGCCCGATCGAATCTCCAGCCTGGGGCCCTTCGAGCGGCATCGCTTCGATCTGCAGCTGGCCGCGCCGATGGAAGCGATCGAACAGGCGCTCCTGGCAGCGGGTTGGCAGCCGGTGCCGGAGGTCAGACTCGGCGACCTCGGGTCCATTCTGATCGGTCGCCCCGATCGTGCCGAGTTGCCGCATCTGAACAAGGACTTCGCCGGCCGACCGGACGATCGCATGCTCCGTTTCGACACGCAGGAGGGGCCGGTGGTCCTGCTTCGCCTGTGGGCCTCGGGGGCGCGACTGACGCCGGATGGAGAGCCGGTCTGGCTGGGTCAGGTGCGTGCCGTCGAGCCCGGGCTGTTTCTGGGCGGGTTGACACGCTGGTACGAGCTCGGCGATCGGACGGACGACGCCGCTTCGATTCTCGATCGCGCCCTGCCGAATTGGTGGCAGGCGGCGCCGGAGGGCGGGCCCAGGCTCTACGCGCTTCCGGACTGAAGGTCTTCGTCGGCTCGGGCCAGCTGGTCGATGATCTCGATCAGGGCGTCCAGGCGCTCGCTGGCAGCGGTGCTTTCCAGCAGGCCTTGCGCCTGCCGTCGATCGATCGGCAGGATGCTGGAGAGCGCAAAGCTCAGTGAGGCCGGGTCATCGGCATCGGCGTCGAGGCGCTCGGCCAGTTCGCGGTGGGTCTGGATTTCTCGCAGCAGGGACTGCAGGGCCGCATGCCTCGGGGCGATCGCTTCGGCTGCCTGATCGTGCAGCCAGTCCACATCGCCGATCAGCAGGCCGTTGTCGCGGCAGCGGGTTGAGCGAACGAGAAAGCGGCGCTCGCCCCGGCACTCGATGCCGAGCAGGCCGTCTTCGAGGGTGGAAAAGTCGGTGATCCTGGCCTCGGTGCCGACGCGGGCATGGCCCACGCCGGATTGTTCGTCACCCTCAAGGCGCCAGATCACACCGAAACCGGACTCGGCGCGCAGGCATTCGCGAACCATGTCGATGTAGCGGGATTCGAAGATCCGCAGGGGCAGACGCGCGCCCGGAAACAGCACGACGTTGAGCGGGAACAGCGGCAGGGTGTCAGTCATCAGGCAAGGTTGCCGTAAACCCGGTCAGGCAAGCGTCAATACGTCCGCCGTCAGTCCGCGTAGCGTTTCTCCAGGGCCTCGAGAAAGCGTCGTGACGCATTGCCGAAGCCCTGGTTGCTCATGAACACGACATGGTCGCCCGGACGGGCGATCTCGAGCATGTCCTCGACCAGGTTTTCGACCTGGGCACGCGGCCGGCCCTGCCCGTCGAGCTTACCGAGCACTTCATGCGGATTCCAGTCCATCGCGTCCGAAGTCTTGATCCAGACGTGGTCGGCGGCCATCAGGGCATTCGGCAGGTCCGCGACATGGTGACTGGCCCGCATCGTATTGCTGGCCGGTTCGAGGGCCACCAGGATGCGCGCATTGCCAACGCTTCGACGCAGGCCTTCCAGGGTCAGGCGGATGGCCGTGGGGTGGTGGGCGAAGTCATCATAGACGCGAATCTCCTCCACGTCGCCGAGCTGCTCCATGCGCCGCTTCACCCCAGTGAAACGGGCGAGCGCATTGATGGCCAGGTCGGGATCCACGCCGGCGGCGTCGGCGGCGGCGAGGGCGGCCAGGGCATTGAGGGCATTGTGTCGGCCACTCAGGGTCCAGCTCAGTTCGCCCAGTTCCTCGCCATCCCGGAAGAAGACCAGCCGCCGGCCCCCGGGTTCGGCCAGCTTGACCTGCCAGCCCTGGCTCGGCTCTGCTTCGCACAGGTCGAAGGCGGCCCTTCGGCTCCAGCAGCCCATGTCCAATACGTCTCCTAGGGCTGCATCGGCGTCGTTGACGACCAGGGTGCCGTTGCCGGGCACGGTGCGGATCAGGTGATGGAACTGGGTCTGGATCGCGGCGAGATCCGGATAGATGTCCGCGTGATCGAATTCCAGATTGTTCAGGATCGCGATTTCGGGACGGTAATGGACGAACTTGGCCCGCTTGTCGAAGAAGGCCGTGTCGTATTCATCCGCTTCGACCACGAACCACTCGGACCCGCTGCGCGCGGATACGCCGAAATTGTTCGGGATGCCGCCGATCAGGAAGCCGGGCTCGTAGCCGGCCTGGTCGAGAATCCAGGTCAACAGGCTCGAGGTCGTCGTCTTGCCGTGCGTGCCCGCCACGGCCAGCACGCGGCGCTGACTGAGGTAGTTCTCCCCCAGCCAGCGAGGCCCGGAGGTGTACGGGATGCGTTGATTGAGAACGGCTTCCACGGCGGGGTTGCCGCGGCTGAGCGCATTGCCGATCAGGACCAGATCGGGTCTGGGGTCGAGCTGGGCCGGGTCGTAGCCTTCGGTCAGCTCGATGCCCAGGGCTTCGAGCTGGGTGCTCATCGGCGGGTAGACGTTCTTGTCCGATCCGGTCACTTCATGACCGTCGGCGCGGGCCAGGGCGGCCAGTCCACCCATGAACGTGCCGCAGATGCCAAGGATATGGATTTTCACAATGGGCCAGCCAGAGACGTGATCAGGAACAGGGAGAAAAGAAACATTAGCACGGCCACGGCCAGGCCGGCGGCGAAGCTGATCTCCAGCGCGCTTCGCCAGATATGGGCGTCGACGGCAAAGGACCAGAAGAAACTCAGCAGCAGCAGAAAGGCCAGAGGATTCGCCGCCGAGCCGCTCATCGCCAGGCTCAGGGGCAGGGTCAGGATCGACAGCAGGGCGCTGGTCCCGAACAGCGCGGACAGGGTCTGCTCCCAACGCGCCGGACGATGTCTGAGCTTGAGTACAATCCAGACCAGAAGCAGCGGCAGGCCCACGGCCAGCAGCAGCACGAGCACCGGTTGGGGATGGGGTTCGCCGCGGCCCAGGTTGATCGCCGTGATGGCGACGTAGGCTGTGACGCAGAACAGCAGGGTGCTACGGCCCGCCGGCAGGTCCTGGGGGCCGAGTCGTAACAGCAGGATGCCGGCCAGGCGAGCGATCAGATCGGACATGGAATGAAGTCGATGACGAATGCAGGCAGCCTATCAGACTCGAAGCCCGTCGAGCCGACGCGTCGGCTCGACACCTCCGGCAAGCTCTGCCCGGTGCCGGTGGTCGAGGCGCGCTCGATGCTCGCCGAGATGCGGCCGGGTGAGGTGCTGGATGTCATCGCAACCGATCCCCTGGCTGAACTCGACCTGGCGGTGATGTGCGAACGGACCGGACATCGACTGCTCAGCGCGGTCACCCGGGACGGCGTGGTCCGGGTGCGCATCGAAGTCGGCGTCGATTCCCGCGCCCGCTAGTGCGCCATGCGGCGAATCAGGGCGACGATCCGCGTCAGTCCAGGGCGTCGACGAGGCGCTGGTTGATCTCTTCGATCGAGCCCAGGCCGTCGACATCCGCCAGCAGATTACGCGATTCGTAGTAGCCGGTGACGGGCGCCGTCTGTTCCCGATAGACCGCGAGGCGATTGCGAACGACTTCTTCCGTGTCATCGGAGCGGTTTTCTTCGGCGGCTCGCTTGGCCAGGCGCTGGACGATCTGTTCTTCGTCGACCCCAAGCGCCAGGGCCTTTTCGACCGGCAGCTCGATGCGTTCGAGCACCTCGTCCAGCGCGCGGGCCTGGGCGAGGTTGCGGGGGTAGCCGTCGAGGATGTATCCGGCCTTGACGTCGTCGGCGCCCATGCGCTCTTCGATCAGGCCGAGCATCAGCTCGTCGGAGACCAGTTCGCCGGCATCCATGGCCGCCTTGGCCTTCTGCCCCAACGGGGTGCCGGCGGCAACGGCCGCGCGCAGCAGTTCACCGGTGGAGATATGGGGTACGCCCAGGCGTTCCTTGAGCAGGGCGGCCTGCGTGCCCTTGCCCGATCCGGGCGGGCCGAGAAGTACGATTCGCATGGTGGTGAAGCGGGAATTCCGGGGGTTTCAGAACAAGCCGTTAAAAGTACTTGGGATGGCCCCGAGTGTCAAATCACATCGGTCCTGGCCAGGCGCCTTCAATCGCCCTCCGGGCCTGGCCTGCGCTGCCACCGGCCCAGCCCCCGGTGCTATGCTTCGAGGCGATGCCCTGAAAGGAAGAAGAGGCCCGATGGCCGGTAACAATCTGCTCTATGCCCAGTCCGGCGGCGTGACGCCGGTGATCAACGCCACGGCAGCGGCCCTGATCGAAGCGGCGCGCGGACACAGCGATCGTCTGGGGAAGGTCTTCGCCGCCCGCGACGGCATCCTGGGCGTGCTCGAAGAGCGCCTCATCGATACCTCCACACTAACCGCGACCGATCTGCAGGCCCTGGCCAAGACCCCGGGCGGCACCTTCGGCTCCTGCCGCTACAAGCTCAAGGGCATGGACGAGAATCGACGCGAGTACGAGCGTCTGATCGAGGTCTTTCGCGCCCATGACATCGGCTACTTCTTCTACAACGGCGGCAATGATTCGGCCGACACGGCGCTGAAGATCTCCGAGATGGCTCGCAGTCACGAGCTGCCGCTGCAGTGCATCGCCGTGCCCAAGACCATCGACAACGATCTGGCCGTCACCGACAACTGTCCCGGCTTCGGCTCCGTGGCCAAGTACATCGCCGTCTCGATCCGGGAAGCCAGCCTGGACGTGATGGCCATGGCTTCCACCTCGACCAAGGTCTTCATCCTCGAGGTGATGGGCCGGCACGCGGGCTGGATCGCCGCCGCCGGCGGTCTCGCCGCGCGTCGGGCCGGCGATCCGCCGCAGATCATCCTGTTCCCGGAAGTGCCCTTCGAGGAAGCGGACTTCCTGGCCGCGGTGAGGGACTCGGTCGAGCGCCATGGCTACTGCTCCATCGTCGTCTCGGAGGGCGCACGCTGGTCCGATGGACGCTTTCTGGCCGATTCCGGCACCACCGACGCCTTCGGCCACAAGCAGCTCGGCGGCGTGGCCCCGGTGGTCGCGGACCTGGTCAAATCGCAGACCGGCTTCAAGTGCCACTGGGCGGTCAGCGACTACCTGCAGCGTTCGGCCCGCCATCTGGCCTCGGCCACCGATGTCGCCCATGCCCGAGCGGTCGGCGAAGCGGCCGTGGAGTTCGCCCTGGCCGGCCGTTCCGGGGTCATGCCGGTGATCAAGCGCCTGAGTGATGCGCCCTACAGCTGGACCATCGACAGCGCCGAACTCGGCGACATCGCCAATCGGGAAAAGACCGTGCCGAGGGATTTCATCAGTCCTGACGGCTTCGGTATCACGGAGGCCGCTCGCGCCTATCTCGAGCCACTGATCCGAGGCGAGGACTACCCCGCCTACGGCAGCGATGGTCAGCCGCTCTATCTCACGCCGGACTTCGACTACCTGAGTCCCCGCCTGCCCGCCTTCGAGGTCTGAGCGATGATCGACGTCCTGCACGGCCTGCTCGGTATCGCGGTGATCCTCGCTCTGGCCTGGGCCCTGTCGGAAAGACGATCGGCGATTTCCTGGCAGACCATCGGGGTCGGCGTGGCCCTGCAGTTCAGCCTGGCCGTGTTCGTGCTCTGGGTGCCCTTCGGACAGGTCGTATTCGATCGATTGGGTGCCTTGTTCGTGACCCTGATCGGCTACACCTCGGCCGGTTCGAGCTTCATCTTCGGCGACTTCGCCAACCCCGAGGCCTTCGGCTTCATCTTCGCCTTCCAGGTGTTGCCCACCATCATCTTCTTTGCCGCCCTGATGGCCTGCCTGTACCACCTCGGGCTCATGCAGAAGCTGGTCGAAGGCATGGCCTGGGTGATGACGCGGCTGATGAAGGTGTCGGGTTCGGAATCCCTGGCCACCGCCGCCAATGTCTTCGTCGGCCAGACCGAAGCGCCATTGGTGGTGCGTCCCTTCATCGCGGGCATGACCCGTTCCGAGCTGTTCGCCCTGATGACCGGTGGCATGGCCACCATCGCCGGCGGCGTGCTGGCCGCCTATGTGCTGCTGCTCGGTGGCGCCAGCGCCGAGGAGCAGGCCTTTTTCGCCAAGCACCTGATCTCGGCCTCGATCATGGCCGCGCCCGCCGCTCTGGTCATGGCCAAGCTGATCATCCCCGAGACCGCCGAATCGGAGACCGTCGGCACGGTGCGCACGGCCATCGATCGGCCGCACGTCAACCTCATCGAAGCCGCCGCCGGCGGGGCCGGCGAGGGTCTGAAGCTGGCCTTGAACGTCGGCGCCATGCTGTTGGCCTTCCTTGCCCTGATTGCCCTGGTCAACGGTCCGCTGGGCTGGCTCGGCGCCATCAGCGGCCTCGAGGCCTGGCTGGGGCAGCCGCTCAGCCTCGAGCTGATCCTGGGCTGGGTCTTCGCGCCGCTGGCGTTTCTTGTCGGTGTGCCGCTGGACGAGTGCGTGGCGGTGGGCGGACTGATCGGGCAGAAGATCGTCGCCAACGAATTCGTCGCCTACGTGGCCCTGTCCGAAGCGCAGGTGAATCTCAGTGATCGCTCGGTGCTGATCGCCACCTATGCCTTGTGTGGCTTCGCGAATTTCTCTTCGATCGCCATCCAGATCGGCGGTGTGGGCTCGATCTCCCCGTCCCGCCGCCCGGACCTGGCGCGGCTCGGGCTCAAGGCCGTGCTGGCCGGCGCCCTCGTTTCTCTACTGAACGCCGCCTGGGCGGGGATCCTGGTGGGCTAGCGGATTCCGCGATCTCGGGTTTGTCGATGGGGTTCGGCGGCTCCGAACGATCGCATCCCGCGTTCTCGAGCGCCCGGACGTTTCCCTGTATCGGAACACCTTGATGCGGCCTGCAGTCGGTCGGCCCGGCGCAAGCCGGAGGTCGAGTGCGGGTCGCCCGACACTCTGGCTCATCGGAGCCCTGGGAATCAGCCCCGCAGGCGCTTGATGCCGAGGGCTTTCAGCACGTAGCGTTCGTAGACCGGTTCCGCATGGCCCTTGCGGACCTTGCGCATGAAGTACTTCTCGAAGGCGATCTTGGCCCAGTGCACCCACTTGCCCTGCTTGGCCCAGGTGACGTTGCGCGGTGGGATCTGCGGCAGCGCGACGAAGGCCACGCCCGTGTCGCCGAGGTCGGCGAGGCAGATGGCGTTCCATGTGGCCTGGGCCTCGGCCGGTTCGCCGGCCAGGTCGGCTTCGATGTTCTTGACGATGGCAGAGACCATGGACTCGATCATGTAGCCGGTCTTGGGCGCTCCCACGGGTAGTGGTGTGACTTCCACTGGAGGGATGGCGACGCAGACGCCGGCGGAGAAGATGTTGCGGTACTTCGGGTTGCGCTGGTGGGCGTCGATCTCGACGAAGCCCTTCGGGTTGCAAAGACCCTCGGTACTGGCGACGGCGGAGACGCCGCGGAAGGACGGCAGCATCATCGAGAAGCTGAAGGGAAGCTCGATGGACTTGACCGCCTCGCCCTCGTCGTTGACCTGGCTGCAGTGCATCGTGCCCTGCTCGACCTTGTCGACCCGCGTGTTGACGTGCCAGTGGATGTGGCGTTCGCGCAGTTCATGCTCCATCAGGGACTTCGAATCACCCACGCCACCCAGGCCCAGATGCCCGACGTAGGGCTCGCTGGTGACGAAGGTCATCGGCACGCGATCGCGCAGCTTGCGCTTGCGCAGGTCGGCGTCGACGATCATGGCGAATTCGTAGGCAGGGCCGAAGCAGCTGGCCCCCTGGACCGCACCGATCACGATCGGGCCGGGGTTCTCCAGCACCCGCTGATAGGCCTCCCAGGCCTGCGCGGCGTGATCCCGGGTGCAGATCGAATGGGTATGGCCATTGACCGGCCCGAGGCCCTCGATGGCGTCGAAGGCCAGGTCCGGGCCGGTGGTGATGACCAGGTAGTCGTAGTCGAGGCGTTCGCCGTCGGCCAGTTCCAGCGCCGAGTTCTCGGCGTCGATGGATCTGGCGGCCTGGGTGATCAGCCGGATTCCGCGCTTCTCCATCGGCCGCTGCAGCGGGACGCTGATGGCTTCCGGTGAGCGCCAGCCCACGGCCACCCAGGGATTGGAGGGGGTGAAATGAAAGTCCGGATAGGGGCTGACCACGACGACTTCGTGTTCCTTGCCCAGATGATCACGCAATTCATAGGCGGCTTGAACGCCACCCAGACCGGCTCCGAGAACGACGATTCGCGACATGACAGGACCCCGACGATTGTTGTATTCACTCAATATAAGCTCAGCCTAATATTGATTACAAGCGCTCCGGGATAAAAAAGGGCCCGTGCATGCGGGCCCTTGGGAGTTCGATGTTGCTCGATCAGAGCGGCGTGCCCGGGGGGGCGGGCGGCGCCGGAGGCGGTGCCTCGCCATCGTCGCGGTGCATGATGACCTCGAAATGACGACTCATGGGCGCGGCCGCCGTGGCTTCGGGGATCGTGCCGTAGACCTCGGTGGGCCGGCGCTCGCGCATCACGCTGACCGTGACCTGATCACCGGCATCGCGGCCGAGCAGGATGCGGCCCAGATCGACCGGGCGGTTGACCGTCTCTCCGTCGATGGCCAGGATCACGTCACCCGATTCCAGATTGAGCGGGTTGTCATCGGCGATCCGCAGCACCAGCACGCCTTCGCCGGTCCCGAAATAGGGCGCCAGTCCTTCGTGGTTGGTGATGAGGTCCGTGTCATGGCCCAGGCCGGCCAGACGCGGGGGCATCGGCGGGGCGGGCGGTACGGGCATGCCTTCCGGCATTGGGTGGATACGTACGATCTCTCGCTCCATCTGCTCGCCCATTGGCGCCAGGCGGTGGCCGATGACCTGGATGTCGCGCAGGGGCGAGGAGACTTCGACGCCCATGGCCAGTTCCGTGCCTTCACCGCGCTGGATGATCACGTCGACGGTGTCACCCGGTTCGAGGCCGCTCAAGGCCTCACGGATCCGGTTCGGCGTATTCTCGGTGACGTCGCGACCGGCAACGGAGATAAGGCGGTCATCCTTGCGGATGCCGGCGGCCTCGGCGCCGCCGCCGGGGGTGACGCCGATGACCAGGTTCTGATCTGCAGAATCCGGCCCGCCCAGTAGCACGCCCAGTCGCGGCGGGAATCCTGCCAGGACCATGGTGCGAATGGCACTCTCGTCTACGTCGAAGCTGCCTTCCTCGAAGTGGAATTCGAACTCGCGCAGTTCATCGCCGCCTTCGCTCTGCCAGATCCAGTGCTGGCCGTCGCCCTCGGCATCGACCAGTTCGCGCTGCAGGCGGGCGAGGCGTTGGGCGGCCTCGGCCACTTCGAGGCGGGCTTGTTCGAGCTCGGCCCGCAGCTGCTCCATATCGGCCGCATCGCTGTCCTGGGCCAGGGCCATGGGGCTGGCCAGGCACAGAGCCAGCAGGGTGGATTTCATCGTGTTCATCGTCTTGCTCCTTGCGTGATTCAAAGCGGTCGGACCGTCAGAAGCTCGTCAGCTGCATCTCGGTCTGCCAGTTGTTTCGGCCGTACAGTCGATTCATTTCGTCGAGCAACTCGACCCGGCGCTGCCAGAGGTCGAGGTTGTCGGGTTGGCTGGCCAGACGGATGTCCAGCCAGTGCAATTCGTTTTCCACATAGACCAGGCGCTCGACCGAACTGGTGTTGATCGCGCCCATGTTCTGCTGGCGCAGGCGCGACTCCAGCAGGGCGGAAATCTGCCGCGCCTGGACCAGGGCCGGGTCGGTGGCGTCGGCGACCATGGGTTCACCGCTGGCTGGCATCGGCAGCTCCGGCGAGTTCAGGACGCCGAGCAGAACCACCAGCACGGCGGCCGCCGCCAGGCCGGAGCTGATCCAGCCCAGGCGGCGGTGGCGGCGAGAGGCAGCGCGCTGGTCGAGTTCGGTCCGGATCGCCGACCACAGGGCCGGCGGCGGGTCGATCATGGGCAGCTCGTCGAAGCCGGCGAGTCGCTCCTGGCGGGAGTCTGAGGTGTTCATGAGGCATTCACCTGTCGGGCCGGCCGTAGGCCGGGGTCGAGAAGGGGACGGATGCGCGCGCGGGCCCGGCTCAGCCGGGACTTGGACCAGGACACGGTCTGGCCGGCCATTTCGGCGATTTCGGCATGGGTCATGCCTTCGGCGTCGTGCAGCCAGACGACACTTCGATCGATCGGGTCGAGGCAGGCCAGGGCCCGCTCGAGATCCAGCTGCTCATCGTGGCTCGGGGTTTCCGAAAGCGCGGGCCCCTCGTCGTCGTCCAGTGCGTCGAAGCGCTGGCGGTGCTGGTCCATCACCTGGTTGACGATGATCCGCTTCAGCCAGGCCCCGAAGCGGGCCGGTTCGCGCAGCTGGCGGACCCGTTCGAAAGCGCGGACGAAGCCCGCCTGGACCGCATCCCAGGCCTGGGCCTCGCAGCCGGACAGGCGAACCGCCAGGCTCCAGGCGGCCGGTGCGAAGGTCCGGTACACCTTTTCCTGCGTGCGCCGGCAATCCTTCTTCAGGGCGGCCAGGCTGATCTCGTCGAGGGGCGTAGAAAAGTTCATGTCGAGCCTTAGACGGTCGAGGGCGCGAAAGGGTCGCAGCGGGTGTCGAATATTCCCGACACCCTGCCGATCGGACTATTGTCGCTCAGTGGGTCCGAGGCCATACTGGCCCGCCCGATGAGGACAGACCGGCATGGAATTCCAGTTCGAGACCGAACGCCTGCGCATCCGTCCCTGGCGGGACGAAGACCGGCGAGCGCTGGAGCGCATGGTGTTCGACGAGGAGATGATGCGTTACGTCACCCAGGGCCGGACCTGGAGCGATGCGGACGTCGACGAGTTTCTCGAGCGCCAGGCACGGCATCTTCAGCAGGACGGGGTCTGTTTCGGGGCCGTTGAGCTGCTCGACTCCGCTGAGGTCATTGGCACGGCCGGTATGCAGCGCCTGGACAATGGCGATTTCGAGATCGGCTGGTGGATCTGGAAAGACCACTGGGGCCAGGGCCTGGCCACGGAAGCGATGCTGCCGGTCGTCGAACACGCTCGAACCACGATGGCGCTCGATCGCCTGGTGGCCGTGATCGACCCGCCCAACCTGGCTTCGCGCCGGGTGGCCGAAAAACTCGGCATGGCCTTCGAATGCGAGAAGAGCGCCCGGGAAACCATCGCCAAGCGCCCGGATCAGCGCATCGCCTACTATTCGATGTCACTTGCGAAAGGAGTCTGAATTGTCCGAGCGAATGAAAGGCAAGATCGCCCTGGTCACCGGAGCGGCGCGCGGTATCGGCGAAGCCATCGCCCGGGCCTTTGTCGACGAGGGTGCGCGCGTCGTACTGACGGACATCGACGATGCCGCCGGTCAGGCGGCGGCCGAGCGTCTGGGTTCAGCCGCCCGCTACCAGCGCCTGGACGTGCGCGAAGCCGACGACTGGGATGAGGCCATCGAGGGCGTGTTGACCAATGAAGGTCGGCTGGACGTCCTGGTCAACAATGCCGGCATCACCGGATTCGAGCAGGGCATGGTGGCGCACGACCCGGAGCACGCCGAACTGGCCGACTGGCGCGCCGTGCATGCAACGAATCTGGACGGCGTCTTCCTGGGCTGTCGCGCCGCGATCCGGGCGATGCGCCCGAGCGGGCAGGGCTCGATCATCAATATTGCCTCGCGTTCGGGCCAGGTCGGCATCCCGGGTGCCGCTGCCTATGCCTCCTCGAAGGCGGCGGTTCGCAATCACTCGAAGACGGTCGCCCTCTACTGCGCCGAACAGGGCCTGGCGATCCGCTGCAATGCCATCTTCCCGGCAGCCATCCTGACGCCGATGTGGGAACCGATGCTGGGTGACGGACCGGAACGCGAGGCGCGGATGGCCGAGTTCGTCGCCGACTGCCCCCTGCGCCGCTTCGGCCGGCCCGAAGAAGTCGCGGCGCTTGCCGTGATGCTCGCCTCCGACGAAGCCAGCTACATGACCGGCGCCGAACTGATCATCGATGGCGGCATGCTCGCGGGCACTGCCACACCCAGCGTCGACCTGGGTCCAAAGGAATAATTCACCACAGAGGCACAGAGGTCACGGAGAAAAAACTGTTTTGATTTGCTCTGTGTTCTCTGTGCCTCTGTGGTGAACCTGCCTTTTCTAACCTTGCCTAGGCTTGAATTCCAGACACACTGAATTGATGCAGTAGCGCTGGCCCGTCGGCGGCGGGCCGTCGTCGAAGATGTGGCCGAGGTGGGCATCGCAGCGCGGGCAGAGCAGCTCGATCCGGCGCATGCCGAAGGAGTCGTCGAAGCGTTGCTTGATGCCCGCATCGGCCAGTTCCGAGTGATAGCTCGGCCAGCCACAGCCCGAGTGGAATTTCGAGCTGGAATCGAACAGCGGGTGGTCACAGCAGACGCAGTGGTAGACGCCGTCTTCGAAGTGTTCGTTGTATTCGCCGGTGAAGGGGCGCTCGGTGCCGGCCTGGCGGGTTACACGGAACTGCTCCTCGGTCAGCTGCTCGCGCCATTCCCCTTCGCTCTTCTCGATTCGATCGTTCATCTCGTGTGCCTCTCTCGGATGGACTCATCCGTTCTCATCGATTCTGCTCAGGTTTCGATCGCCCTCGAAGCTCGCCCAATGCTCGGCGAAGCTTCGACCGCTGACCGGGTGAACCAGCTCCGGGGCGAGATCCGCCATCGGCTGCAGGACGTGGGCGAACTTCAGGATTTCATCGCGCGGTAGCTCCAGGCCGTCGACCATGCCCGTCTGTTCACCGTGCAACAGGATGTCGATATCGAGCGAGCGATCGGAGAACTTGGGCTGGCTGCGATCGCGGCCGTGCCGGTTCTCGAGCTCGGTCAGCCAGGCCTTGAGCTGCCCGACCGACCAGTCCGTGTGGATTCGGGCCACGCCATTGAGGAAATCCGAGCCCGAGAAGCCGACGGCGGCCGACCGGTAGAAGGGCGAGACGCTGACCTCCCCGAAGGTCCCCGCCAGGGCGCTGATCCCGCTCAGCAGATGCCGCGCCGGGTCCTGATTGCTGCCCAGTCCGAGATAGACGTCAACGCTGCCGTGGTCGGTCGAGCCCATGGGTGGTCCTCAATCCGGGGGATCGCAAAACCCCATTGTCTCAGATTGTTCGTCCCGCGGCGCCGCTCAGGGGCGCTGGCCGCGTTCGATGATCACGCCGACGGAGCGGGAGCCGCGCACGGCGCCCGGCTTGTCGAGCTTGAGCCGCAGCCACTGGACCGGGAACTCGCTCAGGATGATCTCCGCGCAGCGCTCGGCCAGGGTCTCGACCAGGCCGAACTCGCTTTTCTCGACGAAGCCGATCAGACGCTTGGCCACGGCCTTGTAGTCGAGCGTGTCGTCGATGTGGTCGGTGGCGGCGGCACGCGCGATGTCGGCATTCATTTCGATGTTCAGGCGCACGGTCTGACGGATCTCGCGCTCCCAGTCGTAGATGCCGATCACGGTGTCGATGTCGAGGTCGGAGATGAAGACGATGTCCATGGGCAAGGCTCGATTCAGAAGCGGCACAGGGTAGCCGGCGAAGGGTGAAGGCGGTTGAAGTGTTCGGTCTCAGGCCGTTTCCGCGGCGCGCTCGGCAGCCTCGGGCGCCGGGGGCAGCTCCTCCAGCGGCCAGCGCGGGCGCACGGCGATCAGGCCGTCGCGCCGGCCTTCGTGGCGGCGATACCAGCCGGCATGCGCGATCATCGCGCCGTTGTCCGTGCAAAGCGACGGTCGCGGGTAGAAGACCTGGCCGGGCAGGGCCCGATCCAGGGCCTGGCGCAGACGCTGGTTGGCGCTGACGCCGCCGGCAATCACCAGACGCTTGAGCCGGGCCTGCTTGAGGGCCCGTTTGCACTTGATCACCAGAGTGTCGACCACGGCGCGCTCGAAGCCAGCGGCGATGTCCGCGTGATCGGCCTTCTCGCTGCGTTCGACCAGCTCCCGGGTATGGGTCTTCAGCCCGGAGAAGCTGAAGTCGAGTCCGGGCCGATTGACCATCGGGCGGGGAAAGTCGAAGCGTTCCGGGTCCCCTTGTTCGGCCAGGCGAGCCACTTCGGGCCCGCCTGGGTAGCCCAGGCCCAGCAGGCGGGCGGTCTTGTCGAAGGCCTCGCCGGCGGCATCGTCCAGGGTCTCGCCCAGCAGGCGGTAGCGTCCGAGGCCGGCGACTTCGACCAGCATCGTGTGGCCGCCGGACACGAGCAGGGCCAGGAAGGGGAATGCCGGGGCGTTGGCTTCGAGCAGCGGCGAGAGCAGGTGCCCTTCCATGTGATGGACGGCGATCGCCGGGATATCCAGTGCCCGGGCCAGGGCGACGCCGGTGGAGGCGCCGACCAGCAGGGCGCCGGCCAGGCCGGGGCCGGCCGTGTAGGCGACCGCGCCGAGCTCGTCGGGAGACAGGCTGGCCTGGTCGAGCAGCTCCCGGATCATGCCGGGCAGCTTGCGAACATGGTCCCTGGAGGCCAGCTCCGGGACCACGCCGCCGTAGGCCGCGTGGTCGGCCTGGGTGTACACGAGCTCGGCCACGATGCCGCCGTCGGGCCGATAAATGGCCACGCCCGTTTCATCGCAGGAGGATTCGATGCCCAGAATGCTTTGCATCGACGCAGAATACCACGCTATAATGGGCGACTTTCCACGCAAAACATGGACCGGGAATTTTAATGCCGAGTGTCAAGGTCAAGGAAAACGAGCCGTTCGAGTACGCCCTGCGTCGCTTCAAGCGCTCGTGTGAAAAAGCTGGCGTCGTCGCCGAATCTCGCCGCCGCGAGTTCTTCGAAAAGCCGACCCAGGAGCGCAAGCGCAAGAAGGCTGCCGCCGTCAAGCGTCACCTGCGCAAGCTGTCTCGCGAGCGCGTCAACCGTCGCCGCCTGTACTGATTGATCGTGGATCGGCCCCTCGGCCGGTCCTCCCAGCCAAGGATCGTCTGCTTTGTCCCTCAAGGTCACCATCCAGGACGACGTCAAGCAGGCCATGCGCGCGGGCGACAAGGGCCGTCTGAAGACCCTGCGCATGGCGACCGCCGCCATCAAGCAACGCGAGGTCGATGAACGCATCGAGCTCGATGATGCGCAGGTGCTGGCGATCCTGGAAAAGATGATCAAGCAGCGACGCGAGTCCTCCGAGCAGTACCGTGCCGGCCAGCGCCCCGAGCTGGCCGAAGTCGAAGAAGCCGAAATCGCCATCCTCCAGACCTACCTGCCCGAACCCCTGGGTGAGGCGGAGCTGGATGCGTTGATCGACAAGGCGATTGCCAACGCCGGCGTCACCGGCATGGCCGCCATGGGTGCCGTGATGGGCACATTGAAAGATCAGGTGCAGGGCCGCGCGGACATGCGCGAGGTCTCGGCCCGGGTGCGCGCCCGCCTGAACGCTTGATCGCCACCGGGCACGCCTCTTGTCCGGACGGATACCCGAAGACTTCATCGAAACCCTCCTCGAGCGGATCGATATCGCCGAAGTGATCGGCCATCGCGTCCAGCTCAAGAATGCCGGCCGCGGTGAATTCAAGGGCCTCTGCCCGTTTCATAACGAGAAGACTCCCTCCTTCACGGTCAGTACCGACAAGCAGTTCTATCACTGCTTCGGCTGTGGCGCCCATGGCACAGCCATCGGGTTCCTGATGGAAAACGACGGCCTCGAGTTTCCTGCGGCCATCGAAGAATTGGCGCATATGGTGGGTCTCGAGGTCCCTCGCGAGGGCGGGGCGCAAGCGCCTGCGCGCAAGAACGACCGTCTCTACCTGGCTCTGCAGGAAGCCCAGACCTGGTTTCGCCACCAGCTGGCGGCCAGTGAGCCGGCGCGCGACTATCTGAAGCAGCGTGGCTTCGACAAGGCCACCGTCGATGAATTCGGCGTCGGCTGGGCGCCCCAGAGCTGGCAGGGCCTGTCCGACCATCTGAGTCGCGAGGGTTTCAAGCCGGCCGAGCTCGAGGCCGCCGGTCTGGTGACACGCAAGAACGATCGCATCACCGACAAGTTTCGCGGTCGCATCATGTTTCCTATCCACGACCGCCGCGGACGCGTGATCGCCTTCGGCGGTCGGGTGATCGACGATGGCCAGCCGAAGTACATGAACTCGCCGGAAACGCCGGTCTTTCACAAGGGGCGAGAGCTCTACCGCCTGCACCAGGTCCGCCGCGGTGGCCTGCCGTCGCGCATCCTGGTGGTCGAGGGCTACATGGACGCGGCCGCCCTGCATCAGTTCGGCTTCCCCGACGCCGTCGCCACCCTGGGCACGGCGGTGACGCCGGACCACCTCGAGGCCCTGTTTCGGGCCACGCCCCTGGTGGTGTTCTGCTTCGACGGCGACCGGGCCGGCCGCCAGGCGGCCTGGCGCGGGCTCGAGGCGGCGTTGCCGCAGATGAAGGACAACCGCGAGCTGCGCTTTCTGTTCCTGCCCGAGGGCGAGGACCCGGACAGCCTGGTGCGCGAGCAGGGCAAGGAAGCGCTTGAGGCCCTGATCGACCAGGCCCAGCCCCTGTCGGACTTCTTTTTCGATCACTTCGCCGCCGAGCTCGACCTGCGCTCTCTCGATGGAAGGGCGCGCCTCGTGGCCCTGGCCGAGCCGCATCTGGACAGGCTTCCGCCCGGTCCCTTTGCCGATCTGATGCGTGCGGAGCTCAAGTCGCGGGCTGGTCATTCGGGACGCGCGGTGGCGTCTTCACCGGCTCCGATCCGACGGCCGAGCGGTCTTGATGACGATCGCCCGCTGACCCCGGTACAATACGCGGTCGCCTTGCTCGTGCAGCGCCCTGAACTGGCGACGAGCGATGCGGTCTATCTGCTGGAGAGCCTGGGATCGATCAAGGGCCTGAATTTCCTTCAGGAATTGATTGACTTTTGCCGCGAAAGGCCCCACCTTTCCACGGCTAAGCTTCTTGAGCTGTGGCGCGAGCGTCCGGAACAGCCCTGGCTGGCCCGGTTGGCCGCGCGTGACGTGTGTCAGGAAGCAGAACAGATGCCGGCGGCACTGGCGCAAACCCTGGCCAGAATCCGCCGTATGCAGGTACAGGCACGCGTCCGCGAGCTCCAGCAGGCCCAGATGAACGAAGGGGGGCTGGATGGAACCAGGGCCGCCGAATTGCGCGAGTTGTTGAGCTTGCGCCTGGAAGACAGTGACCAACCGAATTAGTAGTTGATATGGAAAACGCACCTCGTCCCTCACAGCTCAAGCAGTTGATCGAAAAAGGCCGCGAACAAGGCCAGTGGTTGACCTATGCCCAGGTCAACGACCATCTGCCCGATGACATCGTCGATCCGGAACAGATCGAAGACATCATCAACATGATCAACGACATGGGCATCAAGGTCTTCGAGGAAGCGCCCGAAGACGCCGATGCCCTGATCCTGAACGACTCGGCCAGCTCCGACACGGATGACGAAACCGCTCAGCAGGAGGCGGAAGCCGCCCTGGCCGCGGTCGAATCCGAGCTCGGACGCACGACCGACCCGGTGCGCATGTACATGCGCGAAATGGGGTCCGTCGATCTGCTGACCCGCGAAGGTGAAATCTCGATCGCCAAGCGCATCGAGGACGGCCTCAATCAGGTCAACATGGCCCTGTCACGCTTCCCTGGCACCGTCGCCGCCCTGCTCGAAGAGGCCGAGGTCTGGAAGGCGGGCAACCAGCGTCTGAACGAGCTCGTGTCCGGTTTCATCGACCCGACCCTGCTCGCCGAGATGGACCTCATCTCGGAAGACACGATGGAAGCGGCCGTGGCCGAAGAGGCCGAGTACGCCGACGAAGAGGACGAGGACGACGACAAGCCGGCCCCGACCGTCAACACGGGCCCGGACCCGGAGCAGGTCGCCCAGTTCTTCGACGAGATGAGTCGCTTGCACGAAAGCTTCATCAAGCTCTACGACCGCTACGGTCCGAACGGCAAGAAGACCAACGAACTCAAGGACCAGATTTCCGAGCAGTTCATGCGTCTGAAGCTGCCGCCGCGGATGTTCGACCACCTGATCGACCGCATGCGCTTCCACGTCGCCATCATCCGCGACATCGAACGCCGCATCATGTCGATCTGCGTCGAGCGCGCCGGCATGCCGCGCAAGGAGTTCATCAAGAGCTTCCAGGACAACGAGTCCGATCCCGAGTGGCTGGCCGGCCTGGTCAAGCGCCAGACCAAGTGGGGCCGCGCCCTGAAGGATTACCAGGACGAGATCGCCGAGCTGCAGGAGCGCTTGGCCAAGTTCGAGACCGCCCAGCGCGTCTCGATCGCCGAGCTGCGCGAATTGAACCGATCCATGTCGATCGGTGAGGCCATGGCCCGCCGCGCCAAGAAGGAAATGGTCGAGGCCAACCTGCGACTGGTGATCTCGATCGCCAAGAAATACACCAACCGCGGTCTGCAGTTCCTGGACCTGATCCAGGAGGGCAACATCGGCCTGATGAAGGCCGTCGACAAGTTCGAATACCGCCGCGGCTACAAGTTCTCGACCTACGCCACCTGGTGGATTCGTCAGGCCATCACCCGCTCGATCGCCGACCAGGCGCGCACGATCCGCATCCCCGTGCACATGATCGAGACGATCAACAAGCTCAACCGCGTCTCCCGCCAGATGCTGCAGGAGATGGGTCGCGAGCCGACCCCGGACGAGCTGGCCGAGCGCATGGAAATGCCCGAGGACAAGGTCCGCAAGGTGCTCAAGATCGCCAAGGAGCCGATCTCCATGGAGACGCCGATCGGCGACGACGAAGATTCGCATCTGGGCGATTTCATCGAGGACGTCAACATCCTCTCGCCCGTCGACACGGCCACCACCACCGGCCTGACCGACACGGTGCAGAAGGTCCTCGGCGGCCTGACCCCGCGCGAAGCCAAGGTGCTGCGCATGCGCTTCGGCATCGACATGAACACGGACCACACCCTCGAGGAAGTGGGCAAGCAGTTCGACGTCACCCGCGAGCGCATCCGTCAGATCGAAGCCAAGGCCCTCAGAAAGCTGCGCCACCCGACCCGCTCGGAGCAGCTGCGGAGCTTCCTCGACCTCGAATAAGTTCGAGCGCCGAAAGGCGGCCTCTCGCGGAGACGCAGAGAAAGTCAGGAAAAAGGGGTGCTTCGGCGCCCCTTTTTCATTGCGTTGCCTGACAGCTTCGAGGGCCATGCCCCGAACATTCCCGTCCGGCCGACGACCGAAACCCGCCGTCCACACCACGCCTGACCGAAGCCCCGACGTAGGTCGGGCCAGTGCAGGTCGGAGGCGTAGCGCGATTGGCCGGAGGCCAGAAGCGCTGCGCCGAAGACCGACCGCGCGTGCGCCCGACGGACCATGCGCCCGCTATCTCCGTCAACCCGACGATCCAGCCCGCCATCCGCACCACGCTTGACCGACGCCCCGACGTAGGTCGGGCCCACGCGCCCGACGGTCCATCTCTCAGCCATCTCCGCAAACCGGACGGCGCAATCGCGCAGCCTTCGCGAAGAACCCGACGCACGCATATTGCAGCCATCGCCGGCCACCCTACAGCCGATGGTTCCCCAACACGCTGCGCCCGATGAGCACCCGGTCAGGAATCGTCGAATCAACGCAGCGCGGGCTCCGTTCGGTTTCATGTGCTGGCCGCGATATCCGCGCGTCGGGTTTTCGGTGGGGATTGCAGCATCTCGCCGTCGAGTTGTTGGAGATGGTTGGGGCATGGACCGTCGGGGACGTGGCCCCGACCTACCGTGGGCTTCGATCGGGCCTTGTCGATCGTGGGTTTGGCAACGGCATCCGGCAATCCGGGTTGCCTTCGTTCGGCATCGAGCCCAATGTAGGTCGGCCCAGCGCAGATCGGAGGCGTAGTGCGGTTGGCTGTAGGCCAGGTGCTCCAATGGCTGGAGAAACCTGGCAGCTCCGTCTGGGTTTGCCGATCCGTACCACGCTCATTCGAAGCCCATCGAGTAGGTCGGCCCCACGTGGCCGACGGTCCATCTCTCAGCCATCTCCGCAAACCCGACGGCGCAATCGCGCAGCATTAGCGAAGAACCCGACGCAAGCATATTGCAGCCATCGCCGGCCACCCTACAGCCGATGGTTCCCCAACACGCTGCGCCCGATGAGCACCCGGTCAGGAATCGTCGAATCAACGCAGCGCGGGCTCCGTTCGGTTTCATGTGCTGGCCGCGATATCCGCGCGTCGGATGTTCGGTGGGGATTGCAGCATCTCGCCGTCGAGTTGTTGGAGATGGTTGGGGCATGGACCGTCGGGGACGTGGACAGTGGCCCCGACCTACCGCAGGCTTCGATCGGGCGCTGTCGATCGTGGGTTTGGCAACGGCATCCGTAAATCCGGGTTGCCTTCGTTCGACATCGAGCCCAATGTAGGTCGGCCTAGCGCAGGCCGGAGGCGTAGTGCGGTTGGTCGTAGGACCATACGCCCGCTATCTCCGTCAACCCGACTATCCAGCCCGCCATCCGCACCACGCCTGACCGAAGCCCCGACGTAGGTCGGCCCCACGTGGCCGACGGACCATGTTGCAGACATCTCCGTCGCCTCGACGACGAGATGATGAATCCACCACCAGGAACCCGACGCACGCATATTGCAGACCAAGTTGCAGACACCTCCGTAAACTTGACGGCTGAGCACCGGGGCTCGCACCACGCTCGGTAAAAGGCCGGCATGATCGGATTCCGCCTGCTTGTCTATCTCGTTTCTTGCCCCAAGCTCTTTGATGAGACGCCGGCCGATCGGATCGCTGATCGGGGAGTGAGGTCTCTGTAAGCGATTGGCTATAAATGCCCGTTGCCGTTATCAGGAGGGTTTCATGAACAAGCCGTGGTGGATTCGTTATTCCAGCCTTCTCGTACTTCTGGGTGGCCTGTCGCTGGGGCTGCATACACCGCCCGCGTCGGCGCAGCTGAGTCTTCCGCTGGACTATCCCGAGAGCATCTACCTGTGTCCCGCTTTTACGGAGGCCGATCGTGACAGCCATCGCTTTCCCTTCGGCCTGGGGCTGGATGGAAGGCGCCAGGACTTCGATCGTCTGTTCGAGGCGGAGCCCTATGTGGCCTTGGCCATGCTGTTGTTCGCGCCGGTGGAGGGCTGGTTGCAGTCGCACGCCGGTCGCGGGGGTGGGTCAGCGTCGTTCAATTTCGACGTCGATGCGCTCGACCTGAGTGTCGCCTTCGATGAACTGTTTGCTTCCTATCGGTCCGAGCGGGGTTTCTCCCTCGAGGCCTACGAGGGCTTCTGGTTGAACGTTGACCGCCTGATCGCGGCCGCCGACGCGAAGCTGGAGGGCAACATCGGAGTCCTGGTCGAGTTCTCCACCCCGGTCGATGTGGGCCCGGGGGACCAGGGCCGGATTCGCGTGCAGCTCGTTCAGGAGTTCATCGATGTCGAATCGAGGACCCTGCAGGCGCTGGAGGAGACTCGGCGCGTCTTCGATCTGTTTCTTGATGAACCCGGCTCGACCTCGTTTCCCATCATGAGCCGTTACGGCGTCAGCGCCGATGCCAGGCTCCATGCCTTCGAACTGAAGCCGGTTTCGCTGTTGCAAGACGTCGGTCCGCGATAGGTGCTGGTTTCCGTCGAGCGTTGCCTGTGAACCGCCTTCGTCTTGCGATTGCATTGCTTGTTGGCTTCGCTCTGCTGCTGGCGTGGCTTTTTCGGCTGCAGGGTCCGGCACCGATGCCTCCGCCCCAGGGCGCGCCCGCAACGTCCGTCCCGGCGCTCGAGCCGATGCTGTCGGACTCGAGCGATGCGCTTGTGCTCGAGTCCCCGGAATCCGCTCCAATATCGAATTCGGCCCCGGAGCCTGGCCAGGCTCGCTCCGAGCCGACAGCGTCCGCTGACGACAGACGGCCCACCCTGCCACCCGCCGAAGCGGCCATGGCCGAATGGCGCGAAGCCACGCTGCAGGTGCCCATGCGCGTGCGCGATGCCGTTGTTCGGATGAGCGACGAGGAACTTCGGGCCCTGGCGGAAGCCGGCGATCCCTTCGCCCAGTTCGAGTTCGGGGTACGTCTGGCGCACAACCGCGACCGGGGTGTCGAGGGCATCGAGTGGTTCATGGAGGCAGCCTCTCAGGGCAGCATCGAGGCGGCCCAGCAGATTGCGATGATCTACCTGGCCGGGGCCGGCGGGGTCGAGCGGGACCGGCTGGCAGCGGTCGCCTGGCTGCAGGTCGCGCAGGCGATGGGAGATTGGACAGCAATGTACCCTGGCTATAACCTCCGGCGCGAGTTCAGTCGTGAAGAGCTCATGCTCCTCGACATCTTCGAATCCGAGCTGCTGCAGGAGCTCAACCGTCGGCATGTCGAACGGACGGGTCAGCCGCTGCCTTATCGCCCTCGACCGGGAACGGACCAGCTTCTGGATCCAGGCGACGGCTAGCTCCGGCCTGCGCCGTGCCCGATCGAAGCCGCGACGAGTAGGTCGGGCTCACACGCCCGACGGACCATGTCCCTGTCCATCTCTCAGCCATCTCCGCAAACCCGACGGCGCAATCGCGCAGCATTAGCGAAGAACCCGACGCACGCATATTGCAGCCATCGCCGACCACCCTACGGCCGATGGTTCCCCAACACGCTGCGCCCGATGAGCACCCGGTCAGGAATCGTCGAATCAACGCAGCGTGGGCTCCGTTCGGTTTCATGTGCTGGCCGCGATATCCGCGCGTCGGGTTTTCGGTGGGGATTGCAGCATCTCGCCGTCGAGTTGTTGGAGATGGTTGGGGCATGGACCGTCGGGGACGTGGCCCCGACCTACCGTGGGCTTCGATCGGACGTTGTCGATCGTGGTTTTGGCAACGGCATCCGTAAATCCGGGTTGCCTTCGTTCGACATCGAGCCCAATGTAGGTCGGCCCAGCGCAGATCGGAGGCGTAGTGCGGTTGGCCGGAGGCCAGAAGCGCTGCGCCGAAGACCGACCGCGTGTGCGCCCGACGGACCATACGCCCGCTATCTCCGTCAACCCGACGATCCAGCCCGCCGTCCACACCACGCCTGACCGAAGCCCCGAGGTAGGTCGGGCCCACGCGCCCGACGGACCATGTTGCAGACATCTCCGTCGCCTCGACGACGAGATGATGAATCCACCACCAGGAACCCGACGCACGCATATTGCAGCCATCGCCGACCACCCTACGGCCGATGGCTCCCCAACACGCTGCGCCCGATAGGTACCCGGTCTGGATCGTCGAATCAATGCAGGACCATGTCCCAGCGATCTCCGTCAACGCGACGATCGACAAGACGATCGACGCCCCCGGACCCCTTCAGAAGGTCCGGCTTCTGACCGTCTCCACCAGCACCTCGACGTGCTCCGGCGGCACCTCGGGGGTGATCCCGTGGCCCAGATTGAAGATATGGCCCGGGCCGTCGCCGAAGCTGTCGAGGACGCGGCGGGTCTCGGCCTGGATGATCTCCGGGCTGGTCAGTAGCACTGCGGGGTCGAGGTTGCCCTGCAGGGCCACGCGATGGCCGACGCGCTCGCGCGCTTCGCTCAGGTCCATGGTCCAGTCCACGCCCAGGCCCTGGCAGCCCGTGTCGGCGAGTAGCTCCAGGTGCTGGCCACAGCCCTTGCCGAACAGGATCAGCGGGGTGTCAGGGCAGCGCTCCTTCAGCCGGTCGACGATGCGCTGCTGCGAGGCCAGGGAATAGTCCCGATACAGCGTTGGCGACAGGGCACCGCCCCAGGAGTCGAAGATCATCAGGGCATCGGCGCCGGCCTCGACCTGGGCGGCGAGGTAATCGGCGGTGGTGTCGGCCAGGTGGTTCATCAGCTGATGGGCGGCCTCGGGCGCGCCGAGGAGCAGCTTCTTGGCGTTGGCGAAGTCCTTGCTCGAGCGACCCTCGATCATGTAGGTGGCCACGGTCCAGGGGCTGCCGGCGAAGCCGATCAGGGGCGTGCCCTCGGGCAGGTCCCGGCGGATCAGGCGCACGGCCTCCATGACATAGCCCGTGTCGTCTTTGGGGTCCGGCGTGGGCAGGGCGGCGACGTCGTCGGGCGTTCGCACGGGACGCTCGAAGTAGGGGCCTTCGCCGGCCTGGAAACCCAGCCCGAGCCCCATCGCGTGCGGCAGGATCAGGATGTCGGAAAACAGGATCGCCGCATCGAAGCCGTAGCGTTCGATCGGCTGCAGCGTGACCTCGCAGGCGAGCTCCGGGTTGCCGGCCAGCTTCAGAAAGCTGCCGGCCTTGGCGCGGGTGGCGCGGTATTCCGGCAGGTAGCGCCCGGCCTGGCGCATCAGCCACATCGGGCGGCGTTCGGTGGGCTCGCGCCGAAGCGCCTTCATGAACAGGGAGTCTTTGATCGAAGAACTAGAAGTCATTGCAGTGTCCTGAACTCCTAAAAAAATGCATTCACCACAGAGGCACGGAGACACGGAGAAAAAGAAATTTGATCACTTTTCTCTCTGTGTACTCTGTGCCTCTGTGGTGAGTCTGTTTTTGAATTTGACTTTGTTTTTTCGTCACTTGACCAGCACTTCGCGGATATCGTCAGCCGGGCAGGGTGTGACGCTGGCCTGTCCGATGTCGTCGAGCAGGATCAGGCGGATCTGGTCGGCCCGGTTCTTCTTGTCCAGGCGCATCAGGTTGAGCAGGCGGTCGGGGTCGGCATCGGCCGGCAGGCGGGTGTCGAGGCCGAGTCGCTGGAGCAGCCTTTCGAGGCGGTCGCTGGTGCCGGTCGGGCAGCGGCCCAGGAATTCGCTCAGGCGGGCGGCCAGGACCATGCCGATGGCTACCGCTTCACCATGGCGATAGCGCTGGTAGGCGGTGAAGGTCTCCAGGGCATGGCCGAAGGTGTGGCCGAAGTTCAGCAGGGCGCGCTGGCCGGCCTCCTTCTCGTCGGCGGCGACCACTTCGGCCTTGTTGCGCACCGACTGGTAGACCGCTTCGACCAGGGCGTCGGGGACGCGAGCGGCCAGGGCGTCGGCGCGGGCGTCCAGCCAGGCGAAGAAACCCGGGTCGCGGATGGCGCCGTACTTGACCACTTCGGCCAGGCCGGCCCGATAGTCGCGCTCGTCGAGGGTCTGCAGCGTATCGAGGTCGGCGATCACGGCAGCGGGCTGGTGGAAGGCGCCGATCAGATTCTTGCCCTGGGGGTGATTGACGCCGGTCTTGCCGCCGACCGCCGCGTCGACCTGGGCGAGCAGGGTAGTCGGCATCTGGATCACGCGAATGCCGCGCATGTAGCTGGCCGCGGCAAAGCCCGCCATGTCGCCGACCACGCCACCGCCGAGGGCGAGAATGGTCGCGTCGCGCTGGGCCTTCAGCTCGACCAGTTCATCGAGGATGCGTTGCCAGCTGGCGACCGTCTTGTATTCCTCGCCGGCTGGCAGAATGATCTTGCGCTTGTGCTGGATCCTGCTCAGGGTCGGGCGCAGTCGATCCAGATAGTGCTTCGCGACGTTCTGGTCGCTGACCACCAGCACTCGGCCTTCGAGGTGGCGGTCGAGGATGCTGGTCATGCCCAGCAGGCCCTGACCGACGTAGACCGGGTATTCGCCCCCGGCATGACGAACCTGGATGACTTTCATCTAAGGGCTTCCCTGGTTCAGGTGGGCACGGATCTGCTGTTCGGCTCGGGCGGCCATCTGCACGGGCACGACGTTGTCGGAACGGATCACCAGATGGGCGCATTCGGCGTACAGGGGGTCGCGCTCCCTGGCCAGCCGCTGCAGTCGTTCTTCCCGATCAGGAGCCTGTAGCAGGGGTCGGCGCTGGTCCTTCTCCAGCCGCCGAATCTGCTGATCGACCCGGGTCTTCAACCAGACCACCAGACCGCGCTCGCGCAGCAGGCGGCGATTCTCCGCGTCGAGGATGCTGCCACCGCCCGTGGCCAGCAGCACGTCATCGCGCTGGGTCAATTCGTCGAGCATGGCCTGCTCGCGGGCGCGAAAGCCCTGTTCGCCTTCGATGTCGAAGATCGTACGGACTTCCACGCCGCAGCGGCGCTCGATGGCCTGGTCGAGGTCGATGAATTCCAGACCCAGACGTTCGGCCAGAAACCGGCCCACGGTGGTCTTGCCCGATCCCATCGGACCGATCAGGAAGATGCGCGGCATGAGCGTCGGTGAATCCGTGCGGGACGTCGTTGGTAACAGCACGCATGCTACCACGTTCGCTTCGATTCGCCGGGCCTCGCGTGTCGGCCTGGACGTGACAAGTCGGTGGCGGGCATTTGCTAAACTGCCGCTTCCTGTTGCTGGCTTTCGTGTGCCCCGATGCTGCGTTTTTCCATCCTGTTCGTGGTTCTGATTCTCGGCCTGTTCACGATCGAAGTGCTCAAACCCGTGCAGGACCATGTGATCCTGCCGTTCACGGCGGTCATCGCTCATATCAGCGTGTTCATCATCGAATTGTTCGACGATGGGGTGACCTCGGCCGGCAAGCAGATCTGGGACAACGCGACGGGCTTCGGCATCAGCATCGAGCCCGGTTGCAACGGGGTCGAAGCCCTGATCATCCTGTTCGCGGCGATCTTCGCCTTTCCCGCCTCGTTCAAGCGCAAGCTGATCGGCTTCTTCATCGGTTTCGTGGCCATCCAGGGCCTCAACCTGGTTCGCATCATCAGCCTGTTCTACATGGGCCAGTGGAACATGACCTGGTTCGAGTGGTTCCACCTGTATCTCTGGCAGGCCCTGATCATCCTCGATGCCCTGGTGGTCTGGCTGATCTGGCTGAGAACCCTGCCGCCGCGTGAAGGGCCCCCGCGAAACGATGATCCGGGTGCCGGCAACGACGATCTGGCCACGGCCAACTCATGAAGCGCCTCCTGATCGCCGGCTGCGGTGATCTGGGGCAACGCCTGGCGGATCGACTGGACCCGGACCTCTGGGAGGTCACCGGACTCCGTCGTGATCCTTCTCGCCTGCCATCCCGAATCCGTCCCCTGGCGGCTGACCTGACGCGCCCTGCAACGCTCGCGGGTCTTGCGTCCGACTACGATGCGATCGTCTATCAGGCCACACCTCCCGAGCGCAGGCCGGAGGCGTATCGGGCCATCTACGTCGAGGGCCTTCGCCACCTGCTCGCGGCAAGCCGCTTCCGTGACCTGATCATGGTCTCGAGCACGGCCGTCTATGGCCAGGACGATGGCGCCTGGGTCGATGAGGAGTCCGCCACCGAGCCCGCTGGCTTCAACGGCAGGATCCTGCTCGAAGCGGAGGCACTGGCGCGGGAGGCCGGCGGTCGCGTCCTGCGCTGTTCCGGCATCTACGGCCCGGGCCGGACCTGGTTGCTGCGCCAGCTCGCCGGCGGTCAGGCGCGGTGCCGAGAACGGCCACCAGAGTGGACCAATCGGATACATGCCGACGATGTGGCGGGCGTATTGGCCCATCTGCTCGAACGACCGGACCTGGGCCCCGTGCTCTGCGCCAGCGACGATCGACCCAGCCCCCGATGCGAGGTGCTGGACTGGTTGGCCGCCGAGCTCGGCCTCGCCGCCCCCCGGCGCGATCCCGACGGAGCCGGAGCTGCCGGCAAGCGCATCCGCAACCAGCGCCTGCGAGACAGCGGTTACGACTTCATTCACCCCGACTACCGCTCGGGCTATCGAGAACTGATCGAGGAGCAATCATGAATCAGCAAATGACCGAAGCCATGCTGCAGCGTTTCCGGGAAGGTTTCGAGCGCGCCAGGGCGGCCAATCTGCCCGAGCCGACGGCCATGAACCTGTCCACGGTGGATGCGGAAGGTCGGCCCGCGGCGCGCACGGTGCTGCTCAAGGACGCCGACCTGGACGGCTTCGTGTTCTACACCAACCTGAACTCGCGCAAGGGCCGCCATCTGGCCCAGTGCCCGCATGTGTCACTGGTGTTCTGGTGGCGCGAGCTGGAAGAACAGGTGCTGGTCGATGGCGTGGCCGAACCGGTCAGCCCGGTCGAGGCCGATGCGTACTTCGCGAGCCGGCCGCGAGGCAGCCAGATCGGCGCCTGGGCCTCGCGTCAGTCCCAGGCCCTGGAAAGCCGCCAGGAGCTGCTCGATCGCATCGCCGAGATCGAGGCCCGTTTCGAAGGCCGTGAGGTCCCGCGGCCGGAACACTGGTCGGGTTTCCGAGTCCGTCCGCGCCGCGTCGAGTTCTGGTACGGGCGGGAATTCCGCCTGCACGAGCGCGTGTGTTTCGAGTTGAGTGACGGGGTCTGGAACGAGACGCTGCTGTATCCATGAGCAGGGTTCGTCGGGCGCCCGAGCATGGTTATTCAGAGCTTCCCTACCCGATCTCGCCTTCGGTCGGCCTCTACGGACGCTTCGGGGCTGGCTTCCTGTAGCGGTCGAGGTCGCGTTGGATCCAGTCGGTGGCGAGGGATTTCCAGGGCTCTTCGGCCAGTGATCGGGGTTCGTACATGCCGGCGCCGCGACGCTGGCGCTCGGCTTCGTACAGCACCAGGGCGGTAGCGACCGAGACATTGAGCGACTGCGCCATGCCGTGCATCGGGATGGCGATGTGTTCATCGACCAGCGTGGCGGTTTCGTCGCTGACGCCGAATTTTTCCGTGCCCAGAACAATCGCCGTGGGTTTCGTGTAGTCCGGCGTGCGAAAGTCGATCGCCTGCTCGGAAAAATGCGCCGCGTACAGGCGGAAGCCCTGTTGCTTGAGTGCCTTCAGGCCTTCTGCGCTGTCCCGATGGCGCACCAGCTCGATCCATCGCTGGGCACCGCCGGAGGTGTGGTTGAGCTTGGGCAGGGTGCCTCCGGCGGGTACGGCATGGGCGCGCATGATGCCGACGGCATCGCAGGTGCGCAGAACGGCGGAGACGTTGTGCGGTTTGTGCACCCGCTCCATGAACACGGTCAGGTCGGGTTGCCGGCAGGCAGCGATGGCCTCGATCCGGGCTTTGCGTTGCGGGGTCATCCGGGTATGGTAGCGCCAATGAGCTGCCTGCGCCCCTTCGGATGGATCCTGCTGCTGTGCCTGAGCGCATCACTGTCTGCTCAGGACGATCCCGATTTCACCCGCCTGACGAGCCTCCTCTCCGAGACTCTGGCCCAGGCCGGACCGGCGCGGCAGACCGGAGATCGGAGCGAAATGTACCGCTACACCGACGATGGCTGGGAGATGCAGCTGCTCGCGGCCTGGTCGGGTCAGCGCTGGCTGCTGCTGGCCGCCCACCTCGATCATCCCGAGCGCCGGGTCGGCAGCCCCGGCCGGTGGGAGGAGCGCTATCGCGAGCTACTGCGGGCCTATGCGCCGGAGTGGTTGGAGCGCCTGCCGCTGCCCGATCTGTTCGAAGTGCCGCCGCCCGGCTACAACCCCGCCGTGCCCGGCGAAGTTCGCAGCCGGCGCTTCACCTGGCAGGGCTATTGGTACGAGGCGCGCTGGATCAACAGCGGTGGGGTCGACGACGATGCCGAGTGGTCACTGGTCAGCTACGATCTGGTCGCGCAGCCGCCGCCCGAGGACACGCAGGGCGATTCAGGTCTGAATTGAGGCGAGGACCTCGAGAACCTGCTCGCCGTAGCGATCGAGCTTGTGGCGTCCGACGCCGCTGATGCCCGCCAGCTCGTCCAGAGACTCGGGTTCCGCTTCGACGATGGCCGCCAGCGTGGCGTCATGAAAGATCACGTAGGGTGGCACGCCTTCTTCACCGGCCGTGGCCGTGCGCCACTGGCGCAGGGCCTGCCAGAGCGGTGATCCGGTGTCGACGTCGGCTCGCGCCTTGACGGCGCGCTTGCGACCGGCCGGCCGGATGTCCTCGCGCAGGGTGAGTTTCTGCTCGCCGCGGAGCAGTTCGCGGCAGCTGTCGTCGAGCACCAGACCGCCGTGGCCTTCGGGATCCGGGCGCAGGTAGCCCAGGGCCAGCAGCTGGCGGACGACCGAATGCCAGGTGGCCTTGTCGTGCTCGGTGCCGATGCCGTGGACACTCAGCTGATCGTGGCCGAACTGGCGCATGCGATCACTGTCCTTGCCGAGCAGCACGTCGACCAGGTGTCCGGCGCCGAAGCGCTGGCCGGTGCGGTAGACGCAGCTCAGCAGTTTGCGCGCGGCTTCGGTGGCATCCCAGGTCGTGGGCGGGGTCTGGCAGTTGTCGCAGTTTCCGCAGTGCCCGGGGTGGGTCTCGTCGAAGTAGGCGAGCAGGGCCGGGCGCCGGCACCCGGCATGTTCGCAGTAGGCCAGCAGGGCTTCGAGGCGTTCGCGCTCGAGACGCTTCTGCGCTTCGCCGGCGCCGGACTGATCCAGCAGCTGGCGAATCTGCACGATATCGGCCAGGCTGTAGACCATCCAGGCATCGGCGGGCAGGCCGTCGCGGCCGGCGCGCCCGGTCTCCTGGTAATAGGCCTCCATGCTCTTGGGCAGGTCGAGGTGGGCGACGAAGCGCACGTCGGGCTTGTCGATGCCCATGCCGAAGGCGATCGTGGCGCAGATGACCAGACCGTCCTCGCGGATGAAGCGATCCTGGTGCTGCCGCCGCTCTTCGTCGCCGAGCCCGGCATGGTAGGGCAGGGCGCGAACGCCATTGCCGCTCAGCCAGGCCGCCGTCTGCTCGGTCTTGCGGCGCGAAAAGCAGTAGACGATGCCGGACTCGCCGGCGTGCTCGTTCTGGATGAAACTCAGCAGCTGCTCGCGCGCGCGGTGCTTCAGGCCGACGCGGTAGCGGATGTTCGGCCGGTCGAAGCTGTCGATGAAGGTCTCGGCCTCGGCGGGCAGCAGGCAGCGCCGGATCTCGGCCCGGGTGCGCTCGTCGGCGGTGGCCGTCAGGGCCAGGCGCGGCACGTCCGGAAAGCGCTCGCCCAGCACCCCCAGCTTCAGGTATTCGGGTCGGAAGTCGTGTCCCCATTGGGAGACGCAGTGGGCCTCGTCGATGGCGATCAGGGACAGCTCGGTCTGCTCGAGCAGACGCAGCATCGGCTCGCGCAGCAGGCGTTCCGGAGCGATGTAGATCAAGTCCAGGCGACCTTCGACCAGGTCGCGCTCGGTCTGCTGGCGCGTGGCCGCGTCCAGACTGGAGTTCAATACGGCGGCGGCCACGCCGTTGTGGGTCAGGGCTTCGACCTGGTCTCGCATCAGGGCGATCAGCGGTGAGACCACGACGGCCGTGCCCCGCCGTGCCAGGGCCGGAATCTGATAGCACAGGGACTTTCCGCCACCCGTGGGCATCAGGACCAGGGCATGGCGGCCGTCGATGATGGAGTCGACGATCGCGCGCTGCTGGCCACGGAAGGCCTGGTAGCCGAAGACCCGCTCCAGGATTCGTTGCGGGTCGCGTTCCGGGGTGGTGCTGCTCATGGGGTTCTCGTCAAGCCGCTTCGGATGAGACAGCTTGCCGCGAGGCGATTCGAGCGGCATCGGCTGATTGCGGTGCACTGACGTAGGACATCGGCTCGAATCAACCCAGATTCAGGCGTTCGGCGGCCTGGTCGGCACGTTCGACGCGCGCTTTCAGCGCGTCCTCGCCCGCGGCCCGCTGGCCGGCGAATTCCGGCCAGCCCTGGCCGTGCTTGCGGCACAGATTGGCCAGCAGCTTGACGTGGGCCGGGCTGTCGTTCAGGCAGGGAATGTATTCGAGTTCCTGACCGCCCGCCTCGATGAACTCTTCGCGATTCTCCTCGGCGATCTCCTCCAGGGTTTCCAGGCAGTCGATGGAAAAGCCCGGGCAGATGACCTGGACCCGCTTGACGCCGTTCTTCGCCATCGTGCGCAGAGTCTCGTCGGTGTAGGGCTTGAGCCACTCGGCCTTGCCCAGGCGCGACTGGAAGCTGAGCTTCCATTGGCTGTCGGGCATCTGCAGGCGCTCGGCGATCTGGCGTGCGCTGGCCTGGCATTGGCAGTAGTAAGGGTCGCCGGCCTGGAGATTGCGCTTCGGAATGCCGTGAAAGGAGAACAGCAGTTGATCGGCCTGGCCGTGCTGGCTCTGATGATCTCGAATGCTGGCGGCGATCGCGTCCAGCCAGTCCGGCTCGTTGCAGTAGTCATTGATGAAGCGGACTTCCGGCAGCCAGCGCAGGCGGCCGAGTGAGCGGGTCACTGCATCGAAGACCGAGGCCGTGGTCGTGGCCGAGTATTGCGGGTACAGCGGCAGGACCAGCAGCCGCTGGATGTTCTCGGCGCGCAGGCGGTCGATGGCCTGGTCGATGGAGGGCTGGCCGTAGCTCATGGCGAGCATGACATCGACCCGGGGCAGGGTCCTGTGCAACTCGCGCTGCAGTTCGTCGGCCAGGCGGCGGTTGTTGATCAGCAGCGGTGAGCCGTGTTCGGTCCAGATCGACGCATAGGCCCTGGCCGACTTCGGCGCGCGGAAGGGCAGGATGATGCCGTTGAGGATGAACCACCAGATCGGCTTCGGGACCTCGATCACCCGCGGATCGCTGAGGAACTGGCGCAGGTAGCGTCGCAGCGCGGGTGCCGTGGGCTCGTCCGGCGTTCCCAGATTGACCATCAGGATCGCTGCTCTCGGGGCCTTGCAGTGGGCCGGGACCTGGCGGGTGGCTTCGCGCGTGGTGATCAGCTTGGCTTTGCTCATTTCGTTTTCCGGGACCGAGTCTTCATCGATGACCACCATTCTACCGGCCGCGCAGTGAGCGCTGACGGTCTCCGGCGCGCCGCCCCGAGGCTGTGGGCTTTTGACGCGGACTCTGCTATGCTTCTGGCCCCAGTCTCGGATGGAAATGCCCGACGTGCGTAGCGCACCCATGGCCCTGCTTCGTTCGCTTGCCCTGCTCGCCCTTCTGGCGTGCAGTGTTCTCGCGTGGGCGGGGCCTTATGGTCTGGCGGTCAATTCCCGTGGCAACGAAGTCGATTCACAGCGCGTGGACGCGCTATGGCGAGTCGATCTGGCCACCGGCGAGGCGGAGTACATCGGCTGGACCGGCTTCTTCGATCTGGAGGGCCTGGCCCTGGATGCCTCCGGCACCCTGTTCGGTGCCGACGATGACAGCAAGACCCTGGTCCGGGTCAGTCAGACTTCCGGTCTGGCCATCCCGGTCGGCGGACAGACCAATCGCTCCAACATGGGCGTGGCCCAGTCTGAAAACCTCGATTTCGGGATGGCCATGGATTGTTCGGGGCGTGCCTGGGTCATTTCGAGCGGTCAGCAGCGATTGTTCCGGGCCGACCTGGCTTCCGGTGAATTGACGGCCGTCGGTGAGGCCGGCGACCTCGGTGCGCCGATCTCCGATCTGGCCATCATCGGTGACCGTGCCTACGGCATCGGCGTGGGACTGGACGCGGCTGGCCGCGCGCTGGCCCCCAACCTGTATTCGATCGACCTGAACTCCGGCTCCGCACAGCTGGTCGGCCCGCTCGGCGACGCGGCCTTGCCCTACAACAACGCCGGGCTGGCCTTCGACGAAGACGGAGTGCTCTGGGCGATCACCGATCGTCGGGCCGTTCCGGGTGGCGATTTCCCCAGCGCGATTCTGCGCATCGACCCCGAATCGGGGCGAGCCGAACAGGTGGCCGAGACCATCGTCGGCTTCGAATCCCTGGCCGTGAGTTCGCCGGTCGGTTGCGGCCTGGCAGGGGCCGGATCCCCGCTGGCCGTTCCCGCGCTGTCACCGGCCGCCATATTGAGCCTGATGCTCGTACTGCTCGGCCTGGCCGTCGTGCAGCTGCGCAGTCGCCACAGCTGATACACTGACGAACCACGGCCACTTCGAGTTCTACCGCCATGCCTATCAGCCCGTTTCAACTGGTCATCATTCTTCTGATCGTCCTACTGGTCTTCGGCACCAAGAAGATTCGCAGCCTGGGCAGTGATCTGGGCGGCGCGATCCGCGAGTTCCGCAAGGGCGTGGGCGAAAATGCCGACGACGATCAGAATCGCTCCGACGCCGGATCCGATTCCTCGGACCAGTCTCCCAAGAATCCCTGATCGCTCCCGATGGGGAACATCGGCTTCACCGAGCTGATGCTGCTTGCCGTGATCGCCCTGCTGGTGGTCGGGCCGCGTCGGCTGCCCGAGCTCGCCCGCGGAGTGGGCAAGATGCATCGCATGGCTTCCGGTGCCTGGCAGAACCTGCGCCGGGAGTTCCAGGCCGAGCTCGATAACGAGCACAATCGCCGCATCATGGAGGCCGCGCGCAAGGCGCGCGCCGACGTCGAGGCGGCCGTGACGGGCAAGGAAATCACTCGCGATCAGCCGGGCGCCAGCAAGGATGTGGAGCGTGAGCGAGACGAGTGAGACCGATCGCGAGCTGACCCTGATCGAGCACCTGCTCGAACTGCGCGGTCGCGTGCTCAAGGCCCTGCTGGCCGTCACCGTGGCGGTGCTGGTGCTGGTGCCCTTCTCGCGGCCACTCTACACCCTGTTTTCCGAGCCCCTGGTGCGTCAGCTGCCGGAAGGCTCGAGCATGATCGCGATCGACGTGACCTCGCCGTTCTTCGCGCCCTTCAAGCTGGTCATGCTGCTCGGCATCCTGTTGGCCATGCCGGCCGTGCTCTATCAGCTCTGGGCTTTCGTGGCCCCAGGCCTGTATCGCCACGAACAGCGCCTCGCCCGCCCCCTGCTGGCGGCCTCGGTGCTGCTCTTCTACGCGGGCTGTGCCTTTGCCTATTTCGTGGTGTTTCCGGTGATCTTCGCCTTCTTCACGGCGATGGCGCCGGAGGGCGTGTCGGTGATGACCGACATCAATCGCTACCTCGATTTCGTGCTGACCCTGTTCATCGCCTTCGGCGTCGCCTTCCAGGTGCCGGTCGCCACGATCGTGCTGGTCGCCATCGGCGTGGTCACGCCCCAGGGACTGGCGCGCGTTCGTGGCTACGTGGTGATCGGGGTGTTCACGGTGGCCATGCTCGTCACCCCACCCGACATGTTCTCCCAGACCCTGCTGGCCCTGCCGGTCTGGCTGCTCTACGAGCTGGGCATCGTGATGTCGCGGGTGCTGGTACGCCCGAGCGCCGAAGCCACCGACTCCGGCGCGGACTGAATCGCCGCTTCAGGCGAGCAGCTGATCATCACCGGGGCCGGAATCCGGCCGTGGTTCCCATCCCCAGACGTCGCGAAAGGCCTGGTACTGGGCGCCCGTCAGCACCAGCTGAACGAACAGGGTGGCGGCCATCATGACCAGCTGGGCGAGAAAGGCACCGAACTGACCCAGGGCCAGGCTCAGGAAGGGCAGGACGATCGCCAGGATGATCCCCATGGCCATGCCGAGGGCGATGGTGGCCAGCAGCAGGCCCAGCATCGCCGTGAGATTCTGCAGGCAAGCGGTCAGACTGGCCGTGATCGAGCGTCCCATCGGCAGCCCGCCGAACATGACCAGGGGCACGGCAAAGAACAGGCAGGCCATGATGAACAGGAACAGGCTCATGGCCATCAACAGGCCCGGGCCGAAGCTCTGGCCGCTGAGCAGCTCGGCCAGGGCCTGAGGGTTGTCCAGGTTGGCCTCGAGCAGCGCGGGATCGATCTGCGCGGTCAGCCAGCCGACGAACAGCAGGGCCGCCAGGACCGTGCCCGCCAGGCTCACCACGCCCAGGCCGATCAGGCTGCCGCGCCGCCCCGGATCGGACCAGGCGGCAAACAGCATGCCCGGCGTGATCGCGGCGCCGACACCGAGTCGGTCGAAGGCCAGCATCAGTCCCGCGGTCAACAGCGGCGTCAGCACCATCAGGGTCAGCTGCCCGAGCAGGGGGATCAGCGAAGCCAGCAATGAAACCAGTAGCCAGAGTGACGCGACGCCGAGCAGGGGACGGACGTTGGCCGCCAGGCGTTCGGCGCCGGCCGGCAGCCAGGCCAGGCCGGTCCGGAAGCCGACGCGGCGAAGCATGGGCCCGCTCATCGCGGCTCCGAATGATCGACGGCGGCCTGGAGCAGACGCTCGGCCGACCAGCGGGGTGCCTTGCTGAGCGCCTCGTGGACCTCCTCGGGCTCGTCGATCGTCTGCCAGAGATCGAGATGCGTCTGACTCATGAAACGCTCGCGCACGCTCTGGGCGAGGAAGTCTAGCAGGCCATCGTAGTAGCCATTGGTGTTGACCAGAACGATCGGGCCCAGAAACTGTCCCAGTCGCTTGAGCGTCATGACTTCGAAGACCTCCTCGAAGGTGCCGCAGCCCCCGGGCAGGGCGATCACGGCCTGGGAGTCCGTGAGCATGCGCGCCTTGCGCGTGTGCATGTCGGGCACGATCTCCAGCGAAGTGATGCCTTGATGTCCCTGTTCGACCTGTGTGAGAAACTCGGGGATGATGCCATGGACTTCGGCACCGGCATCCATCGCGGCATCGGCCATGGCGCCCATCAGTCCGCGGCTGCCGCCGCCGTAGAGAATGCCGATGCCGGCCTCGGCCAGGGTCCTGCCCAGGCGAGAGGCGGCGTCCAGGTAGGCAGGAGCGAGCGCCTGGCTGGAGGCTGCGTAGACCGTGACTCGTTCAATGGACATGAGCTTTCGAGAGGATCGATGGAAACGCATCATTGTAAACGCCGGCGTGTGAGCCCGGCACCCGGTCTGGCGGCCCTGCTGCTGAGCCTGTTGTTGACCGCCTGCGGCTCCGAGCCGGCTTCGGGCCCGGAGCTGGCCCCGGGGCAGGGTGAGTTTCTGCGCTGGTGTGCCTCCTGTCATGGCAATGCCGGCGAGGGCAAGCCCCCGGCCTTTCCGCCGCTGGCCGGCTCCGAGTGGCTGCAGCTGCCCGATCGAGGCCTGGGCATGATCGTGCTCTACGGCCTGCGAGGCGAGATCGAAGTGGCCGGCCAGACCTATCGCGGCTACATGCCGCCGATGAGCCATCTGCCCGATGAGGACATCGCGGCCATCCTGGCCTTCATTGGTGATCAATGGGCAGATCGCGAGATCTCGCTGACGGCAGCGGACGTCGCGGCCCTGCGCGAAGCCGAGGACACCCGTCCGCTCAACGGCCGGGAAGGTCTCGAAGCCCGTCTGGAGATGGGCGAATGAATGCCGCCTTGCCGGGTCGGAATGGTCCGCCGGTGGCCTTCATCCTGATCGGGATCACGGTGCTGGCCTACTTTCTGGAGATGGCCAACGTCGGCCCGGTGATCATGAATTTCGCGCTCTGGCCGGTGAGTCATCCCTACTTCATGCCCTGGCAGCTGGTCAGCTATGGCTTCCTGCACGGTGGCCTCGGGCACCTGTTCTTCAACATGTTCGCCCTGTACATGTTCGGGCTGCCGATCGAGCGGGCCTGGGGGACGCGCCGATTTCTGATCTTCTATTTCGTCTGCATGGTCGGCGCCGGCCTGGTCCAGCTGCTGGTCACGGCCCTGACGGGTGAGGTCTACCACACGATCGGCGCCTCCGGAGCGGTGTTCGGCCTGCTGCTGGCCTTCGGCATGATGTATCCGAACAGCATGATCATGCTGCTGATTCCGCCGATCCCGATGAAGGCCAAGTACTTCGTGATCATCTATGGAGCGCTGACCCTGTTCTTCGGCATGACCGGGACGATGTCCGGGGTGGCGCATTTCGCGCATCTGGGTGGCATGCTCTTCGGCCTGGGCCTGATCCTCTACTGGGGACGACAGGACTATCATCGCCGCCGGCGATTCTGAGGCCGCGTCTTCGGCTCAGCTCGAAGGCGCCTCGGCCTGTTCCCAGAGCAGGATGGCGCGCTTTCTCAAACGCCCGCCCGAGTATTGACCGAAATCGCCGGTCTGCCGCAGCACGCGGTGACAGGGAATCAGCAAGGGCACCGGGTTGGCCCCGACGGCCGTGCCGACGGCACGGCTGGCGCCCGGGGCGCCGATGGCCGACGCCAGCTCGCCATAGCTGATCATCCGACCGGGCGGGATGCGCAGCAGTGCCTCCCAGACCCGGATCTGGAAATTGCTGCCCAGAACGGCCGCCTTCGGTGGTGTCGCCTCGCCGCGCAGGCTGGCGAGAATGCGATCGAAGGTGGCCCGGGTGCGCTCCGGGGCCTCGGTCAGGGCGGCCTGAGGCCAGCGCTGAGCGATTTTTGCGGCGACCTGCAATCGGGAATCCTCTGCCACGAAATCGAGCAGGCAGACGCCGCGTGGGCTCTCGGCGATCAGGCAGTGGCCGAAGGGCCCCTCGTGCAGTCCCCAGACCAGATCCAGCCCCTGTCCGTTGCGAGCAATCTGGCCCGGCGTGGCGCCGTCCACCGTGACCATCAGATCGTGCAGCCGCCCCGGCCCGGACAGGCCGCTGTCCAGTGCAGTGTCGAGCAGCGGCGTCTGCGCGATCAATTGCTTGCGGGCATGCGTGGCGGTCAGGAATTCGACCAGACGTTTCGGGGTGATGCCGGCCCAGCGCCGGAAAAGACGGTGAAAGCGCGAGCTCGACAGACCGATCGCCCCGGCCATGGCCTCGACCGAGGGCTGCTCCCGCCAGTGTTCCTCGATCCAGGCGATGGCCCGTTCGATGCGCTGATAGTCGTTCATGCCGTCAGATTAGGGTGCGTTTACAGGCCAGACAACCCGAATCCTGCCTTCACGGTCGGGCGATACATTGGCCGGATGGTGTTCCTTGCAAAACCACTGGTGATCGTCGGCCTGCTGTGGGCCTTGCCGATGGCCGGGGCGGTCGCCTCCGTCGATCGCATCGTCGAAGCGGCGGAAGAGCTGGATCGCCTGCATGCCCTGATCGTCCTGCAGGACGGAGTGGTCGTGCTCGAACACGTGCAGGGAGGCCCGGGGCTCGATCGGCCGGCGAATCTCAAGTCGGTTTCCAAGACCGTGATGTCGACCCTGGTCGGCATGGCCATCGAGCGGGGTCTGATCGAAGGCGTGGATCAATCCCTGGCCGAGCTGCTGGGCGAGCGCTTTCCCGCTGCGGCCACGCCGGGCGCTGAAGGGATCACCGTGGACCATGCCCTGTCCCTGCGGGCCGGCCTGGCCAGCACCTCCGGGCGGAATTACGGGCGCTGGGTGCAGAGCGAGGACTGGGTGGCGCACGTGCTGACCCGTCCGATGAGCGACCGACCGGGTGGCCGGATGATCTATTCCACCGGCCCGACCCATCTCCTGTCGGCGGTGCTGGCCGAGGTCAGCGGGCGTTCCACCGAGGCCCTGGCCCGCGACTGGTTGGGCCAGCTCGGGATTCGCCTGGGCTACTGGCCCAGCGATCCACAGGGCATCGCATTCGGCGGCAATGACATGCACATCAGCCCCCGTGACCTGGCCAGGCTCGGCGAATGGTATCGCCTCGGTGGCGAGCTGGATGGTCGGCGCGGGCTGAACCGGGACTGGATCGATGCGTCCTGGCAGCCCCGCGGCACCTCGCCCTGGTCGGGAGATGACTACGGCTATGGCTGGTTCGTCACCGAGCTGGCTGGCCAGACGGCGTACTACGGCCGTGGCTATGGGGGGCAGGCCCTGTTCGTTCTGCCCGATGCGGCCATGACCGTGGTCATTACCTCCGACCCCAATCCACCCTCGCCCGGCGGGCGCTACTTCGGGCGCTTGAAGCGTCTGGTCGAGGTGGCCGTGAGGACTCAGGCCGGGTCGGCCAGCCAGTCCCTGGGTCTGAGGTAATCGTTCAGGGCGGCTTCCGGGCTGCCCGGTTCGGGCTGCCAGTCATAGCGCCAGTGGGCCACGGCCGGTAGCGACATCAGGATGGACTCGGTCCGGCCCCCGGACTGCAGTCCGAACAGGGTGCCGCGGTCATAGACCAGATTGAACTCCACGTAGCGGCCCCGTCGATAGCGCTGGAACTCGACTTCGCGCTCACCGTAGGGCGTGTGCTTGCGTCGCTCGACGATCGGTGGGTAGGCGGCGAGATAGCCATCACCGACGGCGCGCAGGTAGGCGAAACTCTGGTCAAAACCCCATGCATTCAGGTCATCGAAGAACAGGCCGCCGACGCCGCGCGTCTCGCCACGATGCTTGAGGTAGAAGTAATCGTCGCACCAGCGCTTGTGTTCGGCATAGACCGATTCGCCAAAGGGCCGGGTCAGGATCTCGGCGGCCCGGTGCCAGTCGCGGCAGTCTTCATCGAAGGCATAGACCGGGGTCAGGTCGAAGCCGCCGCCGAACCACCAGACCGGCGGCTCGCCGTCCTTCTCGGCAATGAAGAAGCGCACGTTCGCGTGGCTGGTCGGGCAGTAGGGATTGCTCGGATGCATGACCACCGAAACGCCGACGGCCTGGAAGCTTCGCCCGGCCAACTCAGGTCGACGCGCGCTGGCAGCCGGCGGCAGGGCATCACCATGGACGTGCGAGAAGTTGACGCCGCCCTTTTCGAACACCGCACCGTTCTCGAGCACGCGAGTCCGTCCGCCGCCGCCCTCCGGTCGCTGCCAGGCATCCTCGTGAAAGCGCCCGTCACCGTCGCAGGCTTCGAAGGCAGCGCACAGGCGATCCTGCAGATCCGTCAGATAGCGGTGCACCGCCATCAGGTCTGGGGCAGACATGTTCGACTCCTGAATCAGGCGGTGGACTTGGCCGAGGATTTCCTGGTGGTCTTCTTCTTCGACGCCTTCTTCTTCGCGGCTTTCTTCTTGCCTGCCTTCTTCTTCGACGCCTTCTTCTTGGCCGTCTTCTTCTTGGCCGTCTTCTTGGCCCCAGACTTCTTGCCGCCGGCCTTTTTCTTGCCGAACTTCCCGCGCCGACCTTTGGGTGGGGCCTCGTCCAGCATCTTCTTGCACTGCTCGAGATCCAGTGATTCCGGTTCGACGTCCTTCGGCACGCTGGCATTGCGTTTGCCGTCGGTCACGAAGGGGCCATAGCGGCCCTTGAGGATCTCGATCCCTCCCTCGTCGAAGGACTTGATGATCCGGTCCTTCAGCATCTGCTTGTGCTGGGCCACCAGCTCCAGCGCCTGCTCGAGGGTCACGTCATGGGGATCGACGTCCTTGAGGGAGACGAAATTGCGGGCCCCGTAGCGGATATAGGGGCCAAAGCGACCGATATTGGCCTGCACCGGCTCGCCCTCCGGCGTTTCGCCTAGATCCCTCGGCAGCTTGAACAGCTCGAGGGCTTCTTCGAGCGTGATCGTCTCCATCTTCTGGCCCGGCCGAAGACCGGCGAACTGGGGCTTTTCCTCGTCCTCGGCCTGGCCGATCTGGGCGAAGGGCCCATAGCGGCCCAGGCGGACGATGACCGGCTTGCCCGTTTTCGGGTCGGTGCCGAGTTCGCGAGCCTGCTGGGCTTCCTGCCGGCTGACCGTTTCTTCCTTCTCGTGGACCCGGTCGATGAACGGCTGCCAGAACTCCCTGAGCAGTGGCACCCAATCCTCTTCTCCGCGTGAAATCGCGTCGAGCTCGTCCTCGAGGCGGGCGGTGAAGTCGTAGTCGACGTAGCGGTCGAAGTGCTTGGACAGGAAATTCGCCACCACGCGGCCGGTGGCGGTCGGCGTGAAGCGACGATTCTCTAGCTCCACGTACTCGCGATCCTTCAGGGTCTGGATGATCGACGCATAAGTGGAGGGTCGGCCGATGCCGTAGTCCTCGAGGGCCTTGACCAGGCTCGCCTCGGAGTAGCGCGGTGGCGGTTCGGTGAAATGCTGTTCACCACGCACTTCCGTCAGGATCACCTCGTCGCCCTCGTTGAGCTCGGGCAGACGATTGTCCGTGTCGGCCTGGGCGTCCTGGTAGACCTTCAGGAAGCCGGGCTGGACCAGGGTCGAGCCGGAGGCGCGGAAGGTGGCCGAGCCGACGTCGAACTCGGCGCTGACCGTGTCGTAGACGGCCGGAATCATCTGGCTGGCCACGGCCCGATTCCAGATCAGCTGATAGAGCCTGTACTGATCCTCCGAGAGATGGCGCTTGAGCTTGATCGGCGTCAGTCCTGCCGATGTCGGGCGGATGGCCTCGTGGGCTTCCTGCGCGTTCTTCGACTTCGACTGATAGAAATTGGGTTTCTCGGGAACCAGCTCCTCGCCGTACTCGCTGGCGATGGTCGCGCGAATCTCGCCCAGGGCTTCCGCCGACAAGGCCACCGAATCGGTTCGCATGTAGGTGATCAGGCCCTGATTGCCGCCACCGATGTCGATGCCCTCGTAGAGCTGTTGAGCGATCCGCATCGTCCGCTGCGTGGTGAAGCGCAGGCGGCGCGCCGCCTCCTGCTGCAGCGTCGAGGTGATGAATGGCGGCTGGGCGCGGCGCCGACGCTGGCGCTTGTTGATCCGCGCCACCTTGAATCGTCCGTCGGCATCGCGCTGGATCTGCTCGCGAACTTCCGTGGCCCGAGCTTCGTTGTCGATGTCGAACTGCTCGACCTTGTTGCCATCCAGTTTGACCAGGTTGGCCGAGAAGCGCTGCTCCTCGGTCTCGCCCAGGTCGGCCTCGATGGTCCAGTACTCGCGCGGCTCGAACTTCTCGATCTCCTCCTCGCGCTCGACGATCATGCACAGCGCGGGCGACTGGACCCGGCCGGCCGAGAGGCCCCGGCGAACCTTCTTCCATAGCAGCGGCGAGAGGTTGAAGCCGACGAGGTAGTCCAGCGCACGACGCGCCTGCTGGGCGTCGACGAGGGAATTGGCCAGGTCGCGCGGCTCGCGCATCGCCTTCTCGATCGCGCTCTTGGTGATCTCCGAGAACACCACCCGCTTGATCGGGCGGGCGCCGTTCACACCGCGTTCCTTCAGGATCTCGGCGATATGCCAGGAAATCGCCTCACCTTCGCGGTCAAGGTCCGTGGCGAGATAGATGGCGTCGGACTTGCGGGCGGCGGCGACGATCTTGTCGACGTGCTTCTTGTTGCGCTCGATGATGTCGTAGCGCATGGCGAAGTCGTGCTCGGGGTCGACCGCGCCTTCCTTGGGGACCAGGTCGCGGACGTGGCCATAGGAGGCGAGGACCTCGAAGTCCTTGCCCAGATACTTGTTGATGGTGGTCGCCTTGGCGGGCGACTCGACGATGAGTAGATTCTTGGCCATAGATTCGTGGTTCGGGCGAGTCCCTTACGCCGTTGTCTCCCTCGAGACCGGCCGCGCCAACCTCGCTCAGTGCCTGAGTTCGCCCTGATCGTCGAACATCAGGTCTTCCATCCAGGCGTAATTCGCTTCCTGTCCTGGCTGATTGAACAGCACCATCAGGACCACCCACTTGACGTCCTCGATGTCGATTTCCTCGCTGTCCAGTGCGGACAGGCGGTCGAGCACCTGTTCCCGGCGAACCGCATCCAGCACGCCGGCATTCTCAAGATACAGAATAAAGCCGCGGGCGTCGACGTCGAGGCGCTGGCACTCTTCCTCGCTGAACACCCGGATCGGATTGTCGCCGTGGTGGCCCAGCTCGGGCAGCTTGCGCTGTTCGGCCAGGCCATCGAGCCAGGTGAAGGCCCGTTCGATCTCGGCGCTGGAAAACCCGGCTTCTTCGAGGCTGTCGCTCAGGCTCTCGCGATCCGGCGTGCTCTCCGGCTCTTCGTAGATGTAGTTCTCGAAGAGATACATCAGCAGATCAAGCACGTTTTCCTTCATTCACTCCTGTTCCTTGTCGGCGGGGCGGTGGCCGGTTCGACTGTAGCGGCCTCCCGGATGCGCGTCGACTCGACCGTCCAACTCCATGATCAGCAGGATGGAGGATACGGCGGCGGTCGTCAACTGCGAGCGGCGGATTATCTCATCGACCGGGGTCGGATCGTAGCCCACTGCTTCGAGCACCCGTTCATGCTCCGGGTCCATCTCGACATGGGGGGTGTGAGCCCCTTTGTCAATAGAACCCCCGTCGGCGGCGGCGAGGCGCTCTCGAATCCGCGCCGCCAGTTCGCCGGCCAGCGGCGCCAGCTCCTCGATCACCTCATCGGCGGTCTCGACCAGCCGGGCGCCATCGCGGATCAGGCGATGGCAGCCGCGCGCCAGGGGGTTGTGCACCGAGCCCGGGATCGCGAAGACGTCCCGCCCCTGTTCGCCGGCCAGGCGGGCGGTGATCAGGGAGCCGCTGCGCAAGCCGGCCTCGACGACCAGGGTGCCCAGGCTCATTCCGCTGATGATCCGGTTGCGCGCGGGGAAATTGCCCGAGCGGACCGGGGTGCCGGGGGCGAAGGGAGTGACGATCACGCCACCCTCGTCGACGATTCGTCGGGCAAGGTCGCGGTTGCTCGCGGGGTAGACGCGGTCGGGTCCCGTGCCGGTCACGGCCACGGTCACCCCGCCGGCATCGAGGCAGCCGCCGTGGGCCGCCGCATCGACACCGGCGGCGAGGCCACTGGTGATCGTGAAGCCGGCGCGAGCAATGGTGGCCGCGAAATCGCGAGCATGGTGCAAGCCGCCGGCGGTCGCATTGCGGCTGCCGACGATGGCCAGCTGCGGTGCGATCAGGGCGCTGGGCTCGCCGACCACGAACAGGGCGATCGGCGGGTCCGGAATGCGGTTCAGCAGGGGCGGGAAGAGCTCGTCATCGCGAGTCAGGAGATGGTGTTCCGGGTCCTCGAGCCAGTCCAGGGCGGCGTCGAGACGCTCCGGATCCGGCGCGCGCAGGGCACGGATCTGCGGCGCCTCGAGTCCCAGTGCACGCAGCTGCGTATCACTCAGCGAGGACCAGTCTGCCAGCGCTTCGAGTTCGGTCTCGAGCGACGCCAGTCGGCGCGGCCCGAGACCGGAAGCAAGAATGAGCGCCAGCCAGTCGCGGGCGCGCTCCTTTCGAGGCATGCCGACGCCCGATCAGGGCGTGCGGTCTGGGTGATCCAGGCGGTCTTCGACCATGATTTCGCGGCCGCCGTCGAGCACGATGGCATAGCTGATGTGCTCGAAAGGCCGGAATACCATGACATGGCCGGCGTATTCATCGGGCAGGGTCACGAAGCGGCGGTCCGATTCCTTCCAGGCGGCCCGACTCATCAGCGGATACCGCTGTTCGTCACGAATGGTCTCGCCCGGGCGGAAGACCGAGAAGGTGTGGCCGGCCTGAATGCCGTCGGCCTGTCCCATGGAGATGGCCACGATCTGGTAGTGGCCGACGCCATGGTAGGCCTCGCTGACGCTCAGGACGCGAGCGTCTTCCGGCATCTCGTCCATGGCGCGCGGGAAGAAGTTGGCGTCGTAGACGTGGTAGTCGATCGGCAGGACGTAGTCGCCTTCGGAGACTTCCCGTCGACCGGAAATGATTTCCAGCGTGGTCGGGTCACCGACATGGACCACACGAGCCCGTGCCGACTCCCAGAGTTCGTAACCGATGATCGGGTAGTTGAAGCGCTCCATCTGGCCGAAGGTCGAACGCCAGAGCGGGCTGGCCGGGCGAACGTCGGCGGGCACCTGAGCGTCGCCTCGGCCCATGCGATTGCGGCGCAGACGTTGCTGCGCTTCGCCGCCGCTCCGGTCCTCGAACTGGTAGGTCAGACGCGCGAGGATCACTTCCTGACCGACCTGGGCATCTTCCATGCCGCGCACGTAGGTGCGATCACCTGCGCTGGCAGTCATGCGCTGGTCGTAGTTGGCCACCACGTAGGGCAGGCCGTCGAGTTCTTCGGCCGTCACGATCCGGGGGTTGCGCAGGAAGGGCTCGATCGCATCGTAGGGAATGGTGCTGATCGGGCCGCTGATGTCTTCGCGCCGGATTTCCGGCGACAGGCGCCGAATCGAGTCGTCCGGGTTCATTGTCAGGCGAGGCTGACCGCCGACGAACTCCAGGGAGATCACATCACCCGGGTAGATCAGATGCGGATTGTCGATCTGCGGATTGGCCTGCCAGATGGCCGGCCACTGCCAGGGCCGGGTCAGAAACCGGCTGGCGATGTCCCACAGGGTGTCCCCTTCCTGAACCACGTACTCACGTGGATGATCTTCGCGCAGCTCGACATCCTGAGCCTGTACACTCCCCCATGCCAGGCCAAGAATTGCCACGACGGTCAGTATGCGTTTCACGGAGCGATTCCCTCCAACGGTGCCGACAGGCTTGAATTCTTGAGGCTATCATAAACATTATCATTGTAAAACGCACGCTTAAGCGATTTTTTTCATCTTATGTCAAGACTGACGATCCTCGAATTTCCAGATCCTCGCCTGCGGCGGGTGGCGAAACCGGTCGATGAAGTGACCGAAAACGAGCGCCAGCTGGCCGACGATATGCTCGAAACCATGTACGAGGCCCGCGGGATCGGCCTGGCGGCGACCCAGGTGAATCAGGGCGTTCGCGTCGTGGTCATGGACCTGAGCGAGGACAAGAGCGAGCCGCGCGTGTTCATCAACCCCGAGATCATCGATCGCGACGGGAGCCAGAACTGTGAGGAGGGTTGCTTGTCCGTTCCCGGCGTCTACGCCGAGGTCAAGCGCGCCGAGCGGGTCAAGGTCCGGGCCCTCGATCGCGAAGGCCAGCCTTTCGAGCTTGAAGCCGACGGTCTGCTGGCGGTCTGCATCCAGCACGAGATCGATCATCTCGATGGCAAGGTGTTCGTAGATTACCTGTCGCCGCTCAAGCGACGCATGGTCGAAAAGCGCCTGAAGAAGCAGCAGCGTCTGGAACGAGCGAACGCGTGAGCGGCCTGAGAACGATCTTTGCCGGCACGCCGGAGTTCGCCGTGCCGGCGCTCCGGGCCCTGATCGATTCCCCCCATCGTCCCATGGCGGTGCTTTGCCAGCCGGACCGGCCGGCTGGACGGGGGCGAAAGCTGCGCTTCGGGCCGGTCAAGGCCTGCGCGCTCGAGGCCGGGATCGAGGTGCTTCAGCCCGCCAGTCTGAAATCGGAGGACGCCCAGCGGCCGCTTCGTGAACTGCGCCCCGACATCATCATTACTGCGGCCTACGGTTTGTTGCTTCCCAGGGCCGTGCTCGAGCTGCCGGTGCATGGCTGCTGGAATCTGCATGCTTCCCTGTTGCCGCGCTGGCGCGGCGCCAGCCCGATCAACCAGGCGGTGCTGGCCGGTGATGTCGAGACGGGGATGTCCCTGATGCAGATGGACGTGGGCCTCGATACCGGACCCGTGCTTCTGCAGAGCGCAACGCCGATCGGTCCGGACGAGTCCGCTGGTGAGTTGCACGATCGCCTGGCACCGATGGCCGCCGACCTGTTGCTCGACGGCCTGAAGCGCCTGGTCGAGGGCTCCTTGCCCGAGCCCCAGCCACAGGATGATGCGCTGGCGACCCATGCCCCGCTCATTCAGCGCGAGGATGCGCGTCTGGATTGGTCTCGACCGGCCGTGGACCTTGCTCGCCAGGTGCGCGCCTACAATCCCTGGCCGGTCGCCTTCGGCGACATCGAAGGCCTGAGTTGCAGGATCTTCGAGGCGCGAGCGATCGAGCAGATCTCGGCCGAACCCGGCCGCCTGATCCGCGGGGCGGGTGAAGGACGAGAAATCGTCGTCGCCTGCGGTCAGGGGGCGCTGGCCATTGCTTCCCTGCAGGCGCCCGGACGCAAGCGGGTGTCGGCCCGCGATTGGCTCAACGGCCACCCGGACTGGGCGTGAATCGGCCCGCGGTCGGCGGCCGGCTGGCGGCAGCCCAGGCCCTGCGCCAGGTGCTTGATCGAGGGCAGTCCCTGGACGAGGCCCTCCAGCTTCCCCTTTCGAAACTGGAGCATGGTCCTGATCGTGCGCTGGCTCGACGCCTGTCCTATGCGGTGCTGCGGGACTGGCCGGCCGTTCAGGCCCTGAGCTCGGCTTTGATGGACCGCCCGCCGGCTCGTCGCGATCGCCTGGCGATCTTCGTGCTGGCCGTTGCCCTGGCCGAGCTGCGCGAAGGCCGTGAGCCGGAGCGCGCGATCGTGCATTCCGCGGTGGAGGTGGCCCGGTCGGGTGGTCTGAGCCGGCTTGCCGGGATGATCAACGCGGTGCTGCGGCGCTACCTGCGCGAGCGCTCGGCATTCGAATCGAGGCTGGCGGACAACGAGACGATTCGCTTCGGCTATCCGGGCTGGTTGATCGAGGCACTGCGTGCCGACTGGCCGGACGACTGGAGCGCCATTCTCGAGGCCGGCAATCAGGCGCCACCGCTCTGGCTGCGCGTCAACCGACGTCACTGGAGCCGCGAGCAGGCTCTGCAGGCGCTGCGAGCGGCAGGTCATGAGGCGCAGCTGCCCGATCTACCGTTGCCGGACGCGCTGCTGTTGCCGACGCGCGTGCGCATCAGCGATCTGCCTGGCTGGTCCGAGGGGGGCTTGTCGGTGCAGGATGGCGCGGCCCAGCTGACGGTGGACTATCTCCAGCTCGAGGACGGACTGCGCGTGCTCGACGCCTGCAGTGCCCCGGGTGGCAAGGCGGCGCATATGCTGGAGCGGGCCGCGCTCGATCTGACCGCGATCGACGTCGACGCCGAGCGGCTGGAGCGGGTTGGCGAGACTCTACAACGCCTGGGTCTGGCGGCGCGCTGTCTGCAAGGTGACGCGTCCCGGCCGCAGGATTGGTGGGACGGACGCCCCTTCGATCGTATTCTTGTCGATGCCCCGTGCTCGGCCACCGGGGTGATCCGTCGCCATCCCGACATCCGCTGGCTTCGCAAGGCCAGCGATCTGCCCGAACTGGTCGAGCGACAGGCCGAGATGCTGCGCGCGCTGTGGCCGCTGCTCGCGCCCGGCGGTATCCTTGTCTATGCCACCTGTTCGATCCTGGCCGACGAGAACGAGCGTCAGGCCCGGGCCTTTCTGGAGTCCTGTGAGCACTGTGAAGTCATCGAGCATGCCGAACTCCCGGGCCGCGCGCGGTCGGCCGGCCGCCAGATTCTCCCCGGCGAGAACGATCTCGATGGTTTTTTCCATCTGGCTGTGCGTCGCCTGCCAGTCTGATGCACCATCGAACGCATCCATCGATCTGATCGAGCCAGCGCCGGTCTGGCGCGATGGTCAGTTGTATTTCCGCACGGCGATCGATTGGCGGCTGGGCCCGGATGTGGTCGAAGCGCTCCATCATGGCGTGGTGGTTCCGCTGGAGCTGTCCGTGCGGATCAGCCAGCACCACGGCTTGGTTGCCCTCGAAGATCGAACGCACAACCATCGCTTCGAGGTTCGCTATCTGCCCCTGTTGCGTGACTATGAAGTGTTCGATGTTCGGGCCGATACGCGCACCCGCTATCCACGCCTCGGCATGCTGACCAGCGCCATGGCCCGGCAGCGTTTCTATTCGACCGGTCTGAGCGAGGCCGAGGTGGAACAGCGCCGCTGGCAGGTCCAGTTGCGGGCCTACCTCGATCGCACCCGCCTTCCTTCGCCGATGCGCTTGCCGGCCTGGTTCGATCGACGCTGGCGGGTCGAGGGCCCCTGGCACAGCTGGGTCTTCCCGCCGGAGCCGCAGGCATGAGGGCGCGATCCGGTCTGCGGCGTCTGCTTCGTGCCCTGCCCCTGGTGGCCGTGCTGGCCGTGTTGCTCGGCGCCCTCTACCTGGTGTCGAGCGTCGAGCAGGAATCCACCCAGCTTGGCCGCATGGCACTGTGGGTGTTCTCGATCACCGGCCTGGCCCTGCTGGCGCTTGTGGTCGTGATCGTCGGTCGTCTCGTTCGTCTGATCCAGCGCCTCCGGCGTGGCGAGCCGGGCGCCAGGCTGACGGCTCGTCTGGTGGCCGTCTTCATTGCCCTGGCCCTGCCGCCGGTAGTGATCCTCTACCTGTTCGCGCTGGAATTCCTCGACGAAACCGTCGAGGGCTGGCTGAACGTGGAGGTCGAGTCGGCCCTGTCGGATTCGATCGAACTCGGGCAGCTGTTCATCGAGCTTCGCACCCGCGAGGTCGGCGAGCAGCTCGGTCGGCTGGCCGAAGGTCTCGATCCCGATGACGAGGATCGTCTGTTCGAACAATTCCTGCGCGAGCTCAGTACGGCGGGCCCCAGTGAGCTCAGTCTGCTCGACGCCTCCGGCCGGCCCATCGTCTCGGTGCATATCGACCCGGCCCGCTTGACCGCGAACCTGCCCAGCAGCTTCGCCCTGACCCAGGCCCTCGAAGACGGTCAGTTTGCCGCCGCCGAGCGCGATGCGGAGCAGTTCTCGGTTCGCGTGCTGGTGCGCCTGGACGAGAGCGGTTTCGGCGCCTCGCCGCGCCTGGTCCAGGGCATCTATCCGCTACCCGGTGACTTCGGGGCGCTGGCCGACGGCGTCGAACAGGCCTATTACCGTTATCTGAACGTGAGCTTCCTGCGCGAGCGCCTGCAGCACAGCCTGGTCCTGATCCTGACCCTGGTGCTTCTGTTGACGGCCTTGCTGGCGATGCTGGTGGCCTTCAATGCCGCCCGCCGTCTGTCGCAGCCGGTGCGCGACCTGGCCCAGGCCACCGGCGAGGTGGCTGCCGGCCGCTTTCCGGACGAACTGCCCGTGACCAGCCGGGATGAACTCGGTTTTCTGGTTCGCGATTTCAACGTCATGACCCGCGAACTGGCCGCAAGCCGCCAGGCCCTGGAATCCCAGCGCCGCTACCTGGAGATCGTGCTTGGCCGGCTGTCGGCCGGCGTCGTGGCCATCGACGGGGAGGGTCGGCTGAGCGCCTACAACGAATCGGCCGAGCGGATTCTCGACCTGAAAGGCCGCCAGGGACAGTCGCTGGAGCGGGTTCGTGCCGAGCGACCGGATCTGGCTGCTCTCCTCGACATCCTGATCGAACGCATGGGCAGCCCTTCCGGGGACTGGCGTCAGGAAATCCAGCTGGGGCCGCCCGATCACACCGTGGTCCTGGTCTGCCGCGGCTCCGATCTGCCGCCCGAAATCGGTGGGCAAGTGGTCATCTTCGATGACGTCACCGTCCTCGATCAGGCGCAGCGGGAGGCGGCCTGGGCCGAGGTCGCTCGTCGCCTGGCGCATGAAGTGAAGAACCCGCTCACCCCGATCCAGCTGGCCGCCGAACGCCTGAAGTACAAGCTCGAGCCGGTACTGGACGAAACTCAGGGCGCATTGCTGGATCGAGCCACCCGCACGATCCGTGCGCAGGTCGAGACCCTCAAGCGTCTGGTGGATGCCTTCGGCGACTACGCGCGGCCCGTGCGTCTGAAGCGCGAAGCGGTCCGATTGGATCTGCTGGTGCGCGAGGTGGCCGATCTCTATGCCAGTGGGGATCTGCCCGTGCGCTTCGACCTTGAGGTCGAGGTGGGCACGCCTCCGGTGCTGGCCGACCCGGCCAATCTTCGTCAGGTGCTGCTGAATCTGGTTCGCAACGCGCAGGAGGCGCACCCCGACGGCCGTCCGGAGCTGCGGATCGAGCTGGCCCCGCAGGTGGGCGAGTCCGGCCCTGGCGTGCGCTGGCGCGTGCTCGACAATGGTTCCGGCTTCGATCCGGAGGTCATCGAGCGCATCTTCGAGCCCTATGTGACGACCAAGCAGCGTGGTACGGGCCTGGGCCTGGCCATCGTGCGGCGCATCATCGAAGAGCACGGGGGGCAGATCCAGGTGGGCAACGTCGAGCAGGGCGCGGAGGTGCGGATCTGGCTGCCGGCCGCCCATGCCGACGGCGAGACCCCGCTACAATAGCGCGATGGCCAGTGCCCGAATTCTCATCGTCGACGACGAACCCGATATCCGTGAGCTGATCGGCGAGATCCTTGCCGATGAGGGCCATGAGGTGCTGATGGCGGCCGATGCCTCGGAAGCTCGCGAACTGCGTGGCCAGTCCCAGCCCGATCTCGTGCTGCTCGACGTCTGGATGCCCGGTACCGACGGCATCAGTCTGCTGCGCGAATGGCGCGAATCGGACACTCTGGATTGTCCCGTCGTGATGATCTCCGGCCATGGCTCGGTCGAGGCTGCGGTCGAGGCGACCCGCCTGGGCGCCTTCGATTTCATCGAAAAGCCGGTGTCCATGGCCAAGCTCCTGGTCACCGTGGGCAATGCCCTGGAGGCCGGCCGTCTCAAGCGCGAGAACGCGGGGCTGCGCAGCCAGGCGCCGACGGTGATGGAGCCGATCGGTCGCTCGCTGGCCGTGCAGCAGCTCAAGCGGCGTCTGGAACGGATCGCGGCCCACGATACGCCGGTCCTGATCCAGGGTGAAGCCGGGGTCGGCAAGGCCATGGCCGCGCGATGGATCCACGCCCATTCCAAGCGCAGTGGCGGGCCGTTCATCGTCGTTCCGGCGCGCAGCGAAGGTCAGGACTGGACGCGTGCATTGATGGGCGCCGAGGGTCAGCCGGGCTTGATCGATCAGGCCCGCGGAGGCGTACTGTTCGTCGAGGACGTGTCCCGTCTGGACAAGGAGGCCCAGTCCGCCCTGCTCGGACAGCTCGAGAGTGGTCGCCTCGAATCCGCGAGTGAGGATCAGGGGCGTGCGCTGGATATCCGGCTGATCGCCGGGACCAGCGTGGAGCTGGAGAAACTGGTCCAGACCGGGCGCTTCGATGAGCAACTCTATTTCCGGCTCAATGTCGTCCCCCTGGAACTGCCGCCCTTGCGCGAGCGTCAGGAAGACGTGCCGGATCTGGTGCGTTTCTACGCCGAGTATTTCCCCAATCGTGACGGTGTGCCCTATCGGCATTTCTCCGTGGCGGCCCAGAATCGTCTGCGCCAGCACCACTGGCCGGGCAATCTGCTGGAATTGAAGAACCTGGTTCAGCGCCTGCTGATCCTCGGCGGCGATGACGAGGTCTCGGTGGCCGAGGTCGAGGAGGCCCTGTCCCGTTCCGTCGAGGCCCAGCGTGGTGAAGGCGGCGACGCGGTGCCTGCCCTTTTCCATCTCCCCCTGCGCGAAGCGCGCGAGGAATTCGAGCGCCAGTACCTGACCTACAAGCTCAAGTCGGTGGACGGCAGCGTAGGCAAGCTGGCCGAGGTGGTGGAAATGGAGCGTACCCACCTCTATCGAAAGCTCAGGCAGCTGGGCATCGATCCCAAGCAGATCTGAGGGTCGCCAGGCAGCGGCTCGGAAGGAGGGTAGTCAGATGCAGATCATCATTCTCGGAGCCGGCCAGGTCGGGACCGGCATGGCGCACAGCCTGTCGCGGGAAGAGAACGACATCACCGTCGTCGATACGGATCCGAATCGCCTTCGTGATCTGCAGGAGAAGCTCGACATCCGCACCGTGCACGGTCACGCGGCACATCCGCAGACCCTGATCCGTGCCGGCATCGAGGATGCCGACCTGCTGATCGCCCTGACCAATTCCGACGAGACGAACATGGTCGCCTGCCAGGTGGCCTATTCCCTGTTCAACACACCGACCAAGGTGGCGCGGGTGCGGGCGGCGGACTATCTGGCCCATCCGGAGCTGTTCAACCGCGAGCACACGCCGATCGATGTGCTGATCAGCCCGGAAAAACTGGTCACGGACCATCTCCAGCGCCTGATCGAGTACCCGGGCGCGCTGCAGGTGCTGGACTTCGCCGATGGTCGTGCCCAGCTGGTGGCGGCTCGTGCCTACCATGACGGCCCGCTGGTCGGTCGGCAGCTGATGGCCCTGCGCGAACTGCTCCCTGAGGGTGTGGACACGCGCGTGGCCGCGATCTTCCGCAACGACGTGGCCATCATTCCGCAGGGCGACACCCGGGTCGAGGTCGATGACATCGTCTTCTTCCTCGCCGCCACCCGCGACATTCCTGCCGTGATGGCCGAACTGCGTCGCCTCAGCGGCCCGGCGCACCGCATCCTGCTGTCCGGCGGCGGCAACATCGGCGCCAACCTGGCGCGGCGCCTGGAGCGGCATCATCATGTCAAGATCATCGAGCGTGACCCGGCCCGGGCCGAGCAGATCGCCGAGGATCTGGACACGGCGATCACCCTGGTCGGAGACTGTGCCGACGAGGATCTGCTGCACGAGGAAGGCATCAGCGAGACCGATGTCTACTGCGCGCTGACCAACGACGACGAGGCGAACATCCTGTCCTCGATGCTGGCCAAGCGGATGGGGGCGGACAAGGTGATCACCCTGATCAATCGTCCGGCCTACGTCGATCTGGTCGAATCCGACCGCATCGACGTGGCGGTCAGTCCCCAGCAGGTCACGATCGGCGCCCTGCTGACGCATATCCGCAAGGGGCACATGGTTCGCGTGCACTCCCTCCGACGCGGAGCGGCCGAGGCCATCGAAGCCGTTGCCCACGGCACGCCGGGGCAGTCGAAGGTGGTCGGCAAGCGCATCGACGAGATCGATCTGCCCGATCACACCAGCATCGGCGGGGTGGTACGCGGCGAGGAAGTGATCATTGCCCATGACGACGTGGTGATCCAGGAAGATGACCACGTGATCCTGTTCGTGGCCGATCAGAAACAGATCAAACGCGTCGAACGCCTGTTCTCGGTCGACGCCGTCTTCGTCTGATGCGCCATCATCTCTACGCCCCGGTTCAGCGGATCGTCGGCGTGCTGCTGATGTTCACCTCGCTGGGTTTCTTCCCGCCGCTGCTGTTTGCCTTCTTCGGTCAGGACGGCGCCGCCACGGCCTTTCTCGTCAGCCTGCTCGGCGTCGCGGCCACGGGCTGGATGGTCTACTGGCCGGTGCGCCAGGCCAACCGGGACCTGAGGATCAGCGACGGGTTCCTGGTCGTGGTGGCCTGCTGGGGCGCGGTTTGCCTGGCCGGTTCCGTGCCCTTCATCCTCGTGCTGGATGCCAGCTTCGCCGATGCGGTCTTCGAGTCGACGTCGGGCATCACCACCACCGGTGCCACGGTCTTCTCGGGCCTGGATCAGATGCCGATCTCGATCCTCTGGTACCGTCAGCAGCTGCAATGGATGGGTGGCCTGGGCATCATCGTTCTCGCCGTCGCCATCCTGCCCATGCTGCGCGTGGGTGGTATGCAGGTCTACAAGGCCGAGGCGACCGGGCCGGTCAAGGAATCGCGCCTGACCCCGCGCGTGGCCGAGACGGCCAAGGCCCTGTGGGCCATCTACATCGGTCTGACCGCGGTCTGCGCGGCCGCCTTCTGGGCCGCGGGCATGAGCCTCTTCGACGCCGTGGCGCACAGTTTCTCGACCATTTCCACGGCCGGGTTCTCGACCCATGACGCGTCGATCGGTCACTTCGACAGCGCCCTGATCGACTGGCTGGTGGTGTTCTTCGTGTTCGTCGCCAGCCTGAACTTCGCCTTGCATTACCTGGCCCTGCGCCGGGCCACGGCCCAGGTCTACCTGCGCGATCCCGAACTGAAGCTGTTTGCCGGATTGCTGGTGGTGATCTCCCTGCTGATCACGGTGCTGCTCTGGCAGCATGACATTCATCAGAGCTTCTGGTCCGCCCTGCGCTACGCCACCTTCCAGGCCGTGTCCTACACCACGACCACGGGCTTTGCCACGGCCGATGTCTACCTCTGGCCGGGGACCCTGCCGCTGCTGATGATCCTGATCAGCGGCCTGGGTGGTTGTGCCGGAGCGACCACCGGCGGCTTCAAGATCATCCGGGTCTATCTGCTGACCAAGCAGGGCCTCAGGGAGCTGCAGCGCCTGATCCATCCGCGCGCGGTCGTGCCGCTGAAGTTCGGCGGCCGGACCCTCAACCAGGAAGTCGCCAACGCGGTCTGGGGTTTCGTTTCGCTCTACATCCTCTGCATCGTGATCCTGACCCTGATCGTGTCCGGCCTGGAACAGGACCTGGTCACCGCCGTGTCGGTCGTGTTCTCGGCCATGAACAACCTCGGCCCGGCCCTGGGTGAGGCGGGCGCCAACTGGGGTCCCTTGGGGGATGCGACCAAGTGGCTGATGAGTTTCGCCATGCTGCTCGGCCGCCTGGAGATCTTCACCATCCTGGTGCTGCTGACCCCGTCCTACTGGAAGCACTGAGTCCGGATCGTTCGAGATTGCCATGGATCCCACCGTCATCGAGCGCATGATCGAGCAGGGCCGCGACAGCTACGAGGCGCGGCTGGCAGCGGGGCAGGCGCGACTGAAGCAGGGTGAGGCCGAGAGGGCGCGCGAGCACCTTCAGGTCGCCACGCGCCTGGCCCCCGACAAGACCATGGCCTGGCAGGTGCTGGGCGAGGCGCTGAAAGCGCTCGATGAGTTGCCGGCGGCAGCGCGAGCCTGGATGCGAGGCATCGAGGTGGCGCGCGGCAATGGCGATCAGCAGGCCGAGAAGGTGATGACGGTCTGGCTGAAGCGGATCGACAAGGCCCGGCTGAGCATCGATCCCAACGAGGTCTTCGCCACCGGCCGTCTGATCGGCCTGCCGACCGAGACGGTCTACGGGCTGGCCGCACCGATCGATCGGCCCGAGCTGGTCCAGCGCGTGTTCGAGCTCAAGGGGCGGCCGCCGGGCCATCCGCTGATCGTTCATGTCGGCTCCCTGACCCAGGCGCGTGCCTGCGTGGCCGACTGGCCCGAGGCCGCCGAGATGCTCGCCGGTCGCTACTGGCCGGGTCCCCTGACCCTGGTGCTGCCCAAGTCCGATCGGGTCAGCGATGCGATCACGGCCGGCCAGGCCACGGTGGCCCTGCGCATGCCGGACCATCCGCTGGCCCTGGCCCTGCTTCGGGCGTCGAGTGCACCATTGGTGGCGCCCTCGGCCAATCCCTTCACGCGACTCTCGCCGACCCGGGCCGAAGACGTCCGTGCCGTGTTCGCGGAAGACCAGGTCACGGTCGTGGATGGCGGGCCCTGCCGAGTCGGCATCGAATCGACGATCGTCGCGCTGGACCCTGGCGCGAAGACCGCTCGACTGCTCCGGCCGGGCATGATCTCCAGCGAGGACCTGGCGGCGGTGCTGCCCCCGGACTGGTCCTGGGTCGAGAGCTCGGTCGCTGGCCCCAGAGCTCCTGGTCAGATGCGCGAGCATTACCGGCCCTCGCGTCCGCTTCGGGTCGAGGTGCTGGCCGACCCCGCGGCCATCGAGCATCGACGCCTGGCTCTGGAGGCCCGGCCCGAACTGGTGGAGGTGCGCCTGCCGGAGGCCGCTGAAGCGGCGGCGCGTGAGTTGTATCAACGCCTGCGCGAGGCGGATCGAGAGGGCGCCGAAGCCCTGGTGCTGCTGCTGAGCGAGGCCTGTCTTCGTGATCCGGCCTGGGCCGGCATCGTCAATCGCCTGGCGAAGGCGGCGAGTCAGTGGAGCGGTCCGGCCGCTTGAGTTTCGGATAGCGGGGCGGCTCGCCTTCGGGCCGTCGGCTGAAGCGCTTGTACAGCCACAGGTACTGGGCCGGCGCCGAGCGGATCGCGGTCTCGAGCCAGTTGTTCATCCCCGCGAGGGCGGCCACCGGGTCCTCCTGGCGAATCCATTCGCCGGCTTCGATCAGACTGAGATCCCAACCCTGGCCGCCTGGCCGGCGCTTCGCCCAGGTCAGGATGACGCGGCAGCCGGTCCGGCAGGCCAGCTTGTGGACCAGGGTCATGGTCAGGGCCGGGATGCCGAAAAAGGGCACGAAGACGCCCTCGCCGCGCTTGGGCTGGATGTCTGCGGCGATCGCGGCCGCCTTGCCCTTGCGTAGCTGGGTCAGCAGCGTGCGAATGGCGGCCCGGTCTCCGGGCACCATGTCGGCCCCGAAGCGGCTGCGAGGCTGATTGATGAAGGCATCCAGCGCCGGACCGGAGGGGGCTCGATAGAGCGTGGCCATGTCGATATGCCGGGACAGATAGAGGTTCAACAGTTCCCAGTTGCCGACGTGGCCGCTGACCAGCAGGACGCCGCGCTCATCCCGCCTGAGGGAATCCAGCAGGGCGCGACCTTCGACGATGCGGACCCGCTGCTCGATGCGCTGCTCCGACCAGTGCCAGAGCGCGCCGGCCTCGAAGATCAGACGGAACAGCTCGACCAGGTACTGTTGATGCAGCTGACGGCGTTCCGATTCGCTCAGCTCGGGGAAGCAGAGCTGAAGATTACGCCGGATGACCCGGTGCTTCTTCCAGGGCAGGCGGTACAGCAGCGCCGCCGGCAGCGCCGCGAAGCGATGCAGCCAGGACAGAGGGAGCCAGCCCAGCAGGCGGATCAGGACACGGGCCAGGGCAAGCAGGGCTCGCATCAGTCCCGACGCCGATAGGGGCTCGGCCCGTTGTCGGGCTGGAGATCGAAGCGCTTGTAACGCCAGAGGTACTGGGCCGGGTGGGCCTTGACGCGCTCGGCCAGCCAGTCATTGAGCGTGGTCAGGGCGGTCTCGCTGTCCTCGGAATAGGCGGCTTCCGGTGCGGCTTCGAGGCGGATGGCCCAGCCCCGCCCGCCCGGCTCGCGGGTGCACTCGGACAGCACGATGCGGCAGCCGGTTCGCTGGCTGAGGCGATACGGCAGGGTCATGGTCAGCGCCGGATGGCCGAAGAAATCGACGAAACGGCCTTCGCCCTGTTTGGGCTGCTGGTCGATGAGCAGGCCCGCGCCCTGGCCCTGGCGAAGCTGGCGCAGCAGGGTTCGCATGGCGGGACTGCCGCTGGCCACCAGACGACCGCCGAAGCGCTCGCGCGAGTCCGTGATGGCCCGTTGCAGACGCGCGTCGCGCGGGGCCTTGTACAGGGCGACCAGTGGCACCTGGAGCGAGAGGTAGAGGGTCAGGATCTCCCAGTTGCCGAGGTGGCCGCTGAGGAAGAGCACGCCGCGCCCGTCCGCTCGGGCCTGCTCGAGTGCCTCCAGGCCCTCGACGGAACGGATCCGCGATTCGATGCGCCGGGCCGGCCAGTGCCAGACCGCGCCGGTTTCGAGGGCCAGGCGGATCATCTCGACTTCGTGCGCACGCCTCAGGGCCTGACGCTCCTCATCATTCGATTCGGGAAAGGCCAGGGCCAGGTTGGTGTCGATGATGCGCGCCTTGCGCGAGCGTCGAAGGCGGCCGAGGGCCGCCAGCGGCACGGCCAGGCCGTAGAGCAGCTTCAGCGGCAGCAGGGCGAGCAGGCGGATCAGGAGACGCGCGAGGAACAGCATCGTCGAGTCAGCGGCGCTGGCGGATGAAGTGGCATTGATGGATGCGCGGGTTGCGCTTGAAGTCCTCCGGAATCGACCAGCGGCTGCGATCCTCGATGCTGAATTCATCGCTCAGGTCCGGATCGAGACGGAAGCGGCGCAGATTGGTCGAGAAGATCAGCAGGCCCTCCGGCGCCAGGCAGCGCATCGCATTGCGGATCATCTCGCCATGGTCGCGCTGCACGTCCAGGGTCGTGTCCATCCGCTTGGAATTCGAAAAGCTGGGTGGGTCCAGGAAGATCAGATCGTAGTGCTCTCGGCAGGCCTCGAGCCAGGCCAGGCAGTCAGCCTGGATCAGGCGGTGCTCGGAGGTGGCCACCTGGTTCAGCGCCAGATTGTCGGCCAACCAGTCCAGGTAGGTGTTGGACAGGTCGACGCTGGTCGTGGCCCGGGCACCGCCGACGGCGGCATGCACCGTGGCCGCGCCCGTGTAGCAGAACAGATTGAGCAGGCGCTTGCCCCTGGCGTGCTCGCCAAGCCAGAGACGGACGGGCCGATGATCGAGGAACAGGCCCGTGTCCAGATAGTCGACCAGATTGACCTTGAAGCGGCAGCGGCCTTCGCTGACGGTCAGGGTCTGACCCAGGCTGGCCTGACGACGGTACTGGGACTCGCCGCGCTGGCGCTGACGGACCTTGAAGACCATCCGCTCGGCCGGCACCTCGAGTGCCTCGGGAATGACCTGCAGGGCCGCACGCAGTCGGGCCTGGGCCCGCCGTGGGTCGACGGACCGTGGCGCCTGGTATTCCTGCACGTGCAGCCAGTCGCCCTCGGCCGTGCCGTAGACGTCGATGGCCAGCGCGTACTCGGGCAGATCGGCATCGTAGATCCGGTAGCAGCTCACCCCTTCTCGCCGAAGCCAGCGGCCGAGCTGGCGGCGATTCTTGGCGAGGCGGTTGACCAGGTCGCGCGCCTGTTCGCTGGCCGGGCTGGGCTCGGCACCGATCTCGAAGCGATCGAGGCGGCACTGGATCGGGCCGTTGCGCATCGGCCAGCTCTTCTCGGGTTTCAGTCCGATCTCCAGGCCGGCTCCGTTGAGGATCACCGCGCGCCAGCCGGCAAAGTGCTGCTTGAGGGTGTCGGCCAGCTGCAGGTAGAGCGGCAGCATCTGGTGTTGCTCGCCGAGACGTTCGCCATAGGGCGGATTGGTGATCACCAGACCCCGTTCGCTGGGTGCGCGGGCGTCCTCGAGTGGCAGGGTTTCGAAGCGGATGGCCTGGCCGAAGCCGGCTCGCTGGGCATTGGCGCGGGCGGTGCGAATGGCGCGCGCATCGCTGTCGCTGCCCAGCAGGGGCGGCAGCTTCTCGAGCCCGACCTCCTGGCGTTCGATGGCCTCGTCGATCAGCGCTTTCCATGTCCCATCGTCATGCCCCGGCCAGGCCAGAAAGCCCCAGCGAGTGCGCAGCAGGCCGGGGGCGGTGTCGCTGGCCATCATGGCCGCTTCGATGACCAGGGTGCCGGAGCCGCACATGGGGTCGACCAGGGCGCCGCCGGCGGCCGCGATCTCCGGCCAGTCGGCGCGCAGGAGCATGGCGGCGGCGAGGTGCTCCTTCAGCGGGGCGATATTGCCGGCTTCCCGGTAGCCGCGGCGGTGCAAGGGGTCGCCGGACAGGTCGAGGGACAGGGTGACTCGGTTTCGATTCTGGTGGGCCTGCAGGCGGATATCGGGCTGGCGCAGATCGACCGAGGGCCGCTGACCGGTGGCTTCACGGAACTGGTCGACGATCGCGTCCTTGATTCGTTGCTCGGCAAAACGGCTGTGGCTGAGCGCGGGACGAACACCGGAGAAGCTCACCGCGATGCTGAGCTCGGGTGACAGGTGCTCCGACCAATCGATCGAAGCCGTGCCCTCGTACAGGGCCTGGTCATCGGGCGCCTCGAATTCGGCCAGGGGCAGGAGCACGCGGGCCGCCAGGCGGGACCAGAGGCAGACTCGGTAGGCGCCGGCCAGGTCGGCCTCGAAGCGGCAGCCGCCGCGCTCGGGCCGGGCAGATTCAAGGCCCAGTCCCCGGAGTTCGGTGGCCAGGAGATCCTCCAGGCCCTGGGCGGCGGGTGCGAAGAAAGAGCTCATGCAGACAGGATCGAACGGTCAGCCGGCATGGTAACCGCTTTGCCGCCCGGCGAAAGCTCAGGCGGCGCGCGCTGTCGATTCGGTCCGGGCCGCGCTGGCGCCGAGAATCAGATCGGCGGCCTTCTCGGCGATCATGACCGTCGGTGCATTGGTGTTGCCGCCGACCAGGGTCGGCATGATCGAGGCGTCGATCACGCGCAGGCCCTCGATTCCACGCACGCGCAGTTCCGGATCGACGACCGAATGCGGATCCGAACCCATCCGGCAGGTGCCGACCGGGTGATAGATGGTCTCGGCCTTGTTGCGGATGAAGTCGATCAGGCCGGTGCGGCTCGTGACGTCGTTGCCCGGGAAGATCTCGTGGGCGCGGAAGGGTTTGAAGGCCGGCTGATCGAGGATTTCGCGCGACAGACGAACGCAGTCGAGCATCATCTCCAGGTCCTCGGCTTCGCTGAGGTAGTTGGCATGGATGGCGATCGGCTGGCGCGGGTCTGCCGATCGCAGGGCCAGATGACCGCGGCTTTCCGGCCGCAGCGGGCAGGCGTGCAGGGTATAGCCGTCGCCCGGCAGGCGATTGCGGCCATGATCGTCGAGCAGGGCGGGCACGAAGTGCATCTGGACATCCGGGCGGTCATCGCGGCCGCGGCCGCTGACCAGGAAGGCGCCGGCCTCTGCGATGTTCGAGGTGCCCTCGCCCTCGCGATGCAGGAAGTAGCGCAGGCCAACGCGGATCTCGCTGAGCTGGTCGTAGGTGACCGGCTGTGAGCAGCGGGTCAGGGTGCAGATATCGAGGTGATCCTGCAGATTCCTGCCGAGCTCGGTCAGCTCGTGGCGCACCCGGACGCCGGCTGTTTCGAGCATGCCGGCCGGGCCGATGCCGGACAGCATCATCAGCTGCGGCGAATTGATCGCACCGGCCGCCAGCAGCACTTCGCGCTCGGCGGTGGCGGTGCGCGCGATGCCGCGCTTGGCATAGCGGACCCCCCGGACTCGATCGGGTCCGGAAAAAGTCAGGCCCAGGGTCAGAGCGCCGGTGATGACGGTCAGGTTCGGTCGTGAACGGACCGGTTTCAGGTACCCGGCGGCCGTGCTGCAGCGGCGGCCATTGCGCTGGGTGACCTGGTAGAAGCCCACGCCGCGCTGGGCGGGGCCGTTGAAGTCGCGGTTGCGAGCGAATCCGGCCTGCTCGGCGGCCTGGATGAAGACGTCGCTCAGCGGGTTGGTGTAACTCAGATCGCTGACGCTCAGCGGGCCGCCCACGCCGTGCAGGTCGTCCGCGCCCCTGGACTGGTCCTCGGCCCGCATGAAGTAGGGCAGCACGTCCTTCCAGGCCCAGCCCGGGTTGCCGAGCGCGGCCCAGTCCTCGTAATCGCTGCGGTGGCCGCGCGAGTAGCACATCGCGTTGATCGAACTCGAGCCGCCCAGCACCTTGCCGCGCGGCCAGTAGAGTCGCCGGTTGTTCAGGGCCGGTTCCGGCTCGGTCTCGTAATTCCAGTTCAGGGACTTGAAGTTGACCAGTTTGGCCAGGCCCGCCGGCATGTGGATGAAGGGGTTCCAGTCGCGGGGGCCGGCTTCGAGCAGCAGCACGCTGACCGAGGGATCGGCGCTGAGCCGGTGAGCCAGCACGCAGCCGGCCGATCCGGCGCCGACGATGATGTAGTCATAGCGATTGGGCATGGCGGCTGGCAACGAGTCCTTATGGTGGAGGCGGATTTCCGGTATTTGAAGAATATCAACCGCGATTAGAGTCGGGATTCTACCGTTTCCGTTTGATTCTCCGCGTCAGTCGCGCGATACTCGCGAAAAGTGAGGGCTTCCTCACTGTTTCTTCACAATATTAGAAAGTTCAGCTGCGAGGGAATTCAATGAAATCGATATTCGCAAGGCGTGCGGTTGTGCTCGCCGGGCTGCTCTGGTTGCTGGCTTCGGCCGCGGTCATGGCAAACGACGTCAAGATCATGGTCGATGCCGAGGCGGAACTGCCATCCGGCGTGGCCGCAGAGCTGCTGGCCGATTACGGCAGCTTCCAGCTCTATCGACTCGACCAGGCCGATGGTGCTCGTGCCACGGCGGTCGAAGGGATCCACAAGCTCGACAATGCCGACTGGCTGTTGTTCGACGCCCATCCCTTCGACACCCAGACCGATCGCATCCGGCCGCCAGCGGGTTGGACCCTGAATGCGCCGGTCGGCTCGGCCCTGCAGATGATCCAGTTCGTCGGCCCGATCCGCCAGCAGTGGCTGGACGAGGTGGCTGCCACCGGTGCCATGCCGATTCACTACGTGGCCAACCACGGATACCTCGTGTGGGCGGATGCCGATGCGCGCGCCCAGCTGGACCAGCTCGCCGCTGCTCGCAGCACCCTGCAGTTCAGTGCGCCTTACCCGTCCTTCTTCAAGCTGGGACCGGTAATGGCAGAGAATCTGGTCAATCGCGCCGGCTCCGAGACCCTGCCGGTGACGATCCAGATGATTCGTCACGACGGTGATCGGGCCACGCAGGCCTTCATCGCCCAGCGTGCGCAGGGCAAGGCCCTGATGGACTGGAGCCCGATCCTCGGTTTCCAGACCGCCCGCTTCGAGCTGAGCCTCGATGACATCGCGGCGATCGCCGAGCGTCCGGACGTCTACTGGATCGAGGAATACCTGCCGCGTGAGCTGATGGACGAAGTCCAGAACCAGATCGTGGCCGGCAATTTCAATGGCGATCAGAGCGGTCCGTCCGCACCGGGCTATCTGAGCTTCCTGACCGGCCTCGGCTTCTCCACTGACCCGGCCGACTACCCGACCGTCGTCGTCGTGGACGATGGCGTCGGCAACGGCACGGTGAACTCCGGCGATCCGACCCTGCATGAGTTCGGAAACGATGCCAACCCGACCCGCCTGGAGTTCGTGACCTCCTGCCACAGCGTGACCAGTGGTCAGGGCGACGGTGGCCACGGCCACATCAACACGAGCATCGTCGGCGGCTATGACGATCGCTCCGGTTTCCCCTTCCAGTTCCCGAGCACCTACCAGCGTGGTCAGGGCATCAACCCCTGGGCCTCACTGGCCAGTACGCGCATCTTCGCGCCCAGCTACAACATCTCGGGTTGTGGTGGCACCGATTCCGGCGTCATCCAGCACACCTGGCAGCAGGGCGCTCGGATCAGCACCAACTCCTGGGGCTGTTCGGGTTGCGCCGGCAGCTATGACGACGGTTCCCAGGCCTACGATGCGGGGGTGCGTGACGCCGATCCCTCCACCGCGTTGAATCAGGAGCTGATGGTGTTGTTCGCCGCCGGCAACTCCGGTTCCGGTAACGGGACGATCGGCACGCCCGGTAACGGCAAGAACATGCTGACCGTCGGCGCTTCGGAGAACAATCGGCCGGTCGACGAGAACGGCAACTGGAGCGACGGTTGCGGCGTCGGCCCGACGGGTGCCGACGATGCGATGGACGTCATCAACTTCTCCAGCCGTGGCCCGGCCCCGGGTGGACGCACGAAGCCCGAAACCATCGCGCCGGGAACGCATATCCAGGGGACGGCCAGCACCGGTCCGAGCTACAACGGCAGCGGCGTCTGTGACCAATATGCACCCAGCGGCCAGACAATCTTCGCAGCCTCGAGCGGCACCAGCCACTCGACCCCCGCGGTTGCTGGCGTGGCGTCCCTGACCTGGCACTGGCTGGAAAACGCGGGCAATATCCTGCCCTTCGAAACACCGGCCAATCCCACGCCGTCACCGGCGCTGATCAAGGCCTATATCCTGGCCCATCCGACCTACCTGACCGGCGTGTCGGCCGGCGATACCCTGCCGAGCAATGTGCAGGGTTATGGCATGCCGAACATGGGCGACATGTTCGATGACACGCTCAAGGCGACGCTCAATCAGGAAATCGTGTTCGACAACACCGGCGATTTCTGGGAGATGACGGTCGGCGTACCCGATCCCTCCAAGCCCGTGCGCGTGATGATGGTCTACACCGACCAGCCCGGCGCCATCGGCACCAGCCCGCAGGTGAACAACCTCGATCTGGTGGTCGAGAACGGCGGCGATACCTACCTGGGTAACCGTTTCTCGGGCCAGTGGAGCGTGACCGGCGGTGGCGCGGATCAGAACAACAACTACGAAGCGGTCTTCCTGCAGCCCGGCACGGCCTCGGCCATCACGGTCCGGGTCACGGCGGCCAATATCGCCGGCGACGGCGTGCCCAACTTCGGCGACGGCACCGACCAGGATTTCGCCCTGGTCTGCAACAACTGCGTGCTGGAGCCCACTTTCACCCTGAATTCGGACGTGACCGACCTTTCGATCTGTACCCCGGATGATGCGGTGTACAACCTGGCCATCGGTTCCATCGAAGGCTTCGTCGACCCGGTCGATCTGGCCATCAGCGGTGAGCCGGCCGGTGCCAGCGCCACCTTCGGCACCAACCCGGTGACGCCGGCTGGCGGCTCCGTGCTGACCATCGGCAACACCGGTGCCGTGACCGCCGGCAGCTACTCGATGCTGGTCAGCGCGAGCAGTGGTGCCACGGTCCGTGAGCTGAGCCTGGGCCTGTCCGTCTTCACCGATTCTGCCGGGGCGACCAGCCTGACGGCGCCGGCAGACGGCGCGCTGGGTGTGTCCCAGTCACCGGTGTTCGAATGGAGCGCTGCCAGCCAGGCTTCGGAATACCTCATCGAGGTGGCGGACAGCAGCGACTTCGCCAATATCGTGTACTCGGCCACCGTCGCCGGCACGAGCCATACGCCTGGCGTCCTGTTGCCTTCGAACAGCATCCTCTACTGGCGCGTATCACCGGCCAATCTCTGCGGTGGTTCGGTCTCCGATGTCTTCTCCTTCGCTACCGAGGCCCTGCCGGGTGACTGTGGCATCGGCACCTCGGCGAATGTCCTGTACAGCACCGGTTTCGAAGCCGGCGTCGAGGACTGGACGACGGGTGGCACGGGCAGTACCTGGGCGATCCAGAGCGGCGTGGTCAACACCGGCACCGGTGCCTGGAACGCGGTCGACGTGCCCTCGGTCTCCGATCAGTGGCTGATTTCACCCGCGGTCGCGATTCCGGCCGCGGCGATCACCCCGACCCTGCAGTTCTGGAACCGCCAGGTCATCGAAGACCAGAGCGCGACGGCCTGCTTCGATGCCGGCCAGCTGCACGTGTCGATCGACGGTGGAACCAACTGGACCCAGGTGCCGGATGCGGCGCTGCAGACCGACCCGTACAACGGGCCGATCTCCACCTCCTGGAGCAACCCGGCCGGTGGCGAGTTGGGCTGGTGCGGCGATCCGCAGGACTGGCTGAACTCGGTCGTGGACCTGTCGGCCTGGGCCGGCGAGACGGTGCAGTTCCGCTTCCGAATGGTCACCGACTCCTCCGTGGGTCGTGATGGCTGGTTCATCGATGATCTCAAGGTGCAGGTCTGCGAAGTGGCGCTGCCCAACGAGATCTTCGACGACCGCTTCGAAGTGATTCCTCCGCCCTGATATCGGCGGAGCGCAAGGCAAACCGAAAAGGCCCGGGACTTCCCGGGCCTTTTTACTACCGGGTGGACTCGTCCTTGACGATGCGGCCGTCGACCAGGTCGATCCTGCGATCGCAGGCATCCGAGATTCTCGGGTCGTGGGTCACCAGCAGCACGGCGCAGCCGAACTCCCCGTTGAAGCGGCGGAACAGCTCGAACACTCCTTCGGCCGTCCGGGTGTCAAGGTTGCCGGTGGGCTCGTCGGCCAGCAGCAGTGCCGGTTCACTGATCAGAGCTCGGGCGATGGCCACACGCTGTTGTTGTCCGCCCGAAAGCTGGTTCGGAGGTCGATCGGCCAGTCCCTCGAGACCGACCGCATGAAGGAGCTCCAGGGCTCGGCGACGTTCTTCCGGCCGGGGCTTGCCGTTCCGGAGCATCAGGGGCATCAGCACATTGTCGATCGCGCTGAAGGCCTGGATCAGATGGTGGAACTGGAACACGAAGCCGATTTCCCGGCCGCGAAGCTCGGTTCGGCCTTCCTCGTCCAGTTCGCGCGTGGCCTGCCCGAGCAGATAGAGCTCGCCGGCGGTCGGCCGATCGAGCAGGCCGATGATGTTGAGCAGGGTGCTCTTGCCCGAACCCGATGGCCCGATCAATGCGGCAAAGTCAGCTCGCTGAATCCTCAGGTCGATGCCGTGCAGGACCTCGGCCTCATTGGCCTGGCCGAGGTTGTAGGACTTGCGGATCCGCTCCAGACGCAGGACGGGACGATCGGCCTCAGACATCGCGAATCGCCTCCACCGGGTCCAGCTGGGCTGCCCGTCGTGAGGGCAGGGCGGCGGCCAGCAGGCCGGTCAGGGTCGCGAGCGTCACAGACGTCAGCACCAGGCTTCCGGGCACGGGAATGTAGAACAGGCCGGGTCCGAAGCTGTTGAAGACCCAGACCAGGCCATAGGCGACGAGGGTGCCCGGGAGCGACCCGAGCAGGCCGAAGATCGCGCCCTCGATCAGAAAGACCCGCAGAATCTGCTGCCGGCTGGCGCCGGTGGCCCGAAGAATGCCGATCTCTCTCGTTCGCTGCACGACGCTGATCGACAGCACGCTGGCGATGCCGAAAGCCACCGACAGACCGACGAAAATCTTGATCAGATTCGTCGACAGGCTCTGTGCCGACAGGGCATTCATGAGCTGGGCGTTGGTTTCCATCCAGCTTTCCGCGTCCAGCCCGATCAGGGCCTCGAGCTGTCGACCGATGGCTTCGGCGTCGAAGATGTCTTCCACGGTCAGGTCGATCACCGTCACGCCGCCGGGCAGGTCGAGCAGCGATTGAGCCTGCCTGAGGTCGAGGTAGACGAAACGCTCGTCGAGGTCGCGGACCCCGAATTCGAAGATGCCGGCCACGTTGACCACGGTCGTGTTCTGCTGACCGGTGTCGATCCTGAGCTTGTCGCCCACCGAAAGACCCAGCTTGTCGGCGAGCTCCTGGCCGATCATGGCGTCGCCGGCGCCGACTCGGAGCGCGCCGGAGGAGAGCGAATCCTCGATCGGGATGATCCGACGGTAGCGAGGCAGATCGATGCCGACCAGGGCCACCGACTCCAGCGCTTCTCCCCGCCGAGCGAAGGCGGGGCCGGATACGACCGGAGAGACGGCGGACAGGTCCGGCAGTCCGTCGAGCAGGTCTTCCAGGGCCTGCCAGTTGTCGATCGAGCGCAGGCGCTGGGCGCGCGGGATTTCCTGCACCAGCAGCACTGCGTCCGGATCGATGGGCGCGCGCAGATTGATCTCCTCGGGCGGAAGCAGGCGAATATGGGCCTGGGTGCCGAGCGTGCGATCGATGATGTTGCTCTGCAGGCCCTGGATCAGGGCGGTGATGAAGACCACGACGGAGACGCCGACCGCCACGCCGGTGATGATCATCAGGGTCTGGGCCCGACCATCCTTGAGAAAGTGCAGGGCGATGGTCCATTCGGTCCAGAACTTGCGCAGCATGGCGTATCGGACCGTCAGTCCAGCTTGATGGGGAGTTCGTTGTTCGGATGAAGCGCCTCGGGATCGCCGGCCGCGGGCCAGGGGCGCGACTCGAACCGGGCACGCGAACCCTCCAGCAGGTCCTGGTGTCCGGCCAGCAGGACCTGCTCGCCGGCAGTCAGGCCGGCGAGGATTTCCGAGCGGGCCAGGCCCTCGAGGCCGATCGTCACGGGACGGTGCTGGATGCGACCCTCGTCCAGCACCAGAACCCGGGCCTGACGTCCCTGGCGATGGACCAGCGCGTCATTCGGCAGGGCCAGGCTGTCCTCGCGTCGGCCCGTCACGATGGTGACCGAGACGGTCATGTCCTGGCGCAGGAAGGGCGGTGGCTCGGGCACGGCCAGGCGCAGATCGACGGTCCCGCGCTGCACGTCGATGCGTGGCGCGATGTGTTCGATGCGGGCCTCGAAGGGGGAATCAGGATAGGCGTCGGCGATCGCGATGGCCTGCTGGCCGACAGCCAGGCGCGACAGATTTCTTTCGTCGACGGGGACGCGCAACTCCGTGGGGCCATCGAGGGCGATGCTGAACAGAGCCTCGCCGGGCCGGACCAGATCGCCGGGCTCGACATCGCGACTCAGGATGGTGCCGGCGGTTTCCGCCCGGATCCGGCTTCGTTCCAGATCGATGCGGGCCGCGGCGAGCCGCTCTTCCAGCAAGCGTTCCTCGGGCCCGCCGGGCGCCAGGGCTTCGAGTTCGAGCCGGGCGGCCGCCACGGCATTGCGGGCCAGCACTTCGGCCTCCTCGGCCTGCTCCAGGGATTCGCGCGAGATCAATGCCTGTTCGACCAGGGCTCGTCGACGGGCGGACTCGCGCTCGGCCTGCGCGAGCTGGGTTTCGGCGCGCTCAAGGGCCACCCGTGCCTGGGGCCGAGCGCGGGTCCTGAGCTCGCTCAGCGCGGCTTCGGCCTGATGCAGCTGAGCCTGCAGGGCATCGTCCCGAAGCTGGAGCAGGAGCTCGCCGGCCTCGACGCGCTGGCCCTCCTCGACGTGCCGTTCCAGCACCACGGCGGTGATCTCGCTGCTGACTTCGGCGCGCGAGACCGACTCCACCCGGCCGCTGGCGACCACGGTCTGGACCAGTGCCGCCGTTCGGACGACATAGCCTTCGACCAGTGGGCCTTGCCAGAGTCGATAGGCGTAGACGAGGCAGAGCACCACCACGATCGACAGCGGAAGGATCCACTTGAGCTTGCCTGTCATTCCTCGCGCATCCCCGAAAGACTCGACCCGTGTTCAGAGTACACCAGGGCCGGTCGTCGCTTCGATCCGTCGATCAGGCCAGGCGTTCGGCCATTCGTCGACAGGCCTCGACCAGGGCTGCCGTCGTCCCCGGCTCGCTGGCCGAGTGCCCTGCATCCGGCACCCAGACCAGCTCCGAGCCCGGCCAGGCCCGGTGCAGGGCCCAGGCCTGGTCCGGGGCGCAGATCATGTCGTAGCGACCGTGGATCAGAATGGCCGGAAGATGGGTGATTCGGTCCATGCGAGCGAGGATCTGATCCGCTTCGATGAACAGACCATGGGAAAAGTAATGGGTGCAGATGCGGGCGAAGTGCCAGGCCGTGACGGGCTCGAGAAAGCTGGCGAGGAGTTCGGGATTGGGCCGCAGGGTGGCGCAGATTCCTTCGAAGCGCGTCCATTCCGTGGCCGCCTTGCGGGCCAGCTCCGGGTCGTCCCCGTTGATGCGACGAGCGTAGGCCGCGGGCAGATCGGCACGCTCCTCGGGCGGAATCATCTCGACCAGCCTCGCCCAGGCATCCGGAAACACCCGTCGCGTGCCATGGCCGTACAACCAGGCCACGTCTTCGGGACGGTTGAGAAAGATCCCGCGCAGGATCAGGCCCAGGCATCGATCCGGCTGCGCCTGGGCATACAGCAGGCCCAGGGTCGAGCCCCAGGAGCCACCGAAGACCAGCCAGCGCTCGATGCCGAGATGTTGTCGAATGCGCTCGATGTCGGCGAGCACCTGCGCTGTGGTGTTGTGCTCGATCTCGGCCAGGGGCAGAGAGCGACCGGCGCCGCGCTGATCGAACAGCACGATGCGGTAGCGATCCGGGTCGAAGAAGCGCCGATCCTCCGGGCTGCAGCCGCCGCCGGGTCCGCCGTGCAGAAAGACGACCGGCAGGCCATCCGGCTTGCCGCATTGCTCGACATGCAGCCGGTGGCCGTCACCGACCTCCAGCAATTCCTCGGACCAGGGCTCGATCGGTGGGTAGAGAGGCACGGAATTTCTGTCTCGTCGACAAACGGATCTTGAGTGTACCCTCGATTCTCAGGACCCCAAAGCCTCGGCCCCGTGACTCAGCCGGCCGAATATAGTGGGGCCGGAGAAAGCGATCAAGGCCTTGTCAGGCCCGCTCCGATCGCTATTCTGTGCTGCCCTGGACCCGATGTGGTGCTTGCGATGGCGTTTGAAGTGATCGTTGTGCTGGCGGTTCTGGCCCTGGTGTTCATCGGCTTCCTTCGGGAGCGACTTCCCGCCGAAATCACGGCGATGCTGGGGGTGGCCGCCCTGATTCTGACCGGCGTGCTCGATCCGGGCCAGCTGCTGTCCTCCTTCAGCAACCACGCCCCCATCACCGTGGGCGCCATGTTCATCCTCTCGGCAGCGCTCGAGCGGACCGGTGTCATCGACACCATGGGCCGAGTCGTCGGTCGCTTGAGCGGCGCGAGCTGGCTGCGGACCATGCTGATCACCATGGTCTGCGTGATGACGCTCAGCGCCTTCATGAACAACACGCCCGTGGTGGTCATCATGACGCCGGTGCTGCTGGCCGTGGCGCGCCAGAACGAGCTGTTCGGCAGCAAGCTGCTGATTCCCATGTCCTACGCCTCCATCCTCGGTGGGACCTGCACCTTGATCGGCACCTCGACCAACCTGCTGGTCGACGGGGTTGCCCAGGATCTCGGGCTGGCGCCCTTCTCGATGTTCGAGATCACCGCGGCAGGTCTGGTCATGGCGGCAATCGGCTTGAGTTTTCTTCTGATCGCGGGGCGTTTTCTACTGCCTGAAATCCATGACGATGCCGATCAGCTGCGAGTGACCCTGCGCGAGAAGCGCTTCCTGGCGGAGCTGTACGTGTCTCCGGATTCCGATCTGGACGGGCGTCGCCTCCTGGAATCCCGCCTGGGCCGTTCCGTGCCCACTGAGATTCTCGGTGTGTTGCGGCAGGGCTATCGCCTCCGCGATGACCTGGCCAGCATCGTGCTTCGTCCCGGTGATCAGGTGCTCGTCGAGACGACGATGGATGAACTCATCACCTTGAGCAACTCGCCGGACCTCTGGTCCAGGGATCAACTCAGGACCCAGACCATGCCGGCGCCTGCGGAGAAGCGCGAGTTCGCCGAGGCCGTGATCGGTCCCGACTCGCCCCTGGTCAACCAACGGATCGGCAGCCTCGGGCTTCGCCAACGTCTGGGTGTCGATGTGATGGCGGTTCATCGACTCCGCTCATCGCGGGTCCGAGAGTTCGACAAGCTCGGGCTGTCGCCGGGTGATACCGTCCTCCTGGGAGGCAGCCCAGCCGGTGTTCAGCGCGCCTACCATTCCCGGGAGTTTGCTGGCCTGAGTCTGCCGGAGGTGCGACCCTATCGGCGCGACCGGGCCTGGATCGCGATTCTGGCCATGGGACTGGTCATGCTGCTGGCCGGTCTGGACGTGATGCCGATCGTCGTGCTGGCCATCCTGGCCTCGGTCGTGGTCGTGGCCTGTGGCTGTCTGAGTTCGGACGAGGCCTATCAATCGGTCCAGTGGTCCCTGCTGATCCTGATCTTCGCCATGCTCGCGATCGGTTCGGCCATGCAGAGCTCCGGAGCCGCCCTGCTGATCGCCGAACAACTGGCGCATTGGGTGGTTCCTCTGGGGCCCCTCGCCGTGTTGTCCCTGGTCTATCTCCTGACCTCGATCCTGACCGAGACCATGAGCAACAATGCGGCGGTCATTCTTCTGACGCCGATCGCTGCGGGTCTGGCGCTCACGCTGGGTTATGACCCTCGACCCTTCGTCGTGGCCGTGATGTTTGCCGGTTCGGCCAGCTTCGCCACACCCATCGGCTATCAGACCAATACCTTCGTCTACCAGGCCGGTGGGTATCGTTTCATGGACTTTGCCAGGATCGGGATACCGATGAATGTGCTGATGTGGATCGCGGCGACTCTGGTGATCCCTTGGTTCTGGCCCTTGGTGCCCGTTGCGGTTGATTAGTAGTGGGGGGCGGGTTCAGGGTCGGGTCAGATGGCACAGGTCTCTGGCTCCGTCGAGGATGCGTGGCGTGGGACGCATCAAGCGATCGGGATCCACGCGCCGGTGTCGGACCGAGGCCAGCGGTCCTGCCAGCCAGTCGGCGAAGGCCTGATCCTCGCCCTCGGCCGCCAGCATCAGCTCCGGCTCGGCGGCGAGCACGGCCTCTCGGTCGACGACCGCCGCTTCGACATCCAGCCCGGCGAAGACATTCTGCATGCCGCATAGATCCAGGACATCGTTGAAGATGTGTCGGCCACCGAGGGTGTAGAGGGGGCGGGCCGAGACCTGATAGAAGACCTTGACGGGCGGCGAATGGAGAGGCCGCCGAGCGCGCAGTCCGGCAAGCGTCTGCTCGAATTCGATGGCGGCCTGTTCACCCCCTGCCTCCTCGCCCAGGGCCGAAGCCAGGTTCCGGAGCGCGGCCGGGATCTGCTCGAGGCGGCGGGTTTCGATCCACAGGACTTCGATCCCCAGGCTCTCGAGCGAGTCGGCGACCGCAGGCGGCGTGCCGCCCGTCCAGGCCAGGGCCAGTTCCGCGTCGAGGGTGAGGATTGCTTCCAGATCGAAGCGGAAGGCGTCGCCGATGCGCGGCAAGGCCTGGGCCGCTTCGGGGAAGTCGCTGTGCTCGACCACTCCGACCAGCTGGTCTTCCCCGCCGACGGCAAACACCAGTTCGGTCAGATGCGGGGCGAGGCTGACCGTGCGCGGCCCATCGGCCAGCGAGGGCAGGCAGTAGATGACCAGCGCGAGCATGGCGGCCAGGCCACCGGGCCGACCGCGCCGGTCAGAGGCGATAGGCATAGGCCAGGGTGGCGGTAAGCACCAGCCAGAGCAGGACCATCAGCGGCAGACCGACGCGCACGAAGTCGTTGAACTTGTAGCCCCCGGCGTTCATGACCAGCAGATTGGTCTGGTAGGCCATCGGGGTGGCGAAGCTCAGGTTGGCCCCGAACAGAACAGCCAGCACGAAGGGTTCGGCCGGCAGCATCAGCTGCTGGGCCAGGCTGATCGCGATCGGTGTGCCGATCACTGCGGCGGCATTGTTCGAGACCACGTTGGTCAGGGCCGCCATGGCCAGCATCAGGATGCCGAGAATGGCGAAGGCCGGTATCCCGAAACTCAAGGACAGGAAGATCTGTGCGATCCAGTCCGCACCACCGGTGCGCATCAGCGCCATGCCCAGAGCAAGGCTGGCGACGATGATCATCACCACCTGGATCGACAGGGCCGCCATCGCCTCCTTCCAGCTCAGGCAGCGGGTCATCAGCAGGGCGAGCACGCCGAACACGGCGCTGATGGCGATCGGCAGGATGCCGGCGGCCGCGACCACGATCACGCCGACCATGATGCCGAGGGCCAGCGGGGCCTTGGAGGTCTTGGGCAGGTTGACGCTGCCGTCGAGGACGAGGAAATCGCCGCCGTCCTTGAGCTGGTTGAGCTGGCGGGGTGAGCTCTGCACCAGCAGTACATCGCCCGAGCGCAGCACCGTGTTCTCCACCCCCGTCGCCCGGGTCTGGTCCTCGCGATTGAAGCGATGCAGGGCCAGCAGGCGCAGGCCGTAGCGGCTCAGCAGGCGCGCCTGGGCGATGCGTACGCCCAGCAGCTTCGAGGTGGGCGTGATCGCGACCTCGGCGATCTGCTGGTTGTGCGGCTCGAGCGGGTGGGTCTCATCGACTTCGACGTCGCCCGAGTAGAGCTTGCCACCGAGCAGATGGGCGAATTCGCGGAGATTGTCCTGGGTATTGGTCGTCGTGATCCGGTCGCCGGCCTTGAGCTCGACGTCCGGCAGGGGCGTGACGAACACGCCGGGGCCGCGCTGGATCTTCTCGACCTTGAGCTCGCCGTTGCAGCGCTCGATCGCTTCGGCGAGCTGCAGGCCGGTGGCATCGCTTGACTTGTCCAGGCGGATCTGTGCGGTGAACAGGCGCTTGACCGTGGACTGCATCGGCACCTGGCGGTCGGGCAGCAGCCGGGGGGCGATCAACCACAGATACAGCACGGCAACGGCCCCGGCGATGCTGGCCGGCACCAGAAAGTCGAACATCCGGAACGAGGCCACGCCCATGTCGGCGGCCACGCTCACCACCAGCAGGTTGGTCGAGGTGCCGATGGTCGTGGTCATGCCGCCGACGATGCTGATCAGGCCCACGGGCAGCAGCAGCCCACTGGGTGACAGGCCCGTGCGCAGCGCCACGCCGATCAGGATCGGCAGCAGCATGACCACGATCGGCGTGTTGTTGATGAAGGCACTCAACAGAGCGCAGACCAGCAGCGTGGCCAGCAGGGAGAGCGACGGCGCCTTGCGCCAGGCGGCGGTCAGCATGCGACCGACCGGCTCGAGTGCCCCGGAGCGGATCAGGCCCTGGCCCAGGATCATCAGGGCACAGACCGCCACCAGGGCCTGGTGGCCGAAGCCGAGAAAGAAATCGGTGGAATTGAGAGTGATGCCGCCCGGGCCCTGATAGGGAAACAGCTCGAAGCCGACCGCCAGGGCCGCCAGGACCACCAATGAGCTGGTTTCCAGCGGGATGCGATCGCGCGAGAACAGGATCAGCGCGAACACCACCAGCAACAGGACGGCCAGGGCGTGGGCGTTGGGCAGCATCAGATTCATGTTGCGCTCATTCTACGTGCAATGCTGCCCTGCGTTCTTGTCAGCCAGAGGCATCGGCGAGTCGCTGCTCGAGTTCAACCAGGTCGTGCGCGGGTGCCAGGCAGCGCAGGCCGCAGCAGACGATGGCGGTCGGACGGTCGAAGTCCGCGATGCTCTTGAGCAGTTCCGGCGCTTCGTCGAGGTGCTGGCCCGGTTCCAGGCGGTAGCTCCGGAGGCCCGGTCGGGCGGCGATCGCCGCCAGCCATTGCGCCGGCTCCGGACCCGGGCCGCCGATCAGCACCTGGGTGCCGGGCGCTGCGAGTTCGAGGGCGGCGGTGACCAGGCCCGCATGGCCGACCGGCGAGCTGGCCATGTCGCCCGAGGCACCCGTGACGATCCACTCGGCATCGCGTATCAGCGCCGGATCCCCACTGAGGTGACTCAGTCGGATCAGCCCCCGAACCGCCTGGGCGGCGCCGGCCAGGGTCGCATCGTCGGCAAAGGCCAGCGGACGGGTCAGCAGGCCGCTCTGGTCGAGGGGCGTGAAGTAGCAGGCCCCGTTGTCGGGATCGACGAACTGCTGCTGGATGCGTCGGGCGATGCGTCGGGCCAGGTTGAACCAGCGTGGCTCGAAGCGCCAGCTCAGCAGCTCGAGGCAGGCGAGCAGGACATTGGCATGGTCGTCCAGGTTGGCGATCTGGGCGGCCCGCCCATCGCGCCAGATCGAGCGCGGTGGTTCATGGCCGAACAGCCGGGGTGCGACCGCATCCAGCCCCTCCGCGGCCAGGACCCGCCACTCCGGTCGACTGAGCAGGCGACCGGCCCGGGACAGGGCCTCGATGGTCAGGCCGTTCCAGGCGCCGATGAGCTTGTCGTCGCGCGCCGGCGGCGAGAGCTCGGCCTCGCGCGCTTCGCGCAGCGCCGTTCGAGCCTGCGCGATCCGTTGCTCGATCTCCGGCTGTTGTTCAGCGCTGCGGCCGAGTTCCTCGACCGCTCGGGCCCGGATCAGATGCCAGCGTCGGTCCCCGAAGTTGGGCGGTCCGTCCAGACCCCAGACTTCCGCGGCCAGTTCGGCCAGTTCCTTCGGCAGGGCCTGCTCGACTTGCTTTCGCGTCCACAGGTAGAAGCCACCTTCGCCGTCTTCGCTGTCCGCGTCGAGGCTGGCGGCAAAGCCCCCGCCCTCGAGTTGCATCTCGCGCCTGAGCCAGTCGACGGTGTATTCGCATTCGTCCCGGAAACGCCGGTGCGGCCAGCGCGCGGCGGCCTCGGCCAGGACACCGAGGAGCTGGGCGTTGTCCGAGAGCATCTTCTCGAAGTGGGGGATCTCCCAGGCCTGGTCGACGCAGTAGCGAAAGAAGCCGCCGCCGATCTGATCCTGCAGGCCATGGCGAACGATCGCCTCGAGGGTGTCGGAGAGCATCTGCTCGGCCTGCTCGTCCCCGGACCTTGCGGCGAGGAAGCTCAGTACCGGGACCTGGGGGAACTTGGGCGCGGATCCGAAGCCGCCGTGGCGGGCATCGAAGCGGCTGGCGAGCTGGGCCATCAGGGTCTCGGCGAGTTCCTCGACGCTGGCGCCGGCCTCGCTCTGACGGGGCTGGGCGATGGCGTTTAGCGCCTGGCGGACCTGACGCTGCTGATCGGTCAGCTCCTCTCGGCGATCGGTCCAGACCGCATGGATGCGCTCGAGGAGCTGCCCGAAACCGATCAGGCCACGTCTCGGCTCGGGCGGGAAATAGGTGCCCGCGAAGAACGGTGCCAGGCTCTGTGGATCCAGGAAGACCGTCAGGGGCCAGCCGCCCCCGCGGCCGGTCAGGAGCTGGTGCGCCAGCTGGTAGATCCGGTCGAGATCCGGGCGCTCCTCGCGATCGACCTTGATGTTGACGAAGTCGCGATTCATCCGCTCGGCCAGGGCCTCGTTCTCGAAGCACTCTTCGGCCATTACGTGGCACCAGTGGCAGGCGCTGTAGCCGATCGACAGGAGGATCGGACGGTCCACGCGGCGCGCCATGGCGAGGGTTTCGGGCGTCCACTCCTGCCAGTGCACGGGCTGCTCCGCGTGCTGGAGAAGATAGGGGCTGAGCGCGTTGCTGAGAGCGTTGGTCATCGAGGGAGCGAAATCGTGTCGTTCAGGAAGGAGGCTGCGTCGGGATTCGTTAGGGCACGACTGCTTATTGCGCGAGGACGACCCGATTGCGCCCCTGCTGCTTGGCCCGGTAGAGGGCCTGATCGGCGCGTGTGAGCAGTTCGCGCGCCCGCTTGACCGGGTCCTGGTGGCTCGAGCTGTCGGTGACCGCAACGCCGGCCGAGGCCGAGACCGAGATCGGTGCCTCGCTATCCGGTGCGCGGAAGGCCAGGCTGGCGACGGCCTGAATGAGCTTGTCGGCGACGCGGCGCGCGCCCTCGGCATCGGTGGCTGGAAGGATCAGCAGGAATTCCTCACCGCCGAATCGGCCCAGTGCATCGCTGGTCCGGCAATGGGCGCGCATGGCCTGGGCGACGTCCTCGAGCACCTGGTCACCGAACAGGTGGCCGTGCGTGTCGTTGATCTGCTTGAAATGATCGAGGTCGAGCATCACCACGGCCAGGATCTGATGCTTTTCCAGGCTGCTCGAGCACTGCTCGGACAGCTTTTCCAGAATCGCTTCGCGGCGAAGCAGCCCGGTCAGTCCTTCGTAGGTGGCGTCCTGGAACAGCTTGAGGTTGTCGAGTCGGGTCGCGACCTGATGCGAGAACAGGTCGAGCAGCTCCAGGTCCTCGGCGGTGAACAGGGTGCCGTTCTGCCGCGCAGACAGGCACAGGACGCCGATCGCCCGATGCTGGGCGCGGAGCGGGATGAACGCATCGGCCCCCAGCGTGTCCAGCCCGCGTGCCGCTTCGGGCAGGCGGCGGCTCAGCTCGGTCAGGGTGCTCGGACGATGGCGGCGCGCGATGTGCTCGAACAGTTCCGAACCGGGGTGAATGCGCCGGAACAGTTCGCCGGCGGTCTGTTCATCCATGCCGATGGCCTGCTTGCGGGCCCGGCCGGGATCACGATCGTGCTGGATGAGCGCGGCCACCCATTCGATGGCCAGCGCTTCGCGCAGCTCGCCGGTCATGCGTTCCAGCAGCGTGTCGGCGTCCTGCTCGGCGGCCAGTCCCGAGGCGATCCGGACCAGTCGCTGCCGAAGCGCCCGACGTTGCGGAAAGAGCCCGCGTTCCACCCAGCGAGTGACGCCTTGCTGCATGGGTCGGAACATCACGCCGAGGAGCACGGCCAGCGCCGTGACCAGCCACAGCCCGGGCTGTTCACCCAGGCGCCCGCTGATCCAGGGCAGGGCAGCGGCGAGCAGGCCGTAGAGCAGCAGCACCAGCAGGCCGGTGGCGATGCTGTAGATCAGGCTGCGACGGACCAGGCCCTCGACGCTGAACAGGCCGTATCGGAAGATCGCGAAGAAGACCGCGATCGGGAAGATCAGCAGGATCAGATCCTCGGCCAGCTGGGCGAGCGAGGTGTTCCACCAGTTCGCCTCGGGCCAGGCCAGCAGGGCGGCGACATAGCCGAGCCAGGGCACCAGACCGAGCAGCACGAGTGCGGCCTGCTGGCGTTCCCGGATCGGCCGTGTTCGGATGATCTGTGCAATAAGAATCAGCGACACGGCGCAGGCCCAGGCGGCCATCACCAGCTTGTCGGCCCGTCCCCACCAGCTGTCGGCCGCTGGTGGGGTGTCGGACCATTCCTGGAGTACGAGGGTGGACAGGAGAACTGCCACCGTCGCGCCGATGACGTAGAACGCGGGCACGATCCAGCGCTGGCGGCGCAGTAGCGGCAGTCGCTGCGGGATCAGACTGACCAGGTGCAATTCGATGGCGAGCTGAGCGCCGGTGGCGATGGGCCAGGCCAGGGCGATGGCGAGCAGTACACCCGGTCCATAGGTATAGGCCAGGGGCAGGGCCATCTCGATGCTGATCAGACCGACGAAGATCATCAGCAGGCGGGCGCGAAGATCCCGTTTTCGGTAGCGGGCGGCCAGCAGGGTGAGACCGAGATAGGCGCAGACCAGGACGAATTGCGCGATCAGGCCGGTCAGGTCGATATCGATGCCCGGCGTCAGTTCCGTATCGAAACGATCGTTTTCCCGGAGGACGCTGAGTTGCAGTGGAGTGCCGCTGGCGACGGCCTGCTCGATCAACGGGTCCAGATCGCTCAGCGCGTTCAACGCCATGCCGCCCGAGGCGACGATCAGGTCGCCGCTCTCAAGGCCGGCCTCGGCCGCTGGCAGACCGGGTTGAACCCACTCGAGCAGCAGCCCCTGTTCGGATTGGGCTGAATAGATGATGCCGATGCGTTCGCGGGCGAAGCGGGCCTCGTCGACCACGCTGGCCAGGTACAGCAGCACGAGCACACCCAGGTAGATCACCAGGATCGTGTTCGCCATGGCCGAGCCGTACGGGGCGAAACGTAATCGCATCAAGCTGCCTTTGTCATTATCATGAACATTTTAGCCCCTTTCTCGACGAATCTCATGGAACCCATCAAGGCGTTGGTGCTCAAGCGCAACGAAGAGCGCCGTCTGCGCGCTGGTCACCTCTGGATCTTCAGCAACGAAGTCGACACCCAGGCCTCGCCGCTGACCGCTTTCCAGCCTGGCGAGCGGACGGATGTGGTCGACTCCCGCGGCAAGGCCCTGGGGACCGTGCTGGTCAATCCGCACTCCCTGATCTGTGCCCGGCTGATCTCCCGCCGGCCCGGTTGTGATCCCTCCGTGGCCTGGTTCCGGCGTCGCCTCGACGCGGCCTTGGCGCTGCGCCAGCGGGCGGTGGACGGCGACTGCTATCGGCTCGTGCACGGCGAGGCCGATGGCCTGCCCGGCCTGATCGTGGACCGCTTCGGCGACGTGCTGGTCGGTCAGCTCAATACCGCCGGGATGGACCGGTTGCGCTCGCGCATCGAGGAAGCGTTGATGGAACGGCTGTCGCCGACGGGCATTCTCTGGCGAAACGATTCGCGCGTGCGGGAACTCGAAGGGCTGGCGCGGGAGGTGGTGAGCGGACCGGGCCGGATCCCGGACCGGATCGAAGTCCGGGAGGCGGGTCTGCGTTTCGGTCTGGAGCTCGCGGGCGGACAGAAGACCGGCTGGTACTTCGATCAGCAGGCCAATCGTGCCCGGGTCGCGCCCTTGCTGGGGCGTTGCGAGCGCGTGCTGGATCTCTATTCCTACCATGGCGCCTGGGGCCTAGTGGCAGCCGCCAATGGTGCTCGGCAGGTGGAGTGCATCGATTCGTCCGCGCCAGCGATCGCGGCGGTGCAGGCCAACGCCGAGGCCAACGGTCTATCGGATCGCGTTTCGGCCCTGCAGGGGGATGCGGAGAAGATCATGGACGCCTGCCTGGCCGAAAAGCGTCGCTTCGACGCGGTGATTGTCGATCCGCCGGCCTTCGCCCCGCGGGCCCGCGACGTCAAGCCCGCCCTGAAGGCCTACCGGCGCCTGAACGAGAAGGCCATGCGCCTGGTCGAACCCGGCGGCCTGCTGATCAGCATGAGCTGCTCGGCCCATGTGCAGGAAGACCGATATGAGGCTATCCTGCTGCAGGCAGCCCGGCACATCGATCGGGAGCTTCAGGTGCTGATGCGCCTGGAACAGGGTCCGGATCATCCGGTTCATCCGGCGATTGCCGAGACCCGTTACCTGAAAGGTCGTGCAGTCCGCGTCCTGCCCAGCTTCTGAATCCGGCGAGCCCTATGCAAAGCGAGTTCTTTTTCCACAACCTCGACCCGGTGGCGCTGAACATCGGTGGCTTCGGCATCTACTGGTACAGCCTCATGTACCTGGTCGCCTTCGGGCAGTTCTGGCTGCTCGGACGTGTTCGCGCTCGTCGCGCGGATACGCCATTGAACCAGGAGCAGGTCGGCGACCTGCTGTTCTGGGGGGTGATCGGCGTGATTGCCGGCGGCCGCATCGGCTACGTGCTCTTCTATGCCCTGGGTGACCTGCTCGCCGATCCGCTGCTCCTGTTCCGGATTCGCGATGGCGGCATGAGCTTCCATGGCGGCCTGATCGGCGTGCTCGTGGCGATGGCGCTGTACGGTCGCTCCCTGGGCTGTGGATTTCTGCGCCTGGGCGATTTCGTCGCGCCCCTGATCCCGCTCGGGCTCGCGGCCGGCCGCCTCGGCAACTTCATCGGCGGGGAGCTCTGGGGGCGACTGAGCCAGGCGCCCTGGGCCGTGATCTTCCCCAATTCGATCGAAGGCGGCGGGCCGGGCAGCGGCACGCTGCTCCAGCAGTACCAGGCCGGCCAGCTGGATGCCTTCGCCCGGCACCCCTCGCAGCTCTACCAGGCCCTGCTCGAAGGCGTGGCCCTGTTCGTCCTGCTCTGGATCTATTCCCGGCGCGAGCGCCCGGTCGGTGCCGTTGGCGGTGCCTTCCTGCTGGGCTATGGCGTGTTCCGCTTCATCGCCGAATTCTTCCGCGAGCCGGATGCCCATCTGGGCTTCGTCGCCCTGGACTGGATGACCATGGGCCAGATCCTGTCGCTGCCGATGGTGCTGATCGGAATCGCGCTGCTGGTCTGGGCCTACCGCAGGAAAGGTGCCTGAGATGGAGAGCTACCACGATCTGCTGCGCAGGATCCGCGATCATGGTGCCCGCAAGAGCGATCGCACGGGCACCGGCACCCTGAGCATCTTCGGCCATCAGCTGCGCTTCGACCTGAACGACGGCTTTCCGATGGTCACGACCAAGAAGCTGCACTGGAAGTCCATCGTTCACGAATTGCTGTGGTTCATCAAGGGCGACACCAACGTCCGGTACCTGCAGGACAACGGTGTGTCGATCTGGAACGAGTGGGCGGACGAGACCGGCAGCCTGGGCCCCGTCTACGGGGTGCAGTGGCGGTCCTGGCCCGACCCGAGGGGCGGCGAGATCGACCAGCTCCAGCGAACCATCGACCGCATTCGGCAGCGACCCGATTCTCGCCGCCACATCGTTTCGGCCTGGAACCCCGCCGATCTGCCCGACGAGAACCTGTCCCCGCAGGAGAACGTGCGCGAAGGCCGCATGGCCCTGGCGGCCTGCCACTGCCTGTTCCAGTTCTATGTGGCCGACGGTCGATTGAGCTGCCAGCTCTACCAGCGCTCGGCCGACGTCTTCCTCGGCGTGCCTTTCAACATCGCCAGCTACTCCCTGCTGACCCTGATGATCGCCCAGATCACGGGGCTGAAGCCGGGCGAGTTCATCCACAGCTTCGGCGACGCCCACCTGTACCTGAATCACCTCGACCAGGTCGAGGAGCAGTTGAGCCGCGACCACTTCCCCCTGCCGACGGTGCGGATCAATCCCGAGCGCCGGCACATCGACGACTTCGTGTTCGAGGACTTCGAGCTGCTGGGCTACCAGGCTCATCCGGCCATCCGGGCGCCCATCGCGATCTGAGGTCTGGACATGGAGAGCAAGCGCGGGCAGCAAGGTGGTCGAGTCGTGCTCGTGGCAGCCATGACCAGTAGCCGCATCATCGGTCGCGATGGCGGCATGCCCTGGCATCTGCCCGCCGATCTCGAGCACTTCAAGGCGGTGACGATGGGGCACCCCGTGATCATGGGTCGACGGACCTTCGAGTCGATCGGGCGGGCCCTGCCGGGGCGCCTGAATGTCGTTGTCTCCAGAGGCCGGCCGGACCTGCCCGAAGGCGTGGTGCTGGCCGCATCCCTCGACCAGGCCCTGGCGACGGTTTCCGATGCCGCGGAGGTGATGATCATCGGCGGTGGCGAGATCTATCGGCAGGCGCTCGGCCTGGCCGAGCGTCTCGAACTGACCCTGATCGGGGCCGACATCGAAGGCGATACTCGCTTCCCTGCCTTCGCGCTGGCTGAATGGCGACTGGTCCGGATGACCGCGCGGCCGGCCGATGCGGCCAATGCCCACCCGCTGCGTTTCGTGTCCCTCGAGCGGATCCGGTCCTGACGTGCTTGCTGCCTTCGACGCTCAGGCTGGCACGGCAGCCACGGCCCCTGATTACAATGCGCGCCGATGAAACGACAGATCTTCATCGGTGATGTGCAGGGCTGTGCCGGCCCCCTGGAGCGCCTCCTGGATCGCCTGGACTTCGACCCCGCACGCGACCGTCTGCGCTTCGCCGGTGATCTGGTCAATCGCGGCGGTGATTCCCTGGCCACCCTGCGCCTGATCCGCTCGCTCGGGAAGTCGGCGATGAGCGTGCTGGGCAATCATGATCTGCACCTGCTGGCCTATGCCCATCACCATCCGCGAGTGCGCAAGCACAACAAGGAGTTCGAAGCCATCATGGCCGCCGAGGATGGGCCGGAGCTGCTGGCCTGGCTGGCGCGCCAGCCGATGTTCTGGAAGCACGATCGGCGCCGACTGGCCCTGGTCCATGCCGGCGTCGATCCGCGCTGGGGCCCCGAGGCCACCGCGCGCCGGGCGGCCGAGGTCGAGCATGCCCTGAAGCGTGATCCGGAACGCTTCTTCGCGCACATGTACGGCGACCGTCCGCGGCGCTGGAAGCCCGGCCGCTCTCCGCTGGCCAACCTGCGCTGCATCACCAACGTCATGACCCGGATGCGGTTCTGCGATCCGAAGGGGCGGCTGAATTTCGGCGCCAAGGGCAGCATCAAGCAGGCACCCAAGGGCTGCCGCCCCTGGTTCGATTTCCTGCACAGGGACTGGCAGGGCTGGACTCTCGTGTTCGGTCACTGGTCCATGCTGGGCCTGTTCCAGAACGAACAGGTCATCGGTCTGGATTCGGGTTGCGTCTGGGGTGGTGCCCTGACCGCCCTGGTCATCGATGACGAGGTGCCCGTCTCCGAGCGGCGACTGGTGTCGATCGGCTGCGGCTGCTGAGCCGTGCTACTGCTGAGCGCGGCCGTCTGTGGCACACTCGATGCGGGTTGATGCAAGAGGTGATCCTGATGAAGGACTTTGAAGAGGTGGTTGTCGCCGTCGATGGGTCGGATGCCTCGATTCGGGCGGCACGCGTTGCGCTGCGTCTGGCGCGGGATCTGGACGCGCCGCTCGTCCTGCTGCACGTCTTCCCGATGATGAGCGATGACATCGCCGGCGCGCTGGGCCTGAGCGAGGAGGAACTGCTCGAAATCCGGGACCGTTCGGCGAGGCAGGCGTTTTCCGATGTGCGCAAGGAACTGGGCGAGGCCGAGGTCGAGATTCGTGAAGAGGCGCGCATCGGAGACGTCGGCGAGGAAATCATCGACTACCTGGGTGACGCGCCCGACCGAATGCTGGTCATGGGGCGCCGCGGTCAGAACGCCATGAGCGCCCTGTTGCTGGGCAGCGTTTCGGACAAGGTGATCCGACACAGCCGTTCGCCGGTGACGGTGGTCGGCTGACCTCGCTCCGCGCGGCCCCGCCCGAGCCCCGGCTCCGGTCTATTGCGGACCGGCTTCGCGGAGCGCCGTCAGGGTCGCGTCCATGTCCGGCCGTCGGCCGGTCCAGATCTCGAAGGCCAGCGCCGCCTGGCCGACCAGCATGCCGAGCCCGTCGTGGCAGGTCAGCGCATGGCTTCGTGCCCAGCGCTCGAGCAGGCCATGGGCCGGCCCGTAATTCAGGTCGTAGATGACGCCATGCTCGGCCAGCCAGTCAGGGCGGATGATCGGCAATCCGCCTTGATGTCCAAGGCTGGTGGCCTGGATCAACAGATCGAAGCTGCCGGCCGTGGCGTCATGATCCAGGGCCGCGCCACGAACCGAGCCCAGATGCGCGAAGCGCTCGGCCATGGCCACGGCGCGCTCCGGGCTTCGATTGAGGATCAGTATCTCGGCGGGCTTGCGGCGAAGCAGCGGGCCGAGGATGCCGGCGGCGGCGCCACCGGCCCCGAGCATCAGCACGCGCTTGCCGCGCAAGTCCAGGCCCAGGCGATCGAAGTCGGCCAGCAGGCCGGGGCCATCGGTGTTGAAGCCGGCCCAGCCGCCGTCCTCGAAACTCAGCGTGTTGACCGCGCGTGCCTGGCGGGCGGCGGCGTCGATGCGCTGACAAAGACGCAAGCCGGCGCTCTTCAGCGGGACCGTCAGATTGACACCCCGGCCTCCGGCCTCGACGAAGGCGCGCAGTCGTTCGGGCAGTTCCTCGGGCCCCGTGCGCAGGCGCTGGTAGTCCAGTTCGATACCGAACTGACGACCGAAGTGACGGTGGATCTGCGGTGACAGACTGTGCTCGACCGGGTCGCCGAGAACGGCCAGTTTCAGCATGGCTTCGATGCGGCCCGATCAGCTGCGGAGGCGGCGCGCGATGTCGATCGCGGCATAGCTGAGAATTGCATCCGCCCCGGCCCGTTTGATCGAAAGCAGGGCCTCCATCATCACCTTGTCGCCATCGAGCCAGCCATTGGCGGCGGCCGCGTGCAGCATGGCGTACTCGCCGGAGACCTGGTAGGCCAGGGTCGGGCGCTGGAAGCGATCCTTGACCCGCCGGAGGATGTCCAGATAGGGCATGGCCGGCTTGACCATCACCATGTCGGCGCCCTCGTCCAGGTCCAGGGCCACCTCGTGCAGGGCTTCGTCGCTGTTGCCGGGGTCCATCTGGAAACTCTCCTTGCCGGACTTGCCCAGACTGGCGGCCGAACCCACGGCGTCGCGGAACGGACCATAGAAGGCCGAAGCGTACTTGGCCGAGTAGGCCAGGATGCTGACCCGGCTGAAGCCTTCCTCCTCGAGCGCTCGGCGAATGGCGCCGACCCGGCCGTCCATCATGTCCGAAGGCGCGACCACGTCCGCGCCGGCGCGGGCATGGCTCAGGGCCTGGCGCACCAGCACGTCGACGGTCTCGTCATTGAGCACGTAGCCGTCTTCGTCGACCAGGCCGTCGAGGCCGTGGCTGGTGAAGGGGTCGAGGGCGACATCGGTGATGATGCCGAGCTCCGGGAAGCGCTCCTTGAGCTGGCTGACCCGGGTCTGGACCAGGGCATCGTGCTGCCAGGCCTCCTTGGCTTCTTCGGACTTGCGTTCGGCCGGGACGACGGGAAACAGGGCCAGCGCCGGAATGCCCAGTTCCAGGCACAACTCGGCGGTCTCGAACAGGGGGTCGCGGCCCAGGCGCTCGATGCCGGGCATGGAGGCGATCGGCTCGCGATCCTGCTCGGACTCGAGAATGAAGACCGGGTAGATCAGGTCGTCGGCGCTCAGACGGTGCTCGCGCACGAGCCGGCGGGAAAAATCGTTGGCGCGCAAACGGCGCGGGCGCTGCAAGGGGAAAGCCACGGCCTGGCCTCTGCTTGAACCGGTTCCGAAGTATAGCGCCTGCGCGACCTGCGGGAGGCCAGGCCGCGGCTTCAGGGCTGCCAGTCCGGCTGGCGCCGGCGCTGTCGCAGCACGAAGCGTTCCGGGGCCAGGGCGTCGACCAGCTCGGGCTCGACGCTGGGCATCTCTCGGGACAGCCCGGCGGCCAGAAGATCGGCGACCAGCGGGGTGTGCGTCAGTCCGCGTGAGCCGTGGCCGAGATTGAGATACACGCCGTCGACGTGGCCATGTGGACTGGACCCGGGGTCGGGCAGGGCGCCGGCCTGGGGCAGGAAGTCCGGGCTCTGGCAGCGAACCGCGACCCGCTGGCCGATGACTTCGATGGCCTCGCCACCCAGGGCCTGCCAGTGGTCGGGCAGGAAGGCTCGGAGCTGTTCCAGATTCGCTCGATCATCGCCCGGGTCCAGACCATGATCGGGACGATTCAGATCGAAGGTCGCGCCCACGCAATGCCGCCCATCGAGGGCGGGGGTCAGATAGCCGCCATGGCAGATGGCGCGTTGCCAGTCGCGGCTGGCGAGGCTCGCGGCCACTTCGCTGACCTGGCCCCGGATGCGCTTGATGAACAACCAGTCCAGGCCCGGAAGCTCGGCGGTGGCATGGGCCAGGCAGAGGACCAGGGCATCGGCATCGAGTCGTCGTCCATCGGCGAGCAGTGCCCTGGGCCCGCCGTCGAAGCCCCGCAGTTCGGCGCGCTCGAACTCGATGGCCGGATGATCGAGCAGGGCCTGGCACCAGTGCGGTGGGCTGAGGTAGCCGCCACCGTGCAGCAGGAAGCGATCCTGGCCGGTGGCCTCGAGCATCTCCGGCGGCCAGGCGCCGGAGTCGATCGCCGCTTCGAGCTTCCGGCGATGCCGGTCGGAGGTGGCGATCTGCAGGACGCCGTTGAGACGACCCTGGTCGATACCGGCGGGGAAGCCCAGGCCTCGGAACCAGCTTCCGGCCCGCACGAATGCCGTCTGGTAGAAGCGATTCTGGGCGGTCAGATGGGGACTGGGCGTGGTGTAGAGCACGCCGGCGCGATTGCCCGAGGCGCCGTTGGCCGGACCCGAGCGATCGATGACGCGGACGCGCCAGCCGCGCTCGGCCAGGGCCCGTGCCGTCGTCGCGCCGGCCAGGCCGGCGCCGGCCACCAGGGCCTCGCCCCGGTAAAGATGACGAGCCTGCCAGCGGCCCGGCCAGCGTCCGAGCAGGCGATGGCGCTTGCCGGCGAAGCCCGCCACCCGTTCGACCTCGAAGCCGGCTTCGGCCAGCCCGCGGCGAACCTGGCCGGCGGCGGTAAAGGTGCCGAAGCTGGCGCCTGGCCTGGAGCATCGGGCCAGCGCCCGGAACAGCCCGCTCGTCCACATGGCGGGATTTCGGGACGGGGCAAAGCCATCGAGGAACCAGGCGTCGACCTCCATCCGTGCCTGGCTCCAGGTCGATTCGGCCTCGCCGTACATCAGGATCAGCTCCACGCGTTCATGCAGGGCGAGGCGGTGATAGCCGGGGACGGGCGGAGGATGGAATTCCAGCAGTCGCTTCGTCAGGCCGCCGAGCTCGGGCCAGGCGCTCAGGCTGCGATCGAGAGCGCTCTGGCGAAGCGGGTGCTTCTCGACCGAGAAGATCTGCAAGCGCGCATCCGGCGGGGCGTGCTCGAGAAAGCAGCGGGCCGCCAGCAGGCAGTTCAGGCCGGTGCCGAAGCCCGTCTCGCCGATGACGAAGGCCGCCATCCGGGGCAGTCGGGCAAAGCGTTCGGCCAGCTGGTTGGCCTGGATGAAGACCTCCAGGCTCTCCCGGAGGCCCTGTTCGGGCATGAAGTAGCCGTCGTCGAACTGGCTGGAGTGCGGCGTCTGACCCTGAAAGTCGATCTCGGCCGGGCGAATGGGCTGGGCGGTCGGTTTCAAGGTGCTGGGTCCGGTCGAAGGGGGCGTTGACGAGTCGTTCGGCTGCCTGCAGCCTAGCCGATCCGGTCCTTCACTTTCTCGGTGGGGGTAAATGTTATATCATACGCTTCCGAATGCCGAGACCCTGCCATGGCCGCCGTCTTCAAGCCGAATCCACCGAACACTGACGCCGGGTCCGCCCTGGACCGCGCCGGGATCTGTGTATCCGCGGTCTGCCTGGTCCAGTGTCTGCTGCTGCCGGTGCTGGTGCTGGTCTCGCCCCTCGGTTCCCTGGGCTTTTTCGGCGAAGAAGCCTTTCACTGGCTGCTCTGGTTCCTGATCCTGCCGATCAGCATGGCGGCCTTCGGCCTCGGATTCCGCCAGCACGGCAACCGCCGCATGCTGGTGCTGGGCGGGCTGGGCCTGGCCCTGGTGAGCTTCTCCACCTTCTTCGGGCATGAGCTCCTCGGCACCCTCGGCACGGCCCTGGTGACCTCTCTGGGCGGAGGCCTGCTGATCACCGGACACTGGTTGAATCTGCGCCAGCGTCGGCGCTACTGTCTGCGCACCGGCGACTGAATTCCGGCACCATGGGCGACGTGGTATCGTCCCGCTCAGCCGATTCGATCGCCCACGGAGCCTGTTCATGGCCACGCAGTTTTCGAGCTTCCGCGAGTTCTATCCCTACTACCTTGACGAGCACCGCGACCGTCGCTGTCGGCGCCTGCATTTCATCGGTTCCTGGCTGGTGCTGATTGCCCTGATCCTGGGCCTGACCGTGTCACCCTGGTGGCTGATCGTCATGCCCCTGGTCGGCTATGGCTTTGCCTGGATCGGGCATTTCGTCTTTGAAAAGAACCGTCCGGCGACCTTCAAACATCCCTTCTACAGCCTGCTGGGTGATTGGGTGATGTTCGCCGACATCCTGCGCGGCCGGATCAGCATTTGATCCGCCCTCGTCCCCTGGCGGGCGAATATTGCTAGAATCGCCTCCGTCGTCCCTCATCCGAGTCCAGGAAGCATCATGAGCGAGATTCCGTCCGAGCTGCGTTACAGCGAAAGTCACGAGTGGATCAGCCAGGAAGACGAAGGCGTGGTCCGCGTCGGTATCACCGACCATGCCCAGGCCCAGCTCGGCGATCTGGTCTTCGTCGAACTGCCCGAGCCGGGCACGACCTTCGCCCAGGGCGATGCCTGCGCGGTGGTCGAATCGGTCAAGGCCGCTTCCGACATCTACTGCCCCGTGTCCGGCGAGATCGTGGAGGTCAACGAGAGCTTGATCGACAGCCCGGAAACGGTCAACAACGACCCGTACTCCGACGGCTGGCTGTTCAGCGTCAAGCTGGAAGACGCGGATGAACTCGAAGGCCTGATGGACCACGAGGCCTACCAGGAACACATCGACGAGTAATCCCTGGTGGGCCCCCTGGCCCATTAGCGGGCCGCATGGCCACTAGTACGCCCCGGCCAGGCGATCGGCCTGCCGGATCGGTTCCGGCAGCCGATAGCGGGGCGTGCAGGCCAGCACCAGTTCCACGGCCGTTTCCAGGCTGACGCGATGCCCGACCGAGACGAACACCGGTCGGACCCCGTCGCGCGTCCTGAGCACCTGACCGATCACTTCCTCGCCGTCGATCAGTGGCTGGCACGATCCTTTCCCCGAGTCCGGCGCGTCGAAGCGACCGCACAATCGCGACTTGCCGACCCCGATGGTGGCCAGGCCCGTGGCCACGCCCAGGTGACAGGCGATGCCGAGTCTTCGCGGGTGAGCGCGACCCTGGCCGTCGCAGAGGACCAGGTCCGGGGTGGCCGAGAGTCCGTCCAGGGCTTTCCGGATGGCCGGCAGCTCCCGGAAGGACAGAAAGCCCGGGATGTAGGGCAGGGTCGTAGCTTGCTCGACCACCGCCTGCTCGAGTGGCTCCAGCTCCGGGAAACTCAGCAGCACGGCCGCTGCCCGGGTGACGCGGCCGCGTTCGGGAAAGGCGGCGTCCACGCCGGCGACCGTACGGAGCGGCTGCGGCAGCTGATCCTGCTCGATGACCTTGTCAGCCAGCCGGCGCTGCTGGTCGGCCCATTCCCGGGTCAGGCTTGCCCCTTCGGGCGCCACGCCATCCAGTCCGTCAGTAGGACCAGCCCATCCGCCGGTAGACGAAGGCCATCAGCCACGCGGGTCCGATCAGCAGGAAGACCAGGTCCTTGAAGAAGGACGGTTTCTTGCCCTCGATCCTGTGGCCGATGAACTGGCCGATCCAGGCCACGACGAAGACGGTCAGGGCGATCTGCCAGAGGGGAAAGGGAACGTGTCGTTCGACCAGGACGCACAGGCCCAGCGAGGCCAGCATGAACAGGCCGATGCCGATCGACAGCCGGGGCGAGAGACTCAGGTAGTAGAGTTGCACGGCGATCGCCGTGACCACCGCCCAGTTCAGCCACTCGATCGGTGACGGGATCGACCAGATGAGCGCGATCACGGTCCAGAAGATGGCCGGGACGCAGATCCAGTGAATGGTCTTGTTGGTCGGGTTCCGATGGCTTTCGCCGTACTCATCGAGCCAGCTTTGGACGCTTCGCATGGTGAACCACCTGGTGGACAGAATCGGCTTGCAGTCCTCCGATGATAGCGGATCAACCGGACAGGTCAAAGACGGACCGGAAGGCGTCCTGCACGCGTCCGATCAGCTCCGCTTCCGCCTGGCCCTCGCCATCGCGCTCGAGCCACTGCCGATGGCGAAACCCGAGCAGGCTGGACCAGTCCTCGATCAAGGGGGCCGCCCTGCCCGGCTCCAGCCAGCCGATGGCGCCGAGGGCCTCCAGCAGCTGGTCGGGCCGGCGCCGAATGATCAGGTCCGGATGGTCGTGCGCCGAGCACAGCAGGCCGCACTCGGCGATGAACTGGAGATCGGTCAGCAGGCCCTTGACGGTGCTCTCGGGTCGTTCGGCCCGCTGTCGCTGTCGCATCTCGCCGAGCGCCTGGCGGACCTCGCTGGCCTCCCGCGCCTGGGTCAGGACTCGGGCGCGGGCCTGGTCGAAGCCCTCCCTGAGCTCCGGATTGCCGGCGACCCAGCGCGCCCGAATCAGGGCCTGGTGTTCCCAGGTCCAGGCCTGGCTGGCCTGATAGTCCGCAAAGCGGTCCAGGCGAGAGACCAGCAGGCCCGAGCGGCCGTTGGGCCGCAGCCGCGTATCGATTTCGAACAGACGCCCCCCGGGCAGGGGTAGCTGCATGAAGCTGATCAGTCGCTGGGCCGTGCGCACCGGGGCCGGCCCCTCGCCGTGCAGGAAGACCAGATCGAGGTCGGATTCGAAGTGCAACAGGCCCGCGCCCAGATTGCCGTAGGCGATCACGGCCAGGTCGACTTCCCGCTCGCGGATCAGTGCGAGGACGAGATTCACCGCGGTCTCGGCCACCGAGGCCAGCTGGGCCGCCGCCTCGACAGCGCTCAGCTGGCCGTCGAGCTCGGCCAGGGCGGTGCGCAGGAATCCGGCCTGGCGCCAGCGCCCGAGTGCGTGCAGGCTGGCTTCCGTGTCGTTCGGGTCGGCTCGCGGAGGGTCCGGCGGTTCACTGCCGTGGATCGGATCGAGGAGGTCATCGAGCAGCTGCGGTGCCGCGATGATCCATTCGGCCAGACGCGGGCTGGAGCGAAAGACGCGGACCAGGCGCTCGAGCGTGGCCGGGCGCTCGTGGAGCAGGGCCAGGTAGGCCGAGCGACGACTGATCTGCTCGATCAGGCGCAACAGCTCGGCCAGACCCATGTCCGGGTTCGGGTGCTTGACCACCTCGTCGAGCAGCTCGGGCATCAAGCGTTCCAGACGCCGCCGCCCCTCGGCGCTCAAGGCGCGGCTGGCGGTTCGTCGATGCAGGTTCTGCAGGGCCTCGGCGATCGGGGCCGGGGCTTCGAAGCCCGCCTGCTCGAGGGTGTCGGTCAGATGCTCGTCGGGTGGCCAGAGGCCCGACGGGTGGACCCGATCCGAATGCGGGTCCTTGAAGCGCTTGCTGAAATGCTGTCGGACGCGCTCGCGTTGCCGATCGATCCGCTGACTCAGCGCGCCCCAGTCGGTTTCGCCCATCAGTCGGGCCAGGCGCTCGCGATCCTCGCTCTGCTCGGGCAGATGATGCCCCTGTCGGCCGGTCATGGCCTGCAGGCGATTCTCGAGGATGCGCAGGAATCGGTAGGCGTCCGCCAGTTCACGGGCCTCGCCATCGGTCACGATATCCAGGCGTCGGCAGGCTCGCAGTGCCGGTAGAAAGCCCGGGACGCGCAGCTCGGCTTCGCGGCCCCCGCGCAGGATCTGCTGGCTCTGGATCAGGAATTCCAGCTCGCGGATGCCGCCTGGCCCGCGCTTGATGTCGTCGCGCTGACTGTCGGCGCGGCTCTTGGCGTCGATCTGTGCGTGCAGCTCGCGCAGGCTGTCGAAGATGCCGTAGTCGAGGTAGCGGCGAAACACGAAGGGCTGCAGTGCCTCGATCAGCGCCCGCCCGGTGGCCAGATCGCCCGCCACCGCATCGGCCTTGAGCCAGGCATAGCGTTCCCAGGCGCGTCCTTCGTTGAGGAAATACTGCTCCATGGCGCCCAGGGACCAGACCAGGGCGCCGGAGTCGCCGAAGGGCCGCAGGCGCGTGTCGACGACCCAGACCCGGCCATCGGCGGTCACGGCATCGAGCAGGCGGATCAGCTCCAGCGCCAGCTTCTTCAGGTAGGCCGCCGAGTCCAGCCGTCTTCGACCGTCACTCTGTCCGCGCGCGCGGTGGACGAAGACCAGGTCGATGTCGGAGTTGAAGTTCAGCTCGTTGCCGCCGAGCTTGCCCATGCCGATCACGGCCAGGCCGATGGCTTCGCCGTTGCTGTCGAGCAGCTGCCCGTGATCGGCCTCGATGCGCGCACGGGCCACCGTCAGGGCCAGCTCGATGCACTCCCGGGCCAGCGCCGAGATGGCGGCGCCGGTGTCCTCGATCGTGGCCAGGCCGGTCAGATCGCGCCATAGGATATGGATCGAGGCCTGCTGGCGAAAGCGGCGCAGGGTGCGTTCGGGCTCGGCGAGCAGGGACTCCGGTGCGGGCTTGGGTACGGGCTGTTCCGGGGGCGGCATCTCGGGCCAGCGCCGGACGGCTTCATCCACGAAGCGGCTCAGGTGCCGCAATTCCCCGGGCTGTAGTTCGATCGCATGGCTCATGTCCCGAGCTTAGCCGAGCGGGGTCGGGAAAGGTTGCCGGGTCAACAGAAAAGAAGAACCCCGGCCGGAGCCGGGGTTCTTCGGGTCTTGCCTGGCCTGGGAAGGCCGGAAAGCAGACGGCTTACATCATGCCGCCCATGCCTCCCATACCGCCCATGCCACCCATGTCCGGGGCGCCGCCTTCGTCCTTCTGCGGGAGTTCGGCGATGGCGCACTCGGTGGTGATCATCAGGCCGGCGACCGAGGAGGCGTTCTGCAGGGCAGAGCGGGTCACCTTGGTCGGGTCCAGGATGCCGGCTTCGATCATGTCGACGAACTCGCCGGTGGCGGCGTTGTAACCGAAGTTACCGGAGCCTTCTGCCACCTTGGCCAGGACGACCGACGGTTCGCCACCGGCGTTGGAGACGATCTTGCGCAGCGGCTCTTCCATCGCACGCATGGCGATCTTGATACCGACGTTCTGCTCTTCGTTGTCGCCCTTCAGGTCCTTGATGGCGTTCAGGGCACGAACCAGAGCGGTACCACCGCCCGGCACCACGCCTTCTTCGACGGCGGCACGGGTGGCGTGCAGCGCATCTTCGACGCGGGCCTTCTTCTCCTTCATTTCGACTTCGGTGGCTGCACCGACCTTGATCACGGCCACACCGCCGGCCAGCTTGGCCACGCGTTCCTGCAGCTTTTCGCGATCGTAGTCGGAGCTGGCGTCCTCGATCTGGGCGCGGATCTGACCGACCCGGCCTTCGATCGCGGCAGCGTCACCGGCGCCGTCGATGATGGTGGTGTTTTCCTTGGTGATCTGGATCTTCTTGGCCGAACCCAGCGCGTTGACGTCCGCCTTCTCCAGGCTCAGGCCGATTTCTTCGCTGATCACCTGACCGCCGGTCAGGATGGCCATGTCTTCCAGCATCGCCTTGCGACGGTCGCCGAAGCCCGGGGCCTTGACGGCCGCGACCTTGACGGTGCCACGCAGGTTGTTGACGACCAGGGTGGCCAGGGCTTCGCCTTCGATGTCCTCGGCCACGATCAGCAGACCACGGCCCGACTTGGCAGCGCCTTCCAGCACCGGCAGCAGGTCACGGACATTGGAGATCTTCTTGTCGTGGAGCAGGATGTACGGGTTTTCCAGCTCGACCTGCATGGTCTGCTGGTCGGTCACGAAGTAGGGCGACAGGTAGCCGCGGTCGAACTGCATGCCTTCGACGACGTCCAGTTCGTTGTCCAGGCTCTGGCCTTCTTCGACGGTGATGACGCCTTCCTTGCCGACCTTCGTCATGGCTTCGGCGATGATCTTGCCGATTTCTTCATCGCTGTTGGCCGAGATCGTGCCGACCTGGGCAATGGCCTTGTCGTCGGTGCACGGGGTCGACAGCTTCTTCAGCTCGGCGACGGCGGCCTTGACGGCCTTGTCCATGCCGCGCTTCAGGTCCATCGGGTTCATGCCGGCAGCGACGGACTTCAGGCCTTCGCGCAGCATGGCGCTGGCCAGGACGGTGGCGGTGGTGGTGCCGTCACCGGCGGCGTCGGAGGTCTGGGAAGCAACTTCCTTGACCATCTGTGCGCCCATGTTCTCGAACTTGTCTTCCAGTTCGATTTCCTTGGCCACGGACACACCGTCCTTGGTCACGGTCGGGGCGCCGAAGCTCTTCTCGAGCACGACGTTACGGCCCTTCGGGCCCAGGGTCACGCTGACCGCGCGGGCCAGGGTGTTCACGCCCTTCAGGATCTTGTTGCGGGCGTCTTCGGAAAAACGGACTTCCTTTGCACTCATTGCTGAAATTCCTCTAGTTCAATGCGTCGATGTGGGCGCGGTTCTCAGGACTCGATGACGGCCATGATGTCGTCTTCACGCATCACCAGCAGTTCTTCGCCGTCGACCTTGACTTCGGTGCCCGAGTACTTGCCGAACAGGACGGTGTCGCCGACCTTGACGTCCAGGCCACGCTGCTCGCCGTTGTCCAGGACCTTGCCGTTGCCGACGGCCAGGACTTCACCGCGAATGGGTTTCTCGGCTGCCGAATCAGGAATGACGATGCCGCCAGGAGTGGTGCGCTCTTCTTCGACGCGCTTGACGATCACGCGATCATGCAAGGGACGCAGATTCATGGGTGTTCTCCCTTTCAATCCAATGGTTGGTTTCAAATGTCATTGCAAACCCGGCCCGGGATTCGATCTCGAATCCGCGCTCCGGAGGATCTGCTCGGGCGGCCGGAACGGGCAGAAACTGCGTCGTGCCGGAACCGACTGCCGATACGCCACCCGAAATGGAGCCCGCAGGCGAGCATTTCAAGGGCCCGCGTTCATCGATCCTGATCGGCTACCCTTTCGCATCTGGGTTCCGATCGGCGATGGGCTGCCCCTGCGGTCGGCGAGTGAAAGGAGAAACCTTCGGGAGTGCGCATGGATTCACCCTTGTTGCTGGTACATACCACCGTCGGGGACAGGCAGGCCGCGGAACGTCTGGCCACGCTGCTGGTCGAAGGTCGGCTGGCGGCCTGCGTGTCGATCGGCGCGCCGATCACCAGCGTCTATCCCTGGGAGGGTCGGATCGAGTCGGCTGGAGAAGTGCCGCTGACGATCAAGACTTCGCCGGAGCGCTGGCCCGACTTGCGTCACGCTCTGGTCGAGGCACACTCGTATGATGTGCCCGAGTGTCTGGCCGTTCCGGTACTCGATGGCAACGAGGCCTATCTGGCATGGGCCCGAGATTGGATGCATCAGGACAAGAAATGATTTCCGAATCAACGCTCTTCAGGCTGGCCGCGGCCGCCTTGCTCGCCCTCACCGGCAGCCTATCCCAGGCGCAGATCAGCCCGGATGATCTGCTACCGGTCGAGGAGGCCTTCGCCCTCGAAGCTCGTGGGGAGGCCGGCCGGGTGGTGCTCGATTTCGACATCGCCGACGGGTACTACCTCTACCGGCACGCCTTCCGTTTCGAGTCCCTTGGCGAAGGGCTTCGTCTCGGCGAGGCGCAGATTCCGCCAGGCGAGGCCGGCGAAGACGAGTTCTTCGGCGCCATCGAGACCTATCGAGATCGGCTGCAGATCGTTCTTCCGGTCGAGGCGGGTGCCGGTGCGGCGGAGATCGCGGTCCGCTTCCAGGGTTGCGCCGATCTGGGCGTCTGCTATCCACCGCACCGGCAGACCTTCGATCTTGAAGTGGCGTCCGCGCCCGCGGCGGCCCCGAGCGGCCTCGAGGCCCTGCTGGGGCGCCCGGGCGGTACCTTGGGACTGCCCCGGCAGGATGCCGGCGCCCTGCCGGAGGAACAGGCCTTCGTCTACGAGGCGATCGCCATCGATCCGGCGACGATCCTGGTCCGGATGACCTCGGCGCCCGACTATTACCTCTACCGGGACAAGCTCGAATTCCAGCTCGATGATCCCGAGATCTCGATCGCGGCCATCGAATGGCCGCCTTCGGTCTCGATCCACGACGAGTACTTCGGTGAGTCCGAGGTCTACTACGACCAGGTCGAAATTCCCGTTCGACTGAACCGTCCGCCGGGTGGCGTGCGCAGCGTCGAGCTGGGTGCGAACTTCATGGGCTGCCTGACCGATGGCATCTGCTACCCGCCGATGTCTCGCCGTTTGAGCGTCGAGCTACCCTCGGCAAGCGCGGAGGAGCTGGCCGCCAGTGCCGCAGCGATCGACGCTGGCACCGTGGATCAGGCGTCCGCGCCAGCGGCAGCGGCCAGTGAGCAGGATCGTCTGGCCCAGGCCCTGGCCGGCACACCGGTGCTGGCGCTGATGCTGTTCCTGATCGCCGGCGTGCTGCTGGCCTTCACGCCCTGTGTCTTCCCCATGGTGCCGATCCTGTCCGGCCTGATTGCCGGCGAGGGAGAGCAGATCACCACGGCCAGGGCTTTCCGCCTGTCGCTGGTCTATGTGCTGGCCATGGCCCTGGTCTATACGGCCTTCGGGGTCGTTGCCGGACTGTTCGGTCAGAACCTGCAGGCGGTATTCCAGCACCCGGCGGTGCTGGGTGGATTCGCCGCCCTGTTCGTCGTTCTTTCGCTGGCCATGTTCGGGTTCTACGAGCTGCAGCTGCCAGCGGCGCTGCAGACCCGATTGAACGCCATGTCCAACCGAGCCGAAGGCGGAACCCTGCTGGGCGCGGCGATCATGGGCGCCTTGTCGGCCCTGGTCGTCGGGCCCTGCGTCGCACCGGCCCTGATGGGCGCTCTGATCTACATCGGTCAGACCGGTGACGCGGTGCTCGGTGGCGCTGCATTGTTCTCCATGGCCATCGGCATGGGCATTCCCCTGATGATCTGGGGCACCTCGGCGGGCAGTCTCCTGCCCCGTGCCGGTGCCTGGATGGTGGCGGTCAAGGCCGTGTTCGGTGTGGCGCTGCTCGCGCTGGCCATCTGGATGCTGGAGCGCGTCCTGCCTGGCGCGCTGATCATGCTCCTCTGGGGTGTGCTGGCGCTGATCAGTGGCGTGTACCTCGGCGCCCTCGATGGCCGTGCGGCGAGCGATTCCGGCTGGCGCACCCTGTGGCGAGGCCTGGGGGTGGTCCTGCTGGTGCTGGGTGCGGCCCAGCTGGTCGGCGCTCTGTCGGGGGGATCGGACTGGACGCGGCCGCTCGCTCACCTGCGGCCGGTGGCCGGAGGCGTCGCGACCAGCGCGGCAGCGGCCGAGTTCGAGAAGGTCGAGACCCTGGAACAGCTCGAGCAGCGCATCGCCGACAGCCAGCGCCCGGTCTTCGTCGACTTCTACGCCGATTGGTGCGTGGATTGCGTGCGCATGGAGCGTCGGACCTTTCCCGACCCCGGTGTGGCTCGTCGAATGGCGGAGTTCACCCTGATCAAGGTCGACGTCACCGATTACAACGACGCGCACAAGGAGATCCTCGCTCGCTTCGGACTGATCGGACCGCCGGCCTATCTGTTCTTCCGCGATGGCGAAGAACTCGATGGGCTGCGCATGTTCGGTTTCATGCCGCCCGAGGAATTCGGCGCACTGCTCGATCGGGTGACCCGATGAGTCGCCTCGGGCTCTATATCGCCGTCGCGGTCGGGGGGCTGGCACTGGGTGCCGGTCTGGCCTGGTTCACGCGTCCGGCGCCGCCGCCCGTCGGCGTCGAAGGTGCCAGCGTGGGCGATCCGCGACCGCCTTTCCAGCACGCCGCCCTGGACGGTCGACAAGTGCATGTCGACGATTTCGACGATCAGCTCCTGCTGGTCAACTTCTGGGCCACCTGGTGTGCGCCCTGTCGCCGCGAGATGCCGCTGCTCGATCAGGCCCAGCGGACTCATGGTGATCAGCTGACGGTGCTCGGCATCGCCATCGACGATCCCGGGGCGGTCATCGAATTCCTCGATTCGACCCCCGTGAGCTATCCGATCCTGGTCGGTTCGACGGACGTCGTGGCCACACAGCGAGCCTGGGGAAACGCCGCTGGCGCCCTGCCGTACACGGTGCTGGTCGATCGCGAGGGCATCATTCGCTGGCAGCATCTTGGTGAAGTCAGCGAAGAGGAACTCGCCGAGAAGCTCGCCGCCCATGGCCTGAGCACGCCGCTCTGATCCTTGCTGCCGCGATCCGGCGGTCCGGATCGTGGCTCGGCAGGCCCTTCGCTGGCGCGGGGCTCCGGGAGCAACTTCTTTCAATTCCTGCCCAACGTCGCCTAACGTGTGGACATTGGCGCCCTGATGGGGCACACTGCCCGTCTTTGAGAGGGCCTGTCCATCATGACTGCCATTCTGGTGCTGCACGGACCGAATCTGAACCTGCTGGGTCGTCGGGAGCCGGAAATCTACGGCACGGCCACGCTGGACGAGATCAATGCCAGCCTGGCACGGTTCGCGGCCAATGCCGGTGTGGAGTTGAGCTGCTTCCAGTCCAACGCCGAGCACGAGCTGGTCGAGCGAATCCAGCGCGCGGCGGAGGATGGCACCGATTGGATTCTGATCAATCCGGCTGCGTTCACGCACACTTCGGTGGCCATTCGTGATGCGCTGGCAGCCGTGGACCTGCCCTTCATCGAAATTCATCTAAGCAATCCGGAGCGGCGCGAAGCGTTCCGTCAGCACAGCTATTTTTCCGACCTGGCCGTGGGCAAGATCTGCGGATTCGGAGCGGATTCCTATCTGCTGGCGCTGCAGGCCGTCGTCAACCGGATCGACACCACGGGGTAGTGGATTCATCATGGACTTGAGAAAGATTAAGAAGCTGATCGAGCTGCTCGAGGAGTCAGAGCTGGCCGAGATCGAGATTCACGAGGGTGAGGAATCGGTTCGCCTGATTCGTTCGCATCCTCAGCCGGCCGCCAGCCAGACCTGGCAGTTGCCGCCTGCCGCGCCGGCACCGGCTCCCGCTGCTGCCGCGCCCGCTGCAGCCCCGGCTGCGACGGCAGATGCCGGTGCGGACACCGCGGATCTGCCGGACGGCGATGTCGTTCGTTCGCCCATGGTCGGCACCTTCTACTCGGCACCGAATCCGGATTCCGACCCCTTCGTCAAGGAAGGCGGCACGGTCAGCGCCGGGGACACGCTCTGCCTGGTCGAAGCGATGAAGATGTTCAACCAGATCGAGGCCGAGTTCTCCGGCAAGGTCGTCAAGATCCTCGTCGAGGATGGTCAGCCGGTGGAGTTCGACGAGCCCCTGTTCGTGATCAAGCGGGGTTGATATGGCTCCGTTCAAGAAGGTTCTGATCGCCAACCGGGGCGAAATCGCCCTGCGTGTGATGCGCGCCTGTCAGGCGATGAACATCCGCACGGTGGCGGTGCATTCCACCGTTGACCGCAACCTCAAGCACGTCGGCATGGCCGACGAATCGGTGTGCATCGGACCGGCACCGGCAGGCCAGAGCTACCTCAATGTGCCGGCCATCATCGCCGCCATGGAGGTCACCGATGCCGAGGCCGTGCATCCCGGCTACGGATTCCTGGCCGAAAATGCCGACTTCGCCGAGCGCGTGGAAGAGTCCGGCTTCACCTTCATCGGGCCGCGCGCGGAGACGATCCGCTTGATGGGGGACAAGGTTTCGGCCATCAACGCGATGCGTCAGGCCGGCGTGCCCTGCGTTCCTGGTTCGAACGGCCCGCTGGACAACGATGAACGGCGGTCGGCGCGCCTGGCAGCGGAGATCGGCTTTCCCGTGTTGATCAAGGCCGCCGCGGGCGGTGGCGGTCGCGGCATGCGCGTCGTCGAACAGCCCGAGGACCTGATCAAGTCGATCAATCTGACCCGCCAGGAAGCCAAGAGTGGTTTCGGTGACGATACGGTCTACATGGAAAAGTACCTGACCAATCCTCGTCACATCGAAATTCAGGTGCTGGCAGACAGCCATGGCAACGCGGTTCACCTCGGCGAACGCGACTGCTCCATGCAGCGCCGCCACCAGAAAGTGATCGAAGAGGCGCCCGCCCCCGGCATCACGGCCGAAGAGCGGGAACGCATCGGCAGGATCTGTACCGATGCCTGCCGGCGGATCGGGTATCTGGGTGCTGGAACCTTCGAATTTCTCTACGAGAATGGCGAGTTCTACTTCATCGAGATGAACACGCGGATTCAGGTCGAGCATCCGGTGACCGAATGCATCACCGGGCTGGATCTGATCCGGGCGCAGATCCTGGCCGCCGCCGGCGAGCCGCTGCCCTTCGACCAGTCCGACGTGGTCATCACGGGCCATTCCATCGAGTGTCGTATCAACGCCGAAGACCCGGAGAAATTCATTCCCCAGCCCGGTACCGTGGAAGCCTTTCATGCGCCGGGCGGGCCCGGCATCCGGGTCGATTCACACATCTACGATGGCTACCGGATTCCGCCCAATTACGATTCGATGATCGGCAAGCTGATCGCCCATGGCGAGAGTCGGGAAGCGGCGATTGCCCGCATGCGTGTCGCGCTCGATGAGATGGTCCTGCGCGGCATCGTCAGTAACATCCCGTTGCACCAGCGTCTGATCCGGGATTCGGGCTTCATCGAAGGCGGAACCAATATCCACTACCTGGAGAAGCTGCTCAAGGCTTGAGCGGTGCAGACCTCGGGGCGGTCGCCACCCAGCCCCGGAAAGCAGAAAGCCCGCTCGAGAGCGGGCTTTTTGATGCTCCGAAGGCGGCATCGCTTCAGCTGGTCAAGGGCAGGGCGCCGAAGGCAGCGTGCGCGACCAGGTGGCCGAGGCGGTCCAGATCGGGGACCAGGGCTTCCGTGCTCTCCACGATCACCTTTCCAGCCACAGCAATCGGCTTGCTGTCCATCGGGACTTCCGTGAGGTTGTCCTCGGTAATGGTGGTCAGGCGAGGAAAGCCCTGGGCCAGGATCGCCACATAGGGCATGCGCTCGTTCTGAATCAGTGTCTTGGTGATGCAGAAGCGCGCGCCGTTCGTGCGCTCGGTTTCGGCCGTTTCGGTAAGGGCGGCAAAGCTGATCAGGGGCACTTGCCAGCCGCGCCACAGAAAGGTCCCCAGCAGCCATTCAGGCGCATCCGGCACCGGCTGTGGATCAGAGTATCCAACGACCTCGGCGACGGTCGCGTTGGGAACCAGAATGTGGGCGCCGCTGATCGGCACCATCACGCTTCGGATTTCGGTCTCGGCCATGATTTACTTATCCTTCCGGCGCGGTGATGTTCAACAGCTCGAAGACGTGCTTGACCAGATCCGCTTCCTGATAGGGCTTGGCCAGATAGTCGTTGACGCCGATCTCTCGGGCGCGCTGGCGGTGCTTCTCGCCGCTTCGCGAGGTGATCATCATCATCGGCACCGCCTTGAGTCGCGGATCGTTGCGGACATGGGTAGCCAACTCGTAACCGTCCATACGCGGCATCTCGATATCGAGCAGGATCAGGTCCGGCACGCGTTCGAACATGCTTTCGACGGCGTCCAGGCCGTCTCGAGCGGTCATGACCTCCAGGCCACGATGTTCGAGTACGCGAGAGGTCACGCGGCGCATCGTGATCGAGTCGTCGACGACCATGACCAGCGGCGTCCGCTTGACTTCCTGGGCGCGCTCGGCTTCGAGAATATCGCCGCGGCCCGGCAGAATGTCACGGGCAAAGGCGCGGCGGATCAGCGGCCCGATGTCCAGGATCGGCACGACCTGGCCATCGCCCGTGATCGTGCCACCGAGGATGCCCGGAATCGAACTGATCTGAGGGCCGACGGGCTTGATCACGATCTCGCGATGGCCAAGCAGCTCGCTGACACGCAGGGCCGCGCGCTGATCACCGGCCTCGACCATGAGCAGCGAAAGGGTCCCGCTGCCGACTTCTTCGGGCGGGAAATCGAGCTGCGGTTCCAGTTCGAGCAGCGGATAGCTCTGGCCAGCGTATTCCTGCATGGGCTCCGAGCTGTCGATGGCCCGTGACCATTCGTCGGCCAGGATGCGGGTCACCCCGCGAACCGCCTGCAGGGGGATCGCGAACTGTCGATCCGAGGCGCGCACCATGATCGCCTGCATCACGGTCAGGGACAGGGGGATGCGGATGATGAACATCGCGCCCTTGCCGGTTTCGGACTGGGCGGTCACGCTGCCGCCGATCTGGCGGACTTCGTTGGCGACCACGTCCATGCCGATGCCGCGACCCGCCAGCTCGCTGACCTGCTCGGCCGTCGAGAAGCCGGACTGGAAGATCATGTTGGTCAGAGTGGTATCGTCCGGCCGATCTCCGGCGTCCAGCAGGCCGCGCTCGATGGCGCGCTTGCGGATGGCTTCCAGATTGATGCCCGCACCATCATCGCCGATTCGCATCACCAGTTCGGTGGCTTCGCGCGAAATGTCGATGCTGATGGTCCCGGTTTCCGGCTTGCCGGCCGCCTTGCGGCGGTCCGGCGTCTCGATGCCGTGGCTGATGGAGTTGCGAAGCAGATGCTCCAGCGGTGCCGTGATGCGTTCCATCACGTTCCGGTCGAGTTCACCTTCGCCGGCCATTTCCACCCGCAACTGGGCCTTCTTGCCCACTTCCCGGGCGGCGTTACGGATCACGCGGCGGAAGCGGGGTAGCAAGGTGTTGAAGGACACCATGCGGGCCTGCATCAGGCCTTCCTGCAGTTCCGTGTTGACGCGAGACTGCTGCATCAGCAGGGTTTCGGACTGACGGGTGGCATCGTCGAGGATGCCGGTCAGGCTGGTCAAGTCATTGACCGATTCCGCCAGGGCTCGTGACAGCTGCTGGATCGTGGAGTAGCGGTCAAGCTCGAGCGGATCGAAGTCCTCTTCGCCCGGCCCATGCTCCCGCTCGTAACGCGCGAGAATCTGGGTTTCCGTTTCGATTTCCAGCTTGCGCAGCTGATCACGCAGTCGGATGACCGTTTCGTCGACTTCCCCGACGTTGTTGCGGAAAACGCTGATCTGCTGTTCCAGTCGCGAGCGGAAGATCGAGATTTCGCCCGCGTAGTTGACCAGCTCGTCGATGAGCGTCGAGGGAACGCGCAGGTTCTCGCCGCGCTGAGCACGGCCTTCTTCTTCGGTCGGACCCGCTTGCTCCACGGCCGGCGTCACTTCCTTGACTTCGACCTTGTCCTCGAGCTCTTCGGCTTCCTCCGCGAACAGCTCCTCGAGCGGTCGCATCGGTACGGCCTGTCGCTCGATCACCGCTTCGATCATGACGTGGAGATGGTCACAGCCGGTCTCCAGAGCATCGATGCGTTCGCGCGTCACGTCCTTCAGACCGGAGGCGATGCCTTCGAGCAGTTCTTCCATGACGTGGGCGACCTGACCGATCGGGTTCAGGCCGACCATTCGGGCCGAGCCCTTGATCGTGTGGAGATCGCGCTGCAGCGCCGTGACCAGAGTCTTGTCGTCCGGCGCTTCGCGCCACTTCTGGAGGACGCCATCGGCATGCTCGAGCAGTTCCTGACCCTCTTCGAGGAAGGCATCGAGGAGGTCGTCGTTGACTTCCGAGTAGTCGATCGTCACCAGATTGGTGTCCGCGCTTCCGGCGCTCGTCTCGACCTCGGCCACCGGCTCCGGGTGGGCTTCCTCCGGCGCCTGGAACTCGGGCTCTTCGTGCATGCGACGAGCCCATTCCGGCAGATCCTCTTCGGCCTCTGCTTCGGCCTCTGCTTCTGCTTCTGCTTCGGCTTCTGCTTCGGCTTCTGCTTCTGCTTCTGCTTCTGCTTCTGCTTCTGCTTCTGCTTCTGCTTCTGCTTCGGCTTCGGCTTCGGCTTCGGCTTCGGCTTCGGCTTCGGCCTCTGCTTCGGCTTCGGCTTCGGCTTCGGCTTCGGCTTCGGCTTCGGCTTCGGCTTCGGCTTCGGCTTCGGCTTCGGCTTCGGCTTCGGCTTCGGCTTGCGTCTCGGCTTCGGCTTCGGCTTCGGCTTCGGCTTCGGCTTCGGCTTCGGCTTGCGCCTCGGCTTGCGTCTCGGCTTGCGTCTCGGCTTCGGCTTGCGTCTCGGCTTCGGCTTCGGCTTCGGCTTCGGCTTCAGCTTCAGCTTCAGGCTCGGCTTCTTCGAACTCCGGCACTTCGGCCGTCAGCTCATCGCTGGACTCCGCCTCGGCCGAGACCTCCTCTTCGTCCATCTCGAAGAAGCCGAAGTCATCGTCGGTCGCTTCCACTTCGACATCCGAGCTGAATGCGGCTTCCTCCGCCGCCTCGGCGCTTTCCTGGGGCCGATCCGGTGCCTGGGCGCCGATCCGATCGCGATGCGCTCTGCTGTGCAATTCGCGCAGCTGTTCGGAAAGCTCAGAGCTGTCGAACATCTCATCGGCAACGGCTTCTCCGCACAGGCGTTTCAGGCGGTTGCGGATCAGTTCGGCGCAGCGCTCGATGGCATCCACGCCGGCTTGCGAGGGCTGCGCATTGCACAGCGACAGTTCTTCGAGGTACGACTCCAGGATCTGCGCCGTTTCTGTTTCGTCACCGATCGGGGCCAGGCGCATCGTGCCCTTCATCGTGTGCACGATCCGGACCAGGCTTTCATCCATATTGGGCATATGCCCGGTTTCCGCAATGTCGGCCAGCCAGAGATCGAGCGATTCGAGATTTTCGGACAGCTCCTTGACCATCAGGTCGATCAGGGTCGGATCGAGGCCTTCGAGCTCCGGAGGCAGGGCCGCTTCGGGTTCCGAGGCTTCGACTTCTACCGCGCCGATCTGATCCAGCTTGCCGTCGGCTGCCAGTCCGGCCCGATTCGCGATGGCTTCGCAGGCCGCTTCGTCAAGGCTGGCTTCGCCTTCGCCGCTGAGGCGAGCACGCATGCTCGGCAGCGCCTCGACGGCTTCGGCGACCAGGCCGGTGATGGCCGGTTCCGGTCGGAGCTGCCCATCGATGACTCGATTGAGCATGTTTTCGACGTTCCAGGCAAACTCCCCGATCTCGGTTGCACCGGCCATGCGGCCGGACCCTTTCAGGGAGTGGAATGCACGCCGAATGGTGACCGTGTGTTCTTCATCAGCGGGGTTGTCCTGCCACTGCGGAACGATTTCTCGCAGTGACTCCAGTTCCTGGTCGAATTCTTCGAGAAAGATCTCGACGATATCGAAATCGTCGAAAGCCGATGAACTCGTTTCCTCCGGCACATCCACCGGGGGTGCCGGCGGCTCCGGGGGAGCGCTGATCGGGGCTTCCGTCGGCTCGGCTGCTTCCGGCTCCGCCTCGGAGATGGCTTCGGCTTCCTCCTCGAATGCATCGAAATCGAAGTCGGCCAGTTCGGAATCGGCGGGCGCCTCCGCGGGGGCTTCGAAGGCGGGTTCGGCTTCGATCTCCTCGCTGACCGGGGCTTCGATTTCCTCGCCCGTCGCCGCCTCATCGTGCTCCGGCAATGCTTCGGCCGGGGCTTCCAGCGTCGGCGCTTCGACTTCTGCCTCCGCATCGACTTCGGTTTCGGCTGCGGCTTCGGCAGTTTCGCCGAGGTAGCCCAGTGCCTCGAGCCGCTGCCTGGCCGAGGCCAGATAGCGATGGCCGCGCTCGTCGTTCGTGGTCAGGCTTTCGAGGTAGAACTCCGTGACCGTCAGCGTTTCGGCCAGGGTGTCCAGCGCTTCGGGATCTCCTGGCGCCTTGCCGGGGCCGAGATGATCGACGGCCACTTTGGCTGCCGCCGTCAGCATGTTCGCGGCCAGATCCAGATTGGCCATGTGCAGCGCGCCGGAAATCCGCTCCAGGATGCTGCCGGCCTCGTCGATCGCATTGTCATCGGCCTTCTGCCGATTGATCGCGTCCAGCAAGTGCTTGGCGTGCGCGAGATCTTCCAGCGCTTCCTTGACCATCTGCTTGACGACCCGGCGTTGCTCGGACGGAGGCAGCAGGGTGGCATCGCCTTCGGCAGGCTCTTCCTCGCCCGCCGTGCCCAGGTCGGCGGCCAGTCCGAAGCTTTCTTCGAGCTGCGATTCGACGACCAGCAGTTCGCGGGCGACCATCAGCAGGGCGGGGTCGTCCGGATTGTTACCCAGGTTTGCCAGCTTGCTGGCCTGTGCCTTGACTCGGGTGGCCAGGTGATCCAGCCCCAGCATGGCCAGGCTTTCACCGACCGAATCGAGCAGGGCGGTCTGTTGATTGAGAATCTCGGGGTCGGAGTCGCGCTCGAGCTGCGAGCCCAACGCGTCCTTGATCTTGGCCAGGTCTTCCCGGGCCGCCTTGGTGACCGCGGAGAACAGGGCGCGATTGCGTCCGGCGAGAAAGACCTTGGCTTGCGCCAGCTGGTCGGGCGCGTGTTGATCGAGCTCGAAGGCCTGATAGACCTCTTGCGCCATCGGCGCCTCGGCCTTTGCCAGGGCGATCTGGAACAGGAAGCCGCGACACAGGTCGTCGGCCTTCGTCAGAGCTTCTTCGCTGTCGGCGTTATCAGCCAGTTCCTTCAGCGTCACGTCGGTGCGCGCGAACAGGCGAGTGATGTTCGGTCCCCCGCTGATCTGCTGGGCCTTCAATGCTTCGCAGAGGGCGGCGGCAGCCCAACCCACGCGGCGCATGGCCTCGGGGACCTGGCCGGAGTCGCGAATCTTGAGCGCCAGCTGCGCCAGGGTGTCGATCGCTTCGGCATCCTGGTGGTTGACCAGAAAGCCGCGCAGGGCGTGCTGATAGTCCCGCCGCAGTTCGGCCAGGCTGGCCTCGTTGGCGGCCTCGGGCAGCGACACCTGATCGACGTCGGGGCGGAAGAACAGGGCTTCGTCGATCGGCGATTGCTTGGCCGATGAACGGAGATCGTTGATGGTCGGCAGCACCACGACCGGGGTGTCGTTCTGGGTGCTTTCCAGGTAATCCAGATAGTCCGGCAGAATCGCCGTTGCTTCGAGGATTCGGGTGATCGTTTCACCTTCGTCCTTGGATTTGCCCTTCTTCAGCGCTTCCAGCGCCAGGCCCATCGCCTCGGCGATCATCTGGCCGCTCTGGAATTCCATCACGGCCAGTGAGCCGGCCACCTTGTCGCAGGCCTCGATGGCTTGATCGAGATCACCTTCCTGGCGTTCCCGGTCTTCGTCACCGAAGCGTTCAACGGCCTGCCGGACATCGTCGAATAGCTCATCCAGCAGCGGACGAGTCCACTGCAGGGATTGATTGCTGATGTGCGCGCTACTCATGTCGGCCTTCCGGCGCGCCGTTTGATTTCATGACCACGCATGCGTCACTGACCTCTCTGTCAGAATCCGTGAAACCGTGCTTGAGGTTGCTTGAATGCACGGTGCCTCAGGCGTCATCTTCCGGCAGGGTGAAGTCAGACACCGAATCGCGCAGATCGCGGACCAGCTCGGCAAGGTTGGCCACCGACTTGGCGGTCTGCCCGGTACCTTCCGTGGTCTGCACCGAGATGTCTCGAATGCTGTTCATCAGCTGAGCGATCTTGGTTGCATTGCGGGATTCGTCCTGCGCCTGCCGCGAAATGTTCTGAATCAGGCCGGCCAGGTCGTTCGAGACCGTTTCGATCGATTCGAGGGCCTCACCGGCATCCTCGGCCAGTCGAGCACCGGAAACCACCTGCGAGGTCGTCTGTTCCATGGAGTTGACCGCCTCGGCCGTATCGGCCTGAATGGTCTGGACCAGCGCTTCGATTCGGCGTGTGGCGTTCGTGGCACGTTCTGCAAGGCGCTGGACTTCGTCGGCAACGACCGCGAAGCCTCGACCGGCGCCACCGGCCGATGCGGCCTGAATGGCGGCGTTGAGTGCGAGGACGTTCGTCTGTTCCGAAATGCCGTTAATCAGTTCGACGATGTCTCCAATCTCCTGGGACGATTCACCCAGACGCTTGATTCGCTTGGAGGTTTCCTGAATCTGGTCGCGAATATTGTCCATGCCGGAAATCGTCTGGCGCACCATGTCGGCGCCGCGGTTGGCGATTTCGACCGAGTTCTGGGCGACGTCTGCCGACTCACTCGAGCGCTTGGCCATGTCGTCGAAGCTCTGCGCCATTTCGTTGATCGTGTCGGTGGCTTCGCGAATCTCGCGAGCCTGGTGCTCCGAGGCCTCGGCCAGCTGCATGGTCGTGGCCCGGGTTTCCTGGGCCTGTGCGGCCACCTGCTGGGCCGTGTTGTTGACACCGGCGACGAGGTCGCGAAGTGCTTCCACCGCGTAGTTGACCGAGTCGGCGATGGCGCCCGTCACGTCCTCGGTCACGGTGGCCTGTACGGTCAGGTCCCCGTCAGCGAGGGAGCTCATTTCGTCGAGGAGGCGGAGAATGGCGTCCTGGTTACGCTGGTTGACGTCGGCGGTGGCACGGGCTCGCTTGCGCTGGGCCAGATACGCGCCGAAACCGATCAGGAACAGGATGAACAGGGCGCCGCCGGCGAGCACCAGGCCGGCCAGCAGGGAGGGCCAGATCTGCCCTTCGCCCAGGTTGTTGTAACCGGTGGACAGGGCGCGTGCTTCATCGGTCAGGTCGGCCGCGTCGAGGAAGATCTGGTCGGCGGCTTCGCGCACTTCGAACAGGTCCGTGGAGGCGGTCAGGATCGTGTCGACGTCGAGGCGAATCTCCTCGAACACCGGCCGGACGGCGGCCAGTGCGTCCAGGACTCGCGGATTGCGCGAAGCGCCGAGGTTCAGCTCGCTGTCGCCTTCGATCAGCCCCTGCAGCACGCGACCGAACAGGGCGGAGTCGGCCCGGAAGGCATCGGCCGCCGTGATGGCGCCGGTGCCGCCGGCGAGAATGTCGCCGACGCGGCGCAGCATTCGGTCGGCCAGTACCAGCTGTCGGCCGCCGACGTAGATCTGTACCGGCGGCGCACCGGTCTCGATCATGGCTCGTACGACGTCATCCGACAGGGCCTGGAGTTGCGGGATGTTCTCGGAGAAGGCCACCGAGCTGTCGGCGAGTTCGAGCACGAGGTCCGTACGATCGATGATCTGGCTGGTAAAGCCATCGATCTCGTTCCAGGTGTCTTCCAGCGTGGCCAGCTCGTCGTTGACGCTGTCGGGCGACGCCGGCAGTCCGGTCGCCTCATTGCCCTCACGTAGAACGGTAATGGCTCGATCGATCGTGTTTCGAGTGGTCCGCAGTTCATCGAAGGCGTCGAGGTTACCGACAGCAGATTCACCAGCGGCCTTCGCCAGCTGCTGAGCTCGCACCTGGATGTCCGTGGTCAGCGCCAGATACTCGTTCTGTTGCTGGTTGCGCTGGTTGAGCAGATAGAAGTTGACTGCCACCAGGCCCAGAAGGGCGACCAGCAGCACGAACAGCAGTGCCTGCGCGGGCGACAGTTTCTGCTCGGTTGATTGCGAGACAACACTACTCATGCCTTCACCTCATGTGTACTCATTCGAATTCCTTGGCCCCTGGTTGCTTCTCTACTGGAAAACAACGTGGACATGCGTTCTGGATGGCAAATTGCCATGATTTCCGGTCTAAAGCGGCCCTGCCACATCGCTGAACCGATGCCGGGTCGCACCCCTATACCGTTCGGCGCGAACCGAACCTTCGTACTTCAAGTTCCTAGTGTTCTCGCGATCCGTCCATGAAGTCGACGCGTCGCTGCAACTCTTCCACCTTGAAGACCCCCCAATCGTGTTCGCTGGTCGGGAAGTTCTGACTGACCAGGCCTTTCAATGCAGTGTCGTCCCAGCCGTCATCTGCCTCGAGATCGTCGGTGTGGAAATGGCGCTGGCCGAACACCTCGTCCACCACCAGCCCGGCCAATCTGCCCTGGATCTTGGTCAGGATGAGACGAGTCCGAGCGGTGACCGGCGTTCGGGTGCCGAACAGGTACCAGCCCAGGTCCGAAACGGGGGCGAGGTTGCCGCGGACATTGGCCAGGCCGAGCAACCATTCCTTGGTGCCCGGTACCGGATAGAAGGGGGGGAAGGCGATGATTTCTTCGATCTGGTCGATTCGACAGGTCAGGTAATGGTCGCCAAGGCGGAAGACCACCCCGTCCCAGTTGCTGATCTGCTGCTGACGACTGGCTTCGCCGACGTCATGGCCCAGACTACGCTCTTCATAGTCCGCCAGCAGGCCAAGCAGCAGGCCTCCGGTCGAACTCGATTCGTTGCTGTGCTCCCCTTGCATGGTCCCTCGTGAATCGCTGGTGCCGCGTCAACCTCGTTCAGGCAGACTCGGCGGGGTTGATCTGGTCGCGCACGGCCGCAAGCAGCTCGTCCCTGGTGAACGGCTTGGTCAGGTACTGGTCGGAGCCGACGATTCGGCCGCGAGCCTTGTCGAACAGGCCGTCCTTGCTGGTCAGCATGACCACGGGGACGTTGCGGAAGCGCGCGTTGTTCTTGATGATGGCGCAGGTCTGGTAGCCGTCCAGGCGCGGCATCATGATGTCGACGAAGATCAGATCCGGCTCGTGCTTGTGGATCATGGCCAGGGCTTCGAAGCCGTCGTTGGCCGTGATGACTTCGCAACCTTCACGGTTGAGCATCGTCTCGGCTGAGCGACGAATCGTTCGGCTGTCGTCGATCAGCATGATCTTCACGCCGTTGAGGTTCATGCCATCATTTTCCTGTGCTTGCTCTTGATCTGCGCTCATATCCGGTTTACGGGTCCTAGATGATGGTGCAATCCTTGCTGAAGCCTAAGGTTAGTCGATCTTTGCAGGATTTGCCAATCCGGTAGAATAGGTTATCTCAAGTTTATGGCGGAAAAGGACTTTTTGCCATAAAACCGGTCGTCAATGTGGCCTGCATCACAGGCTGGACTCCACGCGAGAGTGAGTATGCGCAAGAATCTGATCGTCGTCATGGACGATATTTCCCTCATCAAGATCGCCAAGGACACGAGCTTCGCGATGCTGCTGGAAGGGCGGCGCCGCGGCTATGCCCTGTTCTACATGAATGAGGATGGGCTGAGCCTCGCAGGTGGGGAGGCACGAGCGGCCATGCGGCCGGTTCGCGTGCGAGAGGATGCCGAGGACTGGTTCACTCTGGGGGCCGAGGTCGAACGTGGCCTGGGTCCGGATGATCTGGTGCTGATGCGCTCGGATCCGCCGGTGGATGCCGATTACGTGTTCGCGACCTATCTGCTCGAGCAGGCCGAGCGCCAGGGTGCCCTGGTGGTCAATCGGCCACAGGCGCTCCGGGACTTCAACGAGAAGCTGGCGATCGCCCGTTTTCCCGATCTGATGCCGGCGACCCGGGTCAGCGCCAGGTCGGCCGATCTCAAGCGCTTCGTTCATGAGCAGGGCCGAGCCGTGCTCAAGCCCCTCGATGGCATGGGCGGGCGCAGCATCTTCCTGACCCGGGCCGACGACCCCAATCTGAACGTGATTCTCGAAACCCTGACCGATGGCGGGCGACATCTGGCCATCGCACAGCAATTCCTGCCGGAGATCGACCAGGGCGACAAGCGAATCCTGATCGTCAACGGCCGGCCCGTGCCCTATCTACTCGCGCGCATCCCCACCGGTGACGACTTCCGCGGCAATCTCGCCAAGGGTGGGCGCGGGGAAGGCCGCCCGCTGAGCGACAGCGACCGCCGGATCGCCGAAACGGTCGGTCCGGTGCTGCTGGAGCATGGCATCGTGTTCGCGGGTCTGGATGTGATCGGAGAGCGTCTGACCGAGATCAACGTGACCTCGCCGACCTGTGTGCGTGAACTCGACGCCGAATTCGGGCTCAATATCATCGGTGATCTTTTCGACGCGATCGATCCATGACCTCCAGCTGGCACCTGTCCGCGCGCGGTGACTCCCTGGCCCTGGCCCTGGCCGTGGCCATCGGGGTGCATGTGGTCGCCATCGGCCTGGTCCACTTCGATCTGTTCACCGGGCGGCCCGACAAGGTGCCCACGGCACTGGATGTCATCCTGGTCCAGTGGGCCAACGAGACGCCGCCGGACGAGGCCGACTTTCTGGCCCAGGCATCCCAGCGTGGCGGTGGTGACAGCCCCGATCTGAAGCGCCCGGCCGAGCCGGTCCCCAGCGGCGAAGTATTGCCTGACCAGCAGCCCGAGCCGATCCAGGAGCTTGCTCAGGAGCAGACGATCGAGCAGACGCCGTCCGAGCTGGTGGCGGTCGAGGCTGCGGACGACGCCTTGCCCGAACCGACGCCCAGCGAAATGACGCGCAATGACCCGGTGGATTCGCGCGAGCTGATCCAGCAGTCCCTTGCCGTTGCTCGAGCCTCTCCCGACCGGTTGGCCGAGACGCAGGACTTTCCGAATCGCCTGCGGCGCAAGTTCATCTCCGCCAATACCCGCGAGCATCTGTACGCCGGCTACATGCGCTCCTGGGTATCCAAGGTAGAGCGGGTCGGCAATCTGAATTACCCGGAGCAGGCCAGGCGGATGAACCTCGACGGGGCCCTGGTGCTCAGCGTCGACGTGCTGCCCGATGGCAGCGTCGAGCAGATTCGCGTGCTCCGATCTTCCGGCTACGACATTCTCGATGAGGCCGCCGTCCGCATCGTCCGCCTGTCCGCGCCCTTCGCGCCGCTGCCCCCCGAGATCACTCGCGAGGTGGACGTTCTGACGATCACGCGAACCTGGCAGTTCTCGGCGCGCTCGGGCCTGTATTGACCGGCTTCGGCGGGTGATAGAATGCGCCCGTGAGTTACCTCGAACAACAGTTCCTGATCGCCATGCCGGGCATGGAAGACCCCAATTTCACCCGCGGGGTGACGCTCCTGTGCCAGCACAATGACGAAGGCGCTCTGGGTATCACGATCAATCGCCCCTCCGATTTCACCCTCAAGGACGTGCTCGAGCAGATCGGTATCGAGTGCCACGACGAGTCCCTCGCCGAGCGACGGGTCTATGAGGGTGGTCCGGTGCATCCCGAGCGGGGCTTCGTGCTGCACAGCGGGCGACCCGACTGGGACTCGAGCATGCAGGTGGGCCCGGGTATCGCGGTGACGACCTCGCGCGACATCCTCGAAGCCATCGCCGAAGGCGCGGGTCCCGACAAGTTCCTGCTGGCCCTGGGTTACGCAGGTTGGGGTGCGGGGCAGCTCGAAGACGAGATGCGCGACAACGCCTGGCTGAACGTGATGGCCAGGGCCGAGATCGTGTTCGACCTGCCGGTGGAGCAGCGCTGGGCGAGCGCGGTCGCCAGCCTCGGCATCGACGTCGACAGTCTGCAGCCGGCCGGTGGCCATGCCTGAGCGGACAGGCGGGCCCTGGCTCGCGATCGATTACGGTGAGCGCCTGGTCGGTCTGGCCATGGCCCACCCGATGACCGGCACGGCGCGCCCCCTGCCGCCGCTGCCCAACACCTCCCCCGAGCGGCTCGATCAGGACCTGAGCTCGGTGATCGAGGAGTGGCGCCCGGATCGCATCATCGTCGGTCTGCCCCTGGCCGGTGACGGTGCTGAATCAGCAATGAGCCGCAAGGTGCGCCGCTTTGCCCGCCGCCTCGCCGAGCAGGTGGCGCCCGTCGAAGTCGAGCTCCAGGACGAGCGCATGACCTCGGAGCTGGCGGCCCGCCAGTTTGCGGAGCGCCGTCGTTCCGGTCGCGCTCGTCGCAAGGATGCGGCCAGCCTGGATTCCCTGGCGGCCGCGGTGATTCTCGATGCCTGGATGCGTGACCATGGAATCGTCTGAAATTTCGACCCGACATCTGCTCGATATCGCCGGACTGAGCAATCAGGACATCCGCTGGCTCCTCGATCGCGCACTCGAGCACGCCTCGGGGACGAACAACGCTCGCTGCCCGAATCTCTGCGTGGCCAACCTGTTCTACGAGGCCAGCACGCGAACCCGGGTCAGCTTCGAGCTGGCGGCACGCCGTCTCGGAGCGGACGTCGTCAATATCGAGCTCGCTCGATCGTCCACTCAGAAGGGCGAAACCCTGGTCGATACGGCCGCGACCCTGGCCGCCATGGGCGTCAATGCCCTGGTCCTGCGCCACCCCGACACCGGTGCGGTGGCGGAACTGGCGGGCCAACTGCTGCGACCCATGCACCTGCTCAATGCCGGCGACGGTCAGGGTGAGCATCCCAGCCAGGCCTTGCTGGACGCCGCGACCCTGGAACGCTCCGGCCTGAACTGGCCGGAGGCCAAGCTGAGCATCGTCGGCGATCTCCGTCATTCGCGTGTGGCGCGTTCGAACATCGCCCTGCTGCGCCGGCTCGGCCTGGGCCATCTCTGTCTGGCCGGCCCGTCGGAGTTGTTGCCTGACTGGGTCGATGACGAGCAGGTCGAGGTCTGTGGTTCCCTCGAGCAAGCGCTGCACGATGCCGATGCGGTCATGATGCTGCGGGTGCAGCACGAGCGCATCGACCGCACGGCCTGGCCGGATCCCGCCGACTATGCCCGGCACTGGTGTCTGCGGCCCGAGCATCTCGCGCTGGCCGGACCCGATTGCCGGATTCTGCATCCCGGGCCGATCAACCGAGGCATGGAAATCGATTCGGCCGTTGCCGACGGTCCACGGTCCCTGATCCTGGATCAGGTAGGGATGGGCGTGGCGACGCGAATGGCGATCTTCGAGTGGCTGCTCAAGATGGAAGCAAGCTGAGTCGGCCGAGCTTCCGGCCCCGATTCCTTACGGTGGGGCTTGTACACTACGCGTATGACTATTCTTCTCGCCCGGAACCGGTGCAGGGGCTGCCTCGTCCGGCGGCACGGAGCCCTCGAACATGACTGATGATCAAGACCAGGAACTGGATCAGGTCGGTTGGCCACGGCGCGTTCGAAGCTTCGTGCGCCGGCCGGGTCGCCTGACCCCCGGACAGCAGCGCGCCCTCGACGAGCTCCTTCCGAAATATGGCGTTGCTGCCGACGTTCGCGATCTGCGAGCACTGTTCGAACGCGATGCGCCGCTGGTGGTCGAGATCGGTTGTGGCAATGGCCAGGCCATGGCCTACATGGCGGCCAACGAGCCCGAGTTCGATTTCGTCGGAATCGAAGTGCATGAGCCCGGCGTAGGGCGCCTGCTGAAAGCCATCGATGACCGGGGGCTAAGCAATGTCCGCGTGGCCATGCGCGATGCCGTCGAAGTGCTCGCCGAGCAAGTGGTTCCGGGAAGCCTCGAACAGGTACGGATCTACTTTCCGGATCCCTGGCCGAAGAAGCGCCACCATAAGCGCCGCTTGATCCAGGCGCCCTTCCTCGAGCGTCTCGCCGAGGCACTGCGGCCCGGCGGTCTGCTTCATCTGGCCACGGACTGGACGCCCTATGCCGAGTGGATGCTCGAGGCCCTGGCCGAAGTGGATGCGTTCGAGCTGCTTGGCGATCCGGGCGTGCCCCGGCCCGCCTGGCGGCCGCAGACGCATTTCGAAACGCGTGGACAGCGACGAGGCCATGAGATCGTCGATCTGCTCTGCCGGCGCCGCTGAGTCGAATCGCCGGGAGAAAACCCTGCCCAATGCGCAGGTGATGGGTTAAGGTAATCGGCAAGCACGTCTTTTTCGATAGAAGCGAGGACCCTCTGCGGCCATGGAAGGCAGTCTGACCCTGAGTGGCGACATGATTCTCGTACTCATGTTGCTCGGCTTGACGGTCGTCCTGTTCGCTTTTGAAATCGTCCGCATCGATATCGCCGCGATCTGCATCATGGTGCTGATCGGTCTGTTCGGCCTGGTGCCCGGCGATGAGCTCTTCAATGGCTTTGCCTCGAACGCCGTCATCTCGGTCATCGCCGTGATGATCATCGGTGCGGGACTCGATCGCACCGGCGTGATGAACGTGGTCGCCAACTTCATCGTCAAGGTCGGGGGGCGATCCGAATCCAGGATCATGTCGATGGTCTCGGCGACCGTCGGATTCAGTTCGGCCTTCATGCAGAACACCGGCGCCACGGCGCTGTTCCTGCCCGTGGTCAGCCGCATCTCCGCGCGCCTCGATCTGCCGCTTCCTCGTCTGCTGATGCCGCTGGGTTTCTGCGCCATCGTTGGCGGCACGATCACCATGGTCGGCTCCTCGCCGCTGATCCTCCTCAACGACCTGATCCTGACCTCGAACCGCTCGCTGCCCTCCGGGGCCGAGTCCCTGCAGCAGTTCGGCCTGTTCTCGGTCACGCCGATCGGCCTGGCCCTGCTCGGCGCCAGCATTCTCTATTTCCTCGTGCTCGGCCTGCGTCTCCTGCCTCACACGGAGACCAAGCGGCCGGCGTCGCCGGGTCGAACCAAGAATTACTTCGCCGAGGTCTATGGCATTCAGGGCGATGTCTACGAGATGCTGGTCACCGTGGACTCGCCCCTGGTAGGGATGCGCATTTCCGAGGCCGAGAAGCTCGAGGGAGCACCGCTGTTCCTGGCCATCCAGAACACGGACAAGCCGCGGCTGGCGCCCCCGGCCGACGAGATGATCTGGGTGGGCACGGTGCTGGGTGTGATGGGGACCCGCGACCAGGTCGGTGAGTTCGCGCTGGCCAACGAGCTGCGCCTGCAGCCCCGCCTGAAGACCTTCGGCGCCCTGTTCAATCCGACCCGGGCCGGAATTTCCGAGGTCGTCATTCCGCCGGGCTCGAAGCTGATCGGCCAGACCATTGCCGAAGCCCGCCTACGGTCTCGTATGGGCGTGTCCGTGCTGGCCATCAATCGTCGCAACGACATCATGACCGAAGGGCTCCGCGAGGAACCCCTGCAGGCCGGCGATTGCCTGGTCAGTCATTCGACCTGGCGCGACCTGGCCGCCGTGGCGCGGGACAAGGACTTCATCGTCGCCACCGATATTCCCAAGGAAGAGCAGCGCCCGCAGAAGGTCGGCTATGCGCTCGGCTTCTTCCTGCTGTCGATGGTGCTGATCCTGTTCACCGATTTCCGTCTGTCGATCGCCTTGCTGACCGGCGCCATGGGCATGGTGCTGACCGGGGTGCTGAGCATCGACGAGGCCTATCAGTCGGTCAGCTGGAAGACCGTGTTCCTGATGGCCAGCCTGATTCCACTCGGCTATGCCATGGAAGTGACCGGCACGGCGGCCTGGCTGGCCGAGCAGGTGCTGGGTCTGGTCGGAGGGCTGCCCGGACTGGCCGTCCAGATCCTCCTGGTGGCCCTGGCCACGGTATTCACTCTGGTGATGTCGAACGTCGGTGCGACGGTGCTGCTGGTGCCCATCGCCATCAACCTGGCCCTGGCCACCGATGCCAATCCCGCAGTCTATGCCCTGATCGTGGCCCTGGCGACCTCCAACGCCTTCATCCTGCCGACCCACCCGGTCAACTCCCTGATCATGGGCCCCGGGGGCTACAAGGTGAAGGATTTCATCCGCGTCGGTGGCCTGATGAGCCTCCTGTACACGGTCGTGATGCTGGCGATGGTCAACCTGGTCCACTAAGGACGGTCTGACCCTGCCCGGTTGGAGCGGGTAGGGTTGTTCAGGGCTTCCCCAGATGATGATGCTTGGGGCCAGAGGCCCCGAGCACTCAGTTCAGGTAGCGCTCCAGCAGTGCCGCGTAGCTGCCGTCGTCCTTCATCGCCTGTAGCGCGGCATTGACTGCCTCGACCTGTTCGTCGGCCACGCTCTGACGGCTGAACAGGAGTTGCACTTCACCGGAACCGAAGTCCAGGTCCAGGGGCTCGATCGCCTCGCCGGCGCTGCGTCGCCGCTGGATGGCGGCGGCCACGAAGGGGTCCTCGAAGAAGCCGTCGATCCGGTAGTCGAGCAAGGCATTGAAGTTCAGCTCACCGATCGGGGCTTCGATGAACTGCCCTTCGAAGCGGGGGTCGGACTGCAGCGCCGAGATCGCCTCTGGATAGACATAGCCTTGCGTGATGCCGGCGCGGAATCCGTCCTCGAGCAAGGTCTCGAGCGGGCGTCCGGCCCAGCGATCGAGCTCGTCGCCGCGCACGAACAGGGCGAAGCGTTCCTCCCGATAGGGGATAGAGAAGCGCGCGAAGGATTCGCGCTCCGGAGTGCGGGTGGCGCCCGCCAGCACATCGAGCCCACCGCTTTGCAGCTGGTGCAGCAGGTCGGCCCAATTGCCTTGCACGAGGTCGAACTGACAGCCGATCCGCTCACCGATCATGCGCACCAGCTCGACGTCCAGGCCCTGCACGGAACCGCCGGCAGCCGAGAAGTGGTACGGCTCCCAGGGGTCCCAGCCCATCGAGAGATGGCATTCGGGGGCGGATCGAGATTCGGCCGCGGCCGTTGTGCTTTCGGCTTCGGGGGCGGGCTCGCTGGCCGGCTGGCAAGCGGCGAGGCTCAGGGCCACAAGAGAGGCCAGAAGAAGGGCTGAGAAATGGCGCATGGCATCGACTCCCGTTCGGCATGCTCTGCGCCTACTGTAGCTCAGCGCTCCCATGATCGGCAAACGCGACGGCGCCGTGACCCGGGCTCAGCCCTCGGGAGCGCAGGGTTCCAGCTGGATTCGTCCGTCGAGTTCTCGCACCTCGACGGGAGTAAGCGACGCGTTTCGGCAGGGTCCGGAGACGCAAAGGCCCGCGTCGGGCTCGAACACCGCTCCGTGGGCGGCGCAGACCAGCTGTCCCTGATCGTCCTTGAGGAACTGGTTCGGTGCCCAGTTGAGGGGGCGGCCCTGGTGCGGGCAGCTGTTCATCCAGACGCGAGGCTCGCCTCGATGGCGGGTGCCGACCATGAACATCGGGCCCCGATCCATGTCGATCTGCAGTTCGACATACTGGCCTTCGACCAGTTGATTCGAATCACAGAGGAACTTGGCTTCGTCCACGCAGTCTTCCCTAGGTATGAATGATCCTTTCCGGCAATTCTATCAGCCGCCACAGAGTCCCCTGGCCCGCTTCGGTCTGGTGCTGCTCGGTCTGGCGATTCTTGGTCTCAGCCTGATGCTCGGCCTGGTCTTTCTCGCCGTGGCGGCGGGCCTGGCCATCATCGGCGGAGTCGTGCTGACCCTGCGCCGCTGGTTGGGAATGGGCGGCAACAAGCCGGCCCAGGATCAGACCATCGACGTCGAGTATCGAGTCATTCGCAGAGAGCGACGGAACGACTGACGCTCCGCCGGATGAGCCGCGCTGCTGCCTCTGCCAGCGCGGATCCGGGCCTCAGACCAATAGGCTCAGCACCAGGAACGCTGCCAGGACCACGGCCATCCAGAAGGCGGTGTGACCCATTGGCGCTCGGCTCGAGAAATACCGGTAGCTGTTCTGACGAAGACCGGCGACGATCACGCTGCCGGCACTCAGTCCCATTCGCACCAGTGCTTCCCTCGCCCGCCCCAGGGCCCGATCGATCTTGCCCGACAGCGCCGGAATCGCGCGGCGGTAGATCCAGTCAACGTCGAGGCTGACGGTCTCGGTGCGCTTCATCAGGGGCAGCAGCACGAAGAAGGCCAGGCCGGCGAACAGCAGCAGCTGCAGCTGGGTGACGACGTGGTCAGCGGTGTAGGGCACGTAGTCGACCGGGTAGGGCAGCAGGCTGTAGAGCAGCTGCGGGAAGACTCCGAGCACGATGCAGCCGGCCGCGAACAGGATCATCGCGATGCGCATGTTCCAGGGCGCCTCGGGCGGGCGCAGGCCCGAGTCCTTCTGGAAGAACACGAACCAGGGGAACTTGATGCCGGCGTGCAGGAAGACACCCGCCGAGGCGGCCACCAGCAGGAACCAGACCACGCTCAGATGCTCGTAGGCGGCCGAGGACGAGATCATCGACTTGGAAATGAAGCCCGAGGTCCAGGGGAAGGACGAGATCGCCAGGGCGCCGATCGTGCCGCAGATCGTGGTCAGCGGCATGGTCCGGAACAGGCCGCCGAGCTCGGAGCACTTGCGCACGCCGGTCTGGTAGAGCACGGCACCGGCGCTCATGAACAGCAGGGCCTTGTAGATGATGTGGGTAAAGGCGTGGGCAGCGGCGCCGTTGAGGGCCAGCTCGGTGCCGATGCCGATACCCGTGACCATGAATCCGACCTGGTTGACGATCGAATAACTGAGAATCCGACGCATATCGTTTTCGAGCAGCGCGAAGATGATCCCGTAGAAGATCATGAACAGGCCGATCCAGATCAGCAGGGGCTGGCCCGGGAACAGCAGGATCAGGGCCAGCACCGCGGTCTTGGTCGTGAAGGCCGACAGGAACACCCCGCCCATGGGGCTGGATTCCGGGTAGGCGTCGGCCAGCCAGGCGCTGATCGGCGGCGCGGCGGCGTTGATCAGCACACCGATGAAGATCATCCAGGTGGCGAAGCTGTCCAGGGTCAGGGCCTGGATCTCCAGTGAGCCGGTGGCGACGTAGAACCCTTCGATACCGATCTTGAGGATGATGCCGCCGACCAGGTGGATGATGGCGTAGCGGATGCCCGCGGCACGGGCCGTTTCCGTGCCGCCGCACCAGACCACCACCGTGGAGAACAGGGCCATCAGCTCCCAGAAGATGAACAGGGTGATCAGGTCGCCGGCAAAGCTGACGCCGATGGCGCCGGAAGCGTACATCAGTGCGGCCGATAGCTCGTGCCATTTCGACTGGCGGAAGGCGAACAGCACGCCGCCGAAGCCCATGATCGCGAAGACGGTGGCGAACAGGCGGCGCAAGTCGCTGCCCTCGACCATCTGGATCTCGTAGCCCAGGAAGGTGGTGGTCAGCTGGACGCCATCGGGCACCTGCCAAACGGCATACAGGGTGATCAGCGGGGTGATCAGTGCCAGCACCGGGCGAATGGCCTCGCGCGACAGGGCGACGACCAGGGCGCCGGTGATCATCACGAAGGCCGGTGGCATGACGAACTCAAACATTGCCCGGAGTCTCCTTGCCCTGCTTGATCGCTTCTTCGAGGTCCTCGTCGAGCGCGCTCGGTGCCAGTTGGGTCGGTTCGATGTAGTAGTCGTCCGGGCGCTTGAGCCACCAGCCCAGCACCTTGGCAAACAGCACCATGGCCACGCAGCTCAGGAAGCCGTAGGCCGCATAGAAGCCGGGCCAGCCATCGACGCCGAAATGGGCGTGCACGTGCACCCACCGCTGGGCCACGACGGTCAGGGCCAGGATCACGCCGAATACCCACCACAGGATGCGGATGGTGCGCGGCTGAACCAGCCAGTGCTTGGCGCCCTCGCGCAGGGCCTGTTCGCGATCCTGGCTCATGGGGCGACCTCGAGAATGCGGGTTTCGATGTCCACGATGGGTCCGTTCAGTACGAAGAAGGCCAGCACCAGGACCGCGGTGACGCACAGAGCGGTCACCATCGGCCAGGGCGCTTCACCATGGTCGATCTCGGGCCGTTCGTCCTCGGGCCGGAAGAAGGCGCGGAAGACGATCGGCAGGAAGTAGGCGGCGTTCAGGCCGGTGGAGAGCATCAGCACCGCCAGGGTGAAGTAGCTCTCGACCTGGAAGGCGCCGGCGATGATGTACCACTTCGACACGAAGCCGGCGGTCGGCGGCACGCCGATCATCGACAGGGCACCGATCGTGAAGGCAATCATGGTCAGGGGCATGCGCAGGCCGATGCCGCGCAGCTGGTCGACCCGGGTCTTCTTCGAGGCGATGTAGATCGCGCCGGCGCAGAAGAACAGGGTGATCTTGCCGAAGGCGTGCGCCACGATGTGCACCGCCGCGCCGATCTCGGCGAAGGGCGCCAGCACCAGGGCGGCCATGACGATGTAGCTCAACTGGCTGATCGTCGAGTAAGCGAGCATGCGCTTGATCTCGACCTGCTTCAGGGCGATGACCGAACCGGCCACGACCGTGAAGCCGGCCAGATAGATGAGGTATTTCTCCAGCGGGACTTCGGCCAGGAAGTCCAGGCCGAAGATGTAGATCACGACCTTGGTGATGGTGAATACCCCCGCCTTGACGACGGCCACGGCGTGCAGCAGGGCCGAGACCGGCGTCGGCGCGACCATGGCGGCGGGCAGCCAGCGATGCACGGGCATGACGGCGGCCTTGCCGACGCCGAGCACGAACATCGCCAGCAGGATGGCGGCGCTGCCCGGACCCATCAGGCCGTAGAGGATGCCGCCCTGGGTGAAGTCGACGGTGCCGGCCACGGACCAGGTCCAGATGATCGCCGGCAGCAGCAGGCCGATCGAGGTCACCAGCAGCACGCCCAGATAGGTGCGTCCACCGGCGCGGGCGGCGTCGTTCTGCTTGTGGGTCACCAGCGGCCAGGTACTGATCGTCAGCACTTCGTAGAAGATGAACAGGGTCAGCAGGTTGCCGGCGGTGGCCACGCCCATCGCGCCGCTGATGGCGATCGCGAAGAAGACGTAGAAGCTGGTCTGGCGAGGCTCCTTGTTGCCGCGCATGTAGCCGATGGCGTAGACCGAGGTCACGAACCACAGCAGGCTGGCCAGCAGGGCGAAGATCAGGCCCAGGGGTTCGAGGTTGAAGGCGATCGCCAGGCCGGGTACCGGTTCGGCCACGGTCAGGCCGACCTCGAAGCGGTCGACGACCGGCCGGATCAGCTGGGTGGCCAGGCCGAACAGGGTGGCCGCCGTGGTCAGGGTGACGCCTTCGCGGATGTTGGGCCAGCGCCCGGTCAACGCGATCAGTACCGCGCCGATCAGGGGTGTCAGGATCAGCGCGGGGATCAGCAGGTTCGGGTTCATGGCTGGCCTCCGAGCAGGATGCGGGCCCCTTCATAGGCCACGTCCAGGGTCAGTCGCGTATCGATGCCGAAGTAGAAATTGGCGACGATCAGGATCCACATCGGCAGCAGCAGGCCGAGGCGCGCCTCACGCACGGGAGGCCGGCCTTCGGGTGCCGGCTTCAGCCAGGCGGCTTCGGCCACCTTGCCGATGTACATGACGGCCAGCAGCGAGCCGATCAGCACGACGGCGACGGCCAGCCAGAGACCTTGAGCGATGGCGGCCTCGATCAGCACCCACTTGCTGATGAAGCCGGCGGTCAGCGGCACGCCGATCAGACTCAGTCCCGCCAGCACGAAGGCCAGCATCGTCAGGGGCATCTGACGGCCCAGGCCCTGGAAGGCTTCGATGCGCGCCGAGCCGGTCTGGTAGATCACCGTGCAGACGCACATGAACAGGGCCGCCTTGATCACCGCGTGGTTGAACAGATGGACCAGGCCCGCGGCCAGGCCGGTGACCGACAGCAGACTGATGGCCAGGATGATGTAGCCGACCTGTGCCACGCTGGAATAGGCCAGCAGGCGCTTGACGTTGTCCTGCTCGATGGCCCAGACCGAGGGCAGCAGGATGCCGACCAGGCCGAGGATGAAGAAGATTTCACCGTAGGGCATGGACGAGGCGAAATCGACCCCGAAGACGGTGAAGACCAGGCGCAGGACCACGTAGACGGCCACCTTCGTGGCGGTCGACGACAGGAACACCGTGATCGCCGAGGGCGCGTTGGCGTAGGCGCCGGGCAGCCAGCGATGCAGCGGGAACAGGGCCAGCTTGACGCCCACCCCGACCAGGATGAAGCCGAAGGCCGCCTGGACGGCCCGCGTGTCGGCGACCTCGGGCAGGCGCTCGGCAAGGTCGAGCATGTTCAGGGTGCCGGTCATGATGTAGATCAGACCGACCCCGATCAGGTAGAAGGTCGCGCCCAGGGTGCCCATGATCAGATAGCGGAAGGCCGACAGCGGCGCGGCCTTCGCTCGACCCTGGGCGACCAGGGCGTAGGTCGACAGCGAGGAGATTTCCAGGAACACGAACAGGTTGAACGCGTCCCCGGTCATGGTCATGCCCATCAGGCCGGAGAAGGCGAGCAGGAACAGGGCGTAGAACAGGCCCTGGTTCTCGGGCACTTCCTGGTTCACGCTGATCCGCGCCCAGGGCAGGATCACCACGGCCATCACGCTGACCAGCAGGCCGATGAAGCCGTTGACCGCATCGGTCCGGAATTCGATGCCGATCGGCGGGGCCCATTGACCGAAGGCGTAGCGGATCGGTTCGTCGATCGCCGCGGGCAGCACCTGGGCCATGATCACGGCCGAGCACAGGGTGGCCAGCATGGCCAGCAGCCAGGGCAGGAAGCGACCGGGCAGCAGCGCGCATATCGGTGCGGCGATCAGCGGCACCAGCACGCTGAAGGGCATCAGTTCATTCAGGGTCATCGGGCCGGCTCGTCGTCGATGGGATCGTCTTCGCTCAGTTCATCGTCTTCGATCGAACCGAAGTTCTCGCGCACGCGGACCGCCAGGGCCAGGCCCACGGCCGTGGTCGCGATGCCGACCACGATGGCGGTCAGGATCAGGACGTGAGGCAGCGGGTTGGAATAGACCTCCACCCCCTCGCGCAGGATCGGGGTCGAACCGCCGAGAATCTTGCCCGCCGAGATGAACATGATGAACACGGAGGTCTGGAACAGGTTCAGACCCATGATCTTCTTGGCCATGTTGCCGCGGGCGACAACGGCGTAGAAGCCGATCATCATCAGCACCACGACCACCCAGTAGTTGAAGTGTCCCAACCAGCCCATCAGCCTTGCTCCTCGGAGTCGGTCAGCAGCTCGCGCCGGCGGACGAACAGGGTGAAGATCAGCATGACCACGGTGGCGACGGTGATGCCGATGCCGAATTCGACGGTGATGATGCCGAACTGCTGGGCCGCCTTCGGATCGTCCAGCAGCGGCGTGTACTCGAGAAAATGCCCACCCATGAGCACGCCGGCGATGCCGACGGCGCAGTAGAGCATGACCCCGACGAGCATCAGCACGTACATGGCTCGCTCGGGAATGACGTCGAGGGCCGCGTCCAGGCCATAGATCAGCACGAACAGGATCCAGGCGGCGGCGAACACCACACCCGCCTGGAATCCGCCGCCGGGCGAATACTCGCCGTGGAACTGGATGTACAGGGCGAACAGCATGATCAGCGGGATCAGGAAACGCGCGACGATGCGCAGAATGCCGTTTTCTCTCACTCTCGCGACTCCTTGCGGCGCTGCGGCCGGCGCCGGCGCGTGGCCAGCAACGAGTACACGGCCAGGCCGGCGGTCAGGATCACGAAGCCCTCGCCCAGGGTATCGATCGAACGATAGCTGGCCAGGACCGCGGCAACGATGTTGGGCACGCCCATGTCGTTGTAGGTTTCATTGATGTAATAGGGCGCGACGTGGGTCTGGATCGGATTGTCGGCCCGGCCGAATTCCGGGAAGTCGGCGGTGGCATAGATCAGCACGGCGCCGGTGATCACCACGATGGCCAGGGCCGGCCAGTTCGAGCGCGTCGGCGGCGCTTCCTGTCGCGGCACCAGGGCCAGCAAGGCGAGCACCAGGATGGTCGAGATGCCGGCACCGACGGCGGCCTCGGTCAGGGCCACGTCACCGGCGTCGAGCACGGTGAACAGCGCCGCCGAGAGCAGGGAATAGATGGCGAACAGCATGGCCGCCGTGAACAGGTCACGGCTGCGCACCACCGCCACGGCGATGATGATCAGGAAGATCAGCAGGCCGATGTCGATCAGGGTTTCGATGACGGCGTCCTCCGGGTTTCGGCGTCGACCTTCGGCTCCACACCGTCGACCAGGGCCGCGCGCGCCAGGGCATGGCTGGCGGTCGGTGCGGTGAACAGCAGGAACAGCAGAATCAGCGCCAGCTTGAGGGTCAGGATGCTGAAGCCCGCCTGCAGGATCAGGCCGCCGACGATCAGCAGGGCGCACAGGGTGTCGGCCACGCCGGCCGCATGCAGTCGCGTGTAGAAGTCGGGGAAGCGGACCAGGCCGAGACCGCCGATCACTCCGAAGGCGCCGCCGGTCAGCAGCAGGATCCAGGACAGGATGTCGATCGCCAGCTCAGCCATCGGTGATGTCTCCTTCGCCGGCTTCACCGAGGTCGCCCATCTTGACGAGCTTGAGCACGGCGACCACGGCGATGAAGTTGATCAGGGCGTAGACCAGGGCAACGTCGACCAGGTCGGCGTGCCCGGTGATCAGGGTGATCAGGGCGACCACCAGCACGGTCTTCGTGCCGAACACGTTCACGGCCAGGATGCGGTCGTAGATGGTCGGGCCCTTGAGGGCTCGAGCCAGTGCCAGGGCCATGGTCGTGAAGACCAGCAGAGTGGTCAGGACAAGCACGGTGTTCATGGACTACTTTGCCCCTTGGTCGTGTTGTTCGAGCCAGGCGATGCGTGCGGCCATGTGGCCGGCTTGCAGATCCTCGGCCGAGCCCGCGTCGAGCACGTGTGCGGTCAACTCATCGGGTTCGAGCTGGAGCGTCACGGTGCCCGGTGTCAGGGTGCAGGAGTTGGCATAGGTGACCTTGGCGACCTTGCTCTCGAGCGGCACCGGCACGCGTACGATCTGCGGACGGATCCGAGCCGGATTCAGGACCAGCTTGGCAACCGTCAAATTGGCCTTGATGATCTGGCCGACCAGCCAGGCCCAGTAGACCGGCAGGCGCCAGGAGTACAGCGCAGGGTTGTGCTCTACGCCCACCACGTCCATCCGTCGCGATAGCCAGACCACCACGAGGACCGATGCGGCACCGAGCATGAACATCAGCGGCTTGTAGACACCGGAGATGCCGAGCCACAGGGCGGCCAACAACAGAGAGAGTGAGATTAGGTAGCGCATAAGCCGTCAATATTACCAACACCGATGTGATTATCCAAAACATTCGGACCCGTTTCGGCCCCGGTCTCGGGCACAATGAAGGGCGATCCGAGGGGGATTCTTATTAATAGATCGATGGAGCTTGAGACTTGAAGGAGCTGGATTTTCTGCCCGATGCGCCGGTCAACCCGGCCGAGCTGGCCTCACTGGCCTCGATGATCCGGGCCGGCACCCCCCTGATCGTGATCGAGAGCCATGATGAGCCGCATGCGCATGCGCTGTTCATGGCCCTCCGGCACCAGATGCACCGACCGGTCCTGATCTGGACGGCCACGCGGGGCCTGGTGCGGGCCGACCGGGATCTGGTGATGGCCCCGGACTTCGCGGATGCCGGCAAGGCGCTGGCCCATATCGCCCAGCGCAGCGATCGGGCCCTCGTCCTGCTGATGGACTTCCACCCCTACCTGGACGACCCGGTGATCGTGCGCCAGCTCCGTGAGATCGGGCGCCGCGCCGACGACCGACAGGCACCGACCGTGGTGCTGATCAGTCCCGAGATCACGCTTCCGCCGGAGCTGACCGCCCTGTCCCGGCGCTTCGACCTGCAGGCCCCCGAGCCCGCCACCCTCGAAGCCATGGTGCGCGCGGAGGCAAGCCGCTGGGGCAACGAGCGTGGCCTGAAGCCCGCCGAGATCTGCGAAGAGGCTCTGGTGCAGCTGATCAACAACCTGCAGGGCCTGACGATGAAGGATGCCCGTCGCCTGGCCCGCAATGCCATCTTCGACGATGGCGTGCTCGATCACAGCGATCTGAAGCCGGTGATGCAGGCCAAGTTCGAATTGCTCGATCCCGGGGGCGTGCTGAACTTCGAGCTGGAAACCGCCCGCTTCAGCGAGGTGGCCGGTCTCGCCAATCTGCGTCGCTGGCTGGAGCTGCGGGCCGGCGTTTTCCGCTCGGCCGAGGCGCCGCCGGGGCTCGATCCACCGCGGGGGATGCTGCTGTTGGGGGTCCAGGGCTGCGGCAAGTCCCTGGCGGCACGCGCCGCGGCCGGCCTGTTCGGGGTGCCCTTGCTGCACCTCGACTTCGCGACCCTGTTCGATCGCTACCACGGCCAGAGCGAGCGCAACCTTCGTCAATCCCTCAAGGCGGCCGAACTGATGGCGCCCTGTGTGATGTGGATCGACGAGATCGAGAAGGGCCTGGCGACCTCGGACAGCGACGGCGGAACCTCGCGGCGGATGCTCGGGAGTTTCCTGACCTGGCTGTCCGAGCATCGCTCGCGAGTGTTCGTGGCGGCCACCGCCAACGACATCAGTCGCCTGCCGCCCGAGTTGATGCGCAAGGGACGCTTCGACGAGGTGTTCTTCGTCGATCTGCCGGAGCGCGCCACCCGGGCCGAGATCATGGCGATCCACCTTCGCCGGCGCGAGCTCAAGCCCGAGCTCTATCCCCTCGATCGTCTGGCCGAAGCCACGGAAGGGTTTTCCGGCGCGGAGCTCGAACACCTGGTCGTCTCCGCGCTGTACGTGGCCCATGCCCAGGGCGTGACCCTGGCCATGGAGCATCTGAGCGAGGAACTCGCCCGGACGCGACCCCTGTCGGTCCTTCGGGGCGAGTCGATCGCGTCGCTCCGAGCCTGGGCGAGGGAGCGGGCCGTGCCCGCATGACGGTGCCTTGATGCAATGCGCCGCGCCCTGCGGTACACTATATATCTCTCTATCCTGATCAAAAGATACATTCCGACCATGAGCGCCTATCTGTTTACCTCCGAATCCGTCTCGGAAGGGCATCCGGACAAGCTGGCCGACCAGATTTCCGATGCCATTCTCGATGCCATCCTCACCCAGGACCAGCACGCCCGCGTGGCCTGCGAGACTTTCATCAAGACCGGCGCCGTCGTGGTCGGTGGTGAAATCAGCACCACGGCCTGGGTCGATCTCGAAGAACTGATCCGCCAGGTCGTCGTGGATGTGGGCTACGACTCGTCCCGCGTCGGCTTCGACGGCAATACCTGCTCGGTCATCAACATGATCGGCAAGCAGTCGCCGGACATCGCCCAGGGCGTCGACCGCGAGATCCCGGAAAACCAGGGTGCCGGTGACCAGGGCCTGATGTTCGGCTACGCCTCGAACGAGACCGACGTCCTGATGCCGGCCCCGATCTTCTACGCCCACCGCCTGGTCGAGCAGCAGACCCGGCTTCGCAAGCAGGCCGACAATCCCTTGCCCTGGCTGCGTCCGGACGCCAAGAGCCAGGTCACCCTGCGCTACGAGGACGGCAAGCCGGTGGCCATCGACGCCGTCGTCCTGTCGACCCAGCACGACGAGGACGTCAGCCTCGAGGACATCCGTGCGGGCGTGCGCAAGCACATCATCGATCCGGTGCTGCCGGCCGATTGGCTGCACGAGGGCACTCTGTACCACATCAACCCGACCGGCAAGTTCGTCATCGGGGGCCCGGTGGGCGACGCCGGCCTGACCGGCCGCAAGATCATCGTCGACACCTATGGCGGCATGGCCCGCCATGGCGGCGGTGCCTTCTCCGGCAAGGATCCGTCCAAGGTCGACCGTTCCGCCGCCTATGCCGCACGCTACGTGGCCAAGAACGTGGTGGCCGCCGGCCTGGCCGATAAGTGCGAACTCCAGGTCAGCTATGCCATCGGCGTCGCCGAGCCGACCTCGGTCTCGGTGACCACCTTCGGCACCAACAAGATCCCCGAGGAGCGCATCGAGGCCCTGATCCGCGAGCATTTCGATCTGCGCCCCTACGGCATTCTCAAGGCCCTGGATCTGCTCCACCCGATGTACCGTCAGACCGCGACGCATGGTCACTTCGGCCGCGAGCCGGTGTTGACCTCGGCCAAGGTCATCCGTGACGGCAAGCAGGTCGAAGAGCAGTTCACGACCTTCAGCTGGGAGCGCACGGACAAGGCCGATGCCCTTCGCGCTGCCGCCGGACTCTGATCTCAAGCCTTCAACCCATACCGAATTCGAAAGAGGACTCCAATGAGCGCCAACCCCGAAACCCAAGCGAAGAGCGTGCTCTTCGACGACAGCATCGCGCCGACCGACAAGGACTACTGCGTTGCCGACGAAAGCCTGGCGGCCTTCGGTCGCAAGGAGATCGAAATCGCCGAGACCGAAATGCCCGGTCTGGTGCAGACCCGTCAGGAATTCGCGGCCGACAAGCCGCTGAAAGGTGCCCGCATTGCCGGCAGCCTGCACATGACCATCCAGACCGCCGTCCTGATCGAGACCCTGGTCGAGCTCGGCGCCGATGTGCGCTGGGCCTCCTGCAACATCTACTCGACCCAGGACCACGCGGCAGCGGCGATGGTCGCTCGCGGGATTCCCGTGTTCGCCTTCAAGGGCGAGAATCTGGTCGAGTACTGGGAGTTCACGCACCGCATCTTCCAGTGGCCGAATGGCGAAACCGCCAACATGATCCTGGACGATGGCGGTGATGCCACCCTGCTTCTGAACCTGGGTGCCCAGGCCGAAGAAGATCCCTCGATCCTGGACAACCCGGGCAGCGAAGAGGAACGGGCCCTGTTCGCTTCGATCAAGAAGCGCCTGAGCAGCAACCCGGGTTGGTACAGCGAAGCGCTGAAATCGATCCAGGGCGTGACCGAGGAGACCACCACCGGGGTCAACCGTCTGTACCGCATGCAGAAGGAAGGCAGCCTGAAGTTCCCGGCGATCAACGTCAACGACTCGGTGACCAAGTCGAAGTTCGACAACCTCTATGGCTGCCGTGAGTCCTTGGTCGACGCGATCAAGCGCGCCACCGATGTGATGATCGCCGGCAAGACCGCCATCGTCTGTGGCTACGGTGATGTCGGCAAGGGTTCGGCCCAGTCCCTGCGAGCCCTGTCGGCCAACGTCTGGGTGACCGAGGTCGATCCGATCTGCGCCCTGCAGGCCGCCATGGAAGGCTACAAGGTGGTCAACATCGACGATGAAGGCGTGCTGGAAGCGGCCGACATCGTGGTCACCGCCACGGGCAACTACAACGTGATCACCCACGACCACATGATGCGCATGAAGGACGAGACCATCGTCTGCAATATCGGTCACTTCGACAACGAGATCGACGTGGCCAGCATCGAGAAGTACGAGTGGGACGAGATCAAGCCCCAGGTCGATCACATCACCTTCCCGAACGGCAAGCGGATCATCCTGCTGGCGCGCGGTCGCCTGGTGAACCTCGGCTGCGCCACGGGGCATCCGAGCTTCGTCATGTCGAACTCCTTCACCAACCAGACCCTGGCTCAGATCGAGCTGTGGAAGAACGGTGATCGCTACGACAACGAGGTCTACGTCCTGCCGAAGCACCTCGACGAGAAGGTCGCCCGCCTCCACCTGGCCCGCATCGGTGCGCGCCTGACCCAGCTCAAGCCGGAGCAGGCCGATTACATCGGTGTGGCCGTCGAAGGTCCCTACAAGCCCGAGCACTACCGCTACTGATTGCTCGGCGATTCGATGGCGGGTCCCTCGTGGGCCCGCCATCCGCTTTCCCGGGGCGGTGATCGAAGGCGTCGATCACCCGCTTCGTTGCCGGAGTCTCCCGCGCCATGAGCACACCGTCACCCCAGCACAGCTTCGAATTCTTCCCGCCTCGCGATGACGACGCCAGGGCCGATTTCCTCGTCGCACGTGATCGTCTGGCCAGGCTGGGACCGGCCTACATGTCGGTGACCTTCGGCGCCGGTGGATCGACCCGCTCGCGAACGCGCGATACGGTGCTGGCCATCCATTCGGAGACGGGCGTGCCCGCAGCGCCCCATATTTCCTGCATGGCGGAAGATCACGACAGTCTGCACGAACTGCTCGACAGTTACCGGGGCGCCGGCATTCGGCGCTTGGTGGTGCTGCGAGGCGATCGTCCCTCGGGCGGTGGCAGCGGCGTGATGGATCACGCCATCGATCTGGTCCGTTTCATCCGCCGGCATTACGGCGATCACTTTCACCTGGAAGTGGCCTGCTACCCGGAGCATCATCCGGAGTCGCCCACACCGGAGAGCGACCTGCGGCATTTTCGGGCCAAGGTCGAGGCCGGCGCCAACGGCGCCATCACCCAGTACTTCTTCAATGCGGATGCCTACTTCCGTTTTCTGGACGAGGCACAGCGGGTCGGTGTCGACGTGCCGATCGTGCCGGGGATCATGCCGATCACCAATTATGCGCGCCTGGCTCGATTCTCGAATCTCTGTGGGGCCGAGCTGCCGCTCTGGATCGCCAAGCGACTTCAGGCCTGGGAGTCGGACGGCGATCGGGAGTCGATCCGTGCCTTCGGCGAAGAGGTCGTCACCCAGCTATGCCGACGCCTGCTGGAGGGTGGGGCACCGGGCCTGCATTTCTACACCCTCAATCGGGCCGCACCGACCCTCGCACTTTGCCGAAATCTGGGCCTGGGCCCGTCGGCCTGACGGGATCGCGTCGACCCCGGATCAATCGCCTTCACGGCGGATGATGGGTGGCTGATCCGGCCAGGCGGGCCGATCGATGAGAATCGGTGCGCAGCAGACGCTACAGTCCTGCACCAGCTGCTGACCCAGCTCATCCGGGTCCTGGGGCAATTGATTGAGCTCCCCGCACCAGGGGCAGGGAAACTCGAAGGAATCCAGCAGCATCAGGGTTCGTTCGCTGCCGTGGGTGCGTCTTCCGAATCGCGATAGATCGCCACTTCCATGCGGCCGTCCCGATGAATGGCGGCACGGTACATCCCGGAAGTGTTGAAGGGCATGGCGATCCGACCCTGGCGGTCGATTGCGATGACACCGCCGCTGGCGCCGGCGCTGGCCAGCACCTGGTTGACGACTTCATCGGCGGTCTGTGCAAGTGGGCGAGCCGTATAGGCCATGCGGGCGCAGATGTCGTAGGCGACGACGTAGCGAATGAAGAACTCCCCGTGCCCCGTGGCCGACACCGCGCAGGTCTGGTTGTTGGCGTAGGTGCCGGCGCCGATGATCGGAGAATCGCCGACGCGACCCCAGCGCTTGTTGGACATGCCGCCGGTGGACGTGGCCGCGGCCAGGTTGCCGCTGCGGTCGATGGCCACGGCGCCGACCGTCGAGTACCAGGGTTCGGGGCCGCTCAGGCGGGCCTGCTCGGCGGACTGGATCCGACGCAGCTCCTCACGCCGGAAGTCGGTGATGAACCACTCCGGATCCTCGGTCTCCAGATCGAATTCGGCGGCGAAGGCTTCCGCACCTTCGCCGATCAACATGACATGGGGCGAATCGCTCATGACCCGCCGGGCGGCCTCGATCGGATGGCGCAGGCCGGTCACGCTCGCGACCGCCCCGGCGTTCAGCGTCGCGCCATCCATGATCGACGCATCCATTTCGACGCGCCCGGCTTCGGTCAGTACCGAGCCGCGACCGGCATTGAACTGGGGGGCGTCTTCGAGAATCCGGATCGCGGCGGTGACCGCGTCGAGGCTGCTGCCGCCGGCCTCGAGCACGGCGTGACCGGCCTGCACCGCGCGTTCGAGCGCGTCCCGGATGTCGCGCTCGCGCTCGGCGCTCATGGCTTCACGGCTGATGGTGCCGGCGCCGCCATGAATGGCGATCGCGATCGGGTGATCGGTCTGGGCCATCGATGGGTCTCCAAGCGACATGAGTAGGCCGAGGATCAGAAGCGTCGGAAACGTCTTCATGGGTGCTCTCTGCAGGGTTCGGGGCGATGACGATCGAATATAGCACGCGGGTATACTGGGCTCTGTTCACCCGGAAATGCCCCGTGGCCCTGACGATTTCCCTGTTCTATGCCGGCCTGCTCGGCCTGATCCTGCTCGCCCTGTCCTGGCGCGTGGTCGCCCTTCGTCGTCACCACAAGGTCGGGATCGGTGCCGGTGAGCGCTCCGATCTCGAGCTGGCCATCCGAGCCCACGCGAACTTCAGCGAGTACGTGCCGCTGGTGCTCTTGCTGCTGGTGATCCTGGAAGCCTCGGCGGCGATGCCGGCTCTGGTGCTGCATCTGCTGGGCGCCACGCTGGTCATCGCCCGCCTCCTGCACGGCTTCTTCGGCCTGAATCGCTCGGCAGGCGTTTCGCAGGGGCGCTTCCTCGGCACCTTGCTGACCTGGCTGGTGCTGCTGGCCAGCGCCCTGCTGGCAGCGGGGGTCGCGATCGCTCGCTGGGTGCTGGTCTGAGCCCGCCTGATTCAGCGCGAGCCGGTCCAGTAGAGCGCCGCGTAGATCTTCGGGTCGAGCTGCTTGCCCTCCCGGCGCTGCGCCTGCAGCCAGGCGTCGATGTCACGCTCGGGGATGGCGTGCACCGTGATGTCTTCGGAGCCCGTGCCGCCGCCCGGGCCGACCTGTTCGAGGGACTCGGCGTGCAGAAAAACGGCCATCTCGTCGCTCATTCCCGCCGAGGTGGGGCAGCGCATCAGTTCCGTCAGGCGCCCGGCCCGCCAACCGGTCTCCTCCTCCAGTTCACGGTTTGCCGCATCCAGCAGCGCTTCATCTTCGCTGCCGACCTCATCCCCGACCAGGCCGGCGGGGAGTTCGATGGTTCGCGCCGCGATCGGTTCGCGGTACTGCTCGACCAGCAGCAGTTCCCTCGCCGGTGTCCAGGCGACCAGCACCACCACCGGGTGCTGGCGGTGGACGAATTCCCAGTGCTTTCTGGAGCACAGGCTGAGATAGGCCCCGCGGTGGAGTTCCTCGATATCGGCTTCTGGTAGCATGCGGCGATCGTTCAGGATGGATTGTGGAACGAATTGGACGTCGGGCAGTCCGAGTCCCCGTCGATCAACAAGCATACAGGACAGATCATGACGCTCAAGACAATCGGCCTCCTGCTGGCTGCCAGCTTCTGCGTGGCCGGCGCCCCGCTCACGGGCCTGGCCCAGGAGACGGATCGCCAGGCCTCCGCAGCTCAGAGCGAACGCCCGCCGCTGGAGGAAATGCCGCAGCGATTCCAGATCGCCTTCTGGCTCAATCAGGCCGCCCTGGCCTTCGACGATCAGGACTATGAGGATTGGGCGCAGGCCACCGAGCGGCTGCACGCCCTGCGTCCCTACAACCAGGATTTCATGACCCACCTGGTGCGAGCCTACGCGCACCAGGAGCGCTTCAGCGAAGCCTACAACATGATGCTGATGATGCAGCAGCAGGGCCTGGCCGCCGACTGGTCCCAGTTCGAGGAGCTCGAGCCGATGCACGAACACCGGCTCTACCAGCATCTTTCCCAGCTCATGAACGATGCCTTCCAGCCTTTCGGAGAAGCCCGCGAAGTCGATACGCTCGATCAGATCGAGATGCCGGAAGCGCTGGCCCATGATCCCGCATCGGGTCGCCTGTTCATCGGTGGGATCCGTGACGGGCAGATCCTCGTGTCCGACGGGGACGGTGGCGACTGGCAGGTCTTTGCCGGCCCGGACAGCAATGACGAGTTGATGGCGGTGCTCGATCTCGAGGTCGATAGCGAACGCGGACACCTGTGGGTGGCCACGGCAGCCCTGACCCAGTTCAGGGGCTTCCGCGAGGCCGATCAGGGTCGAACCGCTCTGCTCAAGCTCGATCTGGAGACCGGTGAGCAGCTGTCCAGCCATCGCCTGATTCCCGATCGCATGCCGCATGTCTTCGGGTCCCTCGCCGTGGCGGCCGATGGCACGGTGTTTGCCGCGGACACGGCCACGCCGGGCATCTACCGCCTGTCGCCGGGCGAGCGTCATCCGCAGCCTTTCTTCGGTCATCCGAACTTCTCGAGCATGCGCGGAATCGCCCTGTCGGGCGATGGCAGCAAGCTCTATCTGGCCGACTACGAGGTCGGAATCTTCGTCGTCGACACCGCCGATGCCAGCCGGGCCTGGAAGCTGGCGACCCCGGAAAACCTCAACGAAGGCGGCATCGACGGACTGTACTGGTGGGACGGCTTTCTGGTCGCCATCCAGAACGGCATCAACCCCGAGCGGATCCTGCGTCTGAAGCTCGGTGACGATGGTCTCGGCGTCATCGAGGTTGCACCCCTGGCCGCGTCCCTGCCGGAGTTCGATACGCCGACCTACGGCGTGATGGTCGGCAACGAGCTGGTCTTCCTCGCCAACAGCCATTGGCATCACGTGGACGCTCGTGGCCGCCGCACCGGTCGATCCATGCCGCCGGTTCACCTCATGGCCACGCAGATCGATTCCGCTCGCGTGCTGGGCGTGGGTCAGGAAATGCTCGAAGAGTTGCTTCGCCGCCGGGGCGAGTCGCAGGGTCAGGCGCAGCCGGAGGACGATGGCGAGGGCTGAGACCGCTCAGGGCGCAGCGAGACCCGCCATCCGCTGACGATGAAGCCGCTCGCGCAGCGGGCGGCCGAAGCCGAGGCCATCGAGCAGCGCATCGAGCAGGTCGGCATTGCCGCCGGTGCGATCCACCGCCGGCGCTTCGCCGAGGTGCTCGATGGCCGTCTCCAGGCCGGTAAGCTGCCGGGCCAGGCGGGCAGCGGCCTCGTGCTCGCGGAGTTTCGCCGCCAGGCCCTTGGCCCCGCGAATCTTCAACCACGCCACCTCTTCGAGCCGGTCGTAGAGCGCGTCCAGGCTGCCGAAATGCGCCAGCAGGGCGGCTGCCGTCTTCGGACCGATGCCGGGTATGCCGGGGATGTTGTCGACCGCGTCTCCGGTCAATGCGAGGTAATCGGCGATCTGATGCGGGTGCACGCCGAAGTGCGCGTGAACGCCGGCGGCATCCAGGCGTCGGTTCCGCGCGAAGTCCCACCAGTGATCCCCCGCTTCGACCAGCTGTGCCAGGTCCTTGTCGCCGCTCACCACGCAGACGTTTCGCCCGGATCGCCGACTGTGACCGGCCAGGGTGGCGAGCAGGTCATCGGCCTCGAAGCGTGCGTCCGCGTAGACCGGCAGCCCGAGATGCCGAGCCAGGTCCTTGCACCAGGCGAACTGACGCTTGAGTTCTTCGGGGGCCGGATCGCGGTTGGCCTTGTAGTCGGCGTAGATCTCGTTGCGGAACGAACTGGTCAGGGACTCATCGAAAGCCACGGCGATGGCGGGCGCTTCGGTCTGCTCGATCAGTTCGCAGAGGAATCGGGCGAAGCCGTAGACCGCGTTGGTGGGGCGGCCGGCCGAGTCCTCGAAGCGATCGGGCATCGAGAACCAGGCCCGGAAGATGTAGACACTGGCATCGACCAGGTAGACCGGGGCGGCGGGCGATCGGATGGCGGACATCGGACGTGGGCTTGGGGATGAATACGCGTCCGATTCTACGTCAGTCGGACCCCGCGCGGCTCTCGCGACGGTGGCCGCGTCGGCATCAGCTGCCTTGCAGCAGCTCGGCGTGCTCGCGGCTCAGGCGCTGGCGCAGGATGGAGTGGCGGGGGAAGTGCGCGACCAGGAACTCCATCTGATCGGCCAGGATTCTTCGCCCCTGCAGGTAGACGTATTCGGCGTGGGTCGGGGCGAAGGGAATGGCGATCAACTGCATGTCGGCTTCCTCCGGCGTTCGCGCTGCCTTGTGGTTGTTGCAGCGTTTGCAGGAGGTGACCACGTTCTCCCAGGTGTCGACGCCGCCCTGCGCCAGGGGCTTGACGTGATCGCGCGATAGCTCGAACTCCGGGAAGTGTCGGCCGCAGTAGAGGCAGAGATGCTCATCGCGGCGGAACAGGGCGCGGTTCGAGAGCGGCGGCGTGTAGCGGTCGTAGAAGTGGTGGGCATTGGGGTGCGAGCCATGGGTCGCCACGATGGCGTTGACCGGGATCTCGGTTCGTCTGCCGGACTGGGCGTTGATGCCGCCGTGCAGGCGATAGAGCTCGCGGCCGAGCGAGTAGCAGACCTGATCGAGGACGATCAGCTTGACTGCATCCTGGTAACCGATCCATTCGAGCGGCATGCCGGTCGCGTCGGTCCTGAGAACTTGCTGGTCCAGGCTCAACATCTTGTGCTCCGTTTCTTCCCCCAGCCCAATATCTTGGGTAGGTGCCGGTGGCTCGGCTTATCTGACCACCGTTCGGCCACAAATGCAAGCCACCCTTCCGAGCGGCCCCGGGAGCCCGTGATCGTGGCCGCGAAACCTTGACAACGCCGGCGCTGTCATACTGCACACATTCCACACAGTCCATCGCTGAACGATGATCAAGCCTTCGATGTTCCTTGGCCTGGTCCTGCTGCCGGGTCTGCTGCTGCCGATGCTCGGTCGCGCCGCGCTGCCGGCCGAGGTCGATGGCCAGCACCTGCCGTCCCTGGCCCCGGTGCTGGAGGGGGTGACGCCGGCCGTGGTGAATATCTCGACGCGGACACGGGTGCAGGTGCGCACCAGTCCGTTCTTCGACGATCCCTTCTTCCGGCGCTTCTTCGACATGCCGAGCATGCCGCGCGAGCGCATCCAGCAGTCGCTCGGCTCCGGCGTGATCGTCGATGCCGAAGCCGGTTACATCCTGACCAACAACCACGTCATCGACGGTGCCGACGACATCGCCGTCACCCTGCAGGACGGGCGCGAGTTCGTGGCCGAGTACATCGGTTCCGATCGCGACACGGACCTGGCCGTCGTCCGCATCGAGGCCGAGAACCTCGCCGAATTGCCCCTCGATGATCGCGACGGCCTGCGCGTCGGCGATTTCGTGGTGGCCGTCGGCAACCCATTCGGACTGGGCCAGACCGTGACCTCGGGCATCGTCTCGGCGCTCGGGCGCTCCGGCCTGCGTGGCCTGGAGTACCAGAACTTCATCCAGACCGACGCCTCGATCAATCCAGGCAACTCCGGCGGCGCGCTGATCGATCTGGCCGGCCGCCTGATCGGGATCAATACGGCGATCTTCACCCCGTCCGGCGGCAACGTCGGCATCGGTTTCGCGATTCCCGCGAGCACGGCGGCCTACGTCATGGACCAGCTGCTGGCCTATGGCGAAGTCCGCCGCGGTTCCCTGGGCGTCGAAGTGCAGGATCTGAGCACCGAGCTCCGGGAGGCGCTGGAGCTGGAGCGGATCGGCGGCGCAGTCGTCACTCGTCTGGGTCCGGAGTCGGCGCTGGCCGAGGCCGGGCTGCGCGCCGGGGACGTCATCGTGGGGATCGATCGGCGGCCGGTGGAGAATACCCAGGGGCTTCGCAACATCGAGGGCCTGCTCAGCGTCGGCAGTGAAGTCGATGTGGTCTTCGTTCGTGAGGGCGAGGAACGTGAGGTCCGGGTGTTGATCGAGGAGGACCTCGATGCTCGCATTTCCGGACGTCGTCTCGACGAGCGTCTCGATGGCGTCGTGTTGGCCCGGCTGCCGGACCGGACGCGCGCGCAGGGCTCCCTGATCGAAGAAGTGCGCAGAAACTCCGCGGCCTGGGAGGCGGGGCTGCGGGCAGGTGATGTCATCGTGGCGATCAACCGTCAGACCGTGCGCTCTCTGCGCGAACTGCGCGGTCAGTTCCCAGTGGAGTCGTCGCGGGAACTGGCGATCGAAATCCGGCGCCGCGGTCGAGCGTATCTGGCGGTGCTGAAGTAGGGTCCGCCCCGGACACGGCGGCGGTTCCGATCGTGACCAGAACGGGCGATCTATACTGATCGTCCGTCGAACGAGCGATCAGGCGCCAAGGAACCCGTCTCTTGCCAAGCAAGCACCCGTCCCGATCCTGCCATCGAAGCCGGGGCAAGACCCTCGGCGTGCCGGAGCTGATCGCGATCGCGCTCGGTGGCATGGTCGGCGGTGGCATCTTCAGCATTCTCGGGATCTCGGTGGCCCTGGTCGGCGTGTACACCCCGCTGGTCATCGCCATCGGGGGAGTGCTGGCCGGCCTGGCCGCCTATTCCTACATCAAGCTCGGCGTGTTCTTCCGCGATGAGGGCGGCGCCTATTCCTTCTTCAAGCGGAGCTTTCCGGCCTCGCCGTTCGCCGCCTCGCTGATCGGCTGGTGGGTGATCTTCGGCTACATCAGCACGCTCGCGCTCTACGCCTATACCTTCTCGTCCTACGCGATCAGCGGCTTCGGTTTCGCCGACGACGAGCCGGTCAGGAAACTGGTGGCCGGCGGGATCATCCTGGTCTTCACGCTGATCAACCTCTGGAGCGTGCGCGGCATGGGCCGGATCGAGGATCTGATGGTCTACACCAAGCTGGTGATCCTCGCGATCGTGTCCTTCGTGCTGATCGACAACGGGGAAGCCTCGCTGCCGACCCTGCTCGAGGGACAGGCGCCGGTGGGCCTGTTGGCGGTCCTGATCGTGGCCGCCCTGACCATCGTCGCCTACGAGGGCTTCGAACTGGTGATCAACGCGATCGAGGAGATGGATACGCCGGAACGGAACATTCCGCGCGCAATCTACGCCGCGATCGTTCTCGCCACCCTGATCTACCTGGTCATCGGTGTCGGTGCCATCCTGGCCATTCCCTTCGACGAGCTGATCGCCAACAAGGAGTACGCGCTCGCTGCGGGCGCCGAAGGCATCCTCGGCGACTGGGGCACGGAGCTGGTGATCATCGGCGCCCTGCTGGCCACCAGCAGCGCGATCAGCGGGACGGTCTTCGGTGCTTCCCGACAGATGGCGGCGATCGCCGATGACGGGTTCATGCCTTCACTGCTTGCCCGGCGATCCGGCCACATTCCCGTGGCGGCGATCGTGTGCATGTCATCCATGGCCTTCGGACTGATCCTGATCGGCAACCTGGAGATGATCCTCGAATTCGGCAGCATCACCTTCCTGCTGGTCTCGCTTCTCATGGCCTGGGCCAATCTCAGAATGCGCGATCGCACCGGCGCATCGGCGCCATTGATCTGGCTGGCCCTTGTCGGGCTGCTGCTCGGCACGGTGCTGATCCTCTACTATGAATGGACCAACGAACCACGGCAGCTGATCTTCATCATGGGCCTGTATCTGGCGCTGACCGTTTCGGCCAGGCTGTTTTCCAGCGACCGGCGTTCCCATCGCCGGTAGCGATCAGGGCAGGGGGCGCGCCAGTTTCAGGGGATGGGTTTCGAGTTGCCGTCGGGCGGCTTCGCCAGCCAATGCGTTCGCCACGGTTTCGAGCGCCGTCAGGCGGGCATGGCGCTTGGAGTTGGCGGCGATCAGTGTCCATGGGGCAGCGGGTGTGTCCGTGCGCTCGAACATTTCCTCGGCGGCTTCCGTGTACTGGTCCCACTTGGCCCGGTTCCGCCAGTCCTCATCGGTCATTTTCCAGGATTTGTAGGGGTCGGCGAGCCGCGCCTCGAAGCGGCGCAGCTGCTCGTCGGGGGCGACATGGAACCACAGCTTGCGCAGGATCACGCCGTCGTTGACCAGGCTGGCCTCGAACTCGTTGATCTCGCGATAGGCCTGGCGCCAGCGCTCGGGGCTCGCGAAGCCTTCGATGCGCTCGACGAGGACCCGGCCGTACCAGCTGCGGTCGAAGATCACCAGCTCACCGGGTGATGGCACCTTGGTCCAGAAGCGGTAGAGATAGTGCTTCTCCTGCTCCCAGCGTTCCGGGGCACCGATTCGATAGACCTTGTAGCCGCGCGGATCGAGGCGCTTGACCAGGCGCCGGATGGCGCCGCCCTTGCCGGCCGCGTCCATGCCCTCGATGTTGACGATCATCCGGCCCCCGTCGCGCAGCACGGACTGCTGCAGGCTGAGCAGATCGTACTGCCAGGCGTCCAGTTCCCGCCGGTATCGGTCCTTGTCGACGTCGACCTCCTGGTCGAGTTGCTCGAGTCTTGCCATGGGCTGCTCCCTGCCGGACAGAGATCCAGAATAGCAGCGAAGCGGGCATCGAAATGCCGGCGTAACAAGAACCGGCTACACTGCCGGGCGCGATTGCTTGAAACCACACCAAGGGACCCACGCCGATGTACGCTCCGTCGCTCAAGTCTTGGCTGCTGATGGCCACGCTTTTCCTGTCCACCACTGCGCTTGCCGGGGCGCCCATTCCCTGGTTCGACGAGGACTTCGTGACCTTTGCCGGGGCCGGCTTCTCCGCCACGCCGGCGGCCGGTCAGCTCGACTCGAATCAGTGGCGAGTCCAGGGCCTGAGCGATGGTCCGGGCAGCTTCGGTGGCGAGTTCACCTCGGGTGACTTCGCTCGCGGAGCGACGACGGGGGGCGCCAGTAGCGGTGGTATCTACGCCCTCAGTACCGGAACGGCGATCGCGCTCGGTGCGCAGCCGACCGGCGCTGATTTCACACCGGGCAGTTTCGACCTGCGCATCGTCAACAACACGGGCGACACGATCGAGGCGGTGGACATCAGCTACCTGATCTGGACCTACAACGACCAGCCCCGCGCCAATTCACTCAATTTCGAGTACTCGCTGGACGACAGCAACTGGACGCCCGTGCCCGGCCTCGACTACACCAGTCCGGAAGCGTCCGACGGCAGCCCGGCCTGGGTCAGCACGCCGCGTTCGACGACCCTGACCGGCCTCGGGCTGGCTGTCGGCAGCCCGCTCTACCTGCGCTGGACCAGTGACGATGTGTCCGGCGGCGGATCGCGCGACGAGCTCGGCATTGGCGCTGTGCAGGTCGATATCATTCCGCCGCCGACCCTGCTGGCCAGCAAGACCGGGTCGGCCTTTGCTCGTGTGGGTGACACCATCACCTACAACCTCGAGATCAGCAACGTGGATGCCACCGAGACGGTGACCGATGTCGTTCTTAGCGATCTCCTCCCCGGCAACGTGAGCTACGTCAGTGACACCAGCGGCCTGCCGCTGACCCAGCCCATCCCGGGCATCTACGAATGGGATCTGGGCGATCTGGCGGCAGGACAGAGCTTCAGCTTCGACCTGGTGGTCAGCGTGAACGGCGGTGCGGCCGGTGATCTGGTCAACAACTTCAACGCTTCCGGCCTGCTGGGCGCGCAGATCGTGACGGCTCAGGCGGAATGGGCCACCACGGTTGTGCCCGAGGTCAGCATCTACGACATCCAGACCGTGGTCGATCCCGGCGCCGACGATGCCTCGCCGCTGCTCGGTCAGACCGTCTTCGTCGACGGCATCGTCACCGCCGCGCCGGGCGAGATCGAGAACGGCGGCGTGGCCGTGATCCAGGAAGCCGCCGGTGGCCCCTACAGCGGCCTGGTCATCGATGCCGATTTCGCTGGCCTGGGTCTGGCTCGCGGGGACGAGATCCTCGTCGTTGGTGAGGTCACCGAGCTGTCCAGCCAGACCCGCCTGGCGGCGAGCCGGGTCGAGCTGCTCGCTTCGCCGGGTGAGCTGGCGCCGATTCTGCTTCCGACCAGCGATTTCCCGGCCGCCCTGGCGGCGACCTCCGAGCCCTGGGAGTCCGTGTTCATCGAATTCCAGAGCGTCGAGGTCACCGCAGAGTTGAGCTTCGGAGAATGGGAGTTCGACGATGGCACGGGTCCGGCCGTGGGCGACGACCTGGGCAGCATCACCCTGAGCCCGGCGCTCGGCGATCAGTACGGTTTCCTGCGCGGCATCGGCTGGTACAGCTTCGGCGCCTTCAAGGTCGAGCCGCGCAACAACGACGACCTGGATTTCATCGCGCCACTGTTCGAGATCTACGAGATCCAGGGCGAAGGCCTGCGCTCACCGCTGGCGCCGGCCACCGGCAACGGCACGGGTGCGGTGGTTCGCTCGGAAGACAACATCGTGACCGCGGTGACGGCCGATGCCTTTACCATTCAGATGCCCGACGAGCGCGACTCCAGCGCCATGCCGCTCGCTTCGCGTGGCCTCTACGTGTACACCGGTTCGGCCCCGACGGTGCAGGTCGGTGACCGGGTCAACGTCCAGGGCGCGGTGGTCGAGTTCTTCGATCTGACCCAGATCGGCTTCCCGGACGCGGTCGAGATCCTCGATTCGGGCAATCCCCTGCCGACGGCCACCCTGTTCGATGCGGGCACGCCCTCGTCCGATCCGACGACGCCGAGCTGCGGGGTGAACAACTTCGAGTGCTTCGAGTCGATGCGGGTCACCGTGCCGAACGGTTTCGTCACCGCCCCCAGTCAGAATTTCGTCAGCGATCCGGTGGCCGAGGCCGTGGTCAGCGCCGGCGGTGACCGGGTCCTGCGCGGCCCGGGCGTGGAATTCCCCGGCCTGGGCGGTGCCTGCCCGGGCTGTCCGGTCTGGAGCGGCGCGCCCGAGCGTTTCGAGCTGGACCCCGATCGCGTCGGGCTCCCGAACGTGACCCTGGCCGGCGGCACGAGCTTCAGCGCCATCGGTGTGATCGGCTACGACTTCGGTGATTACGAACTCTGGCCAACCGAACTGACGATCGACTCGACCCCGCCGCTGCCCGTTCCGGCCCCGGCCTCGGGTCCGACCGAGCTGAGCATCGCGTCCTTGAATGCGCTCGATCTGTTCGATGACGTCGACGACCCCGATCGTCCGATTCCGACCTGCGACGCTGGCTACATCGCCTCCAACCGCGTCGTGCTGTCGCCGGCCGAGTACCAGCTCAAGCTGGCCAAGCTGGCGGACACCATCACCCAGGGCCTGAACTTCCCGGACGTGATCGCCCTGCAGGAAGTCGAAAGTCTGACGACCCTGCAGGACCTGGCCGACGCGATCTCGGCCGCTCGCGGCTTCACCTACACGCCGTATCTGGTTCCCGGCAACGACCGTGGCGAGATCAACAACGGCTTCCTGGTCGCCGAAAGCCGCGTCGCGGTCGATGCGATCATCCAGGAAGGCGGCGACGAGTGCCTCAGCTCGGACAACACGCCGCTGCACGATCGCCCGACCCTGACCCTGGAAGCGCGCTTCATCGCCAACGGCGAGAACTGGCCCTTCGTGGTGATGAACAACCACTTCCGCTCCCTCGGCGGCATCGACTCCGATGCTCGTGTCCGGCTCAAGCGTCACGAGCAGGCCCAGTCCGTCGCGGCCCGGGTTCAGGCACGCCAGAGTGCCGATCCCCTGCTGCCGATCATCCTGGTCGGCGACAAGAACGCCTTCCAGTTCAGCGATGGCTACGTCGACCTGGTCGGCCTGCTCAGCGGCACCTCGGTCGAATCGGAGAACCTGGTCAACCTCGAGAACGCCGGCGTGCCGGGCTTCGACCCGAGCAATCAGGTCATCCCGTCCCTGGTCAACCCCTTGCTGACGCTGCCGGCAAGCGAGCGCTACTCCTTCATCTTCCAGGGCGTGGCCCAGACCCTCGATCACGCGCTGCTCAACCGTGCCGCCGAGCTCTACTTCAGTAATTTCGGTTACATGCGCGGCAATGCCGACTACTGGGAAGGCTTTGCCGAGGACGAGCTGTCGGTGGCGCGCTCGTCCGATCACGACGGTTTCGTTCTGGTGCTCGAGCCAGGGCGTGACATCGATGCCCTGTTCGAGGATCGCTTCGAATCGCCCTGATTCAGGCGCTCATGAACGATCTCGCGGCCCGGTCTTCCGGGCCGCACTTCATTCTGCCGGGGCTGACTTGGCGCCGTTCCGGCGGTAGGATGCAGCGCTTCGGAGAACGTTCGACGAGCGAGGAGCTCATCCCCAATGGCAAAGGAATCGATCGAACGGGCCGTGGTGCTGCTGTCCGGCGGCCTGGATTCGGCCACCGTGCTGGCGATGGCCCGCGATCAGGGCTTTGAGTGTCACACCCTGTCGGTGGACTACGGGCAGCGCCATCGCTCGGAGCTCGAGGCCTCGCGCCGCTTGAGCGAATCACTGGGTGCGCGATCGCATCGGGTGGTGTCCGTGGACCTGCGGGCCATCGGTGGCTCGGCCCTGACCGACGACATCGACGTGCCGACGGAGATGGGTGAAGGCATCCCGGTAACCTACGTGCCTGCGCGCAACACCCTGATGCTGGCCCTGGCCCTGGGGCATGCCGAGGTTCAGGCGGCTCGGCATCTGTTCATCGGCGTCAACGCCGTCGACTATTCCGGCTACCCGGACTGCCGGCCACAGTTCATCGCCGCCTTCGAAGACCTCTGCAGCCTGGCCACCAAGGCCGGTGACGAGGGTCAGCGCTTCGAGATTCACACGCCGCTGATTCACCTGAGCAAGGCCGAGATCATCCGCCAGGGAACGGCGCTGGGAGTGAATTACGCCGACACCATCTCCTGCTACCAGGCCGACGAGCAGGGTCGCGCCTGCGGTGTCTGTGACTCCTGCCGACTCCGCAAGGCGGGCTTCGAGGACGCGGGCATCAAGGATCCGACGCGCTACGTCTGAGCCTGCTGCGCCCTGCCAGGCCAGGTTGCCTGCCAAGGGGACCCGGCGCTAGAGTAGGGCCGAGTCAGAGGGAGCCTGAACGTGAAAACCATCCTGAAGTGGGGAGGGCGCGCCGTGCTGGCGGTCCTGGGCCTGGTCGCAGTCGCGCTGGTCGCCGTTTTCGGTGTCAGCCAGTGGAAGCTCGACAAGGAATATGCCGTGCCGGCCGAGGTGCTGGCCCCTACTAGTCCAACCGTAAGTATTGCCTCATTCAGGGCTCCGGACGGATTCGCCTGCAAGGCAGAGTACCGAAGGCATAGCCATTCTACGTCGAGGTACTTTAACGCCGCAGGCGGATTCGTCCGGAGCCCCCGCAGGGCTTGCCTCTCAGCGCCCGTGGACTGCGTTGTTGGCGCTCAACGTAGGCCCGGCTACGCACTTCGCGTCAACGCCTTGCCACGAGCGCTGAGAGACAAGCTGAATGAGGCAATACTTACGGTTGGACTAGTAACGTCGACATGGCCGATCCGGCACTGATCGAGGAAGGCGAGCGCCTGGCCACGATCACCGGCTGCAATGGCTGTCACGGCCCGACCATGGCCGGCAAGGTCTTTCTCGACATCCCGAAGGTCATGCGTCTGATCGCGCCCAATCTGCCGGCGCTGGCGCAGCAGGCCTCGGACGCCGATTTCGTGCGCGCGGTGCGCCATGGCGTTCGACGTGACGGTCGCAGCGTGGTCGGCATGCCTTCGGTCGGCCTTCATCACCTCACAGACCGGGATCTTGCGGCGATCATCGCCTACATCCGGAGCCGGCCCGTCGAAGCGGATGGGACCGATGAGGTCAACGCCTATCGAATCTTCGCTCGACTCGGCATGGCCCTGGGCCAGTTCCCGCTGCCGGCGGCCGAGATCCAGGCCGGCGTCGAGGCCCTGCCGTCACGCCAGTCGGGTGACCCGGCCGCCCTGGGCGCCTATGTGGCCGCGATTTCCTGTTCCGATTGCCATGGCACCGATCTCCAGGGCAATCCCCATCTGCCGGCGCCTTCCCTGGCCATCGTTCGTGGCTACTCTCGCGAGCAGTTCGAGCGGCTGATGCGTGAAGGACTGGCCGTCGGCGGCCGAGAGGTCGGTCTGATGAGCGAAGTGTCGCGGCTGCATTTCAGTGCGCTGACCCAGGCCGAGGTGGATGGCCTGTATGCCTACCTCAGCACGATGGGGGCGGGCGGATCGGACTGAGCTGCAGCTCGGCTCGGCTCAGTACTCGCGGTTGACCATCTTCCGGCCCAGCCAGAGCAGGGCGGAGGTGTCGCCGGAGAGTTCCGACAGGGCGCTGGCCGCGACGCGGCTGAGTTCATCGATGCGCTTGCGGGCGGCTTCCACGCCGAACCGGCCGGGCCAGCTGGCCTTGTCGTGCGCCTCGTCCGAGCCGGCCGTCTTGCCGATGACGCCCGTCTGACCTTCGATGTCGAGCAGGTCGTCGCGAATCTGGAAGGCCAGACCGACGGAGTCGGCGAAGCGGCGCAGGGCCTGGACCTCCGTTTCGGGCAGCTCGGGGCGGGCGGCGGCGGCCATCATCACGCTGGCCCGGATCAGGGCACCGGTCTTGAGCGCGAACATTCGTTCCACGCTGGCCGGCTCCGGTGACTGGCCTTCCATGTCCAGGTCCAGGGCCTGGCCACCCGCCATGCCCCTGGCGCCGCAGGCAGAGGTCAGTTCGCGGATCATGGCCAGGCTGATCTCGGGGTGCGCGACCTGCGCCGGGTCCCTGGCCAGGCATTCGAAAGCCAGCGCCTGCAGGGCATCGCCGGCCAGGATCGCCAGGGCTTCATCGAAGGCCAGATGGGTCGTGGGGCGTCCGCGGCGCAGATCGTCGTCGTCCATCGCCGGCAGGTCGTCGTGAACCAGGGAGTAGCAGTGGATCAGCTCGACGGCACAGGCCGGGGCATCGAGGGCGTCCAGGGGCAGGCCCAGGGTCTGTCCGGTGGCGTAGACCAGCAAGGGGCGAAGGCGCTTGCCGCCGTTGAACACCGAGTAGTGCATGGCCTGGCAGAGGCGTTGTTCACCCGGTGCGTCGACCAGCAAGGCCTCCAGTGCCTGATTGGCGCGCTCGACCAGCGTTTTCGCCCGGACACCGAAGTCCGGCGCCGGGTCGGCGATCGTCGAGCTCATCGGGGCTTCAGTCGAAGGGCCACAGTCGGCGCAGGAAGCCGGGCTGGCTGTCGCGCATCTGCTGCAGCTGATCGGAGTAGTTGAGTTCGAGCACGCGCCGCGTGTCCTCGGCCAGGTCCGGCAGGTCGAGCTTCTGGTAGGCGCGTTGCAGCACGTCCAGCGCATTGACGTTGGCGGGTGCGCCCGGGTAGTTCTCGATCACGTAGCGGGCCCGATTGATCGAGGCGATATAGGCCTGGCGGCGGAAGTAGTACTCGGCCACGGTGATCTCGTACTCGGCCAGCACGTTGCGCAGAAAGACCATGCGCTGCCGCGCGTCGGCCACGTAGCGGCTCTGCGGGTAGCGCTGGATCAGTTCCTGGAAATCCTGGAAGGCGCGGCGGGCGCTTTCCTGGTCACGGTCCACGACCTGACCGGGGAACAGGCGGCGCAGCATGCCCATCGCCTCGTCGTAGTGGACCAGGCCCTTCAGGTACCAGGCGTAGTCGATGTTCGGATGGGTCGGGTAGGTGCGGATGAAGCGATCGAGCGTGGTCAAGGCGTCTTCCGGCCGACGACCCTGCTGCATCGCGTAGGCCATGTCCAGCTGCGCCTGTTCGGCGTGCCGGCCGAAGGGATACAGGGTGGTCAGGCGCCGGTAGCGATCGATGGCGGTCGAATAATTGCGACCGTCGAGCGCGGCCTTGGCATCGGCGTAGAGTTCTTCGGCCGGACGGGTCTCGTCGCGCTCTTCGCGACTGCAGCCGGCCAGGGCCAGGACCGAACAGACAAGCAGCAGGCCGAACAGTCGCCAGTGCTGCCTCGAATGGGGATGATTTTGCATAATAGTGCGCATGCGCCGAATTCTAGCAGTAAGCGGCCCCGGCCGTGGGTCCCGACAACGCGCCCCCGAGTGTCGGGATGTCGACTGAGTCCGTGTCCGGGAGCGCGACCGAAGCGGTCCGGCAGACCCTGGTCATCCCGCCAGAGGCCGCCGGCCGCCGGCTCGATCAGGTGCTCTCCGAGGCCTGGCGGGACTACTCGCGCAGCCGCCTGGCGGCCTGGATCCGCTCCGGCGAGATTCTACTCGATGGCCAGCCAGTCAAGCCGAAGCAAGCGGTCATGCCCGGTCAGCGGGTCGAGCTGGATGGCCGGCTCGAAGCGCACCCGGACAATCCCCGACCGCAGGACATCGAGCTCGAAGTGCTGGTCGAGGATCCGGAACTGTTCATCGTCAACAAGCCGCCGGGTCTGGTCGTGCATCCCGGCTCCGGCAATCCCGACGGCACCCTGGTCAACGCGCTGCTGCACCGTGACCCGAACCTGGCGCCCCTGCCGCGGGCCGGCCTGATTCATCGTCTCGACAAGGACACCAGCGGCTGCCTGGTGATCGCGCGCACGCTCAAGGCCCATCGGTTCCTGGTGGCGGCAATGAAGCGGCGCGAGATCAAGCGACACTACAAGGCCCTGGTCTGGGGCGAGTTGATTGCCGGAGGCACCGTTGACGAGCCCCTCGGGCGGCATCCCGTCGATCGTCGACGCCAGGTGGTCAGGCCCGACGGGCGTCGGGCCGTGACCCACTATCGAATCGACCGCCGTCTCTGTGGTGCGACCTTGCTGGACGTGGAGCTGGAGACCGGTCGAACGCACCAGATCCGGGTGCACATGGCGCATCTTCGCCATCCGATCATCGGCGACCCGGTCTATGGCCGGCGTGGCGCGCCCGCCGGCCTGAGTGAGGCGCAGCGCGACGCCTGGCAGGGATTCGGTCGTCAGGCCCTGCACGCCTGGCGAATCCGCCTGCCGCATCCGGACGGCGATCACGAGGTCAGCGCCGAGGCGCCCCTGCCGCGCGACCTGCTCGACTTGCTGGACGTGCTCGAGCCGTGAAGCGCTTCGGTGTCGAGGTCCTGGTTCCCGAGTGGGCGGCACCGAGCGGCGTGTCGGCGCTGGCCACGACTCGCTCGGGAGGCGTCAGCCGTGGCCCCTGGGCAAGTTTCAATCTGGGTCTTCACTGCGGCGATGACCCGGACGCCGTGGCCGAAAATCGGCGGCGCCTGGGCGAAGGGCTGCCCGAATCGCCGCGCTGGCTGCAGCAGGTCCACGGCAGCGGCTTGATCCACCTGGACGACTGGCGAGCCGGCATCGAAGCCGATGCGGCCTGGACGGATCGGCCGGGCCAGGTCTGCGCGATCCTGACGGCGGACTGCCTGCCGATCCTGCTCTGTGATCGCGAAGCTCGCCTGGTGGCAGCCGTGCATGCGGGCTGGCGAGGCCTGGCGGCGGGCATTCTCGATCGCGTCGTCGAGCAACTGCCCGTGCCCGGCGAGGCCCTGCTGGCCTGGATCGGCCCGGGCATTTCGGCCGCGGCCTACGAGGTCGACGATCGTCTGCGTCAGACCTTCATCGAACTGGATGCCTCGCTGGCCGCTGCCTTTCAGTCCAGTCGCCAAGGGCACTGGCTGGCCGACCTGAAAGCGATCGCGACGCACCAGCTGCATCAGGCCGGCGTGCTCGAAATCAGCGATGCTAAGCTGTGCACCGCGAGCGATTCCGAGCGTTTCTTTTCCCATCGTCGAGACCAGGGCCGAAGCGGCCGGCAGGCCAGTCTGATCTGGCTCGACGAATCGACCGAAGCGTGACTTCAATGAGCGAGATTCTGGATCTGTCCCTGCGCGTGCTGCAGTTCATGGCCGCCCTGTTCGTGCTGGTGATCGGCCTGCTGGTGCTCACGGGCCTGGTCCTCTGGGTGATCGATCGCACCCAGACGCGCCACAGCATTCGCCGTAACTACCCGGTGATCGGGCGTTTTCGCTACGTGTTCGAGCACCTGGGCGAGTTCTTCCGCCAGTACTTCTTCGCCTTCGATCGCGAGGAGCTGCCCTTCAATCGCGCGCAGCGATCCTGGGTCTATCGGGCGGCGAAGAACGTCGATCACACGGCGGCCTTCGGTTCGACCCGGGATCTCCGTCCCGAAGGCACGACGATCTTTCTCAACTGCGCCTTTCCACGTCTGGACGAGGAGTCGGCGCCGCCGGCGGAGCTGACCTTCGGCCCGGACTGTCGCTACCCCTACACCACCGACAGCTTCTTCAATATTTCCGGCATGAGCTACGGGGCGCTGTCGAAACCGGCCGTGCAGGCCCTGTCGGCCGGTGCCGCCGAGGCGGGCATCTGGCTCAATACGGGCGAGGGGGGCTTGAGCGACTGGCATCTGGAAGGGGGCTGTGACCTGGTCTTCCAGATCGGCACGGCGAAATTCGGGGTCCGGGACGCGGACGGCAATCTCAGTGAGGAGGCGCTGGCGCGCATCGCATCGATCGAACGCGTCCGCATGTTCGAGCTCAAGCTGGCCCAGGGCGCCAAGCCGGGCAAGGGCGGGATTCTACCCAAGGCCAAGATCACCGACGAGATCGCCCGGATTCGCATGGTCAGCAAGGATCAGGATGCGATCAGTCCGAATCGCCATCGCGAGATCGCCAACGTCGAGGAGCTGCTCGACATGATCGGCCGGATCCGGTCGATCACCGGCAAGCCCTGCGGCTTCAAGATGGTGCTGGGGCAGGCCGATGCGCTGGATGATCTCTGCCAGGCCATTCATCGTCGAGGCCCGAGCTCGGCGCCGGATTTCATCACCATCGACTCCGGTGACGGCGGCACGGGCGCCGCGCCGATGACCCTGATGGACGACGTCGGCCTGCCCCTGAGCGAGGCCTTGCCGATGCTCGTCGATAAACTCAACGAATACGGCCTCAAGTCGCGCATTCCGGTGATCGCCTCCGGCAAGCGAATCAACCCGGTCGACGTGGCCTGGGCCCTGTGCGCCGGTGCCGACGTGGTGCAGGCCGGCCGTGGTTTCATGTTCGCGCTGGGCTGCATCCAGGCCATGCAGTGCAACAAGAACACCTGCCCGACCGGTGTCACCACCCACGACAAGCATCTGCAGCGGGGTCTCGTGCCCGAAGACAAGGCGAAGCGGGTCGCCTGGTACGCTCGCCACATGGTTCGCGAGGTCTCGATCATCGCCCATTCCTGCGGGGTGACCCGACCGCGGCTGCTGCGCCGTGAGCATGCGCGAGTGGTCGTGTCCGGCGGGCGGTCGGTGCTGTTGAGTGAACTCTGGCCGAACCGGACGCCGCTCGAGCCATACCGTGATCTGGCCGATGCGTAGGCTGTTGCCGTTGATGCTGGTCGGCCTGCTCAGCGGGCCGAGTCACGCCGACTCGGAATGGGCCGGTTCGGAGACCTGCCACAGCTGTCATCGCGATCAGTACAGCAGTTGGCATCGCACCTACCATCGGACGATGACCCAGGAGGCGAGTCCGGAGGCCGTACAGGGCCGTTTCGACGGCCAGCCGATCCGGGCCTGGGGCATGGAGGTGCGACCGGTGCGCCGCGGTGATCGCTACTGGTTCGAGTATTTTCGTCCGGGCGACACTGCGCCCGTGGCGCGCTACCGGGTCGAGCGGCTGGTGGGCTCGAACCGCTATCAACAGTACCTGACCCGGGAAGAAAACGGCGGCACCTACTACCGCCTGCACCTGCTCTGGCACAACGAGGAGGAGCGCTGGGTGCACATGAACGCGGCTTTCCTCGGGCCGGATGATCAGCACTTCGATTCCAACGTCTCGGTCTGGAACCACAACTGCATCTTCTGCCACAACACGGGGCCGCAGCCAGGGGTCGTCAACTACGACGAGATGCTGGCCCGCGCGAGCGCCGGCCAGGCGGTGGATTCGGCCAGCGAGGCGCGCTACGAGTCCAGCGTCGCCGAACTGGGGATTGCCTGTGAGGCCTGCCATGGTCCGGCGCAGGACCACGTCGACAAGCAGTCGAACTGGCTGACCCGCCTCGCACACACCCTGAGCGGCCGCAGTGATGGCACGGTCGTCACCCCGGACCACCTCGAGCAGGATCGGGCCAATCAGGTCTGTGGTCAGTGCCACGGACAGCGCCTGCCGGTGGACGGCGAGATGCTTCGTCGCTTCATCGACGAGGGGCCGGTCTATCGCGCCGGCGATGACCTGTTCGAGTCCGTCGAGCTGGTCTGGCCGGAGACGCCCAATCCGATGACCGGGCACGCGGACGATCTGTTCGGGCTGCGCTTCTGGCCCGACCGCACGCCGCGGCTCAGCGCCTACGAATACCAGGGGCTGACCCTGTCGAAGTGTCACGAGGAATCGGAACTGACCTGCATGAGCTGCCACGACATGCACGGCGGTGACCGGCACGGCATGATCAGCGAACAGGCCCGCGCCGGCGCACCCTGCCTGGCCTGTCACCAGGAGCTGGCCGAGGACATCGAGGCGCATACGCACCATCCCGTCGATGGTGAAGGATCGAACTGCTATTCCTGTCATATGCCGGAGGTGGTCTACGGGGTGATGGAGATTCACCGGTCCCATCGCATCGAAGTGCCGGCGCCTGCCGAACAGGCGGCGGCGGGTCGACCGAATGCCTGCAACCTCTGCCACCTGGACCAGTCGGTCGCCTGGGCAGAGGCAGAAACCGCTCGGTTGTGGGAGCGAGACGCGCTGCCCGTCGAACGTGCCGATGGCGCCGATCCCCGGCTCCCCGATGGCGTGGCCCGCCTGCTGGCCGGCGACCCGGTCGAGCGCGCGGTCACGGCAACGGCCATCGGCCGGGCGGTGGATCGCGGTCAGCTGGAGCATGCCGAGGATTGGCAGCCCTACCTGGTCGGGGCCATGCGCGACGACTATCCGGCCGTTCGGCGCTTCGCGCGCCGTTCCCTGGAGCAGACCGCCGAGGCCGTGCCCGCGAGTCGCGAGGCCATCGCCGCCTTTGCCCGACGCTATGACTTCATCGGGGCACCCGAGGCCCGCGAGCTGGCCCTGGCCGACCTGATGCTGCGCTATTCGACCCTGGCCGCGCCCGACTCGGATTCGGCCATCTACCTGCCGCCGGAGCGCATCGAGGCCCTCCGTCGCATCGGTCTGGAGCGCTCCGAGGCGATCAATATCGGCGAATGAACGAAAATTGAGCCCGAGGTCGAGGCGGCCGGGCCGGGCTTGGGATAGAATGTCATCCCGGACTTGACCTCTCGGAATCCGGGCATGACTTCTCTCATCTTCGTCACTGGCGGCGTGGTCTCCTCCCTGGGCAAGGGCATCGCGGCCGCCTCGCTGGGCTCGATTCTCGAGGCCCGGGGTCTGCGAGTGACCCTCCTCAAGCTGGACCCCTACATCAACGTGGACCCGGGCACCATGAGCCCGTTCCAGCACGGCGAGGTCTTCGTGACCGAAGACGGGGCCGAAACGGACCTCGATCTGGGTCACTACGAGCGCTTCGTGCGCACCCGCATGACCCAGCGCAACAACTTCACGACCGGGCGCATCTACGCCAACGTGATCGCGAAGGAGCGCCGTGGCGATTATCTGGGCTCAACCGTCCAGGTGATCCCGCACATCACCGATGAAATCAAGGATTCGGTCAATCGCGCGGTCGAGGGCTACGACGTGGCCCTGGTCGAGATCGGCGGCACGGTGGGTGACATCGAGTCGCTGCCCTTCCTCGAGGCGATCCGCCAGCTCGGTTTCGAGTACGGTCGCCAGGCTCTGTTCATGCACCTGACCCTGGTGCCCTTCCTGCGCGCGGCCAACGAGATCAAGACCAAGCCGACCCAGCATTCGGTCAAGGAGCTGCGCTCGATCGGCATCCAGCCCGACGTGCTGCTCTGTCGCTGCGAGCGCATGCTCTCCGACGAGGAGCGCAAGAAGATCGCCCTGTTCACGAATGTCGCTCCCGAGGCGGTGATTTCGGCGGTCGATGTGGACAACATCTACAAGATTCCGCTCTTCTATCATCGCCAGGGCCTGGATCGGATCGTGCTCGATCGCCTCGGCCTGAAGTCGAACCCGCCGGACCTGTCCGACTGGGAAGACGTGGTCGAGCGCCGCGCCCGCCCGGAGCACGAGATCACCGTGGCCATGGTCGGCAAGTACGTCGAACATGCCGATGCCTACAAGTCGCTCAACGAAGCGCTGATCTCCGGCGGCCTGGCCGACCGTGTGGCGGTGAAGATTCGCCCGGTCGAGTCCGAGGAGATCGAAGAGAGCGGCGTCGATGCGCTCAAGGACGCCGACGCCATCCTGGTCCCGGGCGGTTTCGGCGAGCGCGGCTTCGAGGGCAAGCTCAAGGCGATCCGCTACGCCCGCGAAAACGGCGTGCCCTACCTGGGCATCTGCCTGGGTCTGCAGACCGCCGTGGTGGAGTTCGCTCGCGATGTCTGCGGTCTCGCCGAGGCCAATTCCACCGAGATGAATCCCGACACCCCCGATCCAGTCATCGGTCTGATCACCGAGTGGCTCGACGAAACCGGTCAGCGCGAACTGCGCGAGGAGGGCGGCGATCTCGGCGGCACCATGCGCCTGGGCGCGCAGCGCTGCCAGCTGGTCTCCAACACCCTGGCGCGCAAGCTCTACGGCAAGGACGAGATCCTCGAGCGCCACCGCCACCGCTACGAGTTCAACAACAACTATCGCGAGGTGCTGGCCGAGCACGGCATGGTCTTCTCCGGCCTGTCCGCCGACGGTCGCCTGGTCGAGATGATCGAGCTGCCCGATCACCCCTGGTTCGTGGCCTGCCAGTTCCACCCCGAGTTCACCTCCACGCCGCGTGATGGTCATCCCCTGTTCACCGGCTTCGTCCGCGCCGCCCTGAAGCGCCGACAGGCCCAGGATGCGCGTCCGGTCAAGGAGGTGCAGGCATGATGCTCGCAGGCAAGGAGGTCGGCCTCGATCAGCGCCTGTTCCTGATCGCCGGTCCGGACACGCTCGAATCCCTCGATCTATGTCTGGAAGTGGCCGGTCACCTCAAGGAAGTGACCGATCGTCTCGGCATCCACTACGTGTTCAAGGGCAGCTTCGACAAGGCCAACCGCACCTCGGTCAAGAGCTACCGTGGGCCGGGTCTGGATGAAGGCCTGGAGATGCTCTCGACCGTGCGGACGCAGATCGGCGTGCCGGTGCTGACCGACGTGCACGAGGACACCCCGCTCGAGGCGGTGGCCGAGGTGGTCGATGTGATCCAGACGCCGGCCTTTCTGTGTCGGCAGACCAATTTCATCCAGAACGTCGCCCGTCTGGGCAAGCCGGTCAACATCAAGAAGGGGCAGTTCCTTTCACCCTGGGAGATGAGCCGGGTGGTGGAGAAGGCTCGTGCCACCGGCAACGAGCAACTGATGGTCTGCGAACGCGGATACATGTTCGGCTACAACAACCTGGTCGCCGACATGCGCTCCCTGGCGATCATGCGCGAGACGGGCTGCCCGGTGGTCTTCGATGCCACCCATTCGGTGCAGCTGCCGGGAGGGCAGGGCGAGTCCTCGGGCGGCGCACGCGAGTTCATCCCCGTGCTGGCCCGGGCCGCGGTCGCGGTCGGTATCGCCGGCGTATTCTGCGAGACGCATCCGGAGCCCGAGAAGGCCCTCTGCGACGGCCCCAACTCGATGCGCCTGAGCGAAATGGAAGGCCTGCTCGAAACCCTCCTCGCCATCGACCAGGCGGTCAAGCCGAATGTGGCCCGATAAGGTCTGAAAAGCATCACACGAAGGAGCACGAAGGGCACAGAGAAAAAGCACAAATGAAGGCTTTCTTCATGTCCTTCGTGTTCCTGCTTTTTTCAATGCGGAAAGAAAACTATCCAACATGAAAATCACCGAGATCAGAGCGCTGGAAATCCTGGATTCGCGCGGCAATCCAACCCTCGAGGCCGAAGTTCGGCTGGACGATGGTTCGATCGGCCGGGCGGCCGTGCCTTCGGGGGCCTCCACCGGCGAACGTGAAGCCGTCGAGCTGCGCGATGGCGACGAGTCGCGCTGGATGAGCAAGGGCGTCAGCCGCGCCGTGGGGCACGTCAACGGCGAGATCGCCGAGGCCCTGAGAGGCATGGCGGCCGATGACCAGGTCGCCATCGATCGACGCCTGATCGAGCTGGACGGCAGCGACAACAAGGCGAGGCTCGGCGCCAATGCCCTGCTCGGAGCGTCCCTGGCCGTGGCCCATGCGGCGGCGGCGGCGCGCGGTCAGTGGTTGTACGAATACCTGCTCGAGATCTCGGGGCGTTCACCCAGCCTGCCGGTGCCGATGATGAACATCCTCAACGGCGGGGCGCATGCCGACAACCGGGTCGATATCCAGGAATTCATGATCATGCCCGTGGGCCTGGACGACTTCGGTTCGGCGCTGCGCGCGGGCACGGAAATCTTTCACGCCCTGAAGGGGATTCTCCGCCAGCGCGGGTTGAGCACGGCGGTGGGTGATGAAGGTGGTTTCGCGCCGGATCTGGGCTCCAACGAGGAGGCGCTCGAGCTCCTGCTGACCGCCATCGTCGAGGCCGGCTATCGGCCCGGGGAGCAGGTCGCCCTGGCCCTGGACGTGGCCTCCAGCGAGTTCCACCAGGCGGGCCAGTACGTGCTGGCCTCGGAAGGTCGCAGCTTCGATTCGGCCGGCTTCGTCGACTACCTCAGTGACCTGGTCGATCGTTTCCCGATCATTTCCATCGAGGACGGCATGGACGAGAACGACTGGGCCGGTTGGCGCGCTCTGACCGAAGCCATCGGTGATCGCGTGCAGCTGGTCGGTGACGATCTGTTCGTGACCAACACCTCGATCCTCCAGCGCGGCATCGACGAGGGGATCGGCAATGCCATCCTGATCAAGCCCAACCAGATCGGCACCCTGACCGAAACCCTCGACGCCATCGAGATGGCCCGCCAGGCCGGCTTCGGTACGGTGATCTCGCACCGATCGGGTGAGACCGAAGACGTGACCATCGCCGATCTGGCCGTGGCCACGGATGCCGGTCAGATCAAGACCGGTTCCCTGTGCCGCTCGGACCGGGTCGCCAAGTACAACCAGCTGCTGCGGATCCAGGCACGCCTGGGCGAGCGCGCGCGCTACGCGGGCATGGAGGCGATCCGGGCCGGCAAAGGGTGAGCGAGGCGCTGCTGCAGCGGGCGGTCGAGGCCTACCGGGCCGGTCGCGCGGAAGACGCCGAAGCGCTCGCCAGGCAAGTCAGCGAGGCCGAGCCGCAGAACGAGCAGGCGGTCCTGATGTGCAGCGGCCTGATGCTGCACCGGCAGGCCAATGACGAGGCCGAGCGCTTGCTGCGGCGCTCGCTGGAACAGGGCCTGGCATCGCCTGCGGCGCAGGTCAATCTGGCCCTGTGTCTGTCTCGCCGCGGCGATCAGGCCGGGGCCGCCGAGCTGGCCCGGGCGGCGGCCCGCTCGCAACCCGAACTGGTCTCCGCCTGGAACGCGTTCGCGGCGGCCCTGCTCGAACTCGAGCGCTTCGACGAAGCCGAGCGCGTGTTGAGTCAGGCGCTGGAAATCCACCCCGAGCATCCGGCGCTTTCCCTGCTGATGGGGCATGTGCATCGAGCCCAGCAACGTGATGACGCGGCCGAAAGCCAGTATCGGACCTTCGATCGGCAGGGCAAGCGCCTGTTGCAGCAGGCCGAGGCACTGGCCCTGTCGGGCCGGCTCGTGGAAGCCGAGCACCAGTATCGGCAGTTGCTCGCGATCCAGCCCCGCCTGGCCGCGGCCCATGGGGGTCTGGGCCGTGTCTGCCTGCGTCTGGGCAAGCGCGAGGAGGCTCTGGGCTCGCTCGAGACGGCGATTCGCCTCGATCCCGACGACTCGACCAGTCGGCACTTCCTCAGCGTCGCCCGGGGGCAGCCGGTGACGCGGGCCGATCCCGGCTACGTGCGGGCCCTGTTCGATGATTACGCCGAAGAGTTCGAAACGGATCTGACCGACAAGCTCGGTTATCGGATCCCGGGAGAGATCGCGACGGCACTGCTCGAGGCGAACGCCGATCTGAGCCGCGTCCTGGACCTGGGTTGTGGCACGGGTCTGATGGCCGCCGCCCTGGCCGGCCGGTTCGGCCTCATGGATGGGGTGGACCTGTCGCCCCGCATGCTGGCGCTCGCCGAGCAGCGCGGTGCCTATCGACACCTGGTTCGCGATGAAGTCGTGCGCTTCCTGTCGCGTTCGGAGGACCGCTGGACGACGGTGCTGGCCGCCGATGTGCTGGTCTATGTGGGCGCGCTCGAGGCCCTGGCGGAATCGCTTGCAGCGCGTCTCGAGCCGGGCGGCTGGTTCGCCTTCTCCATCGAGCGCAGCGAGGCCGAGGACTGTCGGCTGAATCCGGAGACGGGGCGTTTCCAGCATCGACCGGAGGCCGTGGACCGCCTCTTCGAGGCCGCCGGTTTCCAGCCCTGGCGCTGGATCGAGACCACGATCCGCCAGGAGCGTGATGCCCGCATCCCCGGAGCGATCGGTCTGTTCCGGCGTCGCTCGGACTGAGCCTCGGAGATGGACGGCCCGGCCCGGCGTCCAGCCGATTCGCGTTGCCCCGGTCCTTTCGGTATCATCCACCTTCTGCCAATCCGCCTGCTAGAGAATCCCATGCGCTCATCCTTCTTCGCTTTCCTGACGCTTGTGCTTTGCAGCGTGCCCTCGGCCTGGTCGAACGAACTGCCCTGGGACACCTCGCCGTCGACGGCCTGGCCCGCGTCGTCGGGACAGGCTCGTATCGAACTCCGCGGGGATTACCTGAAGGACTTCGGCGTGGACGTGCTGCTCGCCGAACAGACGCGCCACGAGCGCCTGCAGACGCCGATCCGGGTGGGCGAAGGTCGACTGTGGGCCTACGTGCCCTACGGCAACTTCGAAGCCTTCAACGGTGGGGAGTTGGCCGTCTCTACCGACCTGGTGCTTCGCCATGGCAGTCGCTCCGTCGATTTTCGCAACTTCACCCTGATTCCGGCCGAAGAGAATCGCAGCGCTCAACTGCAGCTGCTCGATCCGCAGGGCAATCATCTGGCCACCATCAGTCACATCCATGCGCTGGTGCAGCCCGAGCGGGGTGAGCTGGCTCTGCACAATGCCGACCTGCAGGCATCGGCCTGGCTGGCCCGGGCGCTCGATCTGCCGGTGCTCGAAGGCATGCCCCTGGGCCAGATGTGGCTCGATCTGTCCATGGAGGTGCCGGCCGGCGCGAATCTGTCGCGGACCTCGCCCGATCGTGGCGCCGTCAGCTGCACGGGGCGTCCCTTCTGGCCCCAGGACAGTGCCAGCCGCCCCGACCCGGAGACTACTCCGGAGTACGAGGTCGATGTGGCCCTGATCCAGATCGGCACCGTGGCCTATCAGGGGCGCCAGGGCGTCGATGGCCCGATCAAGGTCGCACCCTCAGCCACGCTCAAGAGCGTGGGTTACGGCGATGCCGCCTGGATCCCGAAGTTCCAGACGCGGACCTTCTACGACATTCCGGGGTACCCGCGCGATCAACATCCCTTCCTGGTCTGGAACATGTACCGGATCGCCGACGGGCGCATCGAGCAGCTGGGTGCCTCGGGCGTCAAGCACGCCTTCCTGACCCTGAACTTCAACTGCACCATCAACTGCGGCAGCAGCAACGTGCTCTGGCCCGGCTGCGAGGACGTCTACAGCTCGGGCACCAATGATTCCAATTCCAACCAGGGGCCGCGCGAGGACATCATCGCCAGCGAGGGCCTGTTCTATTCGGTGGGCTCCTTCTTCGATCCCGGAGCGACCGGCAGCCAGACCAACAATGCCAGCAGCTACGAAAACCGTCTGATGATCGACGACAACGAACTGTCGACTCCGGGTGCCGATTACTACCTGGATGCCTGGTACGTGGTGATGGACGACATCGACATCTGGAACTCCATGGGCTACCACTCCATCAATCCGCAGCCCTCGGGCACGGGCTGGAGCTTCGGCCCCCTCGGCCCCTTCACGCAGGGCACGCCGATCGAGAACTGGGTTTCCAAGTCGACCGTCGATCCGATGGAAGGGCATGCCCTGGTCATCATCGATGGGCCCACCCCGGCCGCGTCTTATCCGGACAACATGCCGTCGGGCCACGTGCGCGTACTCGCCCGGGTCACCGACCTGGGCGGCGGCCAGTACCGCTACAACTACGCGGTGATGAATTTCGATTTCGAGCACGGGCTGAGCGAATTCGTGATTCCGGTGCCGCCGGGGGCCTCGGTCAGCGAGACCTTCATGGGCGGTCCGGCCGACGTGCTGGCGTCCGAGTGGCCGGTCAGCCTCGAGGCCGAAGCGGTTCGCTTCACCGCGCCCAGCGGCGACAAGCTGCCCTGGTTCACCCTGTACAACTTCGAGATCGTGGTTGATCAGGCACCCGCCGTCGATGGCGCGGTGGTCCTCGGGCCGGCGATCGGTGCCGGCCCTCGATCGGCCCATCTGCCGTCCGAGATCGTGGTCGATATGGTGGCACCCGCGGCCGCTCCGGCCGGGGCCATCATCTTCAGGGATCGCTTCGAGGCGCCCTGAACGTCGGTACGACTCTGAGTGGTCGGCGGTGAATTTCATCGCCGGCCATCTTGTAAATGCAAATCATTATCGTTAAACTTCGGGTCCCCCCGAATGGATACGTGTGGTCTCAATGAAAGTCTGGATTTCGCTGTTCGCTGCCCTGATGCTGACCGCCTGCGGCCAGCAGCCCGAGTCCGAGAGCACGACGAGCACCGACGCGCCGCCGACGGCGTCTGAAACCGCCGGCGAGGTGGACCGTCTGGTGGTCTACAGCTCTCGCCAACCCCACCTCATCGAACCCCTGTTCCAGCGTTATACGGCCGAGACCGGAATCGAGATCGATTTCACCAACGACAACGAGGCGTCCCTGATCGAGCGTCTGGCGGCCGAAGGCGAGAACACGCCGGCCGATGTCCTGGTCACGGTCGATGCCGGCAACCTCTGGCACGCGGCCGACCGCGGTCTCCTGCGCTCCATCGACAGTCCGGCGCTCGAAGCCTCGATTCCGGCCGCCCTGCAGGACGATCGGAACCGCTGGTTTGCCCTGTCCCTGAGGGCCAGAACCATGGTCTATCACCCGGAACGGGTGGCTATCGACGAGCTTTCCACCTACGAGGATCTGGCCGATCCCAGGTGGCAGGGCCGGCTCTGTCTGCGCACGTCGCGGAAGGTCTACAACCAGAGCCTGGTCGCCATGCTGATCGAGCACCACGGCGAGCAGCGTGCCGAAGAGATCGTCGCCGGCTGGGTGGCGAATCTGGCTACCAATCCCTTCTCCTCGGACACCCAGTTGATCGAGGCGATTGCCGCCGGTCAGTGCGACGTCGGTATCGTCAACAGCTACTACCTCGGTCGTTTGCAGGCCGACAACCCCGACTATCCGGTTCAGCTGTTCTGGGCCAACCAGGGCACGACGGGTGTGCACGTCAATGTTTCCGGTGCCGGAGTCACTCTTCATGCCCCGCATCCCGAGCAGGCTCAGGCCCTGATCGAGTGGTTGGCCTCGGAAGCGGCGCAGGCCGAGTTCGCCGAACGCAACCTCGAGTTCCCGGCCAATCCCGCCGTCGAAGCGCGCGGACTGGTCCGGGCCTGGGGCGAGTTCCGGCAGGATGAAACGCCCCTGACCGTGGCCGGCCAGCGCCAGGCGCAGGCCGTCCGCCTGATGGACCGTGTCGGTTACCGCTGAGTCCCTGCCCCTGAAACGCAGGGCCGCAGCGCCGCCGATCCGGCGCTGGGCCCTGCTGCCCTTGCTGCTTCTGGTCGGCCTTCCGCTGGTGATGCTGGCCCTGGCCTGGCTGGAACCGCAGACGGAGACCTGGGAGCACCTGCGCACCTGGCTGCTGCCGCGGCTGATCGGGCACACGCTGCTCATGCTGCTGATCGTCGGCCTCGGTGTGGCCCTGATCGGCATCGGCATGGCCTGGCTGTCGGCCTGCTGCGAATACCCGGGCCGGCGCTGGCTGGATCCCTTGCTGGTCCTGCCGCTGGCCTTCCCGACCTATGTGCTGGCCTTCATCTATCTTGGCGTGTTCGATTTCTCCGGCCCGCTGCAGAGCGCCTGGCGTGCCGCCTTCGACACCAGCCCCTCGTTCCTCGAGGCCCTGAGTCGGCCCGGAGGCGTGCTGCTGGTGATGGTCCTGGCCTTCTATCCCTACGTCTACCTGCTGGCTCGCGCCAGCTTCGCGACCGGTGGTCTGGCCGCCTTCGAGGCGGGTCGCAGCCTTGGCGTCGGGCCGCTCGAGACCTTCTGGCGGGTCGCGCTGCCGATCGCCCGGCCCGCCATCGTGGCCGGTCTGGCGCTGGCCCTGATGGAAACCCTGGCTGATTTCGGCGCCGTGTCGATCTATGGCTACGACACCTTCACCACGGCCATCTATCGGACCTGGTTCGGTCTGTTCAATCTGCCGGCGGCGGTGCAGCTGGCCTCGATCCTGATGCTGTTCGTGTTCGTCCTGCTGATGGCCGAGCGCTTCAATCGCGACAGCCGGCCGCGTCAGACCGAGAAGCGACCGAGTGGCCATCGAATCCAGCTCACGGGCCTGCCCGCCATGCTGGCGACCGGATCCCAGCTGGTCCTGCTGAGCGTGGCCGTGCTGGTGCCCCTGATCCAGCTGCTGGTCTGGGCCTGGCCGGGTTTGAGCGAACTGTTCACCGGGCACATGCTGCGGGTGATCCTCAACACCATGGTGCTGGGTCTGGTCGGTGCTCTGGCCGTCGTCTTCGGCGGCATCCTGCTGCTGCTGGGCACGCATCGAGCTTCGCGCCGCAGCGTCATTCTCGGCGAGCTTGCCGCGCTCGGTTACGCCATCCCGGGGACGGTGCTGGCGGTGGCGATCATGCTGGCCTTCATCCGCTTCGATCAATGGGCCGGCACCGCCCTGGCCGGCGGTCTGCTGGCGCTGATCCTGGCCTATCTGATCCGCTTCGTGCGCGTGGCCTGGGGCCCGCTGGAGGCCGTCGCCGCGCGTATCCGTCCCGAGTACCTGGAAGTCGCGCGCAGCCTCGGTGTCGGCAAGTGGCAGCGCCAGCTCCGCGTCAATCTGCCGCTGCTCTGGCCGGGCCTGGTCACGGCCTTCCTGCTGGCCCTGGTGGAAATCGCCAAGGAAATGCCGGCCACCCTGATGCTGCGACCCTTCGGCTGGGACACGCTGGCCATCCGCATCTACGAGCTGACCGCCGAGGGCCAGTGGCAGCTGGCCGCCGGTCCCTCCCTGGTCCTGGTCATCCTCGGCGCCATTCCCGTTGTCCTGCTGATCCGCCGGGCCTCGCTCGTCCGCTAGTCCCTGCCGATCGACTCGGCCCGCTCGAACCACCTGCCCGCACCCCGTGCCTGGCACGAGACGTGACAAACCCTGCACGCCCGTAGCAGCTAAAATGCCGCCTGTTTCCAGACTCGAAGAATCCCATGGCGCTGAAGACTCCCTTGTACGATGCCCATCTCGCCGCCGGCGGCAAGATGGTGGAATTCGCCGGCTGGTCGCTGCCGATCAACTACGGATCGCAGATCGAAGAGCATCATGCTGTCCGCCAGGCGGCGGGCATGTTCGATGTCTCGCACATGACCGTGGTCGACCTGCAGGGGCCGGGCGTGCTCGACTATCTGCGTCATCTGCTGGCCAACGACGTGGCCAAGCTGAAGGAGGCCGGACAGGCGCTTTATGGCTGCATGCTCGATCACGAGGGCGGAGTCATCGATGACCTGATCACCTACTTCATCGAGCCGGGCTTCTTCCGCACGGTGGTCAATGCGGCCACCCGCGAGGCCGATCTGGCCTGGATGCGCGAGCAGGCGGTGGGTTTCGAGGTCGAGATCGGCGAGCGTGACGATCTGGCCATGATTGCCGTGCAGGGTCCGGAAGCCCGCGATCGGGTGATCGAGCTGCTTGCTGCGCCTGCCGCTGCCGACCTGAAACCCTTCCGCGCCATGAGCCATGGCGAGTTCTTTATCGCCCGCACCGGTTACACGGGCGAGGACGGTTTCGAGGTGCTGCTGCCGGCTTCCGAGGCAGAAGCCTTCTGGCAGGGCCTGATCGAGGCCGGTGTGCGCCCCTGTGGCCTGGGCGCACGCGATAGCCTGCGCCTGGAAGCAGGCCTGAATCTGTATGGCCAGGACATGGACACCAGCACCAGCCCGCTGGAATCCAATCTGGCCTGGACCGTGGCCTTCGAGCCCGAGGAGCGGGACTTCATCGGTCGCCGAGCCCTCGAGATCCAGCGCGAGGCAGGCGTGCAGCGTCAGCTGGTCGGTCTGGTGCTGGGGCGGGGCGGGATTCCGCGCACCGGGACTCCGGTGCATACGCCGGAAGGGGTCGGCGAGGTCACCAGCGGCAGCTTCGGGCCGACCATCGAATGCCCCGTGGCCCTCGCCCGCATTCCCGCCGGTGACTTCGAAACGGTGGAGGTGGAGCTCCGTGGTCGGCGCCTGGAAGCCCGCGTCGTCAAGCCGCCGTTCGTTCGCGGCGGAAAGGTTCGGGTCTGAGTTCGGGTCCGGGTTCTGGTCTGGTCCAGGCGGATCAGACCGGCTCGAAGCGATTCTCGGCGCGGTTCTTGCGCACCCGTCGCGGATCCCAGATGCGGCCATTCATGGCGATCCAGATGCCGGGTCCCAGGCACTGGACCGCGCCGACGGCGCAGCCGATATTGAACACCGCATCGGAATCGATAAAGCGCGCCGGGTTCAGCGCTCCGGTCATGACGATGACCCGATTGCCCACGTCGCCGAGCGCGGCCGCCGTCTCGACCATGGTGTCGGTGCCATGGGTGATCAGGAAATGCTCGTCGTCGCTGGCCAGGATGGCCTGACGGATCAGGGCCCGATCGTCGTCGTTGATGTGCAGGGAGTCCTTGCGCATCAGCGCCCGGATCTCCCATTCGAAGGCCACGTTCATGGCTCTGAGAATGCGGGCGATTTCCGGTTCCCCGATCTGATAATCGGACTTGTCGTCGTAGTAGATCTTGTCGATCGTGCCGCCGGTCGTCAGGATATCGAGTTTCTTCAAGGTCCGCACTCGGGATGGATCGGGCACGGTAGTATAGCGGCATGACACGATTCGTCCCGATGACTGCACTGGCGCTGCTTCTGGCCTGCTCGAGCTCGCCGCTGGCTGCGGCCCTGTCCGACGCGGCCCTTGCCTGGCACTGGCAGGCGTCGACGGCCGATCGGGCGCGTCAGGCGAGTCTCGCCCTGGAGCTCTGGCTGGCCGAACCCGAGACCGATGCCGGTCAATGGCGTGCGGGTGTCGAGACCCATCGTCTCGCGCTGGCCGCAGCCGCCGATCAGGTGCTGCCAGAGCAGGCGCCGATGGCCGATGGCCTGTTCGCCTGGCTGGTGCACGCCCGAGAGCGAAATCTCCAGACCCTCGACAGCGCCTTGCCCACGCCCGATCTGGATCGGGTGTCCGAATTGCTCGCCCCCGACCGCCAAGCGGGTCGCCTGGCCCGGATGCAGTCGCTCATCGCACTCCAGGCGCCCGAGGTCTGGAATCGCCTTGCCGCCAGGCTCGCATCGGTGGCTGTGGTCGACCCGGCCAGTGAAATCGAAGCCTACTGGCAGACCCTGATGCGCCCGCCGCCCGCTGAGCCCGTCGAATCCGAACTGCCGGGCGCTGAGGGTGAGGAGATGGACGAGGCGGCCGATCCCGAAGAGGGCGCACCGGCAACGGCCGCGGACGGCCTCTCGGTACCGGCGGGGCTGCCCGAGCCGGAGGCCGAGGCACTGGAGCAGGCAGGGCGGGTTCGCCGCCTGGCCGAGCTCGAAGACGCACAGGAAAAGGCGGCGCTGCGTGCCGAGATCATTCGCATCGAAGCTGGACGCGCCTGGGCCCGGGGCGAGCGTCTGAACGCCGCCTGGCTGTCGCTGGAAGCCCTGTCCAGAATCACCGGCCTGGAAGCGCCAGCCTCGGAAGCCGCCGCAATGGCGGCTCTGCTCGAGTCCTTCAGCGCCGAGCCAGGGCGCAACCTGCGCCAGACCGATTCGGATCTGCCGGCGATCCTGGCCCTGCTCGAAGACGCGGCCCTGAACCTGGCCGGTGAAGCGGCCGGCGTGGCCGCCGCCATGGCGGAGCTGGCCGACGCCTATGCGCGCCTGGCCCTGTTCGCGGGTGATGCGGCCTACTATCTCGATCAGCCCGTCCGCGAAGACCTGCGCGCGGCGGTGGCCTCCTGCACGGCCGATCCCCTGCTCGTGGGGCCGCTGCCAAGGGAGGTCTTCGAGCGCTGCCTCGAGCGCCTGGTCGAGCTCATGAGTACCCAGCTGGGCCGGGAGGAACTCGTCGGGGATGGCGACGGGCCGTATTCGGCGCTGTTCCTGCGGCGCGAGATGGGCCTGGTCAGCTGGCAGCGCGCGGCCTACCTGGATGGGCATCTGAACTGGTTATTGGGTTCCAGCTGCACGGCGCCGTCCTGGGAGAATCCGCTGGAATGGTCGCTACTGGCCCAGTACCTGGCAAGCTGGGTCTCGCAACGGCCGGTGTTCTTCGATTCGCCGCGCTGGCGTGAAGCGGTCGATGTCTTCGCACGGCAGGCGAACCGTCAGCGCGTCGAGGCGGAGGCCTTCATCGACTGCCTGACCGGCACCGGCGGGCAGCGGCGGGATCCGGTCGAGCGTCTGCTCGATCTCCATGAGCGTGCGCTGGTGAGCCTGGGCCAGCGCGTCGTCGAAGCCTCCGGGCTCTTCTACGCCGAGGTCACCCGCCCGCTTGCCGACATCGATCTCGATGGCGATGCGGCGCAGCAGACCGGCTATCGTCCTGAAGCGCTGACCGTGGGACCCTGTCCCGAGGCCCAGGTCTGCGGGGTTCGCGCGGCGCTGCCCGTCAGTCGGGCCCTGCTCGGGCAGTTTCCGAATGCCTATCTGCTGGCAGACCAGCTGCGGATGGGTCAGCTATCGCTCTGCTACGACGAAGTACGATGGGTCGATCGCCAGCAGCGGCCCGCCGCCAACGAGGACCCGCGCGTCGCCAACTACGACGGCTATCTGAGCTTCGATCTGGTCGGCAGCTTCGATCGGGAGGGGGTCACCGAAGTCGTCTTCCGGCAGCGCCTCCGTGCGGCCGAACCCCGCCACTACCTGTTCGCCTCGTCGGACCCGGCCGTGCTCGAAATGGACTGCCCCGACGAGCTCGCCGGCCAGCCGATCCCCAGCCAGCTGCCCACAGGTCACTTGGGCCTGGTCCCGGATCGTCTGACCTATTTCGTCAGCCAGCCGACCACGGCGGAGGCCGAAATCCTGGCCAACTGGGAGCTGGGAGCGGAATGGCGGGACTGGTTCGTCACCGGCGATCGGGTCGAGTCGATCGAATCGAGCGCGGGCACGGAGCTGGCCCTGGAGGTCCAGGCCGAACTGAGCAGCCTGGCCAGTCGTCGGGAGCGCCAGCTCGCCACGCGTCTGCTCAGTCCCCTGAACGCGGTCGAGAACGATCCCCTGGCCACGGCGATGGCCGAGGTGGCGGACAACACCGGCCTGCTTCGGCGGATTCTCGAACTCCACTATCCGCGCGTGATCCGTCACGATGAAGAAGTCCGGGCGCTGCTGTCCGGCGAGAGCGGCCTGTTGACCCGCGATCGGCTGCGTCAGTTGCGCGACTCCGGCGTTCCGCTGGCCCAGGCGGCCGCGATCGGCCGCGATCGACTGACGGCCTTTCGCGAGCGCTGGCGTGAACTGCCGGTACCCATGAGAGAGCTGGGGCAGGTCAGTCCCGAAATGGATTTTGCCGCCGAACGTCTCGACGAGCTTCGACGTCTCAGTCGGAGCTGGCTCGAACCCGCCGAATCGTTGCCAGTCCAGTAAAGAACAACAGGCAGAGCAGCACCTGAAGCAGGGCGGGCCAGCGGGCCGCCGGGCTGGCCCAGGCCTCCATGACGCCGATGCAGAAATAGCCCATCAGCAGGCAGCCGGCGATCACCAGGCTACGACCATTCAGGCGCCAGCTGCCCGGCAGCACGAGCAGCAGCGGCAGCAGGGCAAGGCCCAGCACCAGCCAGACCGGCACGCTGCTCGGCGGGCTCCACCAGGCGAACCACAGCGGCTGCAGCAGCACCAGGCCGAGCAGGCTCCAGCGACACCAGCTCAGGGAAATCATTTCAGGCGGCCCGCCATGTCGGCTACGCGGCGACCGAGCAGGCGGCAGAGTCGCCGCTCGTCCTCGTCGAGGGGGCGGTCGCTGTCCGGCCCGGCCAGATGACTGGGGCCGTAGGGCGTGCCGCCGCTTCGGGTGCGGGTCAGGGCCGGCTCCGTGTAGGGCAGGCCGACCAGGACCATGCCGTGGTGCAGCAGGGGCACCATCATGCTCAGCAGGGTGGCTTCCTGGCCGCCGTGCAGGGTCGAGGTGGAGGTGAACACGCCGGCGGGCTTGCCCGCCAGGGCGCCGGAGAACCACTCGGAGCCGGTGCCGTCGAGAAAGTGCTTCATCGCCGAGGCCATGTTGCCGAAGCGGGTCGGGCTACCGAGGATCATCGCGTCGCAGTCGTGCAGATCGCGCTTCTCGACCAGGGACGGCCCGTCCTCGGGCAGCTCGCGAGGCTTCGGGTCGATGGCCGAGGTGATCGGCTCGACGGCGCGCAGGCGGGCCTCGGCGCCCTCGATCTCCTCGACGCCCCGAGCGACTTCTCGGGCCATCGCCAGGGTGTTGCCGTGCACGGAATGCACGACGATCAGGACCTGGGTCATTCCAGGATCTCCAGCACCTGCTCGGGTGGCCGGCCCAGGCGGGCCTGGCCATCGTGGATGACGATCGGGCGCTGGATCAGGCGCGGGTGGCTGACCATGGCGTCGATCAGTGTTGAATCCGGCGTGTCCTTCGACAGGCCCAGCTCGCGGTACTCGCTCTCGCCGCTGCGAATCAGATCATGGACTGAACAGCCGAGCAGGCCGATGATACGCTTGAGTTCGGCCTTCGAGGGCGGCGAGTCCAGATAGCGGACCACCTCGGGCGTGATGCCTTTGTCCTCGATCAGGGCCAGGGTCTGACGGCTCTTGGAGCAGCGAGGATTGTGATAGATGGTAACGGTCATGAACAAATCCGATGGGCAGAAGACGGTCGACGGCAAGTCTACCCGCCCGAAGTCAATGGAGAAAGCCAACGAGCCGCTGACGCCGCTGGCCGCACTGACCGACCTGGCCTGGCTCAGGGCCTTCTCGGTGCATCTGTGGCAGCAGTTCCGATTCGATCGCAGTTTCGAGGCGGCCGGCGCGCTCAGCTACACCAGCCTGCTGGCCCTGGTGCCGCTGATGGCGGTGATGTTCGGCGTGGTGTCGGCCTTTCCCGTCTTCGATCAGTGGGCGAACGACATCGAGACCTACATCTTCCAGAACTTCGTGCCGGCGGCCGGTGACCAGGTTCAGCTCTACCTGCAGGAATTCGTCGGGCGCACGGCGGGCCTGACGGGCGCGGGCACCGTTTTCCTGGTCGTCACCGCGATCCTGTTGATGGCCACCATCGAGAAGAGCTTCAATCGGATCTGGCGCGTCAGCACGCCGCGGCGGATCGGTTCGCGCCTGATCACCTACTGGGCCGTGCTGACCCTGGGGCCGATGCTGATGGGCGCCAGCCTCGGTCTGACCTCCTATCTGGCCGCCTTGCCCCTGCTCGCGCCCGAGGCCGTCCGCGGGGCCATGCAGGCCTTCATTCTGAATACCACGCCGTTCTTCGTCGCGATGATCGGCTTTGCCCTGGTCTTCCTGGTCGTGCCCAATCGGCGGGTTCGCGTCCACCATGCCCTGGCCGGGGCCCTGGTGTCGGCCCTGCTGTTCGAGGCGGCCAAGCGCGGCTTCGTGCTCTACGTGACGCATTTCCCGACCTACGAGCGCCTCTACGGCGCCCTGGCCACGGTGCCGATCTTCCTGGTCTGGATCTATGTCAGCTGGGTGGTCGTGCTGCTCGGCGCCAGCCTGTCGGCGGCCCTGACGACCTTCAACTACCAGCGTGCCGAGCAGCGCTTCGAGCGCCGCTACGAACTACTGCTGGCTCTGCGCCTGCTCGGCCATTTCTGGCAGGCCCAGCGTCGTGGCCAGGCCCTGTCGGTCCAGGACCTGGGCCAGCGCGAGCCCAGCGCCAGCGAAGCGCAGATCCAGCGCTTGCTCGAGGTCCTGCATGCGGCTCGGATGATCCATCTGGACGACGAGGGCGATTGGCTGCTCAGCGCCGATCTCGACGAGCTGACCCTGGGCGAGCTGTATCGTTCGGGTCCCTTCGTGCTGCCGGTCGGGGAGCTCGAGGCCCTGCCCGTCGACAGCCACTGGGACCGAGCCCTGGTCGAGCGACTTCGACCCGTCGATCACCGCGCCCATGGCATGATGGAACAGTCCATCAAGTCCCTGCTGCAGTACCATCTGGAGGAAAAGGAATGAGCCGTCTGATTCTGGTCCTGAGCCTGCTTGCGGGCCATGCCCTGGCCGACAGCGATTCGAGCATCGCCGAGTCCGCGTCGCCGGAGGCCCCGACCATTGCCTTCAGCCTGCCGGATCTCGACGGACGCGATCACGCCCTGGACGACTATCGTGGCGACTGGGTCGTGGTCAACTACTGGGCCACCTGGTGCGCGCCCTGCCGCAAGGAAATCCCCGACCTGTCCAACCTGCACGACAGCCGCGCCGACATCACGGTGCTGGGGCTGGCCTTCGAAGACACGGAGGTCGAGGTCTTTCGCGAGTTTCTGGTCGAGTACCCGGCCACCTATCCGATCCTGCTGGTCGACGTCTACGACCCGCCCAGCGCCTTCGGCGCCCCGCGGGCCCTGCCGACCACCTACCTGATCGATCCGGACGGCAGGCTGGCCCAGACCTGGATCGGCCCGGTCACGGGCGAGCAGATCAGCGGCTGGATCGACAGCAACGGTTGAGGCGGATGGCCGAGACCCGCCGCTGGCGCATCGAAGGCCGAGTGCAGGGCGTGTTCTTCCGTGCCTCCACCCGGCGCCAGGCCGAGCCCCTGGGCCTGAGCGGCCACGCCATCAATCTGGCCGACGGCGCCGTCGAAGTCCTGGCTCACGGCGAGGCTGCTGCACTCGATGCGCTGGAAGCCTGGCTGAGCAAGGGGCCGGCAGCGGCGCGGGTCGATCGGGTCGAGTCGCTGGACCCGGGGTCGGCCATCCCATCACCCGGCTTCAGAACGGGCTGAGGCGGCCAGGCGTCGGGATCGCTCCTGAACTCAGTCTCCGGGCGAGCTCAGGGCCCCGGTTCTGCCTATGGACTTGAATGAACCCAAGGCATCGAAATCAATCTGCGCTCATCTGCGCAATCTGTGGTTCAATCCCTTCTTTATATGGCTGAGTGTCATGCGCAAAAAAAACCGGCGACCCGAAGGTCGCCGGCGGCCCCTTGTCCGTTCGGACGGAGTGGATTAGCGAGCGATGTGCAGGGCGCGCTCGCGCTGTTCGAGCAGGTACATGCGGCCCTGGTCCAGCAGCATCAGATTGCGCACCTCGTAGGGCGCGCTCAGACCACTGCTGCGCAGCAGACCGGCATCGACGTCGAGCTGGATGCTGCCACGGCCGGCGCCGAGCACGGCGGCGGACTGGACGAAGGCCAGCGGCTCGAGCTGACCCCGGGCATTGGTGCCGTAGACCTCGGCATTGACCTGATAGCGGCCCGAAGCGATGGTCTCGACTCCGAGGTTCAGGTTCAGACCCGCCGAACGGCCCTTGGAGACCGCACCGTTGAAGCGGGCAATCGCCGGGGCGATGTTCAGGGCCAGGCTCAGATCACGACGGACGGTCACGCCATTGACTTCCGTCTCGGCATAGACGCGCGCTTCGTACAGGCCGGCACCCGGCTGCATGCGGGCAGCCATCGGTGCGGCAGCGATCGTCAGCTGGCCGTTGCGAGCGTGGCCCAGGGGCCAGGTCTGGGCGGCATCCGGGCTGACCAGCACGGCCTGCACCGAACGCGCAGAGACGCTCTGGCGAGCGTTGCCGATGCCGAGATCGAAGGTCAGGGCCTCACCGCTCAGGAAGTTCTGGCGCGGAAGACTGAGGGTTGCGACCCATTCGCTGTTCGGCTCGTGCACGTGGATGACCAGGGCCTGATCCTGCGGCAGGCCGCCATGGCTGAGCTGCAGCTGACCCGCCGAGCTGTCGCGGCCGAGGCGGAAGGCCAGGCTGTCTTCCGGTACCCGCATGCCCTGATCCCGCAGATCGCGGCCCGTGGCCACATTGCCCTGACCGAAGTCAGCGCTGATGGGGCGGCCGTTCATGTTCAGGCGAAGCGCCGCCGGATCGAGCGAAAGGCGTGAACCCGACTCGAGCGCGGAGACGCGAATGACCGCGCCCGGTGCGCTCAGCGGCAGCTCCACGCCGCGCGCCAGCTCGGCACCGGTCACATCGACGAAGTAACCGCGGCTCGTGGCCTGCGGACGATCGCCTTCGGCCGGGGTCGGACCGCCGTTGAAGGGGCGGCCCTGGAGCGCCTGCTCGGGGCCCCAGGCGAAGTTGATGGGTGCGCTCTCATGATGCAGGCTGGCCGGCAGGTTGCGCGCGCTGCGCTCGAGCTGGCTGGCCTGGAGATCGTTGTTGCCAGCCGGGAGCCACTCGACCTGTGCCATGGCGATGGTCGACAGGGCCAGCAGGCTGGTAAGAGTCAGTGTCTTGATGAGTTTCATGTGGCCTCCGGTTCAGATGTCGTTGCGCAGAATGACGTCGAGATTGAAGCAGTCGCGTCGGCTCTGGTGGTGCGAGAGCTTGCGACCGCTCTGGGTCCGCTGGTAGTCGTAGAACCACAGCGAGCCCGCGCCGTTCTGGCTCGAACATTCGAGAAAGCCATCGGAGCAGGAATTCAGCCAGGCCTGGGTGATCGCCAGACCGACCTGGTACTGGTAGCCACCGCAGTAGGACGCGCCGTTCCAGATGGCCGCGTGGACGTCGCTCCCCACGACGTTCCAGAAGCCCTTCGGAAGCGACGGGCGGCCCGAGGTGCCGAGCAGCCAGGTCGAGTTGTAGTACTGCATCCAGCTGGTCTGCTGCATGCGGACTGCGTCGCTCTGGTAGCCGAGCAGCCAGCCGAGCGAGGCCTCGAAGATGTTGCCGGACATGACCGCGTCGGCCAGCGGCGTGCCGAGGCTCGACGGGGCCAGGGCGTTGACCCAGCGGATGGAGTTGATGACGGTCGGGTAGCGGCTGTCCCAGGTCGGGTTCGACATGATCCAGCGCATCACGTTGCCACCATTGGAGTGGGTCAGCACCACCAGGTCGGTGATGTTGCGGCTGGTGATGAAGCTGTGCAGCTGGCCGGCCAGGCAGCCCGCGGCCTGCGAATCCCACATGTACTGCTCGAAATCGCAGTTGATGACCACGTAGTTGGCCTGGTTCGGCAGGCCCTGACGGACCGAGTTGACCATGTCACTGGTCCAGTAGTCGGCCAGTGCATTGGTCTGTTTGCCGGTTCCGTGGACGAAGGCCACTCCCGTATTGGCCCATACGGAACCGAATGTTGTCAGCAAGACTAGAAGGCAGACTGCCTTGGCAAGTCGAAACATGATTGGTTTTCTCCTCTTGGTTTAGCGGTTTACAGCCCCTCGGCAGAGGAATATAGAAGAAAGTGTGACGAAGTGCAAATTTGCACTTGATCTCTGTGTTCGGATGTGCGAAAAGCGCGCCGATTTCTGACCGGGTTGAGGCCATGGGCCGTCCCGGCAGGCACGGTGCGCGGCGAGCCGCGCGCCCTGCCATGGCGTCTCGGAGGGTGGTCAGTTCGGTTCAGAACAGGCGGTTCTGGACGACCGGGCGGAAGCTCTGGCGGTGGGCCGGACAGGGGCCGTGCTGCTCCAGGGCGGCCAGGTGGGCGGCGGTCGGATAGCCCTTGTGGCGGGCGAAGCCGTAGGCCGGGTAGCGGGCGTCCAGCTCGACCATCAACCGGTCGCGGTGGGTCTTGGCAATGATGCTGGCCGCGCCGATCGCCGAGTCGCTGGCGTCGCCGCCGACGATGGCCTGGGCCGGCACGGCCAGCTGGGGCAGGCGATTGCCATCGATGCGGACCAGGTCCGGGCTCGGGTCGAGCTGTTCGACGGCCAGGCGCATGGCCACGAAGGTCGCCTGGAGGATATTGATCCGGTCGATCAGGTCCGGCTCGGCCAGGCCGATGCCGACGGCCAGGGCCCGGTCGAGGATGGCCTCGGCCAGCGCTTCGCGTTTCCTGGCCGACAGGGCCTTGGAATCGGCCAGGCCGGGAATCGGCCGGCGCGGGTCGAGGATGACGGCGGCGGCGACGACGGGCCCGGCCAGCGGACCGCGGCCGGCTTCGTCCACGCCGGCGATGCGGATCGGCTCAGGCATGCCCGAGGTGCGCAAGGATCGCGTCGGCGGCGCGGGCCCCGGCGCCGCGGGCCAGGGTGTCGGCCCATCGGGCGGACTGTTCGCGATAGGCCTCGACCCGTGCCGGATGCTCGAGCCAGTGCTGCGCCTCCTTGCTCAGGCGCTCGGCCGTGGCCTCGTGCTGCAGGCATTCCGGGACCAGGGCCTGTCGGGTCAGGATATTGGGCAGGGAGACGTGCTGGCTCTTGACCAGACGCAGCGCTCTGGCCATTGCATAGGTCGATGGCGCCAGCCGGTAGTACACGACCAGCGGGCAGCCGAGCAGGAAGGCTTCCAGGGTGACCGTGCCGGAGGCGGCGATGGCGAGGTCGGCCGCGCGCAGCCCCAGGCGGGTCTGCCCGATCAGGATTCGAAGGCCAGCCTGTTCCATCGCCTCGCCGGCCAGCTCGCTCATCAGGGCCCGGTCCTGCTCGCGGGCGAGCAGCAGGGCCAGTTCGCTGGCCGGGTGCCGGGCCCGAAGCCGCAGTGCCGTTTCGCCGATCAGCCTGGCATGGCGGCGGAGTTCACCGCCACGGCTGCCGGGCAGCAATGCGATCAGCGGGGACGATTCGCTGAAGCCCAGCGTCTTGCGGGCCGCCTGGCGATCAGGGACCTTGGCCAGCTCGTCGGCCAGATGATGGCCGACGAACTCGGCCTCGAGGCCATGAGGTCGGTACAGCTCGGGCTCGAAGGGGAACAGGGTCAGCAGCAGATCGAGGGAGCGGGCGATCTTCGGAATCCGGCCAGCGCGCCAGGCCCAGACCGACGGAGAGACGTAGTGCATCGTCGTGACGCCGCGTTTTCGCAGGCGACGGGCCAGGCCCAGGTTGAAGTCGGGTGCATCGACGCCGATGAAGGCGTCGGGCTGCCAGGCCAGGATCCGGCGACTGAAGTCTCGCCTCAGACGCAGCAGGCGGGGCAGGTGGGCGATGACTTCGCTCAGGCCCATGACATTGAGTTCGTCGAGATCGAACCAGGCCTCGACCCCGGCTCGTTGCATGGCCGGACCAGCTAGACCGGCCAGTTCGATCGTGGGAACCCGGCGTTTGAGTTCGAGCGCCAGGTCGGCGGCGATCTGGTCTCCGGAGGTCTCTCCGGCACAGAGCACCAGTTTCATGCCTGCCTAGCGCAGCAGGCCGCGCTGGCTCGCCTCGGCGGATTCGATCATCGCCGCGATGGCGGGTTGCTCGGGCAGGCGCTGCCGAAGCAGTTCGAGGGCTTCGTCGCGCTTCAGGCCGCTGCGGTAGATCGTGCGGTAGGCGTCGCGAATGTGGCGGATGTCCTCGGCGCTGAAGCCGCGCCGCTTGAGGCCTTCTGAATTGATGCCACGAGGCCGTGGCGGCTGACCGGAGACCATGACGTAGGCCGGCACGTCCTGATTGACCCCACCGTACATGCCGAGGAAGGCGTGGTCGCCGATCCGGCAGAACTGGTGGGCGCCGGAATAACCGGCGAAGATCACCCAGTCGCCGACGATGACGTGGCCGGCCAGGGTGGCGCCATTGGCCATGATCACGTTCGAGCCGACCTGGCAGTCGTGGGCGATGTGGCAGTACGCCATCAGCCAGTTGTTGTCCCCAAGACGAGTCACGCCGCCGCCATCGGCCGTGCCGCGGTTGATGGTGACGTACTCGCGGATCGTGTTGCCTTCGCCGATTTCCAGCGATGACTCTTCGCCATGGTACTTCTTGTCCTGCGGTTCCTCTCCGATCGAGGCGAACTGGAAGATCCGCGTGTTCGCGCCGATGCGCGTGCGCCCGGTGACGACCACATGCGGTCCGATCCAACAGCCGGCGTCGATCGTGACCTCGGGCCCGATGATGCTGAACGGCCCGATCTCCACATCCTCGGCGATCGAGGCGCCGTCTTCGATGATGGCGCTGGCGTGGATCATTTCGCGCTTGCAGGCCGCGCCGCGCAGAGAATCTCGGCGCTGGAGGCGGTCTTGCCATCGACCAGGGTGGTGGCGGTGTACAGCCCCATGCCCCGCATCAGCCGCTTCTGCTCGACCTCGAAGATCAGCTGATCGCCCGGGACGACGACGCGGTTGAAGCGTGCCTTGTCGATCTTGACCAGGTAGTAGAGCTGCTCCTCGGCCTGCTCGGCTTCGCGGGCCAGATGAGCCAGGCAACCGGCCGCCTGGGCCATGGCCTCGAGGATCAGCACGCCGGGCATGACCGGGTGGCCCGGGAAATGGCCCTGGAAGAAGGGCTCGTTCATGGTCACGTTCTTCAGCGCCCGGATGCGCGGCGGGGCGTCCAGGTGGTACTCGAGTACCCGGTCGACCAGCAGAAACGGGTAGCGATGCGGTAGCAGGCCGAGAATGGTCTCGATATCGATGGGAGTCTGTTCGCTCATGCCTTCGTCTTCGTCAGTTCAACGGCCCTGGCCGTCGATGGATTTCTCCGCCGATCGCAGTCGTCGGAACCAGCCGTCCAGCTGGCCCAGGCGAACCAGGACGCGCTGCCACTGGCGCTGCGGTCGAGCCGGAATGCCCGAGCCGTACTGGCCCGGTTCGGTGATGGATTCCAGCACCGTGCTCATCGCGGTGATGACCACCTTGTCGGTGATCTGCAGATGGCCGGCGATGCCGCAGGCGCCTGCGATCATGCAGTAGCGTCCTACGGACGTGGAGCCGGCGATGCCGGTGCAGCCGGCGATCGCCGTGTGCGCGCCGATGCGTACATTGTGGGCAATCTGGACCTGGTTATCCAGACGCACGTCCTCTTCGAGAACGGTGTCTTCGATGGCGCCACGGTCGATCGTGGTGTTGGCGCCGATCTCGCAGTCGGCACCGATCCGCACCCGCCCCATCTGCGGCACCTTGATCCAGTGATCGCGCTCGAAGGCCAGGCCGAAGCCGTCCGCGCCGATGACGACACCGGGGTGAATCAGCACCCGCTCGTCCAGCCGGCACTCGCGGCCGATGAAGACCTGCGCCACCAGGCGGCAGTCGGCACCGATCTCGGCGTCGTCTTCGAGCACGCAGCCGGGTCCGATGATGGCTCGCGGGCCGATTCGGCAGTGCTCGCCGATGCTGACCTGGGCGCCGATGCTGGCGCTCGGATCCACCGAGGCCGAGTCCGCCACGACGGCGCTCGGATGTCGACCGGGTGTAGCGGCGGGTGCCGGGTTCAGGTGGGCGGCAATGTGCGCCCAGGCCACGTAGGGGTCGCGGCTGATCAGGGCGTTCCCCGGGCAGCGCTCGGCCTGATCCGCGGCCACGATCACCGCGCCGGCGCGCGTGTCGGCGAGCTGGCCGATGTAGGCCGGGTTGGCCAGAAAAGCCAGGTCTTCCGGCCCGGCGGCGGCCAGCGTGGCCAGGCCGCGGATGCGGTGCGCGGCGTCCCCGCGGAGCTCGAGCTCGAATCGCTCGGCCAGTTCGCCAAGGGTCCTGTGGGTCACGGCGTCTCTCCCGCGGCGGTCGCGCCAGACTCGAAGTCCGCCTCGAGCCAGGCGAGGATTCGAGGGGTGATGTCGATTCGCTCGGAGGCAAAGGCCACCGGGCTGGTCAGAATGAGGTCGAAACCACCCTCTTCGGCCACCTGGCTGATGGCGATCTGGATGGCGTCTTCAATGTCCTTGCGTTCGGCATTGGTGCGGAAACGAAGTTCCTGGGCCAGGTCCTCGCGACGCCGTTCGATGGAGCGCTGCAGGTTCCTGATCTGCCGCTCCAGGCTCTGACGTTCTTCGGAACCCGGGTTCTGGATCTCGAGCATCTGGCGATTGAGCGAGTCCAGCCGGGCCTCGTCGGCCAGCAGGGCCTCGTTACGGGGCCGGAACTCGACGTCCAGGGCCTCGCGTGCGGCGATCAGCTGCGGTGCGCTGTCAAACAGGCGCACCATGTCGACGAAGCCGATCCTCAGATTCTCCTGGGCCTGCAGTGACCAGCCGGCGAGGAGCCCGCAGACCAGCACCATCGCCCGGCCCGCTCGGAGCGGGCCCGGGGCTGGTCGGCCGCGGCGGGCAATCGGCGTGGTCATGGCAGCAGGCATGCAACATTCAGGTCAGAAGAACTGGCCGAAGGTGAACTGCAGGGATTGGGTGTCGTCCCCGTCCAGCTTGCGGATCGGCCGCGCGAGGTTGATGATAATCGGTCCCACGGGTGCCCGCCAGGTCAGGGCGATGCCGGCAGAGGCGCGGATCAGGTCCGTATCGAAGCTGTCCCAGTCGCGATAGACGTTGCCGGCGTCGATGAACAGGGCCAGACGCGTGCCACTGGACTCGACGAAGGGCAGCGGGAAGGCCAGCTCGAGACCGGCGGCGACCTTCAGGTCCCCACCCACGGACCGGCAGAATTGATCCTTCGGTCCGAGCGAGTTGTCGTCGAAGCCGCGGATATCCGACACGCCACCGCCGTAGTAGTGCTCGTAGAAGGGCAGGCCGGCGTCGAAGGTCACGACCTCGTCGATCAGACAGGTGCGGCGATTGCCTTCGACGATCTCCGGGTCGATCGGCTCGATGCCGAGTTCCGCATCGTAGTTGTCGTAGGCATCCCCGTAGCTCAGGTCGCCACGCAGGCCCAGCGCCCAGGTGTCGCCGATCGGCCAGTACTTGCGGAAGCGGTAGCTGAGTTTGAAGAACTCACGCGTCGAGCCGGGCAGGGCGACCTCGGCGGTCAGGCGGTTGAGGGAGCCCCGCGTCGGGTTCAGGTAGTGGTTCCGGCTGTCCCGCGACCAGGTGCCGTCGAGACGGAAGGTGGTGATGCGACGCTCGCTGCTGGACAGCAGCCCGTCGCCGTCCTCATCGAGGGAGATGCCCAGCGGGCGATCGCCCGGAATCTGCAGGATCCACTCCTCGATCGGGGCGTCCGGGTTCTCGGGCGGCGGGCCGAAGAAGCCGGGAAGGTTGATGTCGACGCGCTGCGCGGAGGCGCCGAAGCGCAGGAAGTCGAGCTCGGTCACCGGGAAGCCGAAGTTCAGGCCGGCGGCGGCCTGGCTGGTCGAGAAGGAGGCGATGTTGTTCGACGAGCGGCCCAGGGTGTCGAACTCGCTGTAGCGCAGGAAGTATCCGGCCGAGACGCCGTCATCGGTGAAGTACGGGTTGGTGTAGCTGAAGCCCGCCTGGGTCAGGATGCGGCTGCGCTGGACCGAGAAGCCGACCTTGCGGCCCGAGCCGAGGAAGTTGTCCTGCTCGACGGCCACGGACAGGATGATGCCCTGGAACTGCGAGTAACCGAGGCCGACCTGGAAGCTGCCCGAGGGCTGCTCCTCGACGGAGACCATGATGTCGACCTGGTCATCACTGCCGTCGACGGGCGTGGTCTCGAAGTTGACGTTGTCGAAGTAGCCGAGGCGTTCGAGGCGCTGGCGCGAGCGATCCAGGGCCAGCTGCGAGAACCAGGCGCCCTCGAACTGGCGCATCTCGCGGCGCAGCACTTCGTCCTTGGTCTGGGTGTTGCCGGTGAAGTTGATGCGGCGGACGTAGACGCGCTTGCCGGGCTCGATGAAGAAGGTCAGGGACACTTCGCGGGTGTCGCGATCGACCCGCGGCATCGGATTGACGTTGGCGAAGGCGTAGCCGATGTTGGAGAGCAGGGCGGTGATGCCCTCCATGCTGCTTTCCATGTCCCGGCGCGAGAAGGTGTCGCCGGGCTCGACGCGGATCAGGCGCCGGAGGGTTTCTTCGGGCAGGATCAGTTCGCCGGTCAGCTGCACGTCGCTGATCCGGTAGACCTCGCCCTCGCGCACGTTGGCGGTGATGTAGATGTCCTGCTTGTCCGGACTGATCGAGACCTGGGTCGATTCGATGGCGAAATCGATGTAGCCACGATCGAGGTAGTAGGAACGCAGGGACTCGAGGTCCCCGGACAGCTTTTCGCGGGTGTAGCGATGATTGTCGCGCCAGAAGTACAGGCTGCGGCGATCGTGGGATTCGAAGTCGTCGCGCAGTTCGTCCTCGTCGAAGGACTCGTTGCCGACGATGTTGATGTGGCGGATGCGGGCCTGCTTGCCCTCGTCGATGAAGATCGACAGGTTGACCCGGTTGCGGGCCAGGCGGGTGACGCGAGCATCGACTTCTGCCGCGTAGTGGCCGCGACTGTGGTACTGGCGAACGAGCTCCTGCTGGACGCGATCGAGTTCGAGCTGGTTGAAGATCTCGCCTTCGCTGATGCCGATGCCGGCCAGGGCGGGCATCAGGTCTTCGGTCTTGATCTGGCGGTTGCCGGCGATCGCGATGTCCGAAATGGCCGGCCGTTCCTCGACCGTGATGACCAGCACATTGCCTTCGCGGGTCAAGGTGATGTCGTCGAAGAAGCCGGTGCGGAACAGATCACGGATCGTCGCGCGGCTCATGGCCGGGTTCATCGTATCGCCGACCTCGACCGGGATGAAGCTGAACACGTTGCCTTCGGAGATCCGCTGCAGACCGTCCACGCGAATGTCGTCGATGCGAAAGGTGTCGGCGGCCAGCGGCGCCGCGAGCACGGACAGGAGGAGCAGAAGGCAGAGCTTGTTCATGAAAAACCTTGAATTCAGTCGTGCGTGGGCATCCCGAGCGGGCTCGGGTCGGGCCCCGCGAAGTTTAGGTGAAGACACGTAATATATCGTTAAATATGGCCAGACTCATCAGACTGACCACCAGCAGCAGGCCCAGGTACTGGCCCATGATCTGCGTTCGCTCCGAAACCGGCGAGCCTTTCAGGATCTCGATGAAGTAGTAGAGCAGGTGTCCGCCGTCGAGCATCGGGATCGGCAGCAGGTTGATGATGGCCAGCGACAGGCTGATCAGGCCGAGAAAGAACAGGAAGCGGGAAAAGCCCAGGCGCGCCGAGGAATGGGCCATCTGGGCGATCGTGATCGGACCGGACAGGTTGCTGAGGGACGCCTTGCCGGTGATCATCCGGCCGAGAATGCCCAGCGTGGCCGCGGTCAGGCGTCCCGTTTCGGCGACGGATTCGCCGGCTGCGTCGATCGGGCCGAGTTTGAGCACGGTGAAGCTGCGCTCGAAGCGTGCCTGCAGCGCCTCGTCGGGCGGCGGGGCCTGGATGCCCAGCACGGCACGGCCTTCGTTCAGTTCCGGCGTGATGTCGATCTGCCATTCGCGGCCGCCATTCTCGAGCGCGAGTGTCAGCGGCAGGAGCTGCCCTTCGGCCCCCAGCGCCTGCTCGGGGATGAGTCGGGCGACCGCCTGCCAGCCGTCGACGGGCACACCGTTGATGCTGAGGATGCGATCGCCGGCCGACAGGCCTGCGCGGGCGGCCGGTGAGTCCGCGCTGACCTCGCCGATCACCGGCGGCAGGTCCGGTCGCCAGGGCGAAAGGCCCAGATGCTCCAGGGTGTTTTCTTCGTCGAAGTCCGCGCCCAGTCGGTCGAGCGGCAGCGCCACGGAACGGCGGTCGCCATCGAGCTCCTCGACCGTCAGTTCGATCGCGCGGCGGTCGAGTGCCGGCGGAATCAGGCTGAGCAGGGTGTGGGTCCAGGTCTCGACGCGCTGCCCATCGACCTCGACGATCAGATCGTCCTCGTGCAGCCCGGCTTCCGTGGCCATGCCCTGGGTCGGACCGAGCACCGGGCGAGTTTCGGGGATGCCCACCACGAACATCAGCCAGAAGGCGGCCAGGGCGAAGATCAGATTGAACGCCGGTCCGGCCGCGACGATGGCGATGCGCTGGCCCACGGGCTTGCGGTTGAAGGCCTGCTCGCGCTCGCCCGGGTCGACCGGGCCTTCGCGTTCGTCGAGCATCTTGACGTAGCCGCCGAGCGGAATCGCGGCGATCTGGTACTCGGTGCCATCGGCGGCCTTTCTCGACCACAGGGCCTGTCCGAAGCCCACCGAGAAGCGCAGCACGCGCACGCCGCAGCGTCGGGCCACCCAGTAGTGTCCGAACTCGTGAAAGGTGACCAGTAGCCCGAGGGCAACGATCAGCCAGAAGATGGGGCCCAGTATGTCCATTCGTTCCGTTGTCGTGATGGATCGACGCGCACTTGCCCGCCGGCCAGGGTCTTGATTTCAGTCCGTATTGTATCGGCAACGCCCAGGGCGATTGGTTCGATCAGCTGCCCAGCTGCGCCACGGCGATGACGAAGAAGGGCAGGGCGGCGCCGAGGCTGTCGAAGCGATCGAGAATGCCGCCGTGGCCGGGCAGCAGGTTCGAGCTGTCCTTCAGCCCCCGCTGGCGCTTGAGCAGGCTGATGAACAGGTCACCGCCGACCGAGATCCATGCCAGCACTGCCGCCACGAGGGCCGCGATCATCGGTCGGAACGGTGCATCCGGCAGCAGGGCTGCGGCCAGGGCCGTGACCAGGATCGTGGCCACCAGGCCACCGGCCACGCCGGACCAGGTCTTGCCCGGGCTGATGCGGGGTGCCAGCTTGGGGCCGCCGACGCTTCTACCCGTGAAGTAGGCGCCGACGTCGGCCGCGGCGATCAGCAGCATCAGGAACAGCACCAGCCAGGGCGAGCGCGCCTGCAGCCAGCTGATCGCCAGCCAGGCACCCAGCAGGATCAAGGTCAGGACCAGCAGCTTGAAGAGGGTCATGCCCGATCGAGGCTGCCCACCCCATTTGGGGCCCGCCAGCCAGAGGAACAGCAACAGCCACATGCCGGCGATGGCGCCGAGCAGGCTCGGGATCACGATGGGAAGGGTCGGGATCTGCAGGGGCAGCGAGGGCAGCAGCCCCAGCGAGGCACCGAGTGCCAGTCCGATCAGCAGGAGGGCGGCGCCGAAACCGTGGCAGGCGACCGGCGAGTCCAGCCCGGCCAGCCGGGCAGCCTCCCAGCCGCCGATGCCCAGCAGCACCGCGGCGGCGACCAGGGCGAAGCCCGTGACGGGTAGCGCGAACAGGGCCAGCAGGCCGAAGGTCGCGATCAGCAGGGCGGTGATGACCCGGGTCTTAAGCATTCTGCACCTGGCCCAGTCCGCCGAATCGGCGGTCTCGGCCAGCGAAGTCGCGCAGGGCCTCGTCGACGTGCTCGGCGGAGAAGTCGGGCCAGAGCACCTCGGTGAAGTACAGTTCGGTGTAAGCCAGTTGCCAGAGCAGGAAGTTGGACAGGCGACGTTCGCCGCCGGTGCGGATCAGCAGGTCCGGTTCCGGTCCATCGCCGAGATCCAGGTGCTGATTGAAGATCGACTCGTCGATCTCCTCCGAGCGAAGCTGGCCTGCGCGGACGGATTCGGCCAGGCGCCGGGCGGCGCGGACGATGTCGGCGCGGCCGCCGTAGTTGACGGCCACGTTGAGGGTCAGGCGCTGGTTGTTTTCCGTGCGCTTCTCGGCGCGGCGCATGCCGTCGCGCAGCGCGGCGTTGAAGGCGGAGCGGTCGCCGATGAAACGGATCCGCACGCCGTGTTCGTCGAGTTCGCGCACTTCCCGGGTCAGGGCGCGCATGAACAGCTCGAGCAGCTGCTTGACCTCCATCGCCGGACGACGCCAGTTCTCGCTGGAAAAGGCGTACACGGTCATGTAGGGGATGCCGTGTCGGGCGATCGCCTCGACCGCCCGCCGCAGCGCATCGCTGCCGGCCTGGTGACCGTGCGATCGGGGCTTGCCCTGGCGGGCGGCCCAGCGGCCATTGCCGTCCATGACAATGGCCACGTGACGTGGCAATGGAGTCGAGGCAGTCACCGGCGTCAGATTTCCATCAGCTCCTTTTCCTTGACCGCAACCAGCTCATCGACCTTGCCCACGTGCTCGTCGGTGATCTGCTGGACCAGGGTCTCGCCCCGGCGGACATCGTCCTCGGTCAGTTCCTTTTCCTTCAGGAAGTCCTTGAGCTGCGAATTGGCGTCGCGACGGATGTTGCGGATCGCGACCTTGGCCTGCTCGCCTTCGGCGTGCACGACCTTGACCAGGCTGGCGCGGCGCTCTTCGGTCAGGGCCGGCAGGGGGACGCGGATATTGGCGCCCGAGGTCGCCGGGTTCAGGCCCAGATCGGAGGTCATGATGGCCTTCTCGATCTTGGCCACCATCGACTTGTCGAAGGGCACGACGCTGAGCGTGCGCGCGTCTTCGGCGTTGATGTTGGCCGCCTGGTTCAGCGGCACTTCCGAGCCGTAGTAGTCGACCGTGATGTGTTCGAGCAGGCTGGGATGGGCGCGGCCGGTCCGGATCTTGGCCAGTTCAACCTTGAGTGCTTCGACGCTCTTGCCCATCCGGGCCTGGGCGTCTTTCTGGATGTCGTTGAGCATGAACCACCTCGTGGTGCCGTCGGAATGTGGATAACTGGCGAATTGTAGCGGCACCGGCGCCCGGCTGCAGCCCGGCGGCGCGGAGAGGGTCAGCTGACCAGGGTGCCGACGCTTTCGCCGCGAATCAGTCGATCGAGATTGCCCGGCTGGTTCAGGTCGATGATGCGGATCGGCATCGACTGATCCCGACACAGCACGATGGCATTGGTGTCCATGACCGCCAGCTTGCGTTCGATCACCTCGTCGTAGCTGAGCTGTTCGTAGCGCTCGGCATCCGGGACCAGCTCGGGGTCGGCCGAGTAGATGCCATCGACCTTGGTGGCCTTGATCATCAGGTCGGCCCCGATCTCGATGGCGCGCAGGCTGGCGGCGGTGTCGGTGGTGAAGAAGGGGTTGCCGGTGCCGGCGGCGAAGATGACCGCGCGGTTCTTCTCCAGGTGGCGGACGGCACGCCGGCGGATGTAGTCCTCGCAGACCTCTCTGACCGAGATGGCCGACATGACGCGGGTCGTCACGCCGGCGCGCTCCAGCGCGTCCTGCAGTCCGAGGGCGTTCATCACCGTGGCCAGCATGCCCATGTGGTCGCCGGTGATCCGGTCGATGCCGGAGGCGGCCAGGCCCTTGCCGCGAAAGATGTTGCCGCCGCCGATGACGATGCCGATCTGGACGCCGGCATCGACCACCTCGGCCACCTCGCGCGCGATGCGCGAGCTGACCTTGGGATCGATGCCGTAATCCAGTTCGCCCAGGAGGGCTTCGCCGCTGACCTTCAGCAGAATGCGCCGAAACGTGGTCTTGCTCATGACTCTCCCCTCCTGGACTGGTTGCTGGATCAGCCGCCGCGCGCCTGCTGCATCACTTCGGCGGCGAAATCGCTTTCTTCCTTCTCGATGCCTTCACCGACTTCCATGCGAACGAAGCCGATCACCTTGGCGCCCTGCTTCTTGAGCAGCTCACCGACGGTCACATCGCCATCCTTGACGAAGGGCTGGCCGGTCAGGGTGATTTCGGCCAGGTGCTTCTTCAGGCGACCCTGCACCATCTTCTCGATGATATCAGCTGGCTTGCCGCTGTCGGCGGCCTGGGCAATGAGGATGTCCTTTTCCTTCTCCATCACCTCGGCGGGCACGTCTTCGGCATCCCGGAAGGCCGGGTTCAGCGCGGCCACGTGCATGGCGATGTCGCGCGCCAGGTCTTCGTTGCCGCCTTCCAGGCCGACCATCACGCCGATGCGGCCGCCGTGGATGTAGGTGCCGACCACGCCGTCGCCGGCTTCCATGTGCGCCAGACGGCGAACCTGGACGTTCTCGCCGACCTTGGCGACCAGCTGCTGGCGCGCGTCTTCGACGCTGCTGCCGCTGGCCATGGCAGTGGCGTTCAGGGCATCGACGTCGGCTGCATTGACGGCCAGCGTGGCGACTTCTTCGGCGAAGGCGCGGAAGTTGGAGTCCTTGGCCACGAAGTCGGTTTCGCTGTTGACCTCGACCAGCACGCTGCGACCGCCTTCGGTGGCGTCCAGCACCGCGCCTTCGGCGGCAACGCGAGCCGACTTCTTGTCGGCCTTGGCGAGACCGGACTTGCGCAGGTGTTCGATGGCGGCATCCATGTCACCGCCGGTCTCGACCAGCGCCTTCTTGCATTCCATCATCCCGGCGCCGGTGCGCTCGCGGAGTTCCTTGACTTGTGCTGCAGTAATGCTCATGGCGATTCTCTATCCAGATGTTCGTTGAAAGCTGCGGGCCGCGACCTGTCCGGGCGCTGCCCTTGAATCCAGGCGGTGGACCGGACGTCCACCGCCTCGTCCGAGTGGCCTTACTCGTCGTCGGCCGGCTTGGCGGCGGCCTTTTTCTTGGCGGCCTTCTTCTTCGAAGTCTTCTTCTTCTTCGGAGCTTCGGCAGCCTTTTCTTCCGTCGCGTCCTCGGCCTTCGCCTCGGCGGCCTCTTCAGCCGGGGCTTCTTCAGCTGCTTCAGCCTCTTCAGCCGGCTTGGCGGTGGCCTTCTTCTTGGCGGCCTTCTTGGTCACCTTGGAGGCGGTCTTCTTCTTGGCCGGGGCCGGCGTCTCGGTGGCCTCGACCGGGTTGCCATCGGCGTCCAGTTCGACGAACTCGTCCGCGTCACCGGCCGAAACCGGGGCGGAAGCACGGCCTTCGAGGATCGCGTCGGCGGCCAGCTGAGCGTAGAGGCGCACCGAGCGGATGGCGTCATCGTTGCCCGGAATCACGTAGTCGATGTTTTCCGGCGAGTGGTTGGTGTCGACCACGGCGACGACCGGAATGCCCAGCTTGCGGGCTTCGGCGACGGCGATCGACTCATGGCCCACATCGATGACGAACAGGGCGTCGGGCAGACCGTTCATGTTCTTGATGCCGCCCAGGCTGCGCTCGAGCTTGTCGCGCTCACGAGTCAGCTGCAGCACTTCCTTCTTGACCAGGCGGTCGAAGGAACCGTCGGTTTCCATCTGCTCGAGTTCCTTCAAGCGGTTGATGGACTGACGCACGGTGCGGAAGTTGGTCAGCATGCCGCCGAGCCAGCGGTGCGAGACGTAGGGGCTGTTGCTGCGCGCGGCCTCTTCGGCCACGGCCTGACCGGCAGCGCGCTTGGTGCCGACGAAAAGCACCGTGCCGCGACGGCTGGCCAGACGGCTCAGGAAGTCCAGCGACTCCTTCAGCAGGGGCAGGGTCTTTTCGAGGTTGATGATGTGGATCTTGCCACGGGCGCCGAAGATGAACTGCTCCATCTTGGGGTTCCAGTAGCGGGTCTGGTGACCGAAGTGCACGCCAGCTTCGAGCATCTGGCGCATGGTGACGTTAGGCATGATCTTGTCCTTCGCGATCGTGGACATGGCCGCCGCGACCCGTCGGCCGAGCTGGCCGGGATATCGGGTTCGAGATGCGACAGGCGCGATGTCCGGGGTTTAAGCCTCCGCCCGTCCCGGATCTGCGAACCGTTTCGATCCCATCCGATGGGCCAGCGTCGTGGCCATTCGAGAGGGATCTGGCGGCAACCCCGCGATCCTTGATGACGAGCGTGTGTTTTGTGATCGCCCGACCCCGCTGGGCCGAACAAATCCGGTCAAGTATAGCAGGTGGGTGCGCATCAATGGAAGCCTGGGCTGAGCTTCGGTGCGACCGGGCCTCCGGGCCGGGGACTCTTCTATAATCTGAGGCTCCTTCAGCCTGGCGCCCGCGCGCTTCATCAAGACCATGGTCGAACTGCTTTCCGCCTACCAATTCGTCGAGCTCGCCGACCTCCCGCTGCTGCGCGAGCGACTGAAGGTCCGGGCCGAGTCCGCCGGCCTCAAGGGCACGGTGCTGATCGCCCCCGAGGGCATCAACTTCAGTCTGGGTGGTGAGCGCGAGGCGCTCGATGCCTGGTTGGACTGGATCGCGACCGAGGTCGGTGTCGATGCGCCCGTATTGAACTGGCAGGCGGTCGAGGTGGTGCCCTTTCTGCGCCTGAAGGTCCGGATCCGTCCCGAAATCATCACCTTCGACCCGAGCCTGATTCCCGGGCGGGCCCCGACGGGCCGTTCGCTCAGCCCGCAGGATTGGCACGAGCTGCTCGGCCGCGCTGATGTGCAGCTGGTCGATACGCGCAATGACTACGAATACGCCCTGGGAACCTTCGAAGGCGCGGCGGACCCGGACATCGAGCGCTTTACCGAATTCGGAGACTGGGCCCTGGCCAACCTCGAGCCCGAGCGGCCCGTGGCGATGTTCTGCACGGGCGGTGTCCGTTGCGAGAAGGCCAGCGCCTGGCTGCTGGAACGCGGCTACCGCGAGGTCTACCAGCTCGATGGGGGCATCCTCAACTATCTGCGCGAGATTCCTGCCGAGCAGTCGCGCTGGGTCGGGGAGTGCTTCGTCTTCGACGATCGGGTCAGCGTCGACCATTCGATGCGCCCGACCGGACGACCGGTCTGCGCGGGCTGCCGACGGCCCGCCGAGGGTCTCGAGCCCGACGGCATGCCGCCCGTCGACGCATCGGGCCAGTGCCAACTGTGTTCCGAGCGCTTCGATGCCGCTCGTCTGTCCGGGCTGCGTGAACGCGTCCGCCAGATCGCTCTGGCAAGATCGCGTGGCGAACAGCACCTCGGCCCGCAGACCACGGAGACGGACGCATGAATGAGCTTCCAGCGCACGCGCAGGCACCGGCCTGGTTGCCCGAGGCCCTGACCGGCGCCTGGAACGTACTGGCCACCTATCCGATCGTGCTGGCCCTCGTGGTGTTCGTGGTCGGCCTGGGGCTGGCCGTGATCGGGCGGAGCTTCGTGCTCCATTGGGGCGGGAAACTGACCGCCAGGACGCGCAACGGCCACGACGAGAAACTCCTGCGCATCATGGCCAACCTCACGGCCTTGATCGTGGGCTACGTTTCCCTGGTGGCCGCCGTGCAGGTGCTAGGGCTCAATGAACGGGTCGAGCAGATCATCATCCGGGTGCTGATGAGCATCCTGATCCTGCGCATGATGGTTTCGGCGATGCGGGCAGCCCACGTCGGTCTCGCCATCCTCGGCCAGCTGCGTGACCGCTTCAGGATCGTCGAGGAGCGGACGCTGCCCCTGTTCGATCTGGTCGCGACGATCGGCATCGTCGGGGCGGCGGCCTACGCCCTGCTGATGGTCTGGAAGATCGACCCCACCGCCTGGCTTGCCTCGGCCGGCGTGGTCGGGATCGCCGTGGGCTTCGCGGCGCGCGACACCCTGGCCAATCTCTTCGCGGGCTTCTTCATCATCGCCGATGCGCCTTACAAGCTCGGCGACTACATCGTGCTCGATTCCGGCGACCGGGGCGAGATCACCAAGGTCGGTATTCGCTCGACCCGGATGCTGACGCGCGATGACGTCGAGATCACCGTTCCGAATTCGGCGATGGCCAATGCCAAGGTCTACAACGAGTCGGGCGGCAAATGGGTCAGGTTCCGGATTCGCCTGAAGGTCGGCGTGGCCTATGGCTCGGACGTCGATGAAGTCGTCGAACTGCTCGAGGGCGTGGCCCGCGAACATGACAATGTCTGCAAGGATCCGGATCCGAGGGTGCGCATGCGTGGCTTCGGCGACTCCAGCCTGGATTTCGAACTGCTGTGCTGGGTCAACCACCCCTCGGAGCGTGGCCTGGTGACGCACGAGCTCTACATGGACATCTACAAGGCTCTGGGCCGGGCCGGCATCGAGATTCCCTTTCCGCAGCGCGACGTCTGGATGCGCGAGGCGCCGCAGAGCGCCTCGGAACGAGGCGCGGACTGATCGCCTAGGGTTCTGCAGTGGAGCGGCGCCCGACCTTGGTCAGGCGAACAGCCCCAGCACCGCGTCGAGCGCGATCTCCTTCTGCTCGCCACCGCGCCGGCGATACTCGATGACGCCATTGTCGAGGCCGCGATCGCCGATCACCAGCACATGGGGGACCCCGATCAGTTCGGCATCGGCGAACATCACGCCGGGCCGCAGCGGGCGATCGTCCAGCAGTACCTCCTTGCCGGCTGCCTGCAGCTCGGCGTAGAGCTCGTCGGCGGTCTCGCGGACGCGGTGCGATTTCTGATGGTTGAGCGGCAGGATCAGCACGTCGAAGGGGGCAACCGGTTCGGGCCAGATGATGCCGTTCTCGTCGTGGTTCTGCTCGATGGCGGCCGCCACGATGCGCGAGATGCCGATGCCGTAGCAGCCCATGATCGGGTGCTGGCCGCGGCCGTTCTCGTCCATGATCACGGCGTTCATCGCCTTGGAGTACTTGTCGCCGAGCTGGAAGATGTGGCCGACCTCGATGCCGCGGATCAGCTCGATGTGGCCGGAGCCGTCCGCGGCCGGATCGCCGGCCTGGACCTTGCGCAGATCGGCCACCTCGGGCAGCGGCAGATCGCGCTCCCAGTTGATGCCGACGTAGTGGAAGCCATCTTCGTTGGCCCCCGCGGAAAAGTCGCTCATGAGCGCCACGCTGCGGTCGATGACCAGCGGCAGCTCGAGGCCGATCGGGCCCAGGCTGCCGGGTCCGGCGCCGATCGCGGCACGGATTTCTTCCTCGCTGGCCATGCGCAGGGGGGCGGCGACCTGGGGGAGCTTCTCCGCCTTGACCGCGTTGAGTTCGTGATCACCACGAATCATCAGCGCCACCAGCGAAACCCCCTGGTCTTCCGACGCTTCGACGATCAGGGTCTTGACCGTCTTCTCGATCGCCTGGCCATGCTGTTCGACCAGATCGGCGATGGTCCGGGCGTTCGGCGTGGCGATCTTCTCCATCGCCTGGGTGGGGGCTGCACGCTCGCCGACGGCGATCGCTTCGGCCAGCTCGACGTTGGCGGCGAAGTCCGTGCCCGGGACGTGAGCGATCTCGTCTTCCCCGGAATCGGCCAGCACGTGGAATTCGTGCGAGACGGCGCCGCCGATGGCGCCCGAGTCGGCGGCCACGGCCTTGAACTTCAGACCCAGGCGCTCGAAGATCCGGCTGTAGGTCTGGTACATGACCTGGTAGAAGCGATCGAGGCAGTCCGCGTCCATATGGAAGGAGTAGCCATCCTTCATCAGGAACTCGCGCGCGCGCATCACGCCGAAGCGCGGGCGGATCTCGTCGCGGAACTTGGTCTGGATCTGATAGAAGCAGATCGGCAGCTGCTTGTAGGAGCGAATCTCGCCGCGGGCGAATTCGGTGATCACTTCCTCATGGGTGGGACCGAAGGCGAACTCGCGGCCGGCCCGGTCCGTGATCTTGAGCAGCTGGGCGCCGAACTGGTCCCAGCGGCCGGTCTCTTCCCAGAGCTCGGCGGGCTGGACCGCCGGCATCAGCATTTCGAGGCAGCCCGAGGCATCCATCTCCTCGCGGACGACGGCCTCGACCTTGCGCAGCACCTTCAGGCCCAGGGGCGTCCAACTGTAGATGCCGGAGGTGAGCTTGCGGATCATGCCGGTGCGCAGCATCAGCTGATGGGATGCGATTTCGGCATCGGCGGGAACTTCCCGCTGGGTGACGAGGTGGAACTGACTGGTTTTCATCGAGGCTGAATCCGAAAGGCGCCAAAACGCGCCATTCTATCAGGCGGGGGATGCTTGGATCGGTTCGGGAGTCGGCTGGAACAGCCGGCGCTGCCGGCCATGAGCAGGGCTGCGATCGGATCGGATGGATGCGCCCTTGCGCTTCAGCACCACTCGGTGATGAAGGCCCGGGTTTCTTCGATCAGTCGCTGGCGTTCCTCTTCACTGATCACCCGTCGATTGCCTTCCTCGTCTTCGGTGGACAGGCGCGTGCGCTCGGTCAGCCACATCAGATTCTCGCGTGCCTGTTCACAGCGCTCCGCGACCAGCTCGGGATCCGGGGCTTCTGCGGCGATCTGCGGAATTTCCGGTAGCGTGCCGAGTTCGGCAGCATCGGCACGGTCTCCACCCTCCTCACTCTCCCCAACCGTGCGGGGCGCCACATCGGTGGTCCGGCGAGTGCGAACGTCGAGACGCTGGTAATTGACGTTTTCAGGGGGCTGCGTGGAGAAATGCGTCACCCCGTCCTCGTCGACCCACTTGTAGATTTCATCCTGAGCGTGTGCAGGCAGGGCGGTGAAGGCCAGACCCATCAGCAGGAAGCCCAAGGTGGCCAAGCGAGATTTGAACGGTGAGATCGCTTTCATTGAAATTCGAACTCCAGTCATCAAGCCCTTGTCGATGCGGCAACTGTGCCTCAAACGGCCAGGGCGCGCAAGTCGTCACGGGCGATGCTATCCTTCGCCAGCAATGAATCCGAGCGAGCTGCCGTGACCGATTCCAATCCGCGCCGGGGCCTGGCCCGAGGCGCCTTTCTGCTGCCCAATGCGCTGACGACCGGCGCCTTGATGGCCGGCTTCTACGCCATCATCGCGGCGATCGGCGATCAGCCGGTGGCGGCCTGTGTGGCGGTGGTCATCGCCGGCATGCTCGATGGCGTCGATGGGCGGGTCGCGCGCCTGACCAACACCCAGTCCGACTTCGGCGTCCAGTACGACAGCCTGTCCGACATGGTCTCCTTCGGGATCGCGCCGGCCATTCTGGTCTTTACCTGGGTCCTCGACGGGCTTGGCCAGCCCGACACCGTGGCCGACAAGCTCGGCTGGCTGGGCGCCTTCTTCTATGCCGCCTGTGGGGCGCTTCGACTGGCCCGATTCAACACCCAGGCCGGGGTGGCGGACAAGCGCTATTTCCAGGGCCTGGCCAGCCCTGCCGCGGCCGGGACGATGGTCTCGACGATCTGGTTCTGCGAGAGTCGAGCGATCGATCCGGAACTCGTTGCCTGGCCGATGTTCCTGCTGACCGTGGCCCTGGGCACGCTGATGGTGTCGCGGGTTCGCTACTTCAGTTTCAAGGCCTGGCCGATTTCCGATCGCGTGCCCTTCGCCTGGATCTTCCTGGTGCTGGTCGTGCTGGTGATGCTCGCGGTCGACCCGCCCGCCGTGTTGTTCACCATCGGCATGGTCTACCTCATTTCGGGCCCGCTGTTGACCGCGCGGGGCCGTTACCAGCAGCGACGCCGCCGGCGCCGCGAGGGCCGTGATGACCCGGCTTGATGTCCGTGCGGCCCAGCGCCTTGCCGCGATGGGCATCGATCGCTGGGAGCGGCGGCCGTCCGCGGTTCCGCCCGAGGTGGTCGCGGAGGACATCGATGAGGCGCGGATTCGTCTGCTCTCCGGTCATGGCGAATGGGTACTGGTTCAGCAGAAGCCCTGGCGAGGTGAGCACGAAGCCCTGTTGTCCGATATCCAGGCCTTGCTGGGCGCCGACCGTTGCCGGTTCGGGCAGTGGGCCGAAGCCGGGCAGGCCGGCGTGGGTCCGGCCGAGATGCAGGCCCGCGGCGTGGCAAGGGTGCTCAGTTTCGGCCCGCCGATCGAGCCGCTGGACTGGTCCAATCTCATCGAAGTGCCTGCCCTGGATGCGCTGGCCTCGGATGCCGAGGCTCGGCGCGAACTCTGGCGGCGGCTGGCGCCGGTATTGAGCGACTGACATGGTCGCGGTTCTGAGTCCCGAGCCCTTCATCCGGGAAATGCGCCGGCAGGACATCGCACGAGTGCTCGCCATCGAGGAAGCCAGCTACGAGTTTCCCTGGACGCGCGGCATCTTCGCCGATTGCCTGAGGGTCGGCTATCGCTGCAAGCTGCTCGAACTCGAGCAGAGCCCGGCGGCCTACGCCATCGTCTCGCACGCGCTCGACGAGGCGCACCTGCTCAATCTCTGCGTGGCCGGCGAGTTCCGTCGCCGCGGCCTCGCCCGCATTCTGCTCGGGCAGGTGATCGCCGAGATGCGCATCGTCGGGGCCGCGCGGCTGTTTCTGGAAGTTCGCCCGAGCAATCAGGGTGCGCTGCGCCTGTATGAATCGATGCGCTTCCGGCGCATCGGCCGGCGTCCGGGCTACTACCCGGCCCACGAGGGACGCGAAGATGCCCTGGTCATGGTCCATCACCTCGATGAGGACGGCTTGGAGTCCGCCGACTGATGCGCGTCGCTGCCGCTCAGATCGCGCCGGTCTGGCTGGACCGCGAGGCCACGCTGGCGCGGGTCATCGAGCAGATCGATCAGGCGGCCGTTCGCGGCGTGGAGCTGGTCGCTTTCGGTGAAACCCTGGTCCCCGGCTATCCGTTCTGGGTCGAGCGCACCGATGGTGCTCGCTTCGACAGTGCGCTGCAGAAGGATCTCTTTGCCTGCTACGTCGATCAGGCCGTCTGCATCGAGTCCGGTCACCTGGACGGCGTCTGTGATGCGGCCCGGCGCAACCGGATGGCCGTGGTCCTCGGCGTCCTTGAACGCCCGGCCGATCGTGGTGATAGCGTCTATGCCTCGGCCGTGTACCTGGGGCCGGACGGGCGCATCGGCTCGGTGCACCGAAAGCTGATGCCGACCTACGAAGAGCGCCTGGTCTGGGCGATCGGGGATGGCGCGGGTCTGCGCACGCATCGTCTCGGCGACTTCACGGTCGGCGCGCTGAACTGCTGGGAGAACTGGATGCCCCTGGCCCGGGTGGCGCTCCAGGCCCAGGGTGAGGACCTGCACGTCGCGATCTGGCCGGGCAATGCCCGCAATACTCGTGAAATCACCCGTTTCATGGCCCTGGAAGGTCGAAGCTACGTGCTGTCCGCCTCCGGCCTGATGCGCCGCGAGGACTTGCCCGAGGGCCTGCCCCACGGGGATCGCCTCGAGGAGGCCGCTCGGGACATGCCATGGGCGGCAGGCGGGTCCTGCCTGGCCGGCCCCGACGGGCGCTGGCTGATCGAACCCGATGAGACGACCTGCGGTCTGCTGGTGGCTGACATCGATTCGCGCCAGGTCCGCCGCGCGCGGCAGAACTTCGACCCCAGCGGCCATTATTCCCGCCCCGATGTCTTCCAGCTCCAGCTCGATCGCCAGCGCCAGACCCTGCTGGCCCCGATCGATCCTGACGATCCCCGGACGCGCGAGAACTGATCGGCGTATTGCCGGTCTGAAGCCCCGATCCGGGGTCCTGTAGATCACCTGAGGCCCATGTCCAGAGCCGCCGCGATCGGCGCTCGGGGCATCGATTTCCTGTTCGTCCATGACCTTCGGCACATCTTCATCACGACCCTTACTGTTATAGTTCACCAACACACCTGGTCAATGCACTGGAGACCCCTGATGAACAGATTGTTGCTCGTGCCTGGCGCCCTGTCGCTGTTGCTCCTGGCCGCCTGCGGCAGTCAGGCCCCGACCGAACAGACGGTCACCGAGACGGTCGAGGTCGAGCAGATCCCGGTCGAGGTCGAAGCCGCCCATCTGGGCAGCATCTCGGCCTTCTACTCCGCGACCGCCACCCTGGAATCCGATGGTCGGGCGCACATCGTCCCTCGCATTGCCGGCCAGGTGGTCGAACTGCTGGCCGAAGAGGGTGATCGGGTCGAGGCCGGCCAGGTGCTGGCGCGTCTCGACGCCGAGCGCCTGCGCCTGGAGCTGGCGCGCAGCGAGGCGGAACTCAGCCGCCTGCAGCAGGACCTCGAGCGCAATCGCGAAATGCACGCCCGCGACATGATCAGCACCGAGACCTTCGATCGTCTCAAGTTCGAATTCGACGCCCAGCGTGCCCAGTACGAGCTGGCCCGACTGGAGCTGAGCTACAGCGAGATCAAGGCACCCATTTCGGGCGTGGTCTCCCAGCGCATGGTCTGGGTGGGCAATATGGTCAACACGAGCGAGCCGGTGTTCGAGATCACGGCCCTCGATCCCCTGCAGGCCGTCCTCGACGTGCCGGAGCGTGAACTCAGTCGTCTGAGCGCCGGGCAGCCGGCCCTGGTCCAGGTGGATGCGCTGCCGGGTCGTTCCTTCCAGGGTGAAGTGGTCCGCTTGAGCCCGGTCATCGACGCTCAGTCCGGCACCTTCCGAGTGACGGTGGAACTGGCCGATCGCTCCGGTCAGCTGCGCCCGGGGATGTTCGGACGCTTCTCGATCGTCTATGACCAGCGCGACGATGTGGTCCTGGTGCCGGCCGAGGCCCTGCTGACCGAAGACGGTCGATCCGCGGTGTTCGTGGTCACGGACGGCAAGGCCGAGCGTCGCGAGGTCGTCCCCGGTTACCGCAACAACGGTCATTACGAGATCACCGAAGGGCTGCTCCCCGGCGAACGGGTGGTGGTGACCGGCCAGGCGAGCCTGCGCACGGGCGCCGAGGTCCTGGTGCTCGGTGAGCCGACCAGCGCCCTCGAAACCGAGAGCCTCGCCAATCTTGACGAATTCTCGACCGGAGACGAGTCGTGAAACTGATTCGCCTGGCCACGCGCCGGCGAGTCACCATCGCGATGGTGACCCTGGCCGTCCTGCTCTTCGGCCTGGTCTCCCTGTCGCGGCTCGATCTGAGCCTGCTGCCGGACCTGAGCTACCCGACGCTCACGGTCCGGACCGATTTCGCCGGCGCCGCGCCGGCGGAGATCGAGAGTCTGATCACTCGCCCCATCGAGGAAGTGGTCGGTGTGGTTCGTGGCGTGCGTCTGGTCCGCTCGATCTCGCGCCCGGGCCAGTCCGACGTCACCCTCGAGTTTCTCTGGGGTACGGACATGGACTACGCCGCCCTCGACGTGCGCGAACGCCTGGAAACCCTGGCCCTGCCGCTGCAGGCCGACCGGCCCCTGCTGCTGCGCTTCGATCCGGCCACCGAACCCGTGATGCGCTTCGCCCTGGCTCGGAACGCGGAGGCGGATCCGGCCGAAGACGGTCTGCTGCCGCCCGTTGCCGCCGGTGATTCGAACACGGAACTGCGCCTGTTGCGCCGCTTCGTCGACGACCGTCTGAAAAAGGACTTCGAAGGCATCGCCGGTGTCGCCGCCGTGACCGTCTCCGGCGGCCTCGAGGACGAGATCCAGGTGCTCCTCGACCAGTACCGCCTGGCCCAGCTCGATCTGAGCGCCGAACTGGTCGCCCAGCGCCTGCGCGCGGAGAACGTGAACCTGTCCGGCGGCCGTCTGGAAGAGGGCGATCGGCAGTTTCTCGTCCGCACCCTCAATGAGTTCCAGAGCGTCGAACAGATCGACGATCTGATCGTCGCCACCCGCGAGGGCCGGCCGGTCTACCTGAAGGACGTGGCCGAGGTTCGCCAGGGCTGGCGCGAGCGTGAAGCGATCACCCGGGTGGATGGCGAGGAGATGGTCGAGCTGGCCATCTACCGGGAAGGCGACACGAATGTCGTCGCCGTCGCCCGCCAGGTCGATCGTGCCCTGGCCCGGATCCGTGATGACCTGCCGCCCGATCTGGCCCTGACGCGTACCTACGACCAGTCGGTCTTCATCCGCAATGCCATTTCCGAAGTCGTCCAGGCGGCGGTCTTCGGGGGCCTGCTGGCGATCGCCATTCTCTATCTGTTCCTCAGGAACCTTCGCTCGACCGTCATCGTCGGCCTGGCGATCCCGATTTCCGTCGTGGCCACCTTCGCGGCCATGTATTCCTCGGGGCTGACCCTGAACATCATGTCTCTCGGCGGCATCGCCCTGGCCATCGGCCTGCTGGTCGACAATGCCATCGTCGTACTCGAGAACATCGCGGCTCGGCGCGAGGCCGGGGATGACTGGCTGAACGCCGCCCGCCAGGGGGCCGGTGAAGTGGCCGGCGCCGTCGTGGCGGCCACCCTGACCACCATCGCCGTATTCTTTCCGCTGGTCTTCGTCGACGGAGTGGCCGGTCAACTATTCCGCGACCAGGCCTTGACCGTGACCTACGCGCTGCTGGTCTCCCTGGCCGTGGCCCTGACCCTGATTCCGATGCTGGCGTCCCTGGGCGATGCCCGTCGCGTCCGTGGACAGGCCGACGACATCCCGCCGAAGCCACAAGGCTTCTTCGCTACGCTGCGTTGGGCGATCGGCGCCGGGCTGACGATCGCATCGACCCTGTTCGTGCGCATCGCCGGTGGCCTGATCGCCGGTCTGGCCAGGGTCCTGGGCTGGGTCGTGCACCCGCTGGTTCGCGTCTTCAATCGCGGCTACGAGGCCCTGGCCCGACGTTACCCGCCGGTGCTGGAAAAGGCCCTGGACCATCGCGGCTGGACCCTGCTCGCTGCCATCGGCCTGTTTGCCTTCTCACTGCTGCTGATCCCGCGACTCGGCATGGAACTGGTGCCGAGTCTCGCTCAGGGTGAGTTCCAGGTCGAGATCCAGCTCGAGCCCGGCACGCCGCTCGGCGAGACCGATCTGTTCATGCGCGGACTCGATCGCTTCACCCGCCAGCAGCCCGGCGTGGCCCGCGCGGACAGCGTGGCCGGCACCGGTCGGCGTCTGGACAGCAATCCGGAAGAAGCCGGGGAGCACACGGGCACCCTCAACGTCATCCTCGACGCCAACGCCGATGAAGCCACAGTGACCCGGGCCATTCGCCAGTATCTGATGGCCCAGGCCGGGGTCGATTTCGCCATTCGCCGTCCCGAGCTGTTCAGCTTCGCCACACCGCTCGAGGTCGAGATCGCCGGCTACGATCTGGAGCAGCTGCGCGCGGTGGCCGGCCGGGTCGCCAGTCGCCTCGAGGCCTCGGAGCGTCTGAGCGATGTGCGCAGCACCGTCGAGCAGGGCCATCCGGAAATCCAGATCCGCTTCGACCATGAACGCGCCGCGCGACTGGGCCTGCGCGCCGACGAAATCGCCGACACGGTGGTTCGCCAGGTGCGCGGAGAGGTGGCGACCCGCTATACCTGGCGCGAACGCCGGATCGATGTGCTGGTCCGTGCCCGCACCGAGCAGCGCGATTCCGTCGAGCGCCTTGGCCAACTCGTCGTCAATCCGGGCTCACCCCGACCGGTGACCCTGGATGCCGTGGCTGAACTGGAACAGGTGGTCGGTCCGGCCGAGATCCGTCGCATCGGTCAGCAGCGCGTGGCCATCGTCTCCGCCAGCCCCGGCTTCGGCGATCTGGGTGCGGCCACGGAAGAGGCCCGCGCCCTGCTGGCTGATCTGTCGCTGCCCTCGGGGATCACGCTGCGCGTGGCCGGTCAGAGCGAGGAGATGCAGCGCGCCTTCCGTTCCCTGGTCGTCGCCCTGGCCCTGGCCGTGTTCCTCGTCTATCTGGTGATGGCCTCCCAGTTCGAGTCCCTGCTGCACCCCTTCGTGATCCTGCTCAGCATTCCGCTGGCCCTGACTGGCGCGGTGCTGGCCCTGTTCGTGACCGGCTCCAGCCTGTCGGTGGTCGTGTTCATCGGTCTGATCATGCTGGCCGGCATCGTGGTCAACAACGCGATCGTCCTGGTCACCCGCATCAATCAGCTGCGTGAAGCGGGTCAGACCCGCCGCGAAGCCATCGTCGAGGCCGGCCGGGCTCGCCTGCGTCCGATCGTGATGACGACCCTGACCACCACCCTGGGCCTGGTGCCCCTCGCCCTGGGTCTGGGTGAGGGCTCGGAGCTCAGAACGCCGATGGCGATCACCGTGATCGGCGGCCTGCTGCTTTCGACCCTGCTGACCCTGGTGGTGATTCCGGTGGTCTACAGCCTGCTCGACCGGCGTCGCACCGAGGCCGATCTGGCCGAGGGGTCGGGGGCATGAAGACCCTCAGCGGACTGGCCGTGCGCCGCCCCGTCACCACGCTGATGCTCACGCTCAGTCTGATGCTGATGGGCCTGGTCTCCCTGCGCCTGCTGCCGCTGGAGTTCTTCCCGGACGTCGATTTTCCGGGGATGATGATCGAGATTCCCTACCCGGGGAGCACCCCGGAAGAGGTCGAGCGTCTGATCACGCGGCCGGTCGAGGAAGCGCTGGCGACGATGGGCGGCATCCAGCGCATGATGTCGAGTTCCAGCGAGTCGGGCGCGCAGATGTTCATGTTCTTCGGCTGGGACGCGGACATGACCGCCCGCGGCGTCGAGGCCCGGGACAAGATCGACGGCATCCGGCATCTGCTGCCCGACGACCTGGAGCGGGTCTTCGTCCGCCGCTTCACCAACAACAGCCAGCCGGCGATGGGTCTTCGCATCGGCTCGACGCGCGATCTGAGCGATGCCTACGAGCTCCTCGATCGCAACGTGCGTCGACGCCTCGAGCGCCTCGATGGAGTGGCCCGCGTGTCCCTGGATGGCCTCGAGCCGCGCGCGGTTCGCGTCCAGCTGCTGGCCGATCGCGTCGCCGCCCACCAGATCGATCTGAACGAACTCAGCGCGCGCCTGCGCGCCGCCAATTTCTCCATGTCCGCCGGCTACCTGGACGACGTCAATGCCGGTCAGCGCATCCGCGTCCGGCCGATGGGCGAGTTCCGCAGTCTGGATGAGGTCCGCGAACTGCCGATCAACGAAGTTGGACTCCGTCTGCGTGACATCGCGGAGGTCAACCTCGAATCTCCGCCGCGGCGCTACGAGCGTCTCCTGGACGGGGAGTTCGCGATCGGTTTCGACGTGTTCCTGGAAAGCGGCGCCAACCTGGTGGACGTCAGCGAGCGGGTGATCGCCGAGATCGAGGCCATCGGCGAGTTGCCCGACATGGCTGGCATCAACCTCTACGTGCTGTTCAGCCAGGCCGACGGTGTGGTGACCTCCCTGAAGGATCTGGCGATGGCGGGCCTGATCGGGGCAGTCATGTCGATGATCGTGCTCTGGCTGTTCCTGCGCCAGTGGGTGCCGACCCTGATCGTGATGCTGTCGGTGCCGGCGGCGGTCCTGATCACCCTGGCGGCGATGTACTTCCTGGGGCTGAGCCTGAACATCCTGACCATGATGGGTCTGATGCTCGCCATCGGCATGCTCGTCGACAACGGCGTGGTCGTGACCGAGAGCATCTACCGGCGCAAGCAGATGCTGCCCGACTCGCCGGGCAGGGCGACCCTGCTCGGGGTGCGCGAAGTGGCCCTGGCGATCAGTGCCGGCACCCTGACCACGATCATCGTCTTCCTGCCCAATATCTTCGGCGCTCAGAACCAGGTCACCCTGTTCCTGTCGCATGTGGCCTACACGATCTCCATCGCCCTGCTGGCTTCGCTGATCATCGCGCAGACCATCATTCCGTTGCTGGCCCTGCGCGTGAAGGTGCCGGCCGAGCAGAAGGGCAACCGCTGGTTGACGGGCCTGACCAACGCCTATGCTCGCGTGCTGGGGGGCAGCCTGAAATTCCGCTGGACCGCCGCGCTCTGCGTGTTTCTGTTGCTGGTCACGGCGATGATTCCGATGGGCGGCGTCCAGAGCAATATGTTCGACGAGTCCGATGACGACCGCTTGATGCTGCGCTACAACGTCGAGGGCAACTACCGCCTGGAGAAGGTGCGTGAAGCGGTCGACCAGATCGAAGACTACCTGCGCGCCAACCAGGCCGAATTCGGTTTCGAATCCCTGTACTCCTACTACGCCTCGAACCGGGCCGAGACCACCCTGATCCTGGCCGAGGACCGCGAGATCTCGATCGAGGAGATTCGCCGACGCGTCAGCGAGTCGATTCCCCCGATCGCGATCGGTCGACCCAGCTTCGAGGTCCAGCGCAACGGTGGCGCGGAGAACCTGAGTGTCAATCTCTACGGTGAGTCCAGCGAGCGCCTGTACGAAATCGCCGAGGAGGTCGTGCGGGTGCTTTCCCGTCTCGAGGGCCTGAGCGATGTGCGCGCCGAGGGTGCCGCCGGGGCCGAGGAGGTGCGGGTGGTGGTCGACCGCGAAGTGGCTCAGCGCAATGGCCTGTCGACGGAACAGGTTGCCCGCTCCGTGGCCGTGGCCATGCGTGGCCAGACCCTGAACGAGTACCGCACCCCCGAGGGTGAGCTGGACATGCGCCTCGAATTCCAGGGCGCGGACCGCCAGACCATCGCCCAGCTCGAGGCCCTGCCGCTGGTCAACGACCGGGGAGAGCGGGTCCGTCTGTCGACCGTGGCCCGCCTGGAGGTGGTCCGCGGGCCGGACGAGATTCGCCGCCAGGAACGCCGTACCTCATTGAGCGTGTCGGCCAACCTGGGTGAGCTGACCATGAACGAGGCCCGCGACCGGATCTCGGCGGTGATGGACCAGATCGCGCTGCCCTCGGGCTATGCCTGGAGCTACGGCCGCGCCTTCCAGCAGGAAGACGAGGCCATGCAGCAGATGGTCTTCAACATGCTGCTGGCCATTGCCCTGGTCTTCATCGTGATGGCGGCCCTGTTCGAGTCGACCCTGTTCCCGGTCTCGATCATCACCTCGATCCTGTTCAGCTTCATCGGCGTGTACTGGTTCTTCTTCATCACCGGCACCGAGATGTCCCTGATGGGCCTGATCGGCATGCTGGTGCTGATGGGCATCGTGGTCAACAACGGCATCGTGCTGATCGACCACGTCAACAATCTGCGCCGCCGCGGCATGGCACGTGACGAGGCCATCGTCCAGGCCGGGCGCGATCGCCTGCGGCCGATCCTGATGACCGCGGCGACGACCATTCTGGCGATGATTCCCCTGGCCATGGGCAGCACCCGCATCGGCGGTGGTGGCCCACCGTACTTCCCGATGGCCCGCGCCATCATCGGCGGCCTGGCCTTTTCGACCGTCGTCAGCCTGGTCGTCGTGCCCTACATCTACGTGCTGCTCGATGATCTGCGGGCCTGGGTGGGCAAAGTGAGAAGGCGGGCGGTGGGCCGCGCAGTGGCCTGAAGAGGGTGAGGCGGGCCGCGCGGTGGCCGGATCGGTCGCCTGCATGGAACGCCTTTCTCGATTCCTTGGGTGCGGGTGGCGTTCGGGTGCCATCGAATGGCGTCCGGGGCTGCCGGTTGCTTACGGGTCTCTCCTGGTTTCCTGCTCGCCTCTGGCGCGAACGGGTCCGTGCCTGCGTCCGCCATGCAGGCGACCGATCCGGCCACCGCGCGTCCCTTTGGGTGATGGGGAAGAAGGGCGGGTGGTTTCGATTGGGTTTGCCGATTAGCGCTGGCTTTGCAGTTTGCTCGGTTCGGGCGACTGATCCTGGAAATGCTTCATTGCTCGCTGGGCCATGGGAATCGTGAGCATGGTCGAGGCGGCGGCCATCAGCAGCAGGGCGGTGAAGGTCTCGGCGCTGATCACGGCCCGGTCCAGAAGGATATTGGCGAAGATGATCATGATCAGGGCCTTGGTCTGCAGCAGCCAGCCGATCAGTCGGGCCTGGCCCGGTGGCCAATCGAGGATTCGGCCGGCCAGCCGGAGTCCGAGAAGCTTGCCGCCGACCCCGGCCAGGAGCAGTGCCGCGGCGGCAGCGAAGACGCTCGCACCGCCGAGCTGCCACTCCGTGCGCAGGCCCGTGTAGAGAAAGAACACCGGCATCATCACCAGCAGCAGCATTTCCCGCAGCCGGTCGAGGCGCTGCTGGTCGAGCCAGTCGGCCTCCAGAACGGCCCCGGCCAGGAAGGCGCCCACCATGTAGTGCAGGCCCGCCCAGTCGGCGGCCAGGGCGCAGAGGGCCAACCAGACCAGGCTGAGGAACCACCGATCCTGCGGGTTCAGGCGTGGCAGGGCGCGGCGGAGGATCACCGTGGCCAGGAAGAACAGGCCGAGAAAGGCTGCCTGCTTGCCCAGGCGTTCCAGGTCGACCAGGATCAGGGCCAGCAGGCCCCAGATGGCCAGGTCGTCCAGGCTGGCGTAGCGCAGCACGCGTTGGCCGAGTGACTTGCGAAGAATCTCCAGCCGCTCCATGAACAGGATCAGGATCGGCAGGGCGGTGACCGAGCAGGCCATTCCGATGGCGGCAACGAACTGCCACGAGCTGGCACTCGGTCCCATCCAGCCCGGCGCATGCCAGAGCAGTCCCATGCCGACCACACCACCCAGAACCAGCGGACCGAGCATGGCCAGGCCGGCGGTCACCGTGCTGTCCCGGCGCTCCCGCCAGGCCTGGCTCAGATCGAGCTCGGTGCCGGCGATCCAGACGAACAGGATGACGCCCCAGCTAGCCACGCCGCCGAGCATGGCGATGACTTCCTCGTTGAGCACGGTCCGGTGGATTTCAGGAAAGGCCGCGCCGAACAGGCCAGGCCCCAGCGCGATGCCGGTCAGGATCTGGACGACCACCAGCGGCGCCCAGGCATCGGTCCGGCCCAGGCGCCAGATCAGCCAGGGCAAAGCCAGCACGGTGGCCAGTGCGATCAGAAAGAGTTCGCTGGAGGGCATGCTCGGAATCCGGGCGAAATCGGAACGTGGTGTCTCGGCTTCGGTGACTCAGACCCAGTCGCGGGTGCCCTGGTCCTGCTCCAGACACTTGATGGCGTGGCCGGCCAGGCTCAGGCCCGCTTCGCGCATGGTCAGGTAGGTCTCGTCGGCCCCGGCCGCGCGGATCTTGTCGACGTGCTCTTCGTAGAGGGCATGGGAAATGATCGGTCCCGTAAAGCCGCGCTCGCGCAGTTTGCGTGCCGCGATCAGCTTGGCTTCGAGGTCGTCCATGGCGAGCACCACCACTTCCAGGCAGCCAAGATTGACCGAGCGCCAGAAGTCCGTGTCCTCGGCGTCGGCCAGAATCACGTGGCGATTGTGCTCACGGTGCTCGGCGACGCGGTAGGGGTCGGCGTCGATGCCGACCAGGTCGCTCATGGACTCTTCGAGGCGCTCGAAAGCCGCGGTACCCGTTCGGCCCATGCCCATGATCAGGGCTCGGGCCGAACTCAGGTCGGGCGGGATTTCGTCCGGGTGCGCGGTCCTGCGCTGATAGCGGCACAGGCGGTTCTCGTAGCGCTCGAACAGGGCGTGCGCGGCGCGATTGAGCGGCGCCGACACGGTGAAGCCCAGGGACACGGTGAGCGCCAGCGGCACCAGCCATTCGTTCATGACGGGAATGCCGGCGGCCACGATCAGGCCGAACTCGGAGTAGGCGGTCAAGGCGAGTGCAGCCAGGAAGGCGTTGCGTGCGCGCAGGTGGAAGGCGGCGAGGATGAAGAAGAACAGCAGGCCCTTGAGGGGTAGCAGGGCGATCAGGGTCAGGGCGAACAGCCAGTCGCCGAGGGTGGGCAGGCCGGACATGCCGATCTGCAGAAAGAAGCCGACCAGGAACAGTTCCTTCAAGCCCCAGAGGGATTCGGAGACATCGCTGGCGCGGGGATGTCCGGCCAGCAGCACGCCCATCAGCAGGGCGCCGACCTCGGAGCTCAGACCGACAGCCTCGAAGCCCATGCCGCCGAGCACCGTGGCCAGCAGCATGCCCATCAGCACCAGCATCTCGTCGCGGCCGGACAGGTCGAGGAGCCAGTAGATCACCGGGCGCAGCAGGGGCAGGGCGAACACGGCCAGGGCCCAGATCGAAGGCGTCTTGTCGCTGAAGATGCTCAGCACCAGCAGGGCAATCAGGTCCTGCACGATCAGGATGCCGATCGCCATGCGGCCGTGGAAGGCCGTCAGCTCGCGCTTGGCCTCGAGAATCTTGGCGGCCAGGACCGTCGAGGAGAAGGCCAGGGCCACGCCGACCAGGGCTGCGACCTGCAGGTCCAGGCCCATCCACCAGAACAGCGCCGGGGCGAACACCGCCACGGAGATCAGGAAGTGCAGGCCGCCGCCGCCGAGCACCGCGGCCTGACCGAGCTGGCGCAGTTTCAGTTTCAGTCCGACGGTGAACAGCAGCAGCAGGACGCCGAGATGCGCCACGTGCTCCAGCACCTCGCCCGTGTAGTGGGGCAGCACGCCGAAGCGTTGTCCGATCCAGTTCAGGCCGAAGCCGGCGGCGAGGAAGCCGACCAGGGGCGGCAGGCCGATCTGCTTGACCGCCAGACCGAAGATGAAGGCCAGACCGATGCTGAAGACTTCGAACATAGATGCCCCGCTTGCGTTTCGATGGTTCCGGATCTTCCCTGCAAATCATCATAGCCGCTGCCGGGTGGATTGGGCGGGCTTCGGAACATCGGCGCTATACTCGAAACGTCCTGCCATCGATGGAGTCGCGGTCATGCTGGGTCGTCTGTGTTGTCTTTCCATGATGCTGTCGGTCAGTCTCTGGGCCGGTGCTGCGCTGGCCGAGCCCCTGGAGGCGGCCGGGGTTCAGCGGCAGGCGGCCGAACTCCATGCCCTGGTGATGCGCCAGGACTGGGTCGTGGCCGAGGCTCGCCTCGACGCCCTGGCGAGCAACCCATCGCTGCGCCCGGCCGAGCGTGACGCGGTGGCCTGGTTGCTGATCCATCGACTGCGCTCCGAGCGGCCCGGGGCCCTGCCGGCCCGGCTGATGGCGAGGCTTCAGGACTGGCGGCCCCAGGCCTGGCGATCGCACGAGGAATCCGCATCGCATCAAATTCCGCGCTACAACGTGGCCGGTCAGGCCCTGGGCCTGGCAAACCAGTGGGACTATGCGGAAGGCGAAGCCGACCTGCTGGGGCAGGGCAGGCGGTCCATGACCGAGGCCCTGGCGCGCTATCGTGAGGACCCCTCGGCCCCTTATGCGCTGGGGCTTCGTGCCGCACTGGCACGGGCCAGCGAGGGACGGCTGCGCAAGTGGGCCGAGGCGGCTGCGGCCGATCCGCTGCTGAGCGAGGCCCTGATGCCCGAGCTGTGGCTGGCGCTGGGCGAGCTCGACACGCTCGGTCAATGGTTGGTCTCGTCCGAGCCACGCCGGGTCGCGGAGCTGCTGGCCCGCGCCCGTTCGGTGCTGGCGCCGGAAGCCTTCGTCGACTTGGCGCTCCATCTCGAAGGGCATCCGGATCGAGCCAGCCGCGCGCTGGCCCTGGCGCGCCTGACCGATGCCTGGCTGGCGCTCGATGACTGGCCCGAGGCCTGGGCGCGCGAGCTCTGGTCCCGGATCGATGATCCCGAGCTGGCCGCGACGGTTTCGCTGCAGCTGGCCCGGCTGGATGCGCCGCGGCGCTGGCGGGCCGAGCCGGCGTCCGCACCACCCGGGGCGCTCGACTCACCCGTGCTCGAGCGCATCCAGTCCCTTCGGCCTTCCCTGGTCCCGCAGGAGGTGCAGCGATGAGCCGGCGTCTGATTCTCGGCAGCCTCGCGCTGCTCCTGCTGTCGTCCTCTGCCTTTGGCCAGCGCCTGGCCAACTGGACCGAAGGCAATGGTGAACTCGGGCTGGGCTATCCGGTGCCGATCCCGGTCGACACGCCCTTGCCCTTCGACGGATTCCGGACCTACGCGGGCCTGCACAGCCGCCATCAGGACCTGATGCTCCAGTCCGATCGCGTGAGCGGCGAAGTCGTCGGCCAGAGCCGCAACGGTCGTGAGATCTGGGCCTATCGCCTGGCCGCGTCCGGCGACCGAACGCCCGAAGGCCTGCCGCGCTCGGCGGTTTTCTACACGGGCGGCATCCACGCCCGCGAGTGGCAGTCGCCCGAGGTCGTGACTGGCCTGATGGAGCGCCTGGTTGCCGGGCAGGGCGATCACTTTCTGACGGATTTCGTCGCCGATCACGTCAATGTCGTGGTGCTGCCCGTGATGAACATCGACGGCTTCCTGCAGACCCAGGCCAATCCGTCCCGCAACTGGCTGGAGACCGACAATCGCAACCCGCAGTTCTGGCCTCGCGACGGGCGCATGCGTCGCAAGAACCTGCGTGGCACGGACGGGGATTTCTTCACCACCGGCGATCATCTGGCCGGGGTCGATCTGAATCGGAACAATCCGCCGTTCTGGCCGGGGCCGCCGGAGACCGGCATCCAGGATGACCTGACCTGGCGCGGACCGTCAGCGCAGTCCGAGCCCGAGATCCAGGCCATGCTGGCCGCCGCGGGGCTCGCCCCGGCCGATCGCCTGCGCTTCTTCGCCGACATGCACAGCTACACCAGCGTGTTCTTCAGCGTCCACACCTCGAATCTGCGCCGCAATGCCATCCAGTCGCGCCTGTTCAGCACGCTGTCGAATCATCACGCGGCCCTGCCGGGCAACCGCGTCTATGTCGATTCGGTCAGCAGCATCGACGTCGGTATCGGGACGACCTCGGAGTACTTCGGTCAGCTCTATCAGATTCCCTCGGCCACCTGGGAGATCGAGCCCGGCGAGAACGGGGCGGTGGACTACGGTGGCTTCGGCAACAATGGCCACGACGGCTTCATCCTGCCCGAGTCCGAGATCCGCCGCGTGCGCGAGAACCTGGCCGAGACCATGCTGGTGGCGGCGTACCACATGGCGGATCCGCCCCACGTCGCCATGGCCGAGGTCGTGGACGTGGCCACGGGTGCGGTGGTCTGGTCGGCACACTGGGACGACGCCGAGAACGAAATGCGCGACTTCGTCAACCAGTCCCTGGCGCCACTGGTGCCGGGCCGAGCCTACGAGCTCTGGATGGCCTTCAGCAAGCCGATGCGCTGGCGCGAGAATGGTCAGGTCGTTCCCTTCCCCGGCCGCAGCGCCAGTTCGATCAACCTGAACCTCTGGATCGAGTCCGGCAACGACGTGATCGCGGCCGACTTCGGGCCACCCGAATGGCTGGATCAGGCGGGCGGCGCGCCGAACGGCTACCACCGCTATCGGGACGACGCCTTCCGCATCGCCTTCACGATTTCCGATGCGCCGGAAACCCTGGCGCAGATCGATGAGATCAACGCCGGTGAAGACGGCATCCACTTCACCGTGCTGACCAGCGATCTGACCGGCAATCTCCTCGACGCCAACCCGGCCACCCGGGCGCGTTGGGAGGATGGCGCCTGGGCCGATTACGACAGCGCCAGCGGCAGCCTGGACTCGGGCGGTGCCGATCGCTCCCTGGAGCTCGATCTTCGCGTCGCTGCCGGCGACCCCGGGACCGAAGCCGTGCGTGGCGTGCACAGCGCCATGTGGATCGACCCCGACCGCGGCGGCGAAGGTTGGGTGATCGAGGTGCTGCCCGATGGCCAGGCCGTGGGCTACTGGTTCACCTACGACGAAGAGGGTCATCCGCGCTGGCTGCTTGGACAGGGGCCGGTGGTTGCCAATCAGATTCGCTTCGAGAACCTGCTCGCGCCGGTCGGCGGTCGTTTCGGTCCTGGCTTCGACCCGGACGAAGTCGAGCTGCTGCCGGCCGGTTCGGCCCGCCTGGTCTTCAGCGACTGCGAACAGGGCTGGTTCGACTACCGGGCCTTCGGTCAGACCCAGCGCCTGCCCTTGAACCGCCTGACCCGCGGCCTCGGACTCGACTGCGGCCCCAGCGATGTGCCGCCACCCGATCGAGCGGTGCAGAACGGCTCCTGGTTCGATCCCGATCACGCCGGCGAAGGCTACACCGTCCAGTGGCTGGACAATGGCCAGGTGCTGGTGATGTGGTTCAGCTACGACGCGACCGGGCAGCAGTACTGGATGCTGGGCCAGGGTGAGAGCCAGGCCGGTGACGACCGCATCCTGCTCGACAACGTGCTGTCGGCCCGGGGTGCTCGATTCGGACGTGCCTTCGACCCGCAGGAGGTCGAACTCTTCGATTGGGGTTCGATCGAAATGCAGCTCGGCTGCGAGACCGGTTCGGCCAGCTACCAGTCGCTGCTGCCCGAGTTCGGCAGCGGTGATTTCGAGCTGCTGCGCCTCAGTTACATCGACGGCCTGACCACGTGCCCGCCTGGGAATTGACGCAGTCGAAGCATCTGGCCCGTCATGGAGTGAGTTGCAGCGGCGCTACCAGAAATCCATCGTGGGCGGCGGCTCCGGCGGTGCCAAGGCCAGCAGCCACCAGCTGAAGAGTGCGATCAGCACGATCAGGACCAGGGCCAGCAGGGTGCGGGAGCCGGGAATCGACGCCGATTCCGGCACCTGATCGGCGGGCTTGCGGCCGGTGATCATGGCGCGAGTGAGGTCCTGACGCTTGTAGATCCGATAGAAGCCGATGGCGATCAGGTGCAGGGCGATCAGCGCGCCGATCGGCCAGGCCAGCTGATGGTGGATGCGGCTGGCGAAATCCGCCGTGGCCTCGCTGACGGCGACGAACCAGGGCCCTTCGTAGAGGATGTCGTCGCTGATGAACAGGCCGGTGCCGACCTGGACCGCAAGGATGACCAGCAGGGCCAGCACTGCGAGGGCGCCCAGCGGGTTGTGCCCGGCGCTCGCCGGTGCGTTTCGCTGGGGCAGGGTCTTCAGGTAGGCCAGCAGGCGCCTCGGTCCGGGTAGAAAGCTGGCGAAGCGGGCATGGCGCGGTCCGCAGAGGCCCCAGGCCAGGCGAAAGATCAGCAGGCCGACGGCGGCCTGGCCGAACCAGAGATGCCACTGGCGCCAGTCGAACCCGCCCCACTCACCGCTGATCCAGGCTCCGAGGATGCACAGGGCGAACAGCCAGTGCCAGAGTCGGAGCGGCCAGTCCCAGACCAGCCGCCCCTTGCCGTCCCTCGCCATCGTGTCGATGCCGCTCAGTCGTCGGCGCGGAAGTCGTCGTGGCAGCTGCCGCAGGTGCTGCCCAGGCCGCCGATGGCTTCACGCATCGCGTTTTCGTCACCGCCGGCAGCGGCTTCAACGAGGCGGTTGCTGGCATCGATGGTGGCCTGGATCTTGGCGGCGAAGGCCTCGGGCTGCTCCCAGATCACGTCCAGGGCTTCGGTGCTCACCTCGTTGGCACGCGTGTCCGGGGCGAAGGCGTCGGGCAGCATGTTCGCCAGCGCGACCAGGCGCCCGGCATTGGTCTGGACCCGATCGACGTCGAAGTCCATGCGCCCTCGCGCCATCGCGCCCAGGGGGCCGATGTTCCAGCCCATCAGATGCAGCACCGACTGGCGGGTTTCCACCGCGCGCTCGGCCTGTTCCGGGGTCAGCTCGGCGCTGGCCAGGCTGGAGACGGCCAGCAAGGCGCTGGCGGCGAAGAGTCTGCATCGGGTCATGATCGGGGTCTCCCATTGAATTTCAGTCGGTGCTTACTAGTCCAACCGTAAGTATTGCCTTATTCAGCTTGTCTCTCAGCGCTCGTGGCAAGGCGTTGGCGCGAAGTGCGTAGCCGGGCCTACGTTGAGCGCCAACAACGCAGTCCACGGGCGCTGAGAGGCAAGCCCTGCGGGGGCTGCGGACGAATCCGCCTGCAGCGCAGGTCGTAAGCAGGGTGCGGTTTGCGCAGCAAGAAGCGCCCTGCTGAAGACCGTAGCGCGTGTTAAAGTACCTCGACGTAGAATGGCTATGCCTTCGGTACTCTGCCTTGCAGGCGAATCCGTCCGGAGCCCTGAATGAGGCAATACTTACGGTTGGACTAGTAATACCACGGTCACCGCGACTTCTGCGTGACCGCCCGGTTTTCGTTCTTCCGGCATCGGCTTCGGATGATACTAATGCTTCTGGTTGCATTGGTATGCGGATTTCCCGGCGCCGACCGCGGTTTTTCCCGCGCTCCGGCATTGCTCCGATCGTCGCTCCGCTCGATGCGGCAGCGAAGGTGGACCTGTCCCTTGGTCCAATGGTGCTTCCGGCCCACATCCTTCAGGGTCGAGCGACATCCCTCGACAGGAGCGCCCCATGCAACGTTTCCCGATCGCTCTCGCAAGCCTGATCCTGCTCATCGCCAGTGCACCGCTGCTGGCCTGTCAGGACGCCGTGGTGCTGGTCCATGGCAACACCGGATCGCCTTCGGACTGGAACAATACCTACTCGGAGCTCCGTGCTCGCGGCGTGCCGGCGGGCGCGATCTTCCGGCCGGCCTGGGGCAGCGCCTGCGCCGCCTGCAACGATCACAACGGCTCGGAAGAGTGGCCCGTGGTCAATGCCCTGGCCGATGCCCTGACCGCCTCCTGCACCGGCCGCATCGACGTGATCGGGCACTCCATGGGTGCGACCCTGGCGGCCAAGCAGATCGCCGACTACGGCATCGACGGCTACGTCGATACCTTCGTGGGTATTGCCGGTGCTTTCCGTGGCCTGTGGAGCTGCGGCCGCTACCCCTGGAACGTCTGGAATTCCACCTGCGGCTATTGGGGCCTGTCCGTCAACTCACCGTTTCTGAATGCCCTCGACGGTGAGCCCCTGGGCAGACGGGTCTACTCGATCAAGAGCTGGATCGATCAGGTCGTCTGCGCCACCGGCACCTGCACCGTCGGCGGCATCCACAGCTCGCAGATCAGCGGCGAGACCGCCAGCTACAGCGTCAGCACGGGCCACTTCGGCCTGCAGCAGAACACCGCCCCACTGCAGGCCGATCTGATCGACTGAAGAGACGCGAAGAACGGCTTTCCAGCCGTGAATGCCGGCGCCCGATCCATCGAGCTCGGGCGCCGCTTTCTCAGGGCCGGCACTGCGCGGGCAGGGCCGTGTCTTCGATGCTGGTGCTGGCGCAGCGCCAGCGGACCACCATGCCGTTCTGCAGCACGGGCACCAGTTCCAGGCTGGCGTTGTCGCCGAAGCCGGCTTCGGGTCCGAGCTGGATGACCAGGCGCAGGAGGCGGGCGTTGTAGTCGATGCGGCGAACGGGCCCGCTGTCGAACACCTGGCTGAAGGACGCGGCTTCTTCCTCGTTGGGCAGGCGACCTTCACTGACATAGAACTCCGCAATGGCCAGCTTGGCGCTGGCGGCCATGTTCAGGAATTCCGAGCTCATCGCCCGCTTCGTGTAGTCCTGGTAGGCCGGGATGGCGATCGCGGCCAGCATGCCGGCCACGGCGATGCCCGCCATACCGCCACCACCGCTGTAGAACAGATCCCCCGGGTGATTCTCGAAGGCCAGGCCCAGTTCGATGGTCTGCTCCGTGTAGCTCAGCTCCAGACCTACCGTGCCCGCGTCGGCCAGTTCGAGGCTGCGTGCGCTGGGAAAGGGTGAGAGATCGACCTGGGTGTCGAGCATGTCACCCAGGGCCTGCAGGGTCGACAGGTAGGCGTAGTAGTTGCGCTGCGGGGCGCCGTCGGCCCGCACGGCGCCGAACAGCGTGGCCTGGCCGGGGTTCAGGCCGGCCCGCGCCAGCCAGTCCCCGACCGACGTGTCACCCGGGTAGGCGAGCCGATCGTGCAGGATCTGTGGCACGTTGGCCAGGATCCGCCGGCCATCCTCTTCCAGCCAGTAGACGTGGGTCCCGATCGCCATCAGGCGCTGGACGATCCACTGGCCGGCCTGCTGGCCCGGATCCTGCGCCTCGGGCAGATCGATCGGCAGGCTCATGCCGGGAATCGAAAGGCGATGGACCGCCTGGCCCCGATGCGTCTGCGCGTCCCGGACGATGTCGAACTTCGTGGCCAATCGATCGAGCAGCGCGCCCCAGGCGTCGGCTCGTGCGGGCTCGTGGACCAGGTAGCCACCGTTGGCGTCGTTGAGCAGCAGCCAGCGCCCGGCCAGGGCGTCGATCCAGTCGGCCAGTCGGGCACCGCTGAGCTCCATCAGCTTCTGATCGATCTCGGCTCGATTCGACTCCGCATCCGGGTCGAGCGCCTGCCAGGTCCGCTCCACCCAGGCGCTGTCCGGCAGCAGCAGGCCGGCCGCATAGTCGGGTTCGCCGTTCGCCTCGAAATCACTGGTGCCGGGCTCGGGCAGGCCGAACTGCCACAGGGGGCCGCCCTCGCCGCGGGCGATCAGGCTCAGGCGAGCCTTGCCATTGCTGCTGCCGTAGCCGTAGGCCAGTTCGTCGGTGGCGAGCAGGCCAAGGTCGCGAATCTCGGCGGCCTGTTCGGGCGGCAGGCTCTGTTCCAGCACCGGGGCCAGGCGCTCGCCGTCGGCCCAGACCATCAGGCCGAAGCCGCTGGCGTCGATGCGCTCGTGCATCTGGCGGAGCCGTGAGTCTCCGGCGCCGTCCCATTCCAGAGACTCGAGATAGGACTCGACCTGGGCCGACATGCCGCCCACCAGTCGAACGCGCTGGGTCTCGGCGTCGAAACCGTAGAAGATCGGAAACAGGCCAGCCAGCAGTTGCCCGGGTTCCTCATCCGTGGCGGGCTCGAGGATCCTGAGCACGCCCTCGCTGCCCGTGAGGTTGGTCAGCAGGGTGTTGAATTCTTCGGTCGAGGTCAGATCGAGGCGGGCTTCGATGACCAGATCGGCCTCCAGGGGCTGCGGCCCGTCGCCGACCATGGCGATCTCCAGCGGCGAGGCCAGGGTGTCGAGGATCAGGGTCATGGCGGGGGCGAGGGCGCCGAATTCGATCGCCATCGCTTCGGGCACGCGATGCTGCAGCTGCTCGACGACCGCGCGGTTCGCCTCGCTGCCCAGTGCGGGTGCCAGGGCGCCGGGCTTGGGCGCGCTGATCAGTCCCCAGAGGCTGGGAATGCGGATGTAGGCCAGGGTGGTCTCCGGCAACACGTCGATCAGGCGGGCGCGATCGGCCAGAGCCTCGTCCCAGGCGCTGTCGGCGACCGGTGGGTTCGAGGTGGACGCGGGCTCGTCCTGCGAACAGGCGATCAGAATCAGGCTGGCGGCCAGCGTGCAGGACAGTGCGAAGTGACGGAATCCCATGATGCTCCCTTCCCGTTCAAGGCTTTTGAAGGGGGCCAGTATAGGTCAGGGGATCGGCGGCCAATCAGCCGGAAGATGAACGTCCCTTTTCGTGCCGGCGCGCTACTGGCGGCCGGGGCTTCAGCGGCCGATCAGTGCCTTGACCACTTCATCGGCGATCTCGCCGCAGCTGGCTTCGGATGGATGGTAGCCGTCCGGGGCGAACTGATCGGGCCGGAATTCCCCGACGAAGCGCACGTACACCGCATGATCGAGCCCGGCAAGCAAGGCATGTGCCGCCTCGTCGTAGGCGCGTGCGCGGAGGCCGAACAGGGCGCGGAGCGGTTGCGGCAGGCGGGGAAAGCAGTGCATGGGCGGAATTCCGAGCACGGCGATGCGTGCGTCGGGTGAATGCGCATGCAGACGATCGACCAGCGTGCCCAGCACGGTCTTCCAGTGGGTCAGGGACTTCAGGCCCGTGATGTCGTTGACGCCGGCCGAGATGAGGATGTAATCGGCGGGCGTCTCGGGCAGGCGCGGGAGCAGGCGTGCGAGGATCTGACCGGTCGTGGCGCCGGTCTCGCCCAAGGCGTCCCACTCCAGCCCGGTTTCCATGGCGGCAGCCAGCCGGCTGGCCGTGTGGCCCACGCAGGCCCGCTCCAGGCTGGAACAGCCCACGCCGGCGATGATCGAGTCGCCGATGGCGATGAATCGGCGCGGCGTCGGTCCCTCGATCCGCCCGCGAGGCTCGCCGGCCGCATCCTCGAAGCGCCGGGCGCGGCTGCGCACCCACAGGGCCTGGGGCAGGGTCAGGGCAAATCCGCCCCAGAACAGCAGACTGCTCGTGCGCACGTCGATCGACTCAATCCTGCGGCGGGATCAGCGCCAGCTTGCCCACGGTCTTGCCGGACTCGATTCGGCGCTGGGCCTCGGCGGCTTGCTCGAGGGGGAAGGTCTCGACGGGCAGGGGCTGGAGCTCGCCACTGGCGAAACGGTCCAGCAGCCAGTCCATGCCGGCCTGCATGGTCGGCGCATGGGCCTGGAGGAAACTCAGATTGGCGGCCAGCACGCTCCTGTTGGACTGGGTCATGTCGAGGGGGTTGAAGCGCGGGGTCTTCAGCCAGTCCAGAGCCAGTCTGAACCAGTTCAGGCGACCGTCCCTGGGCAGCATGCTGGCAAAGCCGAAGATCACCAGGCGGCCCGTGGGCGCCAGATGGGCATAGCTCTGCTTCAGGGTCGACACGCCGTTGGCATCGAAGATGGTCTGGAAGCCGTCGGGCGCCAGCTGCTCGGCGCGAGCCCAGAGGTCTTCCGTGGACTTGTCGATGACCGCGTCGGCGCCCATCGCCAGGGCCGTGTCGATCTTGTGGCCTCCGCCGACCACGCCGATGGCGCGGACGCCGGCCAGGCGGGCCAGCTGCAGCAGGGCCGAGCCGACCCCGCCGGCGGCCGAGTGTACGAGCCAGGTCTCGCCCGGCTCCGGATGGACCTGCCGGTGCACCATCCACCAGGCGGTGAGAAAGACCGTCGGCAGGGTGGCGGCCTGGGCGAAGTCCAGATTGTCCGGTTTGGCGAAGACGCCTGCGGCGGGCAGCTTGAGATGGCTGGCGTAGCCATTGAACAGGGTCAGGCCGATCACCTCGTCGCCCGGCCTCCAGCGACCGACGTCAGGTCCGACCTGCTCGACGACGCCGGCGACTTCGAAGCCCGGCGTGATCGGGTAGCCGTGCAGTTTCTTCGCCGAGGCATACAGGCCCATGCGGATGATGCCGTCGGCGTAGTTCAGGCCGCAGGCCCGGACCTTGATCAGGACCTCGTCGGGCCCCGGCGCTGGCGTCGGCGCCTCACGCAGCTGCAGCGCCTCATAGCCGCCAGGTTGGTCGATCACGATGTGCTGCATTGCTTGGTTTCCCTTCGGATCAAGAGTTGTCTCGACCTTGTGCAAAGGATCAACACGAAGGACACGAAGCATGGCACGAAGGGCACGAAGGAAAAAGTTCTTTAGGCTCCTCTTCGTGTGCTTCGTGCCTCCTTCGTGACCTTCGTGTTCAAGGCTTTTCGCTCCTTGATTGGCCCCGAGTGCTCAAGCGGCGTCCTGGCATTCGTTGATGGTCGTGCGGGCGTCGAGGATGGCTTCGATGACCTGGCGCTGATCCGGGATCCAGCGCAGCACCACGACCAGGTCGTTGCATTCGTCGATGTAGATGAAGTTGCCGCCGAAGCCCGCCGCCCAGTAGGCGGAAGCCGGAGCGCCGGGAATCGCTTCGCGATTGGTGTTCAGCCACCACAGGTAGCCGTAGTCGGGGCGCGCCGGCGTCGGCGTGCGCATGGCATCGAACCAGTCGTCCTCGATCAGGCGCTGCTCGCCCCAGACGCCGCGCTGAAGCATCAGCAGGCCGAAGCGGGCGTGGTCGGCGGTGGAGATGAACAGGCCGCCGCCGAAGTGCCCGCCGCCGGAGACGGATTGCATGCGCAGCCCGTCGAGCTCGATCCAGGAATTGCGGTACCCGTGCCAGCGCCAGGTCGAGGACGCGCCGATCGGGTCCATGATCCGGGTTCGGAGCACGACGGGCAGGGGCTGGCGGAACACCTGCATCAGGCTGTAGGCGAGGAGATTGACCCGAACGTCGTTGTACTTGAAGAAGCTGCCGGGCTCGTGCATCTCGCGGTTCGGCCACTGGGCGGGGTCGTCACCGACGGGGCGATCGGCCCAGTCATGAACTTCCCAGAGCGTGCCTGACCAGTCCGAGGTCTGGTGCAGAAGATGGCGCCAGCTGATCTTCGAATTGTGCTCGTTGTCGAACTCGCCAGTGTGCACATAGCGCTGGACCGGGTCATCGAGGGATTCGATCAGACCGTCCTGCAGCGCCAGGGCGACGAGGGTGGCCAGGTAGCTCTTGACCACGCTGAAGGTCATGTCGACGCGGTGGATGTCGCCCCATTGGGCCACCACGCGGCCACCGCTCAGAATCATGCCGCTGTCGCCGACCCGGTCCCGCGTGGGGCCGAGGACGCGATAGTTCGGCTCGCGGGGCGTGTAGGTGTCCAGCAGGTGCTGATGCATGGCGGTGGGCTCCAGCACCGCCTCGGATCGGGCCAGGGCCACGGCCTCGGCCAGGCGCTCAGGGTCGAAGCCGGCGGCCTCCGGCGTGGCGGTCGGCCAGTCGAAGCGCTCCGGCACGGGCTGTGCCGTCGCCGCGCTGGCCAGCAGCAGGGCGAGAACGGGAAGGATGCGAATCATCATGAAGCTCCGGGGATTCAATGCAGGTCGCTGCGTGAATCGGAAGGACGGGAAGCGTGTTCGGCGCGCCAGTTCGCGTCCAGCGCGCGGTCGGTCAGATCCCGGGCCAGGCGCGCCAGCATGTCGGGGTCGCCCGGGATGCTGCGCGTGCGAACGGCCAGGGTCATGGCCAGGGCCTGGAGCAGGTCGCCGTTGCTGATCGGGCCGACCTGAGCGATCTCACGGTCGAGCGTCGCCAGTACCACGCCCATCAGATTGGCCACATTGACCGCCGATTCGGTCTCGGCATGCAGCGGAAAATCGAACTCCAGAGTCTGACCACCCGCGGTGGTGGCCTTGTAGGGAAGATGCTTGGACACGATCAACTCGAAATACAGGACCAGCGCCGATCATAGCCCACCCCCATCAACACCCGATCCCTACACTCCAGGACCTGCTACACCATCCGTCATCCCGGGCTTGAGAAGCCAGTGCTGAACTTGATTCAGTAGGACCTAGCGGCTTAAGTGCCCGATCGAAGCCACTGGCCCCCGGGTCAACCCTCCAATTTCCCCAACTTCTCGATCTGCCCACTCAACTCCGCCACCTTGCTCCGGTGCTCGGCCAGGCGCGCACGCTCCTTCTCGACCACGTCCGCTGGCGCATTGGCCACGAAGCGTTCGTTGGCCAGCTTCTTCTCGGTGCCCGTCAGGCCCTTCTGCTCGCGTTCGAGCTGCTTGTTCAGGCGGGCCAGCTCTTCGGCGATGTCGACCAGGCCGGCCAGGGGGATCAGCAGGCGCATGCCGCCGGCCAGGGCCACGGCACAGTCGGCGCTGTCGCGATCGTCGCCGACCACCTCGATGCGTTCCAGGCGAGCCAGGCGCTTGATCAGGTCCTCGAAGCGGCCGAGGCGCTCGCGGTCCTCCTCGCTGGCCTGCTGGATCAGCAGGGGCATCGGCTTGCCCGGGGCCAGGTTGAGTTCCGTTCTGGCCGAGCGGATGGCGCTGATCACGCCCTTCAGCCATTCCGTGTCGGCTTCCGCCGCCGGGTCGGGTTCGCCCGCCTCGGGCCAGGCCGTGTTGATCAGGAACTCGCCGTCCACGCCCGCAGGCACCTTCACCCTCTGCCAGATTTCCTCCGTGACGAAGGGAATGAAGGGGTGCAACAGGCGCAGCGTCGTTTCCAGCACCGTGGCCAGCGTATGACGCGTGGCCTGGGCGGCGGCGGGGTTGGCGGCCTCGGCTTCCTCGAACAGGGCCGGCTTGGACAGTTCCAGGTACCAGTCGCAGAAGTCGTTCCAGACGAACTCGTACATGGCCTTGGCGGCCAGGTCGAAGCGGTAGTCGGCCAGGGCCTGGTCGACGATGGCGATGGTGCGGTCCAGGCGCGAGCGGATCCAGCGCGAGGGCGCGTCGAGGGCCCCGGCTGCGGGTGCCTCCAGGGCGTCCTCGCCCACGTTCATCAGGGTGAAGCGGGTGGCGTTCCAGAGCTTGTTCAGGAAGTTCCGGTAGCCCTCGCAGCGGCCGAGGTCGAACTTGATGTCGCGACCGTGGCCGGCCAGGGCGGCGAAGGTGAAGCGGAGCGCATCGGCCCCGAAGGCAGGGATGCCGTCGGGGAATTCCTCGCGCGTGTGCTTCTCGATCTGCGCCTTCATCTGCGGCTGCATGAGGCCACGGGTGCGCTTCTCGACCAGGCTGTCGAGGTCGATGCCGTCGATCAGGTCGATCGGATCGAGCACGTTGCCCTTGGATTTGGACATCTTCTGGCCGTCGCGGTCGCGGATCAGGCCGGTGATATAGACCTGCTCGAAGGGCACCTTGCCGGTGAAGTGGCCGGTCATCATGACCATGCGCGCGACCCAGAAGAAGATGATGTCGAAGCCGGTGATCAGCACCGAACTCGGCAGGTAGCGGTCGAAGCCTTCGCGGGCCATGCGCTCCGGATCCGGCCAGCCGAGGGTCGAGTGCGCCCAGAGGGCCGAGGAGAACCAGGTCTCGAGGACGTCGTCGTCCTGGCGAAGCGCCACGTCGCTGCTCAGAGCGTGCTTTTCGCGAACCTCGTTCTCCGAGCGGCCGACGTAGATCGTTCCGTTCTCGTCGTACCAGGCCGGAATCCGATGGCCCCACCAGAGCTGGCGCGAGATGCACCAGTCCTGCAGGTTCTCCATCCAGTGGCGGTAGGTGTTGATCCAGTTCGGCGGAACGAACTCGATCCTGCCGGACTCGAAGGCGTCGAGACCGAGCTTGCCCAGCTCGTCCATCTTCACGAACCACTGGTCGGTCAGGTAGGGCTCGATGATCTGGCCCGAGCGGTCGCCGCGCGGCACGACCATGGCGTGCGGCTTTTCCTCGACCAGCAGGCCGGAGGCCTTCAGGTCCTCGAGGATGCGCGCTCTCGCCTCGAAACGATCCAGGCCACGGTAGCTGGCCGGTGCGTTGCCGTTGATCTTCGCCTCGGGGGTGAAGACATTGATCGGCTCGAAGCCGTGGCGGCTGCCGACCTGCCAGTCGTTGAAGTCGTGCGCCGGGGTGATCTTGACGCAGCCGGTGCCGAATTCGGGGTCGACGTAGTCATCGGCGATGACGGGGATCTGCCGGCCGGTCAGGGGCAGTTCGACGGTCTGGCCGACCAGGTCGGTGTAGCGTTCGTCGTCCGGATGCACCGCCACGCAGACGTCGCCGAGCAGGGTTTCCGGGCGGGTCGTGGCCACGACGATGTCGCCCCGGCCGTCGGTTCGCGGGTAGCGGATCGACCAGAGCTTGCCCTGCTCGTCGCTGTTGACCACTTCCAGGTCGGAGATGGCCGTCTTCAGCACCGGGTCCCAGTTGACCAGGCGCGGGCCCCGGTAGATCAGGCCTTCTTCGTGCAGACGGACAAAGGTCTCGATGACCGCTTCGCTCAGGTCGTCGTCCATGGTGAAGCGCTCGCGCGACCAGTCCGCCGAGGCCCCCAGGCGGCGCATCTGGCCGGTGATCGTCGAGCCGGACTCGTGCTTCCAGTCCCAGACCCGTTCGACGAAGGCCTCGCGGCTGTAGTCGTCGCGTTTGCCGCCTTCGGCTTCGATCTGGCGGGTGACCACCATTTCCGTGGCGATCCCGGCGTGGTCGACACCGACCTGCCAGAGCGTGTCACGACCCTTCATTCGGTGATAGCGGATCAGAGCATCCATCAGGGTGTGCTGGAAGGCATGGCCCATGTGCAGGGTGCCGGTGACGTTCGGCGGTGGCAGCAGGATGGTGTATGGCTCGCCTTCGCCCGTCGGCTTGAAGCAGCCCTTCGCGTCCCACTGTTCGTACCAGCGCCCTTCCAGGCCCTGCGGCTCGTAATGCTTGTCCATCGTTTTCTGATCCATGCCTGTCTGCATCGGGCCCCGGGCGGGGCCTATTTCAATACGTGGTGATTCACTTCGGCTCCGCGCTGCTTCCAGTCCATCCAGCGCTGGCGCAGCAGGGCGCGGGTCTGCTCGTCGGAGGGCACCAGTTCCAGCACCCGTTCGAAGCGGCCCGTGGGTAGCGGGGAGGCCGGGTCGAGGTTGATCAGCACCTCGGCCTGCTCGGGCGCGCGCTCACTGAGCTGGATCGGCGCTTCGGCCTGGTCGATGCCATGCGGCAGGAAGCGACCCTCCGGTTCCTGCCAGAGTCGCTCGTCCAGGGTCTTGAGTTGGGCCGCGGGGGCCACGATCGCCACCGAGGCCGCCTTGGGCCAGGCCCGGCCGACCAGCACGCAGGCGACGAACAGGGGATCGTCGAAGCGCCCGGACAACTCGTAGAAATCGACCCTCATCGCCGATCGCCTTCAGCCTGCCCGCTGCTCAGGCGCCGAGTGCGTCCCAGCCGCCGGCGTGGCCGATGAGCCACTCGACGAGCATGCCGACCGGGCGACCCGTGGCCGACTCGGGCTTGCCCCAGCGCCAGGCGGAACCGGCGATGTCGATGTGGGCCCAGCGCTGGCCGTCGGCAAAGCGCGACAGGAAGCAGCCGGCGGTGATGCTGCCGGCGGGCATGCCACCGATGTTCTTCATGTCGGCGAAGGGCGTTTCGATCTGTTCCTGGTAGTCGTCCCAGAGCGGCAGGCGCCAGGCGCGATCGGCGGCGCGATCGCCGGCGGCCAGCAGTTCGCCGGCCAGTTCGTCGTCCTGGGTCATCACGCCCGAGGCGTGGTGGCCGAGGGCCACGACGCAGGCGCCGGTCAGGGTGGCGATGTCGACCATCATCTTCGGCTGGCTGTTCTGGCCGGTCCAGTAGATCGCGTCGGCCAGGATCATGCGGCCCTCGGCGTCGGTGTTGTGCACTTCGATGGTCTTGCCGTTCATGGCGGTGATCACGTCACCCGGGCGATAGGCCTTGCCATCGGGCATGTTCTCGACGGCGGCGACGACCCCGTCGACGTTGATCGGCAGCTTCAGGCGGGCGACGGCTTCCATCGCGCCGATCGTGGCGGCCGCACCGCACATGTCGAACTTCATCTGTTCCATCAGCTCGCGGGGCTTGAGGGAGATGCCGCCGGTATCGAAGGTCACGCCCTTGCCGACCATGGCCAGCGGGGCCTCGCCTTCGGCCCCGCCGCGCCAGCGCAGGCGGATCAGGCGGGGCGGATTGGCGCTGCCCTGGCCCACGGCCAGCAGGGCGCCCATGTTCAGTTCGGCCATCTGGCGCTCATCGAGGACTTCGGCCTCGAGGCCATCGATCTCCTTGGCCAGGGACTGTGCGACGTCGGCCAGGAAGACCGGGGTGCACAGGTTGGGCGGCAGGTCACCCAGGCCGCGGGCGCGGCCGATGCCGGCGCCCAGTGCGCTGGCCAGGGCCAGCTGCTCGGTCACCCCGGGCGCTTCCGGGAAGCTCACCGTGGCGGTGGCCGGAGCGGCGTCCTCGCCGGGCTTCTTGGTGGCATCGTAGACGTAGTCGGCGTGGGCCAGGGCGAGGGCGGCCTGGCGGATCTTCCAGTCCGCGCCGCGATCGGTGACCGTGGCCTCGGCGAGCAGGCAGTGGGCGTTCCGGGCGCGAGACTGGCGCAGGGCCTTGCCGGCCGCCTGCACCGCCTTGACGAAGGCGATCCCGTCGAGTTTCTCGGGCTTGCCCAGACCGACCACCAGCAGACGACTGGCGGTCAGGCCGGCCGGCGCGTGCAGCATCAGGGTCTTGCCGGCCTTGCGCGGCAGCTCGCCGTCGATGTCCAGGCGCTGCAGCAGGCCACCGCCGGCTTCGTTGATGTCAGCCAGATCGCCTTCGAAGGCCTGGCCCATGGCGACGCCGATGATCAGACAATCGGTGGCAAGGTCGCGGATCGAGTCGGTTCGGGTTGTAAACTGCATGCGCGGATGTCCTGTTCGCTTGGATTTCGGGCTTGCATCGGTGCGCTCTCACGGGCCACCGCTGGGGCGGAATGATCGAGCGGGCGCTGGCCGATTGACACAAGACCGAGCATTGTAACCGCCCCGGATCACGAGAATGATTCTCCAACGCTACCTGCTGCGAGAGACGAGTGCGGCCAGCCTGATGAGCCTGCTGGTCTTCGTGGGCGTCATGCTGGCCCTGTTCCTGGCCGAGTTGCTCGGTGATGCGGCTCAGGGCCTGTTGCCCGCTGCCAGCGTGCTCCGGTTGCTGGTGCTCCGCTTGCCCGAAGCCCTGCTGATGGTCGGACCCCTGGCGCTGATGGTCGGCGTGCTGATGGCGATCGGCCGACTGGGTGAAACCAGCGAGCTGGCCGTTCAGCGTGCGGCCGGCTTGAGCTTCGAGGCGATGCTGCGGCCCCTGCTGTTGTTGATCCTGGTCTGGGCCGGCGGTCTCTTGCTGGTGTCGGGCTGGCTGGCGCCCGCCGCCGTCGCCAGGACCGGCGATCTGATGGCCGACGTGGCTCGCCAGGCCCTGGTCTCCGGGCTCAAGGCCGGGCAGTTCGATCGCCTCGACAGCGGACGTCTGACCGTCTACGTCGGCTCGGTCGATCGCCAGACGGGAGAACTCACGGACGTCTTCGTGCACCTCTTCGACGGCGAGGAATCCGAAGTGCTGACGGCACCGAGCGGTCGTTTGTGGATCGATGCCGATGACCAACGGCCCTATCTGAGCCTCTATCAGGGGCATCAGCTGCGCCACGTCAACCGGCTCGACTCCCCGCGCCGCCGCAGCATCGCCTTCGAGCGCAACGACATTCGCCTGCCGGCCCCGGACTCGGGCGGGGCCGCTGATCAGGAACTTCGTCTGTCCCTGAGCCAGCTGCGACCCCTGGACACGGCCGGCCGCTTTCGTGAATGGCACTGGCGTCTGGCGGCGCCGGTGGCGGCGCTGCTCCTGGGGCTCCTGGCCGTGCCCCTGGCGCAGCGCGCACCCCGGCAGGGGCGCTTCGGCGTGATCGTGCTCGCGCTAGGCCTGTACCTCGTCTACACCAATCTGGTCCACGCCGGGCTCGTGTTGATCGAGCGACGCGACCTGGCCAGTGGGCCGGGGCTATGGCCCCTGCATGCCCTGATCGCCCTGCTGGCGGCGGGCTTGCTGTTCCGACACTGGAGGCGCTGGTGATGGGCTGGCGCCTGAGTCGCTATCTGATTTCCCGCGTGCTGGTCGGGATCGGCCTGGTCAGTCTGCTGCTGGTGGGTCTCTACACCCTGGTCGAGCTGCTGCGCGAGGCGCGTTCCCTGGCGGGGGATTACCAGGGCCTGCAGATGGTCGCCTATCTGGTCGAGACCCTGCCGAGGCGCCTCTACGATGTCTTTCCCTTCGCCGCCCTGATCGGCGTGATGGTCGGTCTGGGTGGGTTGGCCAGCGGCAACGAACTGGTGGCCATGCGCGCCTCCGGTTTCGATCGTCAGCGCATCATCCAGCGGGTGCTGCTGGCCGTGATCCTGTGTCTGCTGCTGCTCGCGGCCATGGCCGAATGGCTCATCCCGGACCTGGAGTCGAAGGCCCGGGCCGAGCGGGAGCAGGCCCGCAGTGGGCAGATCCAGCATGGGCGCCAGGGTGCACTCTGGCTTCGGGATCGCGACCACATGATCCGCGTCGGACTGTCGCTCTGGGTGGACGAGCAGGCGCTGGTCTTCGGCGAGATCCAGATCTATCGAATCGATGAGGCCTCGCGTCCGAGCCGGATCTACTGGGCCGAGCGGGGTCACCATGACGGTTCGGCCTGGCAGCTGGAAGCGGTGCATCGCCTGCAGCCCGATCGAAACGGTCCGAGCGATGTGCTGGATCGACTCGAGATCGAATCCGATCTGCGGCCCGAACTGTTCGCGGCCACCGTGTCCAGGCCGCGCCTGCTGTCGCTGGGTGATCTGGTGCGCATGGGGCGCTTGCTCGAACGCAACGGGCTCGATGCCGGCCGCTATCGAGAGGCCTTCTGGGAGCGGCTCTACTTTCCTCTCAACGTGCTGGCCATGGTCCTGATCGGGCTTCCATTCGTGTTTGCCGGCATGCGCCAACGCAACCCCGGATTCAATCTCTTCATCGGCGTGGCGGTGGGTCTGCTGTTCTTCGTCCTGACGCGCCTTGCCCAGGGCATGTCCGGCATCGTGCCGCTGCCGCTCTGGTTGACCTTGCTGATGCCGCCCCTGTCGATCGCCGGGCTGGCGGTCCTGCTGCTGCGGCGACGCTGAGTCGCTGGCTTCGGCTCGCCTCAGACAGCCTTGCGCTGGCGCTTCGGCGTCACCGTCAGTCGCGAGTCCGAGAGCAGGTCATGCCAGGTCGCACGGTCCTTGCGGAACAGGCTCCAGAGAAACCCGAGACCGAAGCATACCCAGGACAGCAGCGCGGCCAGGAAGCGGGCCACGGTGGTCAACCAGCCGGGCCGCTCGCCCTCGCTGTGGATACGAATTCGCCAGCTGCGCATTCCCAGGGTCTGGCCGCCGCGCCAGCCCAGCGCGAAGTACAGCCAGCTGACGGTGAGCAGATAGAGCTGGAAGAACGGGTTGCCGCTGGGCACCTCCGCGCCCAGGGGAATGACCACGATGAGGGCCGCCAGCATCAGGATGGCCAGCAGCAGCAGGCCGTCGTAGAGCAGGGCGGCGATGCGTCGGAGCAGGCCGCAGGGCGGATCGTTCTGCGGGAGGTCGGTGTCGTTTTCGGAGGGCTTCGAGGACATGAGGATTTGACGTCGGGACTTGATGCGGTTAGCTTCCGCTCTCTGATTCAACGGAGCTGCGTGTGAATCTGGCGCCTTTCTTTTGCCAGGGGTGCGCGGTATTCTAGATGGGTTGTCGGTCGCCGAAGGGCGTCTGACGCTTTTGACACAACGATTTCCAAGCATAGCGGATAGCAAAATGTCTCAACATTCAAACTCCATTTCGCGGCTGTGGCTGCTGGGAGCGGCGCTTGCCCTTGGCGCTGCTGGCACTCAGGCCCAAGTGCTGGATCGCTCGCTCGAGACCGAAAATCGGATCACTCGCGAAGCAGCACAGGCTCAGCAGCAGATCAATCGGGTTGACGAGGAAACCCAGCAGCTGATCGATCAGTACCGTCGTACGATCAGCGAAGTCCAGAGCCTGACGATCTACAACGATCAGCTTCAGGCCATCGTCAACAACCAGGAAGCCGAGATCGCCTCGATCAACGAGCAGCTCGAAGGCCTGGAGTCGACCAACCGCGAGGTGGTCCCGCTGATGATCGAGATGGCCAACCGCCTCGGTCAGCTGGTTGCCGCGGACATGCCGTTCCGCCTCGAAGAGCGTACCGACCGCGCCCGTCGCCTGGTCAACATGCTCGATGATTCCGACATCACGACCTCGGAAAAGTACCGCCTGATCGTCGAAGCCTACCAGGGCGAGATCGAGTACGGCCGCACGACCGAGGCCTACGAAGGCACGCTGCCCAACGGTCAGCGCGTCAACTTCCTCCGCATCGGCCGCACCCTGCTGTTCTGGCAGTCGACCGACGGCGAGGACACCGGTTGGTGGAACCCCAACACGCGTCAGTTCGAAGCCCTGGGTGACGAGTACCGTCTGCCGGTGAGCGATGGCCTGGCCATTGCCCGCAACCAGGTGGCGCCGGATCTGATCCGCCTGCCCGTTCCTGCCCCCGTCGCCGCGGAGAATTGATCATGAAGTCCAAGATTCTTTTGTTTGTCGCGGCCCTGGTGGTCGCCCCGCTGGGCGCTCAGGCCCAGGATTCGCAGACCCAGACCCTGGAAGACCTGCTGCGCGTGGTCGAGCAGGCAGCGTCCGAGGAAGCCCGCGTCGATCAGGATCGTCTGCAGCGCTTCATCCGCGAGCGCGCCAACCAGCGCCAGTTGCTCGACGAAGCCCGTGCCGAACTGGCTCGCCAGGAAGCCCGTGCCGAACGCCTGCGTAACGCCTTCGACCAGAATGAAATCGCACTCGTCGAGCTCGAAACCACCCTGGACGAGCGCATGGGCAACCTCGGCGAGCTGTTCGGTGTCGTTCGTCAGGTCGCCGGTGACGTCGCCTCGAGCATCGAGGAGTCGATGGTCTCCGCTCAGCTGCCGGGTCGCGCCGAGTACCTCTCGGAACTGGCTCAGCGCCGCGAGCTGCCGACCGCCAACGAGCTGTCGCGCATGTGGCTGGAAATGGTTCGCGAGATCTATCAGTCCGGTCGCGTCGTCAAGTTCACCGCGCCGGTGGTCAACTCCGACGGTCAGCTCGAAGACGGTCGCGAAGTGGTTCGAGTCGGTGTCTTCAACGTCGTTTCCGACGGCAAGTTCCTGACCTGGAACGGTGAAGAGCTGGCCGAAATGCCGCGCCAGCCCGCTCCGCGCTTCCAGTCCATGGCCCAGGCCCTGCAGGATGCCGCGCCGGGCTCGGTCGAGGAAATGGCCATTGACGGCACCCGCGGCGCCATCCTCGCGTCCGTGGTTCGCTCCCCGACCTGGGAAGAGCGTCGTCGTCAGGGCGGCCCCGTCGGTAACGTGATCATCGCGCTCGGCATCTTCGGCGTGCTGTTCTCCCTGTGGAAGGGCATCGTCCTGTTCATGCGTGGCAGCGCCATCAAGCGCCAGCTCAAGCGTGAAGAAGCCAGCGACAACAACGCCCTGGGCCGCGTCATGAAGGTCTATCAGGACGATCCGGATCAGGATGTCGAGACCCTCGAGCTGAAGCTGGACGAAGCCATCCTGCGCGAAACCGCGCCGCTGGAGTCGGGCCTGCCGCTGATCAAGGTGCTCTACGTCATCGCACCGCTGGTCGGTCTGCTCGGTACCGTCGTCGGTATGATCGTGACCTTCCAGCAGATCACCCTGTTCGGTACCGGTGACCCGCGCATGATGGCCAACGGTATCTCGATGGCCCTGATCACGACGGTGCTGGGTCTGGTGGTCGCGATTCCGCTGACCATCATCCACAGCCTGCTGCACAGCCGTGCCCGCGCCCTGATCCAGATCCTGGAAGAGCAGTCGGCCGGCATCATCGCCCGCCTCGCGGAGCATCGTCATGGTCGCTCTCAGTAATTTCCTGGAGGCCATCCGCGGGTTCATCGAACTCGGGGGCGATGTTCTCTGGGCCATCATGGCCGTACTGCTGGTCATGTGGACCCTGATCATCGAGCGCTTCTGGTACTTCTATCGCGTGCTGCCCTCGCGGCGGCGCGCGGTGGTCGCCGAGTGGCGTGAACGCGAGGACAACCGCTCCTGGTACGCTGGTCGCATCAAGGAAGAGATGGTCAGCCGATTGGCCGTAGAGATGAAGGCGAACGTCCGCACCATCCAGACCCTCATCGCCATCTGCCCATTGCTCGGGCTGCTGGGTACGGTGACGGGGATGGTCGCGGTGTTCGACGTTATGGCCTTCTTCGGAACCGGCAATGCTCGCGCCATGGCCTCCGGGGTGTCCCAGGCCACGGTGCCGACCATGGCCGGGATGGTGGCCGCTCTGTCCGGGGTCTACTTCGGCTCCTATCTTGAACGCAAGGCAGATGTCGAGGCGGAAGCCCTGGAAGATCTGCTGCGCTACGAATAACGGAGGCAGGCAAGCAAGATGGCCCGCAGACATGCAAGCAAGGATGAACCCGAGATCAACATCACGCCGATGCTCGACATCGTGTTCATCATGCTTATCTTCTTCATCGTGACCACTTCCTTCATCCGTGAAACCGGGATCGAAGTGGAAAAGCCCACCGCACTGACGACCGAGCCGCGTCCTCAGGGCAACGTGCTGATCGCGATTCGGAACAACGACGAAATCTGGATGAACCGCAAGCAGATCGAGCTCAGCGAGGTGCGTATCGAGGTCGAGCGCGCTCGTGCCGAGAACCCCGAGAGCTCGGCGGTGCTGATCGCCGACCGCGGTGCGCGCACCGGCATGCTGGTCGAAGTCATGGACCAGGTCCAGGCCGGCGGCATCAACCGGATTTCGATTTCGGCTGACCCGCAGGGCGTGAGGTAAGCGATGAATTCAGGTATTCGTTACGCCGTTTCGGTGGTGCTGGCGGTCGTCGTGACCCTGGCCGCCTTCTTCTTCATGCACAAGCTGATCTCCGGTTCCGGTGGTGAGCGTGCCGACGTGGAAGATCCGCCGGGTATCCGCTTCGGGCCGGTCGAGATCGACGATCGCGTCGAAACGCGTGACCGTCGTCGTCCGCCGCCACCCCCGCCGCCGGAAACGCCGCCGCCGCCGCCGCAGATGGAAATCGCCCAGATGGAGCAGCAGGTCCAGGAGATGCCGGATCTGGACATGCCCGAGCTGGACGTTTCCATGACGGGTAGCGGTCCCTTCCTGGGCAACATGGGCCAGGTGGATCGCAACGAGGAAGGGGACATCGTGCCGCTGGTGCGCATCCAGCCCCAGTATCCGCGTGATGCGGCGATGAACCAGATCGAGGGTTACGTGACCATCGAGTTCACCATCGATGAAACCGGTTCCGTGCGTTCGCCCCGAGTGATCGACGCCCAGCCGCCCCGCATCTTCGATCGGGCCGCGTTGCGAGCGATTCTTCGCTGGAAGTTCAAGCCGCGTGTGATCGACGGGGTCGCAACCACTCGTCAGGCAACTCAGACCATCGAATTCAACCTGGATCAAGGATGATGAAACGACTGATCTTGACCCTGCCGGCCGCGTTGCTGGCCGCGAGTCTGGCCCAGGCGCAGCAGCCTGCGCGCGTGCAGGGCTTCGAATGCGGTGTCGAGCGCGAGGTCCCGGCAGGCGCGCTGACCCAGAGCACCTACAGCCGCCTCGAACGCATCTACGAGATGATCGGCGAGGAGAACTACGCCGAAGCCTACCCGGAACTCGAGTCCCTGCTGGAGCGGACCGAGCGTGACGATTACGAACAGGCCATCGTGCTGCAGGCCATGGGCCATGTCCGCTATACGCAGGACCGGCCGCTCGAGGCCCTGGCGCATTTCCAGCGCGCCGTCGAGTTGAACTCGATGCCGAACGCGCAGCAGTTCGAGATGATCATGCTGATCGCGAACATCTACTACCAGCTGGATCGCTTCCAGGATGCGCTGGATCAGCTCGATCTCTGGTTCTGCGTGACGCCGCCGGACCAGACCAACGTGGCCGAAGTCTGGGTCATGAAGGCCAGTCTGCATGCTCAGAAGGACGAGTTCCAGCAGTCCCTCGATGCGATCGATCGGGCGATTTCCCTGTCCGATGAGCCCAAGGAGCAGTGGTACCAGCTCAAGCTGGCCATGCATCTGGAGCTCAATGAATATGCCGAGGGCATCGATACGCTCAAGATCCTCATCCCGATGAGCCCGGAGACCAAGAACTACTGGCTGCAGATGGCGGCCCTGTACATGGAGCTGAACAACGAGGAGCAGTCCAAGGCCACCCTGGCCCTGGCCTATCGTCGAGGCCTGCTCGATCGTCAGAGCGAGTTCATGCAGCTGGCCAGCCTTCTGCAGATGCAGGATTCGCCTCGGCAGGCCGCTGAAGTCATGGAGGACGGGCTTGCTCGCGGCATCATCGAGGGCACCCGCCGGAACTGGGAAATGGTCGGTGGCGCCTGGTACGAAGCGCGTGAGCTCGACAAGGCGCTGACCGCCTACGAGCAGGCCGGTGGCATGGCCGAAGATGGAAAGATCGATGTCCAGCGAGGCTTCCTGCTGATCGACCTCGAACGCTGGGAAGAAGCGCGCGATGCACTCAGTCGTGCAATCCAGCTGGGTGGTCTGTCCGAGTCCGACGAAGGCAATGCGCATCTGCTGCTTGGCATGGCGTACATGAACCTCGATGACTTCGAAGCTGCAGAGCGAGCCTTTAACGAAGCCACGAATTACAGTAGAGTGAGACAAGCCGCACGTGAGTGGTTGAATCATATGCGGGAGGAGAGAGGTCGTCGTTCCGGCCGTTAGGATCAATTGATCGCGACCCTGGGAGGTCCACTGATGCAAAGCAACGAAGAAACAAAACTCGAGCAGCAGGCGCCTGACGCGGGAGCCGCGGCATCGGCCGATGCTGGTGCGTCCAAACCAGCCAAGAAGAAGGCTTCGAAGAAGAAGGCCAGCAAGAAGAAGGCTGGCAAGAAGAAGGCTTCGAAGAAAAAGGTCGCCAAGAAGGTAGCCAAGAAAGCTGGCAAGAAGAAGGCGAGCAAGAAGAAGGCCTCCAAGAAGAAAGCCTCGAAGAAGAAGGCTTCCAAGAAGAAAGTAGCGAAAAAGGTTTCGAAGAAGAAGGCTTCCAAGAAGAAAGTAGCGAAGAAGGCTTCCAAGAAGAAGGCTTCCAAGAAGAAAGCCAGCAAGAAGAAGGCATCCAAGAAGCGTGGCAAGAAGAAGGCTTCGGGTGCTGCGGCATCCGGTCAGATGGATCGCGTGCTGGCAGCCGTGGAAGAACTGCGGGATGCCATTCACGAGCTGGCTTCGCAGGAACTCAGCCATCGGCGCAAGGCCGTGGACGAGCTTCGGGCCGCTGCTCGGGAGAAGATTTCCGATCTCGAGACCGCCGCCCAGAACAGCCTGGCTCGCCTGACAGGCAAGCGTTGAGTTGAGCCTCGGCACGTCCGGAACGGGAGCGGCATCGACCGCTCCCGTTTCCGTTTCTGCGGCCAGCCGGCGGTTGATCGAGGCCTTTCTGGACCAGAACTGGGCCGAGCGTGGCTACTCGCCGGCGACCATGGACGCCTATCGGCAGGACCTGTTCGGTTTCGCGGAATACCTGTCCGGATCGATCGAGTCCGTTCGTCGCGATCAGGTGCTCGATTGGCTGGGTCATCGTTTTCGTCGAGGCGATAGCGTACGCAGCGTGATCCGGTCCCTGTCCTGCCTGCGCCAGTTCTTCGCCTGGCGTCAGCGAGTGGACAGCGCGCTCGTCAATCCGATGCTCGATATCGAAGGGCCGCGCAGCGGGCGGCATCTGCCTGATGTCCTGTCCGCCGTCGAGGTCGAATCACTGATCGAGCAGCCCGACACGAGCACCATCCTTGGTCTGCGCGATCGTGCGATGCTCGAAACCCTCTATGCATCGGGTTTGCGCGTCTCCGAGCTGACCGGCCTGACGCTGTCGGGTCTGAATCTGGATCGGGGACTCGTGCGCGTGCTGGGCAAGGGCGGCAAGGAACGCCTTGTGCCCCTTGGCGAGCGGGCCATCGAGGCCATCGATGAATGGCTGAGCCGCGGGCGTAGCGCGCTGAAGAGCTCGACGGATCGGGTGTTCGTGTCCAGAAGCGGGCGCCCATTGACACGGGCGGCCGTTTGGCAGAGGCTTCGTCAGCACGCCATGGCGGCGGGGATCGGGAAGCCGGTCTATCCCCACCTGCTTCGGCACAGTTTTGCCACTCATCTGCTCGATCACGGGGCCGATCTTCGTGTGGTGCAGATGCTGCTGGGGCATGCGGATCTGGGCACGACCCAGATCTATACCCAGGTCTCGAGGGCGCGATTGAAACAGCTGCATCGGCAGCACCATCCGCGAGGATGAAACTTCGGAGCGGTCTGGTGTTCAAAGGCTGCAGGACGCGGATGCCGCTCGCCGAAGGGCGTCTGCAAGAAATAAAGGGCGGGCTCGTTTCCGCCAAACGACATTTATCGAGGAGTTCTGAATGAAGCCGTTTTCCCTCTTCCAAGCCGTTGCCGGCCTGGCCTTGCTGGGCACTGGCACGCTGGCCCTGGCGACGGACGCGATCGAAGAGCGTCTGGAAAGCCTGGTGCCGGACATGAGCCAGGTGGTGATTGCCGAAACGCCCATCGATGGCATGATGCAGGTCCAGATCGGTGGCGATGTGGTCTACATGAGCGAGGACGGCCGTTTCCTCATGCAGGGGCGCCTGATCGACATGGAAACCCAGATCGATCTGACCGATCAGGCGAAGTCCGGGCTCCGCAAGGCCCAACTCGCCGACCTTGACGATGCGGACATGGTGACCTTCGGCGAGGACGACGCCCAGTACGAAGTGCTGGTCTTTACCGATATCGATTGTGGCTACTGCCGACGCCTCCACGAGCAGATGGCCGAGTACGTCGATGCCGGGATCCAGGTCAACTACCTGGCCTTCCCGCGGGCGGGCGTCGGTTCCGACTCGTACAACAAGCTGGTGTCGGTCTGGTGCGCGGAAGACCGCAATGCAGCCATGGACATCGCCAAATCGGGCCGTACGCCACCGCCGGCCACCTGCGAGAATCCCGTCGAAGCGCAGTACCGCATGGGTCAATCCCTGGGTGTGACCGGTACGCCCTCCATCCTGACCCGCGACGGGGACATCATCCCCGGCTACGTTCCCCCTGAACAGCTGGTCGCGCGACTCGAAGCACTCGCCGCCGACAACGCCGGAGACTGACCCACGATCGTGGTCGGGCCGGGCGCTTCGAAGCGCCCGGCCTGTTTTTCTTGCGCGAGCCTGCGCACGGCTCAGCGTCGGCAGCATCCTCGGCAAGGCCGGCCTCTGGCCTATAATGCCCGCCTGATCGATGCGCGGCCCGTCAACCGGGCTGCCTGCCACGGGGTCCGAACATGTTTTTGCTAGGCCAGGATGCGCTGCCGGCATTTCGCCGCCGTCAGCTCGAAGAGGAATTCAGCCAGCGCCAGCGCGCCGAGTGTCGGCTCGAAGTGCGCGAACTGGTGTTGATCGATTGCGATCGGGCGCCGACGGCGACCCAGCAGGAGCGGCTGGAAGCCCTGTTGCACGCGCGGATCTGGCAGCGTCCGGCGGTGCCTGAAGGGGCTGCCCTGATCCTGCCTCGCCCCGGCGTGCTCAGCCCCTGGGCCACCCGGGCCGGCGACATCATCCGTCATTGCGGACTGGGGGACTTCTCCCGCCTGGAACACGGGCTCTGGGTCGAGGCCAGACAGAACGGCCAGGCCGTGGACCCCGATGCCGAGCTGCTGGCGCGTCTGCACGATCGCATGACCCAGGTCGTCCTGCCTCCCGACAGCGATCTGTCCGCCTGGCTGACCGGCCAGTCGCCGGCGCCGTTGGCGCATGTTCGCCTGGGGGGCGATCCCCATGCCGCGCTGGCCGACAGCAACCGGACGCTTGGCCTGGCCCTTTCCGATGGCGAGATCGACTACCTGGTCGAGGCCTACTCGGCGATGGGGCGCGATCCCACCGATGCGGAACTGATGATGTTCGCGCAGGCCAATTCCGAGCACTGCCGTCACAAGATCTTCAATGCCAGTTGGGACGTCGACGGGCAGGCTCGAGAGCCCTCTCTGTTCAAATTGATCCGCCAGACCCATGCCGCCACGCCCCAGGGGACTCGTGTCGCCTACGACGACAATGCAGCGATCATGGAGGGCTTCGATGCCGAGCTGCTGCTGACCGACATCGATCAGCCCGGCTACCGCGTGGAGCGCGCGACCCTTCATGCGCAGATCAAGGTCGAGACGCACAACCATCCGACGGCGATTTCCCCGGACCCGGGGGCCGCTACCGGCTCCGGGGGCGAGATTCGTGACGAAGCGGCCACGGGTCGTGGCGCCCGTCCGATCGCCGCCCTGGCCGGCTTCAGCGTCTCCGATCTGAAGATCCCCGGCGCCGTCCAGCCCTGGGAGAACGCGCCGGATCAACCGGGCCGCATGGCCAGTGCCTGCCAGATCATGCTCGAGGGTCCGATCGGGGCGGCCCGCTTCAACAATGAATTCGGTCGGCCCGCGCTCAGCGGCTATTTCCGAAGCTTCAGTCAGGTCGTTGGTGACCGGCTCTGGGGCTATCACAAGCCGATCATGATCGCCGGTGGCAGCGGCATGATTCGTGATGAACTGACGCACAAGCTCCCGCTCTCGCCAGGGGATCGAATCATCGTCCTCGGCGGACCCGCCATGCTGATCGGCCTGGGAGGCGGAGCGGCGTCTTCGATGAGTTCGGGCCAGTCCGATGAGGACCTGGATTTCGCCTCCGTCCAGCGCGGCAATCCGGAAATGCAGCGGCGCTGCCAGGAAGTCATCGACCGCTGCTGGGCTCGAGGGGTCGCGAACCCGATCAAGTCCCTGCACGATGTCGGTGCCGGCGGCCTGTCCAATGCCATTCCAGAGTTGCTCGACGACGGTGGCGTCGGCGGAGAATTGGATCTGCGAAAGGTGCCCAGCGCGGACAGTGGCCTGTCGCCGATGGCGATCTGGTGCAACGAGTCCCAGGAGCGCTATGTCCTGGCCGTGGCGCCTGAGCGACTGGACGATTTTGCCGCCCTGTGCGAGCGCGAGCGCTGCCCCTGGGCCGACCTCGGTCCGGCCACGGAGGATCGGCGCCTGCGCCTCCTCGACACGCTGCGCGACGAGACCGTGGTCGACATGCCGCTGGCGACCCTGCTCGGCCGTCCGCCGAGCATGCATCGCCAGGCCCTGAGCCTTGCCGTGCCCAGAGCAGGCGGGGGGCTGAACGGAATCACCCTGGACGAAGCGCTGGATCGGGTGCTGGCCCTTCCCGCGGTCGGATCCAAGCAGTTCCTGATCACCATCGGCGATCGTAGCGTCGGTGGTCTGACGGCTCGCGATCAGATGGTCGGCCCCTGGCAATTGCCGGTCTCCGACTGCGCCATCAACCTGCTCGACTACCGCCACTATCACGGCACGGCCATGGCCATGGGCGAGCGCACGCCCCTGGCCATCACCGATCCCGCCGCCTCGGTGCGCATGGCCGTGGGCGAGGCGCTTTGCAACCTGGCCGGGGTCGCGATCGCGAAGCGTGATCGAATCAAGCTGTCCGCCAACTGGATGGCGGCGGCCGGCGCGCCGGGCCAGGATGCGGCCCTGCGCGAGGCCGTCGAAGCGGTCAGCGCCTTCTGTCAGGCACTCGATCTTTCGATTCCCGTCGGCAAGGACTCCCTGTCCATGCAGACGATCTGGAACGATGGCGAAGACGAGCAGCGCATGATCGCCCCCGTGTCCCTGATCGTTTCCGCCTTCTCGCCGGTGGCCGATGTCCGGCAGCACCGGACTCCCGAGCTTCAGCGAGACGTCGGACCCACGCGCCTGATCCTGCTCGAAGGCGGCGCGCGACGCCTGGGCGGCTCCAGCCTGGCGCAGGTCTTCGAGCGTCCCCTGGGCGAAGTGCCCGATGTCGATCGGCCGGAGCAGCTGGCGCAGCTGTTCGATGCCGCACAGACCCTGCTGGCCGAAGACCGCATTCTGGCCATACACGATCGATCCGACGGTGGGTTGCTGGTGACGGTGCTGGAGATGGCACTGGCCGGGCATTGCGGTGTCAGTCTCGACCTCGAGGCCGGTGACGAGGCCGCGATGCTCGCCGAGTGCTTCAACGAGGAGCTCGGCCTGGTGATGCAGCTTCGCGAGGCGGACCTCGAGGGGGTGCTGGCACGATTGGCCGAAGCAGCGCCGGCCCTGCGCGCCCGCGAGATCGGCCGGGTGAACAACGGCGATACCCTGGTCGTTCGCGGCCAGGGCCGGGACTGGCTCCGCCGGCGCCTGCCCGACCTACATCAGGCCTGGGCGGCCACGAGTCACCGGATGCAGGCCCTCCGGGATCACCCGGACTGCGCCGATGAAGAGCATGCGGCCCGAGCCGACTGGGCAAGCCCCGGCCTGTCGCCGCAGCTGAGTTTCGAGCTGGAAAGCGCCCCGGCGGTCCATGGCGGCGCTCGTCCGCGCGTGGCCATCCTGCGCGAGCAGGGGGTGAATGGGCAGCGCGAGATGGCCTGGGCCTTCATGCAGGCCGGCTTCGAGGCCGTCGACGTGCACATGAGCGATCTGGCCGCCGGCCGGCAGCGCCTGTCGGATTTCCAGGGCCTGGCTGCCTGCGGTGGCTTTTCCTTCGGTGACGTGCTGGGTGCCGGGCAGGGCTGGGCGCGCTCGATCCTGTTCAACGAGGATCTGGCCGAACAGTTTTCCGCCTTCTTCTCCGATTCCGGGCGTTTTGCCCTCGGGGTCTGCAACGGTTGTCAGATGCTGGCCTCGCTGAAGTCGATCATTCCGGGCGCCGAGGCCTGGCCGAGCTTCGTCCACAATCGCTCGCGCCAGTTCGAAGCGCGTCTGAGCCTGGTCGGCATCGAGGACTCGCCCTCGCTGTTCTTCGCCGGCATGGCGGGCTCCCGTCTGCCGGTCGCCACGGCCCATGGCGAGGGCCGCGCGGATTTCACCGACGGTGATCTGGCCTCGGCCGCGGTGGCGGTGCGCTACGTTCAGCCCGATGGCCAGGCGGCCGTGCAGTACCCGGCCAATCCGAATGGTTCGCCCGACGGCGTCACCGGCTTGTGCAACCTGGACGGGCGTGTGACCATCCTGATGCCGCATCCCGAGCGACTCCTGCGCCGGGTGAATTTCTCCTGGGCACCTGCCGAGTGGGGCGAGCGTTCGCCCTGGATGCGGATGTTCGAAAACGCCAGGCGCTGGCTCGGCTGAGCCTGGACCTTCCGGAGGTTTCGATGAGCGACGACCCCAAGACCCCGAAAGAAGAATCATCGAGCGGCAGCAACCCCGTGCGGGAGATGTTCCTGCTCGCCGCGCTCTATCTTCCATTGGGCTTCTTTCTCTGGTTCTTTGCGGCCAGCCTGCTGATGCTGCCGGCTCGGCTGGTCTCCCAGTTCCTGCTGGGGCTGCTGCATGCCGACATCTTCGAGCGGATCTTCCAGGCCGATTTCTACTTCGAGATCCAGACCGCCATCGCGGTGCCGAATCCGGAAGGCGGCGAGGCCCTGCTGCTGACCTGGGACGTCAACCCGATGATCTACGCCTGGGGCATGGCCCTGCTGTTCGGCTTGACCATGGCCACGCCGATGACGGTCAAGCGCCGACTCCTGCAGATGCTGATCGGCTTTTCCGTCGTGACCCTGGTGACCGTCTGGGGCGTGTACTGGGAGGTCTGGAAGGACCTGGCCTTCATGTGGAGCCAGCAGTTCCCGGCCCAGGTCGTGCCGCTGGTCGAGGCCAGTGTCTACACGCCGACCATGATCGCGCTGTTCTACCAGCTCGGATACCTGATGTTTCCGGCCGTCGTGCCGCTGGCGACCTGGATCCTGCTGAATCGGCGCTTCATCGAAACCGAAGTGGTTCGCCATTCCGGCTGAACCGAATGGCCCGATCGACGGTCTGTTACTTTCGTAATGGGTGACCGATACTGTGCGGTGACTCTCATCACGACCCCTTGAGCGAGCATGGAAACACAATCGATTTCAGCGTCCGACGAGACCGAACTGCTACCCAGCGTGGGTGATCACCTGGAGGACCGGGCCGCCGAGCTGTGCGATCTGATGGTCGAGCAGGGGCGCTTGAAGTCCGAGGACTTGAGCCGAGCCCGCGCCTATCGCGAGCAGCATGGCGGCAATCTGCTGACCCTGCTGGTGCGCCTGGGTCTGGTCTCCGAACGCGATCTGGCCCGCGCCCAGTCCGAGCTGATGGGTATCGAGCTGATCAGCGACAAGGACTACCCCGAGGACGCGCCGGAGATCGACACCATCTCGCTGCGCTACATGAAGCAGCAGCACCTCGTGCCGATCCGGGTCGACGAGGGCCAGGTCGAGATCGTGATGGCCGATCCGCAGGACCAGTTCGCGCTCAAGGCTCTCGAGATGGCCACCGGCCGGACCGTGGTGCCCCGGGTGGGTGTCACTTCCGAAATCGACAACACGATCGAGCGCTACTTCGGCGGCGGCAAGAGCGCCATGGGCCAGATCGCCGAGTCCCTGGGCTCGGAAGGCGAGGGCGAGGACGAGGAAGACGTCGAGCATCTGCGCGACCTTGCGTCCGAGGCGCCCGTCATTCGCCTGGTCAACCTGATCCTCCAGCGCGCCGTCGAGTCGCGCGCCTCGGACATTCACATCGAACCCTTCGAGAACCGCCTCAAGGTGCGCTATCGCATCGACGGCGTGCTGCAGGAAGTCGAGGCACCCCCGGCGCGTTCGACCGCGGCCGTCATTTCCCGCGTCAAGATCATGGCGCGCCTGAACATCGCCGAGCGACGCCTGCCGCAGGACGGTCGCATCATGCACCGGGTCGGCGGCAAGGAGCTCGACCTGCGTGTCTCGACCGTGCCGACCGCCCACGGCGAGTCGGTGGTCATGCGTATCCTCGATCGCGAGGCCGTGGTGCTGGACTTCTCGAGCCTGGGCTTCGCGGAGGATTCGCGCAAGACCTTCATCAAGGCCCTGGAGATGCCGCACGGCATCATCCTGGTCACGGGCCCGACCGGTTCGGGCAAGACGACCACCCTGTACACGGCCCTGAGCCAGCTCAATACGCCGGAACGCAAGATCATCACCGTGGAAGACCCGATCGAGTACCAGATCGAAGGCATCAACCAGATCCAGGCCAAGGCCTCGATCGGGCTCGATTTCGCCGGCGCCCTGCGCTCCATCGTCCGCCAGGACCCGGACGTGATCATGATCGGTGAAATGCGTGACCTCGAGACTGCGCGGATCGCCATCCAGTCCGCCCTGACCGGTCACCTCGTGCTCTCGACCCTGCACACGAATGACGCGGCCGGTGGCATCACGCGAATGCTCGACATGGGCGTGGAGGACTACCTGCTGACCTCGACGGTCAACGCGATCATGGCCCAGCGCCTGGTCCGCCGCCTCGACGAGGAGACCCGCGAGGCCTACGAAGTGCTGCCCGAAGTGGTCAAGGAACTCGGCCTGGACAAGCTGACCGATGCCAGCCCCGTGCGCATGTATCACCCGGGTAGCTCCGAGGCCTGCCCGACCGGCTACCGTGGTCGGACCGGCATCCACGAGATCCTGATCATCTCCGAGGAGATCCGACGCATGGTCATGAAGCACGCCACCTCGACGGAGATCGAGCGTCAGGCGCGTACCGAAGGCATGCGCACGATGTACGAGGACGGCCTGCTGAAAGCGCTGCAGGGTGTCACTTCGGCCGAAGAAGTGCTGCGTGTGACGCAGGAAGCCTGAGCCGATGCCGCTTTTCGAATACAAGGCCGTTTCGCCCAGCGGAGAAACCCTGACCGGGGAAATGGAAGCCCCCAGCCCCGAGCTGGTCATCGCCCAGCTCCAGGAGGCCGGCAATATCCCGGTCTCGGCGAAGGAAGTGGGCTCGGGTTTTCGCATCGAGACCCTGTTCCGCGGCAAGCGTGGCCTGAGCCAGCGCGAGATCGGCGATCTGACCCAGCAGCTCTCGACCCTGCTCGGTGCCGGGCTGCCCCTCGATCGTTCCCTGGGCATCCTGATCGATCTGTCGGACAACGATCGCGTCCGCGATCTGGTCCAGAAGGTCCGCGATCATGTACGAGAAGGCGGCTCCCTGTCCGAAGGCCTGGAAGCTCGCCACGGCGTGTTCTCGCGCTTCTACATCAACATGGTCCGGGCCGGCGAGATCGGCGGCTCCCTCGACCAGACCCTGGCGCGCATGTCGGAATACCTGGAGCGCGCCAAGGAGCTCAAGGACAGCGTCGTCTCGGCGATGATCTATCCGGCCCTGCTGATGGTGATGGCGATCGCCTCGCTGCTGTTGCTGATGGTCTACGTGATTCCCCAGTTCACGCCGATGTTCGAAGACTTCGGCGGTGAGCTGCCCCTGCTGACCCGGATCGTGGTCGGCGCCGGGGACGTGCTGCAGAACTTCTGGTGGGGGCTGATCGGCCTGACGGTGATCCTGGTCATCTGGTTCCGCTCGCAAATGGCGCGGCCTGCCTCGCGCCTGGTCTGGGACGGGCGTTTCCTGCGCATGAAGTTCGTCGGTGACATCATCGGCAAGATCGAGACCGCGCGCCTGAGCCGGACCACCGGCACCCTGCTGGTCAACGGCGTGCCCTTGCTGTCGGCACTTTCGATCGCGAAGAATGTCATGACCAATACGGTGCTGTCGGAGGACGTGGCCCAGGCGGCCAAGCAGGTCAAGACCGGTGCACCCCTGGCGCGTGCGCTGAGCCAGAACGAGCATTTTCCGCGCCTGGCGCTGCAGATGATCAATGTCGGTGAGGAAACCGGCAAGCTCGACGAGATGCTGCTCAAGGTGGCCGACACCTACGACCGCGAAGTCCGCGTCACGATCGATCGCCTGATGTCGATGCTGGTGCCGGCGATGACGCTGGGTCTGGCCTTCCTGATCGGCCTGATCGTGATGTCGGTTCTGATGGCGATCCTGAGTATCAACGACATGGTGGGCTGATCGACCCGATCCAGCCCGATGCAGGTCGAACCGATTCGATGAAACGACTGACTTATTCAAGGAGTGCAAGGATGAGAACGATGAAGACCAGCCAGGGCTTCTCCCTGATCGAACTGCTGGTGGTGCTGGTGATCCTCGGCATGATCGCCGGTCTGGTGGTGCCGAACATCGTCAGCCGTAGCGAAGACGCCAAGGCGCGGACGGCGCAGACCGAAATCCAGCGGCTTGCCATGGCCGTCGACGAATTCTACCTGGACGCCGGCCGCCTCCCCCGCGAGCTGAGCGAACTGGTCAACCGTCCGGCCAATGCCAGCAACTGGAATGGACCCTATGTCAACCAGTCGAATCTGAACGACCCCTGGGACAACCCCTACAACTATCGCTATCCCGGCCAGCACCGCACCTACGACATCTTCTCGCACGGCGCCGATGGTTCGCCCGGCGGTGAAGGGGCGGCGGCTGACGTGAACAACTGGGACAACTGAGCGGAGCCCGGATGCCCAGCCAGACCATGCGCTTCAGGCCGTCCGGTGCTCCCGGGCTGTCGGACAGAGCGAGCGGATTCAGTCTGCTCGAGCTGATCCTGGTCATGGCCATGGTCGGCCTGTTGTTCACCGTGGTCACGGTCTCGGTGAGCCGTTCCCTGACCGGCGCGGAAATCCGCGCCGCGGCCAGCGACCTGCTGGCCGGTCTTCGCCATACGCGCGGCCAGGCCATCATCCAGCGCCAGCAGCAGGTCTTCATCGTCGATGCGGAAGCGCGGACCTGGCAGGCAGCCGGTCGTGAGCCGGTCCAGATTCCCGAAGGCATGGACATCACGATCAATACCGCCCGATCCGAGCTGACCGGCGAGCGTGCCGGCGGCATCCGCTTCTATCCGGACGGCGCCTCGACCGGCGGCAGCGTCGTGTTGACCGCCGGCGAGCGTGAGTGGCATGTCTCGGTCGGCTGGCTGACCGGGGAAATCGGTATCGAACGGGATCCGCAGGTATGAGCGCGATGCCGACCTTTCATTCGCGCCAGTCCGGCTTTACCCTGATCGAAGTGATGGCGGCCTTTGCCGTCTTCGCGCTGATGTTCGGCGTGGTGCTGCAGGTCCTGTCGACCTCGATGGGCAACACGCGTCGGGCCGGCGACTACACCCAGGCCGCGCTCTGGGCGCAGTCCAAGCTCGACGTGCTCGGGCTGGAAGAGATGCTCGAGCCCGGCGAGACCTCCGGTGAGTTCGACGATCGCTACCGCTGGTACCTGCGCGTCGAGGAAGTCATGAGCTTCGACGACACGGGCGTGGATCTGGCCGAGTTGCCCGTGTCCCTGTACGCGGTCGAACTGGTGGTCGAGTGGGGCGAGAATCCGACCCGCGAAGCCGTGTTCCGCACCTTGCGCAGCGTTGACCTGTACTGGCAGGAGCGCCAGCAGCTGGGGCCCATGCCATGATCCCGGATCGGCAGTCCAGGGGCTTCAGCCTGATCGAGGTGCTGCTGGCCATCACCCTGGTCGGCATCATCATGGCGCTGGCCTGGGGCGGCTTCCGCGCCAGCATCCGCGCCACCAATTCCGGCGAAGCACTGATCGAGCAGACCAACCAGCTGCGCATCACCCATCAGTTCGTCCGCCGCCAGCTCAGCCTGGCCCAGGCCCTGATCATGGAAGAGGGCGAGGAGGATGGCCTGCAGGTTCGCTTCATCGGTGATTCCGACTACGTCCGATTCGTCGCGCCCATGCCCGGCTACCTGAGCTATGGCGGGCCCTACATTCAGGAGCTCAGGATCGAGCCGAACGGCGAGACCCGGGCCCTGGTCTACTACTACGCCATGCTCAACGGCTACGAGGTCGGCGAAATCGAAGCCAGCGAGGGCATCGTACTGATGGACGATGTGGCCGACGGGCAGTTTGCCTTTCTCGGGGTCGATCCCGAAGACCAGGCGCCCTATTGGGAAGATTTCTGGGAAGACACCGCGACCATGCCGCTGGCCGTTTCCCTGCGCATGGATCTGGATCGGGGCAATGGTCTGACCTGGCCCGACCTGACCGCGCCGGTGATGATGGATTCGACCGCTCAGGTCTCGGGTCCCGGCGCGCAGACGCCGACCATTCGCCGGGCCTCCGATCTGATTCGCAACAACAGCGCTCGCAACCGCCGATGAGGACCGGTCGGCAGTCCGCGCGGGGCGTCGCCCTGATCATGGTGCTCTGGATCTTGGTGCTCCTGACCCTGACCGTGGGCGTCTACTCGGTGCTTGCCCGAACCGAAACCCTCCAGTCCCGATTCCTGTTCGATGTGACCGAGGCACGCTATGCGGCCGAGGCCGGGCTGCATCGGGCCGTGTTCGAGATGCGCAATCCCGACTACGAGACGCGCTGGGTGCCCGATGGCCGCTCCTACTACATGGAGTTCGGCAACGCCGTGGTGGAAATGCAGGTCACCGACGAGTCCGGCCGGATCGATCTCAACCGCACGCCCGCCGAGATCATGGCCGAGCTGTTCATCCAGCGCGGGGTCGAGGAAGAAACGGCCTGGCAGCTGTCGGATGCGATCGAGGACTGGCGTGACCCGGACGATCTGCCTCGGCTCTACGGGGCCGAGATCGACGAATACGAAGCCGCCGGTTACCCTTACGGGCCGGCCAACCAGGAATTCCAGTCGGTCGACGAGCTGCAGCAGGTGATCGGCGTGAGCTTCGAGCTGTTTCAGCGGCTCGAGGGCTTTCTGACCGTCCACGGTCGCGGCGGGCAGGTCAATCCGGCCTTCGCGCCGGCCGAGGTGCTGGCGACCATGCCGGACATGGATCTGGAGAGTGCCCGGCTGTTCGTCGACGAGCGCCATCAGAGCCATCCGGCCGATATGGCGGCGCTGATGCTGCCGAACGGACAGCTGGTGAACTTGCAAGGTGGGGGTGGTGTCTTTAGCATTCGCTCCCGCGCCACGCTAGACAATGGCGCCTGGACCCAGATCGAAGCCACGGTCAGGGTCGGAACCGATACCCGCGGACGGCCCTTCCGGATCGTTCGCTGGCGGGAAAATATCGAGGATTGATGAACTCCAACGCCGTCAACAACGCGCTGGGCCAGATGCAGGCCCGCTACCGATCGAGCCCCTTGCCGGGCTTCCTGTCCTGGTGGCGGGGTGAGCTGGCGAGCCTGGTGCCGGAGGGGCTGCGCCGCCGCATGGTATCGCCGCGTCCTTCCCTGTGGCTGGTGCTCGACGAGTCCGGCGACACCTTGAGCGCCTGGCGCGGGGGTGATGCGCCCGAGCGTCTGGATGAATTCCGGGTGGCCGATGATCTGCAGCTGCTTCGCCAGCGTTGGCACGAAGCCCTCGAGCGCTTCGAGGACGGCGCGCCGGAAATCCGCCTGTGTCTGCCCGAGCGTCTGGTGCTCGAGACCTCGGTCGAGCAACCCCTGGCCGTCGAGTCGAACCTCGATGCCGCGCTGGGTTATCAGCTCGACCAGCTCACGCCCTTCCGGGCCGCCGATGTGCTGTTCGACCATCGCATCGTCGATCGGAACGTTCGCACCGGCCGGCTCAGGATCGATCTGCGCCTGGTGCCGAAGAATCAGATCAATGAATTGCTCGAGCGTCTGGACGTGATCGGGATCCACCCGCACGCCATCGACACGCTGCCGGATGATCGGGAAGTGCCGCTCTGCGAGGGCTTCAATCTGCTGCCCGAGGCCCAGCGCCCCCGCTATGTCTACAAGCGGGCCCGTCTGAACTGGGTGCTGGCCGGTGTCGCCGTCCTGGTGCTCGGCCTGGTGATGGCCCAGTCCCTGTACCTTCGCAACCGCACCGTCGACCGCCTGCAGGCCGAAGTCGCCGCGCTGCGCGCCGAGGCCGAACAGGTGCTGGCCCTGCAGCGCCAGCTCGAGGATTCCCTGCAGGCGGCCAACTTCCTGGCCGAGCGCCGTCGCCGGCAGCCGGTCGTGATCCAGGTGCTCGACGAGGTCTCGCGGGTGCTGCCCGATGACATGTGGATCAACCAGCTGCAGGTGCGCGGCACCGAGCTGACCATGATGGGGCTGGCCGATGGTTCCCAGCGTCTGATCGAGATCATCAACGAATCACCGCTGCTCGACGAGGCCGAGTTCCGCGGCGCGATCAACGTCGACCCCGCCACCGGCCAGGAGCGCTTCAACGCCCGGGCCACGATTACCCGCAGGGAGGTGCAGGATGCAGCTGCTTCCGGACCGGGAGAATAACAAGCCGCTGGCGGTCGGGCTGCTGCTGATCGCCGCCATGCTGGTTTACCTCGGTGGCTTCCACTGGTTCGTGGATCGTCACCTGACGCTGGCCGATGACATCGAGCGCCTGGAAACCCAGGTCGGACGATTCAAGGCCGCCGTGGCCCGGCGCCCGGCCCTGGAGGAGCGCCTGTCGGAGCTGCGCAGCGAGCGCCTGGACAACGCCCTGTTCCTGCGCCAGTCCAACTTCAATACGGCCGCGGCGGCACTGGTCCGCCTGCTCCGCGACGCCATCGACGAGCAGGCCGAGGACACGGAGCTGTGCACGGTCACGGCGACGCAGAATCGCCCGGATGCGGAACCCGACCGCTTCGAGCAGGTCACGGTCAATGTGCGGATGAATTGCCCCTTGCCCGATCTGGTGCGAATTCTCTATTCCCTGGAAGACAATGTGCCGCTGATCTTCGTCGACAATCTGCTGATCAACCAGCGCATGGCGGCCGATCGCCGTGGCCGTCGGGTCGGCGTCGATGCCTACGGGCAGCTCGATGTCCGCTTCGATATGTACGGCTTCCTGGCCGGGCAGGTGGAGCGCTGATATGTCTGGACTGCTGGATACTCGACACAATCTGCTGACCGTGCTCCTGGTCGCCGCGATCGGCGTGCTGGGCCTCGGCCTGCTGGCCCAGTTCGCCATGATGGGCCGGCCGGACGTCGACGCCATTGCGCCCTCCGGTTCGACGGAAGTCTCCGAGGCCGAGGTGGACGTACCCGAAACGGGCCTGGCCAGGATCGACGACTACGGTTCGATCACGGCCCGCCCGGTGTTCTTCTCCGATCGGCGTCTGCCGGTGATCGAGATGCCGGACGAAGAGGCGCTGGCCGAGCAGGAAGAGTTCATCGATGAGGAAGAGCCGATCAACGAGCTCAAGGCGGCCGTGGCCGGGATCATCATCACGCCCGAACTCCGACTGGCCATGGTCCGCGACGAGACCAGCAACGAAACCCTGGTGCTTCGTGAAGGCATGAGTCTGGAGGGCGAACAGGCGGCCTGGAGGCTGGATTCGATCGAGCAACGACAGGTCAACTTCGTCTCCGTCGATGGCCGGGAATCCCTGCTCGAATTGGCGGTCAATACCTCCAGCCTGGCCGCGGGAAGTTCAGGGCGCCAGCCGACGAACTATCGGGAGCCCGAAGAGGGCGAAGAGGGCGATCGTCGTGTGCCGACACCGCCCGATTCCAGCCAGGTGTCCGATGCGCGGGCCCGGGCCGAGGAAGTACGCCGGCGAGTGGCCGAGCGTCGCGCCGAATTGCGGGCCGAAGCCGAACGCCGAGCCCAGTTGCAGCAACAAAACGAACGAGATAATTGATGATGTCAGTCGCTTCTCCGGCCGCCAGTGCGCGGCTCAGGCAAGTCGTGTTCACCCTTCTGCTCAGTGCATTCCTCGCTGCTTGTGGCGGCGTGCAGGAGCGGCCTGACGATCGTGATTTTGCCGCGTCGGCCGTGGAGCCCGAGTCACGCGAGAACGATAACGGCGAGATCGATATCGGTGGAGGGGACGCGGACGACGAAGAGAACGTCTTCGACGAGTCCGAAACCTATCCGGGCACCGGAGTCTTCATCAATGATGCGGCCGTCGGCGAGCGCGCTGCCCCGCCCGGTGAAGACGGGGAGATTACCCTGAACTTCGAAGGGCAGGGTATTCAGGAAGTCGTCCACGCCATCCTCGGCCAGCTGTTCCAGGAAAACTACGTCATCTCTCCGGGCATCAGCGGGGAGGTGACCTTCGCCACCGCCAAGCCGATCACCCGCGACCAGATCATGCCGGTGCTCGAGATGCTGCTGCGCTGGAACGGCGCGACCCTGATCTGGCGCGAGGGGCAATACCACGTCATTCCCATCGCCGAGGCCGTGCGCGGCAACCTCGTCCCGCGCTTCGATTCGGCCAATGCGGCGATCGGTTACGAAGTCCTGGCCGTGCCACTGGACTACATCTCGCCGGTCAAGATGTCGGAAATTCTCGAACCCTACGCCCGCGAAGATGGCGTGTTCAACGCCGACAATGCCCGCGGCCTGCTGTTCCTGGCCGGCACGCGCTATGAACTGCAGAATTATCTGCAGATCATCGAGACCTTCGACGTCGACTGGCTGGCCGGCATGTCGGTCGGCATGTTCAGTCTGGAGCGAATCGAGGTCGACGAGCTGCTGCCCGAGCTGGAAGCGGTATTCGGCGAAGAGGGTGAGACGCCGCTCGCCGGCATGTTCCGCTTCATGCCGCTGGAGCGTCTGAATGCGATCATGGTGATCACGCCCAACGAGCACTACCTGGATGAGGCGGAGAAGTGGATCCGCCGGCTCGACCGCTCGGGCGCCGAGGCCGGTTCGCGCCTGTACGTCTACCGGGTCAAGAACCTGGAAGCCGACGTGTTGGCCGGCTATCTGGGCGATATCTTCGGCACCAGTGGAGGTTCACGGCCCAGCCGCGAGAACCGCGGCAGCCTGGCGCCCGGGATGGAGCCGGCCTCGGTGTCCAGTGTCAGCGATTTTCAGCGCAGCCAAAGCAGTGGTGGCAGCGACTCCTCGAGCCGTAGTCAGAGTCGAGCCACCGCTGGTGGCATGCAGTTGGGGGAAGATGGCAACGTTAGGGTAACTGCCGTGATCGAGACCAACTCCCTGCTGATCCAGGCGTCGCCCAGCGAGTACGATGCCATTCTCTCGGCGATCAATCGATTGGACGAAGAGCCGCTGCAGGTGCTGGTCGAGGCGCAGGTGCTTATTGTGGATCTGAGCGATGCGCTCACCTACGGCGTGAGCTGGTTCCTGGCAAACCGAAACGCAGATCTGGAAACCACTCTGCCTGAGGGTATTCCCGCCTCTAGAGCCGAGAATACCATCGAGATGGGCACCAACTTTCTTGGCACGATCACCCGCCGGGGTGTCGGTCGCACCTTCGTCTCGGCGACCATCGATGCCCTGGAATCTGTCTCGAATGTGCGAACGATCTCCGCGCCTTCCTTGCTGGTTCGCAACAACGCCAGCGCCACGATCAATGTCGGCAGACAGCTGCCGGTGCAGTCGACGCGTTTCGTCGGTGGCGTGACCGGTGAGGGGGCCAGCTCCCTGGGTAGTGTTCAATATCTGAACACGGGCGTGATCCTGGAGGTGACGCCACGGGTCAATCCCGGTGGCCTGGTGTATCTGGAGATTTCCCAGGAAGTGTCGTCACCCGGCGATCCGGGCGTGGGTGACAACCCCACGATCAATACGCGCAATATCTCGACCGAGATCGCGATTCAATCCGGGCAGACGATCATGCTCGGGGGGCTGATCCAGGAAGACGAAACCCAGAACAGGAACGGCGTGCCTGGGCTGCAGCGGATTCCCTTGCTGGGGAATCTGTTCAGGAGTACCAATACTTCGATCCAGCGCACCGAGACACTGGTCCTGATTACCCCGACGGTGGTCAGCACGACGGATCGTCTGCGCGAGGTTTCCGACCAGATGACCCGTCAGTTCCGTGCGCTCGAGCCTCTGCGTGCGCAATAATCAGACAGTCGCATTTAGCGCCTGCACCAGGAATCATTGAACAGGAAGTTGAAGACAATCATGAGAATCAATACCAAAATTAGAAGCTTGCTGCTCTCGACGGCGCTTGCCCTGGTGCTGGCCGCTTGCGCCAGCACCCCTTCGAGCCCCGAAATGACCCTGGAAGAACGTGCCCAGGCGCGTTGGGATCACATCCTGAACGATGAGGCGGAATTGGCCTACCCGTACCTGACCCCGGGCTACCGCGACATCACCTCGCTGGGTGACTACCTGGTCTGGCTCGCGAACCGCCCGGTACGCTGGGTCGCAGCCAGTGTAGAATCCGTCGAGTGCGAAAACGAGGACACCTGTTCCGTGACCACCTCGATCACCTACCGTGTGCCGGGTGGGCCGACGGGTATCAATCAGATGAGAATGAATCGCGACATCGTCGAGGATTGGATCCGCATCGACGGCCAGTGGTATTTTGTCCAGAACTGATTGCTTTACATCGATTGGTCGGTTAGCATAGAATTACGCATGCTGGGATGGGCTCGAATGGAGTCGGGTCCATCTCGCGGTGTTTACACAGAGCCCTGTGTCCAACAACTTTAGGAGTGTTGTAATGAAAAGAAATACCTTGACGACCGCAGTGCTGGCGGGTCTGACGGGCATGGCGGGGATGGTCAGCGTTTCCAACGCTGTCAACGTCAACCCGGACGGTCTCGGCCAAGTGCTGATGTTTCCGTATTACACCGCACGCGGTGGTAATGACACGCTGATCTCGATTGTCAACACCACCGAGCGTGGCAAGGCAGTCAAGATTCGTATTCTGGAAGCCCTGAACTCGCGAGAAGTTCTTGACTTCAACATCTACATGTCCGAGTGGGACGTCTGGACCGGCGCCATCACGGCTGCCAGCGACGGTGGCGGCAAGCTGCTGACGTCTGACACCACTTGTACTGCTCCGCGCATCTTCGCTCCGTCTGCCGGTATCGGCACCGACGTGAATGGCGACGGCGTGCCGGACTTCGGCGAGATCGACTTCCTGCCGTTCCAGTACACCCTCGGCAACACCGACTTCGGTCCTCAGGGCGAAGAGCGTAACGCGTCCGGCCACATCGAATTCATCGAAATGGGTACCTTCCTGCCGACGCCGGCTTCGGCTGCCGCAGGTACCGAGCCGTACGTCGCCTGGAGTGCCAAGCACGTCGGTCCGGCCGGTGCTCGTGAGCCGAACCGTTGCGCCACCTTCACCGAACTGTGGGCTCCGGCCAACCCGGGTGCCGTCTGGCGTCTGGGCGACTCGAACTTCGGTTTCGAGCCGGTTGGCGATGACACCCTGGCCACCGGTGGTCTGTTCGGCGCAGCCAGCATCATCAACGTGGCTGAGGGAACCATGTTCTCCTACAACGCCACGGCTGTCGACGCGTTCTGGTCGACCAACCCGCTGGCTGGTGGCGCTCTGCACACCAACCCGGCTAGCCTGCTGCCCTCGCTGGCCAACGGCACCAACCGCACCAGCAACGTCTTCGTGAACGGCGTGGTCCAGACCAACACCTGGCCGGGCACCGTTCCGGTGGCTCCGATCAACGCCACCGTGATGTTCGAAACTCTGATGAACGAGTACAACATCGAAGCTGGCCTGGGCGGTCGTTCCGAGTGGGTCCTGACCTACCCGACCAAGCGTTTCCACACGGACGCTCAGGGTCCGGTCGGTACCGTCGTTCCGAACTCGCCGATTCCGCCGTTCACCAACACCTGGCACCGCACCTCTTCGGGCGCTCTGAACCTGCCGTGTGAAGCTCTGAGCTTCCGCGTCTGGGATCGTGAAGAAACCGAGCCGACCCCGGACATTGGTGAGGTCATCCCGTCTCCGCCGCCGCCGACCGACGCTCCGCAGGTCTTCGAGCTGTGCCGTGAGACGAACGTCGTTCGCTTCACCCTGGATGGTGATCTGCCGGCCGAAACGGAAATCCTGAAGGAGCCGATTCGTGAAGGTGCGTTCGAGCGTCTGAGCTACGCCAACTTCCAGCTGCCGGACGCGTTCCAGGCTGGTTGGGTGCGCTTCGACCTGACCGACGTCCCGACCGGTGCCATCATTGCCCCGGGCGCGAACGATCCGCGTCGTACCACCCCGGCTGACAACGGTGACCAGTTCGAAGGTATGCCGGTCATCGGCTTCTGGGTGAACACGTTCACCAATGGTGCTCTGCCTGGCGGTACGCTCGCCAACTACGGTGGTTCGTTCGACCACCACGGCAGCCGCAGCATTGTGCTGGGCAGTGTCGTGATCCCCTAATCGATAACATCGATTATCAGGATCGATTGCCGCTAGGCAATCAAGAAGGGGCCATCTTCGGGTGGCCCCTTTCTTATTGGGTCAGGGCTTTTTGCCGTGCCCGAACGGAACTTTTACAAGTGCTTTAGGAACAAATGATTTCCGAGGTGCTAAAGTTGCTAGGCGTCTGGGCAGGCCTCGCTCGCCGGACTCTAATTCAATTGGACAGGTAGAGAAATTATGCGTTGCAATGTCAATTCCGCCCTGCTTTGCGCAGCTTTGATTGCGGGTTCATCTCACGGGCTCGCTCAAGTGACCGTGACCCTCCAGGACGGGGCGAACGACCCGGTCGAGGATGTGGTCTGCGACCTGGCCAATCAGGCGTCACTGACGATTTCCCCCGAGACCGGCAACATCAATCTGACCGTCGCGGATCTCGCGAGCTGCCTGGGAACGGCCGACGCATTGAACGTCAGTCAGGTGTTCCTGATTCCGCAGTCTTCGACCACTGCCGGAGATCAGATTCGCGTCATCTGGGCTTCCGTCGGCCCGGACGGCTACACCTGTGCGCCTTCGGCAAGCTCGACCCTTCCGGGCTGGAGTAACGTGTCCTTCGCACAGACCCAGGGGCCTTTCGATTACACGGTCCCGGCAGCAACCGCACAGGGTAACTACACCGTCGGGGTCAGTTGCTCCGATGGTCAGGAGATCGTTGCAGGCCAGGCCGCGTCGATCTTCGTGAACGAGCAGGATCCGGGCGATCCGCCGACGATCAACAGCCTGACCGTGAACGGCAGCAGTTCGGCCACCAGTATTCAGCCAGGTGACACCCTGGCAGTGGCCTGGACGACCAGCAATGCCCAGACCTGTCAGGGCAGCGGTGACTTCCCGAACTGGGCTGGAACCAAGGCTGTCAGCGGAAACCAGCAGATCACGACATTGAGTACGCTGGGTGAGGGCAGCTACACGGTCCGCCTGCAGTGCACGAACGATGCCGGTAGCTCGCAGTTGGTGACGCGTACCGTGAGCGTCAATGCAGCGGCGCCCACCGAGTGTTCGGGTCGTGCGCTGCTCGGCCAGGGCACGCTGTCCAACTGGGCTCGGAAGACGACCGGCAGCAACAGCTGTCTGTGGTCGAATCCGCCGGAAAACCAGCTCGTTCAGACGGCCGATTGCCGGAACTTCGGTGATGTCTGGCCAGCAGTATGGCCCGGCGGCGGGAACGTGTCGCGGAACCTGTTCGTGGCCGGTACCCGTCCGGAGTTCATTGCCATGCAGTTCAACAGCGGGAACATCCCGGCTGGCCAGTCAGGCTCCATCGGTCTCGAGAGTCCTCAGTTCGCCGGGGCCACGGCCGCGTTCAAGATGTGGTCGATCTCTCGTTGCCCGGGTGACTTCAACAAGGATCTGATCGATGCCGAGATGGGGCCGGGTTGTATCCGTCGTGACTCCTTCACCTTCCTGGAAAGCTTCGACTGGGGCGGTGAGGCCTTCAGAACATCGACGAGTCGCTGTGCCCTGGAGCCGAACACGACCTACTACCTCAACCTGATCTGGACCCAGGACGTGGCTGGAACGCCGCCGCAGGACATCACCCAGCATCCGGCCTGCGCCGAGTTCGGCCGCTGCGGTACCAATGCTCTGATGAGCGGCACCTACACGCCGTAACAGTGCGAAGTCCGCTGCAACGCGCCCCAGAGATGGGGCGCGTTTTTTTGTCTGGAAGACAACTTTTTCGAGACTCTGCGGTCAGGGTATATTGATGAATTCACCTGAGGTTTTTGGAAGATGAAGAATCGCCACTCGTTCATTCTGGCCGCCATGGGCCTGCTGTTCACCATGCAGCCCGCGTTGGCCGATGATGGAGCAACGGACGTCTCGGTCCAGTCCAGGTCGATCGAGTTTCGATCGCCGGTGCTGGCGAGGCAGGGCAACGCCCTGGTCACGGCAGCGGAAATGGATGCCTATCTCTCGCGGATTCCGGAGGAGGATCGTCCGGGGTTCCTGCGCAGCAGAGCTCGTCTGGGTACGGCGCTGGAGAACCTGATGCTGCCGCGACTGATCGCTCACGAGGCCGATGAGTCCGGGTTTTCGGAGCGGGTCGACGTCAACGCCATGGCTTATCAGTCGAACGTGGTCCTGATCGCACAGGAGTACATGGACCATCTCTTCCAGAGCCAGGAGCTGGAGACCTATGGGCCCAAGGCGCGCGAGATCTACCTCACCGAACCCGAACTCTTTCGCCTGCCGGAGCGCGTGAGCTTCACGCATATCCTCATTCTCAGTGGGCGCGAGCGCGGAGAACTCGATGCGATGCGCAACATGCTGGATGTCTACGAGCGCCTCTCGGACGATGTCAGCTTCGAGGAGCTCGCCATGGAGTATTCGGAGGACCCGGGGGTCGCGGAGAACAGCGGCAGCTACGTGGCGGTCGACCCCAATAACCTCGATCCTGCGGTGGCGGCCGTGTTGTCGCTGCTGGAGCCCGGGCAGATCTCGGAACCCGTTCGGTCCACCTTCGGCTGGCACATTCTTCGGCTCGACGAAAACGTCGAGGGCGAGATGCTGGACTGGGAGCAGGCTGAGGCACGGGCCCTCGAGCTCGCTCGTTCCCGACACCGCGATCTGCTGTTCGAGCGTCTGGTTCAGCGTCTCCGCAGCGAAATCATGGACACCGATATCGAAGCACTCCAGGCCTATCTCGATTCCAAGGGCGTCGACTGGACCCTGCTCGAGGTGGAACAGGCCGATTGAGCTCCTCCGGCTGCGGGATCAAGCGGTCCCGCAGCCCCTTGTCCCTCCACAGCGAATGGTGAGTGTCGCTGGCCGCTGGCGGGGCAATGATAGAATCTGCGCCCCCAGCGATGTGGCTTCGAGCAAGATGCTTCCGGTCATTCGCTCGATTGATCGAGAACGGATGGGGATTCATGTGAGCGGCTTGGCCGAAGTGCTGGTGACTGGTTGATGGCGATGAAATCCGAGCAATGGGTTTTTCTCACTCTCGTGCAGAGGGAATTGAGAAACCGCTTCATCGGCTCGGCGACCGGCTGGCTCTGGTTGATCCTGACGCCGCTGATGATGCTGGCCGTCTATGCCTTCGTGTTCAGTGTCATATTCCGGGCCCGCGTTCCCGAAGGTCTCGGTGTCCCATTCTGGTCCTGGCTGGCGATAGCCCTCTGGCCCTGGCTGGCCTTTTCCGAAAGTATCCAGCGAAGCCTGGGTGCCATTCGTAGCAATGCCGCACTGTTGACGAAAGTGTCGATCGATCGGCGGCTCTTCGTCACCTCCAGCGTCAGCTCCACCTTTCTTCTGCACGTGGTCGGCTACCTGATCGTTCTGCTTGCGATTCAGTGCTTCGGTGCCAGGCTCGACTGGTTGTCGCTTCCCTATGTGCTGGCCCTGCTGCTGTCGCTGTATCTTTTCGCGCTCGGTCTGAGCTTCATCTGCGCCTCTTCACAGGTGTTCATTCGAGACATCGAACAGTTCGTTCCGACCTTCCTGATGCTCTGGTTCTTCCTGACGCCGATCATCTATGCGTCCGAGATGATTCCCCAGCTCATGCGTGACTGGCTGTGGGTCAATCCCATGACCGTCTGGATGGAGTCCTTCCGCGAGGCCCTGTTCATCGGCAAGCGGCTGCCGGATCTGGCGCTGCTCATGCTGTTCCTCGGAGCAGGCTCCGTCTACCTTCTGGGTCGCGTGATCTTCGATCGACTGGCGCCGAGCTTCGAGGACTTCCTGTGACTCGCTGCCTGCTGGAACTGGATCGCGTCGGCAAGGTGTTTCCACGCACGAACAGTTCCTCGGAGCGCCTATCGGCCTTCTGGTCCCTGCTGCGCGGGCGAGAGAAGGGCAACGGTACACTGGTGCTCGACGAGATCTCCTTCCAGGTCAGACCCGGTGAGTCGATGGGCATCATCGGATCCAATGGTGCAGGCAAGTCCACGCTTCTGAAACTCATCACCGGAGTGCTTGCACCCAGCCGCGGTCGCATCAGCCAGTCCGGCACGAGCGCGGCCCTGCTGGAGTTGGGCGCGGGCTTCGATCCAGAGTACACGGGCCTGGAGAACCTGCGCCTCAACGCCGCCTTGTTCGGTCTCAGCCCGAGTCAGGTCAATGAACGGCTCGACGACATTCTGGGCTTTGCCGACATCGGCGATTCCATCAACGAGCCGGTCAAGCACTACTCCTCGGGCATGGTGGTCCGGCTCGGGTTCGCCATCGTCGCCTCGATTCGGCCGGACCTGTTGATCACCGACGAGGTTCTGGCCGTCGGGGACGAAAGCTTTCAGAAGAAGTGCATTCGCTGGATCGAGGACTATCTGGAAACCGGGGGTACCTTGCTGATGGTGTCCCACAACATGTATCAGGTCCAGAAGCTCTGCCGTCATGCTCTGTGGCTCCAGGATGGCCGTGCACGCGCCCTGGGGGATGTCTTCGATGTGACCCAGGCCTATCTGGCCTGGCACGAGCGCCGCGATGCCGAAGACGTGCAGCGGGCCGCCGGTCATGCCGGTGCTGATCACTACGGTGTCACCGAGCTGGTCATCGAGGGGGCCGAGGACGCCGAGCCCAGACTGGAGATGGGGCAGTCGCTGGCGATCCGTCTGCATCTGCGCTCCCCCGACGGACGCGCGCCGGTCGCCCTGATCGGTCTGGTTCGTGCCGATGGAACCCCGGTCTATGGAGTGGCCAGCGATCACGACGGCGCCGAGGTTCTGGCCGATGAGCGCGGCGGCTTCGTGGCGCGACTACGCTTTCCGAATCTGTCCCTGCTGCCCGGGGGCTACGTGGTTCGCGGCCATGCGATGGATCCCGAAGGTCTTCGGGTTCACGACACGGCCGAACTGCCGTTCACGGTCATGGGCCGTTCGCGGGAACTGGGTCTGGTCCGTCTGGAGCACGAATGGCTGCCATGACGGTCATCGTGGTGCCGGTGTTCAACGCCGCCGAGGAAACCCGGCGATGCCTGGCGGCATTGCAGAACACGATTTCGGACCGCCAGGCGGTGATCGTCATCGATGATGCGTCCACCCAGGCCGAGATCCCGGCTCTGATGGAGACCTTGCCCGATCATTGGGTGCGCGTTCGAAATGAATCCAACGTCGGGTTCGTGGGGACGGCCAACCTGGGCATGGCTCTGGCCAGCCCGGGCAACGTCATTGTCCTGAATTCCGACACGCAGGTGACCAGCGGCTGGCTCGAAGCCATGCTCGAATGTGCCGAAAGCGATCCGGACATCGCGTCCATCACGCCCTTGAGCAACAACGCCGAGATTGCCTCCATTCCCGAGTTCTGCCAAGCCAATCCCTGGCCTGCGGATCCGGAGCGCTGGGCTCGAGCCTGCGCGGAATCCGGCCCTGGCGAGTATCCGGAGGTTCCCACCGGCGTCGGCTTCTGCATGTTTCTTCGTCGTCGTTGCCTGGATGCCATCGGAAGCTTCGATGAATCCGCCTTCGGTCGCGGTTACGGCGAGGAAAACGACTGGTGCATGCGAGCGATCGAGGCTGGTTGGCGACACGTGCTCTGCGACAAGGCCTACGTCGCGCACGCGGGCAATGCGAGTTTCGGACCGCTCGGTCTCAAGCCCGGCGGCCAGGCCATGGACAGGCTGCTGCAGCGCCACCCCCGCTATCTCGAGCAGGTGCAGGCCTTCATCCAGCGTGACCCCATGCGCTCCCGGCGAGAGCGCATCTTGGCGTGTTTCCAGGCTCTCGATCCGGGCGATTCGCCGCTGGACGCGTCCGCCTGATTCGAGCCTCCTCGGCCAGGCCTGCTTGCCTTGCCCGTGCTTGGATCCAGGCGGCCAAGGGGTGGTTTGCTAGAATGCGGGGCTTGATTTCCGCCCCTGGAATGACTGATGGACGAATCCCAAGAACTGGAGTTTACCGGTGAGCGTTTCACGCCCGAGTGTGTTCGTGAAATGGCCTATGAGCACTGGCACCGGTATGCCTGGGCCACTCCGTTGTGCAAGGGAAAGCGGGTCCTGGACGCAGCCTGTGGCGAGGGCTACGGCAGTCAGCTGCTCAGCAGCAGCGCAGAGCATGTGATCGGGGTCGATCTGAGCGAAGCCGCGATTTCCCACGCTCGTTCCAAGTACCGGGCCTCCAATCTGGAGTTCCACGCGGCGGATGTGACGCGTCTGCCGCTGCCGGATGATTCCGTCGACGTGGTGGTTTCCTTCGAGACCCTCGAGCACCTGTCGGCTCAGGACGAAATGCTGGCTGAATTCCGGCGAGTCCTGCGCCAGGACGGCTGTCTGCTGATCTCCTCGCCCGACCGAAAGACCTACAGCGATGAGCGCGAGTACGACAATCCCTTTCACGTCCGCGAACTCTATCGCGATGAGTTCGAAGCCCTGCTGGCGCGCCATTTCCCTGCCTATCGACTGTTCGGACAGAAGCTGATGTTCGTCTCGGCGCTCTGGGATCTGGCCCGAGGCGGTGAGGCCATCGTCCATACGGACCATGGTGGTCGCGTCGAGCACAGCGAAACGCCGCCTTTCCCGCCCCTTTACTTCCTCGCCCTGGCCGGCGCCAGCGTCGAGCAGCTGCCGGAGCTGCCCTCCGTGTCGCTCTACTCCGACGCGCAGGAATCGGTCTATGAGCACTACAACGATGAAATCCGGAAACACATCCGTGCCGGCCAGCTCCTGGCAGAACGTGATGCCGAAATCGAGCGCTTGAGGGCCTTGCTGGAGCAGGCCGGTTGACGACCGAAGCCACGCCGCTTCATCCAGCGAGAAGCTCCCGTCTTCGGGCGCTGGAGCGGGTCTGCGTACTGATCGTGAACTACAACTCCGGTCAGTGGCTGGGACGGAGCATCCGGGCCCTCAAGGGCAAGGCCGGCCGCCTTCCGATGATCCGCGTGCTCGACAATGCGTCCAGTGACACCAGCGCCAGCGATCTGGACGAGGTTCCAGGGCTGGAATTGATCCGCTCCGACCGTAACCTGGGTTTCGGCCCCGGAATCAACGCGCTGGCGCGGGGCGTCGAGCAGGACTACCTGCTGATCCTGAATCCGGATTGCCTGTTGGCCGTCGAAGGCCTCGAGCGTCTCATCGCCGAACTGGACGGACATCCCGAAGCCGCCCTGTGTTCGGGGCGTATCTTCGACATGAGCGGCAACGAGCAACGCGGCAGTCGGCGGCAACTGCCCAATCCGGATCGCCTCCGTAACGAAGTGCTCAGATTCCACTTCGGGGCGGGGGTCGACCTGACGCATCTGCCCCCGCCCGATCGACCCTGCGAGGTCGAGGCTGTGTCGGGTGCCTGCATGCTGATCCGCCGTTCGAGCTTCGAGGCCCTCGACGGGTTCGACCCCGGTTTTCCGATGCATTTCGAGGACCTCGATCTCATGGCGCGCCTGCTGGAAGCCGGCGATCGGATTCGTCTCGTCCCGGATGTGGCCATTTCGCACGCCGGTGGCGTGTCCTCCCGCCACCGCCCCTTCAGGGTCGAATACGACAAGCACCGCGGGCTGTGGCGGTTTCTCGGCAAGCATTGCAGGGATCAGTGGCCGACCTGGTCGCGACCGCTCTGGGCGCTTGCCATCGGCCTGCATCTGCTCCTGATCGCGCCGGCCACCCTGTGGCGACGATGAGCAGTTCCCCGACCGTGTTGCTGCTCGGAGCCAGTGGCCCGTGCGGCCAGGCCTTCATCCAGCGCATGGAAGGGCGAGGGGTGAGTCTGATCGCGGTGTCACGCCGTCCGCCGGCGCGGACCTCGGCGCACGTGCTGTGGTTGCAGCAGGACCTCGATCTCGAGCCGGTGTCGATGGAGGCGAGCGTGCTGGTCAGTGCGGGCCCTCTGATTCACGCGCTCAGGCAGGTCGAAGCAGGGACTCGCCTCGGTCGAGTGGTGGCCTTGAGCTCCGCCAGTACCCTGTTCAAATCCGACTCGAGGGATCCGGAGGAGCGGGCGCTCATGCAGCGTCTGATCGATCAGGAGGACGCACTCGCGCTGGCCTGCGAGCAACGCGATATCCGGCTCACGCTGCTCAAGCCCACGCTGATCTACGGTGGGGACAGCTCGAGCAATGTCGGCCGCGTCAGCGGTCTGGCGGCCAGGCTGCCGGTGCTGCCCTACTGTGGCCGAGGCCTGCGGCACCCGGTGCACGCCAGCGACCTTGCCGAACTCATGGAGCGCTGTCTGGTCCTGGGGGATGCGGCGGAGGGGCGCTGGTTGCTCGGCGGCGGTGAGACGATCGAATACCCGACGATGCTCAGACGGATGGCCGCGTCGACCGGGTCTCAGCCCCGGCTGCTCCGGGTTCCGCTCTGGCTGATGCGCCTGGCGCTGGCGTCGGCCCATGGCTGCGGCCGACTGCGTGATCTCAAGGCGGTGATGCTGATGCGACAGGGCGTCGATCTGGTCGTCGACGATACACCCGCTCGCCGCCAGCTCGGCTGGTCTCCTCGCCGGTTCCTGCCCGGGGTGTCCGGGCAGTCCGGAAACTCGGTTTGAGATCGGCCGACCCGATCAGGCGATCACCATTCGCGGCGCACGGCCTGTTCGATGATCTCCTCTGCGGTCAATCCGTCCAGGGAGCGATAGAAATCTGCCAGTGAACCTCCGCTCATGCTGAAGTTCCGACGGTATCGGATGGCCGCGTCCAGGCTCTGGTACTGGGCCGCAGAGGTGTCGGCGGCGATCATCTCGAGGCTCGCGGCGAAGGCTTCGGGGCTCGAGCCATCCACGATAAAGGTCAGCCCATAACCTTCGCTGTCCAGTTCGCCGACCAGGCTAGGAATCTGCCGGGCGGGGTCGACTCGCGTCCCACGGGCTCGCGATTCCTCGGCGGACTGTTCGCTTTCCGCTTCGTCTCCGACCGCAGGCTCCGGTGCTTCGGCGCGCTGCGTGCGGGCGCTGGCTGCGCTCTCGGCCGGGCTGGATTCCTGCGCGGGTTCCGGCGTGCGAGCGGTTTCGTTGGATTGACACGCGGTCAGCGCAAGGGCGACCACGACGATGAATGAAAGAAGGCGCATGCTCTTGTTCCTCAGGATACAGATGCTCATTAGTCCAGAATTGCGACGATCAGTTCAAGTGATTTGCCTGCTTGTTCAGGATTTCAGCTTCTTGTACTTCAGGCGATGCGGCCCCGCCTGATCGCCGCGCCGGCGCTTCAGGTCGGCTTCGTAGTCCGAGAAATTCCCCTCGAACCACTCGACGTGGGAGTCCCCTTCGAAGGCCAGCACGTGGGTGGCGATCCGGTCCAGGAACCAGCGATCATGCGAGATCACCAGAGCGCAACCGGGGAAGGCCAGCAGGCCTTCTTCCAGGGCGCGCAGGGTCTCGACGTCAAGGTCGTTGGTCGGCTCGTCGAGCAGCAGGACGTTGCCGCCCTGGCGCAGGGTCTTGGCCAGGTGAACGCGGTTGCGCTCACCACCCGAGAGTTGGCCCACGCGCTTCTGCTGCTCCGAGCCCTTGAAGTTGAAGCGGCTGGCATAGGCACGTGCGGGAATCCGGTAGTTGCCGACCGCGATCTCTTCGGCTCCGTCGGAGATTTCCTCCCAGACCTGGCGGTTGTCGTCCAGGCTGTCGCGGCGCTGGTCGACGTAGGCCAGTTCGACCGTCTCCCCGACGCGGACCGAGCCCTGGTCGGGCTGCTCGACGCCGGCGATCATCTTGAACAGGGTGGACTTGCCGGCACCGTTGCCGCCGATGATGCCGACGATGGCGCCGGGCGGGATCTTGAAACTCAGGTCCTCGATCAGCAGTGCATCACCAAAGCCCTTGTAGACGCCGTCGAGCTCGATCACCTGGTCGCCGAGGCGCGGGCCGGGCGGGATGTAGATCTGCCGGGTCTCGTTGCGGCTCTGGAACTCCTTGGAATTGAGCTCCTCGAACTGCTTCAGGCGCGCCTTGCTCTTGGCCTGGCGACCCTTGGGATTGGCGCGCACCCATTCGAGCTCGGACTTTATCATCTTCTGGCGCGCGGCTTCCTGCTTCTCTTCGATGGCCAGGCGCTGTTCCTTCTGCTCCAGCCAGGACGTGTAGTTGCCCTCATAGGGCAGGCCATGGCCACGGTCCATCTCCAGGATCCAGCCGGCGACGTTGTCGAGGAAGTAGCGGTCATGGGTCACGGCCATGACCGTGCCCGGAAAGTCGTCGAGAAAGCGCTCCAGCCAGGCCACCGATTCGGCGTCGAGGTGGTTGGTCGGCTCGTCGAGGAGCAGCATGTCGGGCTTGGACAGAAGCAGGCGGCACAAAGCGACGCGGCGACGCTCACCCCCCGACAGCACCTTGATCTCGCTGTCCCAGGCCGGCAGGCGCAGGGCATCGGCGGCGACTTCCAGGGTGCGGTCCAGCTCCCAGCCGCCGACGGCATCGATCTTGTCCTGGAGCTCGGCCTGTTCGGCCAGCAGCTCGGTCATCTCGTCATCTTCCATCGGCTCGGCGAAGCGGTCGGAGATCGCGTTGAAGCGGTCGAGGAGGGACTGGACTTCGCCCACGCCCTGCATCACGGCCTCGCGCACGGTCAGGTCTTCGGGCAACTCCGGCTCCTGCGGAAGGTAGCCGATGCGGATGCCGGGCTGCGGCCTGGCTTCACCGTCGAATTCCTTGTCGACGCCGGCCATGATCCGCAGCACGGTGGATTTGCCGGCGCCGTTCAGGCCCAGGACGCCGATCTTGGCGCCGGGGAAGAAGGACAGGGACACGTCCTTGATCAGCGTGCGATTGGGGGGCACCACCTTGGAGACGCGGTGCATCGTGTAAACGTACTGGGCCATGGTATTGAAAGAACTCGTGGGTCGAATCGAAAGAAGATGGGGATTGTAGCCGCTGGACAAAAGCGCCAGCCCGCATCATTCGTGATTGATGTGGGCTAGTGGGCCAGGCTCGAACGCAAGCGCTCCAGTCCCTGCTCGATGCTGACGGCGGGCTCGTAGCCCAGGTCGCGACGGGCCGCCGACAGGTCATACCAGTGCGCCGTGGACAGGTGTTCGACGACGAAGCGGGACAGCGGCGGGTCGCTGCGTCGACGGCTCAATCTCCACAGGCCTTCGACGAGTGCGGCGACGGCCATGGCCAGGCGCGGCGAGACCGTGCCCAGGCGCGGCGTTTCGCCTGCGGCTTCGAGCAGTCTGGTGATGATTTCGCCTGCGGCCAGGGGTTCGCCGTTGGAAATGAAATAGGCCTTGCCGGCCGCGCTGGCCCGGCCGCGCAGATTGTCCAGCGCCAGCAGGTGAGCGGCGGCGGCATTGTCGATGTAGACCGTGTCGATCTTCTTGTCCGGGCCCGGCAGGCGCAGGCGCCCGGCCCGGTTCTTCTCGATCAGTCGCGGCAGGAGCTGGTTGTCGCCCGGCCCCCAGATCAGATGGGGCCGCAGCGCGCAGGTCTTCAGGCCTTCGCCGTTGGCGGCCAGGACCAGGCGCTCGGCGCGGGCCTTGGTCTCGGGGTAGGGCGCCTGGAAATGCGTCGGGTAGGGAAGGGACTCGTCGCCACCTTCGATATCGCCACCCCCATGCACCACGCTGGGCGAGGAGGTGTGGACCAGGTAGGGCACCGAGTGGCGTCGGCAGGCCTGCAGCACGTTCTCCGTGCCGGTGACGTTGGCGGCCTCGTAGTCCGGTGCATAAAGACCGGGTCCGGCCTTGGCGGCGACGTGGATGACGGCGTCGACCCCGGCCACGGCGACGTCGACCGCCCCGGCATCGGCCAGGTCGCCGCGTCGGCAGTCGACGCCGAGCCGGGCGAGCTCCGGGTAGTCGGAACGGTTGATGACGCGCACGGCGTCGCCGCGATCGAGCAGCTGGCGAACGATGGCCTGGCCGAGAAAGCCGCCGCCGCCGGTGACCAGAATCTTCATGCGTGTTCAGCTTGCTGAGACAGGCCGGGCAGTATCGGCTCTGGCCCGGTTTTGTTCAAGAAGTGGAGCGGTGCTGGTGGCTGCCCATGGGCAGGTCGGCCGCTTGATCGCTTCGATCGCTCAGCCGCCTCTCCGCCATCGACCGAGCCAGTGTTCGATGCGGGTGCGGCGAAACAGGGCGGCGTCGCGCTCGCTCAGCTCCGTGTAGCCGCCGTACTTGAGTTTGATCCAGGCGTTCAGGTCGGTCTGGCGCATGAGCTCGAACAGGCGGTGATTGATGGGCCGACTCCCGTCCTTTCTGAGAGTGGCCGTGCCGAAATCGAGGATGATCGGTCGGCCCTGAGCGTCGACCAGCAGGTTGGCCTTGCGCTTGAGGTCGCCGTGCGCAACGCCGCGGGCATGCATGGTCCGGATGAGGCTCAGCAGGCGCTCGAAGAAGGGATCATCACGATCCAGGCCGGCCTCGCGCAGCGGCGTACCCGGAATGAAATCCAGCACCAGGCGGTCACCCGGGTACAGGCCGTGACAACGCGGAAAGCCTGCAAGGCCGTCCAGTCGTCGATAGGCCCGGTATTCGTGGCGCAGGCCGGCGGCGCGCAGGGTCCAGGCCAGTCCCCGGCCCTTGGGTTGCTTGATGGCCAGGTCCCGCCCGTCGATCCTGAAGCGCCGGACCTCGCCCTGGTTGGACTCGGCCAGCGGCTCCCCTTGCGAGAAATCCAGACCGTCGAGCAGGTCGTCCAGGGCATCGGAATCGGTCGGCATTGGCGTGTCGAGGGTCGGTCAGCGCGATTTTTCTGGCAAAATGGGGGGTTGGAGGCTCGAATTGCCTCGCTCCGGCCCCAAATATAGCCGAACCGTTTGGACCTCATCCAGGAATCAAGCCATGCCGATCTACGAATATCAATGCAAGGCCTGTGGCCACGAGCTTGAAAAGCTGCAGAAGTTGTCCGATGCGCCGCTGACCGATTGCCCGGCCTGCCACAAGGCCGAGCTGGTCAAGAAGATTTCGGCCGCCGGTTTCCGTCTCAAGGGCGGTGGCTGGTACGAGACCGATTTCAAGAAGGATGGCAAGCGCAATCTTGCCGGCGACGGCAGTGCGTCGGAATCCTCGTCGAGCAGCAAGGCGGATTCATCCTCCGCGGGCAAGACGGATTCGGCCAGCAGCACCAGCAAGACCAGCGGATCCGACAAGGCCGCTTGACGATGCCGCGTGGGTCGGTGCGTTCCGGCCCGCGCATTCCTCCAGATCAGGTTCCCACTCTTTCATTCCAAGACACGACAGTCATGCGCACTCATCTCTGCGGCAACATCAATGAATCCCACGACGGGCAGACCGTCAGCCTCTGCGGTTGGGTCACCCGCGCCCGCGATCTCGGCGGGCTGATCTTCATCGGCCTGCGCGACCACGCCGGCGTCCTCCAGGTGGTGGTCGAGCCGGACAACGAGATCGCTTTCCCGGTGGCCGAGAAGCTGCGCAACGAATACTGCATCCGGGTCAGCGGCAAGGTGCGTCTGCGCCCCGAAAGTCAGTGGAACCCGGACATGAAGACCGGCAAGGTCGAGCTGCTTGCCGATACGGTGGAATTGCTCAATGCCAGCGCGCCGCTGCCGCTGCTGATGACCGACGAAGACGGCGAGGAAGTGCGTCTGAAGTACCGCTATCTCGATCTCCGGCGTGAGCGCATGCAGCGCAATCTGCGCCTGCGCGCGCGTCTGACCGGAGCCATCCGTCGTTACCTGGAGGGCCATGGTTTCGTCGACACGGAAACGCCGATCCTGACCAAGGCCACGCCCGAAGGTGCCCGCGACTACCTGGTGCCCAGTCGCGTGCATCCGGGCAGCTTCTTCGCCCTGCCGCAGTCTCCGCAGATCTTCAAGCAGCTGCTGATGATGAGTGGCCTGGACCGCTATTACCAGATCGCCCGCTGCTTCCGTGACGAGGACCTGCGCGCCGACCGCCAGCCCGAGTTCACCCAGCTCGATCTGGAGATGTCCTTCGTCGAGGAGTCCGACGTGCAGGCGATTGCCGAGGGCATGGTGCGCACGGTCTTCCGCGAGGTACTGGATGTCGAGCTGCCGGGTCCGTTTCCGCGCATGAGCTGGCACGAGGCGATGCGTCGATTCGGCTCGGACAAGCCGGATCTGCGCATTCCCCTGGAGCTGGTGACGATCTGCGATCAGGTCCGCCACGTGGAATTCCAGGTGTTCTCGGGGCCGGCCAACGATCCGGGCTCGCGGGTGGCGGCGCTGCGCGCACCGGGCGGTGCCAACCTCAGCCGCAAGCAGATCGACGAGTACGCAGCCCTGACCGCCAAGTACGGTGCCAAGGGCCTGGCCTGGATGAAGGTCAACGACCGTTCCGCCGGCGTCGAGGGCGTGCAGTCGCCGATCGCCAAGTTCCTCGACGAGGCGGCGATCACGGGCATTCTCGAGGCCACGGACGCCGAAACCGGCGATCTGCTGTTCTTCGGGGCGGGTCCGAAAGCGACCGTGGCCGCCTTCATGGGTGCGCTGCGCCTGGCCGTGGGCCGCGACTTCGATCTGGTCGAAGCGGGCTGGCGCCCGCTCTGGGTCGTCGACTTCCCGATGTTCGAATTCGATGCCGAGGACGATCGCTACTACGCCCTGCATCATCCCTTCACCGCGCCGGCCACGCCGGACGCCGAGGCCCTTCGCGCCGACCCGGCCAATGCCATGTCGCGGGGCTATGACCTGGTGCTCAACGGCTCGGAAATCGGGGGAGGCTCGATTCGTATCCACGATCCCTCCCTGCAGCAGGCGGTCTTCGACCTGCTCGGCATCGACGAGGAAGAGGCCGGCAAGCGCTTCGGCTTCCTGCTCGAGGCGCTGCGTTACGGCTGCCCGCCGCACGGGGGCATCGCTTTCGGCATCGATCGCATCGCGGCCCTGATGGCCGGGGAGGACTCGATCCGTGAAGTCATCGCCTTCCCCAAGACCGCCTCGGCGATCTGTCCGCTGACCAGCGCGCCGGCACCGGTGGACGCAGCGCAGCTCGACGAACTGGGCATTGCGGTGCCCGAAAAGGCGTCTGCGGCCGAGTAAGGTCGAGCAGGCAATCCGGGACCGCAAGAGGGACAGGACATGATGCAGCGCAGCGTGGTGCTGGTCCACGGGCTCTGGTACGGGGCGGTCAGTCTGCGCCTGCTGGCCCGCCGTCTGCGGGCGCACGGATTCCAGACCCACTGCTTCTCCTACCCGACGGTTCGCCGTTCGATCGGTGAGAGTGCCCGCCAGCTGCATCGCTTCGCGCGTGGCCTGCGGGCCGATTCCCTGGACTTCGTCGGCCACAGCCTCGGCGGCCTGGTGATCCTGCGCATGCTCGACGAGTATCGCGGTCTGCCCGAAGGCCGGGTGCTGCTGCTGGGATCGCCGGTCAGCGGTTCCGCCGTCGCGCGCCGCCTGTCCGACTGGCCCGTGGCCCGCGGCTTGATCGGCCGTTCGGGCCGCATCCTGACCGCGGGCTTCGCGCATGCACCGGCCGGTCGCGAAACCGGCGTCATCGCCGGCACGCGCGGCATGGGCCTTGGGCGCGCGATCGAGCGCCTCGAGCGCCCCCATGACGGCACGGTCAGCGTGGCCGAGACCCGCCTGGCCGGCGCCACGGACCACCTCCAGCTGCCCGTTTCGCACACCGGCCTGGTGCTGTCGAACGAGGTCGCCGAACAGACCGCCACCTTCCTGACCGTCGGCCGCTTCCGAACCGTCTGAGAACGCAGGAACCGTCGGCCCCGATCCGCCTCGGCTTCGGGTCACCCGGGAAACCGCCTACGCACCTTCTGCCTCTTCACTCTCCCCTCGAGCAGCGGAGGCTGTCCTGGCGTGGCGGCGAGCCGCGGCGCGGATCAGGGCAGGGAATGGTTTCGCTGTTCAGTGCGACGAAGGCGTCAGCCGAGGGCAGGTTGCATCAAGAATCGGGATGCCATTCGACCGGCACCCCGCGCCATTGACTCGTCAGGCATCGACACGGCCGATCAGCCGCGGCTCGCCGCCACGCCCGGGCAGCCTCCGCTGCCCCTCTCTCACTCCTGCCAGGGATTGCAGTCGTAGCCGGCAATGCGAATGAAGCGCTCGGCCTCCAGCACGCCCGTGCCGCCGCCGATCGGCGAGAAATCGTAGCCCAGCAGCAGGGTGTTGCAGTCCAGCGGGTCGATGAAGATCGAGCCGACTTCTTCGATGACGAGATCGGAATTGTCGAAACTGCCCGGGCCCAGGCCGAAGAACTCGCCACCGGTCAGGCGCAGCATGCCGAGCTCGATCGCGGGGATGCCCGGCGCCTCACCGCCGGTCGTGCCGACCACCCAGATGGGCTCGCCATTCAGATAGGTGAAGAAGATCGCAAAGATGAAATTGCTGTCGTCGGATTGCTCGCCGACCATCAGCTGAAAGCCGGTGCTGGGGATGCCGTCGAAGACGTACTGCCCCGACATGCGGCCATGCAGGATCTGGGCACCGAACTGGGGCGGATCGAAGTCCGGGTCGTAGGCGTTGAGCGGGAACAGCTCGCCGAAGGGCGCCGCGACGGGTGAAAAGTCGCCCCAGAACAGCTCCATCGTGAATTCGCCGTTGTAGTCCTCGGGCAGGAAGAAGGACTCCGGATCGTTGAAGGTCGTCGGATTGACCGCCAGCATGTAGGTGCGGCCCTCCGGCGTGATTACCTCGCTCGAGGCGCCGGCGTCGCTGATGGCCGGATGCGGCAGCAGCTGGCCTTCGTGCAAGGGGAAGTCCGTGATGCCAGCGTCGGCAAAGACCCTGGGCACCATCACGAAGGAGCTGGCCGGGAACTCGACGGCTTGCAGGCGAACCATCACGATCGAAAAGCCGGGGTCGTGGCAACCGACGCGCCAGATCGTGACGCGCACCACCGAATCCCGGACCTGGCTGCCCACGCTGGGCGCGGAGATTTCCTCATCGAACAGGGTGTTGTTGGCCGAAGCCGGCGCGTCGGGCAGGGACAGGGCGATGCAGCCCGGCGGGAAGGGGGAATTCAGGTCGGTCAGCACGTTGATCTCTCCCTGGGCGCGGGCCAGGCCGCTGGCCAGAACGAGAGTGATTGCCGCGATCAGCTGAAGGCGCATGGCTTGATTCTCCTTGGTCGACGCTTTCGATAGTATGCCTGAGCCCTGAAGCCTGGCTGAACGGCGAGCGGGAATCGCCCCGACATCGAGGAATGAACGTCTCCTCCGCCACCCCAATCCCGGCGTCCGATCCTCGTATCCCCTGCAGTTCGGGTAAAATTCCGCCATTCCCAAGCAAGAGATTCGAAATCATGGCCGGTCACAGTAAATGGGCCAACATCCAGCATCGCAAGAAGGCACAGGACGCCAAGCGCGGCAAGATCTTCACTCGCCTGGTGCGCGAGATCACCGTGGCAGCCCGTGAGGGTGGCGGTGATCCGGATACCAATCCTCGTCTGCGCCTGGCCTGGGACAAGGCCAATGCGGCCAACGTGCCCAAGGACAATATCGAGCGCGCCATCAAGAAGGCCACCGGCGATCTCGAGGGCGTCAGTTACGAAGAGCTTCGCTACGAAGGCTACGCGCCCGGTGGTGTGGCCGTGATGGTGGACTGCGTGACCGATAACCGCAACCGCACGGTCGCCGCGGTGCGCCATGCCTTCACCAAGCACGGCGGCAATCTGGGCACCGACGGTTCCGTGTCCTACATGTTCGAGAAGAAGGGCGTGATCACCTTCGCGCCGGGCACCAGCGAGGATGCGGTCATGGAAGCGGCCCTGGAGCTGGGCGCCGAGGACATCGTGACCGGTGAGGACGGCAGCATCGAAGTGCTGACCGCGCCGGAAGACTACGAGACCGTCCGCAATGGCCTGAAGGAGGCCGGTCTCGAGCCGGAGGAATCGGAAATCACCCAGCGCGCTGAAACCCTCGTCGCCCTGGACGCGGACACGGGCAAGCAGGTGCTGAAGTTCCTCGACATGCTCGAGGACCTGGACGACACCCAGGACGTCTGGTCGAACGCCGAGATTCCCTCGGAAGCCTACGAGGACTGATGCGGATTCTCGGCATCGATCCGGGATCCCGCATCACCGGCGTCGGCATCATCGATGGCGAGCGCCTGGTGCATGCTGAATCGCTGCGCCTGGGCAGCGGCCCGATGCCGGAGCGTCTGGGCGAAATCTATCGTCGCCTGACGCAGCTGCTGGCCGAGTTCCAGCCCGAGGTCGCGGCGGTCGAGACGGTGTTCATGAGCCGCAATCCGCAGGCGGCGATCAAACTGGGCCAGGCGCGTGGCGCGGCCATCTGCGCCCTGGTCGGTTATGGTCTCGATGTGCATGAATACGCGCCGCGTGCGATCAAGCAGGCCCTGGTGGGCCGTGGCGCTGCGGCCAAGGAGCAGGTGCAACACATGACCCGAGCGATCCTCAAGACGCGCCAGCCCTTCGGTGAAGACGCCGCTGACGCGCTGGCCGTGGCCCTGTGTCACCACCACACCAGTCAAACCAATGCCCGGCTGCCCGCCGGGGTGGTGCTGCGATGATCGCGCGGCTCAAGGGCATCGTCATCGAGCGTCAGCCGCCGCAGGCGGTGATCGACGTGGCCGGGGTCGCCTACGAGGTCGAATGCCCGCTCGGGGTGTTCGATCAGCTGCCGGCGGTGGGCCAGGAAGCCACCCTGCTGACCCAGCTGATCGTCCGCGAGGATGCCCACACGCTCTACGGCTTTCTGCGGCGGGCCGACCGCGCCCTGTTCCGCGAGCTGCTCAAGGTCTCCGGTGTCGGACCGCGTCTGGCCCTGGCCATCCTGTCCGGGGTCAGTGCCGATGATTTCGCGTTGATGGTCGAGGCCGGCGATGCCCAGGCCCTGACCCGCCTGCCGGGCATCGGCAAGAAGACCGCCGAACGACTGATTCTGGAGATGCGCGGCCGTCTGCCCGAGCGCGATGAAGGGGAGGGCGCCGCCGCTCCGACCGATGCAGCGGCCGAGGCCCGTGCGGCGCTGACGGCGCTGGGCTACTCCGCGGCCGAAGCCCTGAAGATGGTCCGCGCCGTGGCCGAGCCCGATCAGAGCGCCGAGCAGCTGATCCGCGCCGCCCTCAAACACAAGATGAGCGGGTGATGCGGCATGGATGAGACTCGTCTGATCTCGGCCGCCAACCAGCCCGAGGAAGAGCGCATCGAAGCGAGCCTGCGTCCGGCGCGCCTCGATGAATACATCGGCCAGCCGGCGATGAAGGAGCGGCTCTCGATCTACCTCGAGTCGGCCTGCAAACGCCACGAGGCGCTCGACCACGTGCTGATCTTCGGGCCGCCCGGCCTGGGCAAGACCACCCTGGCGCACGTGATCGCGGCGGAAATGGGTACCCAGCTGCGCCAGACCTCGGGCCCGGTCCTCGAGCGCGCCGGCGACCTGGCCGCGCTGCTGACCAATCTGGAACCGGGCGATGTGCTGTTCGTCGATGAGATCCATCGCCTGAGCCCCGTGGTCGAGGAGGTGCTCTACCCGGCCATGGAGGATTACCGCATCGACATCATCATCGGTGAGGGGCCGGCGGCCCGGTCGATCCAGCTCGATCTGCCGCGCTTCACCCTGGTCGGGGCAACCACCCGGGCCGGCCTGCTGACTTCACCCCTGCGCGACCGTTTCGGTATCGTCGAGCGTCTGGAGTTCTATGACACGGCAGACCTGGCCAGCATCGTCAAACGCTCCGCCGGCATCCTCGACATCGAGGCCGAGCTCGAGGGCGCGGCCGAGATCGCCCGGCGGGCGCGGGGCACGCCGCGCATCGCCAATCGTCTCCTGCGTCGCGTGCGTGACTTCGCCCAGGTCCGCGCTGACGGCCGGATCAGCGCCCGCGTGGCGGCCGAGGCCCTGGAGCTGATGCAGGTCGACAAGCGCGGTTTCGACACGATGGACCGGCGCCTGCTGCAGGTGCTGGTCGAACACTTCAATGGCGGCCCGGTGGGCGTGGAGAGCCTGGCGGCCTCCCTGTCCGAGGAGCGGGGCACGATCGAGGATGTCATCGAGCCCTACCTGATCCAGGAGGGCTATCTGGTCCGAACGGCGCGCGGTCGCATGGCCACCAGTCGGACCTGGCAGCATTTCGGCCTCACGCCGCCGAGCGCGACCGCCACCGAGGACCTGTTCGCTCCGACCCGAAGCCAGTCCTCGGACAGCGACTGATCAGCCAAGGAAAACGCATGCCCTATCGCGTCTACTGGGAAGACACCGACGCCGGCGGCGTCGTGTATCACGCCCGCTATCTGCATTTCTTCGAACGCGCCCGTTCCGACTGGCTGCTGGCCCTCGGCTACCCCCAGGTGAAGCTTCGGAACGAGGCCAATCGCCTGTTCGCCGTCAGTCGCATGGACACGCGATTCCTCTCGCCGGCGCGACTGGAAGATGAACTTGAGGTCTCCGTTGTCGTCGAACAGCTTCGAGCGGCTTCGGTGATCTTCTCCCAGGCCATGCATCGGGTCGGCGATGGCGAACTGCTGGCCACGGCCGAAGTGCGGGCCGTCTGTCTGGCCGCCGACAGCTTCCGCCCGGCGCGGGCGCCGGCGGACTTGTTCGCCACCATCAAGCGATATCAACAGGAACAGGATTCATGAACTCCAACGAGCTGCAAATCTGGCATCTGATCATGGAGGCCAGCCTGCTGGTCCAGGGCGTCATGGCCCTGCTGGCCCTGGCGTCGCTGGCGTCCTGGGTCGTGATCTTCCGCAAGCGACAGATGTTCCGGCGCGCCGAGAAACGGGCGCGCGAGTTCGAGGAGAAGTTCTGGTCCGGCGCCGATCTGAACAAGCTCTACGATGCCGTGGCCGCCAATCGGGCCGGGCGCGAGGGCGCCGAGGCGATCTTCGAGGCCGGCTTCCGCGAGTTCAGTCGCCTGCGCGAGGAGCGTCATATCAATCCCGATACCCTGGTCAACGGCGCCCAGCGGGCGATGCGGGTCACCCTGACGCGGGAGATGGATCGTCTCGAGCACCATCTGGGCTTTCTGGCCACCGTCGGCTCGGTCTCGCCCTACGTCGGCCTGTTCGGGACGGTCTGGGGCATCATGAACTCCTTCCGCGGTCTGGCCGGCGCCCAGTCGGCCACCATCGCCATGGTGGCGCCGGGCATTTCCGAGGCCCTGATCGCCACCGCCATCGGTCTGTTCGCGGCCATTCCGGCCGTGGTCGCCTTCAACAAGTATTCGGTGCAGCTCGAGCGTCTCGAGCTGCGCTACGACAACTTCAAGGAAGAGTTCGCCGCGATCCTGCACCGGCAGGCCCGCCGTCTGCAGGCCGAGAACTGAACGGGAGCGCAGTCATGAGCGAGCAATACGTTCGGCGCCGCCGACGGCGCATGTCGGAAATCAACGTCGTGCCCTACATCGACGTGATGCTGGTGCTGCTGGTGATCTTCATGGTCACCGCGCCGTTGATGAACCTGGGCGTGGAAATCGAGCTCCCCACCGGCGATGCGCAGCCGATGGACGATCAGGGCGATCCCCTGATGGTCACGGTCACCCGCTCAGGCGATTTCTATCTCGATACGGGGGATCAGCCCGAACTGATCGACGGCCAGACCCTGGTCGCGACGGTCTCGGCGATCGCGGCCAGGAATCCGGAGCTGCAGGTGCTGGTCGGCGGGGATCGCGAGACCAGCTATCAGCACATCTACGAGGCGATGGTCTACCTACAGCAGGCCGGTGTCGCCTCCGTCGGCCTGGTCGGCGACCCGGACGAGGAGTGAGGCTCGCGAGCCGTCCCGGATGATCGCTGAAGCCCGCAAACAGCAGCTGAAGGACCAGTTCACCGCCATCGGACTTGCCCTGGCCGTGCACCTGGGCGTGGTGCTGGTCATGATCATCGGGACCTGGGACTGGGAGCCCTTTCAGCGCGAGCAAGTGCCCGTGCGGGTGACCCTGGTCGATCAGGCACCCGCTGCGCGCCAGCGGGAGGAAGAGACCGCCCGTCGGGAAGCGGAGGCTCGCCAGGCGGCCGAAGCGGAAGCCGAGCGCCAGCGACAGCTCGAGGCTGAACGGCAGGCGCAGGAAGCGCAGGCCCGGCGCGAACGGGAAGCCGCCGAGCGCCGGGAAGCCGAGCGTCAGCGTCGGGAACAGGAGCTGGCTCGCCAGCGGGCCGAACAGGAAGAGCGCGAGCGCCAGGCCGAGCTGCGGCGCCAGCGCGAGCTGGAACGCCAGCGACTGGAAGACCAGCGTCGGGCCGAAGAGGAGGCCCGGCTGCGTGAGCTCGCCGAGCTGCGCGCCCAGCGCGAGCAGGCCGAACGCGAGCGCCAGGAACAGGAGCGTCGCCTGGCCGAACTCGCCGAGCGCCGCGCCGAGGAAGAAGCCGCCCGCCAGGCCGAAGCCGAGGCCGAGCGCCTGCGCCTGGCCGCCGAACAGGCCGCCGCCGACGCGCGGCGAGCGACGCTGCGCGAGGAGTACGTGGCGACGATCGCCGAGCTGGTCCGTCGCAACTGGAATCGACCGCCGACCACGCCGCCGGGTCTGCGTTGCATGACCCGCGTCGTCCAGATCCCCGGCGGGGAAATTATCGCCGCCGAAATTGTCTCACCCTGCAACGCCGACGACGTCACCCGCCGCTCGATCGAGGCCGCGGTGCTGCGTGTCGGCTTCCTGCCCTATCAGGGCTATGAATCCGTTTTTGCCCGGGAGATCGACTTTGCTTTCATTTACGATGGATAGGAACGTGCCCTCGCTGAGGCCCGCCGGACTGGGTCTGCAAGGCCCGCTGCGCTGGCTGGCTCTGACCCTTGGCCTGCTCGTGCCGATGCTGGCCTCCGCCCAACTCCGGATCGAGATCGTCGACGGTATCGAAGGCGCCATGCCGATCGCCGTCGCACCGTTTGCCTGGGAGTCGGTCGAACCGGAGCCCGTGGCCACCGTGTCGAGCATCATCAGCGCCAATCTGGCTCGCTCCGGGCTGTTCGATCCGATGGAGGAGTCGGGCATGATCGATCGGCCGGTGCAACCCGCCGACGTGCGCTTCGGGACCTGGCGTCTGCTCAAGGTCGATCATCTCGTCATCGGCCGCGTGGTCGATGCGCCGGATGGCTTCGGTCACGAGATCGAGTACCACCTGCTCGACGTACTCAGCAGCAGGATCCTGCTCTCCCAGGCGATGCGCGTCAGCCCGGGTGATCTGCGCTTTGCCGCGCACCGGATCTCCGATGCCATCTACGAAGCCCTGATCGGCATCCCCGGCGCCTTTGCGACGCGGATCGCCTACGTGGTCGCCAGCGGCGAGGACGGCGGCAGCCCGGTCTATGAACTCGTGGTGGCCGATGCCGACGGCTTCAACGAGCAGACGGTGGTTCGCAATGCCGAGCCGATCCTGTCGCCGACCTGGTCTCCGGACGCCCGCAAGCTGGCCTACGTCAGCTTCGCCACCGGTCGCTCGAACGTCATCGTTCAGGACCTCTACACCGGCCAGAACGAAGTCGTCAGTTCGGAGCGCGGCATCAATGGTGCGCCCGCCTTCTCGCCGGACGGTCGCTACCTGGCCGTGAGCCTGTCCCGGACCGGCAGCCCCAACATCTGGATTCTGGACCTGAATGGTCAGCAACGGCCGCGCCAGCTGACCCAGCACTGGTCGATCAACACCGAGCCGGTGTTCTCGCCGGACGGACGCGAGGTCTATTTCACCTCGGATCGAGCCGGTCGGCCACAGATCTACGTGATCCCCTTCACCGGTGGAGACGCCGAGCGCGTCACCTTCGAAGGCCGCTACAACGCGCATGCCACGCTGGACCCGTCCGGGCGCCAGCTGGCCGTGATCTACAGCGAAGGTGACGAGGATTACCGCATCGCGGTGCACGATCGCGATTCGGGACGTTTGCGTGTATTATCTGACGGTCTGCTGGATGAGTCGCCGAGCTTCGCGCCCAATGGCAGCATGGTGTTGTATGCTGCCCGTCGGAACGGGCGCGGTGTTCTCGCTGCTGCCTCTGCCGATGGCCGGATTCGCCAGCGGTTGGTGGCGGGCGAGGGCGATGTGCGCGAACCGGCCTGGTCACCCATCATTCGATAACCAATTTGCCCCTTGACAATACCTGACACGAATCGGGAGGTTTCATGAACACTGCACTGCGCTTGATTGCCATTGTGACGCTGGCGGCCCTGATGGCTGCTTGCGCCCGGCAGACCACTCCGGAGCCCGAGCCGACGACGCCCGAGCCGCCGCCGGTCGAACGCCAGCCGGTCGAGACCGATCGCCTCGATCCGCGCGATTTCACCGACGTGCGCAACCTGGACAATCCGGACAGCCTGTTGAGCCAGCGCGTGATCTACTTCGAATTCGATCGTTCGAACGTGCGGGCCCAGTTCCGTCCGATCATCGAAGCCCATGCCCAGTACATGCGCGCCAATCCGTCGGCCCGCGTGATTCTGGAAGGCCATGCCGATGAGCGTGGTTCGCGTGAGTACAACCTGGGTCTCGGCGAGCGCCGCGGCAATGCCGTTTCCGAAGCCGTCGAAGCCAACGGTGGCGCCGAGCGTCAGATCGAGGTCGTCAGCTACGGCGAGGAACGCCCGGTCTGCCGTGACAGCAATGAAGACTGCTGGCAGCGCAATCGTCGCGTGGAGATCGTCTACACCGCGCGCTGATGATGACTCGTTCGACGATCTACCGATCCATGATGGCGGCCGCTCTTGCGGCCGTCGTCGCGTCACCCGGCTTTGCGCAGGACAGCGCCGATCTGGTCTACCAGGTGCAGGACCTGCTCGAGGAAGTGCGCGAGTTGCGCGGCATCATCGAAAGCCAGCAGCGTGAGATCGAGAACCTCCAGCGTCGCCAGCGCGACCAGTATCTGGATCTGGACCAGCGCTTGCAGGCCCTGGCTTCGGGGGGCACGGTCGCCGTCGAGGCACCGGCGGGCGCGGTCGACGCGCCGGTCGAGCGCCCGCGGCCCGGACCCGAAGTGGTCCAGGAGCTGCCGCCGTCGGCCGATGTGCCCGAAGTCCGGGCGCCGATCGATGCCCGCTCCGAAATCACTCCGCTGAATCGTCCGCAGACGGCCGAGGCGCGCGATCTGGGTACGCCGGCCGAGGACGAACAGGCCGCCTATGACCTGGCCTTCCGGGCCCTTCGCGAGACCCGTTATGCCGATGCGGCCGAAGGCTTCGCAGCCTTCCTCGATCGCTGGCCGGAGTCGGCGTTGGCTCCGAATGCGCAGTACTGGATGGCCGAGGCCTATTACGTCACCCGGGATTTCCGCACCGCCCTGGGGTATTTCGACGATCTCCTGACACGCTATCCGGGCAGCAGCAAGCAGGGGGATGCCCTGTTGAAGATCGGCTTCAGCCACTTCGAATTGCGTCAGTGGAACGAGGCACGGGCCGCCCTCGAGCAGGTTCGCAGCGAGTTCCCGAACAGCACCCTGGCTCGCCTGGCCGAAGGCCGTTTGCGCGACATGCGCCTGGCCGGTCACTACTGATGACTCGCTCGGCCGGGGCACGGTCCCCGGCCGTTCGCTTCGACGCCCGATGACGACCACTACGCTTTCTTCCCGCTCCGAGCAGGCTCGGACCGATCAACGCCTCAAGATCACCGAGATCTTCACTTCGATCCAGGGCGAGTCCGATCTGTCGGGCTGGCCGACCGTCTTCGTCCGCCTGACCGGTTGCCCCTTGCGTTGCAGCTGGTGCGATACGCCGTATTCCTTCCATGGCGGGGATTGGATGCAGATCGACGACATCGTCGACCAGGCGCGATCGGCCCGCGTTCGACACGTCTGCGTCACCGGCGGCGAACCGCTGGCACAGAAGCGTTGCCTGAACCTGCTCACGGCGCTGTGCGATGCAGGCTTCGTGGTCTCGCTGGAAACCAGTGGCGCCCTGTCGGTTGCCGAAGTGGATCCGCGGGTGGTCAAGGTCCTGGACCTGAAGGCGCCGGGTTCCGGTGAGGTCGGCCGCAACGACTGGGGTAACCTCGATCATCTGCAGGCCCACGACCAGATCAAGCTGGTGCTGGCCGATCGTGTCGACTTCGACTGGGCCTTGCGCCAGGTCGAAGCCCATCGGCTCGATCGCTGGCAGGTGCTGTTCTCGCCCGTCTGGGGCCAGCTCGAACCGCGCCAGCTGGCAGAGTGGATCGTCGAAGCGCGCGCGCACGTCCGGCTTCAGCTGCAGATGCACAAGTACCTCTGGGGTGAAGCCCAGGGACGTTGAGCCGTTTCTGAACAAGCGCGCTGCGGCGCGCCCGGGCAGGATCGTTCAGCGGCTGCTTCAGCCCACTGTCATCCGCGCGGGGCATGCTTGTACACTCCCGGGTTCAGTTCGAAATCGGTCCCGTCACCACGCAAGCCCATGGCCCTGAATACCGTCGTCTTTCCCGTTGCCGGACTCGGCACGCGCTTCCTTCCGGCCACCAAGGTCATTCCGAAGGAAATGCTGCCCATCGTCGATCGCCCCTTGATCCAGTATGCGGTCGAGGAGGCCGTGGCCGCGGGGGCCCGCCGCCTGGTCTTCGTGACCGGGCGCACCAAGGGCGCGATCGGTGACTACTTCGACAAGGCCTACGAGCTCGAAACCGAACTGGCGCGGCGCGGCAAGGATGACTTGCTGGCGCAGGTCGAAGAGCTGCTGCCCTCGAATGTCGAGTGCCTCTATGTCCGTCAGCCCGAGGCCCTGGGCCTGGGACATGCCATTCTCTGCGCCCGCTCCCTGGTGCCGGACGAAAGCTTCGGGATCATCCTGCCGGACGATCTGATCGACCACCCGCCCGAGCCCGCGCTGGCCCAGCTGGCCCGGCACCATGCCGATACCGGCGCCTCGGTGATCAGCGTGGAAGAAGTGGCCAGGGAACAGACCCGCGCCTACGGGGTGGTCGACGTGGACGCCTTCGAAGGACGGCATGGACGGCTGCGCGGAATCGTCGAAAAGCCGGAGCCCTCCGAGGCGCCGTCCAACCTGGCGGTGGTCGGACGCTACGTGCTCTCCTCGCGCATCTTCGAACTGCTGGAACACACTGCGCCGGATCACCGCGGCGAGATCCAGATCACCGATGCCATCGCCGAGCTCCTCAAGGAACAGGCGGTGGACGCCTACCGTTTCGAAGGCCAGCACTTCGACTGCGGCAGCAAGCTCGGTTACCTCAAGGCGACGGTTCACTACGGTCGCCTGCACCCGGAAGTGGGTCCGGCCTTTTCCGAGTGGCTGAGGCGCCAGTAGTGCCGCTGGTTTTTGTCCCTCGAATGAGGGTAGACTGGACGGTTTGATCAATCGAGAAAAAGACGAATCATGGATCGAACCCATCTGCTGGCGCAGGTGCGCCAGGCGGTGTCCGATGCCGGCGCCGCGATCCTCGAGGTGTATGCGCACCCGAGCCGTTTCGACACCGAAATCAAGGCCGACGACAGCCCGCTGACCGCGGCTGACCGGGCCGCCAATCGCATCATCGAGACCGCCCTGCACGAACTGACGCCGGAGATTCCGATCCTGTCGGAGGAGTCGGCACAGGCGCCCTGGTCCGAACGCCGTCACTGGACGCGCTGCTGGGTCGTCGATCCCCTCGACGGCACGAAGGAATTCCTGAAGCGCAACGACGAGTTCACCGTCAATGTGGCCCTTGTCGAAAACCATCGGCCGACGCTGGGTGTGGTGTATGCACCGGCCCTCGGACGTTGGTTCTATGCCGCCCGCGACGGCGGTGCCTGGCGCCAGGACGGGCAGAAGATGCCGGTCCGTGTCGAGGTCTGCGAAAAGATCGCCGATCGTCCCTGGCAGGTCGTGGGCAGTCGCTCGCACAATACGCCCGAAGTCGATGCCTTCGTCGAGCGCCTCGGCGATGCCGAGCTGGTCGCGATGGGCAGCTCCCTGAAGCTCTGCCTGGTGGCCGATGGCTCGGCGGACGTCTATCCGCGCCTCGGTCCGACGTCCGAATGGGACACCTGCGCCGCGCAGGCGGTGGTCGAAGAGGCCGGCGGTCAGGTGCTCGATGCGATGACGGGGCAGCCGCTGAGCTACAACGCGCGCGAGACCCTGCTCAATCCCCATTTCATCTGCTGCGCGCGCCCGAATCCGGCCTGGTTTCCAGCCGTGCAATCGCAAGCCGCCGCGACGGAAGCGGCCGGTTGATCCGGATACAGTAGCCTCGACATCCATCCTGCGGTAGCCCCAATGACAGCGTCTCCAGTCACCCGCACATCGTCGGCATTGAGCCATCTGGAATTGCTCGAAGCCGAGGCCATTCACATCATTCGTGAAGTCGCCGCGACCGCCGAGAACCCGGTGATGCTCTACTCGATCGGCAAGGACTCGGGCGTCATGCTGCACCTGGCACGCAAGGCCTTCTATCCGAGCCCGCCGCCGTTCCCTCTCCTGCATGTCGATACCACCTGGAAATTCAAGGCGATGTACGAGTTCCGGGACTGGATCGCCAGGGAAGTGGGCATGGAGCTGATCGTGCACATCAACGAGGAAGGCGTGGCCCAGGGGGTGAGTCCGTTCACCCATGGTTCGAAGGTGCACATCGACATCATGAAGACCCAGGCACTGAAGCAGGCCCTGAGCAAGCATGGGTTCGACGCCGCCTTCGGGGGTGCGCGTCGTGACGAGGAGCGCTCGCGTGCCAAGGAGCGCATCTTTTCCTTCCGCGACCGCAATCACGGCTGGGACCCGAAGAACCAGCGCCCCGAGCTGTGGAACCTGTACAACGGCCGCGTGCACAAGGGCGAGTCGATCCGGGTCTTTCCCCTGTCGAACTGGACCGAGCTGGACATCTGGCAGTACATCCATGCCGAGAGCATTCCGATGGTGCCCCTTTACTTCGCCGCCGAACGTCCGGTCGTGGAGCGCGATGGAATGTTGATCATGGTCGACGATGAGCGCATGCCCCTCGAGCCGGGCGAGCGCCCCGTCGAGCGTATGGTGAGGTTCCGCTCGCTCGGTTGCTACCCACTGACCGGGGCGGTCGAGTCCTCGGCCACCACTCTGCTCGAGGTCATCGAGGAAACCATTCACGTCAAGCATTCGGAGCGGCAGGGTCGGTCCATCGATCGCGATCCGGGTGCCTCGATGGAAGAGAAGAAGCGGCAGGGCTATTTCTGACCTGCCAGTGCGTACTGGAATCTCATCGGCTGAAGTCATGGATATCGAAACCCTGCTTGAACAGCACGCGGGCAAGGACCTGCTGCGTTTCATCACCTGCGGCTCCGTGGACGATGGAAAATCGACCCTGATCGGGCGCTTGCTGCTGGAGTCGCAGCAGGTCTACGAGGATCAGCTCGACGCGGTCCGACGCGATTCGAAGAAGTGGGGCACGCAGGGCGACGAAGCCGACCTGGCCCTGCTGGTCGATGGCCTGCAGTCCGAGCGCGAGCAGGGCATCACCATCGATGTGGCCTATCGCTACTTCTCCACGCCGAAGCGCAAGTTCATCATCGCCGACACACCGGGCCACGAGCAGTACACCCGCAACATGGCCACCGGTGCGTCGACCGCCGATGCAGCAGTGATCCTGATCGATGCCCGCCATGGGCTCCAGACCCAGACCCGGCGCCATTCCTACATCGTCTCTCTCCTCGGCATCCGGCAGGTCGTGGTCGCGGTCAACAAGATGGATCTGATCGATTTCGATCAGGCGCGTTTCGAGGCCATCGAGGCCGATTACCGCGCTTTTGCCAACAAGCTGGACATGACCGGCGTGCAGGTCCTGCCCGTGTCTGCCCTGGGCGGCGACAACGTGCTCGAGCGTGGCCCGAACCTGGATTGGTACGAGGGCGCGACCCTGCTCGAGCTGCTCGAATCGCTGCCGGCGCAGGACGAGGCCGCCAGTCGTGATTTTCGACTCCCCGTCCAGTACGTGAATCGACACAGCGCGAGCTTTCGTGGCTTTGCCGGGACCGTGGCGAGCGGAACGATCGCCGTCGATGAGGCGGTCATGGTCATGCCCGCCGGACGCCAGAGTCGTGTCAAACGCATCGTGACTCAGGACGGTGACCTGGCCTCGGCCCGTGCCGGACAGGCCATCACCCTGGAGCTGGCCGACGAGATCGACATCAGCCGAGGCGACATGCTCGTTCGCCCGGATGCGCGCCCGCGCGTGGCCAGTGGTCTGGATGCGCGTCTGGTCTGGATGGTGGACACGCCGCTCAATCCGGGGCGGCAGTACGATCTGCGCTTCTCGTCCGCGACGGTGCCGGCCACGCCGGAGCTCATTCATCATCGCGTCGACGTCAATACGCTGGAACATCAACACGCCGAACAGCTCGGGCTCAATGACACGGGTCTGGTCCGCTGGCGTCTGAGCCAGCCGACCGCGTTCGACGCCTATTCGGAGCATCGCCCGACCGGGGCCTTCGTGGTGATCGACCGGATCAGCAATCTGACCGTCGGGGCCGGCATGATCGTCCGTCCGGTCACCGATAGCCTGGCCGACAAGTCCAGCAACGTGGTCTGGCACGAACACCGCATCGCCAAATCACAGCGCGCGGGTCAGAAGTCCCAGCGCCCGGCGGTCCTCTGGTTCACCGGCCTGTCCGGTGCGGGCAAGTCCTCGGTGGCCAACGCCCTGGAGCAGGCCCTGTTCCAGCGCGGCCATCACAGCTATCTTCTCGACGGTGACAACGTCCGCCACGGCCTCAACCGGGACCTGGGTTTCACCGATGAGGATCGAGTGGAGAACATCCGCCGGATCGGTGAGGTGGCGCGCCTGATGGCCGATGCGGGCCTGGTCGTGCTCAGCGCCTTCATCTCACCCTTCCGCGCCGACCGGGCCATGGTCCGTGAGTTGATGGAGCCGGGTGAGTTCGTCGAGATCCACGTCCATGCCAGCCTGGAGACCTGCGAGTCGCGCGATCCGAAAGGCCTCTACGCCAAGGCTCGCGCGGGCACGATCCGGCACTTCACCGGCATCGATTCACCCTACGAGGCCCCCGAGCATCCGGAAGTCGTGCTGGACACGGAAAAGCATTCGGTCGAAGAGTGCGTCGACCTGCTGCTCGACTATCTGCGCGGGCGTCAGATCCTGGTTTGAGCCCCGGCGCGGGGCGCGCGATGCTCTGCGCTTGCTTCGGGAGTTACCGACTCAGAGTTCGTTCGGGGGCGGTTCCGTGTCGGAAGCACGGGCTCGCCGCCGGCATTCGTCCTCACCGATCTCCGGGCGCTCACCGCTGGCGGTGATGCAGGCACAGATGCCCGTGTCCGGGGATTCGGCGCAATAGAGGCGGTCGGGCTCGCTGTCACGGGCCCAGTCGGGGAGCTGCAGTTCGGACAGGCCGCTGCGTTCGACGAGGCCTTCCGGTGCGGGTCGTCCCATCGCCAGCCAGGCGCCCAGGCCGGCCGCAAGGGCGACCAGCAGGACGATGATCAGGGGATGCTTCCAGCGAGGTCGAGGCCGAATCATGCCTCAAGGATAGCAGGTGAACCGCGCCGGCAAAGTGGCCGGCGCGGCCCGTGCTTCATTCCTCGTCGAAGTCGCCGGCCATCGAGAGATTCAGGACCGACGGATCGAAGTGGCGCCGCAGGGCGGCGTTGACCTGCTCGGCATCCAGGGCCTCGATCGCGGCCTCGATGGCTTCCTGGAAGCCGAGGTCGCGCTCCAGGTAGCGGTTGTTGCCCAGGGTGTTGACGAGGCTGGAATCGTTGGCCCGGATCACCGCCTGCTGCTGCAGATAACCGCGCTTTCCTGCCTCGACCTCTTCATCGCTGAAGCCCGCTTCGATGATCGTCTGCAACTCGTCGGTCAGGCTGTCGACAAGGGCCTGGCGGTTCTCAGGCGCAAACATCGCGTAGGCAAAGAAGGTCGTGTACTCGTCGATGGAATGCGAGTAGAAGCCACCGCCGACGCTGTAGCTCAAGCCCTCTTCATCACGGATCCGGTTGGAGAGACGGGAGCTCAGGAAGCCGCCGCCGATCAGGTGACCGGCCAGCTCGAGGGCAGGGTAGTCGGGATGATCGTTGCGCAGTGGAATGAACAGGTTGGCCATCAGGGTCGCGTTGGCCTTGTCGTCGAGCTGCGCCTCCAGCTGCACTGGCTCGGCGTCCGGAATCCGATAGGGAATGCGCTCGAAGGCCGTTGGCGCTTGCCAGTTGCCGAACAGCTGCTCCAGCTGCGCTCGCACGGCATCGGGATCGAAATCGCCGACCAGGCTGATCGTGGTCGATTCGCCCATGCCGTAGTGACTGGCGTGGAAGGCCAGCAGATCGTCGCGCTGGACCGCCTCGAGTCGTTCCAGGGCCTCATCCACGCTGGGCAGGTAGTCCGGATGATCGCTGCCGTGGGGCTGTTGATAGCGAGTGAGCTGGCGATTGGCGACCGCGAAGGGCTCGTCGCGGCTCTGATCGAGCGAGGCCCGCTGCTGGCGCTTCAGCTCGTCGAGTTCTTCCTGAGGAAAGCTCGGATTGCGCAGCAGATCGGCAGCCAGCTCGAGCAGGGCCGGGAGTTGTTCGCGCTCGCTGGTCAGACCCAGGCTCACCATGCTGTCGCCGCCGATGTTCAGGCTGGAGCGCAGGGCGTCGATCTCGTCGCTGATCTGCTGACGGCTGCGCTGCTCGGTGCCGCGGGACAGCATGGCAGCGGTCAGGCCCGGAGCAGCACCGAGGCCGCGCAGGCTTTCGAGCTGACCCATGCGAAGCGTGATGCTGCCTACGACCTTCTCGCCGCGGGTCGCCTTCGGCAACAGGGCGACGCGCGCGCCGTTGGCGAGCTCGAATTCGATCAGGCGCTCGGTGATGTTCTCGAAGCTCGGATCGAAGGCCTCGCCGATGGCGCGGTCCTCGCGACCGGTGTAGTCGGCCAGCAGCGGGCCGAGTTCGGGGGCGGCCGGAATCTCGGCGCGCTGGGGATCGTCATCGGGGACGAAGCGCGCCAGGCTGCGGTTGTCCCTCGTCAGATAGGTTTCGGCAACGCGGATGACGTCGTCGACCTCGACGGCTTCGATCCGGTCGCGATGCAGGAACATCAGTCGCCAGTCGCCGGCGGCGGCCCATTCCGAGAGCTGGATGCCGACGCGGTTGGAATCGTTCAGGGTCTGTTCGATGCCGTTGGTCAGGGCGTTGATGGCGCGTTGGACCTCGGTCTCGTCGGGGGGCGTGTCGACCAGCTCCGCAACGGCGGTCAGCATGGCGCTTTCGGCAGCGTCCAGATCGCCGTCGGCTTCCACTTCGATGTAGCTCATCAACAGGGACGGCTCGCCCAGGGCCAGTGCGAAGCTGCCGACGCGCGTGGCCAGCTCCGTGTCGACCAGGCCTGCGTGCAGCCTGCCGGAAGGCATGTCGCCGAGGATGTGGCTGAGCACGCTGAGCGCGGCAAAATCGGGGTGGCTGGCCGCCGGGATATGCCAGGCGCCCATCAGGAGCTGCACTTCACCCGAGCGACGAACGGTCACGTGGCGTTCGCCATCCTGCACCGGATCACGGGTGTAGCTGGGCCATATCTGCATGGCGCCGCTGCGCTCGGGCGCCGGGATGGCTCCGAAGTGTGTTTCGATCAGGGCCAGCGCGCGCTCGGGCTCGAAGTTGCCCGACAGGATGACGATGGCGTTGTCGGGCTGATAGTACTTGCGATAGAAGGCCTGCAGGCGCTCGATCGGTACGTTCTCGATGTCGGCGCGAGCACCGATCGTCGAACGGCCGTAGCCATGCCAGAGGTAGGCTGTCGACATCAGGCGCTGCATCAGCACGCGGAACGGGGAGTTCTCGCCGATCTCGAATTCGTTGCGCACCACGGTCATTTCCGATTCGAGGTCTTCCTCGCGGATCAGGGAATTGACCATGCGGTCGGCTTCCATCCGGATCGCCCATTCGAGATTCTCCTCGCCGGCCGGCAGGGTCTGGAAGTAGTTCGTGCGGTCGTACCAGGTCGTGCCATTGGCGATGCCGCCCCGCTCGGAGATCTCGGCCTTGATGTCCTGGTGGTTCGGCGTGCCGAAGAAGACCAGATGCTCGAGCAGATGCGCCATGCCCGTCTCACCCACACCCTCGTGCTTCGAGCCGACGCGATAGGTCACGTTGATGGTCGTGGTAGGCCGGCTGGAATCCGGCATCAGCAGCACGCTCAGGCCGTTGTCCAGCTCGTACTCGCTGATGCCCTCGACCGTGGTGACCAGGCGCGGGGCGGCGCTCAGGGAGGTCACGGTCGCGCTCAGCACCACCAACAGGAAAACGCTCAGCAGCCGCAGGCTGCGATCGGCGATCGGCATCTGGGTCTCTCCTCGAATTGAAAGTCTTGAAAGGCGCTCGGCCGCGATGCGGCGCGGCCGAGCAAAGACTCCGACGCTATGGGGCGCGGAAAGTTCAGAGCAATCTGGCTTCAGCCGCCGGCCTCATTGCCCCACAGTGCTTCCAGGCGATCGTCACGGCCGCATCGCCAGCGGTAGTAGGTGTAGCGGACCGGGTTCTTCTCGTAGTAGTCCTGGTGGTAATCCTCGGCCGGGTAGAAAGCCTCGAAATCGAGGATCCGCGTGTCGATGGGGCGCTCCTCCGGACCGTCTTCGGCCAGGGCCAGACGTGATGCGGTGGCCGCCGCGCGTTGCGCGTCGTCGTGCGCGAAGATCGCCGTGCGATAGGTCTGGCCCCGATCGCAGAACTGGCCATCGGTCTGGTAGGGGTCGACGTTGCGCCAATAGACCTCCAGCAGCCGTTCATAGCTGACCACGCTCGGGTCGTAGACCACCTGGACGACCTCCAGATGCCCGGTGCCGCCGGCCACGACCTGGCGGTAGCTCGGATTGACGACGTGGCCGCCGCTGAAACCCGAAATCGTCTCGATCACCCCATCGAGCTTGTCGTAAGGCGGCTCCATGCACCAGAAACACCCCCCGGCAAAGGTCGCCCGCGCCAGCTGCTCATCCTGTCCATGGCTGGCCAGTGGCAGGCCCAGCGCCAGCATCAGGACGGGAAGCGAACCACGAAGGACACGAAGTGCACGAAGAAAGAGAAAACCGCGCTTCGATCGAACCGGGCTCTGAGTCGTTCTTTTCATCTTCAATTCCTTTCTTCGTGTCCTTCGTGCCTTCGTGGTTACAAATCCATCTCGCGTACTGGCGTTTCGGTCGATCAGGTCTATGCGGAGGTTCGCAGGGCCGGGAGGGGTTCGCCGTCGGGGATGAAACGCAGGGCGACGCCGTTGTTGCACCAGCGCTGGCCCGTCGGGCGCGGGCCGTCGTCGAAGACGTGGCCCTGGTGCCCACCGCAGCGGGCGCAGTGGTACTCGGTGCGGGGCCAGATCAGTTTGTAGTCGCGCTTGGTTCCGATGTGGCGATCGTCGATCGGCTGCCAGAAACTGGGCCAGCCGGTGCCGGAATCGTATTTGTGCTCGCTCGAGAACAGGCTCAGATTGCAGCCGGCGCAGACATAGAAGCCGGGTTCATAGATCTTGTCGAGGGGGCTGGAGCCCGAACGCTCCGTGCCTTCGTCGCGCAGCACGCGGAAGGCCTCGGGTGACAGGATCTCGCGCCACTGGGCTTCGCTCAGTTCCAACGCTTCGAAGGGCTGGCCGGTGCTGGCCATGGCGTTGGCGCTGCTGTTCGCCTGTCGGCCGCAGCCGCTCAGCCAGAGCAGCGGGGCGGCCAGTCCGACCGTGCTCAACCATTGCCGTCGATTCATTCCGCGCGTCTCGCTCATGTCCGTTGCCTGATGGAGGTTCTATCAGACAGACCGGCATCGGCGCGTCAAGCTTTCAAGGAAATTCCAGGGTCACGATCTCGATCGCGCCAGCGATCATTGGCCCGCGCGATCGGGCCTTCGGTGGAACTGCCTCGTTCTGCCTCAGGCCTCGACGTCGGCCAGGTTGCCCTTGGTCTCGAGCCAGGCGCGGCGGTCGGCCGAGCGCTTCTTCGCCAGCAGCATGTCCATGATCGCGTCCGTCGATTCGGGCTCGTCGATCGTCAGTTGCACGAGGCGGCGAGTGTCCGGATCGATCGTCGATTCGCGAAGCTGCAGGGGATTCATCTCGCCCAGGCCCTTGAAGCGGGTCTCGGTGACCTTGCCCTTGAGCTTCTCGGCTTCGATCCGTGCCAGTACGCCGCGGCGTTCTTCTGCATCGAGGGCGTAGAAGATCTGCTTGCCGACGTCGATCCGGTAGAGCGGCGGCATGGCGACGAAGATGCGACCCGCCTCGACCAGCGGACGGAAATGGCGCAGGAACAGCGCCGAGAGCAGGGTGGCGATGTGCAGACCGTCCGAGTCGGCATCGGCCAGGATGATGACCTTCCCGTAGCGGAGTTTGCTCAGGTCGTCCGAGCCCGGGTCGACCCCGATGGCGATGGCCAGGTCGTGGACTTCCTGCGAACGCAGCACCTGGTCGGCTTCCGTCTCCCAGGTGTTCAGGATCTTGCCTCGGAGCGGCATGATGGCCTGGTACTCGCGATTCCTGGCCTGCTTGGCGCTGCCGCCGGCCGAGTCACCCTCGACCAGGAACAATTCGGTCTCCTCCAGATCGGTCGAGGCGCAATCGGCCAGCTTGCCCGGCAGGGCCGGACCGGCCGTGACCTTGCGTCGCGCGACCTGCTTGCGGGCCTTCTGCCGGCGCAGGGCATTGTCGATGGCGAGCTTCGCGATCGCCTCGCCGTCGTTGACGTGCTTGTTCAGCCACAGGGCGAAGGCATCCTTGACCACCCCTGAAACGAAGCTGGCGGCCGAGCGCGAGGACAGGCGCTCCTTGGTCTGGCCCGAGAACTGCGGGTCGGCCAGTTTGATCGAGAGCAGGAAGCTGATCCGCTCCCAGACGTCTTCGGGCGCCAGCTTGACGCCGCGCGGCAACAGGTTTCGGATGTCGCAGAACTCGCGCAGGGCCTCGATCAGGCCGGTGCGCAAACCGTTCGTGTGGGTGCCGCCGGCCGGGGTCGGAATCAGGTTGACGTAGCTTTCCTGGACCAGCTCGCCTTCGGGCACCCAGGCCAGGGCCCAGGCCGCTTCCTGGTCGGCGCCGGAGAAGTCACCGGTGAAGGGTTCGAGGGGGATCCGCTCGCGTTCGGCCAGGCTTTCGACCAGGTAATCGGTCAGGCCGTCCTCGAATTGCCAGGTTTCGGACTCGTTGCTCTTGCGGTCGTTCAGGGTGACCTTCAGGCCCGGACAGAGGATGGCCTTGGCCTTCAGCAGGTGTTTCAGGCGCGGTCGGGAGACGTTGGCCGAATCGAAGTACTTCGGGTCCGGCCAGAAGTGAACGAGGGTGCCGGTGTTGCGTTTGCCGACTTCGTCGATGACCTTCAGCGGCGCATCCGTGTCGCCGTCGGTGAAGCTGATTTCGTGGACCTGGCCGTTGCGCTTGATGCGGCAGACCAGCTTCGAGCTCAGGGCGTTGACCACGGACACGCCCACGCCGTGCAGGCCACCGGAGAACTTGTAGTTCTTGCCCGAGAACTTGCCGCCGGCGTGCAGGCGGGTCAGGATCAGTTCCACGCCCGGGAGCTTGTGCTCGGGATGCGGATCGACCGGCATGCCGCGGCCGTCATCGGCGACTTCGATGGAGCCGTCCTCGTGCAGGGTGACTTCGATCGACTTCGCGTGCCCGCCCAGGGCTTCGTCGACGGCATTGTCGACCACTTCGGCGACCAGGTGGTTGGGCCGGGCAGTGTCGGTGTACATGCCGGGCCGGCGCTTGACCGGTTCCAGACCCTGGAGGACTTCGATGTCGGAGGCTTGGTACTGAGAGCTCATGAACGGCTGAAGGCGGCTTGATCCGAACGCCAAGAGTAACCGCTAAATGACCTATAGTGGCAGGCAGGTTGACGTCCGATGAAACCATGCCCGATCGAACTCCGATTCAGCCCCTGAAGGCCGAGGCCCTGTACCGCAGCTGCCCGCCCGAAGCCTTCACCTTCAAGACCACCGACCAGCTCGACAGCCTGCCGCTGCCCTGGGGGCAGGATCGCGCGATGCGGGCCCTCGACTTCGGTAGTCAGATGGACAACCGGGGCTTCAACGTCTTCGTCCTGGCCTCGCCGGATACCGGCGCCCTGGAGCAGGTGCGCGCCTTTCTCGAGGATCGCGCATCCCACCAGCCGGTCCCGGATGACTGGTGCTACCTCTACAACTTCGATGAGCCGGACTGTCCCCGCGCCCTGCGGCTACCCGCGGGACTCGGCCATCGCCTGCGCTCGGATCTGCACATGCTCATCGATGAACTGGGCACCGGCGTGCCGGCCGTGTTCGAGAGCGAGGAGTACCAGAGCCGACTCAATGAGCTGCAGGAGCGCTTCAACGCCCATCAGCAGCAGGAGTTCGAAAAGATCGGCGAGGAGGCGGCCAGGCAGGACATTGCCCTGATCTCCACGCCGACCGGGTTCACACTGGCCCCGATGAAGGACGGCGAAGTCATCGAACCCGATGACTACGACAAACTGTCGGACGAAGCGCGCGAGCAGATCGAAGCCAAGGTGGCCGAGCTGCAGAAGAAGCTCCAGCAGGTCGTTGCCCAGCTGCCCAGGCTTCGCAAGGACGCCCGGCGCCAGGTGCGCAAGCTGAACGAAGACATGCTCCAGTTCGCCCTCGGGGGTCCCCTGGGTGAGCTCAAGCAGCGCTGGGCCGACCACCCGGAGGTGCTGCATCACTTCGACCGCATCGCCGAGGACGTGGTCGAGAACGCCCAGGCCTTTCATGGTTCCCATCAGTCCGGGCCGCCGGAAGAGCTGGTCCTTCGCTACCGCGCCAATCTGATCGTCGACCACGATGAGCAGACCGGCGCGCCGGTGATCTACGAGGATCTGCCAAATCACAACCACCTGGTCGGCAGCATCGAGCAGCAGATCCGCGACGGAGCCCTGGTGACCGATTTCAGCATGATCCGGGCAGGCGCCCTGCATCGGGCCAACGGCGGCAGCCTGGTGCTCGATGTTCGCCGTGTGCTGAGCCACCCGCTGGCCTGGGAAAGCCTCAAGCGCGTACTCGCTTCGGGTGAGGTGCGGATCGAGTCCCTGGAGCGCACCTACGGTCTGGCGAGCACGTCCACGCTGACGCCCGAGCCGATTCCGGTGAAACTCAAGGTCGTCCTTCTCGGCGAGCGGCGTCTGTTCGATCTGCTGTCCTACTACGATCCCGATTTCTCGCGCCTGTTCAAGGTCGAGGCCGACTTCTCCGAGGTGCTGGAGCGCCGCGACGAGGACCACGAGTTTCTGGCCCGCTTGATCGCGACCCTGGGGCGACGGGCCGAGGTTCGGCCCCTCGATGCGCCGGCGGTGGCCCGGGTCCTCGAGCATGCCAGCCGTCTGGCCGGCGACCAGCGCAAGCTCACCGCCCATGATCAGGTGCTGGTGGATCTGCTGCTCGAGGCGGACCACTACGCGGCCCAGGCCGAGGCCGACTGGATCAGTCGGTCCCAGATCGACCAGGCCATCGATGCGCGCCGGGATCGAGTCAGCCGCCATCGAGAGCGGGCACTGGAGCAGATCGAACGTGGCATCGTGCTGCTGGACATGCAGGGTGCTGTCGTCGGGCAGGTCAACGGCCTGGCGGTCTATCGTGCAAGCCGCTGCGAGTTCGGTTTGCCCAGCCGCATCACCGCCACCGCTCGCCCCGGCAAGGGCCAGGTCATCGACATCGAGCGCGAGGCCAAGCTGGGTGGCTCGATCCACACCAAGGCGGTGATGATCCTGTCGCGCTACATCGCCCAGCGCTATGCCGCCGATCGCGAGCTGTCCCTGTCGGCGAGCCTGGCCTTCGAGCAGAGCTACGGCGGCGTCGATGGGGACTCGGCCTCCGTCGCCGAGGTCTGCGCCCTGCTTTCGGCGCTGGCGCAGGTTGGCCTGAAGCAGAACCTGGCCGTGACGGGCTCGATCAACCAGCATGGGCAAGTCCAGGCGGTGGGTGGCGTCAACGAGAAGATCGAAGGCTTCTTCAGCGTCTGCCGCAACGCGGGTCAACTCGGAGACGCCGGGGTGCTCCTGCCGGCCAGCAATGTCGAGCACCTGATGCTCGAGCACGAGGTGGTCGAGGCGGTGCGACGCGGCGAGTTCGCCATCTACCCGATCCGCAGCGTCGATGAGGCCCTCGCCCTGATGGTCGATCTGCCCCTCGGCGAGGCCGATGCCGAGGGCCGTTACCCGGCCGACAGCTTCCATGGACGGGTCGCGGCTCGCCTGGAAGCGTTTGCCAAGGTGGCGCGTCCGGGCAATGGTCGCAGCCGATCCAACGGCGACACGGACAACGGATCCGACGATGGCTCCTGAGCCCGAAGCCGCTCTGGCCGGCGGTCGAATCGTTGTCCTGTTCGACGGCTCGCCGGGCAGCCAGGCGGCCTTGCTCCAGGGTCTGGCCATGGCCCAGGCCCAGCAGCGCGAGCTGGTGGCCCTGTACCTGGAAGAAGCCGCCCAGATCGCCGCGGCCGGCCTGGCCGTGGCCGGCGAAGTCGGTGCGGTCTCCGGTCAGCTTCGTCCCCTGAATGCAGAGGCGCAGGCGCAGGCGCTGAGGATTCGGCGCCGTCGGGCGCAGGCCTGCCTCGATCATCTGATGGGTGGACCCGGGCACTCGCTTGCACTGGACGTTCGCCAGGGAGAAGCCGTCGGGGTCCTCGAAGCCTTGCTGGGTCCCGAGGATTGCGTCGTGGCCGGACGGGCCGGTTTCGCCACCCGGCATCCAGGGCGTCTCGGTCGTCTGGCTCGTCGCCTGTTGAGCCAACTGCTTCGCCCGACCCTGCTGGCCTCGACGGCCGGTCAGAATCTGCCGGGGCCGATGGTGCTCGTGCTCGATTCCGAAGCCGGCGTCGAACGCTTGTTGCAGCAGGCCCTTCGGCAGGCCCGCGCGAGTCGCCGCGATCTGATCGTGCTGGCCGATCCCGATCTGGATGGTCTGGATGCCCTGAACACGGCCCTGGCCGAACAGGGTATGCAGCTTCACCTGGCGCGGATTCGCGGGCCGCTGTCACTGCTCAAGTGGCTGCAGGATCTGGGTGGCGCCCAGCTCCTGCTCGATCGTGGCAGTCCCCTGCTGGCCCGCATGCTCAATGAGCAGTGGCTGATCAACCTGGACCGGCCGCTGTTGATCCTGGGCGCCTGAGCCCGCCTGGAAATCCGTCAAGGCGCCGATTGCATCAGTTCTCGAGCACCAGTTCTTCCGCCGGCTCCCTCAGGTTGTAACGGGACGCCATCGCCGCCCCGTAGGCGCCGGCGTTGGCGATCAGCATGACATCGCCTTCCCGGCATTCGGGCAGCAGGCGGTCGAGGCCGAGGATGTCGCCGGTTTCGCAGATCGGGCCGACCACGTTGTAGACGTGATCACCCGGCTCGTCGCGTCGGCTCAGGTTGACGATTTCGTGCCAGGCCCCGTACAGGGCAGGGCGGATCAGCGAGTTCATGCCGGTGGCGAGGCCGACATAGCGGACCTCGCCCTTGCCCTTGGTCTGGTTGACGCGGGCCAGCAGTACGCCTGCCTGGGAGGCAAGGTAACGGCCCGGTTCCAGCCAGATCTCGACCGGGCGGATCAGGTCCTGGCGCAGGGCGCCGAGGCCGGCGTCGAGCGCGGTGAGGTCCAGAGGCAGGTCTTCACCCCGATCGGGCACGCCGAGGCCTCCGCCGAGGTTGATGATCCGCACGTCGGAAAGCTCGCGGGCAGCTTCGCCCAGGGTTTCCAGCGTGCGGTGCCAGTTGTCCGGGTGCAGAATGCCCGAGCCCGTGTGGGCGTGCAGGCCGGTGATGCGAATGTCATGGGCCGAGCACAGGCGCGATACGCGCTCGAGCTCGGCCAGGGGGATACCGAATTTCGCGTGACTGCCGGCGGTGCGCACCATCTTGTGGTGGCCCAGGCCGCTGCCCGGGTCGAGGCGCAGGAATACGTCCTGGCCCGCCAGGTCGCGGCCCCATTGTTCGATGATGTAGGCGTTGTCGACGGTCAGGCGGAGACCCTCGTCGATGGCCTGGCGCAGTTCTGCTCTGCTGGCGAAGTTCGGCGTGAGGAGCATCTGCTCGCGATTCAGGTCGCGGACATGGCTCAGGGCATGGCGCGCTTCGGGCATGGACACGCATTCGATGCCCAGGCCCTCGTCGACCAGGGCCTGCAGGATGGCCGGGTGCGGATTGGCCTTCATCGAGTACAGCACGCGATCGACCGAGCGCAGGGCCTTCAGCCGTCTCGCGGCCTCGCGCACCTGGTCGATGGCGTAGACGTAGGCGGCCTCTCGCCCCTGCATCAGCGCGAGCAGTTCCTCGGCCCGGTCACGCCACCAGGGGTGATGGATCGGACGGTCCGTCTCGCGTCGGAACAGCTGTTCCCAGGTCGGTCCGAAGACTGAATCGCCCCCGGTGCCGCCGGGGATGACCTGTTGGTGCAGTTGCTGGACCAGGCGGTCGGCGTGGCGGGCTTCGACGACGAAGGTCAGGTTGAGGTCGTTGGCCGCTTGACTGACCTGGAAGATCCGGCGTTGTTCGAACACTTCCAGGGCGGGGCCGAGGCGGTGCAGGATCGTGCGGATGCCCAGGCCGACCAGACTGACCGTTGCGCAGTCCTGCATGATCTCGACTCGGCAGTGCTTTTCCAGGCGTCCGACGAGTCGGTCGAGGGTGCCGGGGCTGGCCAGATTGGCGCCCGGGTCCAGGGTCAGGGTGACGTTGGATTCGGAGGTCGAGACCTGGTCGACGGACAGACCCAGGGCCTTGAACTCGGCGAAGACGTCGGCCAGGAAGCCCACCTGCTGCCACATGCCGATGCCTTCGAGGGAAATCAGGGTGATGCCCTTGCGCTGCACGATGGCCTTGACCTGGGCGCCGTGATCGCGCGCATCGGGGGTGATCCGGGTGCCTTCGATCTCCGGTCGGTCGGTCTGCCGGAGCCAGAGCGGGATGCGCTGCTGGTGCACTGGAATGAGCGAGCGAGGATGCAGGGCGCGGGCGCCCATGGCGGCCAGTTCCTGCGCTTCACGGTAGCTGACCTGCTTCAGGAGCCTTGCCGCCGGAATCCGGCGCGGGTCGGCGCTGAACAGGCCCGGGACATCGGAATGGATCTCGACGCGCTCGGCGTTGAGCATGGCCCCGAGCAGGGTGGCCGAGGTGTCGGAGCCGCCGCGGCCCAGCAGCACGGGCTCGCCGCGGGCATTGGCCGCGATGAATCCAGGCATGATCAAGGCGGGGGCTCGTGCGCTCAGTGCTCGGTCGAGTTCCGGGCGAGCCGCGGCCGGGCAATCGGCGGACAGGCGGTTGGCCTGCTCGCTTCGATTCGGCAGGTCCTGGCTGATCAGGATGTCACGCGCATCGAGCCATTCGCAGGGCAGCGCCTGAGCGGCAAGCCACTGCGCACCGATCCGGCTGCTCAGGATCTCGCCCATGCCGATCAGACGAGCCTGCCAGCCGAGATCCCCGGACTGACCGTTGCCCAGCAGTGCCTCGAGCGCTTCGAACTCGCCGTCGAGGAGGCTCGGGTCCAGGCCGAGCGACTGGATCAGCTGACGATGACGGTCGCGGAGATCTTCGACCAGGACCGCATCGTCGATGCTCCCGCCACCTTCGGCTCGCGCCGCGAGCAGGTCGGTGATGCCGCGCAGGGCCGACACCACGACAATGACCCGGCGGCCGGCGTCGAGGGTCTCGCTGACGCGGCTTCGGATCTGCTGCCAGTGCGAGGCGTGGCTGACCGAGCTGCCGCCGAACTTGAGGACGCGCCATTGGCTGGATTGTGGTCGATTCATGGGGTACGGTAGGCACAACGGGGTGGGCGGCTCAGCCATGGAGCCTGCCACGAAATGACATCTTTTGTCGGAATATTACGCTATATATAAGCGATGAGTCGGCCTTCCTCAGTACCGGAAGTGCGCCGGTCGGTCGGGGCCAGTGAGACCGGCTGTGTGCGCGAAAACAATCAGGACGCCATCCGCCTGGATGACGACCTCGGCCTGTGGCTGGTCGCCGACGGCATGGGGGGGCACGCCGGTGGCGCCCGGGCCAGCGAGATCGCCAGTGAAATCGTGGCCGAGGCGCGCGAAAGCGGCCTGGCCCTGCGTGAAGCGGTGCTGGTGGCGCATCGCAGCATCCGTGAAGAGCAGGACGTCCGTCCGGAATACCGCGACATGGGCACGACCATCGTGGCGCTTGCCGAAGACGGGACTGACTATGAAATCTGCTGGGTCGGCGACAGCCGGGCCTACCGTTTCTCGCCGCAGACCTCGACCCTGGAGCTGTTGACCCGCGACCACAATGTGGCCGGCATGCTGGTGGCTGCCGGGGCGCTCAGTCCGGATGAGGCGGCGCGCCACCCGCAGCGCCACGTCCTGACCGACTGCCTCGGTCTGACCGGCGAACACGAGCCGCGCATCGGCTGCCTTCAGGATCGCTGGAAGCCGGGCGAGTGGCTGTTGCTGTGTTCCGATGGGCTCAGCGGTGAATTGACGGACCGCGAGATCGAGCGCATCCTGAGCGAGAGTCAGGGTATCGACGGTGCGCGCCACGTGCTGCTGGAGCGGACCCTGGCGGCCGGCGCGCACGACAACGTGTCCATGGTGCTGATCACCAGCCCGCTGCCCGCCGAGATGCAGGCGGCGCGCCGTGGCTGGGGCTGGCTGTGGCCGTTTCGACGGCGCTCGCTATAATCGGAGCGTGATGGAACCCGTTGCGCAGGATCAGGCTGATCGATGCGCAGTCGAGGAGAGATGGATTCAGATGAGGGTGTGGAGATGAGTACAGATCAGGACAACGAGCGCAAGGCGCAGAAACAAGGACCCCAGGGCACCCATGTCTTCAGCAGAGGGGAAGTCGACCAGCTGATCGAAGAAGTCGCTGCCGGCGATGGAGGGGTCGGCGGTGCGCACCTGCAGGGGCTGAGCGACGGCGTCAAGGATCAGGCCTTCGCGCTGCGTGGCGAACGTATCGTCATCGGCCGCGGCGATGGCTGCGATATCGTGCTCAAGGATGCCAGCGTTTCGTCGGAACATGCTCGTCTCAGCCACGATCCCGGCGGCTGGCGGGTGGCCAATCTGCTCTCTACCAACGGCACCTTCATCAACGATGCCAAGATTTCCAACGGCGTTCTCCATCACGGCGATCGCATTCGCTTCGGGCGCGTTGAATTCAAGCTGCATGACCCGGACAAGAAGCGCAAGGAGAGCGCCGGTGGAGGCGTGATGCGCTGGCTGCCCTGGGTGGGTGCGGCCGTCGTGATCGCCGTGGTCGTCTGGGTCGTGCTGAACTGATGAGTCGCATGGGCGATCCGACCCTCATCCCGCGAGGAGCGCACTGATGGAACGCATCGGTCGCTACCAGGTCGAGCGCGAGCTCGGTCGCGGGACCATGTCGATCGTCTACAAGGCCTTCGATCCTCGCATCGATCGCTATCTGGCCGTCAAGGTCCTGCGCGAGCAGTTTGCCCGCGACGTCACCTCCCGGCAGCGCTTCCTGCGCGAGGCCCGCGCGGCCGGCGGTCTGGGGCATCCGAATATCGTGACCGTCTTCGATGTCGGTCAGATCGACGGTGTGCCCTTCATGGCCATGGAGCTGCTGGATGGCGACACCCTGGCCGATCGTCTCGAGAGGGACGATCTGCCCAATGTCAGCGAGTCGATCGAGATCGCGATCCAGCTTGCCAGTGCATTGAGCTATGCCCACGAGCGGGGCGTGATCCACCGCGACATCAAGCCGGCCAATATCTATTTCGATTCCGGCACCGGTGTGGCCAAGCTGCTCGATTTCGGTATCGCCGGCATCAATTCACGCCCCGAGCGCGCGGCCAGCGAGGGCGGCATGATCGCCGGCACCCCCGCCTACATGGCCCCCGAACAGATTTCCGGCGATTCACAGGATGCACGCTGCGATCTGTATTCGCTTGGTGTCGTCTTGTACCGCTTGCTGTCCGGTCGTCTGCCCTTCGACGAGCCCAATCTGAGCGAGCAGATGGCCAAGGTGATGCGAGAGCCGCCGCCCCCGCTCGAGCCCCTCGATCCGGATACACCGGTCGAACTGGTGGAGATGACCCACCGTCTGCTGGCCAAGAAGGCCGCAGCTCGCTACGACAGCGCTGAAGAAGTGCTGGAAGAACTGCAGGACATCCGCTCCGGCCTGCGTCGTGGTCTGCTGGCTTCGGCCAAGCGCAGCGGCGCGGCCTGGCGCTGGCCGATGGCGGTCGGGGCCCTGGTGGCCCTCGTGCTGGTGCTGGGACTGAGCTATGTCTATCGCTCCCAGAACGCAGCCATGGCCAGCGCGACCTTCGGTTTCGGCGAGGGTCTGGCCAGTGTCGTCGCTCGCGAAATCGCCGAGCCCTTGCTGCTGGAGGACTCCGCTGCCCTGGGCAATCTGGTCTCGGATTTCGGTAGCAACTCCCAGGTCCTGTATCTGCACATCACCGATCGCAGTGGCTTGATCCAGTCGAGCACCAACCTGTTCCTGCAGGGTGAGTCGGTTCCGGGGCTCGACAATCCGGTCGTTCGCCGCGACGAGACCGCGATCCGTGTGCTGCAGGGCGCCGACGGCAATCTCGAGTTTCAGGTGCCCATTCGTTTCCAGGCTCGTCGGATCGGCGAGGTCTACCTCGGTCTCGATGGCGCCGAGCTGTCCACGGCCGCTCGTGGAACGCTGAGCATGATGGTCATGGTCTTCCTGATCGCCATGCTGGTGATCATGGTGGCGATGGCCGTCATGGTTCGCCATCAGCGCCGTCTGATCGAACGTATCGGTTGGGGCCTGCGGCGCATGGGCAAGGGACAGTACGATTTCCGCCTGGAGAGCAATCGCCGAGACGAATTCGGCAACCTCTACCGTCGTTTCAACGACATGGCCATGCGCCTGGAAGAGCGTCATGGAGTCCGTCATTCCGTTCGCGGGGACACGGCGCGCATGTCGACGCTGACGATGCGGGGAGAGCAGGAGGGCGGAACGCTCGATCGAACGGTGGAGCTGGAGCGCGCCGCCGATGGCGCCACGGAGGCTCCCAGGCGTCCGGAACGATCCGAGAAGAAGGTCGCCAGGTTCCCGGCCCGTCAGCGAAAGTCCTCGAACTGAAGCAGGCCCCGATCCGGCTCAGACGGACTGGGCACCCTTGTACTTGCCGAGCACGACCACGGTCTTGCCCGAAGCCCGCAGCATGCCATCCTCCTCCAGGCTCTTCATGACTCGTCCGGCCATTTCACGCGAGCAGCCAACGATTCGGCTCAGCTCCTGACGAGTGATCTTGATCTGGGTGCCTTCGGGGTGGGAGACGGCATCGGGTTCCGAGCAGAGGTCGATCAGGGCCTTGGCGATGCGCCCCTGCGTGTCGAGGAAGGCCAGATGGAAGACCTTGCGCCGGGCTTGCAGCAGGCGTTGTGCCAGCTTCGAGCCGATCGCGGTGAGGATGTCGACCGCACAGTCGGACAATTCGTTGTCCAGCGCTTCGCGCAGACGCGCGTAGGAGACCTCGGCCAGCTCGCACTTGGTCTTGGTTCGCACCAGGACTTCGCGCTCCCTGGGCTTCATGAACAGGCCCATCTCGCCCAGGAAGTCTCCCGGGTTGACGTAGCTGAGGATCAGTTCGCGGCCGTCATCACCTTCGGTCGAGACCGTCAGCGAGCCTTCGATCACGTACATCAGGCTCTGTCCCGAGTCGCCAGGCCGCATGACCGTGGTCTTGGCGGCGAAGTGCTGGCGCCGACAGATCTCGAGGAATCGGTCCATGGCTTCCCGGTCGACGGGGTAGAACTGGAAATCGCGCATGCGGCTGCTGGGTCCCTTTTTATTCTGGATTTCTGGTCCAGCGCTGGGCCGAACCGGACAACAAGTCCACGATAATTCTGCACCGCGTCACAGTTTTCGTCAAACCAAGCCCTGACGGCCTGGCTCGAGTCTTGGCAGAAATGTGGAAATCGGAGTCCTCGATGCCCGATAATAGGCGGTTCAGCTCATCGCCAACACGGGGCCGCATCGCACATGAAATCGCGCCGCATCAAGCTGCATGGCTTCAACAATCTGACCAAGGCCTTGAGCTTCAATATCTATGACATGTGCTATGCCACGACCGAAGGCCAGCGCGAGGACTACATCGCCTACATCGATGAGGCCTACAACGCCGAGCGTCTGACGCAGATTCTGACCGATGTATCGAACATCATCGGCGCCAATATCCTCAATATCGCTCGCCAGGACTACGAGCCCCAGGGCGCCAGCGTCACGATCCTGATCAGCGAGGAGCCGGTGGTTCATGACGAGGATGCCGGTAGCGCCGCGCCCGGCCCGCTGCCCGAGACCGTGCTGGGACATCTCGACAAGAGCCACATCACGGTGCACACCTATCCCGAGAGCCATCCGCATGACGGGATCTGTACCTTCCGGGCCGACATCGATGTGGCCACCTGCGGCGTGATCTCTCCGCTGAAGGCGCTGAACTACCTGATCCACAGTTTCGAATCCGACATCGTCACGGTCGACTACCGGGTGCGTGGATTCACCCGCGATGTTCGGGGACGCAAGCACTTCATCGATCACAAGATCACCTCGATCCAGGACTTCTTCAGTCGCGACACGAAGAATGCCTACGAGATGATCGATGTGAACGTCTATCAGGAAAATCTCTTCCACACGAAGATGCGGCTGAAGGATTTCGACCTGGACAACTACCTTTTCGGTCTCAAGGCCGATGAGCTGGATCGTCGCGAACGCAGCCGTATCGAGCGCCGCCTGCGCAAGGAGATGCAGGAGCTGTTCTACGGCCGCAATCTCTGAGCGGAGACGGCCCCGAAGGCCGGCTCTGGCCGTGGCGCAAGCTCAGCGAGACCTGGCCAGGGGGTCGCGGATCGCGCCGATGATCCAGGCTCTGAGCTGGGTGATCTCTTCGGGAGGCAGGCCGGACCTCAGGCTGATCCTCGCTGCTGACAGGCGTTCCTTCTCTTCTGCATCGGCAAGGTAGCCGCGCTCCTGCAGCCACTGTTCGAGCTGGTCGATGTTGTCGCTTCGGAAGCGGCTGACCTTGCCCTTGCGCAATGCATCGATCAGTTCGGCCGGCTGGCGGCCGAGGCTCTCGTTGAGCTCGCGCACCCGGTCCATGAAATGATCGGTGATGGCGCCGCTCTCGCTGAGCGCCTGGTCATCGACGGGTCGAGCGTGGCGACGGCACCAGTCTTCCAGGATGAGCCGGGCCGCCTTGGCCCGGTTCTCCAGGCGGTCGCGCTGATCGGCCTTGATCAATTTGCTGGCCTGGGCTGACTGCAGGAAGGCCTCGAGCTGTCCCAGTCGACCGAGTTCGAAGCGGATCAGCTCGGCCACCTGGGAGGGCTCGTCCTGGAGCAGGTGGAAGACATGCATCTGCCCGGGATCGCTCCACGGCGAAATCGGGTCCACCCCGGCGGCACGCGCCCAGTCCAGCAGGTCCATGCCTTCCGGTTCGGGAATCGGCTCGGGTCTGTCGATGCCCTCGGGCATCTGCTGCTGCAGCGGCTCGACTTCGCCCTTGCGTACTTCGGCCATGTCGATCAGGTGCGGTGCCGGCCCTTCGCCGGCCCAGGCGGTCCAGGCCTGCGCATCGTCGCTCTGCGCGGTCAGGTAGACCATCTGGCGATCCCCGCGCACGATGTCCTGCACCGATTCCACGATCGAGCGATAGCGATCGGGGTCGGTCGTGGTCAGCACTTCATCCATGAACACGGGTAGGGGCTCGGCCTGCGATTCGAGGCGCTCGATCCAGGCCAGGCGCACGGCCAGCAGCAGCTGTACGCGTGTGCCGGTCGACAGTTCGGCGATGGAGCGTTCGCGCCCATCCTGGGTGTCGAGAGCATGGAAGGCCTTGTCGCGGAACCGCAGGCGATAGCGATGGTGGGTGAAGCGGCCGAACCACTCGGCCGAGCGCGACAGGGCGGCTGGTTCGTTGTCGCTCTCGTGGGCTTCGCGCACATCCTCGATGATCAGCCGTCCCGCCGCCGCCATCAGCTGGGCGTCGAATTCCTGCGACAGAGCCTCCCGGCTGCGCTCGAATTCCACGCCGAGCCGCTCCAGTTCGCGCCGTTCGAGGAGGTCTTCGTGGCGCGTCTGGATCTCGCCGACGCGCTGGTTGAGCTGGTCGCGCTCGGCCACCCGGGCCGACAGCTCGGCCTGGACCTTCTCGAGCGCTTCGCGTGCCTGCTCGCGGCCCTGGCGGATGAGCTCGGGTTCTTCGGCCAGACGGGCCTCCAGGCGCCCGATCTCGAGGTTCTGATCGCGACGTTCCTGCTCCAGTCCGCGCCAGGCTTCGAACTGGTCGATGCGGTGGATCAGGGCGTCGCGGTCTCCGGCCTTCAGTCCGGCCTGCTCGAAGATCCGATCGCGTGCCTTTTCCAGCTGGCCGATATCGGCCTGCAGTTCGCTGATGCGGTGTTCGTGGGCGCGCACTTCGTTGTGCCGCTCGGCATTCTGGCGCATGCGCGGGCTGAGCAGGTGAATCCAGTGGGCCAGCTCCCGGCTGCCGCCGGGCTGGTCACCGCCCATGCCGTGACGCTCGAGAAGATCGGCGGTTTCGGCCTGTGCGGCCCGATACCGATCCTCGAGCTGCATCAGCTGCGCCTTGTGACGTTCGACACTGGCCTGCTGCTGCTGCCATTCGTACAGATGACGGCACCAGAGCTGAAAGCCGGTCTCCAGGCGGGTGTCGGCGCTGACGCCGATCTCGCTGGCCAGCTCGTCCAGCTTGCCGCGCGCCTGCTCGAGATTGCCGCGCTGGCTGTTGAGCTGGTCGCGGACATCGGCCGCCCGTGCCTGGCTGATCTCGTGGCGGGTGGCGGACTCCAGTTCCAGGTCCAGGCGCTCCAGACGGGCTTCGACCTCGGCTTCGGTCCAGCCGAGCGGGGGCTCGACGTCGGTGGCCAGGAAGGTCTCGGCGGCGGACTTCAGGTCGCGCCAGCGCTGGATGAAATTGAACAGCAGGCTGAGCGGCACGCCGGCCGCGATCAGGATCAGCATGACCAGCTCGGGCAGGGGCTCGAGCTGTTGAACGCCGAGCAGGCGCCAGGAGGCGAGGCCCGCGGCGGCGCTCAGGCCGCCCCAGAGGATGCCTTCCAGGGGCGAGAGGCGGGCTCCGTCGAGCCAGCGCATCAGGGCCTCTCTGGCCTTGCGAAGATCGGCCTGCGGTCGGCCGGTCAGGTTGCTCGAAACGTGCGTCCGGGCCAGCTCGCCGGTCAGATTGCGGATCTGCTCGCGCAGGGCCTGGACCCGGTCGACGCGTCGTTCCAGTTCTTCCAGGGCGGCCTGGTCGAGGCCTTCGGCCCGGTCGGGGGTGCGCCCGAGGCGCCGGGCGGCCAGCACCAGCGCGGCTTCGGCCTGAGCGATCTGGTCGCTCTGCTGTTCGATACGGTGTTCGAGGTCGACCAGGCGATCGCGGTGATCGCCGAGCTCGGCCTGCAGCGCTTCGAGCTGCTGTGGATCGATCGGCCCGGAGCTCTTCAGGCGCTCGCGCGCCTTGCGCAGGGCGCCGTGCTCGATGGCCAGCTCCTTTTCCTTCTGCGCCAGCGCGTCCTCGGCCTGATCCAGGCGCTCGAGCTCGTCGCCCCGCAGGCGGTCCATGCCGCCGGGGTATTCCTCGATCAGCACCTGCTCGACGGCGCGCAGGCGCGCCGTGGCGTCGGCCAGGGCCAGGGCATCTTCGCAGGCGCGCAGGCGGCCCGCGGCATCGGCGGTGCGATCGAGCTGGCGACGCAGGCGCTCCAGGGTGGCCAGTTCGTCATTCAGTTCGCCGTACTCGCCTTCCTTGCTGGCGACGGCCTGTTCCAGACGGCTGAACTCCTGGGCCAGTTTCTTCGGTCTGGGGCGAGGAGCGAGTTCGCCGGTCTCCAGGACGGCATCCAGATCGAAGCCGCCGGCGAGCAGGGTACGCAGGTGACCGGCGATGTGCTCCTCGGTGCTGCCCAGGGCGTTCAGATCCTCGGCGCTGATCAGAAAGGCGCCGACGGCATCGTCGGGAGGCAGGTTCGGCGCTTCCGCGCGCCGCCCGTCCACCAGCCACTGCACCTGCTGCCCGCGTCGTTCGCAGACCAGGGTCCGGTCGCCGCGCTGCCAGTGCGCGCTCAGCTCGCAGTAGTCGGGGTTCATGCCCGGGTAGAGCAGGGCGCGCACCGCGCGCACCAGGCTGGACTTGCCCGAGGCGTTCGGCCCGGTCACCACGTTGACGGCAGCGGGTTCGAAGTCAACCGAAAAGCCCCGGCTCAGGCCGGGCAGGACGCGGATCTCGAGGGCGCGGAGCTTCATCCGGCCGCCCCGGTCTGGGCCAGCAGGCTGCTCAGACTGTGCATGGCGGCGCGTTCGAGATACTCGCCCAGTGCCGCGTCATCGAGCGGGCGCCCCAGGCCTCGGAACTCGCGCTGCTCGGCCAGCGGCCCGAGTTGCTCGCGCGCCCGCTCGAGCAGGCGTTCCCGTTCCACCTCGTCGGCACCGCGCAGGGCCAGGACGCGGCGGGCCAGCAGGCCCACGGGGTCCTGGCGCTCGGCCAGGCGCTCGAGCTCGATGTCGGGTTCGAAGGCCAGCTCCAGCTTGTCGATGAACAACTGGATCGATTGCTCGGTCCAGGGGCGAGCATCCTCCAGCCACTGGCGCGCCGCCGTCGCGATTGCTGCTCCGATCCGGCTCCGCCCGACCAGGCGCAGGCGCAGGCCGATGGCCTCGGGGGCTCGACACAGATCACCCAGGGCGCCGACGCAGTCGCGGGCGCCGGCCAGGATCGCCGAACCCAGCTGCTCCGGGTCGTCGAGCTGGCTGACGTCGAGGTCGATCGATTCGTAGCGAAGCGGTGCCAGCACCAGCTGCTCGGCGCGTACCTTGCCCTTGCCCGCTTCGATCAGCCAGGGCCCGCGGTCGCCCGTTTCGCTGGCGCGCAGGGCGCTGACCGAGCCGAGGTAGCCGATTGGTCGGTCCCCGTCCATCGGGTCGGGTTGATGGATATGGCCCAGCAGCCAGGCCGAGACGGGGGCGGACTCGAGGTCCTTGCTCGACACCGGCGCGTGGCGGCTGTTGCTCTGGTCCCGGTCGCAGTGCAGCAGGCCGATCAGCGGCCGCTTGCCACGGCGCCCCGGAAAGTCCTCCAGCGGGCTCTGGCGGACTTCGGCCTGCGGGAAGGACCAGCCGATCAGGTCCAGATCGCCGATCTCCGTCGATTGCCAGCGCCCCCCGGCGCCGAGCAGGGTCAGATGATCGAGTTCCTCGGCCAGGCGCGGCAGGACATGGACGTCGTGATTGCCGGCGACGGCCCAGGTGCGGATGCCCGCCGTGGCGAGCTTTTCCAGTCCGGCCTTGAGCTGGCCGTAGGCGACGAAGAAGTCGCGACTGCGCTCGACCAGATCCCCGGCCAGCACCACACCGTCGACCTTGCGATTGATCGCTTCGGTAACGCTGCGCATCCAGGCCGCTTCCGGACCCAGCTCGCGCTGCAGCGACCTGAGTTCATCGGGCAGGCTGGCGGGCAGACGACCCAGGTGCATGTCGCCGATCGCAAGCAGGGTGGTCATGGCCGGAAGTCGAGCCTTCGCATCGGAAATGGGTAACCCTGACGATAATGGATTCCAACGGGGCTCACAAGCGCGTCCGTCGCCTTGCCCCGCCTTGTTCACCACCCGTTCGTTGCGAGGCGCTGCCAGGTTCTGTAGCCGCGGCGTTTCGCGACCGAGCGCACCGGAGGCGTACTCGCCGGTACGGTGAGGATGTGCGACCGAGCGAAACGCCGCGGATGCTGGGCCTGGTGGTGTCGCAGTAGAACGGGTGATGAATAAGGGGGGGTTACTCGGCTTCCGCCGCATCGAGCGCTTCCTGGGCTTCCATCCAGTCGTTCTCCAGGCCCTCGAGGCGCTGCCGCCATTCGCTCTGTTTCGTCAGGACCTCGGCCAGCTCCCCGGCGCGCTCGGCCTCGTACAGGCCGGCATCGGCAAGGGTCCTTTCCAGTTCGGCCACGCGCTGGCTGGCCTCGTCGACCTGGCGGGTGAGTTTCTCGACCCGGTTCTTCAGGGGACGCAGACGTTCGCGGCGTTCGGCTTGATTGCGTCGGGTCTCGCGGCGTTCGTTACCGCCCTGGCGATCCTCCTTCTCCGGCGCATTGCGTTCGCTCAGCCAGCGCCGATAGTCGGACAGGTCGCCGTCGAAGGGGCGGACCTGGCCATCGGCCACCAGCCAGTAGGCCTCGACGGTGCTGGTGAGCAGATGGCGATCGTGAGAGACCGTCACCACCGCACCCTCGAAGCCCTGCAGGGCCACGGTCAGGGCATGGCGCATGTCCAGATCGAGGTGGTTGGTCGGCTCGTCGAGGAGCAGCAGGTTGGGACCCTGCCAGACCAGCAGGGCCAGCACCAATCGGGCTTTCTCGCCGCCGGACAGCGGCGCGACCGGGCCGGTGGCCTGGTCGCCATGAAAATCGAAGCCGCCCAGGTAATCGCGGAGGGACTGTTCGCTGGCCTCGGGCGCCAGGCGCTGCAGATGCAGCAAGGGGCTGGCCTGCCCGTCGAGCTGCTCGAGCTGATGCTGGGCGAAGTAGCCGATCTGCAGGCCGCGGCTGCTCGTCAGGCGCCCGTCCAGCGGCGGCAGCTCACCGGCCAGGGCGCGAACCAGGGTCGACTTGCCCGCACCGTTGAGGCCGAGCAGGCCGATCCGGTCGCCGGGTGCCAGGCTCAAGGACACGCCTTCGAGCACGCGCTTCGAACCGTATCCCAGGCTGACCTGGTCGAGGCTGAGGAGCGGATTCGCCGCCTTGGGCGGCGGGGGGAACTCGAAATGGAAGGGTGAGTCGGCGTGCGCCGGTGCCACCTGTTCCATCCGCTCCAGGGCCTTGATGCGGCTCTGCGCGGCCTTTGCCTTGCTGGCCTTGGCCCGGAAGCGGTCGATGAAGCTCTGCATGTGGGCGATCTCGCGCTGCTGCTTCTCGAAGCGCGCCTGCTGGTGGGCGAGGCGCTCGGCGCGCAGGCGCTCGAAGTCGCTGTAGCCGCCGGTGTAGGCCACCAGGCGCCGATGCTCGATGTGCAGCACCGAGTCGACGACCTGATCGAGGAAATCCCGGTCGTGCGAGATGATGATCAGGGTGCCGGCGTAGCGCTTCAGCCAGTCTTCCAGCCAGACCACGGTCTCGAGATCCAGGTGGTTGGTCGGCTCGTCGAGCATCAGCAGGTCCGAGGGGCACATCAGGGCGCGGGCCAGGGACAGGCGGATGCGCCAGCCGCCCGAAAAGTCTCCCACCGGCTTGCGATGCTCCTCGGGCTTGAAGCCCAGGCCGTTGAGCAGGCTGCCGGCGCGGGCGGCGGCGGTGTAGCCACCGGCCTCGTCGAGCTCGGCATGCGCCTGGGCGATGGCCTCGCCGTCGCCCTCGGCCTCGGTCCGGCGCACGCGGGCCTCGGCGTCGCGCAGGCGCCGGTCCCCATCGATCACGTAGTCGAGCGCCGGTCGGTCGAGCTCCTTGATCTCCTGGGCCATCGCGGCCAGGGTCCAGGCAGCGGGAATGCGGACGTCGCCATCGTCAGCCGCTAGCTGCCCCTGCAGCAGGGCGAACAGGCTGCTCTTGCCACAGCCGTTCGGGCCGATCAGGCCGACCTTGTGGCCCGGGAAGATCGTCGCTTCGGCGTGCTCCAGCAGCGCCTCGGGGCCGTGGCGCAGGGTCAGGTCGCTGATCTGGATCATCGCTCGGGTGACGGTTCCGGGGCCTTGGGGCGGTGGGCGCCGGTCGGGCTCGACCGGCTCAGCTGCTATTATCGCAGAAGTTCTCAATCACACTCGAGGGACACCGCGCTGAGCTCCTTGCCCTACACCTTGCGGGTGCACCCGCGCGCGCGCCGGGTCAAGCTGCGCGTGGACGAGCGGGGCGAGCTGCTGGTCACCGTCCCGCGTGCCTTCGATACGCGTCGTCTGCCGGAACTCATCGATGAGCGTCGGCACTGGATCGAGTCGGTTCGCCGTCGTCAGGCGAGCCTGCGTGCCGGTCTCGACGAGGCCCTGCAGGGGCCGCGCCCGGCACGTATCGAATTGCCCGCGCTCGACGAATGCTGGCGGGTCGACTACCGTTCGGGCCGCGGTGAGCGTCTGACGCTGCAGAGCGCGTCGGGCCGACTACGTTTCACCCTGCCGTCCACGGATCCCGACGAGCTCGATGCCCGGGTGCGGGCGCGGCTGCGCGACTGGCTGCGTGCCCGCGCTCGTGAAGCCCTGGCGCCGCAGGTCGACGACCTGGCCCGCGAGCACGGTTTCCGCTACCGTTCGATCGGCATCCGCAATCAACGCTCGCGCTGGGGCAGCTGTTCGGCCGCCGGCCGCCTGTCGCTCAATGCGCGCGTGCTGTTCGCCTCACCGGAGGCCTGCCGCTACGTGCTGGTGCACGAACTGGTGCACACCCGTCACCTCGACCATTCGCCGGCCTTCTGGGCCCGCGTGGCCGAGATCGATCCCGACTACCGGGCGCACATGCGCCAGCTCGACCGGGTCTGGCGCCAGCTGCCGGACTGGGTCTGATCCACGGTTCCCACTGCCATGACCCACTGAAATCACAGGACAACAAGCATGCAACTCATCCTCAAACTCGCGGCCGGCATCCTGGCCGGTATCCTGCTCGGTCTGTTCGCGCCCGACGTGCTGATCCGCCTGCTGCTGACCTTCAAGGAGCTGTTCGGCCAGCTGCTGTTCTTCACCATTCCGCTGCTGATCCTGTTCTACATCACCGCCGGGATCGCCGGCCTGCCCAAGGCCTCGGGCCACCTGCTCGGCCGCACCGTCGGCACGGCCTACCTGTCGACCATCCTGGCCGGTACCCTGGCCTTCCTGATCGCGGCCCTCGTCGTGCCCTTCCTCGCCACCGAGGGTGGGGCACCGCCGCCGGAGGCTTCGGAAGCGCTGGCGCCATTCATCGAAATGAACATCCCGCCGGTGCTGGGCATCATGAGCGCCCTGGCCACGGCCTTCATCTTCGGCCTGGGGATTTCCGCGACCGGCGCCGGCACGCTCAAGACCTTCTTCGAGGAAGGTCGCGATGTGATCGAAGTGCTGCTGGTCAAGCTCATCATCCCGCTGCTGCCCTTCTACATCGCCGGCGTGTTCGCCGAACTGGCCGCCGCCGGTACCGTCTTCGAGACCCTGAAGACCTTCGGCGTGGTGCTGCTGCTCTCCGTGGCCCTGCACTGGGTCTGGCTGTCGGTGCTCTACACGATCGCGGGCCTGCGGGCCGGCCGTTCGCCGCTGTCCCTGCTCAAGAACATGCTGCCGGCCTACGTGACCGCCCTGGGCACGATGTCCAGCGCCGCCACGATCCCGGTCACCCTGAAGTCGGCTCGCGCCAACGAGATCCGCGAAGACATCGCCAGCTTCACGATCCCGCTCTGCGCCACGGTCCATCTGTCGGGTTCGACGATCACGATCGTGTCCTGTGCGGTCGCGGTCATGGTGCTGACCGAAGCCCTGGCCATTCCCTCCCTGCTGACCATGCTGCCCTTCATCATGATGCTCGGTCTGGTCATGCTCGCCGCCCCCGGCGTGCCGGGCGGTGCCGTGATGTCGGCGGTCGGCCTGCTCGGCACCATGCTCGGCTTCAGCGAAACCGCCGTGGCCCTGATGATCGCCCTCTACATGGCCCAGGACAGCTTCGGTACGGCCTGTAACGTCACCGGTGACGGAGCCATCGCGGTGATGGTGGATGCGGCGGCCGGTGGGGATTAGATCCGGGCTGCCGTCTGGCAGATCTCTTATTTCGAGGAGGACAGAATGACGAAGATCAATCTCATGGCTTTGCTCTTGTTCGTCGGCGGACTCGCTGGAGGGCCGGCCCAGGCTCAGGGGCAGCTGCAAGCTCCGTCGACCCATTCGACGTGGCTCGTCATGGCGCAGGCGCCTTGCAGCCGGGAGCGCGGGCACGTGAAGTGGTTCGATGCCGGACGAGGCTATGGCATCATCACCCCCCACCGTTGTCCTTCCGAACCCTGTCATGAAGTCCAGGTGCATCACTCGGACCTCCGCAGCAGCGCCGGCCTGACCGAGGGGCAGGAGGTCTGCTACTCCCTGGGTGAACGGTCCGGTTTGCCCTATGCCTACGATGTGGTGGTGATCGCCTGGTAGAGGTTTCGAGACGGCAGCCAGGCGCGCGAAGCGCCTCGGCGCCATGATCCTGAGCGGCGGGCGATCGCTCCTGCCTGGCCCTTGCTGAACGCTGACGGGCTGCGACGTTTTTCCATCCCCGGACGTCTTGACCCTGGGCGAGCCGTGAGGCTCGTCCCAGGCGTCAACCGATTTCGGGGTAAGCATGAACGATCGCATTCTCACCAGACTGAGCGCTGGGCTCCTGGGCATTCTGCTGAGCCTGTATCCGTGGGGCCAGGCCCGTTCCGAGGTGCCGGAGCTTGTCACCGAACGCTACGAGTTCGAGCTCGGAGGCCAGCGTCTGGTCGGCCTGCTGGATCGGCCGACGCGACCCATGGCGACCGTGATCATCGTGCACGGCTATGGCGAGACGCGCGTGCTGGAGCAGAACGCCTGGTTCGCCCTGCGCAGCTTCTTTGCCGGCCTGGGCCTCAATGTGCTGCTCTGGGACAAGCCCGGTTGCGGAGAAAGCGACGGCGAGTTCGACATCAACCAGTCGGTGGCAAGCAGTGCGGAGGAAGTGCTGGCTGCCGCACGTTCGCTTCGCAGGCGCGCGATTCCCGGCAGCGAAGTGATCGGGCTCTGGGGCATCAGTCGCGCCGGCTGGATCGCGCCCTTGGCGATGCAGGCGGATCCGGACCTTGCGTTCTGGATTTCCGTCAGCGGGACCGACGACCGGGAGAACGCCCGCTATCTGCTCGAGCAGAACTGGCGCATCGAAGGGCGGAGCGAGGAGGAAATCGGGATGCTGCTCGACGAATGGCAGCAGGGCTTCGACACGGTCTGGCAGGGTGGCAGTTACCGCGACTACCTGGCGGCCACTCGTCGTCTTCGCGAGGACCCCTTCATGCAGTTCATGGGCTGGGCGGAAGCGGTGTCGGAAGCCGGTTTCCTGGCCTACCAGTCGAAATTCGAAGATGGGACCTTCCTGGTCGATCGCGACTCCGGATTGCAGGTCTACGTGCCGAAGTTCCGCGCCGTGCTGAGCTCGATCGATCGACCCGTACTGGCCCTGTTCGGTGAAAAGGACACGAACGTGGACTGGCGATCGACGGCAAGCCTGTATCACGAAACCCTGGGCGAGAACCCCGCCGCCGAGCTGACGATCATCAGCTTTCCCGATGCCGATCACAACCTGCACATCGCCGAGACCGGCGGTATTCGGGAAATGCAGAGTCGAGCTGATTCTCGCTACGCGCCCGGCTTTGCCCAGGCGATGGGGGACTGGCTGATCGCCCGGGGCTTCGGTCGTCGCTGACGGCGCTCTCAGTGCCTTTGCCCCGGCCTTGCCCGATTGAACCCCGGCCCGGCTGAAATAATCGATTCAGAGGACCCTCGAACTTCGACGGTCCGCCTCCATGAAGATGCTCAGCCTTCTTCGATTTCCACGCTCAGGGGCTGGCCGAGCAGTTGCTCCATCGGCATCGGCCACCAGCCCGAGGGTGAGACGCGCTCCAGGGCTTCGTTGGGGCTCAGGCCTCTGTACTTCACCAGCCAGGCGGCGTAGACCTGGCTGGCCCGGTAGCCGGAGCCGCAGTGGAGAAGGATTCCGTTCTCGCCCGCGGCGTTCATGCGGGCATTGAACTCTTCGAGCACCGCCGGGCTGTAGGCGCCCTCGCCTCGGCCGATGCCGATCTCGTGGTAGTCGACGCCGGTGGCCGCCAGCAGCGCGGGCTCGTCGAAGTCCAGGCCCTCGACTTCCGATCGCGTCCGGAAGTTGATGACGGTCTGGATGCCTTCATCGCTCAAGGCCTGCAAGGCCGGCGCCGAGGGCTGTCCCCCGATCACGATGCGCTCTTCCACTCGATAGCTGTCGGCAAGGTAGTCGGCCAGAGCGGGCGAGGGCATGTCCTGATCGGCCAGCGCTAGGCTCGAGCAGAAGAGAAGCAGACAAAGGGCGGTGCGCATCGCGGAATTCCTTGAAGGGTGTCGTGATAAAGAGTGCACAGCTTACCCGCAGCTGATGAATGCCAAAAAAAACGCGGCCACCGAGGGCCGCGTTTTTCTCGTGCCTTGAAGCTCGTGCTTACTGGCCGAGCAGCGGGGCGATCACCAGGCTGACGATGGCCATCACGTTGATCAGGATGTTCATCGACGGACCCGAGGTGTCCTTGAGCGGGTCGCCGACCGTGTCACCGACCACATTGGCCTTGTGCGACTCGGAACCCTTGCCGCCGAAGTTGCCTTTCTCGACGTACTTCTTGGCGTTGTCCCAGGCACCGCCGGCGTTGGCCATGGTCAGGGCCAGCAGTACGGCCGAGAGCAGGGCGCCGCCGAGCATGCCGCCGAGTGCTTCGGCACCCATGCCGAAGCCGACCACGACCGGGCCGGCCACGGCCAGGCCAGCCGGCAGCAACATGCGCTTGATGGCCGAGGTGGTGGCGATGTCGACGCAGCGAGCGGCATCAGGATCCGCCTTGCCTTCGAGCAGGCCCGGGATCTCGCGGAACTGGCGACGGATCTCCTGAATCATTTCGAAGGCGGCGTTGCCGACGGCCGTCATCGTGATCGAGGCCACCAGGAACGGGAACACGCCACCGATGAACATGCCGATCAGCACGTTCGGATCGGAGATCTGCAGGGTGAAGCCGTCGATGCGATGGCTGACCTCGGCGATGTAGGCCGAGATGATGGTCAGGGCGGCCAGGGCGGCGGCGCCGATGGCGAAGCCCTTGCCGATCGCAGCGGTGGTGTTGCCCAGCTCGTCGAGGGAGTCGGTGATCTTGCGGGTCTCTTCACCCAGGCCCGCCATTTCGGCGATGCCGCCGGCGTTGTCGGCGACGGGACCGTAGGCGTCGATGGCCATGGTCATGCCGACGGTGGACAGCATGGCGACCGCAGCGATACCCACGCCATAGAGTTCGGCATTGGCGTTGGCGATGAAGATCATGAGGCAGATCGTGATGATCGGAATCACGACCGACTGCATGCCCGTCGACAGGCCGGAGATGATCACCGTGGCCGAACCGGTCTCGCCGGAGCGGGCAATGTCACGAACCGGCTTGCCGGCGGTGTAGTACTCGGTCGACAGACCGATGACCACGCCACCGACGGCACCGACCAGGGCGGCGATCCAGACGCCGTTGCTGACACCCAGGTAGCCGATCATGAAGTAGGCCAGGATGATGAAGCCGATGGCCGCCGACATGGTGCCGCCGCGCAGGGCCACTTCCGGGCTCTTGCCGGACATGGCCTTGACCACGCCGATGGCGAGGATCGAGCAGACCAGGCCCAGGGAGCTGAGCAGCAGCGGCAGGCCCATCAGGGCCGAGCCTTCGCCCAGACCTTCGACCATGCCGGTGGACGACTGCTGGACCATCACGGTGGCCAGGGCCACGGTGGCGATCATGGCGCCGCAGTAGGATTCGAAGATGTCCGAACCCATGCCGGCCACGTCACCGACGTTGTCACCGACGTTGTCGGCGATCACGCCCGGGTTGCGGGGATCGTCTTCCGGGATGCCGGCCTCGACCTTTCCGACCAGGTCAGCGCCGACGTCGGCGGCCTTGGTGAAGATGCCGCCACCGACGCGATAGAACAGAGCGACCACGCCGGCGCCCATGCCGAAGCCGTGGATGCGATGCGCGGTTTCCGGATCGGTGCCGAACAGGTAGTACAGGGTGCCCAGGCCCAGCAGGCCGAGGGACGCCAGCACCATGCCCATGACGGAACCGCCGTAGAAGGCGACGGTCAGGGCCTTGGCCGGGCCGTACTCATGCGCCGCCGAGGTCGTGCGCACGTTGGCGCGCGTGGCGGCGATCATGCCGAGGAAGCCGGCCAGGGCGGAGCAGACGGCGCCGACCAGGAAGCTGACGGCGGTCTGGATGCCGAGGCCCGACACGGCCAGCGCGGTGAAGATCACGGCCACCGACAGGGCGATCAGGATCAGTTCACGGCGCATGAAGGCCAGGGCGCCCTTCTGGATCAGGGTGGCGATCTGACTCGGCTTGCCTTCCATTGCCGGGTAGCTCATCACCACGCGGTAGAGAATGAAGGCCACGATCAGGCCTACGACCCCGAGAATCGGGGGGATCATCAACTGGTTCATCTTGTCTCCCGGAAAATGACGTCCGCTGTTGCGGTCTTATTGGACTTGCGTCGATCCGCCGGGGGAGAAACCGTGAAGTCCCCCGAACGTGATCATAAAACCGGTCAATTGTAGTGAGATCAGGCGGCGGGGGCAAATCCTGCCAGCGGTAGCAGGGCCTGGACCAGGCGGGCGAGCAGCAGCCCGATCGTGGCGCCGATCAGCACATCGCTGGGGTAGTGGAGGCCGAGCACGATCCGCGACAGGGCGATCAGCGCGACGAAGGGGATCAGGAGCGGCGCCAGCGCGGGGACTGCGCTGAGGATCAGCCAGCCGAACAGCACCGCGTGCAGGGTGTGTCCGGAGGGAAAGCTGTAGCGGTCCAGGGGCACGCCGGTGCAGACGATGCCGGGATGGCTGGCGAAGGGGCGCTCGCGCACCGTTCGGGCCTTGAGGAGCTTGTAGCAGCTCAGGCCGAGCAGGCCGCCGAACATCATCTGCAGGCTCAGCGCCAGACCGAGCTTGCCGAGAACCAGGGGCAGGGCGAGCATCAGGCCGTACCAGAGCGGACCGTCGCCCAGGCGACTGACCAGCAGGAACATCGAGCGCAGCCAGCGCTGCCGGGACCAGGCGTTGATCGGCTGGCACAGCCGCGCTTCCAGCACGTCGAGACGCTGGAAACCAGTGGTCAGGCGGGTGGCCGCGCCGAGTGGCTTTCTCGATTCCATGCCGCCAATCTGCCCGTGGTGCAAGACAGGCCGATGATGGAGGGCTGAATCTTCGATGACAGCGGGCGCCGCGGCGACGCGGGCCGGGAGTCCGAGTTCAGTCGCCCCTGTAGACGCAGCCGGAGGTGCAGGTCTCCTGGATGAGGATGGCCGACAGCGCGGGCAGTTCAGGCTTCAGTCGTTGCCAGATCCAGCGCGCGAGGTTTTCGCTGGTGGGATTCTCGAGGCCGTCGACCTCGTTGAGCAGGCGATGATCGAGCTGGTCGTGGATCGGCTGGAAGGCGCGCTTGAGATCGGCGAAGTCCATCACCCAGCCGGCGTCCTCGTCCACGGGGGCGCTGACGTGGACTTCGACGCGAAAGCTGTGGCCGTGCATGCGGCGGCACTTGTGGCCCTCGGGGACCCGGGGCAGAAAGTGGGCGGATTCGAGGGTGAAGATCTTGAACAATTCCATGCGCGAATTGTAGCCGCTGCACGTTCGAAAATCGTTGGTACAATACACGGCTCGCCGGCGCAAGGCGAGCGGCCCTCGGTGCCGCCACGATGAAAGGGAGCTAGCCATGTCTGAAGTGATCATCGAACTCGATCTGAAGCGCAAATCCGGAGTGCTCGCGGGTGCCGTGGCCGCCTTGCGCAGCCTGTCGCTCGAGTTCAAGTCCCAGCAGCTGGTCGATCACCAGGGCATTCCGCGCTTGATTCTCGTCACCGAGGGCGAACTCGAGGGCGTGGACGAATTGCTCGAAGCCTACGCTACCGCGCGCGGCGTGAGCGGCGTGGCCGATGTCCGGGTGGACGGTGCCTCGCTTCTGCACGCGCCGGCGGCACCGGAGCCCGAACCCGAACCCGAACCCGAACCCGAGCCGGCACCTCGTCGGGAAGCGGTCAGCCAGCCGGCGCCGACACCGGCACCCGCTGCGGCGCAAGCCGCTGAGCCGTCGCGGGACGAGGCCTTCGATGAAGAAGCCTTTGCCAGGGAGGCATTGAAGAACGAGGCTGCGGAAAAGCCGGCCGCGCCGGCGCGGCCGAGTCGGCCCGATCCGGAGACCGGTCTGACCCCTTCGATGATTCGTCGCCGCCGTCGTCGGCGCTGATCGCCCCCTACTTCTTCAGTTCGCAGACGACATAGAGCTCGGCCAGGCCGAGCGTGGTCATCGAGTGTTCCTGCAGTTCCGGGCTGTAGTCGACCACCGGGTCCGTGCGCAGGGCGAAGCGCCGCGGTTCGAAGCCCAGCGCCCGCAGTTCCTTTTCGAAGCCGTCCACGGTGATCGGATTCAGTTCCGTGTACCAGCGCCAGTAGTCCTCGCTCGGGGACTCCTCTCCGGCCCGATCCATGTAGCGCGGCCGGCCAGCAAGAACGCGCCGCTCGAGTTCTTCAGGCTCGATCTTCAGGTGAATCCAGGGGTCGTCGAAGAACTCGCCCAGGTGGTTGCCCACGCTGCCGTAGAACAGGCCCGGATGGGCGAAGAACAGGCCGCCCGGCCGCAGCACGCGCCGGATCTCGGCCATCGCGCGGTCATAGCCGCCGGCAATGTGTTCCAGCGAACCCCAGCTCAGTACCGCGTCGAAGTGGTCGTCGGGGAAGCTCAGGGCATTGGCGTCATCGGCCTGGAAGCGCAGATTGGGCGGGCTGATCAAGGCCTCGGGCAGATGATGTGCGCGGCAGACCTCGGCCAGTCGCTCATAGCCCTTGAACGGGTCCACGCCGACCAGTTCCTCGGGCTGCATTCTCAGCGCGATACCCAGATCGGTGATGCCGTCCCCGCAGCCGACGTCCAGTACGCGACCCTTCAGGCGTTGGTCGCGCTGGAAGAACAGGTGGATGATGGTCCGGGCGGCATGGTCGAAGTGGCGGAAGAACCAGTTGTGATCCTGACGCGCCCAGCTCAGCTCGCTGACGGGCACGGTGCCGGCGCCGGAGTGGAGTTTCCAGCTGCCGCTGTCCCATTTGGCTCGGCCTTCGAGGGTGGTCGACGCCCGTCCCCGTTCCCGGCCGCCGGCGTTGGCTTCGTCACGCAGGATCAGGGTGAGGGCCGAGCCCTCGGCCCAATCGCCGGCCTGCGGGCAATCGAGGCGGTAGCGGCCGGCGGGTAGCCAGGAGATGTCGAGCCCGGTCTGGCGCAGGAAATACTGCCATCGCTGGCCATCGGGCGCGTCGACGATCAGTTCGGCGTCGAGGTCGAAGACGATCGGCTCGTCGATCTGGAATTCGAGGCGCGGTTCCGGCGCCGCTTCGAAACGGGTCAGGGTCAGGGACACGGCTGAACACGGGGTGAGAGAATAGGCCCGGCATTATACGGGCGCGGCATCGGCGCCTTATACTTCGCGCTCGGCGATCACTGGCCTTCCGGCGTTGATGCGCCGGCGACTGAATCATGAGAGAAGCAATGACCGATACCAACTATCGCGCGGTCTGGGATCGCCGCTCGGCGGATGATCTGGCCGCCCTGGAAGCCGTGGACAACAGCGGCAGTGAAGCCGTCGCCCGGGCCACGGGTGCGCATACGGCCGACATGGTCGCCACGGCCGTCGATCTGGGCCCGGACGATGCCATCCTCGAGCTGGGCTGCGGCGCGGCGCGCATCGGGCGGGAGCTGGTCGGACGCTGCGGCCACTGGACCGGCGTGGACATCTCGCCGAACATGATCAAGGTGGCCGGTCGTCGCCTCGAAGGTCACGACAACGTGCGCCTGGAGGTGCTGGAGCGGACCAGCCTGTCGATGATCGACTCGGACAGTCTGGACAAGGCCTACTCCGTGGCCGTGCTCTGCCACATGGACAAGGAGGACCTGTTCCTCTACCTGCGCGAGATCGCGCGCACGCTCAAGTCCGGCGGCCTGGCCTACGTCGAGACCTGGAACCTGGCCGATCCGGTCGGCTGGCAGCGCTGGATGTACGAAGTCAATTTCTGGGATCGCTCCGACCATTCCGAGCGCAAGGACGTGGCCCGCAACCAGTTCTGCGTGGCCGAGGAATTCGCCCTCTACGCCGAGCGCGCCGGTCTGGACGTGCTGGTGGTCTTCCGCGATTCGCCCTGGCTGCAGATGGTGGTCGGCAAGGACCTGGACGCGGCCCGCCGCGAGCAGGAGCGCAATCGCCTGGCCGAGCAGCGCTCGAAGATCGCGCACACGCCGCTCTTCGGTCAGCTCTTCCTCGAAGCCATCCGGGTGATCTACGGCGACACCCATCCCAAGCAGTCCCTGCGTCGTCTTGACGCGATGGGCGATCGGCCGGAAGTCGGCCTGTACCGGACCCTGATCGAGGGCCTGTGGGAACAGGACCCGGATCGCTACGGCCCACCCCCCGAAGAGTAGGGGGGTGGCGGCGAGGGAGGCCGCCGTCGGGGCCGACAGGGATCGGATCGGCTGGGGTGCCTGGTGAGGGGTTCGGGGAGCCGGGTGCCCGCTGAATGTTTCTTGTTTGCTGGCTTGCAATGGTGGTTCGCGTGAGTTGGCAGTCTGTCGGATGCATGCTGTGGGGTCGGTGCCTGCTGCCGCGATCCCTGTCGGCCCCGACGGCAACCTCCCTCCCCGCTGAGAGTTTTGAGAGAAAAGAAAAGGCGGAGGAGGCGGGTGGTCTTGCGGCAGCGCAGCGCTAGCGCTTGCGATGGTTTTGCTTTTTCCCATCTCCCAATCTGCTGCATCGGGTGCGGTCTGGCGGGGCGAGGCGGGCGTGGCGCGGAGGATGGCAGTGCGCCATCAGCATCCTTCGGTCAGCAGGGAGCCATCAGAAGACCAATGAATCCAGCAGTTCCCGCCGGTCCCATTCGTGGGCACCCGGCTCCATTGAGCCATCCGAATCGACCCAGCCGATCGTCACGCCCGCCTCGAAGCGCCGGACCGTACCCGATGCTCGAACCCCTCTAACCCTCGAAGACCAGACGGACCCAGCCATCCCGTACCGCGATCGTCGGCTCGCCGAGTCGGGAGCGATAGGCGGCGGCCACGTCTTCGGCCTGGGTTTCCAGAATGCCGGAGAGGACCAGGCGGCCGCCCGGTGCCAGGCAGTCGCAGATCCGGTCGGATAGCTCGATCAGGGGACCGGCGAGGATATTGGCCAGCACGAGGCGGCAGGGCTCGGGCTGGAAATCGGCGGGGAGCAGAGCCTCGATGGCATCGGCCACGCCGTTGCGCTGGGCGTTGTCGCGGGTGGCTTCGATGGCCTGAGGGTCGTGGTCGACGCCGATCACGCGCTCGGCCCCCTGCAGGGCGGCGGCGATGGCGAGGATGCCGGAGCCGCAGCCGTAGTCGATCACGGTCTGGCCGCTCAGGTCCTGACCGTCGAGCCACTCCAGGCAGAGCGCGGTGGTGGGGTGCGTGCCGCTGCCGAAGGCGAGCCCTGGGTCGAGGCGGATCACGCGCGGCCAGGCGGGGTCGGGTTCGATGTGGTTGGGGCAGATCCACAGACCCGCTCCGAAGCGCATCGGCTGGTACTCATCCATCCAGGCGCGCACCCAGTCGCGGTCGGCCAGGCTGGCGGTCTGCAGGGCCGAGGCTTCGACCAGGACGCCGGCCGCGCTCAGCTCCGAGGCCAGGGTGTCGAGTGCGGGCGGATGGTCGAACAGGGCCTCGACCAGGACCTGGGGCCAGAGCAGGCGTTCGCCCGGGCCGGGCTCGTGGACCGGATGGTCCTCCGCATCGAGCAGGGTCACGGCCTGTGCCCCTTGTTCGAACAGGGCGTCTTCGGCCGCGTCGATCTGACTCGGTTCGAGGACCAGGCGAACGGTGTACCACTGAGTGTCGTTCTCGGACATGGAAAGGGCTTCTCTATGATTCGTTCTACCAGTCCCCGAAGCGGGTCTGGAGCATGGCGATGGCAGCGGCGCCGGCGGTTTCGGTGCGGAGCACGCGCGGGCCGAGGCGCAAGCCCCGAAAACCCCGCCTGGACAGGGCGTCGCATTCCTGCTGGCTGAAGCCCCCCTCGGGGCCGATGGCGATCAGGATCGTGCGCCCGGATTCGATCTGGAGTTCGGCCGGGCGCAGATCGGCTTCCGGGTCGAGGTAGAGGCCGACCGCCTTGCCGGGCTCGAGCTGATCCAGCGGAATGGGCGAATGCACCTCGGGCACGCGTGCCCGCCCGCTCTGCTCGCAGGCGGCGACCACCACGCCCTGCCAGTGGGCGAGGCGCTTGGCTTCCCGACGCTCGTCCAGGCGCACCTCGCAGCGCTCGCTGAACACGGGCTGGATGGCGGTCACGCCCAGTTCGACGGCCTTCTGAATCGCCCAGTCCATCCGCTCACCACGAGCGATGGCCTGGGCCAGGACGATGTCCAGGGGGGATTCCACCGGCGGGCGGACGGCGCGATCGATCTCGATGCGGCAGCCGTTCTTGCCGATCAGTTCGACGATCCGGCCTTCGTACTCCTGTCCGTCGCCGTTGAACAGCACGACTTCATCGCCGAGCTGGCGGCGCAGGACGCGCAGCAGATGCTTCGCCGGCCCGCTGCCCAGTTCGAGGGCCTGGCCGGCGGCCATCGGTTGATCGTCGTACAGGCGAATGCGGCGCATCAGTCGCGGGTCGCCTGGTGGATGCCCTCGATCGCGACCCGGGCGAGCTGGTCGATCTCCTCGTCATTGATCACGTAGGGCGGCATGAAGTAGACGACGTTGCCCAGCGGGCGCAGCAGGGTCTCGTGTTCGAGGCCGTACCGGTAGACGCGGATGCCCCGGCGTTCCTCCCAGGGATAGGGCTGCCCGTCGGATCGTCCCATTTCCATGGCCAGGATCATGCCGTGCTGGCGGATCTCGTGGACGTTGGGGTGGTCTTCGAGTTCGGCAACGCGCTCGCGCATGCGCTTCGACTTGAGCCGGTTGTCGGCGAGCACGTCGCTGGCCTCGAAGAGGTCCAGGGTGGCCAGGGCGGCGGTGCAGCACAGGGCATTGCCCGTGTAGCTGTGCGAATGCATGAAGGCCTTAAGTTGCTCGTAGTCGTGATAGAAGGCCTGGTAGATCGACTCGCGGGTCAGCACGGCCGACAGGGGCAGGAAGCCGCCGGTCAGGCCCTTGGACAGACACATGAAATCCGGTCGGATGCCTGCCTGCTCGCAGGCGAAAAGGGTGCCGGTGCGGCCGAAGCCGACGGCGATCTCGTCGGCGATCAGGTGCACGCCGTAGCGGTCGCAGGCCTGGCGCAGACGCTCCAGGTAGACCGGGTGGTACATGCGCATGCCACCGGCGCACTGGACCAGGGGCTCGACGATCACGGCGGCGATTTCCGAATGCCGTTCGGCCAGCAGCTTCTCCATGTCCCGGAAACGCTCGACGCTGAACTCGGCCCAGCTCTGGCCCGGTTCCCTCTCGAAGCAGTCGGGCGAGGGCACGACCAGGGGCTGGAGGAGCAGCGGCTTGTAGGTGTCGCGATACAGGCCGACATCGCCCACGGCCAGGGCGCCGAGGGTCTCGCCGTGGTAGCTGCCGGACAGGCAGACGAAGCGGGTCTTTTCCGCCTGGCCCTGATTCAGCCAGTAATGGAAGGACATCTTCAGGGCGATCTCGACGGCGGCGGATCCGGAGTCCGCGTAGAACACCCGCTCCAGGCCCGGCGGGGCGAGCTGGGTGAGGCGCTCGGCCAGCTCGATCGCCGGGGCATGGGAGAAGCCAGCGAGAATGACGTGTTCCAGTTCCCGCGCCTGTTCGGCGATGCGTGCGGCGACGTGCTCGTTGGCGTGACCGAACAGGTTGACCCACCAGGATGAAATGGCGTCGAGGTAGCGATGCCCGTCGTAGTCTTCCAGCCAGACCCCCCTTCCGCGCCGGATGGGAATCATCGGCAGCCATTCGTGGTCTTTCATCTGGGAGCAGGGGTGCCAGAGCGCGGCCAGATCGCGCTCTCGCCAGTGCTGATTGCTCATCGCGTGTTCGCGCCGCCGGGTCGGCGTATCATTGCGGGGGTGGAATTCATCGCAACAAGGTAGCAGAGAATGAGCGTTTTTCGCAGCCGCGCGGCGGCCGGTTTTTCCCTGATCGAGATTCTGGTCGTGGTGGTGATCATCGGCATTCTGGCTGCGGTCGTCGTGCCGCGAGTCATGGACGAGCCGGACCGGGCCCGCGTGACCAAGGCGCGCCAGGACGTGCAGGCCCTGGTCACGGCGCTGAACATGTACAAGCTCGACAACTATCACTACCCGTCGACCGAGCAGGGCCTGGACGCCCTGATTCGGCAGCCTGCGGGCCAGCCGGAGGCCGCCAACTGGAAGCCCGGCGGTTACATCGACCGCCTGCCGACCGATCCCTGGGGCCGTCCCTACCAGTACCTCAATCCCGGCCTGAAGGGTGAGATCGACGTCTGGTCCTTCGGCGCCAACGGCATGCCCGGGGGCGAAGGCACCAACGCCGAGATCGGCAACTGGGAGGGCTGAGCCCTCGATGCGGCGAGCGCGTGGCTTCACCCTGATCGAGGTGCTGGTCGTGGTCGCGATCGCGGCCACCCTGACGGCCCTGGTCGTACTGCGCCTGGGGCAGTGGCGGAGCCCGGACGACCCCGAGTATCTGCTCGAACGCCTGGCGGCCCGCCTGAACCATCAATGCGAGCAGGCGATGTTCCAGGCGAGGCCCCGTGCCCTGCGCCTGAGCGCCGCAGGCTATGACGTCTGGCAGGGCACGGCCGAGGGCTGGCGACCCCTCCCGCCCGACGGCCCGAACCGGCCGCAGGCCTTCCCCGAGGGACTGGAGGTCGAACTCGAAATGAGTGGCTATCCGGTCGAGCTCGCCGAAGTCGAGTTCGACGAGCCAGCCGATATCCGTCCCCAGATCATCTGCCAGCCCCTGGGCGAGCTGACCCCGTTTCGGCTGACCCTGTCCCGCGATCGTCTGCGCTGGCGCCTCGAAGGCCAGGCCAGCGGACGCTTGGACATCGAGTCACCGTCCGCATGAGGGGTCGACGGGCCAGAGGGTTCACGCTGCTGGAGGTGCTGGTCGCACTGCTGGTGGTCGCGATTGCCGTGGCGGCGCTGGCGCGCGTGGGCGCCCAGAGCCTGAGCACCCAGGGCGATGCCGAGGCCCGCACGATGGCGCTGTGGGTGGCGAGCAACGTGATCGCCGAGCTGCGCCTCGACCCGCCGGCGCCGGGCGAGCGGCGCCAGGGGCGAAGCCCGATGGGGCAGCAGGATTGGCACTGGGAGGCCCTGATCCAGCCGGCACCGGGCAACCAGATGCTGCGCGTCGACGTGGCCGTGTTCAACGAGCCGGGGGATCCCGGCCCCGTGCTCTCTCACACGGGGTTCCTGCCGCTGTGAGACGGGCGGACGGGTACACCCTGGTCGAGGTGCTGGTGGCCGTGCTGGTCTTCTCGGTGCTGGCGGCCAGCGCCTACGTGGCCCTGGATGGCCTGAGTCGTTCGGCCATCGGCCAGCGCGAACACGCCGAGGCCCTCGCCGGTCTGCAGTTGGGCGTGGCGCGGCTGGAGTCGGACCTCCGCCAGCTCAGCCAGCGAGCCCGACGTAATGCCCTGGGTCAGATCGAGCCGGCCTTCAGTGGCTCCGCGCGTGGACTGAGCGGTGTTCGCGCCGGCTGGATCAATCCGACCGGCCTGCGCCGTAGCCATCTGCAGCGCTTTGCCTGGCAATTCGAGGGCGGTGAACTCGCCCGCCTGAGCTGGCCCGTGACCGATCCGACGGAGGCCCTGAGCCCGGCGATCGAAACCCTGGACCTGGATCTCGAGGCCGTGGAATGGCGCTATCGGGATTCGACCGGCGCCTGGCACGATCAATGGCCACCGCGCAGCGGCGGCGCCGGCCCGCTGCCCCTGGCCATCGAGGTCCTGATCGACCACGAACGCTTCGGTCGCATCCGGCGCCTGCTGGTGATTTCCTCGTGATGGCCCTCCGTCGCCAGCGGGGCGCGGCCCTGCTGATCGCCCTGATTGCCGCCGCACTGGCCAGCGTGATCGCGTTGGGCCTGATCGAGCGCGGGCAGGGCACCCAGGCCCGCACCCAGGCCCTGCTGGACAATGAACGCGCCTATCAGTACGCCCTGGGCATGGAATTGCTGGCCAGGGATCTGATCGAGCAGGCCCTGTCCGATGGCGCCGATCCGGCCCTCCTCAACGGCGAATGGACCCCGCCCTTCGACGTGCCGGGTGGCTGGGTGCAGGGGCGCTTGTTCGACCAGCAGGCCCGCTTCAACCTCAACGCCCTGGTCCATCCGGACCCCGGCAGCAGCGCCCAGGCCCTGGCCGCCTTCGAACGCCTGCTCGAGCACGTCGGTCTCGATCCGGTCATTGCCCTCGAGCTGGCCGACTGGCTGGAGGGGGCGCCGATCGCCCGACCGGGCAGCGCCGGCAGCGGCGTCTATGCGGCCTTCCGGCCGCCCTATCGAGCGGCGGGCGTGCCGATGGCGCACCCGAGTGAACTGCGCTGGCTTCGTAGCGTCGACGCCCCAGCGGCCGAGCGCCTGGCCAGCCTGACCACGACTCTGCCGCCGACGGAGCAGCGGATCAATATCAACACGACCACGGCGCCGGTGCTGGCGGCCCTGGTGCCCGAGCTGAGTCTGGAAGAGGCCGAGCGCGTGCTCGCGGACGGGCCCTGGCGGGAACTTCGGGGGTTTCTCGGGCACCCGGTCATCCAGGCGCTGGCCACGCCGGGCCTGGAAGCCCGCCTGAGCGTCAGCAGCCGCTGGTACCTGGCTCAGGCGCGGGTCACTCTGGATGGGGTGGAGCGGGACTACTTCGGGCTGATCCAGCTCGGGGGATCGGGTTATGATTTCCGCTGGTTCAGCCAGGGTGTGCCCTGATCATGGCGTCTTCGGCCAAGGAACAAGTACTGGTCCATGCGGCCGGAGACCGTTGGTCCTGGCGGGTGCTGGACCGTGCCGGCCGGGTCCGGTCCGAGGGCGCATCGGCGCCCGAACAGGCCGATTGGCCGAAGGATCTGCCGGTCCATGTGCTGGTCGATGCGGCCCATTGCATCGGCCTGCGTCTCGACCTCCCGCCCATGAGCGCCGCGCGCCAGGCCAAGGCCCTGCGCTGGGCGGCGGAAGAGCATCTGGCCAGCTCCGCGGAGGACGAACACGTGGTGGCGGGCCCACGAGATGCCGAGCAGCGCCTGTGCTGCGTGGTCATCGGCCAGGCTCGCATGAGCGAGCTGATGGGTCGCTTCGAGCCGCTGGCGGTGGAACAGCTGGTGCCCGATGCACTCTGCCTGCCCTGGGCGCCCGGTCAGATCACTCTGGCGTCCTTCGGCGATCGGGTGCTGGCGCGCTGGGGTGACTGGGACTTCGGCAGCTTCGAGCCCGACCTGGTCGCTGATCTGTTGAGCACGCTCGACCCCGAGGCCACTCGAGTCTGGTACGGCGAGGCGCTCCCGGCCCTGGCCGACGATGCCGGCATCGAGCATCGTCCCGACGAGCCCCTGCAGGTGCTGGTCCAGGGCCTGAAGGCCGTGCCGATCAATCTCCTCAGCGGGCCCTTTGCCTCGGGCAGTGCGCGGGCCGCCCGCTCCTACTGGCGCTACGCGGCCGCCGCAGCCGTGGCCGCCATGGTGCTGGCCTTTGCCCATGCCGTGGTCGAGCTCGAACTGCTCGAGTCGCGCGCCGCCGAACTTGCCGGTGAGCTGGACGCGCAGTTCGCCGCGGCCTTCCCGGGCGTCACGCCCGCCGGCCGGCATCGCGAGCAGGCCGAGCGCCAGCTCTCGCGCCTGCGCTACGGCGAGGCGGCCGGTCTGCTCGATCTGATGAACCAGGCCGCTCCGGTGATCGCCGGTCAGCCCGGTCTGGTGCTGGAGGCGATGAGTTTTCGCGAGGGTCGCCTGGAATTTCAGTTGCGCGCCCCCGATGTGGCCGGGCTCGAAGCCCTGGCGCGGCGTTTCCGTGACCTGGACCTGCGTGCCGAAGTGCAGTCGGCCAGCCTGGAGGCCGATGGTGCGAGCGGGCGCCTGTTGTTGACTTCGGCGGGTGGCGCATGAGCGAGTGGTGGAATCGCCTGGCGATCCGGCAGCGGGTGCTGATGATTCTCGCCGCTCTGGTGGCCCTCGGTGCCTTGCTCTTCGTCGAGGTCTGGGAACCGCTGGTCGAGGCCCGCGAGATGGAGCGCGAACGGATCGCTCAGCAGCAGGCCCTGCTGGACTGGCTCGTGGCCGTCACCCCGGTGGCCCAGCAGCTGCGCGGTCAGAGCCAGGCCACCCGTCTCGATCCGGACCAGAGCCTGCTCGGCCTGGCCGATCGGACCGCCCGTGCGGCGGGCCTGGCCGGTGCGCTGACCCGCATCGAACCGGCCGGTGATGGTCAGGTCCGGGTCTGGCTGGACGGGGCCGATTTCGTCGCCATGATGAGCTGGCTGCAGCAGTTGTCGCGCCAGTACCCGATCGAGGTGCAGCAGCTCAGCGCCGATCGCGCCCGTGCCGACGGCCAGGTGAACGTCCGGGTGACCCTGTCGACGAATGCGTAAGCTCCTGATCCTGGCGCTGATCGCGCTGCCCGTATTGATTCTCTTGACCCTGCCGGCCTCCGTGGTCGTGCCGCGCTTCGATCCGCCTGCGGCCCTGGGCCAGTATTCGGGCACGATCTGGTCCGGATCGGCGCGCTGGCGTCAGGTCGGGCAGGTGCCGATGCGTCTGGAGTGGCGCTGGGCCGGCGGTCGCCAGTGGCGCTGGACTGCCTTCGACGCCGGCAGCCGACTCGAAGGACGCTGGTCGCCGGGCTCGGTGCTCAGTCTCGAGGACGTGAGGGGTCAGCTCGATGTGGCGCGCCTGGATCTGGCGCACTGGCTGCGCTTCAGCCGGCCGGAGGGATTTCTGGCCTTCGATCTGGACCGGGCGGAACTGGCCGAGGGCCAGGCGCCCCGGGTCGAAGGACGCTTGATCTGGGAGGAGGCCGCCCTGGTGGGGACCATCGAAGAGTCCCTGGGGCGGATCGAGCTGGTCTTCACTCCGCAGGACAACGAGCTGCTGGCCGAGTTGCGATCGCTCGAGCCGGCGGCGGTGAGCGTGCGTGGCCAGATTCGCTTCGACGCCGAGCGCTACGCGGTCGACCTCTGGTTGCGGGCGCGCCCGGATCGTCCGGATCTGGCCGCCCAGCTCGGAACCCTGGGAGAGCGCCAGACCGATGGTCAGGTGCGTCTGCAGCTGACCGGCGGGCTCGGTTGGTGAGGGGCTGAGCGTCTGATCATGAGCGCGCCGCTGAACTTCGGCGGTGGCTGACCGATAATGCAGTTCCAATCCGTCGAAGCCGATGACCATGAGTGATTCCAAGCCTTTCGATCTCGATCAGACCCTGGCCGTGGCTCGCCGGGCGGCGCAGGCCGCCGACCGGATCGCCCTGGCGTATTTCCGCGGCGAGCTGGAGGTCGAGCGCAAGGCCGATGCCAGCCCGGTGACCGAGGCCGATCGCGCCTGCGAGCGCGCCATCCGACAGATCCTGTTCGAGACCTACCCGGACCACGCCATCTACGGCGAGGAATACGGTCGCGAAGGGTCGGGCCGCTACCTCTGGCTGGTCGACCCCATCGATGGGACGCGCAGCTTCATTCGGGGCCTGCCCTTCTGGTCCGTGCAGATCGCGCTGATGGTCGATTCGGAACTGGTGCTTGGCGTGTCCTCGGCGCCGGTGTTCGGCGAGACCGCCTGGGCCCTGCGCGGGCAGGGCGCCTGGATCGACGATCGCCGGGTGCAGGTCCAGCCCTGCGGGGCACTGGAATCGGCCGATATCAGCTTCGGCAATCTGCGCAGCCTGGCCCGGAGCGAAGCCTGGTCCTGGGCCGGCGAACTGGTCAGCCGGGCCGCACGTTCGCGGGGCTACGGTGATTTCTATTCCTACCATCGCCTGGCCGACGGCGGGCAGGACGTGGTCATCGAGTCCGACGTCAACATCCTCGACATCGCGGCCCTGACCGTCATCGTCCGCGAGGCCGGTGCTCGTATCACCGACCTGGACGGGGCCGAGATCGGCCTGGAGACCACTTCGGTCCTGGCGGCCTGTCCCGAGCTTCATCGGCAATTGCTATCCTCGCGCCATGGACAGTGACAACGAGCGCAAGCTCCCGATCATCCACGCGCGTCGCGAGCGGCGACCGGCCGATCTGTTCAAGGTCGAACAGCTGGATCTGGAATTCTCCAACGGCGAACGTCGCACCTACGAGCGCCTGCTGAGCCGGGGCCTGGGCGCGGTCATCATCGTGGCCATGCCGGACGAGGATCATGTGCTGCTGGTGCGCGAGTATGCCTGCGGCGTGCATCGCTACGAGCTTGGCCTGCCCAAGGGCCGCCTCGAGCCGGGCGAAAGCCTGCTCGAAGGTGCGAATCGCGAGCTGCAGGAAGAATGCGGCTTCGCCGCACGCGAGCTCCGTGAGCTGGGCCAGCTGACCCTGGCGCCAGGCTATATGACCCACGCGACCCACGTCGTGCTGGCCCGTGATCTCTACCCCTCGCGCCTGCCCGGCGACGAGCCGGAGGAGCTGGAGGTGCTGCGCTGGCCGCTGGATCGCCTCGTCGATCTGGTCGAGCGCGAAGACTGCAGCGAGGGTCGAACCATCGCCGCACTCTACATGGCCCGGGACCTGGCCCGCCGATCCTGAATCAGCGCGTCGCTCGGCGCCCGAGTCCGAAGCCCATCAGCAGCAATCCAAGTGCCAGCGCGAGCAGAGCCCCCAGACCCGGACCGGGCACGGGGAAGGTCGGTAGCGGCGGAATGCCGGCGATCGGCAGGCTCAGCGCCTGATTGTCCACCTCGATCTCGATCGGCCCGCCCGTCGGCGTGGTCGTCCAGCCTTTCGTCACCACCGTGTCACGCCAGGCGCGACGGTAGATCAGCCGGGCCGAAACCTCGGCGTTGGTGTTTTCCGTGATGCCGGACAGGTCGAAACGGTAGACCGAGCTGTCGGTCTGTCCCGAGGGGATGCGGGTGTCGCTGCTGACGCCCTCGGCGTCGATGAACAGCACCGGACGCACGGTCGGGCCCTCGCCGTTGATGCGACCTTCGAGCACCCGCGCGAAGCCCTTGCCCGGCAGGCCGGCGAGATCGTCGGGCCCGTCGGTCGAAGTGGCGCTGCCGTAGAAGGGAACCACGTCACCGCCGCTCTGGGTCAGCGGATTGCCGTCGATGCGGGCTTCGATCACCAGCAGGGCGTTGCGGATCGAGATGCCGGTGGGGAAGTGGTGACCGGCGCCGGCGTTGGTGACGTTGGCCGTGACGACCAGCTCCTCGCCCTGCTGGATGGCCTGCAGGTCCAGTTCGATCGCATCGCTCAGGGTGGTCGGCGTGGCGCCGGTGAATCGGTGGCTGCGGCGCTGCTCGGGCGGCCGCACGGGCTGGCCGCCCAGCGAGGAGATCGGTCCCGGCTCGCTGGCCGCCGGCATGTGGCAATCCTGACAGGCCTGGAAGTCCGGACCCTCCACGGCAAAGGGCGAGGCCAGCCATTCGGTGTAGGTGTTCTGGCCCGGCGCGCCCGTGTCGGGGTTGTTGTACTCGTGGCAGGAGGCGCAGAAGCGCGATTCCTTGAACTGGGGCTGATAGGACGCACGCATGGTGCTGAAGCTGACATCATCCAGCGGCCCCCAGACCCAGAACGGCGTGAAGCTGCCATCGTCGGGGAAGCGGTACAGGGTGTTGCCGAGGTGGTGCAGGGCGGAGACGTTCTCGTTGACCTCGGCCATCTGATGGCAGGCGAGGCAGGTCACGCCGTCGAAGGCGCCGATCAGGCCGATCTCGTCGAGGAAGACATTGCCCGGGTTCTGGGCGTCCTCCAGCGGTGCGTGGCAGGTGGCGCAGAAACCCGTGTCGCCCGGGTCGTGGGTGTCACGGAAGACATAGCCGGCACTGCCGCCCGGCGTGCCGGTGCCTGAATAGAGGTCGAGCACCCATTCGTTGACGCCGGCGTTCGAATGGTTCGAATCCTGCCATTCGCTGTGCTGGTCGGCGTGGCAGGCCGAGCAGGTGAAGGATGAGCCCGGCTCGTAGGGTGGTGGCAGATCGTTGGCGGGCATGCGCTGCAGGGTGATGAAGACATCGTCGCCGTCAGCGGCGCTGGCCGCACCGGTGATGTAGTTGATCGCCCGGGACGAGTCATAGGTCGGAACGGCGGTAACGACCACCGAGCCCGCGGGTACGTCGGTGATCACGAACTGACCCGAGGCGTCGGTAAGGACCGGATCACCCGTCGTGGTCTGGATCCGGACCCGGGCGTCGGCGACCGGCTGGAGGTCCGTGGCATCGACCACCTGGCCGGTGATCACGGCTTCGGCCTGGGCAGCGAGGAGCACCGCGCCCAGGGCGGCAATCTGGAATCGATTCAAAACGGTTTCACCACGGCAAGAAGAACGATGAGGATCAGGAATACGGCCGGCACTTCATTGAACCAGCGGTACCAGCGCGAGGAATGGGTGTTGCGATCGGCGGCGAAAACGGCGACCAGGCGCGCGCACCAGGCGTGATAGGCGATCAGTCCCGCCACCAGCACGAGCTTGGCGTGCAGCCAGCCACCCGACAACCAGCCGGGGTTGGCCGCCAGGCTCGTCAGGCCGAAGCCGACGGCCAGTGCGCCGCCGATGTGCGTGATCATCAGCAGGCGGCGCTGCATGATCTTGAACAGGGCCATGGTCTCCCCGCCGGGGTTCTCCGCTGCGTAGACGAACAGCCTGGGCAGGTAGAACAGACCGGCGAACCAGGTCACCACGAAGATCAGATGAAAGGCCTTGAGCCAGAGCATGGATTCGAGTTCGCGTTGCGGCAGACGCCGGCTATTCTGGACCAGTCCCGGCAGGGACTCAACTTGACGGGGGCTCGGGCGGGCGGTATAACAACGGCGCACATGACGTTTTCTTTACGAAAAAAGAACGGCGCTACACGCACTTAACAATCATTGCGCTGGGAACATCCGGTTTGGGGCATTCGATTCTAGCGGCCATCTGGCCGCTTTTTTTTGACCCGAATCGGCCGGTCCGCTGAGGGGAATTGAACTCCCCGTGCCTGACCATCATCTATACTGGCATCACGCTGAAACGAACCGGGAGTTCGCTCGATGTCGACCACAGCCCCCCTGATCTTCACCGACGCGGCGGCCGCCAAGGTGCATGAACTGATCCTCGAGGAAGCCAACCCCGAGCTCAAACTGCGGGTCTATATCACCGGCGGTGGCTGTTCCGGCTTCCAGTACGGCTTCACCTTCGACGACAAGATCGAGGAGGGTGACGTGACGGTCGAAAAGAACGCCGTCACCCTGGTCGTGGATCCGCTCAGCTTCCAGTACCTCGAGGGCGCGGAGGTGGACTACAGCGAGAGTCTCCAGGGCGCGCGTTTCATCATCCGCAACCCCAATGCCAGCACGACCTGCGGTTGCGGTTCCTCCTTCGGGGTGGCCTGACATCGCTGCCCTTTCGATCCGCTGGGTGCCTGAACACGGGCGGCCTCGCCCGGAGTGCCTGCCATGACGGTGCTGGTCGTTCTGATCGGTCTGCTGATCAGCCACCATGCCACCGGCGTTCGGCATCTGCGGCGCTTCGAGGCCTGGATGGGCCCGCTGCACTGGGTGCGCAAGCGCTGGTCCGAGCAGCCCTGGCTGGTGCTGGTCACCCTGATCGTGAGCATCTGGCTGGTCGTCGCCCTCGCCGAGTGGCTGACGATGGGCGCGCTCGGCATGGTGGGCTGGTTCCTGCTGGCCCTGCTGGCCTTCATCTACTGCCTCGGCCCGCGCGATCTCGACCAGGACATTGCCTGTCTGCTCGACCCGGCATCGGATCCAGCGCAGCGCGCCACGGTGCTGCGCGCCATGCAGCTCGCGGAGGGCGACTCGCCTGCCGCGGCTTCGGCTGCGGTCTATCACGCGGCCCTGTCGCGCTGGTTCGGCCTGCTGTTCTGGTTCGTCGTGCTCGGCATCCCCGGCGCCTTGCTCTACCGGCTGGTCCGTGCCGCCCTGCAGGAGCCGCTGGGCGACGAAGCCAGTGCCTGGCTGGCCCGCTTGCGTCTGGTGCTGGACTTTCCGGTGCTGTTCCTGGTTGTCCTGTCGGCCGGGTTGTGCAGCGATCTCGATCGTGTCCACCGTCTCTGGCGCGACGTCCCGGACGATGAGCCGCTCTGGGGCCTGACGCCTCGCATTCTCGATCGGATCGGCGAGGAAATGATCGAGTCGGACGCGGATGTCGATCAGGCGCTGGAATCGGCGCACCGGCTGGTCTGGCGAATGCTGGTGCTCTGGCTGGTGGTCATGTCCCTGTTCCTGCTTGCGGGCTGGCTGGTCTGATCCATTCAGCCTCGTTTGACACCCCCGCCCCGCGGGAGTAATGTGAACCACATCACATTGGGGGTGATCATGGGGCACTCAGAACTGACCACCATCAACGCCTTGATCGTCAGGATGCGATCGAAGCTCGGTGAGCGCGAGCTCAGTCCGCGCGTCCTCAAGGCCTGGCTGTACTGGGCGCGCTGCCTGCTCATGGCGAATACCGACCGGGCGCCCGAGGATCTCGATTCGGAAGACATCCGGCGCTTCGTCGACCAGTTGCATCGTCGACGGCCCCTCAATCCCCCGACGCGCCGCCAGCTGCTCGAGGCCTGCGTTTTCCTGCTGCGCGAGGTGCTGGGCTCCAGCGACGAGGGCCTGCCCTCCCTGCTGGAGTTCGGTGAGCAGGACCGGCAGCCGGTCATTCTCTCGCCAGCAGAAGTCCAGGCCTTGCTCGAGCAGCTCGACGGGACTGATTGGCTGGTTGCCTCGCTGGTCTATGGTGCCGGCTTGCGTCTATTGGAATGTCTCCGCTTGCGAGTGCAGGACCTCAAACCGGATCGCATCCGGGTCTGTGACGCCAGCGGTCGTCCGAGTCGAGAGACCGTGCTCCCTGATCGCGTGCGCGGCCCCATCCGCGCTCACATCGAAGCACTGAAATTGCAGCATATCCGCGAGCTGGCCGATGGCTTCGGCGGCGTGCAACTGCCGCTGGGCATGCGCGCGCCGACGTCGATGAACAAGTCCTGGTCCTGGCAGTTCCTCTTCCCCGGTCCCTACAGCCAGGATCCGAGCCGCCGCGAGCGAATGGCCCTGCGTGGCCACTGTCTCGAGGCCGAGGTGATCGAAGCCATCGAGCGCGCTGCGCGTCAGGCGGGCATCGAACGACCCGTGTCGGCCAATACCCTGCGCAACAGCTTTGCCGCTCACCTGCTCCAGCGGGGCGTGGCGGTGACCGATGTGGAAAAGCTGCTCGGTCTGGAGCCGCGCCGGGCAGCTTCAGCGACGCGGATGGTGGACCAAGCGTCTTCCGCGGTGGCCTGAGCCTCGGCACGCTCAGCTTGGAAGCATGATTATTCAGTGCTCCCTTGACGCTGCCCCCGAAGCGCGGCGTTGCCATATCCGCTCAATTCCATGTAGCCTCGCCCGATCAGCAGTCTGCTGCGCCGATCCTGTGCATCGACCGCGCCCTCCCAGTAGCGGATGGACTCGCGCCATAACTGATCGGGAAAGACCGCCCTGACGCTCAGGTCGAGATCGGCGCCAGGTACCTGAAGTCGCCAGGCGATGGGCCAGTCGATGCCTCGTTCATCGCGCCAGTATTCGACAGCCTCGGCACTGAAGTCCTCGGAACTCAAGCCGATTCGTCCGCCGCTCGGGTCGACCAGGGCGCCGGCCGAGAACGGCGACATCGTTCCATCGTGATGGCGCAGGCGATAGAGCATCAGATCGCGGCCATCGTCCAGATGCAGGGCGAACCAGTCCCAGCCCTGCAGTCCCTCATCGAGCTGGCCCGAGCCCCATTCCCGGTCCAGCCAGGCCAGCCCCGTCACCGGGCCGCTCCAGTCCCGGGTGCGCACCCGCCCCTCGGCCCGCAGGCGCGTATGGGCGTAGTAGCGTGAGGCTTGTCCCGGTGCCGGTCCCTTCTGGCTGTAGCCGTCCAGCCCCTGGAGGACGAGTGGACGGTCCGGCCGGAGTTCGAGGTCGATATCGAAGGTGGATGTCGATGCCCTGAGCAGCCACCCCTCATCCTGGGTCGTGACCTGCCAGTCGTCGAGCCACCAGCGCTCGGCGGTGGCGCCGGCCAGGCCGAGAGCGCCGCGCGCGAATCGTTCCGCCGTGGAGAAGCGTTGCTCGTCCAGATCGCTCAGAGCCAGATGCGCCATCCAGAGCTGGGACGATGACCAGGCCGAGGCCACGGGCGGCAGGGGGCCGAGATTGAAACGGAACAGGGTGAACTGGAAACCGAAGCTTCGGCCCTCCGGACCGTCGATGCGACCGGTGAAATACCACCACTCGTTGCGGTAGCCGTCATGGCTGGCGTGGTCGGCGGGAAAGCTCAGCGGCTGCGGCCCGGTGATGCGCTCGAAGCGCTCGCCCGAGTCCGGCGCGCCGAGGACCTGGGGTAGTTCGATCGCCTCGAGGGTTTCGTCGGGGACCCGCGTCTGCTGCGCCAGCCAGACCAGCAGGGCCAGGACGATCAGGGCGGCCAGCCAACGATCCGCGCCCATCATCGCGCCCTCAGCTGGCCGGCCGGCGGTCGCCTGGCGATCGACCAGGCCGGCAGCAGGCCGCCGAGCAGGCCGGCGGCAGCCGCCAGCGGGAGCAGTTGCAACCAGGGCCCGAGCGACAGGCTCAGGGGAACACTCCAGCCGAAGGCCCTGGGCTGGACCAGGCCGGAGAGCACGCCGTGGATGAGCAGGCTGATCGGAATCGCCAGCAGGGCTGCCACGAGCGCCAGGCCGAGGGTCTGGGTCAGGATCCATGCACCGAGGCCGGACTGCGTCAGGCCCAGCGCCCGGAGCGTGGCGTATTCGCGTCGCCGCTCCAGGCCGAGGGCGAGCAGGGCGCTGACCAGGCAGACCACGGCGATCGTGCCGACAAGGACCGCCAGGGCCTGGGTGATGCGGAAGGTGCGATCGAAGACCGCCAGAGTGATCCGGCGGACCGAGTCGCGAAGGGTCAGGCGCAGGCGCTCGGTCGGCTCGCCGAGGCGCATGGCCATGGTCTCGAGCAACGGCAGGGATTGCCCGGGGCTCAGATACAGGCCCACGCTGTCGCGGGCCGGGTCGGAGAAGCGCACTCGATAATGTGCGCCCCGGATCGCGATCTGGCCGGCATCGCTGGCGTAATCGCGATAGATGCCGAGGATCGAATAGGGACGCAGGCCATCCGGACCCTCGAGGCTGATCGTGTCCGAACGAACCAGGGCCTGACGGCGGGCGAAGGGCTCGGAGATGAACACCGCGCTGCCCGCTTCGAAAGCGGCCCAGTCCTCCGTGCTGCCTCCCTGTAGAAACTCGAAGCCTGTCCTTGCCTGCTCGGGCAGGTCGTAGGCCATGAGTCGGCTACCGTCCTGGCGCCGAGTCTGGCGGACCGAGGACAGCGCAGCGATCTCCGGCCACTGGCCGATGGAATCGATCTGCGCCTGGTCAAGCTCGCGTCCGTCGATGCTCAGATACGCATCGGCCCTGAGCAGGCGTGTGACCCAGTCGTCGACGGCGGTTCGGAACCCGCCGACCATCAAGGCCATGCCGGCGCTCAGGCCCAGGGCCAGGCTCAGCGCGGCCAGGCTGGGAGAGAGACGACGCCTGGAGCCGGCGAGCATGCCCAGTGCCCGCGCCGGCGCGGCATCGGGCAGGAGGCGAGGCAAGCGACCCAACACGGCAAGGCCGAGCCGAGGTGCCAGCAGGGCGCAGGCGCATAGCCAGAGAAAAAGGGCGATCAGGGCGGCGATCAGGCTGTCGCTGATCCAGATGGCGAGCAGGCCGACCATCACCAGGGCCGTCACTGCAATGGCAAGTCCGGCGAGGCCGGGCCCGGGATCGGCCGCCCTTTGCTGGAACGCCGGCGCCTGCCCGGGCTGGATCCGGAATGCCGTTCGCAGCAGGCCGGACACGCTGATGGTGGTCATTCCCAGGGTCAGAGCGAGGATGCCCAGATACAGGGTTCTCGAGGGCAGGATCTGTTGACCGGTGACCAGGCCGTAGAGCTCCGCGGCCGGGCTCTGGACCAGTCCCAGCAGGGCGCGCGCCAGTTCGGTGCCCAGGCCGAGGCCGATCAGGCAGCCCAGAAAGCTCAGGGCGAGGGCTTCGAGCAGCAGCCAGGCGGTCAGACGACCCCGCGTCACGCCGATCGCTCGCAGCATGGCGATCTGGCGCTGGCGTTGAACGAGCAGAAAACTGAGGACCGAGTGGACGACGAACAGACCCACCAGCAGTGCCAGCAGGCTGAGCGCGGTGAGATTGATGCGCATGCCCCGGGTCAGGCGATCGAGACCGGCGCGACGCGTTTCGGGCTCGATCAGCCTCAGATCCTCCGGCAGGTTTGCCTTCAGCCAGGCTTCGGCCTCGGCTGGCGCCGCGATCCAGCTCAGTTGTCCGGGTCGCTCGAGCAGATCCTGGGCGCCGGCGATGTCCATCAGCAGGCGATTGTCGAGCCAGGCCTGGCCGTCGAGCCGCTCCAGGATCTCGACCTTGATCTGCCGTCCCTCGTGGCGCAGGCTCAGCGTCTGGCCAGGGGTCACGCCCAGCCGCTCGGCGGTGGCTGCGTTGATCAGAGCGGCGTCCGGCCGTGCCATCAGGCCTGCGCCCAGGGCCGGGCTGGTGCCGGATTCCGCGCTGGCGCTGAGTGGGTCGGTCGCAATGAGTTCCAGCCGCACGTCTCCCGCGCTGACCGTGGCCGATAGGAAGGGTTGCAGCGCTGGGCTGCCGCGCCGCAGGCGAAGTTCAACGTAATCCCCGTCCTCGAGTTCGCCGCCGGCGCGGGCTTCGATTCGCAGGGATCGGTCGCCGGACAGGGCTCGACTCGCCGCATCGAGCGAATCCAGCAATTGCCCGCGCAGCAGAGCGACGCCGGTGACCACGGCCACGCCGGCGGCGATTCCGATCAGTGCCAGCGCCAGCTGCGCGGGGTGGCGGTAGAAGAAGCGGCGCGAACTGCGCAGGAGGAGGGTCATTGCGCCGCTTCGAGCCGGCCTCGTTCGAGGCGGCAGACCCGATCGAAGCGGTGGGCGATGGACGCATCATGGGTGACCATGATCAGCGAACAGCCGACATTCCGGACGCTGTCGTCGAACAGCTCGAGCACCCGCTCGGCGTTGTCCGGATCGAGATTGCCCGTTGGCTCATCGGCGAGCACCAGCGCCGGACGGTGGATCAGCGCCCTCGCGATGGCGACGCGCTGACGCTCGCCGCCGGACAGTTCCTCGGGAAGCCGCTGTTGCAGCTGGTCGATGCCGAGGCGTTCGCAGAGTTCGCGGATCGCCGTTGCGTCGGTCGGCTGCTGATTCAGCCAGGGCACCAGCGCGATGTTGTCGTAGACGCTGAGGCTGTCGATCAGATTGAAGTCCTGGAACACCAGGCCGATCTGCCTGGCGCGTAGCCGGGTTCGCCCGGGCTCGGGGAGCTCGCTCAGACAGTCCGGCCCCAGCCAGATGCGGCCCTCGTCGGGCTGGTCCATGCCGGCGGCCAGGTGCAGCAGCGTGCTCTTGCCGGACCCGGAGGCCCCCATGATGGCCAGGCGCTCACCCGGTGCCAGGCTGAGGTCGAGCGCGCTCAGGACCTGGACCTCCTCCCGACCCGAGCGGAAGCGCCGGCTGACCTGCTCGAAGCGCAGCAGAGCGTCAGAGGGCACGGCCGGTCGCGATCAGCCAGGTGAGGACGAGCAGGGCGATGACGGTGCTGCTCAGGCCCAGCCGCAGTCGACGGTACCAGCCCGGCAGCGCCCGAAGCTTCCAGGGCGGATCCACGGCCAGATGCGCGGCGAAGCCCGCAGCGAGCAGCATGGCGGCCCAGGCTTGTGGCAGCAGCATGGCGGGCCAAGCGCCGAGCAGGATGAGGTTGCTGGCAATCAGTCGCGAGGACCGAGGTGCAGCGGACTGCAGCTCGCGCTGCCAGAGCGTGCCGCAGAGGAAGGCAAGGATCAGCAGGCCGTAGCCGATCAGCAAGCGATCCAGCCAGTCGGGTGCGCCGGTCAGGCGGGTCAGGGCCAGACCCGCGAAGGGAATGACGCCCGCCCAGCCGAGGCCTCGGGTCGTGGTGATCCAGCGATCGCTTTCAAGAGACGTTCGAGTCATGACCAGGCTCCTTGTTCGGCGCGTCGAAAATGACAAGCGACCCTTTTGCGCCAGTGTAAGCCGCTCGACGCCAACGCGATGTAGCTGCTATAAATAAGAAAGCCCCTGACCGGGAGCCGTGGTCAGGGGCTTGAGAGACATCCGAAGCGGGGGAGGGAGTCAGGGCCTTGGAGGGTCCGCCTCGAATGCGGGGTCAAGTATCCAGTCCGGTGGTGAACCGGTCGTGAACGCGACGGGAGTCGATACGGGGCAGGGAACTTTTCCACGTGATGTGCGTCTCACTCCTCGAGCGCTGTGGGTTACGCGACATCGACCGAGGATTGGAAGTAAGTTTGGCAAATCTGCAAAAGTTGTGGTAGACTTGCCACCAACCTTGGTAAAACCGCAACGTTTTGTCGAGGTCGCAGGGCGCGAAGCGAGGTACATCACTCCGATAGATTGCCCCTCCCCGGTTCGGGGAGGGGTTTTTTTTTCGCCCTCGCGGACCCATCTGCAAGTCCGAGCGTGCGTCAGGCGCTCACTTCGAGACTGTCACCCAGAGACCAATGCCATGCAGATTCAATTGCTCAAGGCCAAGATTCATCGCGCGACCGTGACCCAGGTCGAGCTCGACTATGAAGGTTCCTGTGCCATCGACGAAGACCTCCTGGAGGCCGCCGGTATCAGGGAATACGAGCAGATTCACATCTACAACATCACCAGCGGCGAACGTTTCGTCACCTACGCCATCCGTGCCGAACGCGGAACCGGAGTGATCAGTGTCAATGGTGCGGCGGCCCACAAGGCCAGCGTCGGCGATCTGGTGATCATCGCCGCTTATGCGGGTCTGGATGCGGCAGAGGCCGAGCGCCACGTACCCAGCCTGGTCTATCCGGATGCCGACAATCGCATCATGAGAACCGCGGGCAGCATTCCGGTACAGGCTGCCTGATCACGCGAGTGTTGCAAAAAAGCGACACTCCGTCGGTTCGCGAGTTACTCGAAGCCGACCCCGAACGTCCCCGCCGCCACAGTTGGCGGGGCGACAACTGGTTGTTTGACTGGTCGCGCGTGCCGATCGATGACGCTGCGCTCGACGCGATCATCAGCGAACTCCGGGAGGTCGGCCTCGAATCGGCTACGCAGCGCCTGTTCGCGGGCGAGCAGGTCAACCCCAGCGAAGGTCAGTCCGCGACCCATACCCGGCTTCGGCAGCAGCCACGTCCGGAATCGACCCGGCGATTTCTCGAGCAGGCCGAGCGCCTGCATTCGGGCCAGGCCGGTCTTTCGGATCTCATCCATATCGGCATCGGCGGCTCGGATCTAGGCCCACGTCTGATCGATCGGGCGCTGGCCGAGGGCGACAGTGCGCTGCGTGTTCACTGGCTCTCCAGCCTGGATTCTCGAAGCTGCCGAGCGCTGTTGAGTGAACTCGACCCGGCGAGCACCGGCATGGTGCTGGCGTCGAAATCCTTCACCACCGAAGAAACCCTCGTTCAGGCCGCCGTTGTTCGTGACTGGCTGGGCCCGGCCTGGGCCGAGCGCAGCTGGGCGGCGACGGCGCGCCCGGATCGAGCCCGTGAGTTCGGCCTCCCCGATGAGGCGATCCTGGGCTTCCCCGATAGCGTTGGCGGGCGTTTCTCGCTCTGGTCCTCCATCGGAGTCAGCGCGGCCGCGTCCATCGGGCGGGAACGCTTCGAGTCGCTTCTCGACGGTGCGGCCGAGGCCGATCAGGCCTTCCTGGCGGCGCAGGGGGACCTGGGTGGCCAACGCGAGTTGGCGACGATGCTCGCCGTGCTCCTGCACCATTTCCGTCGCGGCCTGGATCGGCCGACCCTTGGCGTGATTTCCTATGAGCCGCGACTGTCCCTGCTGGGGGATTTTCTGCAGCAGCTGATCATGGAAAGCCTGGGCAAGGGCGCCGATCTCGATGACCGGCCCCTCGATCGGCCAACCGCCCCGCTCGTGTTCGGCGGCATCGGAACCGGTGCCCAGCACTCGATCTTCCAGGCCCTGCACCAGGGCGCCGACGATCATTCCTTGATCCTGGTCGGCACCGTGCGGGATCGTCAGGCCGACCCCGCCTGGCAGCGCACGCAGCTTGCGCACCTGCTTGCCCAGGCCCAGGCACTGGCCTTCGGTCGTCAGGAAGGGCGGGCTTGTCAGCGCATGCCCGGCAATCGTCCCGTTGCCCTGCTGCTCGGCCGGGAGCTCGACGCTCGTTCCCTGGGCTACCTGCTGGCCAGCTTCGAGCACGCCGTGTTCGCGCTGAGCGTGCTGTGGCAGATCAACCCCTTCGATCAATGGGGTGTCGAAGAAGGCAAGCGCCTGGCCGGGAACTTCAGCCGACGACTTGCATCCGATGAGCCTGATCTGGAAGACTTCCCCGACGCCGGATTTTTTTGAAAGCATTTGGCAAGCCCGGCGGTCTAGTGCTTTATCCCCTCGGTAGGTCCGAGTGGATCGCGGTCCGGTGACAGGCAATGCTCGGGCCATTCCGTTTTTTTGATTCAAGACGATGGAGAACAACGATGGCTGACAAGAAGCTTCTGATTTCGACCCTGGGCACCGTGTCCGCACTGACCCTTTCGGCCGCTGCCGTGGCCGGACAATCCGCGGGTGAACAGCTGTTCCAGGCCGATGCCCTGGACGCCGGTTTCATGCTCGACCAGCCGAACTTCGGCGAAGGCTCCTGCGGTGAGGGCTCCTGTGGAGAAGGGTCCTGCGGTGAAGGCGAGGGCCATGACGAAGACAGCGAGGCCGAGGGCAGCTGTGGCGAAGGCTCTTGTGGAGAGGGCTCCTGCGGCGAAGGCAGCTGCGGCGAGGGTGCCTGTGGTGAAGGCGAAGGCGACGACGACAAGGATGCCGAAGGCAGCTGCGGAGAAGGTTCCTGCGGCGAAGGCTCCTGCGGCCAGGCTTGAGCGCCCCATCGTCCATGAATCCGGGCCGGCTCCCTGTCGAGGGGGCCGGCCTGGGCCTGCGTCGGGCCCTGCTCGGCCCGCTGCGGGAGTATTCAGGTCCGGCGCCGGACTTCCTGGAAGTGGCGCCGGAGAACTGGATCGGCGTGGGCGGAAGTCTGGGTCGCAAGTTTCGCTACTTCACCGAGCGCTACCCCCTGCTGGTTCACGGTCTGTCCCTGTCCCTGGGGGCGCCCGAGCCACTCGATGAGGGCTTTCTCAAGCGCCTGCGACATTTTCTCGATGCGCATGAGGCGGTCTGCTACTCGGATCACCTGAGTTACTGCTCGGAGCACGGTCATCTCTACGATCTGATGCCATTGCCCTTCCTGCCGGAAACCGTCGATTGGGTGGCGGATCGGATCGCGCAGGTCCAGGACCATCTCGGCCGGCAGATCGCCGTGGAGAACATTTCCTACTACGCCTCGCCCGGGGCGGAAATGAGCGAACTGGACTTCGTCAAGGCCGTGATCGAGCGCGCCGACTGCAAGCTCCTTCTCGACGTCAACAACATCCACGTCAACAGCGTCAATCATGCCTATGACGCGGAGGAGTTCCTGGCGGGGATTCCGGCCGACCGCGTCGCCTACATCCACGTCGCCGGGCACCATCACGAGGCCGAGGACCTGATCGTCGATACCCATGGCGCTGCCGTGGTCGATCCGGTCTGGAACCTCCTCGCCTCGGCCTATCGGCGCCTCGGCCCCGTTCCGACCCTGTTGGAGCGCGACTTCAACTTTCCCCCGCTGGAAGAGCTGATGGCCGAGGTCGACACGATTCGCCGCTTGCAGACCGTCGCTCAGGCCGCCTGAGCCAGCCAGTCAGACCCTGCCGGGGCGCTCGGAAACGCGTTCCGGACCCGAATGATCCCCTTTCGCACTCCTTGGTGCGTTACTGCGCATCGATCCACTGGAGAGTCCGATGCGCCCGATCTTCCTGCTTCTTGGCTGGGCCATGAGCCTGGCGGCCCAGGCCGCCGTCATCACCGTCAATTCCACCGGCACCCTGTCCTCGACGGGTTTCGCTGACGACGGTCTATGCACCCTGTTCGAGGCGGTGGCCGCCGCCAATGACAATGCCCCCAGCGGCAGCTTGCCCGGCGAATGCCTGGCCGGGGAATCCGGCCTCGCCGACCGGATCGAGTTCGATCCCTCGATCCTGCCGGCCAGTATCGTGATCGAAGCCCCGCTGGTGTTCACCGAGGCCGTCGAGATCGCTGGCCCCCATCGTGATCTGCTGACCCTGCAGGGCATCGGCGTCAGCCGCGTGATGGAACTGAGCAATACCACGGCGGCCGGAAACTACCTCATCCGTGGTCTCAGTATCGACGGTGGCTATGCCGGCACCCAGGATACGCTGCAGGGCATTGGCGGCGGCGTCTACGCTCGGCATTCGGGCATCCAGCTGACGATCGAAGGCGTGCGCTTCAGCAACAATGGCGCGGCCTATGCAGGCGGGGCGCTGGCCATCGTCTATGGACTCGGCGGCACCACTGTCATTCGCGATTCCAGTTTCGAATCGAACACCGCCCAGGGCATCAGTGCCATCAACGACGGCGGCGGCGGGGCCATCTGGATCGGTGGCTTCCAGACCGTGGTCATCGAGCGCAGTGCCTTCATCGAGAACGAGAGCTTCGGCACGGTCAGCGGCAACCCGGGCTCCGATGCGGGGGGTGGCGCGATCTGGATGCTTTCTTCCAGCGCCACGGCCGTGTCGACACTCGATGTGTATTCGAGCACCTTCAGCGGCAACCGCACGACCGGTGTCGGCGGCGCGATCGCGATCGGCGGGCCGAACTTTCCCACCGACGTCTCCGAGGTCGGCATTCGCCATTCCACCTTCACGCTGAACGTGGCCGATAGCGATTCCGACGGTGATTTTCTCCACGGGGGTGCGATCTACTCATCGGCCCAGGACGAGGTCGTGCTGTTCAACAGCATCCTTGCCCGCAACGTCGATCAGAGTTCCGATCCGGCGCCGAATCTCCGCGGCCAGTACGAGAGCCTGGGACACAATTTCATCAGCAACAACGTCGGTGTCCAGAGCCAGTTTCCCTTCGGAATTCCCAACGCCCAGAACGATTTCGCCAGCAATCCGGATCTCGATCCCGGCCTGGAGCCGCTGGCCGACAATGGCGGCCCGACCCTGACCCACGCCCTGGCCGAGGGCGCCTTGCCGCTGGACCAGGGGCGCTGCTCCTCGCAGGTGACGGATCAGCGTGGCTCACACGACCGCATCGCGATGACCCGCGCCGTCGATCAGGGCGACATCGGCGATCTCTTCGATGGCTGTGACATCGGTGCCTATGAGCGAAACGCCACCCCGGCGGCCCTGCCGCGAACGGTCGAGGATATCCGGGCGATCAACGAGGACCGGGCGCTCATCGCCTGGGACGTCGATGGCAGCGGCTCGACGAGCTTCGTCTACGACGACGGGGTGCTGGCCAACGACAGCCATGACACGGGCCAGCCCCTGGTGGTGGTCAATGCCGGCAGCTTCGAAGCCACCTCGACGGACATGAGCTCCGGCGGCACCGTGGAGCTGTCCAGCAATGGCCTGTTCACCTACACGCCGCCGGCCGATGAATTCGGTACGGCCGAGATCAGCTATCGGGTCTCCGATGGCATCGAAACGGTGACCGGGACCGTCACGATCACCGTCTGGCCGGTCAATGACCCGCCGTCCTTCTCGCCCTCGACCACGTCGATCAATGCCACCGTGTCCGGAGTACCGGTGGTGGTGCCTGCCTATGCCACCCAGATCGATCCGGGGGCGGCGAACGAGAGCGATCAGGCCCTGAGCTTCGAGTTCACCATCGTGGAAGGCAATCCGGGCCTGCTCGCCTCGGCGCCGTCCATCGACCCGGTCAGCGGCGATCTGAGCTACGAGATCGCCAGCGGGGCGTCGGGCTATCTGCTTCTCGATGTCGTGCTGGTCGACGACGGTGGCAGTTTCGGCGAGTCGCATGACCGTTCCGAACCGGCGCCCTTGACCATCACGGCCTCGGCCGATGCCCCCAGCGTGACGATTCTGTCGCCGGCCGACGCGGCCGAGTTCGATGCCGGTCAGCTGGTGAGCTTCGAGGGGACGGCCAGCCACCCCGACGACGGCGATCTGAGCACGCAGATCGAATGGCGTTCCGATCTCGATGGCGTGCTGGGCACCGGTTCCAGCCTGCCGGTGTCGAGCCTGAGCGTCGGTCAGCACCGTATCGGTGCGCGCGTGGTGGCCGGAAACGGCGTGCCGGGGATCGCCTTCATCGATCTTCGCATCCACCCTTCGATGACCGAGCCGGTGGTGATCATCGACGCCCCCCTGGACGGTCAGGGCTTCATCGTCGGTGCCGCCATCGACTTCAGCGGGGAGGCGGTGGATGCGGAGGATGGCTCGCTCGATGCCGAACTGCGCTGGTCGTCCAATCTCCAGGGCATGATCGGCAGCGGTCCGTCCTTCCAGACCAGCCAGCTGATCGTGGGCACGCACGTGATCAGCGCCCGGGCCATCGACAGCGATCAGCAGGTCGGCCTGGATCAGGTCACGATCTTCGTCGAAGCACCGCCTTCGGATCGCCTGTTCGAGGACCGCTTCGAGTTTCTCGGCGAGAACTGACGAGGCCTGGCCGGCGACGGATGGCGTCGTCGCCTGCAAGATTTTTCGGGCGGGCACGGTCTTCTCGCTGAATCCACACCCATCCATCATCAGGGAGCCGAGATCCAATGAGCGAACTCTACGATCAACTGACCGACCGCCTGCGCGCCGCCGGTGACTGGCTGGCCCCGTTGGGTCTGCGTCTGCTGCTGGCCCACGAGTTCTTTACGGCCGGAATGAACAAGTTTCGCGTCGGCAGCGAAGCGCCCGGATGGTTCGTCAATCAGGAGTTCGCCTTTCCCTTCGGAATGCTGTCGGCGAATCTGAACTGGATGATGGTGACCTGGACCGAGATCGTGGCCGGCCTGGCCCTGGCCCTGGGTCTGTTCACCCGATTCTTCGCCGTGACGCTGCTGGTCGTGACCACCGTGGCCATCGCCGCCGTTCACTGGCCGGCTGACTGGGACAGCCTCGGCCAGCTCTGGCAGGGCTATTCGGTCTCGCGGGTGATGGAGGACGGCGAGTTCCGGGGCAATTTCCGGATTCCCTTCCTGTTCCTGGCCATGCTGCTGCCGCTGGCCTTCATGGGCGGCGGCAAGCTCAGCCTGGATCAACTGCTGCTGGTGTTCACTCAGCGCTCGGATCTGATTCACGATCGAGTGCAGGACGCACTGGCCTTCGCTCTGGCGGCCCTGCTGCTGGCCCTGATTTCGGTCTATCTGATTCCGTCCTGGGGCCTCGTCCTCTTCGTCCTCGGCGCGCTGTTGCTGCTGCGCGCCTGGATGGTTCGGAGCGCGCGGTAGTCTCGTTCCCCGCCCGTCGGGCCCGAAGGGCCTCGACGGCATGCGATGCCCAGCGGTTTGGGGCATACTTCCCGGTCTGAATCCTCGAATCGGCATCGTCGACCTCGCGTCGACGGTGTCGTTTCATTGTCGGACCCGCAGCAACGAGCCAAGCACGTGTCAGAGACCTACAACCCCTCCGCCATCGAACCGTCCGTCCAGCAGGCCTGGGAGGAAGCGGGCAGCCACCGCGCCGAGCGCGGCAGCGGTGAACGCTTCTACTGCCTGAGCATGTTTCCCTATCCCTCGGGCAAGTTGCACATGGGCCACATGCGCAACTACACGATCTCGGACGTGATCTCGCGTTTCCATCGGATGAACGGCAAGCGCGTCCTGCAGCCGATGGGTTGGGATGCCTTCGGCCTGCCGGCAGAGAACGCGGCCATGGCCAATGGCGTGCCACCGGCGAAGTGGACCCGCGACAACATCGACCACATGCGTGGCCAGCTCAAGGCGCTGGGTTTCGCCATCGACTGGGACCGTGAGCTCGCGACCTGCGACCCGGAGTACTACCGCTGGAACCAGTGGTTCTTCCTCAAGCTCCTCGAGCGCGGCGTGGCCTACAAGAAGACCGGCACCGTCAACTGGGACCCGGTCGACCAGACCGTGCTGGCCAACGAACAGGTGGTCGACGGCCGCGGCTGGCGCACCGGTGCCCTGGTCGAGAAGCGCGAGATCCCGATGTACTACCTGCGCATCACCGACTACGCCGACGAGCTGCTGGCCGGACTGGACGAGCTGCCGGGCTGGCCGGAGCGCGTGCGCACCATGCAGGCCAACTGGATCGGGCGCAGCGAAGGCGCCGAGATCGATTTCGCCTGCGGTGATCACACGATCAAGGTCTTCACTACCCGCCCCGATACCCTGATCGGCGCGACCTACATGGCCGTGGCTGCCGAGCACCCTCTGGCCCGCGCCGCCGCCGAGCACAACCCGGCCCTGGCCGAGTTCATCGCCGAGTGCCAGAAGGGCGGGGTGTCCGAAGCCGATATCGCCACCCAGGAAAAGCTCGGCATGGACACGGGCCTGAAGGCCATCCATCCCCTGACCGGCGACGAACTGCCCGTCTGGGTCGCCAACTACGTGCTGATGGGCTACGGCGAGGGCGCGATCATGGCCGTGCCCGCGCACGACGAGCGCGATTTCGAGTTCGCCAACAAGTACCAGCTGCCGATCCGCCAGGTCGTCAGCCTGCCCGAGGACGTCACCTGGGACGCCACCCAGTGGCACGATGCCTACGCGGCCAAGGACGGCAGCCTGGTCAATTCCGGTGATTTCGATGGCCTGCGCTGTGCCGAGGCTGCGACGGCGATCGTCGCCGCCCTCGAAGCCAGAAACGCAGGCAAGTCGCGGATCCAGTTCCGCCTGCGCGACTGGGGCATCTCCCGCCAGCGCTACTGGGGCTGCCCGATTCCGATCATCCACTGTGAGGCCTGCGGTGACGTGCCGGTGCCCGAGGAAGACCTGCCCGTGCGCCTGCCGGAGGATCTCGTGCCCGATGGCGCCGGCAACCCCCTCAATCGCTGCGAGGACTTCGTCAACACGAGCTGTCCGAAGTGCGGTGCTGCGGCGCGCCGCGAGACCGACACGATGGACACCTTTGTCGACTCGTCCTGGTATTTCCTGCGCTACACCTGCGCCGGCAATGACCAGGCCATGGTCGATGAACACACGGCCGACTGGATGCCCGTCGATCAGTACATCGGGGGCATCGAACACGCCATCCTGCATCTGCTCTACGCGCGCTTCTGGACCCGCCTGATGCGCGACGAAGGTCTGGTCGGCGTGTCCGAGCCCTTCGAGCATCTCCTCACCCAGGGCATGGTGCTGGCCGAAACCTACTACCGCGAAGACGACGCCGGGCGTCGCAGCTGGTTCAACCCCGCCGACGTGGAGATCGAACGCGACGAGAAAGGTGGCATCAAGCGTGCCATTCTGGCCTCGGACGGGCAGCCGGTCGTCCCCGGCGGCATCGAGAAGATGGCCAAGTCGAAGAACAACGGGGTCGATCCCCAGGCCCTGGTCGATCACTACGGCGCCGATACGGTGCGCCTGTTCTCCATGTTCGCGGCTCCGCCGGAGCAGTCCCTGGAATGGTCGGATGCCGGCGTGGAAGGGGCCTGGCGCTTCCTGCGCAGGCTCTGGACCGGGGTTCAGATGCATGTGGCCGGCCAGCAGCCCGAAGGTGGCGGTCGGGCGCTCGAGGCGCGCGAACTGCGCCGTCTGCTGCACGAGACGATCGCCAAGACCGGCGATGACTTCGGTCGTCGCTACACCTTCAATACCGCGATCGCCGCGATCATGGAATTCTGCAACCACCTCAATCGCTTCCGGGCCGAGTCCGATGAAGGCCGTGCCCTGTGTCAGGAAGCCTGGGAAGGGGTGGTTCGCCTGATCGCTCCGGTGACGCCGCACATCGCCGAGGCGCTCTGGACGCAGCTGGGTCGGGAAGGCTCCGTGTTCGACGCCGGCTGGCCCGACGTCGATCCCGAAGCGCTCAAGCGCGATCAGATCACCATGGTCGTGCAGGTCAATGGCAAGGTGCGTGGCCGCATCGAAGTGGCGCCGGACCATCCTCGTGATCAGGTCGAGGCCGAGGCCCTGGCCGAGGAAAACGTGGCGCGCTTCCTGACCGATCTGACCGTTCGCAAGGTGATCGTGGTGCCGAACAAGATCGTCAACATCGTGGCCAACTGATGCGTATCCTGACCGTTCTAGCCTTGTCCCTGCTGACCGTGGCATGTGGCTTCCAGCTGCGCGGTGAGGCGCAGTTGCCGGCCTTCATGGAGCGCACCCTGATCGTGTCCGGCGATCAGTCGAGCCCCTTCCTGCGCGAGCTCGAGCGCCTGCTAGAGGCCAATGGGGTCGAGGTCGAAACCCGCCCCGGTGAATCGCAGGCGGAGCTGGTGATCGTCTCCGAGCGCCTGCGCCGCGAACCCCTGACCATCGCCGGCGATGCCCGCGTGCGCGAGTTCGTGCTGATCTTCGAGTTGACGCTCAGCCTGAGCGATCCGGACGGCGTCCTGCGCATCGACCGGGAAACCCTGCGTCTGACCCGTGACTACAGCTTCGACGAGCAGGAGATCCTGGCGGCCACCCGCGAGGAGGAATTCCTGCGCTCGGACCTGCGCCAGGCCATGGCCACGCGAGTCCTGCGCCGCCTCGAGGGGCTCGGCGAGACATGAAGTGTTTCCCGGACCGGCTCGCTGGCACGCTCGAGCGCGGTCTGGCGCCGGTCTACCTGGTGGCCGGGCCCGAGCTGCTGCTGGTCGAAGAGGCCTGTGACGCCGTGCGCCGAAGAGCGCGCGAAGAGCAGATCGCCGAGCGCGTGGTGCTCGAGGCCGATGCACGTTTCAACTGGTCCGAGCTGGGGTCGACCGGGGAGTCCATGTCCCTGTTCGCCAGTCGCCGTCTGATCGAGGTCCGTCTGGCCAGCGGCAAGCCCGGCCGCGACGGTGGCGCCGCGCTGCGCGACTGGGCGGAGGCGGGCAGCGACGACGTGCTGCTGGTCAAGGCGCAGGCCTGGGAGATCGCCCAGGAGAAATCGGCCTGGTTCAAGGCCCTGGACAAGGTCGGCGTGTTCGTACCCTGCTGGAACGTCAAGGCGCATCAGCTGCCGCAGTGGATCGAACGCCGCCTGCGCAGCCGGGGGCTGAGCGCCGACGATGCGGCCTGCCGCTTCCTGGCCGAGCGCCTGGAAGGCAATCTCCTCGCCGCCGCGCAGGAGGTCGAGCGCCTGGCCCTGTTCTACGGCCGCGGCGCCTGCCTGGACGTCGAGGCCCTGCGCTCGGCGGTGGCCGACAGCGCCCGCTTCGACAGTTTCCGCCTGACCGAACTGACCGTCACCGGCCAGGCCGGGGCGGCGGTGCGCTGCATCCGTGGCCTGGCCGAGACCGATACGCCGCAGCCGATGATCGTCTTCGCGCTGGCCCGCGAGCTGAAGCTGATCGAATCCCTGCAGTCGCTGAGCCAGCAGATGCCGCTGGGCCAGGCGCTGGATACCCTGAAGATCTGGCAGTCCAGGCATCAAGCCCTTGCAGCGGCGGTCAATCGCATGGATCCCGGCACGGTTCGGCAGGCCCTGGTTCGCCTGTCCGACCTCGATCGCCAGTCCAAGTCGAACGCCCGCGACGAATTCTGGCTCAATCTGGAGCGGCTCTGCGTCGGCCTGGCCCTGAACGATCGCGAACGTCTGGCGGCATGAAGAACGACGCCATCGCCATCTTCGGGGGCACCTTCGATCCCGTTCACTACGGACACCTTCGCGCGGCGGCCGAGGTGGCCGAGCAGCTCAAGGTCAGCGACTTCCGCTTGCTGCCGGCGGGCCACCCGCCGCATCGCGAGGGCACCTGGGCAGACGCCTATCATCGCCTGGCCATGCTCGAGCTGGCCCTGGCGCCCTATCCGGATCTGGCCGTCGACGATCGGGAAGTGCGCCGTTCCGGGCCCTCCTTCATGGTCGACACCCTGGCCAGCGTGCGTGCCGATGCGGGCGATGCGCCGGTGCTGTTGTGCGTCGGCCAGGACGCCGCCAACGGACTCAATCGCTGGCATCGCTGGCGCGAGCTGTTCGATCTGGCCCATCTGGTCATCATGACCCGCCCCCGGAGCCGGCCGCGCTACCCCCAGGATCTGGGCGAGATGTTCGCCGAACGCCGGGTGCAGCGCACGCGTGATCTGATGACCACGCCGGCGGGCCGAGTGCGTCAGGTCGAAGTGACCCAGCTGGCGATTTCCTCCACCGATATCCGACGTCAGCTGGCCTCCGGTCGCGACCCGCGCTTCCTGTTGCCGGCCACGGTGCTGGCCTACATCCGCAAGCACGGGCTCTACGCTCAGGCCGCCGGTGCATGAAACTGGGCGGCAAAGGGAGTAGACTGCTCTTCTGCCCATGCTTGCCAGAACGGATTCTTGAACGCACAACCTGTCCTCGACGCTGAAGCCCTTCGCGATCTGGCCGTTTCGGTCCTCGACGATGCCAAGGGCGAAGACATCCAGGTGATCGACCTCCGCGATCGCTCCAGCTTTGCCGATTTCATGATCGTTGCCAGCGGCAACTCCACCCGCCAGGTCAAGGCCATGGCCGACCGGCTGGTGCAGCGCGCCAAGGCGGCCGGGGTCCAGCCCCTGGGCGTGGAAGGGGAGCGTGAAGCCGAATGGGTCCTGGTCGACCTGGTCGACGTGGTGGTGCACCTGATGCTGCCGCAGACCCGCGCCTTCTACAACATCGAGAAGCTCTGGTCGGCACCGCCCGCCAGCCAGTCCGCCCAGATCTGAGCCGCCCGCCGGATGGATCTGCGGGTGATTTCGGTCGGCCAGCGCATGCCTGGCTGGGTCGCGGAGGGCTGGCAGGAATACGCCCGCCGTCTGCCGCCGCATCTCCCGCTGGAACTGATCGAAGTGCCGGTGGCCGGCCGCAAGGCCACCGGACGCGAGCGCGAGGCCGAAGCCCAGGCCCTGGCCGATCGGATCCCCGAGCGGGCGCGCCGCATCGCGATGCACGGGGCGGGCAGGCCCTGGTCCACCGAAGTCCTGGCTCGACATCTCGCCGACTGGCAGCAGGACGGCGACCCGGTCTGCTTCCTGATCGGTGGCGCCGAGGGCCTGCATCCGGATCTGCTGGCCAGCTGTCAGGCGCGCTGGTCACTGGGGCCGGCGGTCTTTCCGCACATGCTGGTGCGCGTGCTGGTGGCCGAGCAGCTCTACCGCGCCTCGACCATCCTCAGTGGACACCCCTATCACCGTGGCGGCTGATCTGATCCTCGCCTCCGGATCCCCGAGGCGCCGCGAGCTGCTGTCCGGCTTCGGTCTCCTCTTCGAGGTCCAGGCAGCCGAAATCGACGAGTCGGTGCATCCGGGAGAAGCGGCGCGCCGCTACGTCCAGCGCATGGCCCTGGAGAAAGCGGCCGCCGTGGCCAGGCGCCAGCCGGATCGTGCCGTGCTCGCGGCCGACACCAGCGTCGTCATCGACGGTCGGATCCTCGGCAAGCCGGGCACGCCCGAGGCGGCCCGAGCCATGCTCGAGCAGCTGTCCGGCAGGGCGCACCAGGTGATGAGTGCCGTGGCCCTGCTCGTGCCGGGCCGCGAGCCGGTCGAAGCACTGTCGGTGACCGATGTCCGTTTCGCCGAGCTTCCCGCGGCCTGGATAGAGCGCTACGTCGCCTCCGGTGACCCCCTGGACAAGGCGGGGGCCTACGGAATCCAGAACGATGCCGGCCACTGGGTGCGACGGATCGACGGGAGCTACAGCGGGGTGGTCGGGCTGCCCCTGTTCGAGACCGGTGAGTTGCTGCGCGCGGCCGGTCTGCTGAGAATCTAGGCGCGACGCTCGGATGCTATGCTGCACCGGGCTTGCCCGCCCTTGCCGGACGGCTGGAGACACTAAAGCGTGAGTGACGAGATCCTGATCAATGTGACCCTGACCGAGACCCGCGTCGCCGTGGTCGAGAACGGGCTGTTGCAGGAGCTCTATCTGGAACGCGACGATGACGCCAGCTACGTCGGCAACATCTACATGGGACGCGTCGAGCGTGTGCTGCCGGGCATGCAGGCCGCCTTCGTCAATATCGGCCTCGACCGAACCGCCTTCCTGCACGCCAACGACATCCTGCCGCGCCAGCCCGAACTCAACGAGGAAGGCGAGCCGGTCCAGCCGCCGGCGATTTCCGAACTGGTCCATCAGGGACAGCAGCTGCTGGTGCAGGTCATCAAGGATCCGCTCGGCAGCAAGGGTGCACGGCTGACCACGCAGCTGAGCATTCCGTCGCGCTATCTGGTCCTGTTGCCCGAGGTCGCCAACATCGGCGTGTCGGTCCGGATCGAGACCGACGAGGAGCGGCAGCGTCTGAAGGACCTGCTCCGGAGCCTGATCGGTGAACAGGTCAAGGCCGGATTCATTCTGCGGACCAATGCCGAAGGCGTGGGTGAAGAAGCGCTGGCCAAGGACATCGATTACCTGCGTCGCCTCTGGGCCCGCATCGAGGCTTCGGTCGGCTCGGCCAAGCCGGGGCAGTGCATCTACGAAGATCTGTCCCTGCCGTATCGATCGCTGCGCGACCACATGCATGCCGGCATCGACAAGGTCCGGATCGACGACCAGGCGACCCAGGAGCGCGCCGTGCGCTTCGCCAAGGAGTTCTTCCCCGAGTGGTCGGATCGGATCGAGCACTATCGGGCCGACGGCCCCCTGTTCGATCTCTACGGCGTCGAAGACGAGATCTCGCGAGCCCTGAGCCGGGTGGCACCGTTGAAGTCCGGCGGCCATCTGGCCATCGATCAGACCGAGGCGATGACCACGGTCGATGTGAACACCGGTGCCTATGTGGGCTTCCGCAACCTTGAAGAAACCATCTACAAGACCAATCTGGAAGCGGCACAGGCCATCGCACGGCAGCTCAGGCTTCGCAATCTGGGCGGCATCATCATCATCGACTTCATCGACATGAACGACCCCGAACACAAGCGTCAGGTCCTGCGGACCCTGCAGCGGGCCCTGGCTCGCGACCACGCTCGCAGCACCGTGTCCGAGATTTCGCCGCTCGGTCTCGTCGAGATGACTCGAAAGCGCACCACCGAGAGCCTCGAACATCGACTCTGCGAGCCCTGCAAGGCCTGCGACGGTCGTGGTCGGGTCAAGAGCGTCGAGACGGTCTGCGCCGAGATCTTCCGTGAGATCCTGCGTGCCGTGCGCCAGTTCGAGACCGGTCAGCTCCGGGTCATGGCCACACCCACCGTGGTGCATCGAATCCTCGAGGATCATCATCGATCCATCGCCGAGTTGACCGAACAGCTGGGGACCTCGATCCAGTTCCAGCCCGAAGAGCAGTACGGTCAGGAACAGTTCGACGTCGTTCTGCTTTGACTCGAAGTGCCGCTCAACCGTCGAGGTTGCGGCGCTGGCTCGCTCAGCTCCGCGCCTGGATGCTCACCATCCTGGCCGTCATCATCATTGCCACGGCCGTGCTGGTTGGCATCGGGCGAGCCCTGATCCCCTACGCGGATGAACTTCGCCCCTGGCTTGTCCAGGTCATGAGCGAGCGCCTCGGCGAGCCGGTCAGCATCGGGCGCGTGGAGGCCCAGTGGCCACGCCTGACCCCGAAGCTGACGCTCCACCAGGTGATCGTCGGTGATGGGGCCGATCCGCTGCTTCATGTGGACCAGGCTCGCCTCGAACTGCATCTGCCCAACCTGCTCGATTCGGAGCGCAATCTGCTCGAATTGATCATCCTCGGCCTGGACCTGGTGCTGGAGGAAGATGTCGAGGGCCGCTGGGGACTGCGGCTCGAAGGCGGTGCGCGTCTCGGCGGTGAGGAGCGTGGGGACGATCGCATGCCCTTCGGTGATCTGGCGGTCCGCGATGCCCGCTTGAGCATTCGTGCCCGCAACGGGCTCGAGGTCTCGGCTCGTCTGACCGAGGGTGATGTGCGCCGGCGCGGCCCCGACACCCTGGTGCGGGGTCGACTGGTGCCGGGGCAGGCCGAGGGCAATGCGTTGGAGGTTTCGCTGCTGATGAGCCGGGCCAACGGCCGCTGGCAGCGCGGGCGCGCCTGGTTGAACGGTCAGGATCTGCTGGTCCGGCAATGGCTGGCTGCCCCCTGGCTACCCGAAAGCACGCGCCTGTCGATGGAGGCCTGGGCGGACTGGACGGACGAGCAGGGCGGGCGCCTGGACGCCGATCTCTCGCTGGACGGATTCGAAGCCGGTGCGCCGCCCCTGGTGGTCGAACTGGTCGCCGGCCGGGAGAATCGGGTCAGCACCGTCGAACTGGTCCGCCTCGATCTCGGCGTCGAGTCGCCGACGCCCGTGGCCCGTGGCCTGGCCATGGCTCGCCACGATGAGGATTGGGCGCTCGCCGTCGATTGGCTGGATCTGGCACCGGTGCACCGCCTGCTCAGTCCCTGGTTGTCCGAACGCCGGGCCTGGCCCGAGCGGGTGTCCGGCCGAGTCGAAGGCCTCCAGGCAGGCTGGCGCTTCGATCGGGGCCTGCAGGCCCTGGAAGGCCGCCTCGAGGATCTGGACTGGCGCATCGAGCCACGCTTCCCGAGCGTGTCCGGTCTGAGCCTCGAGCTCGGCCTGGACGGAGATCGGCCCGTCCTCACTCCACACGGCCAGCCGCGGGTGGTCTGGGCCTCGATGTTTCGCGAGCCGATCGAGATCGAGCGCGTGGCCGGTCGGGCCCTGTTGTCTCCGCTGGCGGTCGAGCTGCAGGACGTGGCGCTGGAAACGGCCTTTCTCGCCGGCGCGACCCATGGCTGGCTGATCTTCAACCAGCGCAAGCCCTTCGTCGACCTCTACATCCAGGCCGATCGGGTCGGGCCCCTGGATCCGCGGCGCTTTCTGCCGCTTCGCTACATCCCCCCCAAGGCCGACGCCTGGTTGAATCGCTCGATGGAATGGGTGGAACAGGCCAGTGGAGAGGTGGTGTTGCATATGCAGGCCGGCACCCGCGCGCGGCAGATCCGCCTCGGGCACTTCGAATGCGAGGTCGAATTCCAGGGCGTCTCGATCGATTACTGGCCGGACTGGCCCCGGGCCAGCCGCCTGGCCGGGCAGGCCAGCTTCGTCGGCCGTTCGATGGCCGGTCGCATCGAACGCGGTCGCCTGGGGGCGCTGGCGCTGGACTCCGCGGACCTGAACCTGGGCGATCTGACCGAACCGGAGCTGGCGCTGGAGATTCGTTCCGGGGAACGCCCGGGCGAGGACGTGGCGGGCCTGCTCGGCGAGCTTCCCTTCGAGGTCTGGCAGCGCTCCCTGGCGCCGATGCAATGGAGCGGCCCGGTCGAAATCGACACCCGCATGCGCCTGCCCTTCCGACGCATGGAGGACTGGTGGCTGGAGGGTGAGGCGCGCCTGCGGGAGGCCAGGCTGCGCCTTCCCGATGCCGGCCTGGAATTCGAGGGCTTGAGCGGGACGGTGGGGTTCGATCGTCGTGCCCTGGGGCCGGCGACGCTCGAGCTGGCGCCCGGGCCCGGCGAGTCGTCGCCCGCCCGGCTGGACCTGGTGGCGTCCTTCGCCGAACCGGCCTGGCTGCAGCTCAGCGGCCACTTGAATCCGATCCGCGTGCTGGCCGAAGCCGGCACCCTGGCCGATCGAATCAGTGGGCGAACGGATGTCGAGGTCGAGGTCTCGCCCCATGACTACGGAGGCCTCGGGATCGAAATCGAGAGCGATCTGAGCGGGCTGTCGATCAATCTGCCCGAGCCGCTGGCCAAGCCGCGAGAGCTGGCCTGGCCGAGCTCGGCCACGCTGCGCGTCGACGACGAGGAGCAGTCCCTGCGCCTGCGCGTGGCCGATTGGCTGCTGGGCCTGGCCGAGCGTCGCGGTGCAAGCTGGCGGGCCGGGCTTCGGGTGGGTACGGTGGCCAATCAGGTGCCGGGCTGGCCCGCGTTGCCCGAGCATGGTCTGAGCCTGCAGGGCCAGCTGGATCACCTCAACCCCGTGGCCTGGCAGCGCCTGATGCGACCGGCCGTCGACGCGCTCGATGCCGAGATCGCCCAGGACCTCGATGCCGAGTTCGACCTGCAGATCGGCACCCTGGAATTCGGCGGAGCACTGATCGAGAGCGTCGATCTGTCGCTGGAGCGCGAAGCCTCGTCCTGGCACGCCTGGCTGGAAGGCCCCGACCTGGCCGGCGAGCTGATCGTGCCCGTTCCCCTCGATTCCGGCCGCGTGGTCGTGGCGGACCTGCAGCGTCTATCCCTCGATCCGGTCGAACCCGTGCCCGAATCGGCCGATCTGGCCAGCCAGCCGCTATCGTCCCAGACCTCCAGCGTCAACCCGATCGGCCTTCCGCCCCTGCATGTGCTGATCGAAGACCTGCGCTGGGGCAACCTCAACCTGGGTCGCGCTCGCCTGGAATCCCATCCGTCGGCCGAGGGCGTCGAGGTGGAACTGATCGACGTCTCCGGCCCGGATCTGAGGCTCAACGGCAACGGGCGCTGGGTGATGCGCGACGGGCGCGCCGAATCGCAGTTCATCGGTCGTCTGACGACTGACGAAGTCGAAGGGCTGCTCGAATCCGCCGGCTACCAGGCCGCACTGAACGCCGAGCGCACCCAGCTCGAAGTCGATCTGCGCTGGCCGGGGGCGCCGCTGGATTTCGAGCTTGGTCGTCTGAGCGGTGTGCTGGATCTGCAGATCGCCGATGGCACGATTCCCGAGGCCCGGCCGGGCGCGGGTCGTCTGCTGGGCCTGGGCAGTCTGACGGCCCTGCCACGTCGCCTGACCCTCGATTTCCGCGATGTCTTCGGCAGCGGACTGAAATTCGATCAGATCGAGGGCCGCTTCGATCTCGCGGCCGGCTTCGCCCGAACGGACGCCCTGGTCGTCTACTCACCGGCGGCCCGGATCACCATCAGCGGTGACACGGACATGGCGGCCCGCCGCTACGATCAGCAGGTTCGCGTCGAGCCCGGCATCGGCGGCACCCTGCCGGTGATCGGCGTGCTCGCCGGCGGCCCGGTCGGGGCCGCCGCCGGTCTGGTGCTGCAGTCGATTCTCGATCGTCCGCTGCGTGGCATCGCCGAGGCCCGCTACACGGTGACCGGGCCCTGGCACGAGCCCCTGATCGAACTGGTCGAGGCACGGGTCACCGACGAGGCCGGGGAGGAAACGGTCATCGGGCCACCCCCGCCCGACTGAACCCCTTCGATTGAATCGCCGGCCCGGCGCCCGAATATTCGACTTCAACATCCACTGCTCAATCCTGGAAGCCTGACTCATGTTCGAACTGGCACGCGCGCAATTGCTGGAACCCACTGGACTGGATCAGTCCGACATCGAGCGGGCGATTTCCCGTCTGGCCGGTGGCGCGGTGGATTTCGGCGAGCTCTACTTCCAGCGCCGCGTGCGCGAGGGCTGGTCGCTCGAGGACGGCTCGGTCAAGAGCGGTAACTGGGACGTCGACCAGGGCGTGGGCGTGCGTGCCATCGCCGGCGCCGGCACCGGCTTTGCCTACGCCGACGCGATCACCCTGCCGGCTCTCCTCGATGCCGCCGACAGCGCGCGTGCCATCGGCCGTCAGGCCGGCGACGGGCGAATCCAGCTGGCCCCCGCCATCGTCACGCCCGAACGCTATCGACGCAGTGACCCCACCGCCGAAGGGCAATCGGCCGATCGCGTCGAGTTGCTGCGCACGATCGATGCCTATGTTCGGTCCCTCGATCCACGGGTGAGTCAGGTCAGCGTCAATCTTTCGGCCAGTCATGAAGCCATCCTGGTGGCCGCCAGCGATGGCACCTTCGCCGGCGATGTTCGCCCCCTGGTGCGCCTGGACATCCGGGTGCTGATGGAAGAGGGGGATCGAAGGGAACAGGGTTTTGCCGGCGGCGGCGGGCGCTATTCCCTGGCTCGACTGCAGGATCCCGAATTCTGGCAGGCGCAGGCGCGCGAGGCCGTGCGCCAGGCGGAAGTCAATCTGGGCGCAACGGACGCTCCGGCCGGACATCTGACCGTGGTCCTGGGGCCCGGCTGGCCCGGCGTGCTGCTGCACGAGGCGATCGGTCATGGCCTCGAAGGTGATTTCAACCGCAAGGGCATCTCGGCCTTCAGCAATCGCATCGGCGAGCAGGTGGCCAGCCCGGAGTGCACGATCGTCGACGACGGCACCCTGGCCGATCGGCGTGGCTCCCTGGCCATCGACGATGAGGGGACGCCGGCCGGCTGCACCACCCTGATCGAGAACGGGCGCCTGGTCGGCTACATGCAGGACAAACTCAATGCCCGCCTGATGGGCGTGAAGCCGACTGGCAACGGTCGCCGCGAGTCTTTCGCTCATCTGCCCATGCCGCGCATGACCAACACCTACATGCTGCCCGGCAAGCACGACCCGGAAGAGATTCTCGCCTCGGTCGAGGACGGCATCTACGCGGTCAATTTCAACGGCGGACAGGTCGACATCACGTCGGGCAAGTTCGTGTTCGCCGCCTCCGAGGCCTATCGAGTCAAGAACGGCAAGATCGGCCCGGCCATCAAGGGTGCGACCCTGATCGGCAACGGACCGGATGTGCTCACCCGGGTCGGCATGGTCGGCAATGACCTGGCCCTGGACTCCGGCGTCGGCGTCTGCGGCAAGGAAGGGCAGAGCGTGCCCGTGGGCGTCGGCCAGCCGACCTTGCGCATCGATGGACTGACCGTCGGAGGAACCCAGTGATGGGCGCGATGAGCAACGGTAGCTCGGCCGAACTGCTGGCCAACCCCGAACGCGAGAACGAACTGCTGGTCGGCATCGCCCAGCGCGCCCTCGATCAGGCCCGCGCCGGTGGCGCCGAACAGGCCGAGGTCAGCGTGTCCTCCAGCCTGAGCCGGGAAGCCGGTGTCCGTCTCGGAGAGATCGAGCTCCTCGAAGAGGCCCGTGACCGCGGCCTGCGCGTGACCGCCTACATCGGCCAGTGCAGCGGCACGGCCTCGACCGGTGACCTGAGGCCCGAGGTGATCGATCAATGCGTCGAGCGCGCCCTGGCCATCGCCCGTCAGACCCAGCGTGACCGAGCCGCCGGCCTGGCCCCGGCCGAGCTGATGGCGCGCGAGTTTCCGGACCTGGATCTCTGGCACCCGAACGATCTCGAGCTCGACCAGCTGGCCGAGCGTGCGAAGTTGATGGAGCAGGCGGGCCGCGAAGCCGATTCGCGCATCAGCAATTCCGAGGGTGCCAGCGTGTCCAGCGAAGCCAGCCTGTCGGTCTATGCGAACACGCACGGTTTCCTGGGCAGTTCACGCTCCACTCGCCACTCCCAGAGCTGCGTGCTGATCGCCGCCGACGAGCAGGGCATGCAGCGTGACTACGACTGGGACAGTGCCCGTCGTTTCGACGCGCTCGCGGCCCCCGAGCAGACGGGCCTGGCCGCGGCCGAGCGCACCCTTCGGCGACTGGGAGCCAGGCGCGTGCCGACGGGCCCGGTGCCCGTGCTCTTTGCCCGCGAAGTGGCGCGCGGTCTGATCGGGCATCTGGTCAGCGCGGTCTCCGGGGGCAATCTCTATCGCCGGTCCAGTTTCCTGCTGGATGCGGCGGGGCAGGCGATCCTGCCGGCGGGCATCAGCCTGGTCGAGCATCCCCGTCTGCCCGGCGGCTCCGGCTCGTCGGCCTTCGATGCCGATGGCGTGGCCACTCGCGAGCGCGCCCTGGTGAACCAAGGCGTGCTCGAGCGCTACGTGCTCAGCGCCTACTCGGCACGTCGATTGGGGCTGGAGACGACCGCCAATGCCGGTGGCGTGCGCAACCTCGTCGTGGAGGCCGACCGCCAGCCCGTCGATGCTCTGATCGAACGGGTCGGGACCGGCCTGCTGGTCACCGAAGTCATGGGCCAGGGCGTCAATCTGGTCAACGGAGATTACTCGCGCGGGGCGGCGGGCTTCTGGATCGAGAACGGTCGGATCGCCTGGCCCGTCGAGGAGATCACCATCGCGGGCAATCTGAAGGCCATGCTGGCCGGCATCGTCGGCGTCGGGGACGATATCGACACCCGCCACAACCTCCGCACCGGCGCCCTGCTGATCGACCGAATGACCGTGGCCGGCCAGAGCTGAGGAGGGCGGTTCTTCGGCCCAGGCAGTCCAGCGGGCAGGAGTCGTCCGCGTCCTGTCTCGAAGCGAAGCGCCCGCCCGCAATTGACATCCGCGGGTCGCTTGGGTAGGGTCCCGTGCCCTTGGGTCGGGTGCCTGAAGTGGGGAGCACTGGGTCCGTCCATCCAGCCACCAGGAGTCTCGATGTTCATGATCGATAGAACCCGCATCCTTCGCCGGGCCGGTGCACGCCCTGGCGTCCTGCTGGCGCTGACCCTGCTGTTGCTGGGCAGCTCCCTGGCCCACGCTGGTGACACCTACATTCTCAGATTGATCAAGTACAACGACCTCGATCAGAACGGCATCAACAACGAGATCAACACCGGTGTCGGTGAAGCGCCTTCCGGTAATGCGCTGGTCGGCTGGGAATTCCGGATCTACGACAGCGAGGGTGGCCTGGTGGCCCAGGGCACGACCAGCGTCGAGAACCAGAACGCGAACGGCGATCTGGGCATTCGCGTGAGCTTCCCGGGTCTCGTCTCGGGCCAGGAATACACCGTCTGCGAGTCTCAGCAGCCTGGGTGGGTCAATACCCAGCCCGGCACCGTGGATCCGACCTACGGTCAGCCTTGCGAGACCCTGACGATCAACTCGACGAGCCTGGTGTTGCGCTTCTTCGGCAATTTCAATCAGCTCGAAGCCGAAACGGTGTTCCGGGACCGCTTCGAGAACGTGCCCTGAGCCTGCCCCGGGACAGCGCCAGCCAATGTACCTGCCACCGCCGATCGACCTTCGGCTGCGCCTTGACTGCCCCTTCTGCCACCGACTGACCCTGGCCGAGGAATCCGACTGCGAGCACTGCGACCGGACCCTGCCCGAGCCCTACAGGGAGCGAGCGCTGGCCGCCGCGCGCGAGCGCCGGCGCAAGGCCCGGCGAGCCGCCTGGGTGATCATGCCCGCCATGCTGCTGTTGCTCGCCTGGGTGTTCAGACTGCTGGGCAACTGAAACGATCTCACGCCCCTTTCAAGTGAAGCCGGGGCGGTATCGAATCCACAGGGGCCTGGGCGATCACGCAGCGGAGGCGATCCGGAGCGGTGGTCGGAGCCCCGCGCTGCTGCGATGCTGCAGGAATCGGCGCTACCATCTGTCCTCACTCCCATAAAAGCCAAGGAGACGCTCATGTTTGCCATGGACAGTGTCGCGCTGGTCACCGGCGCCGCCACCGGGATCGGTCGGGCGATCGCGGAAGTCTTCGCCCGGGAGGGATGTCGGGTCGTGCTTTCCGATCGGGATGCCCAGCGTGGAGAACAGGCGGCTCGAGCCTTGAAGGAAACGGGTGCCGAGGCGGTCTTCATGACGGCCGATGTGTCCGACCCGGGCGCCGTGGAGGCCCTGCACGAGCGGATCATGCAGCGCTTCGGTCGTCTCGATGCGGCCTGCAACAATGCCGGTATCGAAGGTGAGCAGGCGCCCACGGCCGAGTGCAGCCTGGACAACTTCGATCGGGTGATCGGTGTGAATCTGCGCGGCGTCTTCCTTTGCATGAAGGCTCAGCTTGGAATCATGGCCGCGCAGGAGGGGGGCGGTGCCATCGTCAACATGGCCAGCGTGGCCGGCCTGGTCGGCTTCGCCGGGCTGCCCGCCTATTGCGCCTCCAAGGGCGGGGTGATTCAGCTGACGCGGGCGGCGGCCCTGGAGTATGCGGAATCACCCGTGCGGGTCAACGCCGTCTGTCCTGGCGCGATCAAGACCGAGATGATCGATCGCATCACACGCGAGGACCCGGCGGCGGAACGCCAGTTCGCCGCCCTGCATCCGATGAACCGAATGGGCACCGCCGAGGAAGTCGCCGAAGCGGTGGCCTGGCTGTGTTCGCCGCGCTCCGGCTTCGTGACGGGCCAGGCGCTGGCCGTCGACGGTGGCCTGGTCGCCCGCTGATCCGGGCGTGAGCGACCGGCCCGATCAGTCCTGGCGGATGCCTTCGACGTCGAGCAGGATTTCGACCACCCGGGACTCCGGCCCGAGGTCGTAGTCGATACCGAAGTCGCTCAGGGAGAAGGACGTGCGGCCGTGGAAGCCTCGGCGATAGCCGCCCCAGGGGTCTTCGCCGGCGCCGACCTGTTCGACTTCGATCTCGATGGCTCGCGTCCGGCCGAGCAGGGTGAGCTCGCCGCGCATCAGGAAAGCACCGTCAGCGGTGGGCTCGAAGGAGGTCGAGCGGAAATGCGCTTCCGGGTGTGTGTCGGTGTCGAGGAAGTCTTCGCCGCGCAGGTGGTTGTCGCGCCGCTCGTGATTCGAGTCGATGCTCGCCGTGCGGATGGTGACCTCGACGCTGGAGTTCCGCGGCTCGGCGGGATCGAAGGTGAACGCACCCTCGAAGTCGTTGAAGCGACCGTACAGCCAGGAGAAGCCGAGGTGGGGGATGCGGAACTGCACGAAGGCGTGCGCGCCGCGCGTGTCGATCTTGTAGTGTTCGGCCGTGGCCGAGGCTTCGTGTTCGGTGGCTGCGACCGGCGCGACCAGCGCCAGGGCGAAGGCGCCGATCAAGGTCTTCATGAATGTATTCAGCATCCGATGCCTCCAAGGATCGTTGTTGCATGTCGATGGCTGGATTCTGCGACCGGGCCTGCCATCATGGAGTGAAGACGCCGCGATAGCGCTTGCGCCGGCTGCGGCCCGCTCGTATCCTTTGCGCCCATTCGTAAACCCAAGGGTGGAATTTCGAGATGCGCAAGCGCCTGATTGCCGGAAACTGGAAGATGAACGGCTCCAAGCCGATGGTTCGAGAGCTCGTCTCGGGCGTGCTCGGGCAGCTCGATCAGGGTCGCTCGGCCGAGGTGCTGCTGATTCCCCCGTTCCCCTATCTTCCCCTGGTTGGCTCCATGACCGAAAACACGCCGGTCTTGCTCGGTGGTCAGGACCTCAGCCGCCAGGCCAGCGGCGCGTTCACCGGCGAGGTGTCCGGCGAAATGCTCGCCGAGTGGGGCTGCAGCCACGTGCTGGTCGGGCATTCCGAGCGTCGCAGCCTGCATGGCGAAGACGATGCGCTGGTGGCCGCCAAGTTCCAGGCGGCCCAGGCCGCGGGCCTGCAGCCCATCCTCTGTGTGGGCGAAACCCTCGAGGAACGCGAAGCGGGGCAGACCGAAGCCGTGGTTCGGCGCCAGGTTGGAGCCGTGATCGAAGCGGCCGGCATCGCCGCCTTTGCCCGCGCCGTGGTGGCCTACGAGCCGGTCTGGGCCATCGGTACCGGCCAGACCGCGACGCCGGAGCAAGCGCAGGCAGTTCATGCATTGATTAGAGCGCAGATCGCTTCAGAGGATGCTACAATAGCCGGCCGGCTTCAGATCCTTTACGGTGGCAGCGTCAAGCCAGACAATGCCTCGGATCTGTTTGACCGCGAGGATATCGACGGCGGCCTGATCGGTGGGGCGTCGCTGACTGCGGATTCCTTCATGGCCATCTACAAGGCGGCCTGAAGGCGTAATACATTGGTTTAAAGGTCATGCTTTACACAATTCTGATCGTTTTTCACGTGGTTCTGGCGGCAGCACTGATCGCCATCGTGCTGGTGCAGCGGGGTCCCGGTGCGACCATGGGCGCGGCCTTCGGTGCAGGCGCATCCGGCACCGTGTTCGGTTCGCGCGGGTCGGCCAGCTTCCTGAGTCGGACGACCACGTGGCTCGGCATCGCCTTCTTCGCCATCAGCCTGAGCATGGCGGTGATCGCGGCCCGGTCCATCACCCCGGTGGTGCCGACCGACGATCTCGGCGTGGCCGGAACGGTGACGGCGCAGCCCGCGGATGCGGAGCCGGCCGGCGCCGACGATGAATTCCTCACCCTGCCGATCGAGGGTGACGAAGCAGTGGCAACCGAGGCGGCCGTCGATGCGGCTGCCCAGGCTGAGGCCCCGGCGGTTCAGGACGAGACGTCCGAGCCCGTCGAGGCCGAAGAGCCGCCGCAATCCTGAGTGGCGCACCCGCTGCTCTCATGTACGTTTTTAGACTTGCCGAAGTGGTGGAATTGGTAGACACGCTGTCTTGAGGGGGCAGTGGCGAAAGCCGTGCCGGTTCGAGTCCGGCCTTCGGCACCAGAATCGATAAAGCGAGTCGGTCGGCTCCAGCGCGGACACGAGCAGTCCGCCGGGCGCAAGGCCCAGGCCGGCTCGCAGCGAGGAGAGTTGACGAGAGATGCTGGCTGAATACTTCCCGGTACTGATCTTCCTGGCCGTCGCGGCCGGCATGGGCCTGGTCCTGCTGCTGGCCGGTGGCATCCTGGGGCCCCGCAATCCATCGAGCGAGAAACTCTCGCCCTACGAGTGCGGCTTCGAGGCCTTCGAGGACTCGCGCATGAAGTTCGACGTGCGCTTCTATCTCGTCGCCATCCTGTTCATCATCTTCGATCTCGAGATCGCCTTCCTCTTCCCCTGGGCGGTCGTGCTGGATCAGATTGGCGTCACCGGGCTGATCGCCATGGGCGTCTTCCTGCTCATCCTGGTCATCGGTTTCATTTACGAATGGAAGAAGGGCGCGCTGGAATGGGAATAAGCAATGTAATGCACAACCCGCTGGTCGAAGGCGAGGTTGACGACATCCTGCGCCCGGAGGGCGAGAACCCGCTGCTGGAAAAGGGCTTCGTCACCACCAGCGCCGATGCCCTGATCAACTGGGCTCGGACCGGGTCCATGTGGCCGATGACCTTCGGTCTGGCCTGCTGCGCCGTGGAAATGATGCATTCGGCCGCCTCGCGCTACGACATCGACCGCTTCGGCGTGATCTTCCGCCCCAGCCCGCGCCAGTCCGACGTGATGATCGTCGCCGGCACCCTGTGCAACAAGATGGCCCCGGCCCTGCGCAAGGTCTACGACCAGATGCCCGATCCGAAGTGGGTCATTTCCATGGGCTCCTGCGCGAACGGCGGCGGCTACTACCACTATTCCTACGCGGTGACCCGCGGCTGCGATCGCATCGTCCCGGTCGACATCTACGTGCCGGGCTGTCCGCCCACGGCCGAAGCCCTGGTCTACGGCATTCTGCAGCTGCAGAAGAAGATTCGCCGCACCAACACCATCGCACGCTCATGACTGCCTTCAGCGAGAAGAACGCCGGCCTGGTCCAGGCCCTGAACGACGTGCTTGGCGACAAGGTGGCCGAGCTCCACGAACACCGTGGCCAGCTGACCGCCATCATCAGGGCCGAGCACTGGCTGGACGTGGCCTTCCAGCTGCGCGACGAGCCCGAGCTCTGCTTCGAGCAGATGATCGATCTCTGCGGCATGGACTACCTCGGCTTCGGCGATGACGAGTGGGAAACGGCCGAGGCGACCGGTACGGGCTTTTCCCGCGGCGTCGACGCCCTGGGCCCGGGACGTTTTTCCTGGGACGAGCGTCCGGAAGCCGGCGAGATTCCCAATCGCTTCGCCGTCGTCGTCCACCTGCTGTCGCAGAAGCACAACCGTCGCCTGCGTCTGCGCTGCTTCGCGCCGGACGATGAGCTGCCGGTGGTGGCCTCGCTGATCGAGGTCTGGAACTCGGCCAACTGGTACGAGCGCGAGGCCTTCGACCTCTACGGCATCGTCTTCGAAGGCCACCCGGACCTGCGCCGCATCCTCACCGATTACGGCTTCATCGGCCATCCGTTCCGCAAGGACTTCCCGCTGATCGGTAACGTCACCGTGCGCTACGACGAAGACAAGGGTCGGGTGGTCTACGAGCCGGTCGAGATCGAGCCGCGCGTGCTGGTGCCGCGCGTGGTGCGCCGCGACAGCCGCTACGTCGACGAGAAGCTGGAAGGACGGGACGCCTGATGAGCGAGATTCGCAATTTCACGATGAACTTCGGGCCGCAGCACCCCGCGGCGCACGGCGTGCTTCGCCTGATTCTCGAGCTCAACGGCGAGACCGTCGAGCGCGCCGATCCGCACGTCGGTCTGCTGCATCGCGCGACCGAGAAGCTGGCCGAGTCCAAGCCCTACAATCAGTCGATCGGCTACATGGATCGTCTGGACTACGTGTCGATGATGTGCAACGAGCACGCCTACGTCCGTGCCATCGAGCAGCTGCTCGGCATCGAGGCGCCGGAGCGTGCCCAGTACATCCGCACGATGTTCGACGAAGTCACCCGCATCCTGAACCACCTGATGTGGATCGGTTCCAACGCCCTCGACCTGGGCGCGATGACCGTCTTCCTCTACGCCTTCCGCGAGCGCGAGAACCTGATGGACTGCTACGAGGCGGTTTCGGGTGCGCGCATGCACGCCACCTACTACCGCCCCGGCGGCGTCTACCGTGATCTGCCCGAGCACATGCCGAAGGTGGCCGAGACGCGCTGGCGCAAGGGCAAGGATCTCGAGCGTATGAACCGCTGGCGCGGTGGCTCCCTGCTCGACTTCCTCGAGGCCTTCTGCGAGGACTTCTTCGACCGCGTCGACGATTACGAGACACTGCTGACCGACAACCGCATCTGGAAGCAGCGCACCGTCGGCATCGGTGCGGTGTCCGCCGAGCGTGCGCTGCAGATGGGCTTTTCGGGTCCGATGCTGCGTGGCTCGGGCGTGGCCTGGGACCTGCGCAAGAAGCAGCCCTACGCCAAGTACCGCGAGATGGATTTCGATATCCCGATCGGCGTCAACGGCGACTGCTACGACCGCTACCTGGTGCGCGTGGAAGAGATGCGCCAGTCGGCTCGAATCATTCAGCAGTGCATCGCCTGGCTGCGCGAGAACAGCGGCCCGGTCATGCTGAAGAACTACAAGGTCTCGCCGCCCAGCCGCGCCGAGATGAAGGATGACATGGAAGCGCTCATCCATCACTTCAAACTGTTTACCGAAGGCTATTGCGTGCCGGAAGGCGAAACCTACGCGGCCGTCGAGGCGCCCAAGGGCGAGTTCGGCTGCTACCTGGTCTCCGACGGTGCCAACAAGCCCTTCCGCGTCCACCTGCGCGCGCCCGGCTTTGCCCATCTGGCGGCGATGCACGAGATGGCCCAGGGCCACATGCTCGCCGACATCGCCGCGCTGATCGCCACGCAGGACATCGTATTCGGAGAGATCGACCGATGAGTATCCAGGCACCCGATCGCGTCGTCGATGGCAAGGCCGAGCTGCTGAGCGAAGCCACCCGCAAGACCATCGACCACTGGCTGACCAAGTTCCCCGAAGGCCTCGAAGGCCGCCGCTCGGCGATCATCCAGTCGCTGTACGCCGCCCAGGTCCAGAACCAGGGCTACCTGACCCCGGATCTGATGGATGGCGTGGCCGACTACCTGAACCTGCCGCCGGTCTGGGTCTACGAAGTCGCCAGTTTCTATTCCATGCTCGAGACCAGGCCGGTCGGCCGCCATTCCGTGTCGATCTGCACCAACATCTCCTGCATGCTCTGCGGTGCCGACAAGGTGGTCGAGCACGTGGAGAACAAGCTCGGTATCAAGATGGGCGAAACCACCGAGGACGGCCGCATCTTCCTGAAGATCGAGGAAGAATGCGTGGCCGCCTGTGTCGGTGCGCCGATGATGATCGTCGATGGTCACTATCACGAGAATCTGACGCCGGAAAAGATCGACGAAATTCTGGACGCGCTGGACTGAGCGCGCCCGATCGCGAAGGAGATTTCATCCATGGCTGACAACAAGGTCGTCTTCACCCACCTCGACGAGGACCGCTGCTGGTCCCTCGATGCCTACCGCAAGCACGGCGGCTGGCAGGCCTGGGAGAAGATCGTGCGCGAGAAGACGCCGCAGGAAGAGATCATCGAGACGGTCAAGAAGTCGGCCCTGCGCGGTCGCGGCGGCGCCGGCTTTCCGACCGGTCTGAAGTGGTCCTTCATGCCGCGGTCGGCCCCGGGGCAGAAGTACCTGCTGTGCAACTCCGACGAGTCCGAGCCCGGAACCTGTCACGATCGCGACATCCTGCGATTCAACCCGCATGCGGTCCTCGAAGGCATGGCCATCGGCGCCTACAGCATGGGCGCGACCGTGGCCTACAACTATCTGCGTGGTGAGTTCCACCACGAGCCCTTCGAGCGCATCGAAGCGGCGCTGGCCGAGGCCTATGAAGCCGGCCTGCTGGGCAAGAACGTGATGGGCTCGGGCATCGACATCGACATCTACAACGTGCTCGGCGCCGGCGCCTACATCTGCGGCGAAGAAACCGCCCTGATGGAGTCGTTGGAAGGCAAGAAGGGCCAGCCGCGCTTCAAGCCGCCGTTCCCGGCCAACTTCGGCATCTACGGCAAGCCGACCACGATCAACAACACGGAAACCCTGGCCTCCGTGCCCGCGATCATGCGCAACGGCGCCGACTGGTTCCTCGAGATCGGCAAGCCGAACAACGGCGGGCCGAAGGTGTTTTCGGTCTCGGGCCACGTGGCCAGGCCGGGCAACTTCGAGATTCCCCTGGGCACGCCCTTTGCCGAGCTGCTGGAAATGGCCGGCGGCATGCGCAATGGCAATGCACTGAAGGGCGTGATTCCGGGCGGCTCGTCCATGCCGGTGCTGCCGGCCGATGTGATGATGGACATCACCATGGACTACGACGCTCTGCAGAAGGCCGGTTCCGGCCTCGGTTCAGGCGCGGTGATCGTGATGGACGAAACGACCTGCATGGTTTCGGCCTGCGCGCGCATCGCCCGGTTCTACTACGCCGAGTCCTGCGGTCAGTGCACGCCCTGCCGTGAAGGCACGGGCTGGATGTACCGCGTGCTGCAGCGCATCGCTGCCGGCAAGGGTCGCCCGGAAGATATCGACCTGCTGGCTTCGGCCGCCGGTCAGATCGAAGGGCACACGATCTGTGCCTTCGGTGAAGCCGCCGCCTGGCCGGTGCAGGGCTTCCTTCGCCACTTCCGCCACGAGTTCGAATACTTCGTCGAGCACGGGCGTTCGATCGTGGCCGAGAAGCTGGGAGCGGCGGCCTGATGCTGATGATGACCCGGCCAGACCGGCCCGAGACGCCCGTTCGGGTCTCGAGCCGACCGGTCAGCCTGGAGCGTGACCACCGGCCGTTCATCGGCCTGGTGTTCGTCGTGCTGGTGTCTCTCGTGATCGACATCATGGCTCGCGTCCGCGCGAGCGAGAAATCGGATTGATATGGCTACTGTTGAGAAACCCCAAACCGAGCTGGTGACCCTGGAGATCGATGGCCGGGAAGTGCAGGCGCCCAAGGGTTCGATGATCATCGAGGCCAGTGACCGCCTCGGCATCGACATCCCGCGCTTCTGCTACCACTCCAAGCTCTCGATCGCTGCCAACTGCCGCATGTGCCTGGTCGACGTCGAAAAGGCGCCCAAGCCCCTGCCGGCCTGCGCCACGCCGGTGGCCGAAGGCATGAAGGTCTTCACCGAGTCGCGCCGCGCCGTCGATGCCCAGCGCGGGGTGATGGAATTCCTGTTGATCAACCACCCCCTCGACTGTCCGATCTGCGATCAGGGCGGGGAGTGCGAGCTGCAGGACCTGGCGATGGGCTACGGCCGCTCGGTCTCGCGCTTTACCGAGCGCAAGCGCGTGGTCAAGGACAAGAATCTGGGGCCCCTGGTGGCCACGGACATGACGCGCTGCATCCACTGCACGCGCTGCGTCCGTTTCCTCGAAGAGATCGCCGGCACCGCCGAGCTCGGCGGCATCGGGCGTGGCGAGAAGACCGAGATCTCGACCTTCGTCGAGCGCAACATCAATTCCGAGCTGTCGGGCAACATCATCGATCTCTGTCCCGTCGGCGCCCTGACCAACAAGCCCTTCCGCTTCTCGGCACGGCCCTGGGAGATGCGCGCACGCGCCTCCGTGGCCGGCCATGACTGCCTGGGTTCGAACCTTTTCTATCACGTGCGCGGCAAGAAGATCATGCGCTCCGTGCCGCGCGACAACGAGGCGGTCAACGAGTGCTGGCTGGCCGATCGCGATCGCTACAGTCACTTCGGCCTCGAGGCCGAGGATCGTCTGACCACGCCGCGCATCAAGGTCGACGGTCGCTGGCAGGAAGCGAGCTGGGACGAGGCCCTGGCCGCCGCCCAGCGGGCGCTGAAGGGCACGGTGGACACGCACGGCGCCGCTGAACTCGGCGCACTGATTTCACCGCGCGCCACCACCGAGGAGCATTTCCTCGTCCAGAAGCTCGTCCGAGCGCTGGGCAGCGACAACATCGATCATCGCCTGCGCCTGAACGACTTCAGCCATCCGCAGGCGGGCCGCGCGCACATGGACATCGCCAGCCGTGAGCTGAGCGATCGCGATGCGATCTTCCTGGTCGGCAGCAACATCCGCCATGACCAGCCGATCCTCGGCCACCGCGTGCGCACCGCCTGGCGCAAGCACGGGGCGAAGGTCATGGACCTCAATCCGGCCCACTACGACTGCCATTTCGATCTGAGCGAGCGCCTGATCGTGCCGCCGCAGGCCATGGTGGCCGCGCTGGCGCGGGTCGCCGCGGCCGTGTTCGAAAAGGCCGGCAAGGCCCTGCCGGGCGATGCCCTCGGCGCGCTGATCAAGGCGCACGCGCTGGACGCTGACGCTCGCGCCATCGCCGAACGTCTGGTCGCTGCCGAGCGCGGCGTGCTGCTGCTCGGCAACGGTGCCCTCAGCCATCCCCAGGCCGCGTCCCTGCGACGCCTGGCGGAGGCCATCACCCAGGCGGCCGATTGCGCGCTCTGCGTGCTGCCGGGTGCGGCCAACAGCCAGGGCGCCTGGCGCGTCGGCGCCGTGCCGTCGGGCGCGGGTCTGGATGCGCGCGCCATGCTCGAGCGTCCGCGTCAGGGCTATCTGCTCTGGGACGTGGAGCCGGGCTTCGATCTGGCCGATCCGGCGCTGGCCCACAAGGCACTTTCTTCCGCCAGCTCCGTGGTTGCCGTGACGCCCTTCGTCGATTCGCAGCTGGCCGAGCTGGCCGACGTGCTGCTGCCGCTGGCGCCGGTTCCGGAAACCGATGGCAGCTACATCAATCTGGATTCCCTGACCCAGAACTTCGACGCGGCCCTGAAGGCGCCGGGCCAGGCCCGTCCGGGCTGGAAGATCCTGCGTCGTCTGGGCGAGATGCTGGAGCTCGACGGTTTCGATTTCGTCGACCTGGCGCCCGTCCGCGAGGCCATCGAAGCGGCCGGGGCGATCGAGGTCGCAGCCGCCGAGCCTGCCGAGCTCGAGGCGCCGACCGACGAGACCCTCTGGCGCATCGGCGATGTGGGGATCTACTCGACCGATTCCCTGGTGCGTCGCTCCAAGCCCCTGCAGGCCAGCGAGCACGTTTCCGATCTGCGCGTTCGACTTCACCCGGCCACGGCCGAGCGCCTGGGCCTGGGCGAGGCGCCGAGCCTTCGCGTCCGTCAGGGCGAGGCCGAGGTGAGCCTGGAATGGACCACCGATGAGCGCATCGCGCCGAACGCCGTGTGGCTGCCTGCGGCCACCTGCGCCGCCAACACCCTGGGCCCGAGCATGGGTCCGATCACCGTGGAGGCCGGGCAATGATCGAGCAACTCACCGTGCTGCTGTGGACCGTGGCCAAGATCATGGCCATCGTCCTGCCGGTCACCATCGGCGTGGCCTACTTCACCTACTTCGAGCGCAAGGTCATCGGCTACATGCAGGTGCGACGCGGCCCGAACCGGGTTGGCCCGCTGGGCCTGCTGCAGCCCTTCGCCGACGTGTTCAAGATGCTGTTCAAGGAACTGATCATTCCGACGAACGCGAACAAGTTCCTGTTCCTGCTCGCGCCCGTGCTGGCCCTGGCCCCGGCGCTGACGGCCTGGGCCGTCGTGCCCTTCAATGACTGGCTGGTGCTGGCCGACATCGACGCGGGACTGCTGTTCGTGCTGGCGCTGACCTCGATGGGGGTCTACGGCATCCTGATCGGCGGCTGGGCCTCGAACTCCAAGTACGCTCTGCTCGGTGGTCTGCGTTCCGCCGCCCAGACCGTGAGCTATGAAATCGCCATGGGCTTCGCTCTGGTCGGCGTGATCGTGCTGTCGGGCACCCTGAACCTCTCGGGCATCGTCATGGCCCAGTCCGGCGGTCTGTTCAGCTGGTTCTGGTTGCCTCTGCTGCCCCTGTTCGTGATCTATTTCGTGTCCGGCGTGGCCGAGACCAACCGTGCCCCCTTCGACGTCGCCGAGGGCGAGTCGGAGATCGTGGCCGGTTTCCACGTCGAATACTCGGGCGCGGCCTTCGCCGTGTTCTTCCTGGCCGAATACGCCAACATGATCCTGATCTCGGCCCTGGCCTCGATCCTGTTCCTGGGCGGCTGGCTCAGCCCCTTCCAGGGTCTGCCGGTGGTCGGTGACACGATTCTGGGGCAGGGTGGCGTGCACTGGTTCCTGCTCAAGACCGTGATCTTCTGTTTCCTCTATCTGTGGTTCCGCGCCACGTTCCCGCGCTACCGCTACGACCAGATCATGCGCCTGGGCTGGAAGGTGTTCATTCCGATCACCATCGTCTGGATCATGGTCGCCGGCGTGTTCCGCGTGCTGGGCTGGTACGGGAGTTGATCTGATGCAAGCCGTTAGCCGTTACCTCAAATCCCTGATGCTGCTGGAACTGTTCCAGGGCCTCAACGTGACCTTCCGCTACTGGCGCTCTCCGAAGGAGACGCTGAACTATCCGGAAGAGAAGACGCCGAAGTCGGCCCGCTTCCGCGGCCTGCACGCCCTGCGCCGCTATCCGAACGGCGAAGAGCGCTGCATCGCCTGCAAGCTCTGCGAAGCGGTCTGTCCGGCACTGGCGATCACCATCGATTCGCACCAGCGCGAAGACGGCACCCGCCGCACGACGCGCTACGACATCGATCTGTTCAAGTGCATCTTCTGCGGCTTCTGCGAGGAAAGCTGCCCGGTCGACTCGATCGTCGAGACCGACATCAGTGAGTACCACTTCGAGAACCGCGGCGAGAACGTGGTCAGCAAGCAGCAGCTGCTGGCCATCGGGGATCGCTACGAGGACCGGATTGCCGCCGCGCGTCAGCAGGACGCCGCGTATCGCTAATTGAATCGAGGGAATCGAGCGCCCCGGCGCGCGGAGCGGCAGATGCATCGCTCCGGCACCGGACCCGGTCCCGCTGAAGAGTAAAGAGAGTCAGGCATGCCCATCGTTGAAATCGCCTTTTACCTGTTCGGTGCGGTGCTGATCGGATCGGCACTCAGTGTCGTGACGGTCGGCAACCCGATCTATGCGGTGCTGTTCCTGGTGCTGTCGTTCTTCTCGGCGGCCTGCATCTGGATGCTGCTCCAGGCCGAGTTCCTGTCCATCGTGCTGGTGCTGGTCTACGTCGGCGCCGTCATGGTGCTGTTCCTGTTCGTCGTCATGATGCTCGACGTCAACGTCAATCCGGTCAGGGAGGGCTTCGCTCGCTACCTGCCGGTGGGCCTGCTGGTGGCCCTGGCCATGGCGGCTCAGATGTTCATGGTGATCTGGACCCGCGGTCTGGAGAACCAGCTCATGCCCGAACCTCGCCCGCAGGGCTACAGCCACACGCGCGAGGTGGGCGAGATGCTCTACACCAACTACCTGTTCGCCTTCGAGATCGCAGCCGTGCTGCTGCTGGTGGCCATCGTGGCGGCCATCGCACTGACCCATCGCCGCCGGCCCGAGACCAAGCACCAGGATCCGAGCCAGCAGGTTCGCATCAAGCGCGAGGAGCGCGTGCGCCTGATCAAGATGGCGTCCGAAGGGGAGGAGGGCTGATCATGCTGACACTGGCTCATTTCCTGACCCTGGGCGCGGCGCTGTTCTGCATCAGCGTGGCGGGCATCTTCCTGAACCGGAAGAACGTGCTCATCCTGCTGATGTGCATCGAGTTGATGCTGCTGGCCGTGAACATGAACTTCGTGGCCTTCTCGCGCTTCCTCGATCACATCGATGGCCAGGTGTTCGTGTTCTTCATCCTGACCGTGGCCGCCGCCGAGGCCGCCATCGGTCTGGCCATCCTGGTGGTGCTGTTCCGTAACCGTCGCTCGATCAGCGTCGAAGAGATCGCGGATCTGAAGGGCTGAATGACGTGACTATCAAAACCATACTGCTGCTGATTCCGCTGCTGCCGCTCATCGGCAGCCTGATCGCCGGACTGCTTCGCCATCAGATCGGCCGTGCCGGTGCGCACTGGGTCACGATCCTGGCCGTGGCCGGTTCCTGCGTGCTGTCCTGCTATGTCGCCTGGGAAGTCTTCTTCAACGACATGGAAGTGCTCAACTACTCGGTCTACACCTGGGCGGTGACCGATGGCCTGCGCTTCGAGGTCGGCTTCCTGATCGACAGCCTGACGGCCCTGATGATGGTCGTGGTGACCTTCGTGTCCTTCATGGTGCACGTCTACACCATCGGCTACATGCACGACGATCCGGGCTACCAGCGCTTCTTCTCCTACATCAACCTGTTCACCTTCGCCATGCTGATGCTGGTGATGGCGAACAACTTCATGCAGCTGTTCTTCGGCTGGGAAGCGGTCGGCCTGGTGTCCTACCTGCTGATCGGTTTCTGGTTCAAGAAGGACTCCGCCGTCCGCGCCAACCTGAAGGCCTTCCTGGTCAACCGCGTCGGCGACTTCGGCTTCCTGCTCGGCATCGCGGGCGTGGTCTACTACATGGGCACCCTCGACTACGCCGAAGCCTTCGCTGCCGCGCCGGCCGTCGAGGGCATGACCATGAGCATCTTCGGTGGGGCCGAATGGCAGGTCATGACCGTGATCTGCATCTGCCTGTTTATCGGCGCCATGGGCAAGTCCGCGCAGGCACCGCTGCACGTCTGGCTGCCGGATTCGATGGAAGGCCCGACGCCGATTTCGGCCCTGATCCACGCCGCGACCATGGTGACCGCCGGCATCTTCATGGTGGCCCGCCTGTCACCGATGTTCGAGATGTCCGTGACGGCGCTCAGCTTCATCCTGGTCATCGGCGCCATCACTGCCCTGTTCATGGGCCTGATCGGCATCGTCCAGAACGACATCAAGCGCGTGGTCGCCTACTCGACGCTCTCGCAGCTGGGCTACATGACCGTCGCCCTCGGGGCGTCGGCCTATTCCGTGGCCATCTTCCATCTGATGACCCACGCCTTCTTCAAGGCCCTGCTGTTCCTCGGCGCCGGCTCGGTGATCATCGCCCTGCACCACAAGCAGGACATGCGCGAGATGGGCGGCCTGAGAAAGTTCATGCCGATCACTGCCGCGACGGCCTGGATCGGTTCCCTGGCTCTGATCGGGTTCCCGTTCTTCTCGGGTTTCTACTCCAAGGACATGATCATCGAGGCGGTCAAGCTGGCCGAACGTCCGGGCGTGGGCTTTGCGGTCTTCGCCGTCTACGCCGGGGTCTTCGTGACGGCCCTGTACTCCTTCCGCATGCTGTATCTGGCCTTCCACGGCCCGACCCGCATGGACGCCGAAACCGCGAGCCATGCGCATGAATCGCCCTGGGTGGTGACCGTGCCGCTGATCCTGCTGGCGATTCCGTCCGTGTTCATCGGTTACCTGACCGTCGAGCCGCTGCTGTTCGGTGGTGCCCTGTCCGATGCGATCTTCGTTCGCGAGGCGCATGACGTGGTCGCCGAGCTGGGCCACCATTTCCATGGCGCCTTCGCCTTCGGCCTGCACGGCTTCGTGACCCCGGTGTTCTTGCTGGCCATGGCCGGCGTGGCGACCTCGACGGTGATCTATCTGTTCAAGCCCGAGATCGCGGCCACCATCAAGCAACGCGCCCACCTGATCTGGGCCATCCTGGACAAGAAGTACGGCTTCGACGAGCTGTACCAGAAGGTCTTCGCCGGGGGTGGCCTGATGATCGCCTCGGGCCTGTCCAGGGGCGGCGATCGCTTCCTGATCGATGGCCTGGTCGTCAATGGCTCGGCGCGTCTGGTCGAGAAGTTCTCGCGCCTGATGCGCCATACCCAGACGGGTTTCCTGTTCCACTACGCGTTCGCGATGATCGTTGGCCTGGTGGCCATCCTCGCGGCCTTCGTCCTGCTCCGGTAAGGGGAAGATGATTCATGTTTGATTGGCCCCTGCTCAGTCTTCTGGTCTGGATTCCGATTGCCGGCGGCGCGGCTCTGATCGCGCTGGGTGATCGCTACCCGGACCTGGTCCGCCCGCTGGCCCTGATCACGGCACTGGTCTGCCTGTTGCTCTCGATCGTGGTCTATGCCGGTTTCGACGTCGGCACGGCTGCGATGCAGTTCGAAGAGAAGGCCGTCTGGATCGAAGCCTTCGACATTCACTACCACCTCGGGGTGGATGGCCTGTCCCTGCCGCTGATCATGCTGACGGCATTGATCGGGGTCATGGTGGTCATCGGCGGCTGGACGATCACCGATCGGCCGCACCAGTACCTGGCCGCCTTCCTGATGCTGCAGGGTCTGATGGTCGGCATGTTCGGTGCCCTCGACGCCCTGCTGTTCTACGTCTTCTTCGAAGCCATGCTGGTGCCGATGTTCCTGATCATCGGTATCTGGGGGGGTCCGAACCGGATCTACGCGACGATCAAGTTCTTCCTGTTCACCTTCTTCGGTTCGGTGTTCATGCTGATCGCCCTGATCTGGATGTACCTGCAGGGCGGCAGCTTCGCCATCGCCGATCTGCACGCCATGCCGATCGCCCTGGATGCCCAGATCTGGATCTTCCTGGCCTTCCTGATCGCCTTCGCGGTCAAGGTGCCGATGTGGCCGGTCCACACCTGGCTGCCGGATGCGCACGTCGAGGCCCCGACCGGGGGTTCCGTGGTGCTGGCGGCGGTGATGCTGAAGATCGGTGGCTACGGTCTGGTGCGTTTCTCCCTGCCGATCACGCCCGATGCGGCGGCCGAGCTGGACTGGCTGGTCATCGGCATGTCCCTGGTCGCCATTGCCTACATCGGTTTCGTCGCCCTGGCGCAGAGCGACATGAAGAAGCTGATCGCCTACAGCTCGATCTCGCACATGGGCTTCGTCACCCTGGGCCTGTTCCTGGCCTTCGCAATCCAGCGCCACTCCGGTGAACTGACCGGCGCGGGCCTCGGCATCAGCGGCGCCATGGTGCAGATGATCTCCCACGGCTTCATCTCCGGCGCCATGTTCCTCTGCGTGGGCGTGCTCTACGATCGGGTCCACAGCCGCGAAATCTCGTCCTATGGCGGCGTGGCCAACACCATGCCCTGGTTCGCGATGTTCGCCGTCCTGTTCTTCATGTCGAACTCCGGCCTGCCGGGCACCTCGGGCTTCGTCGGCGAATTCATGGTCATCCTGGCCGCCTTCCACGCCAACTTCTGGTTCGCCTTCGTCGCCGCCACCACCCTGCTGCTCGGCGCGGCCTACAGCCTGTGGCTGGTCAAGCGCGTGTTCTACGGTGAGGTGGCCAACGATCAGGTGGCTGCGCTCAAGGACATCACTGCGCGTGAATGGATCATGCTGACGACCCTGGCGGTCTTCGTGCTGGGCGTGGGCATCTGGCCGTACCCGCTGATCGAGATGATGGAAGCCTCGATCCAGAACCTGGTCGCTCACATCGTCCAGTCCAAGATCGGATAAGACAGGCTCACCACAGAGGCACGGAGTACACAGAGCAAAGATTTTCATGGTGGACAAAGATGGCGACAGTGAGTTGACCGGCGAAATCATTGGCGCTGCGATTGCTGTGCATCGGGAGTTGGGTCCCGGGCTGCTCGAGTCTGTTTATGAAGTGTGCCTGGCCTTCGAATTGGAGGCGCGAGGTCTGAATTTTGAAAGGCAGGTGGAATTGCCTGTCGTATATCGAGGTCATCACCTCGACTGCGGTTACCGACTCGACATGGTGGTCGAGGGTAGCGTTTTACTGGAGCTTAAATCGACTGCAAATCTGGAACCGATCCATGAAGCACAGTTGCTGACCTATCTGCGATTGAGTGGTCTCCAACTTGGTCTTTTGATCAACTTCAATGTTCCAGTCTTGAAACAAGGTATCCGGCGCAGAGTTCTTTAGCTTTACTCTGTGACCTCTGTGCCTCAGTGGTGAATTGGATTTTCTATGACGATTGCTGAACTACAACTGGCGCTTCCCGAGATCTTCGTGCTGTCGATGACCTGCATCGTGCTGCTCGCCGATCTGTTCATTTCCGACGAGCGACGGGGGCTGACGCACACGCTGGCGATCCTGACCCTGGTGTTCGCGGCCATCCTGACCCTGCGCGTGATGCAGCCGGTCGGCGTGGTGGAATACGCCTTCTCGGGCACCTTCGTGCGCGACCGCTTCGGTGACGTGCTCAAGATCTTCAGCTATCTGATCCTGGCGGGCGTGTTCGTCTACGCCAAGCACTACCTGCGCCGCTTCGGTCTGTTCAAGGGCGAGTTCTACACCCTGAGCCTGTTCGCCCTGCTGGGCGTGATGGTGATGATCTCGGCGTCCAATCTGATCACCGTCTACCTCGGTCTGGAGTTGCTGGCCCTGTCGACCTATGCCCTGGTGGCCCTGGACCGCGATTCGCGCTTCGGTTCCGAAGCGGCGATGAAGTACTTCATCCTCGGCTCCCTGGCCTCGGGCATCCTGCTCTACGGCATGAGCCTGATCTATGGCGCCACGGGTAGCCTGGACCTGGCCACGATCAGCCAGAACCTGTCGATGGGGGCGGGCGATTCGATGCTGCTGACCTTCGGCCTGGTCTTCGTGGTCATCGCCATCGCCTTCAAGATCGGCGCCGTGCCTTTCCACATGTGGGTGCCGGACGTCTATCACGGTGCGCCCCTGGCGATCACCACCCTGATCTCCTCGGTGCCCAAGCTGGCCTACCTGGCCCTGGCCATCCGTCTGCTCGACAACGGCATGATCGGCCTGCACCAGGACTGGATGAACATGCTGGCCGTGCTGATCGGCCTGTCCCTGATCCTCGGCAACGTCGTCGCGATCGCCCAGGACAACATCAAGCGCATGCTCGCCTATTCGACCATCTCGCACATGGGCTTCATGCTGATGGGCGTGATGGCCGGGACGCCGGAAGGCTATTCGGCCGCGATGTTCTACGCCATCGCCTACGCCATCATGTCGGCAGGCGCCTTCGCCGTCGTCATCCTGGTCTCGAGTGAGCGCGAAGCCGATCGCATCGAGGACTACAAGGGCCTGGCCAAGCGCAACCCCTGGCATGCCCTGCTGATGCTGATGATCATGTTCTCCCTGGCCGGCGTGCCCGTGTTCCTCGGCTTCTTCGCCAAGTGGCAGGTCATTGCCGCCGCCCTGGCGGCCGGCTTCATCTGGCTCGCCGTGCTGGCGGTCATCATGTCGGTGGTCGGTGCCTTCTACTATCTGCGCATCGTCAAGCTGATGTACTTCGATGCGCCGGAAGACAGCACGCCGGTGACGGCGCCGGTGGATTTCCGCGCCGTGCTGACCGTCAACGGCGTGGCCGTGCTGGCCCTCGGCATCTTCTCCGGTGGCCTGATCAGCCTCTGCGTCAGCGCTTTCTCCTGACATCGAGCCGGCCGCCAAAAGACAGGAACACGAAGGACGCGAAGAAGGACTTGAATCAGTTCGTTGAATCGGTTCATGAGTTCCGTCGGCTACCGCCTCTTGTCTCGCCTTCCTTGATTTCGATCCTTTTCATTTCTTCGTGCCCTTCGTGCCTCCTTCGTGTTAAAGCTTTCGATCTCTCCGTCAGCACAAAGCATCGAGCAATGAAGGTGGCTTCCCCATGACTGCGTCTCGCGCTCGGAAGACCGACACGCCGTCCGGGATTCTGCTTCTGGACAAGCCTTCCGGGCTGGGCTCCAACGCCGCCCTGGGTCGGGCCAAGCGCCTGCTTGGCATCAAGAAGGCCGGGCATACGGGCACCCTCGATCCGATGGCATCCGGCCTGCTGGCCCTGTGCTTCGGTGAGGCCACCAAGGTGGCCGGCTTCCTGCTCGATGCGGACAAGGCCTACCTGGCCGAAGCGACGCTCGGCATCACCACCGACAGCGAAGATGCCGAAGGTGAGGTGCTCGAGCGCCGGCCGGTGCCCGAGCTCGACGAGGCCGCCATCGAGGCCGTGCTGGACCGCTTTCGGGGCCCGATCGAGCAGGTGCCGCCGATGCACTCGGCGCTCAAGCACCAGGGCAAGCGCCTCTACGAACTGGCCCGCAAGGGCGAGACCGTCGAGCGTCCGCCGCGCGCGGTGGTCATTCATGCCCTGAAGCTGATCGGCTGGCAGTCCCCCGTGCTGAAGCTCGATGTGCGCTGCTCCAAGGGCACCTACATCCGTTCCCTGGTTCGTGACATCGGTGAGGCCCTGGGCTGTGGAGCGCATCTGAGCGCCCTGCGCCGAACGCTGAGTGAACCCTTCTCGATCGACAAGGCGATCGGCCTGGCCGATCTGGACGGCCTGGACGTCGACCAGGCGCGCTCGCTGCTGATCCCGCCCGACCAGGCGCTACTGCATCTGCCGGCCGTCGAGCTCGAGGCGGCGTTGGCCAGGCGCCTGCAGCATGGCCAGACCCTGGCCGGAATCGACGGCGAGGCGGGCCTGGTTCGTGCCTATGGAGAAGGCGAGTTCCTGGGCATCGCGACCCTGGATGAGAGCGGCCATCTGCGAGCCAGGCGTCTGTTCGCCACGGCTTGAGATCGGTTTGCCCGGTTTCGGGCTGGGCGTGGAGGGCGCCCGGCCGTCTTCGCTGCTCTGGCTGGGACTGGTTGTCTAGGGAGCCTCTGAATAATCATGCGCGGGCGCGACAGGCCTTTGCGGGAGTCTCCGGCTTGGCTTGGGCGAGCGTGGTTTGGTCATTCCAAATAAGCGAGTCCAAACGAGGCGGAGGCCCCGCAAAGGCCTGTCCCTAAAGGGTTTCGCCGGAAAAGCCGCATCTCGCGCGTCGCGCCACTCGGCCGTAGCGACGGCTACTGTCACTCGCGTCGCACCGCACGATCTGCGGCTTTTCCGACTGAAACGCGCTCCAAGCATGATTATTCAGAGGCTCCCTAGCCGGTGACCTGATCGCGGAGGTAGGTGGGGGTGATGCGGTGTCCCGGCACGCCCTCGACCGCATCGGCCAGCTCCAGCAGGGCACGCGCCGAGGGCCAGACGATGGGGGCGTCGGCCGCCGGCAGGGATACGGACGTGCCCAGGGTCTTGCTCAGGCGCTCATGAAAGGCCTGGACGCCGGGGCCGGCTGCTTGCCAGGGGCCGGCGTCGGGCGGTTTCAGGGCTTCCGGTGCACCCAGCCACTCCTCTCCGCATCCGATCCGTCGACCGCCTTCGATTCGGTACCAGGCCGCGTACACCTCGCCCATGCGTGCATCCAGCAAGGCGAGAAGATGCGAGTGCTGCAGTGCCGGATCGCCCGACCGGGCCAGCACGTCCAGGCTGGAGACCGGATGCACGGGGCGATCATGGGCCAGGGCCAGGCCCTGGACGATGCTCAATCCGATGCGAAGGCTGGTGAAACCACCCGGCCCTCGACTGACGACGAAGCGGTCGATCCGAGCGTGGCTCAGGTCGGCTTCGGCCAGCAGCTCATCGACCCAGGGCAGGATGCGGGTGGCATGACTGCGCGGTTCGACGAGTTCGCGAAGCAGGACCTCATCGCCCGCCTGCAGGGCGACCGAGCAGCTCTCGGTCGAGGTTTCGATGGCCAGTGAATTCATGAACTGATTCTAGCGGCTTCAGCTCAAGGCCTGCACTGCAAATTACCAGGGCATTTGCTGATCGATCGCCTTTGTGGAGCTGATGATGACTGGCTGCTGTTCGACAATCCGAAAAAATCGAGAAGTCAACGATGATGCATTGCATTCTTTCAGCTGATCGCGATTCCCGGGCGGGTGAGGGCCTGGCGCCTAAGACCCTGCAGGACTTGTTGCCGTTCAAGGTCGATAATGATGTCGACATCAATGCCTCATGGGAACCTTCGGCGAGGAAATTGCACAGTTCTCCGTCTATCGTTGGGACGGGGCGGGCCGACTGACTCGCCGAGAGAACCTGGCCTATGGCTACGCCAATGGTCAGCTTTCGTCGCCCCATCTGGAATTCTTCCAGTACGATTTGCGTGATCGACTGACTCGCACGCATTATCAGCGTGTCATTTCCAGCTCGCCAGGCATCCCTGATTTCGAGCAAGATATTGGCTACGATCAGGCAGGGAATATTCTCACGAAGACGGGTGTCACAGATCCGGCAGAGCCCACAGATGTATATCGCTATGGCGATGGCATCTACTGCGCTCTCGGTGCGGGCCCCCACGCGCTGTGTGGTGTTGGGGCTGGCGCCGGCTGCTATTCCTACGACCTGACAGGGAATCTTCTGGCAGACGGAGAGCGAACGTTCACTTATACAAGTAGCCGTCGATTGGCCACGGTCGAAGGGGCAGGGGGAAGCGCAAGATCCGAGTATTTCTACGGCGCGAGCCGAAATAAGCGCGTCCGGGCCGAAAACAGCGGCCAGGGTCTTCGCTACACCATCTTCGTGGGTGACGTCGAATTCAACTACGATGCCAGTTTCAGCGGTGGACAGATTGGCTCGTTGCGGGAGACCAAAAAGCGGGTCGGTTCCCAAGTGCTGATCACGCTGGACACCGTTTCTGGGGTAGAGCGCACCCACTATCGGCATATGGACCACCAAGGCTCCCTGGTGGCACTTTCGGACGAAAACGGGCAGACCATCGCGCGGATGAGCTTTGATCCCTGGGGTGCGCGGAGAGCAATGGTCGCAGGCGACAACGACGGCTGGATTCCCTATACGCAACCGATCGCGACGGCCTGGAGCGAAGAGTTCCAGCGAATGCTGGACTGGACGGAGCGTGGCTACACCGGCCATGAGCATATGGATGCACTGGGCCTGATCCATATGAACGGGCGGATTTACGATCCGGTTCTCGCGCGCTTCATTCAGTCCGATCCGTTCATCGAGGATGTCGGCACCCTGAATCGCTATACCTATGTACACAACAATCCGCTGGGTTGGGTCGATCCGTCGGGCTTTACAGGGCGTCCGAACAATACGCGGGATCGCGGCAATCATGCCTTCCGGATGTTTGCCTCGAGTGTGATCGGTATGGCGACTTGGGCCTACGCTGCGACCTCGATCACCACTGGTATGACCGTCGCTGAAAAAGCGTCTGTCGCAGCGGTTGCCGCTTCAGGTTCGGCGGCGTCCACGTACGTGGCAACGGGGAGCGTGAAGGGGGCCTTCATCAGCTTCTCAACGGCGTTGCTTTTCAATAGCGTTGGGCAGGGGTTCCACGACAAGTCCTTGCCGAAGCAAATGTTCGCGCATGGAATCGTCGGTGGTGTATCCGCAGCTGCAAGTGGGGGCGACTTTGCACGGGGCTTTATGGCGGCGAGCTTTACGAAGATGGTTTCGCCTTCGATTCAGGATCTACCTGTTGGGGCGTTGGAGCAGACTTTGATTGCTGGTGCGGTGTCGGGTTTAGCCAGTGAGATTTCTGGTGGGAAATTTGGTCTATCTGCGGTCCGTGGGGCAATGGGTTACGCGCTGAATCAGAATCTTTCAGATCAAACGTCTGCCTCTATCGACGATGTTGAAGATGATTACCCTGACTTTAGAATTCCAATGAGGTTGTCAGATGAGCTAGCACTATCAGATGTCCAGGAGGCCTATGATCTCTTATACATTTTGAACGTGGACTCCGTTTTTCAAGATACGGAGTTTGGACGCCTTGTGGATGTTGACGGAACGTCTATTGTAGGAAGGGCAATTGGGAATCACGCAATCAGCTTCAGCCACGGTGGAGTTCGCTATGATGGCCCTACCGACAATGAAACAATCCTGGGAATCAACCCGAGATACATGGCACATACCCATGGTGCGGCTGGGACAAACCGTGACTTGTTCTCGCCGGACGATATTCGCCTCTCAAGGGCGGGCGGAATTCCAGTTTTTCTCTCGGATCACCGGGGTAACTTCAAAGTCTACCTTCCATCAATGGGCGATAGAGATTTTGCTGGTCATTTGCTCTGCCGTGCTTGTATTCCAATTCCTAACTAGGAGGCCCCAATGAGAACATATTCGAAAGTAACGCTAATCTCTGGGCTCTTCTTATTGTCGGCGTGTGTGGCGCCAGCCGAAAGAAAAGAACGGTATCAGCGTGATTCAATTCAACTGCCTATGATGGTGGCTTATGGTGATGGTGATGGGCTTTTCCGGTGGGAATTGAGGCCTGCGATGGACTCTGAGTCACCCACTGGCTACGCTTTCCCACAAAGCTGTGGTGAAGTCAAGCGTGAACTTTCTTTATTGCTTCCAATAGATCTTCATGCCCCTATTCTAACTGCGCTGTCTAAGACGCCGAGTCCTTCTGATTGGAGAACTGACTGGGAGTCGCAAGATTTCCTTGATTTCAATGCATTGCTGACTAGGGAAACAGAGGATGCGTTTAGGGGGCATGGCGGATTTTATTGGAAATTTAGAGATTGGGTCCTTTCGATTTGGGGGTTCTCGGGGATAGAGCGTAGGCCGTTCTATAATGTACTGTGCGGGGATGCTTTTGGACATGGATACTATAATCCAGCAGAGCTGATTGATGTTATCGTGATTGAATTGGCGCTTGAATCTGAATAGCCAGAGTTTTGGTCGGCGACGGACATTCTGAGCCAACCCGCATAAAGCGGGCAGGTATCACGCAGACATTTCAGCCTGGAGCGGGATTCGTTAGTTTAGCGCTTGATGCAAGCGCTGGATGTTGTAGAAAACCTCAATGGGCCAAGATCGGCAAGATCGCAACGCGAGAGCGGGACATCCACGACTTCCTTCCTCGAAGCAACAAGATCGGGACAGCCACGAAGACACGAAGATTCCCTACCCGTGCTCGGGTCAATTTCCTACTTTAGCGCGAGAGCGGGACATCCACGACTTCCTTCCTCGAAGCGGCTTTGCCGATCGGTCGTCAGTAGACAAGGAGTTGGAAGGGCTTCGGTCGCTGCGAATAGCCCAGGGTAGGGTGTTTCCCTTGATTTTCCATGATAAGAGCATGACGAGCAGCCAGCATGTACTGGCCCGGCAGGTTCAAGGGAGTTTCGTCTACTCGGTCTGCTGTCGCATCAGAATCCGGGCTCGCTCGCTGCTGACCCCCTTCATCCAGCGCTGCCCGATCTCAGCGGCCTTGGCCATCAGGGCTTCGGCCGAACCGATGGCTCGGTAGTAGCGACTCTCGGTGCCTTGAACCCGCCTTAGCCATTGCTTCGGGTGCTTTGCCAATGACCAGAGGATGTCCGGCGGGTTGTCCTGGGTTGGGGCTTCGAGCTTTCCGCGCTTGAGCGGATGGGCCTGTTCGCCGGTCCATTCCACCAGATCCAGATAGCTGGATTCGGACATTCCAAGCGGTGCGTTTGCATCCAGACCGGCGACGGGCTTGAGGGGGCGGTTCAACAACTCGTCTCGCTGCTTGTATGAGCACTTTTCTCGCTCCGAAATCCGGGCCCGGACGCTGGTGTGATCGGAGTCTTCGAGCGTGTCTGCCTTTTTGGCGCGAACCGGATTCAAGTCCACGTAGGCCATCGCCGATACCACCGCTTGCTCTTCCAGCAGCGCTTGGCACTTGAAGCGCCCCTCCCAGAACCGGCCCGAACATTCATCCTCCTTGTTCGCCATCCGGGCGATTGGCTCATTCAGCGCTCGCATGAACCAGCTCAGGCTCCCGAGTCGGGACCGAATCTCCTGCAGTCTCTTCGGGTCGCTGGTCAGGGCGTAGGCGATTCGCTCGCGCTGCCTCTTGTCAGATGTCCAGCTCAGCGCGCCTGGGAAGACCCGAAGCCAGCGTTCGGCGACTTGCTCGTCGCTCCAGAGTTGCGCCTCCCGCGGGTCGGTAGAGAGCACGATTTGGTAGTGATTGCTCATCACAGCGTAGGAGTAGATCGATACAGCGAAGGACTCGGCCAGGAACCGAATTCGATCCTCGATCCATGTCCGCCGGTGCTCGAAACACCTCTTGGTGTATTTGTCGGTGCCACAGAGAAAGGCGCGACGCACGCATCGACTGACAACATGGAAGAAGCCGGGCTCGTCCGGCGGTGCGATCTGGCTTCGGGGGTAGGTCATGGGGCCAGTCTGCTGACGCGACCGATCGACTGGAATAGGAAACGGCTGCGTGCTGGTGTAGGATTTTTGCTCGGGTTGATGGGTGTCCTCGAGGGCCTAGGTGTCCTCGAGGGCCTATTACATCCCGACGGAACATTTCGCAAATTTTTACGCCAATCCGAGAAAATGCTGTACAGCGTGATGCAAGCAGCTGAAGGGCTTCTAGTTGGATTCGCTATTGATATCTGAAATCCGCACGGCTCTGAGTCCCATCCCGAGCAATGCCAAGGCAGCCAACAGTAACCCATTCCATTGGTCAACCGGCACAGCAATTGGCGCCACCCCCACGACGACATTCATCCGACCCAGTGTGGTTCTGTGTGAATCTAACGCTGGGAAGACCGTATCACGATCTACCCGACTGACAATCAGCTCATAAGTGCCGGAATCCAGCATCCCTATCTCATGGGTTCGCTCAATGGTCAAATTGTTGCATCCAACTCCCAAATCCAACTCGGCCACATAATCGAGGCGTATTTGGTTGCCGTCAACTTCCAAGAAATGAAAGAGCCCTTGCGGATTCGCGAATGTTGAAAAGCACAGTCCTTGCCCACCCCAAAGCGTAGTGACAAAAAGAGCTTCCTCAGAAACCGGAACAGGTGGATCGATACTAAGCCATGTCGGAGATGTTTGAGCGCCAGACAGAGCTGGAACGAGCAACAAAAACGAGGCCGTAAGAATCAATTTCGCTCCGCGATAGCGGGAAGCGTGCGAAAGAGTAGACGGATCAGACATTACCGTTGTCTCACTCAAAATTTACAGAAATAGTCAAGAAACGATGAGGGTAACATGATAGTGTCAAATGGGGTGTGGGATGTAATTGGTTGTGCAAATGGCGCTTCCGGATTGTCAAGAAGCGGTAGATTTGTTCTGATTGTCAGTTGCGCGAACTGGTTCTGTCCACTTCCCCAACTTAGGACCAACCATAAGTAGAGATTTCGGCGTGACCTCGGTCGGTTAGAAATTCGATTGGGGAGACGTCTCCGAGAGACTCATGGGGCCGGATGGTGTTGTGCTCCGTCAGCCATCGTGCCGTTTCCTCGCGGACCTGATTCAACGTCATGAAGCACCACGCATCGAGGACGCCGTCACGATAGATGCCGTTGAACCGTTCGATGAACGCATTCTGCGTCGGTTTTCCAGGTTGTGTGTGCTCGATGATGACGTTGCGTTGCTGGCACCAGGCAACGAATGTCGCACTGGTGAACTCGGGACCGTGGTCCACTTGGATCCGTTCAGGCGCTCCTCGTACGAGCAAGACCTGATCCAGGGCCCGCGTGATTCGCTGAGCCGTCAATGAGACGTCGATCTCGATGTGCAGCGCCTCCCGGTTATCGCCCACCTCTGGACCACCGAGATCGACACCCATGTGGCCATCCACCAGCTGAAATCCATCCACGAAGCGACCCACCCGGCGAGACTGCCCGAGGCTGACGAGGAAAACTGAGGAGTAGTAGAATGGACTCCATGGCAACAAAAGCAGACACCGTGAAGGCCAAGGCTCGAGAACTTATCGAGCAGTTGCCCGAAAACGCGACCTGGGACGACGTGGCCTATGAAATCGCCGTGCGTCGTTCCATCGAGCGGGGGCTCGCCGATCTTGACGCCGGGCGCACTTACACCAGTGAAGCTCTGCTGGAATCCCTTGGCCTCCAGTGAATGACCGTCATCTGGTCGGCAGAGGCGCAGGCTCAGCTTGCCGCCGTCCAGGAGCATGTAGCCGAGAACGCCCCGCGAGATGCCGATGCGCTGATCAGGCGTCTCGTTGCCCGTGTCGCTTAGCTCGAGACTGTTCCACACAGCGGCCGCAGGGTGCCTGAGTATCCGGACGACGACGTGCGCGAACTGCTGTCACGACCTTACCGGATCATCTATCGCCAACGCGATGAGCATGTGGAAGTCGTGACCGTGATGCACTATCGGCAGCAGTTGCCTGCCAACCCCGCGACTTGAGCTGACTTCAGAGTCGGCGCCACGCGCTACGGCATTCCGGGAGCGCTTCTCCGCCTTCGGCGAAACCGAGCTCCCTCCATTGCCTGCGCTAAGCTGCGCTGTAGCCGGACGCCGGCAAGCTCGGGGCAGCTACTTCAATAGTTGCTTGCCCCGAGCTTCGTCCGGCTTCGGACCGCCTGTCACGCGGCGCTTGCAGCGCCTTCGGGTTAATAACTGCGGCCCTCGGCCTGGCAATCGCCGTGCCAGGCTCGCTCATTGCCAACCCGAGGCCTGGTCGACTTCGTTGACCGGTTGGACTAGTAACGCCCGCTCGCAGACTTGGCTGCGCCATGTCGTTGAGCTGGACCTTGCCAGCTCGGTTGAGCGCACAGACCTTAAAGACGTTCTTTGCGAGATCGATCCCGATCAGAGTAGACTTCATTTGGACGCCTTCTACGCTAAATGACTGGTCGAAATACCAGTGTGGCGCGAACCTGACGCCGGAGCGAATGATGGAGGCGTCCATCTCATCAGCCATCAAGACCGGGACAGGCGTCGGGCGGTTTCAGGGCTTCCGGTGCACCCAGCCACTCCTCTCCGCAGCCGATCCGTCGACCGCCTTCGATTCGGTACCAGGCCGCGTACCCCTCGCCCATGCCTGCATTCCAATCGACGATGGCAGCCGATCAGTCCGCCATCTCTCTCATGGTCAATCGATCACGCAGGAAGCGCGCCGCCTCTTCGCCGGACTCGACGCGAGTCATGGGCGGCAGGCTCTTGATGAACAGGCGCCCGTAGGGCCGGGTGGCCAGGCGCACGTCGCCGAGGACCAGCACGCCGAAATCGTCGGCCTGGCGGATCAGGCGGCCGGCGCCCTGCTTGAGCGACAGCACGGCCTGCGGCAGCTGGATGTCCGTGAAGGGGTTGCCACCGGCCTCGCGCGCTGCCTTCAGCGTCGCTTCGAGGACGGGATCGTCGGGCGCGGCGAAGGGCAGCTTGTCGATGACGACCAGGGTCAGATCATCGCCCGGTACGTCGACACCCTCCCAGAAGCTGGCCGCACCCAGCAGCACGCTGCGTGGCGTGTGGACGAAGCGCTCCAGCAGCACCGGCCTCGGGGCCTCTTCCTGGATCAGCAGATTGAAGTCCGTGTTCGAGCGCATCCACTGGGCGGCGCGCTGCAGGGCGCGGTGCGAGGTGAACAGCAGGAAGGCGCGCCCGCCGTTGGCGCGGAGCAGGGGCAGGACCGAGTCCAGCAGCGCCTCCGTGTGCTCCGGGTGGTTCGGCTCCGGCAGCGCCTTCGGGATCCAGAGCCGGGTCTGGGTCGGGTAGTCGAAGGGGCTGTCGACGACCAGGGTTCGGGCGTCCTCCAGACCGAGCCGGCTCGTGAAATGATCGAAGCGATCGCCCACGGCCAGGGTGGCCGAGGTCATGATCCAGGTGGCCGGGTGGGTCTCGCGCAGCTGCTTGAGGGGCGTGGCCACGTCCAGCGGCGTCAGGTTCAGGGTGAAGCGCCCGCGGCGCGAGCTGAACCAGCGCACGTGCCCATCCTGGCCCGCCAGGAATCCGGCCAGACCGTCGTGCAGCAGTTCGGCCCGGTCGGCGCAGTTGGCCAGATCGCGGCTCTGCTCGCCCAGCGGGTCCAGCGCCTGCCTGAGGGCGCTCAAGGATCGAGCCAGTTCCTCGAAGGCCGGCAGCTGCTGGCGCAGGCGGCCGAATTCGCCGCGCGGCGGCAGGTCGACGCAGGCGCTGATGGCCTGATCGAGGCGTGACTTCATCTCCGCGATCGGTACCTGCAGCAGCTTCAGGCTGCCGGCGGCGCCATGGCAGGCCGCCAGGCTGTCCCGGGCCAGTTCCCGAAGCTGCCAGGCGCTGACGCCGCGGGAAAAGAAGCGCATCGCCGTGTCCGGAACCTGGTGGGCCTCGTCGATGATCACGGCCTCGGCGCCCGGCAGGACCTCACCGAAGCCGCTCTGCTTGAGCGCCAGATCGGCGAACAGCAGATGGTGATTGACCACCACCACGTCGGCTTCCTGGGCCTGGCGGCGGGCGTGGGCGACGGGGCAGTCGCGGAGCATCGGGCAGTCGCTGCCCAGGCAGTTGTCCTGGGTGGAGGTGACCAGCGGCCAGACCGGTGAGCGCGATCCGATCTCGGCCAGTTCACTGATCTCGCCGCTCCGCGTGTGCTCGGCCCAGCGTTCGACCAGGCGCAGCTCGGCGACCACGCTCTCGTCGAGCTCGGAAATGGAGTCGAGGTGCTGGTGGAGTCGCTGCGGACAGAGGTAGTTGGCCCGGCCCTTGAGCAGCGCGATCCTGCATTCCCTTCCGGTGGCCTTCAGGGCCAGCGGCAGGTCCCGATGGAACAGCTGTTCCTGCAGGTTCAGGGTGCCGGTGGACAGGATGCTGCGGGCGTCGCGTTCGAGCACGGGCAGCAGGTAGGCCAGGGTCTTGCCGGTGCCGGTCGCCGCCTCGGCGACCAGATCCTGGCCATCGTCCAGGCACTCGGCGATGGCCTCGCTGAGATCGAGCTGGCCGGGACGGGGGCGAAAGCCATCGAGCAGTCGGGCCAGGGAGCCCTGCTCGGAGAAATGATCGGCCAGGCGAGAGTCGCTCACCGGCGGCTCGGCGACGTCACAGGCGGGTCGGAGGCTCGATCTGGCAGGCCTGCAGGCGCTCGCGGGCGTCGGCCGCCTCGTCGTAGCGGCTCAGGCGCTCGCGGGCCAGGGCCATCGTGCGCCAGTTGCGCTGGCAGATCTCACCGACCCGCGGGCCGACGTCGAAGGAGCGGCCGGCGAAGCTCTCGGCCTGTTCCCATTCACCGCGTTCGAGGCGGATCTCGGCCATGTGCTGGAGCAGCTCCGGGTCGCGGGGCTGGATGCGCAGGGCGCGCTCGAGCAGCAGGGTGGCCTGGTCCAGATCGCCCGCCTGTTCGGCGGCCAGGGCCGCCTCGGTCAGTTCGGTCACGGCCGGATTGCGCAGCGGGTAGACCTGCAGGCCGCTGCGTTCCTCGGCGGCCGGCGCACGGACTTGTTCGGCCAGGCTGCGATTTTCCGTCGGCGCCGGGGCCTGGGTGGCGCAGGCGCTGATCAGGGCGACGAGGCCGATGGCCAGGCTGAAGCGAAGGATCGGCTGGATTGACTTGCGATTCATGGCAGGTAGTCGAATGGGTCTCAGCGATTTCGACCGCGTCGGCGGCGCGAAGTTGAGGCCGGTTCGAAGCAATCCGACAACTCGGTCGGATTCGAGCCGGCGATGAACGGGATGGCGCGCGCGTTCGGGCATTGCTCGTTGGCCAGGCGCGCCGTCGGCCAGTCGATCCAGAACCATTCCAGCGACTCGGGCCACTGACGATTCAGCTGACGCGAGGGCAGGGCGTTGAACACCTCGGCCCAGACCGGCAGTGCGGTGGCCGCGCCCGTCACGCCGGCCGGCGCGTTGTCATCGCGCCCGGTCCAGACCACGCCCAACCAGTCGCGAGTATAGCCGACGAACCAGGCATCCCGGCGGTCGTTGGTGGTGCCCGTCTTGCCGCGCACGCCCGGGTCGTCGTGCAACAGGGCCGGCAGGCTGCGGGCCGTGCCGTCGGTGACGGCGTGGCGCAGCGCGAAGTCGAGCAGGGCCAGGGCGCCGTCTTCGCGGATCGGACGCAGGCGCATCGGGTAACGGCCGATCTCGCGGCCCTCCGCATCGACCACCTGGGTGATCGAGCGCAGTGGCGTGCTGTAGCCCTCGGCGGCGAGCGGCTGGTAGAGCTGCGCCACCTGAAGTGGCGTCAGGGAGAGCGCGCCGAGGAAGGCCGAGGGGTGGCGTGCCGGGCCGGGATCGACGCCGAGCTGTTCGAGCAGGCGAAACAGGCCGGGCAGGCCCAGTTCCATGCCCAGGCCGACCGTGGCCTGGTTGTAGGAGTGGGCGAGGGCATCCATCAGCGCCACTTCGCCATGGCTGGTGCCGTCGTAGTTGCTGGGCCGCCAGGGCTCGTCGCCCTCGATCGGCACCTCGATGGGCGCGTCCATGAGGGGCGTGACCAGGCTGTAGCGCTCGGGCTGGGCCAGGGCCTGCAGATAGACGAAGGGCTTGATGACCGAGCCGATCGAGCGGCGGGCGTCCAGTGCCCGATTGAAGCCGCGCCGCTCGGCCTGGCGATCGCCGACCAGGGCACGGACCTCGCCGCTGCTCGGTTCGACCAGGATGACCGCGCCCTGCAATTCGCCCGGCTGGCGTTCGTGACGGCGCAGGGCGTCGGCCAGACCGCGCTCGGCGGCACGCTGCGCCGAGGGCGAGAGCGTGGTGAAGATCTTCAGGCCGGTGCCGCGCAGGTCCTCGTCGTGGTAGTCCTGGCGGAGCTGGCGGGCGACCAGTTCGAGAAAGGCGGCGTTGGGTCGCTGGCGTCGCTGGTCCGAGCGGGAGAGTTCGAGGCCGCGCTCGCGCAGCCGGTCATGCTCGGTCGGGCTGATCAGGCCGGTGTCGCGAAACTGGGCCAGTACCTGGTTGCGACGCGTCATGGCGCGTTCCGGATTGCGCACCGGGTGGTACCAGGACGCGCCTCGAACCATGCCGACGAGCAGGGCGATCTGCTCGGGCGCCAGGGACTGCACCGGCAGGCCGAAGTAGTACTCGCTGGCCCGTCCGAAGCCGTGGATGGCCTGGGCGCCGTCCTGACCGAGGTAGACCTCGTTGAGGTAGGCCTCCAGGATCTCGCCCTTGCTGAATCGCCGCTCGAGGCTGATTGCCATCACCGCCTCGTTGAACTTGCGCACTAGGCTGCGTTCGGGGCTCAGGAACAGGTTCTTGACCAGCTGCTGGGTGATGGTCGAGCCACCCTGCACCACGCCACCGCGGCGCAGATTGGCCCAGGCCGCGCGCAGCAGGCCCCGGGGATCGACGCCGTGGTGGTGGCGGAACTGCCGATCCTCGACTGCCTGGATGCCGGTGACGAGCAGGGGCGGAAAGTCGGCCAGGCGCACCAGACTGCGTTCGTCACTGCCGGTCGGCAGCAGCTCGCCGAGCTCGGCCGGTGGCAGGCGCACCAGGCTCAGGGATCGGCCGGCGGCATCGCTCAGGCCCTGGACGCGATCACCCTCGAAATCCACCCGGACTCGCTGGGCGGCCTGGGGCTGATCCGGAAAGGGGAAGGCCGGTGCATGCAGTTCGACGCGGCGGGCACTGCGGGCGAAGCGGCCGGGACGGGTGGGATCGCCCGAGCGCAGGCCGATGTGCTCCAGTTCCACGACCAGATCGGCGAGGTCGAGGGCCTGGCCGGCATAGAGCTCGAGTGGTCGTGCATAGACCCGGCTGTCCTGGGTCCACTGCCGATCGGCAAAGCGTCGGCCCGCCTCCCGGTCCAGCCACCAGACCCACGGGCCGAGCAGGCCGAGGCCGAGGCCGAGCAGGAAGAGCAGGCTATGGAAAAGCAGGCGACGCAGCACGCAGAGCAGTGTACCCGCTCCTCGGTCCGGCGGGTGCGCCAGCGGTATAATGCGCGGTTCGTTCCAGCCGTCCAGGGCGCGTCGCGTCCGGATGGTTTCGGGTGCCAGCCGTATTACGTCCAAGCCGGAGCTCATCGCCGAGCACGCCATCCTCATGACTTCGAGCGCCCGCACCGAATCCCTGTCTCATCAGTCGTCCGAGCTGCGCGTCGTCTGTCGCGCCGATGGCCGTGGGCGGATCGATCCGAGCTGGCTGGCCCGCCTGCGCGAGGCCCTGCCCGGCGCGCGGCTCATGGCCGCAGCTTCCCTGGCCGAAACGCATGGCTTGGAGGCGATCGACGCGGACCCTCGAGAGGTGGATGCGCTCTGGCACTGGCTCGGGGAGCAGGCGCCGGGAGAGGCCACGCTGGTCCTCGACAACGGCATCGACTGGCCCGCGAACCTCGCCGAGCGCCTCGAGGCCTGGCAAGCGGCCGGTCCGGGGGCGCTGCTGCGCATGCTGGCCGGCAACTATCACGATGAGCTCAACCCGCTGGCCGGTCTGTCGGGACTGGGCAAGGACAGCGATCCGCACAGCCTGCTGATGGCCGCCGGCACCGGTCTGCCCAGTCCCTGTCGAATGGTGGCAGGCGCGCAGCTGTTCCTCGTTCATCGTCCGGACCGGGATCGTCCCGTGGCGGAGCTGGTCGATGATCTGTTCCTGCATGACCCGGCGCGCGCCCTGAATGCGGGTCAGCTGAAGCGTCCCCAATCGGCCGCCGCCTTCGGTCAGCTGCGAGCGCGTTTGAGCGCTTTGCTGGCTGCGGGCGTGGATCGGATTTCCGAGTTCCATCAAGTCGAGGGTAGCGATCGGGCAGCGCCGCTGACTCTGCACATCACGCACGCCTGGGGCGGCGGCATCGCTCGCTGGATTGCCGACCAGTGCCAGGGCGACCCCGCCGGTCGTCATCTGATCCTCAGCGCGGGCGGACGCCAGGACGGGCGGGAGCACGGTCAGCGCCTACGCCTTCATTCGGGGCTGGCCGGCCAGGCGCCGCTGGCCGAATGGCCGCTGCTCGAGCCGATTGCCGACACGGCGATCTCGCATCCGGCCTACGCCGAGCTTCTCGGGCAGATCATCGAGCGCTATGGCATCGGGCGCATCATCGTCTCCTCCCTGATCGGCCACAGCCTGGATGCGCTGCGCACCGGCCTGCCCACGCTCTGCGTCCTGCATGATTTCTATCCGGCCAGCCCGCTGCTGCATCAGGATCCCCTGGAGAGCCTGGCTGCGGACGGTCGCCTCGATCTGGGTCCGGCCCTGAGCGCCCAGGCCGGGAGGCTGATGTTCGAGCATGCCGATGCCGACCACTGGCATGTGCTCGGCGCGGCCTGGGCCGAGGCCGTGGTCGAGCAGGCGGTCCGGCTGATCGCACCGACCCGTCACGTGGCCGATCGCTGGCAGCGCCTGTTCCAGAATCGGCTGCCGGAGATCGCCGTGCGGCCGCATGGTTTCGATGCGCCGCCATCCTGGTCCGGCGGGCTTGCCCGCAAGGAGTCTGTCGAAGGGCCGCTGCGCCTGGTCGTGGTTGGGCGCATCAGCCAGGGCAAGGGCCTGGGCCTGCTCGAGCGAAGCCTGGATGCACTGCGTGCCCATTGCCGCTTGACCCTGCTGGGCGCCGGTCGCGAGGCCTATCGCCTGTTCGGCAGCCCGGGCGTGGACATCTTGCTCGACTACGAGGCCGAGGAGTTACCGGCGCTGCTGTCGACGCTCGAGGCGGACGCCGTGCTGCTGCTGTCCACCGTGCCCGAGACCTGGAACTACGTGCTCTCCGAAGCGCGCGCGCTCGGAATCACCCCCATGGCCACCCGCCTGGGCAGCTTTGCCGAGCGCATCCGGGACGGCGTCGATGGCGTCTTGTTCGATCCCGATCCCGAGGCGCTGGTCGAGGCCGTGATCCAATGGAAAGGCCGCGCCGAGGCCTTGCGGTCGCTCGCCGCTCAGGCGCTGGCCGAACCCGGCCTGGCCGAGGCGGCGCAGGCCTACCGCGAGCTCCTTCCCGAGCGCTCGACGACGCCGTCCTGGACGCCGGTTCGTGGTCTGGCACAGAGCGCCCTGGGCCTGGAGAGCGAAGCGCATCGTCAGGCCGAGTCCAAGCGGGCCGAGCTGGCCGTGCTCGTGGACGCACAACGCGAGGAACTGACCCGGCGGGCGGACTGGGCGCGGCGCGCCGAGCGCCTGAGCGAGGAGCGTACGGCCTGGGCGCGTTCGCTGGACGCCCAGTTGTCGGCCGAGCGTGCCGAACACGAACGGTCCCGCCAGCGCATGGAGCGCGAACGCGAACGCCTGGAAATGACGCTGGAGGCGACCCGCGCCGAGCTGTTTGCCCGCGATCGCCGGGTCGCCGAGCTGGTGTCCGAGTTGCGCGAGACCCAGGACCAGCTTGCAGCGCGTGATACGCATATTCGTCTGATGAGCGAGAGCTGGTCCTGGCGCCTGACCCGGCCGCTGCGCTTCGGGACTCGGCTGCTCCGGTCCGCTCGGACCGAGCAGCTCTGGAATCCCCTGCGCTGGCCTGGCCTGGCCGGACGTCTGCTGGCCAGCCTGCGTGGCGAAGGCTGGCGCGGGACCCTGCTGGCCCTCTACCGCTCGCCGGTGGAGACTGGGGCGGGGGCGTCGGAGGAGTCTTCGACCGAGCCCCTGCCGCCGGTCGAGGCGCCGGTGCCGCGGCTCGAGCCCCTCGAACTGCCGAGCTCCGATGCGCCGATCGCCAGCATCGTGATTCCCGTCTACAACAAGGTCGAGCTGACGGCGGCCTGCCTGCATTCGCTGGCCGAACATGCCGCTGCCACGCCCTTCGAAGTGCTGGTCGTCGATGACTGCTCCGGTGACGGTACCGCCGATTTCCTCGCGGCCTGCGAAGGGCTCCGCGTGCTCAGGAACACGAAGAACGCCGGCTTCATCGACAGCTGCAATCGAGGCGCCGAGGCGGCCCGGGGCGAGTTTCTGGTCTTTCTGAACAACGACACCACCGTGTCCGAAGGCTGGCTCGAGGCCCTGCTCGAGCCGCTCGAGAACGATCCCGATGCAGGCATCGTCGGTGCTCGCATGGTCTACCCCGATGGCCGATTGCAGGAGGCCGGCGGCATCATCTTCAACGATGCCAGCGGCTGGAACTACGGCAAGTTCGACGATCCGTCCGCGCCGCAGTACGGTTTCCTCAGCGAGGCGGACTACGTCTCGGGCGCCTGCCTGGCCCTGCGTCGGGAGGATTTCCAGCGCCTGGGCGGCTTCGATACGCGTTTTCGACCGGCCTACTACGAAGACACGGACCTGTGCTTTCAGATGCGCCAGGCCGGCAAGAAGGTGCTGGTCCAGCCCGCCTGCACGATCGTCCATCATGAGGGCGCCACCTCGGGCACGGACGAGCGCAGCGGGGCCAAGAAGTATCAGGCGATCAATCGCGAGCGCTTCGCCGAAAAATGGCGCGAGGTGCTGACTGGGCATCCGCCGCCGGAACCGGATCACGATCGCGTCGATCCCGTGCGGCATCTACGCTACCGCCGCTATCGGCGCCGCGCCCTGGTCATCGACGCCACCACGCCTCGCCCCGACCACGATTCGGGTTCCGTGCGCATTCGGGCCGTGCTGGATCTGCTTGGTGCCCGCGGCTACCAGGTCAGCTTCATGGCCGAGAATCGCCTCTACGTCGAGGGCTACACGGACCAGCTCACCCAGGCCGGCATCGAGGTCCTGCACGCGCCGGCCGTCCCGACCCTGGAGCCCTGGCTGGCGGAGCAGGGTCGCGACCTCGACCTGATCCTCGTCAGCCGCCACTACGTGCTCGCGCCGCTGCTGGTGATGCTCCGGCAGCATGCGCCCCAGGCCCGGCTGGTCTTCGACACGGTCGATCTTCACTACCTGCGCGAGCAGCGCGAGGCCGAGCTCACGGGCGATGAGGTCGTCGCCGAACAGGCCCGCCGGACCCGGGAGCAGGAACTGCGTCTGATCGCCCAGGCCGACATCAGCCTGGTGGTCAGCCCCGTCGAGCAGGCCCTGCTGGCCGAGGAGCTGCCCGGGGCGGACGTGCGCATCCTGTCCAATATCCACGAGGTGCACGGCCCGGGCCCGGCCTGGTCCGAGCGCGCCGGCCTGTTGTTCGTCGGCGGCTTCCAGCACCAGCCCAATGTCGATGCCGTGCGCTGGCTGGCGGCGGAGATCTTCCCCAGGATTCGAGCGGCCCTGCCGGAGGTCGAGCTGCATCTGGTCGGTTCACAGATGCCGGAGTCCGTCGAGCGGCTCGGTGAACAGCCGGGGATTCGCGTGCACGGCTTCGTCGCGGACCTGGACCCGATGCTGGCGCGTGCCCGCATCTCCCTGGCACCGCTGCGCTACGGGGCCGGGGTCAAGGGCAAGGTCAATCAGGCCATGAGCCATGGCCTGCCGGTGGTCGCCACGACCTGTGCCGGCGAAGGCATGTTCCTGGAACATGGCCGGGACGTGCTGCTGGCCGACGGTGCCGAGCAGTTTGCCGACGAAGTCGTCCGCCTCTATCGGGACGAAGCGCTCTGGAATCGCCTGGCCCAGGGCGGCCTGGCCAATGTCGAGCGGCACTTTTCGCGGCAGGCGGCCGACCTGGTGCTGGCCGGACTGGAATCCTCGGAGCGAGACTGAGCGCCCGCCTCAGCCGGGCTCAGGGCAGGGGCCGGGTGGTCCAGCCGTCGCGCAGGCCGCCGAGCATCGCTTTCAGATGCGCCCGGCGCGGGGCGATCAGCGCGAACAGGCCCAGCTTGCCCAGGGCACGCAGGGCATCCTGAACGACCCAGGCCCGCGGCGCCCCGCTGCGATAGAGAAAGACCCGATTCCGCATCATCGTGTAGAGCCGCTCGGGCGCGTGGCGTCGATAGGCGATGAAGCCGAACAGGCGTTCGCGCTCGCCGATCCGGTGCGCGAGCACCGCCTCATGACAGCCCAGGATGGCGTAGCCCTTGCGGCGTGCACGGAAGCACCACTCCAGGTCGATGTTGTCGATGAACCAGGCTTCCCGCATCGGGCCGATGTCGGTCCAGTAATCGAGGTCGAGCAGGCTGCCCGAGGTGATCAGGAAGTCGCAGTCGACGCTGCCGTGCTCGCCGTCGAGGCGCTGGTTGAAAGGCAGTCGGAATCGGATGAAGGGCGCCGGATGGCGATCGTCGTGATCGCGAACGCGGGCGCCGATGGCGGCGACGCGACGGCCGGCCTGTCGCTGCCGGTCGAGCTCCCGCGCCAGGGTCCCGACGAAGTCCGCCTCGATCCGGCTGTCCTGATCGAGCAGCAGGGCACGTCGAACACCGGCCCGACGCAGTCCTTCGATGCCGCGGTTCAGGGCGGCGGCCACCCCGAGGTTGGCGCCGGCGCGGTCGATCTCGACTCCGGCCCGGCCCTCGAGCTCGAAGTCGTCGCCGGGACCGTTGTCGACCACGATGACCCGTTCGACCTGCTGAGAAACCGTGTCGATCAGCGACCGAAGCCGGTCGAGATCGGGGTGGAAGGCGACGATCACCGCGCCCGTGTCGGCCGCCGTGCTCACGTGGACGGGCTGCGTTCGCGGTCGATCGGCCGATGCGGGCGCAGCAGGATGGGCAGCAGGCGCAGGCTGCCGAGGCGGCGGAGGCGGCGGGTCTGCCGGCGTTTGGCCGGCAGCGCTCGAAGGCCGGCGCGAAGGGCCGGCCAGTACCAGCGGGCGATCACGCCCTGGCGCCAGGTCGGAGCCGGTGCCGACGCCGACGCGTTGCCGCTACTGGCCTCGTCGGAGCGTTTCGAAGGTGCGCTGTTCGGACTGATCCAGCGCCAGAGCCGGAAGAAGATCGCCCAGCCGAAGTGGCGCAGCAGGCGCAGGCCGAAGAACAAGGACCAGACCAGGAACAGGCCGAAGGGCAGGTTCTTGCCCGCCACCCACAGCGTGTTCCGCCAGGAGCGCGTGATGACCTCGAGGCTGGCATTGTCGGTCGAGGCGCCGCGCTTGTGATAGATGATGGCATCGGCGATGTACAGGCAGCGGTGGCCGGCCACCTGGGCTCGCAGGTCGAGATCCACGTCTTCGAAGACCAGAAAGAAATCCTCGTCGAACAGGCCGATGTCCTCGAACAGGCTGCGGCGGTAGATGGCCGCGCCGGCACAGGCGCCGAACACCCAGGCGTCGTCGGTCACGCTGTCGGCGTCTTCGCCGGCCGACAGGTTGTAACCGGCCCCGGCCCGCAGTGAAAAGCCATCGCCGGCCGAGTCGACGGCATGCGGCGGGTCGTAGAGCAGCATGCGCGAGGCACCCATGCTGGCTTCGGGCTGCGATTGCATGCCGGCGACCAGGGCCTCGAGCCAGCCGGGGTCGGCGCGAGTGTCGTTGTTGAGCAGCACGACGTAGGGTGATTCGGTGGCGCGGATGCCTTCGTTGACTGCGGCGGAAAAACCGCCGTTGTCCCCGCGGGCGATCACCTGCACCCAGGGATAGTCCCGCGCAAGCAGGGTCAGGGAATCGTCACTGGAGCCATTGTCGACCAGCACGGTCACGAAGTCGCGGAAGCGCTGTCGCGCAAGCGATTCGAGGCACTCGGGCAGGTGGTGGGCGCCGTTCCAGTTGGGGATGACGACGCTGACCGCGGGGACGGGCGATTGCATCGGTGTAGTTTACCCCAGCACGTCGATCGGTCTGCCTGTCGCAGGCTTCGATTAGGGGCATGAAGCCAGTATGTGGATCACTAGAGATTGCGCAGGCGGCGGGCGCTGGTGACGTTCGGAATCGACTGCATCTTGCCCAGCAGCACGGCCAGTTGATCGAAGTCCTCGACCTGCACGGTCAGTTCGATGCGGACCTGCTGATTCTGTTCGTCGTTGCGGGTGTTCATGGCACTGACGTTGACGTTCTCGTGGGCCAGCAGGGTGCCCAGATCGCGCAGCAGATCGCGGCGGTCGTGCGCCTCCAGCACCACCCGGGCCGGATAGTGGCTGCGAGCCCGATCGGCCCACTGCACGTTCAGCACCCGCTCGGGGTGCTGGGCGAGCAGGTCCAGGAACTGGCGGCAGTCCTGGCGATGGATGCTGACGCCGCGTGACTGGGTGATGAAGCCGGCGATGGCATCGCCGGGCACCGGCTGGCAGCAGCGGGCCATCTGGTGCATCAGCTTGCCGACGCCTTCGATGCGGATGTCATCACGATCGCCGTGCGCGTCATGACGCTGCTCGTGCACGGTCAGGCGCGCGCTGGCCGGCGACCGCGCGGCACGCAGTCGTTCGACGGCGCCCGCCACCTGGCCGGTGGTCAGATCGCCGCTGCCGACGGCGACCATCAGATCGTCGACGCGCTTGAAGTTGAAGCCCTCCAGAACGCCTTCGAGTTCCTCCATCGGGAGATCGAGGCGCCGGAACTCCGACTCGATGGCTGCACGGCCGTCCTGCAGGTTGTCGTCGTAGTTGGCCTGCTTGAACCAGTGCCGGACCTTGGCCCGGGCGCGCGCACTCCGGATGTAGCCGAGGCGAGGGCTGAGCCAGTCACGCGAGGGTCGGGCTTCCTTGGCGGTCAGGATCTCGACGCGGTCGCCGTTCTGCAGCACCGTGGTCAGGGGCACGATCCGGCCGTTCACCCGCGCGCCGCGGCAGCGGTGCCCGACCTCCGTATGCACCAGATAGGCGAAGTCCAGGGGCGTGGCGCCCGCGACCAGATCCTTGACCTCGCCTCTGGGAGTCAGCACGTAGACCCGGTCTTCGCGAGTTTCGTTGTCGAAGCTTTCCAGCAGGCTGTCATCGTCGGCCTCTTCGCCCTGGCCTTCGAGCAGACGACGCATCACACCGATGCGCTTTTCGAGGGCATCATCGCGTGGTCCGCCTTCCTTGTAGCGCCAGTGCGCCGCCACCCCGAGTTCGGCATGGCGGTGCATGTCGTGGGTGCGGATCTGGACTTCGACGACCCGGCCCGAGTCGCTGGTCACGGCGGTGTGCAGGGACTGGTAGAGGTTGGCCTTGGGATTGGTGATGTAGTCGTCGAATTCGCCGGGCACCGGCTGCCAGTGCGTGTGGACCAGGCCCAGCACGGCATAGCACTCGGCCACGCTGTCGACAAGCACGCGTACGGCGCGGACGTCGAAGAGCTCGTGAAAGTCCAGGCCCTTGCGCTGCATCTTGCGCCAGATCGAATAGATGTGTTTCGGTCGCCCGGACACGTCGGCCTTGATGCCCTGGGCCTGCACGACCTCGCGCAATCGGTCCATGAAGGTAGTGATGAAGGCTTCTCGATCCGCCCGGCGCTCGGCCACCAGGCGGCTGATCTGCCGGTAGGTGTCGGGTTCGAGGTAGCGAAAGGCCAGGTCCTCGAGCTCCCACTTCAACTGCCAGATGCCCAGACGGTTGGCCAGCGGGGCGTGGATGATCTGGGTTTCCCGGGCCAGGGCGCGGCGCTGTTCTTCCGAGCCTTCGCGAGCCAGACGCAGCCTGGCCACTTGCCAGGCCAGGGCGATCAGCACCACGCGCATGTCGGCGACCAGGGCCAGCAGCAGTCGGCGCAGGCCTTCGGCGCGGCGACTGTCATCGGGCAGGTAGGTGCGGCCGAAGTGGGTCAGGGTGGCGAGCTGGCCGAGCAGCGATCGCACCGATGGGCTGAGCGCCTCCAGATCACTCCCTTCCTGCTGAGCCAGGGGAATCAGCAGGGTCGCCGCGACCGTGTCCGGATCGGGAGAGAGCTGGCGCAGGGCCCGCAGGGCCTCCAGGATCAGCTCCAGGGTGTCGTGATCCAGCGTCGATTCCCGCAGCCTCGAGCGTGCGAGCTCGATGGCATCCGTATGGCTCTGGCTGGCCGATTCATAGTCGTCCAGCCAGTCGGCGATGGCCGTTGAGGGCGAGGTGTCGGACATGCCGAGCATTGTAAACAGAGCCGGCCAGCCAGCGGGTCCGGCCGCCGTTTCCGGTGGCTTCGTTTCAGGGGGCCGGCAGGACCTCGAAGGAGCTGCTGGTGATGGTCGGCAGATCGCTGAAGGCCCTCAGGTCGTAGCCGGTCCCGGCCTGGTTGACGACGATCGAGTCGAACAGCAGGATGCCGTTGCTGGCGGTGAGGTCCGGGAAGAAGCTCACGCCCGTGCCGTTCTGGCGAAGCTGTAGCGTCACCGTCGTGCTGTTGTCCCAGTCGACCAGGTTGTCGAAGGCGTCGAGGACGAAGATCGCCACCGGTGGAGACATGACCGCGCCGGCGATCACGTCGCTGGGCTGCGAGGCGAACACCAGGCGATCGGGTGATCCGGCACGGAAAGTGATTGCCGTGCTTGCGCTTACCAGCGCCTCGCTCTGAATGAAACTGGGGTTGAAGGTGCCGGCATTGGTCGAAGACACGGTGAAATACGCACGGCCGGAGACATCGGTCACGGCGCTGTTGCTGAAGAAGCTCAGGCCCTCGTCCACGCCAACCGTGACGGTTTCATTGGGCGTCGGGTTGCCGAACGCGTCCCGGACCACGACTTCGACGAGTCCGGTGCTGGTTCCGTCGGCCGGGATGTTGTCGATGATGGTGAATGCCGACAGCTGGGCCGGTGGGCCGGCCACGAAGCTGACCTCGGCGGTGGTGCCGACACCGGAGGCGCCGAGGTCGGGCGCGAAGAACTCGGGCTGGAAGGTGCCGGTGGGGCCGGCCGATCTGGCCGTGAACAGCACGCTGCCATCGGCGCCGGTGGTGCCGCTGAGGGGCGTGATGTCGAGCCCGTCGGCATTGCTCAGCTGGATGAACACACCAGGGGTCGGAAACTTGGCGGCATCCAACGCCGTGACGCGGATGAAGGCCGGGTCGACGCCATCGGCCACCGGCGGGCTGGCATTCTCGAGCGTCGCGGCAATGGTCTGACCTTCGCCGATCAAGACCATTCTGGCCGTTGCCGCATCCCAGTTGCTCGCTTCGGGCAGGCTGCGGTCGATGGCCCCGGCGTAGAGATCGATCACGCCGCCTGGACTGGAAGCGGAAAAGATCGATCGGATGACGTTGAAGCGGACGATGCCGCCGGGAGGCAGCACCAGGTCGCGGCCCCGGATCGACGGTTCGCTGGTCCCGGGCGTGGCATCGGCGCAGCTGGCGCCGCCGATGCCCTGGCACTGGTAGATGCCGGCGGTCAACTGACCGTCCGGGTAGTAGCTGGGATTGCGTGGATAGAGTTCCTGAAAACCGACCGCGGAAGCGGTCGTCTGGCCTTCGTTGCGGACCTCGACCTGGTAGTTGATCAGTTCGTTGACGCGCACGAAATCGGGCACGTTGAAGAATTCGACTTTCAGGGTGCTCTGGGGCTCGAAGCGATCCCTGAAGATCAGGTTCGGGTCGTCCCCGCCTGGCGGTGCAAGGCCGGACAGACCGAAACCTCCGGGCCCGGCATGGAAGCAGGCTGCCTCCTCGGGGACCTCGAGCAGCAGGCGGTCGCCGCCGGGCAGATAGCGGAGGTTGCTGTCGAGGGGAAGCTGGTCGATGATCGGATCGCCGTTGGCATTCCTGGCGGACAGTGTCAGTGGGGCGCTTGCAGGGAGGCCGGTCAGGGGGAAGCAGAACAGTGGTCCAAGCAAGTCCAATTCGATCTCGCCCGTGAGCGGGAGATAGCTGGCGCCGGGCAAGGGCAGCAGGCTGGCCACCGTTTGGCCCTCGATCGTCAGCTCAATGCCGCCGCCGGCGCCCTGGACCTCCGAGCTCGATGCTGCGCCCGACGAACTGGCCGATACGGCCGCAGCTTGGAGCAGGCAGCTCGCGAAGGCGAGGCAAGCAACAAGCAGGATATGGCGAGAGTTCAACGGCATTCCCCCGGTACGATAGGCCAACTACGATGGGCGATTCTAAACCCTGGCATGCCTGCTGTCCATTAAGCCATCTTTAGTGGCTATGTAAATAGACTTCAAGAGGTATGAGGGATTATGACGTGAATGTGACTACTACGGCGCGATGGCCTTGTGGTAACCTGCTTCAGGTATCAAGTTTGTCTCGCTATTCCTGGCATGGGGGATCGGCTTTGAGAATCGTTTTGCCTGGCGTCGCCATGGCGCTCTGTTTCGTTACGGTCACTGGCTTGGCACAGTCCAGAAGCCTGGTCCTCCACGACCTGGCAGGAGGTCAGCCGATCACCTGCAACCTGACGGATTCATCTGCCGTCCAGCTCGACGCGGACAGTGGCGATCTGTTCGTTCCTCTGGACGATTACGATAGCTGTCTCGACGGAGGTGCGGCCCTGGGCCTCAGTCCATTGATCGTCAGCCCCGATCCTGTCGTGGCCGGTTCCCTGATCCAGGTGCTCTGGACCACCGTCGGTGCCAGTTCCTGCTCGCCGGACCCATCCTCGACCCTGGCGGGTTGGACCGCTCAGTCGCTTGGTCTGGAAGGGCCTCTCCTGTATACGGTTCCGGCGGCCACGCCTGCTGGAGAATATTCCTTGGCGATCAGTTGCAGCGACGGCGACAGCACCGTGACGCAAAGCCGCTTGCTCGAGGTCGAGGCGTCGGCCCCGGTCGATCCGCCAGGCACGCCCAGTTTCACTGTCAATGGGAGCACGACGGTCATCACGATCCAGCCGGGTGCCGCCTTGACACTCGCTTGGGCCTCCACGAACGCCAGCAGCTGCGAGGCGTCGGGGACCTTGCCTGGATGGAGCGGGGTCAAGACGCCGGAGGGTGTCGAGTCGGTGACCACATCGCCCTCGCTGCCCAATGGCCCCTACACGGTTCGACTGCGGTGTTTGAACGCGTCCGGAAGTTCGCCGCTGGTTGCGCGCGGAGTGACGGTGTCCGATGCGCAGCCGACCGCCTGCGACGGCCGCGCACTGCTCGGTCAGGGAAGTCTGTCGAACTGGACGCGCAAGACCACCGGTCTCAATACCTGCGTCTGGTCCTCTGCCTTCGTCTTCCCATCCGAGCCGATCGAAAGTGCCAACTGCCGTTTCTTCGACACCGCCTGGCCTCAGCCCTGGCCTGCGGGAGGCTCGGCGATCAACCTCTTCGTCGACGGGTCCGGCCCTCAGTTCATCGCCATGGCGTTCAACAGTGGCAACGTCCCGGCCAATGTGCTGGGGCAGCTGCTCGTGGAGCCACCCTCCTTCGGTGGTGCTTCGGCGGGACTGAAGATGTGGTCCATTTCCCGCTGCCCCGGTGACTTCAATCAGGCAGAGATCGAGGCGGAAATGGGTGTCGGCTGCATTCGTCGCGATTCCTTCAGTTCGGCCGAGCCCTTCCAGTGGGGTGGGGCGGCGTCGATTCCGACAAGCGACCGCTGCGGTCTGGAGCCGTTCACCGACTACTACCTCAATATCATCTGGACCACCGACCCTGCGGGTACGCCACCGGCAGACCTGACCCAGAACCCGGCCTGTGCGCAGTTCGGACGCTGTGGAATGGGCCTGCTCCAGTCCGGGAACTATTCACCATGATCGACAAGAGCTGGTTCATGCTGTCCACGCACGACTCGAGAACTCGGCCGGCTCGCGAGTGCCGGGATCATCGGCGCCTGGCCTGCACAGCGGTCCTTGTGGGTATGGCCGGGCTGGCGATGCTGGTTGGCGGTCCGGTCGTCGCCCAATCGAAGCAGCTCCATCTTCGCGATGGGGCCCAGCAGGGCCCGGACATCGTCTGTGATCTGGCCGATCAGGTCCCTGTGGATTTCGACGCGGACAGCGGGGATGTGCAAGCGACCGTGCTGGACCTGAGTGCCTGCTTGAGCGGGCCGTCCATCCCCGGTTTGAGTACTGTGCTGCTGTCTCCGAACCCGGTGGCGGCTGGTGCCGATCTGCAGGTACTTTGGACGTCGACGAATGCGACCGTCTGCGAACCGAGTCTGTCCTCGACCCTGCCTGGCTGGCCGGCGGAAAGCATCGGTCTGCAGGGCCCGGCGGTCTACACCGTGCCCGCGGGTGTGCCGACCGGCGCCTACGCGGTCGAGGTGAGCTGTCAGAACGGCTCCGGGAGCGCCACCATCGGCGCCTTCGTGTCCGTCAATGGCTCCGGGCCGGGCGAGGCCCCGCCGCCGCCGCAGCTGACGGTCAACGGCAGCGTCAGCGAAACGACGATCCAGGCCGGGGATTCGATCGACATCGTCTGGTCTTCGACCAATGCGGGATTCTGCTCGGCCAGCGGCACGCTGCCTGGCTGGTCCGGCGATCAGACCCAGCTCGGGTCCCTGATGCTGACGACCTCCGAGAGCCTGCCGAACGGTCAATACACCGTTGCATTGAATTGCTCGAACGCTGTCGGCGCCGGGCCAACGACGATCCGCACCGTGACCGTCTCGGAATAGGGGTCCGGCCGAGTGTTCCGGCCGCGCCTTGCTGGGCCAGGGGAGCCTGTCGAACTGGACCCGAAAGACCACGGCAAACAACAGTTGCGTCTGGGCCAATCCGCCCGGCTCGGGCGTCGTGGAGTCCGCTGACTGCACCAGTTTTGCTGACGTCTGGTCCGCGCCATGGCCCGCAGGGCCGACTCTGTTCCGCAATCTATTCGTGGAGGGCGGTCAGCCGGAGTTCATCGCCATGGAGTTCAACAGTGGCGATATTCCGTCTGGCCACCAGGGATCGATCATCCTGGAGGTGCCCCAGTTCGGGGGTGCCGCTGCAGCGACGAAGATGTGGTCGATCTCCCGCTGCCCGGGAGATTTCAACAAGGACCTCATCGATGGGGAAATGGGGCCGGGTTGCGTTCGGCGAGACCAGTTCACGTTTGTCGAGAGTTTCCGTTGGGGCGGGCCGGACTTCATTGCAGCGAGCGATCGCTGCGGCCTGGAGCCCAACACGAGCTACTACCTCAATTTGATCTGGACCCAGGATCAGGCGGGAACGCCGCCCGCACAGATCACCCAGCACCCCATGTGCAGCGAGTTCGGTCTTTGCGGCACGAACACCGGAATCTCCGGGCTCTACACGCCATGAGCGAAAGCGTCGTGTCGAGTCGAGGGCGGCCGCTGGTGTAGGAAGCATCTCGGCCGCCGTCTGCACCCGGAGCGGCCCTGCAAGGCTCGCAACGCCAGGACCTCATCAACAATTCCTGTCAGTAGGCCTTGGCGGTTTCCCATCCAATGGCTTCAGGGGCCAAGCAGGCCGGCTACGGGGGCGTTTCGGTCGGGTGGGAGGGTGACGGGTTCGAGAAGCCGTCCCGGTCGGACCATCTAGCGCTGGGCGGGCTGCAGCTCGCTGTACGAGCTGCAGCCCGCGCGTTCATCAGGGTGCCGGGTCGGTGACCGTGTAGCCGGAGATGGTCTCGGTCACGGTGCTGTTGTAGGCGTCCCCGCTGTAGACGGCTTGGATGTCGTAGCTGCCCGCGCTCAGCGGCGGGATGCTGCAGCTGGTCTGGGACGCCACGTCGATCGAGCACAGGACGTCGCCATTGGCTGCGTTTCTGATTTCGATCGAGCCGGTCGGATTGACGCCGCCGGACAGGCTGGCAGTGGCGGTGATCGTCTGCGAGCTTTCCGCACCGCCCGAAGGATCGAGTTCGAAGGTCATGGCGGGCTCTGCGGCGGTGATCTCGAAGGGCGCCGAGCTCTGGACCACCGTGTTCCCCTGGATCCTGGCCGCGGCTTCGAGGGTGCGACCAGTTCCGATGATGCTGGCGCTCAGCGAGGACAGGTCGATGCCGTTGATGATCAACTCGCCCTGGGTGAAGGTGGTCGACCAGGGGCCGGTGATGATCTCGGTTCCGCCGGCGCCGCCTTTGCGCAGCTCCAGACGCAGGAGCGACTGGGAGTAGGAGGTCGCCGTGTTGCCGTACTGATCCTGAACGGTCAGCACCAGCGGCGGCAGTACTTCGTCGATGGCGAAGGAGCCTGCGCCGACGTCGAAGCTCAGAACCAGCTGGCTCGGTGTGCCGGGGGCAACGTTGAATGGCGCCGTGTCGTTGATCTGGGTGCCGACGATGCTGGTGATCACCTGCAGATTCTCTGCGCTCTGCGAGCCCGCCTCGAAGCCCACCAGGCCGTCGAGATCGGTCACCTGATTGCCCAGGCTGCATGCGATCGGTTCGGCAGGCGACGAGACGAAGCCGGCGGACACGACGGCGCCCTGGACCGGGTTGCCGAACTGGTCGGTCACCTGGGCGGAGAACGGCGTGCAGATGCCGGCCGTGGCCTGAATGCTCGGGTCGAGAATCTCGATGTTCGCCGCCGCATCGGTATCGAAGTCGATGACCACCTGCGTCTGGGCACCGCCCGCGTCACGGACACCCGCCGAGACCTGACGGTTCTGCGGGATGCTGAAGGTCAGTCGGACCTGACCGGCGGCTTCCGAGTAGAGGCCGAATTCCGCGCCTGCCGTCAGGGGATCGGTCGTCAGGAATTCGGTGGTGGCCGCTGCGGGTTCGATCCGGATTCGATCCTGGCCGGCAATCTGCGCGATCAGGCCATCGATCGTGGGAGTCGTGATCAGCACGTCCCAGTTCTGGGGGATTTCACAGTTGTCGCTGCAGTACTCGATGCTCGAGACTTCCACCGGGATGCCCTGCTTGGGGCTCGTCTCGCTCAGGGCGGGGTCGCTGTCCCAGGAGTGGACGGTCACGCCGACCGGCGTATCGTTGATGGGGTCGATGCCGGTCACGACCACGCCGTTGATCGGGTCGCCGGCATCGATCCAGGTACCATTGCCGACGATCCAGACGCTGGCTTCGGCGGTGTCGCTGGCCGGCACGGTACCGAATGAAGCATCGAGGGCCACGGCGCCGGCCGACAGGCGCGCGAAGGAGCCGGTGGTGCTGTCGGCGCTGATCAGTCGTCCCGTGACCTCGATCCGGATCTCCGGCGTGTCACTGGTCAGCGGACCGATCTGGCCGCGCAGCACTTCATCGTCCAGAATGAAGCCGTCGCAACGATTCGAGGGCTGGCAGCTGACGTCGACGAATCCACCGTCCGGCGCGAAGACCCCGCCGGCGAAGGCCGAGTTCATCGGCAGCAGTTCCTGCAGACCGATGGAGGCGATGTCCGCCGAGCCCGGATCCAGGCGCACCACCAGGTCGTAGTTCAGGTTGGACTGGAACAGATCACCGGCCGTGGCCTGCGTGCGGCTGACGTTTTCGTAGACCAGGGTAAAACCGCGCGTGTCCATCCCGTTCTCCTCGAAGCGCGAGGAGAAGATGACGTCCTGGCTGATGATGTCTTCCATGCCGAACAGGCCGAGGGTGCCGTCCGGTGACTCGAAGAAGCAGGGGACGGAGCGGCCGGGATCAGCGAACAGCACGGGGACGTTGGGCAGGTCGGCCACGCCGAACGGGAAATAGGTCAGGAACTGGCTGCTGCTGTTGTTGATGATCGTGTCGATGACCGGGTGATCACTGGCGTCCTTGACCAGCAGTCGCACGCCACCCGCGCCCGCGGGCAGGATGAAGCCGCTCGGCGGGCAGAACAGGCGCCCGTCGATCTGCAGCTGGATTTCGTTCTGCTCGTACAGGATCGCCTGAACGGGATTCAGGCCCGAGGTGCCGCTCGATACGATCGGAAGGTCGGGGGCCGAGTCGAACAGAAAGCGCAGGCCGGTGTCGTTGTCCGGCAGATTGCGGAGGCTGGCCAGATTTTCCTCGCCTGCGAGCGTGCTGCGGGCGGCTTCAACGGTGTCCACTGCTGAAACCGAACCCATCCCGATCGCCACACAGGTGGCCAGCAGGGCTCGCGTAAGGGAATATCTTGAGCGGGCATTCATCATGTTGTCTTTCAATCCGAAAGGTCAATAATTTGGCTGGACCAGCGCGACGACCGGAGTTTCACGTTCCCTCGCCAAGCGCGCCGAAGGACAAAGGCGTCCCTCTCCCAGCATGCACGGCTTTATTCTACTGACTTGCTATGTTTTAAAACCATTGGAAAGCATAAAAGTTCCGTTAATTCAATTCGCTAAGGCCAAATAATCAGGGTTTTTGTCGGATTTTCAGCCCTCGGCCTCGACCTCGGCCCAGGCCGCTTCGAGCCGGGCGGGAGAAACTTTGTGACGGGTGCCTAGTTTCTGGGCGAAGACCTGGATGCGGTACTCCTCGACCAGCCATCGATAGCGGTCCAGGGCCTCGGAGTAGATGCCGGACTCGTTCAAGTGGTCCAAATAGCGCTGCCACCAGGGCTCGACCTGGGCCATCCGGTCGTGATCGCGGCGCGGATCATACTCGATGATTTCGATGCGCTGGCCGATGGCTTCGAGATAGCGGGGGTATTCGGACAGACGTTCGGCGCTGAGATCGTCGAGAAAGCCGGCGTACATCAGATCATCGAGCTGCGAGCGCAGGTCGGCATGGGCCCGCGGAACGGCATCGGCCAGGCTGTCGATCGCCACGCTCAGTTCGTGCCAGCGGATCAGACAGGCATCGAGCTTGCCGGCCAGGGACTGATAGCGCTCGATCAGGCCCTGACGAACCTGTTTCAGCAGGGCATCGAAATCCCCGCGGCTGCGCACGGTCCAGGCCTCGCCCAGAAAGGTCTGCAGCGCCATTCCACGCAGGCTTTCGCTCAGATCACCGACGTCTTCGATCCGGGTCCAGGCGATCTGTGCGGCCTGGGACAGGCCGTTGTGCTTGCGCAGATACTTCCATTTGTCGCTCAGCGCCTGGCGCAACAGGGTGGTCACGCCTTCACGGTGTGCCTCGTGGGCGTCCGCCTCGCGGTCGAACAGGCGCACTCCGACCCGATTGCCCTGTTCGACCAGGGCGGGCCAGGCGCGATGGCCGCCTCGGGTGGTGATCAGCGCGGGGAGTTCCGGCAGCTCTGCCGCGCTCAAGCCGTCCTGCTGCCATTGGTCCGACTGGCGAGTCATGAACTCGGCTCGAGCGCGGTCGGCAAAACCCTCGATCAGCTCGCTCAGGTTCCGGCTCTCGCCGAGCAGCTTGCCGTCCTCATCGCGCAGGCGGACGCGCATGCAGAGATGGTCGGGAATCTTCTCTCGCTGAAAATCGGCGGCGTCGATCTCGAGGCCGCTCATTCTCGCAAGCTCCCGGGCCAGCGCCGTCTCCAGCGAGCGTTCCGGCACGATGTCTCGCCCCATGAGCGCTTCGTGGGCGGCGCGGGCAAAGTCCTTGATCGGCACCAGCGCGCGCCGCTTCGACTTGGGCAGGCTGCCGATCAGGGCCTCGATCTTGTCCCGCAGCAGGCCAGGGACCAGCCAGCTGAGCTGCGCGGGCTTGAGCTGATTGAGCAGGTGCAGGGGGCAGTTCAGCGTCACTCCATCGGCTTCACTGCCAGGTTCGAACCGGTAGTCCAGCGAGAAAGACTCTCTGCCGATCCGGAGCCGGGCCGGAAAGGCATCGGCCTCGGCCAGCTCGGCCTCCTCGCGAAGCAGGGTGGCGCGATCGTAGAGCAGGCGGTCACGCGCTTCGGCCGTCAATCCTTCGTACCAGGCCGCGAAGGCCTTGGTGGTGTAGATCTGCTCGGGCAGTCGCTGGTCGAAGAAGTGCTCCAGTTCGGCCTCGGCGGCGAGCACGTCGCGCCGGCGACGCTTGTGCTCGTGTTCTGCAAGTTCGGCGCGCAGGGCGCGGTTGCGTTTCAGGAACTCCGCCCGGTGATGCATCTCGCCTCGGACCAGGGCGTGGCGGATGAACAGGCGGCGCGCGGTGACGGGGTCGTGCGGGCCGAAGTGCGTGCGCCGCTTCTCGACCAGGATCAGACCGTGCAGACTGATCTGCTCGTAACCCATCACCCGGCCCGAGCGTCGATCCCACCAGGGGTCGAAGACCCGGCGTTTGGTCAGGTGCGCCGCCTGCTGTTCGAGCCAGGCCGGCTCGATCGGTGCGACCAGGCGTGCGTAGGTGCGGCCGGTCTCGACCAGTTCGGCAGCCATCACCCAGGCCGGACTGCGCTTGCCGAGCACCGAGCCCGGGAAGATGCGGAATTTGTGGCCGCGGGCGCCCTGGTACTCGCCCTGCTCCTGATGCTGGCCGACCAGGCTGAGCAGGCCTGCAAGCAGGCTGCGATGGATCGCCTGCTCCCGGGCCGGATCGCGCTGGTCCTCGGGCTGCGTCTTGCCCGTCTTCCAGCCCTCCTCGCGGGCGATCTGGGCCAGCTGTCCCTGCAGTTGTCCCCACTCGTGCAGGCGAGGCACGCTCAGAAAGTGCTTGCGTGCCAGACGATCGGCCTGGCTTCTCGAGTGGTCCCGGCGAGTGTCCTGCCACCAGTGCCAGAGCTTCAGCAGGGTCAGGAAGTCCGAGCCTTGGACCACGAATTCCCGGTGGGCCTGATCGGCCGCCTGCTGCTGATCGAGCGGGCGCTCGCGAACGTCCTGCAGGCTCAAGGCGGCGACCAGGACCAGCACCTCGGCCAGGCAGCCCCGCTGCTGGGCTTCGATCAGAATCCGGCCGTGGCGGGCATCGACGGGCAGGCGGGCCAGCTGCTGGCCCAGGCGGGTCAGTCGCCGCTCCTCGTCGACGGCACCGAGCTCGACCAGGCTCTGCCAGGCCTCACCGATCAGGCGACGGGGTGGGGCGTCGATGAAGGGGAACTGCTCCGGGTCGCCCAGGCCCAGGGCCAGCATTTCCAGCACCACGCCGACCAGACCCGCGCGCTGGATTTCCGGCTCCGTGTAGTCGGGCCGGCGCTCGAAGTCGTCTTCGTCGAACAGGCGGATGCACAGACCCGGCCCGACGCGGCCACAGCGGCCGGCGCGCTGGTTGCAGGCCGCCTTCGAGACCGGCTCGATCGGCAGGCGAAGCACCCGCGAATGGGCGGCGTAGCGCGAGATGCGGGCCAGGCCCGAATCGATCACGAAGCGGATCCCCGGCACGGTCAGGGAGGTCTCGGCCACGTTCGTGGCGAGCACGATGCGCCGGCCGGTCCCGGGCCTGAAGATCGCGTCCTGGCTGGCGGTGGGCAGTCGGGCGTAGAGCGGCAGGATTTCCGTATGCGCCAGCGGCTGGCGGCGCAGGCTGCGCGCGACCTGGAAGATCTCCCGCTCGCCGGGCAGGAAGACCAGGATGTCGCCGCGTGGATCGACCCGGCTCGCGGCGTGGACTGCGCGCACGACCTGGGCGCCCAGGTCCTCGCCATCGTTGGGCGCCTGGTAGCGCATCTCCACCGGGTAGCTGCGGCCTTCGACGGTGATCACCGGCGCGTCGGTGAAATGCTTCGAGAAGCGTTCCGTGTCGATCGTCGCCGAGGTGATGATGAGCTTCAGGTCCGGGCGTCGGGGTAGCAGCTTCTTCAGATAGCCGAGCAGGAAATCGATATTGAGGCTGCGTTCGTGGGCCTCGTCGATGATCAGGGTGTCGTAGCGATCGAGGTGGCGGTCCTGATGGATTTCCGCCAGCGCCACGCCGTCGGTCATGAACTTGATCCAGGTCCGTTCCGAAACCTTTTCGTTGAAACGCACCTGGAAGCCGACCAGGCCGCCGAGCTCGTCTCGCAGCTCCTGGGCGACGCGGCGGGCCACGGAGCGGGCGGCGATGCGTCGCGGCTGGGTGCAGCCGATCAGGCCACGCTGGCCGCGACCGGCCTGCAGGCAGAGCTGGGGCAGGCGGGTCGATTTGCCCGAGCCGGTCTCGCCGGCCACGATCAGCACCTGATGTTCGGCAATCGCTTCGATCAGCTCCGATTCGCGCTGACTGATCGGCAGATCGGGCGCCGGCTGCACCGTCGGCACGGTCTCGCCTCGCTGCTGCCGCAGGTCCCGGGATCGCGCCAGGCGCTGCTCGTACTGGGCCTGCAGGCGATCCCGCTTTTCGGTGGGGCCGCGAAAGCCCTCGAGCTGCCCGCGCCGGCGCTTCAGCCAGGCCAGGTCACGCTGCATCAGGGCGTCGGGTTCGAGGGGGTCGAGAGGCATCTTTCTATTGTCGCAGAGCTGCATCGAAGGAGTGGTCATCATCGGGGTGCGGCGGCTGCTCGGGCGCGGCAGGTCGCAGGGCTGTGGACCCCATCGAGAGCGCCATTCGGTCGATGAGCTGAGCCCGCATCGCCCTGGATTGGCTACACTGCGGGCTGGATGAATGCCCCACGCGAGCCATGAACTTCAAGAGCGACAACGAAGCCCCCGCCCACCCGAGAATCATGCAGGCCCTGGTCGAGGCCAACGAAGGCTTTGCCACGGCCTACTCCGACGATTGCTACAGTCGGCAGCTGGATGCGCGCCTGTCCGAGGTCTTCGAGACCGAGTGTCGCGTGCTGCCGATCTCCACCGGCACGGCCGCCAACTGCGTGGCGCTGGCCGAGATCATTCCGCCCTGGGGGGCGGTGATGTGTCATGCCCGGTCGCACATCCAGAACGACGAGGGTGGGGCGCCGGAGTTCTACACGGCCGGAGCCAAGCTGATGCCCCTGGCCGGCGAACACGGCCGGCTCCAACCTGAAGTGCTGGCTGCCGCGATCGACGGCGCCGGTGTCCACGGCGTGCACAACGTCAAGCCGTCCGTGGTCTCGATCACCCAGGCCACCGAATGCGGCACGGTCTACCGGCCCGAACAGATCCGCGCCATCGCCGAGGTCGCCCAGGAGCGAGGCCTGCCGCTGCACATGGACGGCGCGCGCTTTGCCAACGCGCTGGCGTTTCTGGGCGCGAGTCCGGCGGAGCTCACCTGGAAGGCCGGGGTCGATGTGCTGAGTCTCGGCCTGACCAAGAACGGTGCCCTGAATGCCGAGGCCCTGGTGGTCTTCGGGCACCCGGAATGGCTCGAGGGCATGGAGCGCCGCCGCAAGCGCGGCGGGCATCTGCTGTCGAAGATGCGCTACGTGTCGGCCCAGATTCTGGCCATGCTGGACGATGAGCTCTGGCTTGAACTGGCCCGGCATGCCAATGCCCGCGCGGCTGAACTGGCCGCCGCGATCGAAGCCAGCGGCGTTGCTTCGCTGCACTGGCCCGTCGAGGCGAACGAGGTCTTCATGAAGGCCGATCCGGCACGTCTGGCGCGTCTCAAGGCAGCGGGTTTCGAGTTCCACATCTGGCCCGGCCACGATGATCTGGCGCGCCTGGTCTGTTCCTTCGCCACCGAGCAGGAACAGGTCGAGGGCTTTGCCAGGGCGCTGGTCGAATAGAGAGTGGGGGGTGGCGGCGAGTGGCGTTGCCGACGGGCAGGTCGCGGCTCGGAACGGCGCTGTCGATGCTTGCGTCCTTGGAGGAGCTTTGCTGCTATCGAATGGTGGTTGTGGCATCTGCGCATACGCGGGCCCAGCCCGGTGTCAGGGCCGCTGCAGCTGGCTGAAATTCCAGCGCAATCCGCCGCGAGCCGCGACCTGCCCGTCGGCAACGCCACTCGCCGCTTGAGAAAGTTGGGGGCTAAAGGCGGAATTCCTGGCCGAGGTAGACGTTGCGGACGTTTTCGTCGGCCAGCACCTCTTCGGGCTTGCCGTGGGTCAGGACGCGGCCTTCGGAGATGATGTAGGCGCGGTCGCAGATGCCCAGGGTTTCGCGGACGTTGTGATCGGTGATCAGGATGCCGATGTGGCGCTCGGTCAGCTGCTTGACGATGCGCTGGATCTCGCCCACGGAAATGGGGTCGACGCCGGCGAAGGGTTCGTCGAGGAGGATGAAGTTCGGATTGCCGGCCAGGGCGCGGGCGATTTCGACGCGGCGGCGCTCGCCGCCGGACAGGGACACGCCCATCTGATCGGCCAGGTGCGCCACGTTGAACTCGTCCATCAGGCGGCCCAACTCGTTGCGTCGGCCCTGACGATCCAGGTCCTTGCGCAGCTCCAGGATGGCCATGATGTTGTCGGCCACCGACAGCTTGCGGAAGATCGAGGCTTCCTGCGGCAGGTAGCCCAGGCCCTGGCGGGCGCGCTGATGCATGTTCGCTCGGGTGATGTCCTTTTCGCCGAGCTTGATGCTGCCGCCGTCGCTGGCGACCAGGCCGACGACCATGTAGAAGGTGGTGGTCTTGCCGGCGCCATTGGGGCCGAGCAGGCCGACGATCTCCCCGCGGGCGACCTTCAGCGAGACGTCATGAACGACGGCACGGCCCCGATAGCGTTTGACCAGCTGTTCGGCGATCAGCATCGGCTCAGCCGTCTCCGTCGCCGTCGTTGGACTGCAGTCGTTCCGTCGCCGCCTCGGCGGTGTCCGGTTCGATCAGCAGGCGCACGCCACCGTCGCCGACCAGGCTCTGGGTGTCCAGATCGTAGACCAGCTGCTGGCCGCTGAACTCGCCCTGGACGTTCTGGATTTCGGCGTTGCCCAGCATGGTGATCAGATTGGTGGTGAAGTCATAGAGAATCTGATCGGAACGGCCGCGCACTTCGCTGCCGTCCTCCAGTACGTCATCCCAGCGCGTGGGATTGCCGTACAGCTCGACGCGGGCGATCCGGCCGTCCTCGCCGTTGAAGGATCGGGCCTCGTCGGCGGTGACGGTCAGCGTGCCGCGCAGGATGCGGACATTGCCGGTGAGCACGTAGGCGCCCGTGGGCACGTCCAGGCGGCCGTTGTCGCCGAAGATCTCGATCGGCAGGGCAGGCGGGTCATCCGCCAGTGCCGCTTGGGTCACGAGGGCGGCGAGCAGCAGGATGAGCTTCGATTTGTACGTCATCAGAAAATTCGACCGTTTCATTGTCCAGGTGCATCATCAGACCACCGGCATCCAGTTCGGTGCCCGGACGGCTGAGCCGGACGGGAACGTCCGCGCTGATTGTACGCGCTGGGCGCTGGTGCTGCAGTGCCTCGGTCTCGAGGCGGACCGGTCCGGTGGGTGTGGCCCGTTCCAGCTGGACCTGACCGCTGAGCAGCAGCAGGGATTCCTCGCGCTGGAACTCGCCGTGATCGGCCCGGCCTTCCCAGGCCCCGCTGTCGTCCAGCAGGCTGAAGCGGGGTTGATCCAGGCGCACGGTCCGACTGTTCGCATCGTGCTCAAGACGCGGACCACGGATCCGGAGTTCGGGTCGACCCTGATCGTCATGGAACAGAGCCTGATAATCGCCCAGGCTGTAGTCGAAGCGCGTGTCGGGCAGGGCGAGCGTTGGCGTGGCGCGGTGCTCGGCCGGGAGCCACCAGCGAAAGGCGAAGACGCTGACCAGGCTGGCCGCGGCAGTGAGCACCAGGGCTCGTCTCAAACGAAACTCTCCTGCCAGGACTCGAGGCGCCCGTGGCCGGCCAGAATGAGTTCGCAGATCTCGCGCACGGCGCCGCGGCCGCCGGGCAGGCTGCAGACGTGATCGGCGCGCTCGCGCAGGAAAGCGGCAGCGTCGGCCGGCACGCACTTCAGGCCGCAACGGCGCATTGCCGGCCAGTCGACCAGATCGTCGCCGGCGTAGGCCGTCTGCTCGAGGCCGACGCCACAGGCCAGCATCAATTCGTCGAGGGCGCTGGATTTATCGTTCCGTCCCTGGAGTACCCGTTCGATGCCCAGCTCGGCCATGCGACGCTCGACCAGATTGGACTGACGGGCCGTGATGACCGCCACCTCGATGCCATGGCGCATCAGGGCCTTCAGGCCGAGGCCGTCCCGACTATGAAAGCTCTTCAGCTCGCTGCCATCGCTGGCGTAGGTGATGCGGCCGTCGGTCATCACGCCATCGACGTCGAACACCGCCAGACGAACCTCGGCGGCACGTTCCAGCAGGGTCTCGGACCAGGTAAGGCTCATACGACGCCCGCCTGCAGCAGGTCCTGGAAATTGAGTGCGCCGACGAGACGACCGTCTTCATCGGTGACGAGCAGGCCCTGGATGCGTTTCTGCTGCATCAGCTCCACGGCGGTGGCGGCCAGCTCGTTGCGATCGATGGTCTGCGGCGAGCGGCTCATGATCCGGCTGGCCGGGAAGGACGCCAGATCCCGAATCTCTTCGACGTGCCGCCGGATATCCCCGTCGGTGATCACGCCCACGGCGCGGCCCTCGTCGTCGACCAGAGCGCAGAGACCCAGGCGCGAGCGGGTCATCTCGACGATCGCCTGGGCGAGGTTTGCATCGGCGGGGACCCGCGGCAGCTCGTCACCCTGGTGCATCAGATCGCTGATGTGCAGCAGGAGCTTGCGACCCAACTTGCCGCCGGGATGCGAGCGTGCGAAGTCTTCGGCGGTGAAGCCGCGCGCGTCGAGCAGAGCGATCGCCAGGGCGTCGCCCATGGCCAGCTGGGCCGAGGTCGAGGCGGTGGGGGCCAGGCCCAGCGGGCAGGCTTCCTGGTCGACCGAAGTGTCCAGATGCAGGTCGGCGTGCCGGGCCAGGCTCGAGTCCGGGTTGCCGGTCATCGCGATCAGGGTGACGCCCAGGCGCTTGATCACCGGCAGCAGTCGGACCAGTTCCTCGGTCTCGCCGGAGTTGGAAATGGCCAGGATCAGATCCTCGCGCCGTATCATGCCCAAATCGCCGTGGCTGGCCTCGGCCGGGTGGACGAAGAAGGCCGGCGTGCCGGTGGACGCCAGCGTCGCGGCGATCTTGTGGCCGATGTGGCCCGACTTGCCGATGCCGAGCACGATCAGATGGCCGGGGCAATCGATGATCCGTCGACAGGACTCGACCAGGGTGTCGTCGAGGCGATCGGCGAGCGCGGCGATCGCTTTGGCCTCGGTGTCGAGCACCTCGGCGGCGGCGGCGAGCAGGCGGTTGGCGTCCAGGGTGGTCTCGGTCATGGTGGTCCTTGCGGGTTCAGCCCAGGCCCTGATGAATGATGAGCCCCTGATAGATCAGGAAGACGGCCAGCATGGCCCCGGCGACCGGTCGGGTGATCAGCCCGGGGCCCGACCGACGCCAGATGGCCATGAACAGGAAGATCGTCAGGGCGAACATCACGGCCACGTCGCGGTAGAGCAGGCTGGGCTCGATCTGCATCGGTGCGATCAGGGCCGCGATCCCCAGCACGCCGAGCAGGTTGAACATGTTCGACCCCAGGATGTTGCCGATCGCCAGATCGTCCTCCTTCTTCAGCGCGGCCGTGGTGGCCGCGGCCAGCTCGGGCAGGCTGGTGCCGAAGGCGATGATGGTCAGGCCGATCAGTGCATCGGACACGCCCAGGAACAGCGCCAGGGTGACGGCGCCGTCGACCAGGATGTGAGCACTCAGGGGCAGCAGGATCAGGCCGGTCGCGGTCCAGATCAGGGCCGTGCGCATGGGCATGCCCTCGGGCACTTCCTCGGTCAGGCTGGCGGCCATCGGATCATTGCCTTCGCTCTTGATGCCCAGCAGGACCATGCCGCCGACCAGGGCGAACAGACCCAGCGCCAGGATCGTGCCATCGCTTCGGCTGAGCTCGAGGTTGAGCATCAGGGCCAGGGTCAGGAACATGATGAAGGCCAGCACGGGGAACTCCCGCTTGAGCGTGACGCTCTCCACCTTGAGCGGATAGATCAGGCCCGTGATGCCCAGGATCAGGCCGATGTTGGCGATGTTGGAACCGATGGCATTGCCGATGGCCAGGGACGGTGATCCCCGCAGCGAGGCCAGGGCCGAGACCAGCATCTCCGGCGCCGAGGTGCCGAAGCCGACGATCGTCAGGCCCACGATCAAGGGCGACACGCCCAGATTGCGGGCCAGCGCGGACGCGCCCGAGATCAGGCGGTCGGCGGCCCAGATCAGCAGGACGAACCCGGCGGCGATCTGGAGCAGGGCGATGACGAGGGTGCTGGTCACTGTGTCTAATGAATTTCGCTATGGATGACGACCGGCCTGCGGACCGGGATGCGCTACACTGTCGGGCTTGGCTGCTGCCCGCCGCCTTGGCATGAACCCCTTCGCAGGATCAAGGTCGAACATGGATCCAACAGAAATCGAACAGCGTATTGTACAGGCAATGCCCGACGCGCGCGTCACTGTCCTCACGGACGACCAGGTGCATTTCACCGCCCGCATCGTCAGCCCTTCCTTCGAGGGAAAGAGCCGAATTCAGCGGCATCGCCAGGTGCACGCCGCCTTCGGCACTGAACTGGGCCGGGAAATCCACGCGCTCAGCCTGGACCTGAAGACACCCGCCGAAGCCGAGGTCTGAACCCGACATGGCCCGTATCCAGATCACCGGCGGTAACCCGCTCAATGGCACCGTGGAAGTCTCCGGCGCCAAGAACGCCGTGCTGCCCATCCTGATGGCCTCGTTGCTGACCGGCCGCTCCTGCCGTCTGACGGGCGTGCCCCATCTGAAGGACGTGACCACGACCATCGAGCTGCTCGGGCACCTCGGCGTCGACGTGTCCCTGGGCGACGACTTCGCCGTCAGCCTCGATGCGGGCGATCTGCGTGAGCACATCGCGCCCTACGAGCTGGTCAAGACCATGCGTGCCTCGATCCTCGTCCTCGGGCCACTGCTGGCGCGGACCGGCCATGCCCAGGTCTCGCTGCCGGGCGGTTGCGCGATCGGCGCCCGGCCGGTCAATCTGCACCTCGACGGCCTGTCGGCCCTGGGCGCGGAGATCAGCGTCGAGGGGGGCTACATCCACGCCCGCGCCAAGCGCCTTCGCGGTGCTCGCGTCGTGCTGGACATGGTGACGGTGACCGGCACCGAGAACATCCTGATGGCAGCGACCCTGGCCGAGGGCACGACCATCATCGAGAATGCCGCGCAGGAACCGGAAGTGGTCGATCTGGCTGAATGCCTGATCGCCATGGGGGCCGAGATCAAGGGCCACGGCAGCAATACGATCACCGTGCACGGCAAGCCCGAACTCGACGGCTTCGACTATCGCGTGGTGCCGGACCGGATCGAAGCCGGCACCTTCCTGGTCGGTGCGGCCATGACCGGCGGGCGCGTGAAGGCCATCCAGGCCGCGCCGCAGACGATGGACGCCATCCTCGCCAAGCTCGAAGACACCGGTGCCGAAATCAACACCGGTCCGGACTGGATCGAACTGGACATGAAGGGCAAGCGGCCGCGGGCCGTCGATATCGCGACCGCCCCGTACCCGGGTTTCCCCACGGACATGCAGGCCCAGTTCACGGCCCTGAACACGATCGCCGAAGGCACCGGAGTCGTGCGCGAGAACGTGTTCGAGAACCGCTTCATGCACGTGCAGGAACTGCAGCGCCTGGGGGCCGATCTGCGCGTCGAGGGGAACACGGTCATCGTTCGGGGCGTGCCGCGGCTGACCGGTGCGCCCTTGATGGCCACCGATCTCCGCGCCTCGGCCTGCCTGGTGCTGGCGGGGCTGGTGGCCCATGGCGACACCATCGTCGACCGCGTCTACCACATCGATCGCGGCTACGAGAACATCGAGGAGAAGCTCGGTCAGCTCGGCGCGCGGATTCGCCGCCTGCCGAACTGACCCGTCCTGCGGTCAGCCCTCGGTGGCGTGACGACTGGCACGGTTCCCGCGCCGGTCGAACAGGTACAATAGCTTTCTAATACAAGTCATCTTTCGGAAGTCCGTCTCATGTCTCTGAATCTCGATCAGGCCCGATTCAATATGGTCGAACAGCAGGTCCGCACCTGGGAGGTGCTCGACCCGCGCGTGCTCGATGTCCTGCGTGATGTTCCCCGTGAGGACTTCGTGCCGTCCCGCTACCGCAAGCTGGCCTTTGCCGACCTGCGCATTCCGCTGGCCCAGGGCCAGGTGATGATGAAGCCCCTCGAGGAAGGGCGGGTGCTGCAGGCCCTGGCGATCGAGCCCGGTCAGCGCGTGCTCGAGATCGGCACGGGCTCCGGCTTTCTGGCGGTCTGCCTGGCGGCCCTGGGCGCCGACGTGGTCACGGTCGATATTCACGCCGAACTGGCAGACTCCGCCCAGTCCCGGCTGTCGCGCCTCGGCATCGAGGGCGTGACGGTCCACACGGGCGACGCGCTGGGCGAGTTCTCGCCCGAGGGCCAGTTCGATGCGGTCGTGGTCACGGCGTCCGCCGCCGAAGTGCCCGATCGCTTCAAGGCCTGGGTACGCCCGCAGGGTCGTCTGGTGGCCGTGCGCGGGATGAGCCCGGCGATGGAAACCGTGTGTCTGGTGCACACCGATGGAGATCGCTGGCGGGCCGACAGCCTGTTCGAAACCGACCTGCCGCGCCTGATCGGCGCCGAAGATCGGCCGCATTTTGATTTCTGAGTTCGTCGCGGCCTGAAGGCTGCGCGATCGACTCCGAAACCCTATCCAAGGACCGGATCGTATGAAAAAGACCATTCTCGCTGTAGGCATCTGCCTGTCCCTGTCTCCCCTGGCCGAGGCCGTCGACCTGATGGGGGTCTACGAGCTGGCCCAGGCGCACGATGCCGAGCTGCGCGCCGCCGAGCAGCGGCTTCGGGCCGCCGGTGAAGGCCCGGTGCAGGCACGCGCGGCGCTGCTGCCCAGCCTCTCCGCGTCCGCCAGCCGGACCCTCGGGGAATCCCAGGTGGAGATCGCCGGCACCAAGCTGGACGCCGAAGACACGGACGACGAGAGCTATTCCATCAGCCTTCGCCAGAGCATCTACGACGATGCCAACTACGGTCGCCTGGATGCCGCCAGGGCACAGTACACGGTCGCTCAGGCGCAGTACGCTCAGGCCTGGCAGGATTTCCTGCTGCGAGTCAGCGAGCGCTACTTCGAGGTGCTGACCTCACTGGACTCCGTGCGCTTCGCCCGAGCCGAGGAAACGGCCCTGCGTCGCCAGTTCGAGCAGGCCGAGCAGCGTTTCGAGGTCGGCCTGGCCGCGGTCACCGATGTCCACGAGGCGCGTGCCGTCTATGACGCAGCCCAGGCCCGCGTGATCCTGGCCGAGAATGCCGTCGAGGACGCGCGCGAGGCGCTGCGCGAAATCACCGGTACTCTGTTCGAGGAGTACGCTCGCCTGATCAACGAAGTCCCGCTGGAAATTCCCGAGCCGGCCAGTGCCGCTGACTGGGTGGCCATCGCGATGGAAACGAGCCCGCAGATCCTGCAGCAGATCGGACAGCTGGATTCAGCCCAGGCCGATCTGCGCGTGGCCCGGGCGGGCCATCTGCCGACCCTGGGCCTGACCGGAGGCTACACGCGCCGCGTGGACAATGAATGGGTCGGTCGTGATCCGATCACCCAGGAAGCCCTGGCCTCGGCGGAACTCCAGGTGGACGGCTGGAGCGTCGGGCTCGAGCTGAGCGTGCCGCTTTTCCAGGGATTTGCCGTGCAGTCCCAGCGTCGCCAGGCCGGTTACAACCTGCGCGCCGCCGACCAGACCCTCGACCAGACCGAACGCCTGGTCGTGCGCCAGACCGAGAACGCCTTCCGCGCCATCGTCGCCGGCATGCGTGAGGTCCAGGCGCGTCAGCAGGCCCTGATCTCCGCCCAGAGCGCGCTGGAAGCGACCAATGCCGGCTTCGAGGTCGGTACGCGAACCATCGTGGACGTGCTCCAGGCCGAGCAGCGCTTCTTCCAGGCCGAGCGCGACTACAGCCAGGCGCGCCACCAGTTCATTCTCAATCAGCTGCGTCTGAAGCAGGTGGCCGGTCAACTGGCCGAGGACGAATTGGTCCGGGTCAACCAGCTGCTGCACTGATCGAGCGTCAGCGCTCGAGCCAGGGCTCGAGCTGGCGCAGGGTCGCACGCAGACTGCCGCGACCCTGTTCCACCACGGACAGGGCGGCCCGCCCCTGTTCCAGCGCCGTCTCCGGATGCTGCCAGAATCCGATCACGGCCGAGGCCAGTGCCTCGGCCGTTTGCATTGGAGTGAATGCCCCCGAGCCCTGCAGCGCCTCGGCCATTGCGCGCTGATTGTCCAGGTGAGGGCCGGCGAGCACCGGCTTGCCGCAGGCGGCCGGCTCGAGCAGATTGTGACCGCCCAGTTCGACCAGGCTGCCGCCGACGAAGGCGACGGCAGAGGCCGCGTAGCAGGCTTGCAGTACGCCGATCCGATCGACCAGGACCACGGCGGTGTCGCGCTCGATGGTCTCGCCCAGGCGCTGCTGCTTCAGACCGGCAGCATCGATCAGTTCGGCCACTTCAGCGGCGCGCTCGGGATGTCGGGGTGCGAGCACCAGCAGGCCATCCGGGCAGGCCTCGCGCGCCTGCCGATGCGCCTCGAGCAGGATCGCTTCTTCCCCGGGACGGGTGCTTCCGGCGGTCCAGGCTCGCCGCGCGCCCCACTGTGCCTGCAGCTCGCGGACCCGGCTGCCCAGGTCCTGCGGCAGGCTGGCATCGAACTTCAGATTGCCGGTCACGCGGCAGCGCGATTCCTCCAGACCCAGAAGAGTCAGTCGTTCGGCGTCACGCTCGCTCTGGCAGAGGGCCAGACGTACCGCATCGAGGGCCTGGCGGAACAGTGGTCGCAGACGCATCGAGCGCCTGAATCCGCGTTCGCTCAGGCGGGCATTGATCAGGATCAGATCGATGCCCGCGCGCTCGGCCTGATGGAAGAGTTCGGGCCAGAGTTCCGTCTCGACGACCAGGCCCAGCCGCGGCCTCAGTGCTTCCAGCCAGCGCTTCGTCGGGCCCGGCCGGTCGATCGGCGCCAGGCGGTGCGCCACCCGATCGCCGAACAGGGATCGGACCTGGCGGGCGCCGCTGAGGGTGAAGGTGCTGATCAGGATCTCGGGGTGCTCCGGGCGGGCGAGCAGGGCTTCGACGAGGGCGCGGACGGCATTGACTTCACCGACCGAGGCCGCGTGAATCCAGATCGGCGACTCGCCCGCGGGCTCGACCTGGCCACGGCGTTCGATCAGGCGCTCGCGCTCCGTCCCATCGCTGGCATCCCGATGCAGGCGTCGGACCATCCAGGGTGAGGCCAGCAGGGCGAAGGATCGATAGAGCCAGAGCATGGGCCGGGAGTGTACCCGAAGCCGCTAGCCCGCATTATTCATGAAGACGCTCGCGCCCTTGCCTGGTCCTTGTCCGCACAGCGAATTTTCCTCCCTCGGAAATACAGCATGGTATTCCGCTCGGTCGGAAAATCCCCTGTGCGAACCATTCCCTGCGCAATCATCGCGGCAATTCATGAATAATGCGGGCTAGAGAAGATGGAATAATCGCCGCCATGGCATTGATGTCCCGACTTCTGACCCATCTGGCCCTGATTCCCGCGCGTCTGCTGGGTCATCTGCCCCTGAGCCTCTCGCGGCGCTTGCTGGCCAGCCTCGCTCGACCGCTGCGGTGGGCGATGCGGCGCCGGAGTCACATCGTCGAGCGCAATCTCGAGCTGTGCTTTCCCGAATGGGATGAGGCACGGCGATCCTCGGTGGCTGCCGAGCATTTCCGCCAGCTGGCCGAGGCCGTGGCCGAGACGGCCTTCTGCTGGTGCCACCGGGGGCGACTCGACGAGCGCTACGGCCAGATCGAGGGGCTGGAACACCTCGATCGCGCCCGCTCGGGCGGGCAGGGCGTCCTGCTCGTCACGGGTCACACGACCTGTCTGGAACTGGGCGCCCGGCTGTTCGCCGAGTCCGTGCCCGTGCATGGGGTCTATCGGCCGCTGCGCAATCCCGTGCTCAATCGCTTTCAGAACCGGGGGCGCGGACGCTACAGCCCGGGCATGATCGAGCGCGACAATCTGCGCGCCATGGTCCGCCATCTGCGCGCCGGGGAGGTGGTCTGGTACGCGCCCGATCAGGACTTCGGGCCCGAGCGCAGTCATTTCGCGCCCTTCTTCGACCTGCCCACGGCGACGGCGCGAGGCCTGCTCGAGCTCGCCCGGCTGGGTCGGGCCGTCGTCGTGCCGATGTATCCGATCAAGGCCGACGGGCGGGTGAGCGTTCATATCGCTCCCGCCTTCGAGGATTTTCCCGGGGAGGATCCGGTGGCGGATCTGAGTCGCTACAACCGCTTCCTGGAAGCGCGGATTCGAACGGCGCCGGCCCAGTACTGGTGGTTGCATCGCCGCTTCAAGAGCCGTCCGGAAGGCGGTCCTTCGCTTTACTGAAGAGCGGGCGGACTCAGCCTCGGGACAGCTCGAGCAGCTGGCGATACTTCTCGTAGGTGTAGCGCGTGTACAGCCAGCTCATCGTCCAGCCACCGCGCCCATCGAGAAATGCGGTCCTGAGGATCAGGTTGTCGAGCAGATTGAAGCCCGCCCTCAGCAGGGGCGTCATGGCCAGGCGGACCCGCTTTCCGCGCTCGTATCGCTCGCGGGCCTGGAGGCTGGCATAACGGCTCAGCTTCTGGCGCGCATGGGCGAGATCGCGGTAGACGTAGTGATCCAGTGGCGCCTCGAGAAAACCGATTCGAGCGCCTGGCTCGAGCACCACTTTCTCGTGTACGGCCACCGGCGTGAAGTGGCCCAGCTCGCGGCGGAACAGGCGCAGGGGCGCTCTCGCCCAGTGACCGAAGCTCAAGCGCTGGCCGAAGGCATGCGTCACCCAGCACAGGCGGTAGCCTTCGTGGTCGGGGGCGTCCTCGGCCAGCACGCGGTCGATCTCGCGACGGAGCGTCTCGCTGAGCGCCTCATCGGCGTCCATCGAAAGCACCCAGTCGCAGCGGGCCAGATCGAGCGCACGCTGCTTCTGCAGACCGAAGCCCGGCCAATCGGTTTCGTGCACCTGGTCCGTATAGCGGCGGCAGCGCTCCACGGTATCGTCGCTGCTGCCCGAATCGAGCACGATGATTTCATCGGCCCAGCCGGCCACCGAGCCCAGGCAGCGATCGATTTCCCCGGCCTGATCCTTGCAGATGACGATCACGCTGATCGTGTGGCGTCGGCGGCTGTCCGGCGCGCTCAGTTCGACGCGGCGGCGAGCGTGCACCAGGCCGGCGGAAAGGGCCACGATGAGGCCGTACCAGACGATGCCGATATTGCGCTCGAACAGCGATTCGGACAGGGCCATGATCGCGATCGTGCTCAAACCCGCCAGACCCGACCAGCCCAGATAGCGGGTGCGCTTCAATCCGGTCTGCCAGACGCGCCCATGGCGGCGGAGCGCGATGCCGAACATCAGCACCAGCGCGAACAGGCCGAGGGGACCGGCCTGGATCCAGGCCGACAGGTATTCGTTGTGCGGGTGTTCGTAATCCTCGAAGTCCTCGGGGATTCGGCCCTCGGCGATGGCCTCGGTCACCCGCCGAGGGTAGGCGCCGGGACCGGAGCCGCTCAGGGGGTGTTCGGCAATCACCTCGCCGGCCAGTTCCCACAGTGCCATCCGCCGGCCGATCGTGCCCTCGGCCTGCTCGCCGCGCACCAGAGCCGATAGATCATCCAGGCCGCTCATGGCTCGTTCGCTCATCGGGCTGGCCGGGCTGAACAGGAAGGCGGTGGCGATGGCCATGAAGGCCAGCGGGACCCCGAATCGCCAGACCGGCGGCTGGCTTCGTCCCAGGGTGAACAGGTAGATCAGCAGCAGCAGCGGCAGCACGACCCAGGCACCGCGGGAGCCGGACAGGGCGCTGGCCGAGATGGCCAGCAGCAGCGCCAGCACGGCCAGCAGGCGGACGCTGACCGGAAGGCTGACGTCACGCAGACGGGGCAGCAGCATCAGGGCGAAGGCCAGGGAAAGGCCGCCGAAGTACAGTGGGTTGGTCGTGCCGACCACGCGCTCGCCGAAGGGGCCGACCTGACCGCTGAGGAAGCTCCACCAGGCATACGCGCCGGCGATGATCGCACCGAGCGTCAGGCCGCGCCACCAGGCCGATTCGATCGTGTCCAGCTGTCGGATGAACAGCAGGATCGGGATGATCAGCAGCAGGCGGGCGATTCGTGTCACCGCCTCCAGGCCGGCCGGATCCAGGCCGTTGATGCCCCAGCCGAGAAGCCAGGCGACCACGAACAAGACGATGGCCATGCACAGCAGGCGCTCGATCGGGACGAGATCACCGGGGCGCCATTGCTTCGCGATGCTCAACCACACGATGGCGGTCAGGCCCAGCAGCAGAAAGCCGGCCCCGGCCAGTTTGGGCACGACCAGGCCCAGGGCAAGAGCGAGGAAGACCACCACCGCGGCGCCAGCCTGCAGCCAGGCGGGAGGTGAGCCGGAACGCGCTTCGGTGAGGTTCATTCAGTCGTGGTCGGACGCCCAAGCCGAAACTGGCGTCGCCTGAGCGCCGAGGAGACGGCTCAGTCGTCGAGGACGTATTCGGCGCCGCAGTAGGGGCAGCTGGCTCGTCCGGTCTTCTCGATCGGCAGGTAGACGCGCGGATGGGAATTCCAGAGCGCCATGTCGGGCGTCGGGCAGCTCAGCGGCAGATCCGCGCGCTTGACGTGGTATTCGCGCTCGGCATTGGCCGGACGCTGCGAGCTGGAATCGGGGTTGTGCGTCGGTGCGTTCATGCCCGGGGTTGCTCCACTGCTTGATTCAGACATCGTGAACCGCTCATTGTAACCGAGCCGCGCTTCAGGTCGCGTCCATCAGACGGCGCGCGGCCTCTCGGTAACGCTCCTGGGTCTGATGGATGATCTCGGGCGGAAGTTTCGGCCCGGGCGCGGTCTTGTTCCAGTCCAGGGTCTCGAGGTAATCGCGGACGAACTGCTTGTCGAAGCTGGGCGGGCTGATGCCCAGACGCCACTGGTCCACGGGCCAGAAGCGGGAACTGTCGGGAGTCAGCAATTCATCGATCAGGTACAGCTCGCCGTCGTCGTCGGTTCCGAACTCGAACTTGGTGTCGGCGATGATGATGCCGTGGTCGCGCGCATAGGCGGCCGCTCGACGGTAGATCGCCAGCGAGACATCGCGCACGCGCAGCGCCAGCTCCGTGCCGATGAGGGACTGCATGCGGGCGAAATCGATGTTGATGTCGTGATCGCCCACCTGCGCCTTGGTCGACGGCGTGAAGATCGGTTCCGGCAGGCTGCCGGCCAGCTCCAGCCCGGCAGGCAGCTCGACGCCGCTGATCCGACCGCTGGCCTGATAGTCCTTCCAGCCCGAGCCGGCCAGGTAGCCGCGCACGATCGCTTCGACCGGCAATGGCTTGAGGCGCCGGACCAGCATGCTGCGCGGCCGCAGCTGATCGGCCAGCTCGCTGTTGCCCACGACCCGGGCCAGATCGCCTTCGAGCAGGTGGTTGCCGATGTGGTCGTTGAATTTCGTGAACCAGAAATTCGAGATGCGGGTCAGGATCTCGCCCTTGCCCGGAATCGTGTCGGGCAGGACGACGTCGAAGGCCGATAGACGGTCGGACGCGACGATCAGCAGGCGCTCGTCGTCGACGGCGTAGATGTCTCGGACTTTGCCCTGGTGGAGCAGCTCCAGGGGCGGACGGGGATAATCGGACACGATGGACAGGTACAATGGCGGCCTGTCCGAATTATACGCGCAAGAGAGTTCGTCCATGCCGCAGCCCCTGGTCATTGCACCCTCCATTCTTTCCGCCGACTTCGCCCGCCTGGGCGAGGACACCCAGGCCGTCCTCGATGCCGGCGCTGACTGGGTGCATTTCGATGTCATGGACAATCACTACGTGCCCAATCTGACCATCGGCCCGATGGTCTGCAAGGCGCTCCGCGATTACGGCATCACTGCGCCGATCGACGTTCATCTGATGGTCGAGCCCGTCGATCGGATCATTCCGGACTTCGCCGAGGCCGGCGCCAGCGTGATCAGCGTGCACCCCGAAGCCACTCGCCACGTCGACCGCACCCTGTCCCTGATCCGCGAGTGCGGCTGCCGGGCAGGTCTGGTCTTCAATCCCGCCACCCCCCTTGATATGCTCGATTGGGTGATGGACAAGGTCGACCTGATCCTGATCATGTCGGTCAACCCGGGCTTCGGTGGGCAGAAATTCATTCCGGCCGCGCTGGACAAGCTGCGCCAGGCGCGCCAGCGCATCGACGCCTCCGGCTTCGATATCCGCCTCGAGATCGACGGTGGCGTCAAGCCCGACAATGCCGCCGAGATCGTCGCGGCCGGTGCCGATACCCTGGTGGCGGGTTCGGCGATCTTCGGGGCCGAGGATTATGCGGCGGTGATCAGGGACTTGCGTTCGACCCGAGTCTGATGCAGGCTCCGGGATGCGACCCGATCCAGAGGAAGCCGGCACCCTTGTCGGCCGAGGGAACAGTCAAGTGGAGGAGCGAGCCTTGAGCATTATCAGACTGACGGTGGGCGGGGTCCTGCTGACCGCTGCCATGCTTCTTGCCGGCGATGCCCTGGCCGCGCGCGGTGTCAGCGCGCCGCAGGACGTCACCATCAGCAATGAAGGTGATCCGACCTCCATCCTGACGGTCAGCAGCATCGCGCTGGACGACAGCACGCATTTCTCCCTGGTGCCCGGAGGGACCTGCCCGGCCACGCCCTTCGACCTCGCCGCCGGGGCCTCCTGCACGCAGCAGGTGGTCTTCGATCCCCAGGCCGTCGGCCCGCTCAGTGCCACCCTGCTGGTGCTCAGCGATGCGGACAGTGTCATCAACGACCAGGTGCTGCTGAGCGGCAACGGGACGCCGGCCCCGACGCCGGTCCTGAGCATCGCGCCCGATCCGCTGGACTTCGGTCTGGTGGCGGCCGCCGATCTCCCCGTCACCGGAGATTTCACCCTCAGCAACACCGGTGACGTCGGCACCACGCTGGACATCACCAGCGTCCTGTTGAGCGGCGACCCGGAATACAGCATCGTCTTCGATGGCTGTAACGGCACGACCCTGGCCGATGGCGATTCCTGCATCGTCACCATCCAGTTCAACGCCGCGACCGACGGCATGTTCACCGGTCAGATCGATGTGCAGAGCACGGCCAACAACGTGTCTGCGGCGATTCAGGGCGCCACCCAGATTCCGACCCAGCTGGCCTTCTTCGTCCAGCCGACCGACACCACGGTCAACCAGAGCATCAGCCCGGCCGTGGTGGTCGAGGTCCAGGATGCCTCGGGCACCCTGGTCAGCCTGGACAACTCCACCATCATCCAGCTCAGTCTGGCCAGCGATCCCAGCGGGGTCGCGACGCTCGGCGGCACGGTGAGCGCCCAGGTCAGCGGGGGGCAGGCCACCTTCGCCAACCTCAGCATCGATCAGGTCGGCACGGGTTTCTCGCTGCTGGCCGAAGACAGCCTGGCGGCGCTCAGCCCGGATACCAGTGTCCTGTTCGATATCACGGCGGGCGCCCCGGCTTCGCTCCAGATCCTCACCCAGCCCAGCGACACGGTGGTCGGTCAGACCATGGCCCCGGCCGTGACCGTGCAGGTCCTCGACGCCTTCGGCTTCCCCGTCACCGCCGACAACAGCACCCAGATCAGCCTGGCGCTGAGCGGTGGCACACCCGGTGCGGTGCTCAGTGGCGGTGGTCCGGTCAGCGTGAGCGCGGGTGTGGCGAGCTTCGCGGGTCTGAGCGTGGATCAGGTCGGCACGGCCTACCAGCTGACGCCGTCGGGCTCACCGGGCGGGCTCGCTGGCCCGGCCAGTGCGGTCTTCGATGTGCTCGAGGCGGGCTCGGGAACGACCATCACGAGCGTGGCGCCGGCCGGCTCGCAGACCGTCGGCCAGGCCTACACGGTCAACGTCAGCGTGACCGGCTTCAACCCGACGGGCATCGTGACCGTCACCGACGGCGCCGGGGCCAGCTGCCAGATCGTGCTGCCTGCGACCAGCTGCGATCTGACCTCGACCACCGTCGGTCCGAAGGTCCTGACGGCGAACTACCCGGGGGATGCCAACAACGGGCCGAGCAGCGACACCGAGAACTACACCATCACCCAGGCGACGGCGCAGGTGCAGATCGACTCGATCGCGCCGCCCGTGTCCCAGGCGGTCAATACCCCGTACACGGTCAACGTCAGCGTGACCGGCTTCAACCCCACCGGGACGATCACCGTCGACGACGGGGACGGCAACAGCTGCCAGATCGTGCTGCCGGCTGTCAGCTGTGACCTGACCTCGACCAGTGTGGGTCCGAAGACGATCACGGCCAGCTACCCGGGCGATGCCAACAACACCGCCGACAGCGATAGCCAGGCCTACCAGATCGTGGCCGGCGCGCCGGCGCAGCTGGTCTTCCTGGTCCAGCCCAGCGACGGTAGTTCGCAGGTCCCGCTGGTGCCGGCGGTCGAAGTCCAGGTGCAGGATGCCTTCGGCAACCCGGTGCTGTCCGACAATTCCACCTCGGTTTCCATGAGTCTGATCGGGGGCGCCCCCGGCGCGACCCTGTCCGGCGGTGGGCCCGTGACGGCGGTGGCCGGCGTGGCCAGCTTCCCGACGCTCAGCGTGGACCTGGCGGCGACCGGCTATCAGCTTCAGGCCGCGGCCGCGGGCCTCAGTGGCGACACCAGTCAGGCCTTCGATATCGGGCCGGGCGTGCCGGTGGCGCTGCAGTTCGACGTGCAGCCGACCAACACCCTGGTCTCGGCGACGATGAGCCCGGCGGTGACGGTCAGCGTGCGTGATGCGGTGGGGAATCTGGTCGATTCCGACAACACGGCCGTCGTCGAGCTGAGCCTGACCGGTGGCACGCCGGGTGCGGTTCTGAGCGGCGGTGGTCCGACGGTGGTCAGCGCGGGTGTGGCCAGCTTCGCGGCGCTGTCCGTGGATCTTTCCGGCACCGGCTATCAGCTGCAGGCCTCGCACTTCAACGGTGGCTTCAGCGGTGACACCTCCAACAGCTTCGCGATCACGGCCTCGGCCTCGACCACGAACATCGTTTCGATCACGCCGGCCGGCTCGCAGACGGTGGGGCAGCCTTACAGCGTGGAGGTGTCGGTCACCGGTGCCTCGCCGACGGGTCAGGTCACGGTCAGCGACGGAACCGGCGCCAGCTGTCAGTTCACGCTGCCGGCCACCAGCTGCAACCTGACCTCGACCAGCGCGGGGGCCAAGACGATCACCGCCAGCTACGCGGGCGATGACAACAACGCTTCGAGTTCGGACAGCCAGGCCTACCAGATCGACCAGGCGGCCTCGACGACCAGCATCATCAGCGTGGTGCCGGCAGCCGAGCAGATCGTCGATCAGCCCTACACGGTCAACGTGTCCGTCACGGGCTTCAACCCCAGCGGACAGGTCACCGTGAGCGACGGTCAGGGCGCGTCCTGCCAGTTCACCCTGCCGCAGACCAGCTGCGCGCTGACGTCGACCTCGGTCGGTCCGGTGACGCTGGAAGCGAGCTATCCGGGCGACGCCAACAACCAGGCGAGTTCCGATACGGAGGCCTACGACATCGTTCTGGCCGATTCGACGACGACGATCCTGGGGATCACGCCGCCGAACGAGCAGGTCGTGGATCTGCCCTACACGGTCACCGTGAGTGTCACCGGTGATTCGCCGACCGGCACCGTGACCGTCGACGATGGCGCCGGTGCCCAGTGCACCTTCGATCTGCCGGATACGTCCTGCGATCTGGTCTCGACCACGGTCGGACCGCGCACGATCACGGCCAGCTATCCGGGCGATGCGACCAACACGCCAAGCTCGGACACGGCGCCCTACGACATCATCAGCTCCGGTCCGGCCGAGCTGGTCTTCGCCGTCGAACCGACCCTGGGGATCATCAACGGCCCGCTGCTGCCCGGCCTGGTCGTGCACGTGCTCAACAGCCAGGGCGGCCTGGTCGGTGACGACAACACCACCGTGGTGCAGATCTCGATCGCGACCAACCCGACCGGCGGCACCCTGAACGGGACCACGACCCTGCAGGTCACCAATGGCGTGGCCGATTTCGCCGATCTGAGCATCGATCGACGGGGGCAGGGCTACCAGCTGCAGGCCAGCGTCCTCAGTCGCGGCATTCCGTCGATCGTCACGGCGCCCTTCAACGTGGTCGATGACGGCATTCTGCAGGACCGCTTCGAAACGCCCACGGACGACATCTTCCGGGACCGCTTCGAGCTCCAGTAGGCCTGGTTTCTCGGGCGGGCGGCCGGTGCAGAGCCGGTTCCCCCGCCTCGCTGGTCTGTCGACGGCGGGCCCGATACAATACGCCGCTCTTTCGTCTGCAGGCGTTGCACGGTCTTGAACCCCTCTCGATTCCAGGCCCTGGCCGATCAGGGCTACAACCGGATCCCGGTCTATCGCAGCATTTCAGCGGATCTCGACACGCCGCTGTCGGTCTACCTGAAGCTGGCCGATGGGCCCTCTGCCTTTCTGCTCGAGTCGGTCCAGGGCGGCGAGAACTGGGGGCGCTACTCGATCATCGGCCTGCCTTGCCGTCGAGCCTGGCGCGCCACGGGCCGAACCCTCGAGAAGCTGGACTTCGGTCAGGTCGTGGAGCGGCGCGAGGACGTCGATCCGCTGACCGAGCTGGCCGGGGTGGTCGAGCAGGTGCGAGCGCCGCGCCTGGAGGAACTGCCGGGCTTTTCCGGCGGCCTGGTCGGCTATTTCGGCTACGAAATCGTGGCCCATCTCGAGTCCCGCCTCGACTTCTCTGCCAAGCCAGACGAGCTCGGCGTGCCGGAAATCCTCCTGCTGGAAGCCGAAGAGCTGGCGGTGTTCGACAATCTCGCCGGCCGCCTGAACCTGATCGTCCTGGCCGACCCCTCGGAGCCCGACGCCCATGCCCGGGCCGAGCGCCGCCTGGATCAGCTCAGTCATCGCCTGCGCTGCGGATCGCCGGGCTATCCGCCGGACCTGTCCCTGCCGGTGCCGGAAGAAAGCGACTACCGCTTCGAATTCGAGCAGGCCGACTTCAAGGAGGCCGTGCATCGCATCAAGGACTACATCCTGGCCGGGGATGTCATGCAGGTCGTCCTGTCCCAGCGCATGAGCGTCGACCTGGCGGCACGCCCCCTGGACGTCTACCGTGCCCTGCGCAGCCTGAATCCTTCGCCGTACATGTACTTCTTCGACTTCGGCGACTTCCAGGTCGTCGGCGCCTCGCCGGAGGTGCTGGTGCGCGTCCAGGGCGGCGAGGCCATGGTGCGGCCGATCGCCGGCACCCGGCCGCGCGGCAGGACGCCGGAGGAAGACCGCGCCCTGGAGCTCGAGCTCAAGGCCGATCCGAAGGAGCTGGCCGAGCACCTGATGCTCATCGACCTGGGTCGTAACGACATCGGGCGCATTTCCGAGACCGGTTCCGTGGTGCTCACGGACCAGATGGTCATCGAGCGCTACAGCCACGTCATGCACCTGGTCTCGGAAGTTCACGGCCGCATCGCCGACGGCCGCAATGCCATCGACGTGCTGCGGGCGACCTTTCCCGCCGGCACCCTGTCGGGGGCGCCGAAGGTTCGAGCCATGGAAATCATCGCCGAGCTCGAGCCCGTGCGCCGTGGCATCTATGCCGGTGCCGTCGGCTATCTGAACTGGTTCGGCGAGGCCGATCTGGCCATCGCCATCCGCACCGCCCTGGTGCGCCACGGGACCGTCCACGTCCAGGCCGGTGCCGGCATCGTCGCCGATTCCGATCCGGACCGGGAGTGGGAAGAAACCCTCAACAAGGGCAGGGCGCTGATCCGCGCCATCGCCGAAGCCAGCGGAGGCCTGCATCAGTGAAACTGCTGATGATCGACAACTACGACTCGTTCACCTACAACCTCGTGCAGTACTTCGGGGAGCTGGGCGCCGAGGTGGTGACCCATCGCAACGATGCGATCGGTCTCGACGACATCCGGGCCATCGATCCCGATGGCATCGTGCTCTCGCCCGGGCCCTGCACGCCGGATGAGGCGGGCATCTGCCTGGAAGTCATCGAGAAACTGAAGGGCGACTACCCGATGCTGGGCGTCTGTCTGGGTCATCAGGCGATCGGCCAGGCCTTCGGCGGCAAGGTGGTCCGGGCGCGTGAAGTCATGCACGGCAAGACCTCGCCCATGTTCCATGCGGACGAAGGCGTCTTCCACGGTCTGCCGAATCCCTTCGAGGCGACCCGCTACCACTCCCTGATCGTCGAGCGCGAGAGCCTGCCGGATTGCCTGATCGAGACGGCCTGGACCGAACGCGATGGCCAGCGTGACGAAATCATGGGTTTCCGGCACGCCAGCCTGCCCATCGAGGGCGTGCAGTTCCACCCCGAATCCATCCTCACCCGCCAGGGCCATGCCCTGCTGAAGAACTTTCTGGATCGACTATGAGCGAACTCCGCGAAGCAATGACGAGAATGGCCGACGGCCAGCACCTCGACGCCGAACTGATGAGCCGCGCGATGCGCGAGATCATGACCGGCCAGGCCGAAGAGGCGCAGATCGGCGGCTTTCTGATGGCCCTGCGCGTCAAGGGCGAGACGCCGACGGAGATCGCGGCTGCCGCTGGCGTGATGCGCGAGCTGGCCGATCGCGTCGAGATCGACGCGGAGGGGCTGACCGACATCGTCGGTACCGGCGGTGATGGCGCGTCCCTGTTCAACGTCTCGACCGCTTCGGCCTTCGTCGCCGCCGCGGCCGGGGTGCGCGTGGCCAAGCACGGCAACCGCTCCGTCTCCAGCAAGTCCGGTGCCGCTGACGTCCTCGAAGCCGCCGGCTGTCGTCTGGATCTGAACGCCGAACAGGTGGCGGCCCTGATCGAGGAGCTGGGCGTGGCCTTCATGTTCGCGCCCAGTCATCACTCGGCCATGAAGCACGCCATCGGCGCGCGCAAGGCCCTCGGGCTTCGCACCCTGTTCAATCTGCTCGGTCCCCTCACCAATCCGGCGCTGGCCCCCAACCAGGTGCTCGGCGTGTTCTCCGGCGATCTGGTGCGTCCGATGGCCGAGGTGATGCAGGCCCTGGGCGCGCGTCATGTGCTGGTGGTCCACAGCGACGATGGTCTGGACGAGATTTCACCGGCCGCGCCGACCCGGGTGGCCGAGCTCTGCGACGGCCGGATCATCGAGTACCGGATCGACCCGACCGAGTTCGGTGTTCGCGTCGAGTCCCTGACGCCGCTGGGCGTCGAGACCGCGAAGGACAGCCTGGCGCTGATCGAGTCCGCCCTGGGCGGCCAGCCCGGCCCGGGAGCAGACATGGTGGCCCTGAACGCGGGCGCGGCCATCTACGTGTCGGGCCAGGCGCCGGATCTGGGCGCCGGCGTCAGCCTGGCGCGCGAAGTGCTGGCCGATGGCCGGGGCCTGGATCGCCTGCGCCGCTACGCGCAGCGGAGCCACGGCCTGTGAGCGCGGACATCCTGGCCCGGATCCTCGAGGTCAAGGCCGACGAGGTCGTCGCCGGCAAGGCCCGTCAGTCGCAGTCCGAGCTGGAGTCCCGGATCGCCGATCTGCCGCCGCTTCGCGACTTTGCCAGCGCCCTGAAGGCCCGCGCGGCGGCCAGCCGGGACGCGGTCATTGCCGAGGTCAAGCGCGCCTCGCCCTCGGCGGGCATCATCCGCGCCGATTTCGACCCTGCCGCCATCGCCCGCAGCTACGAGGCCGGTGGCGCGACCTGCCTGTCGGTGCTCACCGACCAGCAGTTCTTTCAGGGTGACGATCGCTTCGTTGCCGAAGCGCGGGCGGCCTGCGGCCTTCCGGTGCTGCGCAAGGAATTCATCATCGACCCCTGGCAGGTCTACCAGACCCGCGCCCTGGGCGCCGATGCCCTGCTGCTGATCGTGGCGGCCCTCGATGATGCGCAACTGTCCGAGCTCTCGAGCCTCGGCAAGGAGCTGGGTCTGTCGGTGCTCGTGGAAGTACACGACGAGGAAGAGATGGCGCGCGCCCTGGCCGTGCCCGGTGATCTGATCGGCATCAACAACCGCGACCTGCATCGTTTCGTGACCGACCTGGACACCACGCTTCGCCTGGCGCCGAGCGTGCCCGATGATCGATTGGTGGTCTCCGAGAGCGGGATCCACAGCAACGAGGATGTTCGTCGCCTGCAAGCGGGCGGCATCGGTGCCTTTCTGGTCGGGGAGTCCCTGATGCGTCAGCCCGAGCCCGGGGCGGCATTGGCTCGCTTGATCGGCGGCTGAGGCCCGGTGGTCCGCCCGAGCTTGGGGATTCAGAGCTTGGGGATTCAGAGCTTCCCTGAGGTCGATCAGTCCCGGGCGGGCGGCACGTCCGGCGCGAAATCGAAGCTATCGTAGAACAGGTGGGTTTCGGCCACGCCGGCCTTCAGAAAGGCGTTGCGGGCGGCGTGCACCATGGCCGGTGGGCCGGACATGTAGACATCGTGCGCCGATAGATCGGCCCGGTCGCGCAGCACGGCCTCGTGAACAAAGCCCGTTTCCCCACCCCAGCCCTCGTGCGGATCGTTGAGAACGGGGACGAATCGGAAGCTGGGGTGGATGCGTTTCCACTGCTCGATCAGGCGCTGGGCATAGAGATCGCTTTCGTGGGCCACACCCCAGAACAGGGTCAGGGGCCGCTCATCGCCGCTCTCGATCAGCTCCTCGATCATCGACTTCAGCGGAGCAAAGCCGGTGCCGCCGCCCATCATGATCATCGGTCGTTCGGAGTTCTTGCGCACGAAGAAGGTCCCCAGCGGGCCTTCCAGGCGCAGGATTTCCTTTTCCTGCATGTCGGAGAAGACGTGGCCGGTGAAGCCGCCGCCGTCGACGTGCTTGATGTGCAATTCGATGAAGTCGGCCTCCGACGGTGCCGACGCGATCGAGAAGGCGCGCCGCTTGCCGCCCGGCATGAGAATGTCGATGTACTGCCCGGCCAGGAACTGGAGGCGGGCCGCCCGAGGCAGCTTCAGGCGCAGGCGCATGATCTCGGGCGTGAAACGTTCCATCGATTCGACCCGCGCCGGCAGCAGGCGCACGGGAATGTCGGCGACCTGCTCGATCTCGCGCACGTCGATGACCAGGTCCGACTCGGCCACCGCCTGGCAGGTCAGGCCGAAGCCGGCGCCGAGGTCCTCGAATTCCAGCGCCGTGGGTGGATTGTGCGGATAGCTCACGGTGCCTTCCTCGAGTCGGCACCTGCAGGAGGCGCAGGTGCCGTTCTTGCAGGAGTAGGGCAGGACCACGCCCTGGCGCAGCGCGGCGCTGAGCAGGGTTTCGCCGGCTCGGGCCTGGAACTGGCGGCCGCTGGCGGCCAGGGTGATGCGATGCGCTCGGGCTTGCTCGGTCACGGTGGCGTTCTCGATGATCGTTCTGGTCTGTGGAGGTGGGGACGATGCTGGCCGTTTACCAGCGCCGGCGGGCGGCCGGGGGCCGTATTTATGCTAATCTGCCCGGCTTTCCCAGCGACCGAGCATAAGCGAGCCAAGGTGAAAGGCTGGACACGATTGCACACCGCCGATCATCCGGTGGAGATCGGATTCGTCCGCGGGCTGCTCGAGTCCGAGGGCATCGAGACGCGGGTGCAGGGCATGGATCTGTGGACCGCGGCGGTGGAAATCTACTTCGCCGACGGCGCCCGGCCCTCGGTCTGGGTGCGGGATGCCATGCTCGAGCGCGCCCGCCGGGTGCTGGCCGAGGCCGATCGCCGCGGCCAGGGGGAAGACTGGACCTGTCCCGACTGTGGGGAGCGTCTGGAAGGCCAGTTCAAGGCCTGCTGGCGCTGTGCCAGAGACCGGAACGATGGTCATGACAATGATCACGACAATGGTCATGACGACGATGAGGGCAGCCTCCGTGCCTGACTGGATTCGACTGCTCTGGCGCCTCCCCCTGCTGGGCCTGCACGTGTTCATCGGCATTCCCATCGTGCTGATCAGCTTTCTGCCGGGCATCCGAAACCTGCCCCTGGCGAGCATGCGCCTGCATCAGTGGACGCACCAGCTGTGGTCGCGCTGGATGCTGAAGATCTTCGGCGTGGCCCTGGATCAGCGGGGCCAGCTGCCCGTGGGGCCCTGCCTGATCGTCGCCAACCACATCAGCTGGCTGGATATCGTCGTCCTGCACGCGCTCTGGCCCATGTGGCTGGTGGCCAAGGCCGAGATTCGCGGCTGGCCGCTGGTCGGCAAGCTGGCGGATCTCGCCGGTACCCTGTTCATCCAGCGCGGCAGCGAGGCCTCCCGGCGGCGCATCGGTCGGCGCATGGCGGCCCTGCTCAAGCGCGGCGAGCGGGTCGGCATCTTCCCGGAAGGCGGTATCCGTCCGGAGCCTGGCGTGGGCCGTTTCCATGCGCGCCTGTTCGCACCGGCGCTCAGGGCCGATGTGCCGGTCGTGCCCGTGGCAATCCGGTATGATCGCGGCGGCGATCTGCACGAGGTCATGGTCTTCGGTCCGGGAGAGAATTTCTTCGGCAACCTGTTCCGCCTGCTCCGCCAGGCGCCGAGCACGGTGCAACTGACCGTGGGGTCGCCCCTGAAGGGTCAGCTAGGGAATCGCAGCCAGCTGGCCCGGCAATGCAACGAGATCGTCAAGGGTTTCTATGACGCCTGAATCCAACCCGACGCGCCTGCGTCCCTATCAGCCGCGCGGCCTGCTGGGGAATCCGCACGTGCAGTCGCTGCTGACGTCGGGGCCGATCCGGCGCCTGCGCGTCCAGCGGCAGGCGGCGGACTACCTGGCACGCAGCCAGCGGGAGGTTCTCGAGGCGGCCGATGGCACCAAGCTGCTGGGTTTCCGGAACGAAGCGATCGGCGATCGGCGTAATGCCCTGGTGATCCTGCTGCACGGCTGGGAGGGCAGCAGCGAATCGAACTACCTGCTGGCCGCCGCCCGTTCCCTCGATCAAATGGGTTTCGATACCTTTCGCCTGAATTTCCGCGACCATGGACCGAGCCATCACCTCAACGTGGACCTGTTCCACTCCTGCCGTCTGCAGGAGGTGGTCGACGTCGTCGGACAGATCCGCCGGGCCTACACGGCCGGGCCGGTGTTCCTGGTCGGTTTTTCCCTGGGCGGTAATTTCTCCCTGCGCGTGGCCCGGGCGGCGCCCGACCATGGCTTCGACCTGGATCGCGTCATCGCCGTCTCGCCGGTCATACGCCCGCGGCACGTTCTGGATGCCCTGGAGGGTGGACTGGCGATCTATCACGTCTATTTCGTGCGCAAGTGGCGCAAATCCCTGCAGCTCAAGCAGTCGCTCTACCCGGAGCGCTATGCGCTCGACGAGTGGTTCCGTCTGCGCTCCCTGCGCGAGCAGACCGATTGGCTGGTCCGGAATCTGACCGAGTTTCCGGACCTCGACGCCTACCTGGAAGGGTATTCGGTCGCCGGCGACTACCTGGCCGGCCTGACCGTACCTACCCGAATCATCACTGCCGCCGATGACCCGATCATCCCGATCGGCGATTTCTCCGGACTGCCGCAGTCCGATGCCCTGAGTCTCGAAGTGCTCGAGCGGGGCGGCCACTGCGGATTCATCGAGAACTGGCGGCTGGACAGCTGGATTGAACATCGGATCATCGACGAACTATGCCCATTGACCCGCAACTGAACGACGAGCTCAAGCAGCTCCTCGGCAAGAAGAACTTTTCCGAAGCAGCCAGTCGCTGCCGCCGTGCTCTCGAATCCTCTCCGAAGGATCCGGACCTGCTGACCATGCTCGCCCTGAGCGAGCTGGAGCTCGGCGATCGAGCCTCGGCCCTGAGTCACCTCGAAACGGCCGTGGCCGCGGACGGGCAGCATTCGCCCAGCCGCTTCCAGCTCGGCCGCCTGCTGATCGGCGAGGATCGCGCGGATCAGGCGCGCGAGCACCTGACCCAGTGTCTGATCATCGACCCCAATCACGCAGGCGCGCGCACCCTGCTGGCCCGTCTGAAGGCCGCTCGCGGTCAGATCGAGGATGCGAGAACGGGTGCACGCACCGCGCTCCGGGCCGACCCCGACCACGTGCCGGCCCTGGTGCTGATGGCCGAGCTGGCGATGGAGGACGGGAACCTGGAGGAGGCCCGCAACCAGGCCTCTCGCGCCGCGCGCCTGGCGCCGGGCAATCCGGCCGCCCAGATGGTGCTTGCCAACGTGCTCGAGCGGCAGGGGCATCTCGATTTTGCCGCTCAGGCCCTGCAGAACGCGATCCAGGCCAGTCCGGACGCCGTGGCGCCGAAGCGGGCGCTGGCGGAGCTGCTTGGTCGCCATGGCCAGGATCAGCAGGCGCTGGACATTCTCGAGTCGCTGATCGATGCGCACCCGTCCCGCTCCGACCTGCGCCTGATGCTGGCGCGAAGCCTGCGTCGCCTGCGGCGGATCGAGCCGGCGCTGGCCGAATACCAGTGGCTGATCGACGATGGACAGTCCGGGCCGGCGCTGGTGGTCGAGGCCGCCGAGTGCATGGCGCAGGCCGGGCGCGCGCTGGAGGCCCGGACCCTGATCACGCGCGAGTCCCTGGGGGATCGGGCGGATGCCCGTTTCCTGCTGGCTCGCCTGGATCTGGCCGATGGGAACGAGGATCATGCGCGCCGCGTGCTGTTGGAACTGGCCGACGGTGACGATGCGCGGATCGCCCGCCACGCTCGCTTCCTGCTGGCGGATTTGCTGGCCGAACAGGGCCGAGCCGACGAGGCCATCAAGCGCCTGCTTCAGGGTGAGGACGCGGATGCCGAAGCGCTTTGGAAGGCCGCGGGTCTGGCCAGCCAGGTCGGTGATCGGGCTCAGGAAAAGGCCTGTCTGGAGCGTCTGTTGGCCAGTGCCGGCGTGCCCGAGGCGCTGCGCCGCCGGGCGGCCTCGCGCCTGGCCGATCTGCTCGATCGTGCCGGTGACTATTCGGCCGCGGCTGAGCACCTCGAGCAGGCCGCGTGGCGGTCGGCCATCGAGCTGGCCGAGGACGCCGAAGAGATCGTGGAACTTGCCTTGTCTGCGGCAGAAGGAAGCCTGCCGAAAGTGCCGGTCGATGATGGTCGCCGAGCGCCATTGATCGTGCTCGGTTGGCCCGGCAGCGGACGCGAGGCGGTGATCGATGCCCTGGCGGCCTCGTCTGCCGTGGACGCCCTGGCGCTGCAGGACTGGCCGGCACGTCGTCAGATTCTTCTCGATGCGCTGGACAAGCTGGATCAGGGCGCACCGGACGAAGCGGCCCAGCGCCTGGTTCGGCGGCGCTACGCGCGCCGCGCCGGTGACCGGGGTGATGTGGCCTCCGTCACGCTGGAGTCCGGCGTGCTGTTCGCGCCGGAGTTGATTGCCGCGCTGCGCGCGTTTCCGGAGGCAAGGCTGGTGCGGGTCCAGGCCGACGCCGATGACCTGGAGATCTACTGGAAGCTGTCCGGCTTCGCCGATACGGAACGCATGAAGGCGGCCTACGAGCAGGACCGGGCGCAGATCGACCGCCTCCTCGAGGCCTGGGATCGCCCGGTGCTCGAGTTGTCCATGGCCGACTGGTGCGCGCCGCAGCTTCCGGCGATCGAGCAACTGATGTGCGGGCTCGAACTCGAAGCCGACGCGTCGCAGCTCGATGCTGCACAGCGCGCCGTCGAAACCGCCGGCCTGCGCCCGGCCGGCCATGCGGCTCGCTATGCCGGTGCCTGACCGTCATCCCGGAGTCACCCGGCGGCGGCGAGATTGCGGTAGCATGCGGGTTTTGCCCGACCGCGCGACCGTGTTTCGAGCCCTGCTGATCACTCTGCTGTCTCTGACCTTTCTGACCGCCTGCTGTCCGGGCGAGCAGGTCGACGAGCGTGGCTGGCCGAAGGAGCTGGTGCTGGGTCTGGTGCCGGCGCTGGAAGCCGAGGCCCTGGTCGACAACCTGGATCCGTTGACCGAGCATCTCGAGGCCGAGCTCGGGATTCCCGTTCGCTCCTTCGTGCCGCAGGACTACACGGGCCTGGTCGAGGCCCTGGGTTCCGGGCGGGCCGACATCGGCATGTTGCCGCCCTTCGCGGCCATGCTGGGCGCGCGCCGCTACGACATCGAAACCATCCTCATCTCCGTGCGCAAGGGCGCGACGGGCTACCGGTCCCAGTGGTTCACCAATGACCCGTCCGTCTGCGAGGGCGAGGTCGAGATCGTCGAGCGCCGCTGCGAGACGCGTGTCCCGGGGCGCACCGCCGAGATCCGCCGCTTTGCCCAGTGTCAGGCCGATCTGTCCATCGTCAACGGCGAGAGCATCGCCTTCGTCGATCCCAATTCCACCTCGGGCTTCCTGTTTCCGGCCGTGCAGCTGATGGACATGGACATCAACCCCGAGCGGGACGTCAACAGCCTGTTCGTCGGCGGTCATGACGCCGCGGTACTGGCGGTCTACGCTGGAGACACGCGCTTCGGTGTGAGCTACGACGATGCCCGCAACATGGTCTGCGGGCAGTACCCGGACGTCGGCGAAAAGGTGATCGTGTTCAACTACGCGCCGATGCTGCCCAACGACGGTGTGCAACTGCGCCCCGGCCTGCCCGACGATCTGCGCCAGGCGATCATGGACGCCTTCATCGGCCTGGCCGAATCCCAGGCGCATCTGCCCGACGATCAGAAGACCCTCTGGGTGCTGTACGAGATCGACGGTTTCGTGCCCCTGACCCCCGGACTCTACGATCCGGTCCGTGAAGCCTACGAACTGATGCGCCGCTAGCGAGATTGCGAATGACTGAGACCCAAGGTTCGATCCGTTTTTCCAAGGCCAACATCGTTTATCCGAACGGTGTGGTCGGCATGAAGGACCTCGATCTCGAGATCAAGCCCGGCGAGTTCGTCGTGGTGGTCGGTTCCTCTGGCGCCGGCAAGTCGACGCTGCTTCGGGCCGTCAACGGCCTGAACAAGCTCACCTCCGGGCGGGTCGAGGTCAATGGCAGGCAAGTGCCCAGCCAGGATGGTCGGGAGCTGCGCGAGTTGCGCAAGCAGATCGGGATGATTTTCCAGGACTTTCGCCTGGTCAAGCGGCTGAGCGTGATGTCCAATGTCCTGATGGGGCGCCTGGGTCACGTGCCCGGCTGGCGGACCCTGCTGAACCTCTGGCCGGCCGCCGATCGCGAGATCGCCATGCGCGCCCTCGAACGCGTCGGGATTCCCGACAAGGCCTGGGTCAAGGCCTCGGACCTGTCCGGCGGGCAGCAGCAGCGCGTCGGCATCGCGCGCGCCCTGGCGCAGGAGCCGGCCATCATTCTGGCCGATGAGCCCGTCGCCTCACTGGACCCGGTCACCACCCATCAGGTCATGCAGGACCTGGTCCGGATCAATCGCGAACTGGGCATCACGACCCTGGTCAATCTGCACTTTCTCGACCTGGCCCGCGAATACGGGCAGCGGATCATCGGTCTGCGCTTCGGCGAGCTGGTCTACGATGGCTCGGCCGACACCGTGACCGATCGTGATTTCGAAGAGATCTACGGGCGCGAAGTCCGTGAGGACGACGTCCTCGACGAGGGTCAGGCCAGCGCATGAGCGAGCCGCAACTCCATCGGGTTCCGGACCGCCCGCCGCGCAACTGGCCACTGTGGCTGGGCGTGATCGGCTTTCTCGTCGCCATGACGGTCTGGTCGGCGCACGGCATCGGCTTCTCCCTGTTCGAGCTGGTCTGCAACATCACCCGTGGCAGCCGCCTGCTGCAGGAAAGCTGGCCGCCGGACTTCGGCTTCATTCCGCGGCTCTACGAGCCGTTCATGGAAACGCTCTACATCGCCATCATCGGGACCGTCGTCGGCGGCATCCTGTCGATTCCGGTGGCCATCCTGGCGGCCCGTAACCTGACCTGGGGGCCGCTGGTCTGGTTCGCCGACCGCAATTTCATGAACATCCTGCGCACCCTGCCGGACCTGTTCTGGGCCATGCTGTTCGCCACGGCCGTCGGCTTCGGTCCCGTCGCCGGTGCCCTGGCGCTGTCGGTCTTCACCATCGCGGTCATCTCCAAGCTCTGGTCCGAATCCCTGGAGGCCATCGACATGGGCTTGCCCGAGGCGATCCGCTCGGTCGGTGGCACCTGGCGGGAGATGATCCAGTTCGGTGCCCTGCCACAGGGGCTGCCGCATTACGTCTCCTACGCGCTGTATGCCTTCGAGCTCAACGTGCGTGCCTCCATGGTCCTCGGCCTCGTCGGTGCCGGCGGGATCGGCATGATCCTGGAGACCCAGCGCGCCAACTTCGAGTACGAGCGCGTGACGATGATCATCCTGGCGGTGCTGATCGCCGTGCTGATCATCGAAGAAATCTCCGAGGCCATCCGGAAGCGTCTGACATGAATACACGTGCCCTGACTCCTCCGGACCGTCGCATCGGCTGGGCGACCTGGACGACCTTCATCATCGCGGTGCTGTTCTTCTGGGCGCTGTGGGCGATCGAGTTCTCGCCGGGCGCCATGCTGGAAGTCCCTGCGCAGGTGGCGCGGGTGCTGAGCTTCTTCTATCCGGCCGACATGGCCTATGGATGGAGCGCCGTGCTGCCCGCGATCGTCGAATCGATCCAGATCGCCTGGATCGGCACGATCATCGCGGCGATCCTGTCACTGCCGCTGGCCCTGTTCGGTGCACGCACCCTGTTCCCGCGCATGGCCCGGGTGGTCAAGCTGATCTCGGCGACCGCACGTGCCTTCCCCGAAATCCTGCTGGCCATCTATTTCGTGCCCATCGTCGGGCTGGGAGCCTTTGCCGGCGCCCTGGCCATCGGCATCTCCTCGGTCGGCATGCTGACCAAGCTGGGTGCCGAGGTCGTGGAATCGATCGATTTCGGTCCGGTGGAGGCAGTGGAGGCCTGCGGAGGTTCGCGCATCCTGGCCCTGCGCTATGCGGTGCTGCCCCAGGTTCTGCCCGAGATCGTCGCCCACTGGCTGTTCCGCTTCGAGCTCAACATTCGAGCGTCCGCGGTGCTCGGCGTGGTCGGGGCCGGGGGTGTCGGTGGGGTACTGCTGAATACGCTGCGCTACCGCCACTTCGAGAAGGCCGCCGCCGTGCTCCTGCTGACCATCGTGGTCGTGCTCGCGATCGACATGATCTCCGGCGCCATCCGCCGCCGCATCATCCGCGGCTGATCGGAGAGGGCGCGCAGCCGCCCTCAGACCCGATAGGTAATCAGTTTCATCAGGCCAGCCGTGGCCGCCATCAGTCCCTGCACCGGGCCGGGTAGGGTGCGGGCACCGTGCTCGACGGCCATGTCGGCGTGGCGAGCTTCGTCTTCCTTCATCCGCGCCACGATGGCGCGAGAGCGCTGATCGGGCGCGGGCAGGGTGTCCAGGTGGTCATCGAGGTGGGATTCCACCTGCCGCTCCGTGGCTTCGACGAAGCCGAGGCTCCAGCGATCCCCGGCCAGGCCGGCCACGGCGCCGATCGTGAAAGAGCCGGCGTACCACAGGGGGTTCAGATAGCTCGGGCGGTCGCCGAGTTCATCCAGGCGCTCGGCGCACCAGGCCAGGTGGTCTTCCTCCTCGCGGGCCGCGTCGGCCATCTCCCGCCGTACCCGGTCCGAGCGGGCCGTGGCGGCCTGACCAGCGTACAGGGCCTGGGCGCAGACTTCACCCGTGTGGTTGATGCGCATCAGTCCGCCGGCGTGGCGGCGTTCGGTCTCGTCCATTTCCGCATCCGCAATGTCCGCGGCCGGCGAGGGCTGGGTGTCGTGGGGCGGCGGGCCGAGTGCGACCCGAAGGGCCTGATCGGCATGGCCGATCCAGCGGTCGAGGAGAGAGGCTTGGCGCATGAGTGAATCGCGATCGTGGGCCGAAGCTCCAATTGTAGCGAGTCGTGATCGCCGCGTGATCACGCCGACATGGCGGCGGTCGAGGCTGCGGCTATAATCGCCGGCTGAATTTCCCGTGAGTTGATTTCCGATGTTTCGAATTCGTGTTCTGACCGCAGTCGCGCTGCTGGCTGCCTCCCTGCCGGCGATCGCCGATCTGACGGGCAAAGGCGAACTCGGGTTGTTGTTCTCCCGAGGCAACAGCGAGACCGAGACCTTCAATACCCGGCTCGAGTTGACTTACGAGAAGGAGGCCTGGACCAACGAGTTCGGCACCAGCTTCGTCTACGGTCGCGACTCGGGCGAAACCAACTCGAACCGTTTCGTGGTCGGCAACCGCACCCAGTACAACTTCAGCGAGCGCAGCTACGTCGTGGGCGCGCTGCGTTACGATCGGGATCGCTTTTCCAGCTATGACTACCAGGGCACGGCATCCCTCGGCATCGGTCGCCAGCTCGTCGACAACGAGCGCCACCGCCTGAAAGTGGAGTTCGGCCCGGGCTTTCGGGTCTACGAGCTGCGGGACACCGGTGATCGCGAAAGCGAGGCGATCCTGCGGGGCTTTGCCGACTATGGCTGGACGATCTCCGAATCGACCGAGCTGACCAACAAGCTGCTGGTCGAAGCGGGGCAGGACAACACCTTCGCCGAGAACGTGCTGGGTCTGAGCGTCGCGATCAATTCACACCTGGCCCTGCAGGCCGGCCTGTCCGTGCGCCATAATACGGACGTCGAGCCGGGGCGCGACAAGACCGACACGCTCACGACCATGAACCTGGTCTACAACTTCGGCGAGTGACCGTGGCCTACTACCGCCAGCACTACTTCTTCTGCACCAATCAGCGCGCCGAGGGGGCCGAGCGTCCCTCCTGCGCGCAGTGCGATTCCGGTCGTCTGCGGGCCTATTTCAAGGCTCGCGTCAAGGAACTGGGCCTGCATCTGGGCCCGGAGCGAGTGCGCATCAACAGCGCCGGCTGCCTGGACCGATGCGAGGAGGGGCCGTGCCTGGTGGTCTACCCGGAAGGGGTCTGGTATACCTACGTCGATGAGGCGGATCTGGACGAAATTCTCGAGTCCCACCTGATCCGGGGCGAGGTGGTCGAGCGTCTCCGGTTGCCGGATGGGGTGGAAGAGAGTACTTGATTCGCCCCGGGGCGTTGCTTCCGCCAGAATCTTCCTGTAGAATTCCCGCTCTTTCGCGCAGCACCTTCAAAGCGAGTTTGATTCAAATGAAAACCTACAGCGCCCGCCCGCAGGACATCCGACGTCAGTGGCACCTGATCGATGCCGACGGCAAGACCCTGGGTCGCCTGGCGACCGAAATCGCCCGACGTCTGCGAGGCAAGCACAAGCCGGAGTACACCCCGCACATGGATACGGGGGATTACATCGTGGTCATCAATGCCGAGAAGATTCAGGCGACCGGTCGCAAGATGAGCGACAAGATGTACCACCATCACACCGGCTACATCGGCAACCTGAAGTCGATCAGCCTGGAAAAGCTGCTGGCTCGCAAGCCGGAGCGCGTCATCCAGCTGGCCGTCAAGGGCATGATGCCGAAGGGTCCGCTGGGTCGTCAGATGCAGCGCAAGCTCAAGGTCTACGCCGGCAGCGAACATCCGCACGCCGCTCAGCAGCCGCAGGCGCTGGAACTGTAAGTCATCAAGGACTCATTTAATACCATGGCAACTGAACAATATTACGGAACCGGCCGCCGCAAGACCTCGACCGCACGCGTCTTCCTGCGTCGCGGCAACGGCCAGATCACCGTCAACCGCAAGCCCCTGGACGAGTTCTTCGGCCGCAAGACCGCCCAGATGATCGTTCGCCAGCCCCTCGAGCTGGTCGAACTGATGGACAAGTTCGACGTCAACGTCACCGTCAAGGGCGGCGGCACCACCGGCCAGGCCGGTGCCATTCGCCTGGGCCTGGCTCGCGCGCTGATGGAATACGACGCAGAGCTGCGTTCACCGCTGCGCCGCGCCGGTTTCGTCACTCGTGACGCCCGTGCCGTCGAGCGTAAGAAAGTCGGTCTGCACAAGGCCCGCAAGGCCACCCAGTACTCCAAGCGTTAATCGGAGCACTGCCAACGGTCCAATGGGGGATCGTCTAGTGGTAGGACTACGGACTCTGACTCCGTCAGCGGGGGTTCGAATCCCTCTCCCCCAGCCAAGCATGAAGAAGCCCGCCTCGCGCGGGCTTTTTCATGCTTGGGTGGGGGAGTTTGCGGATGAGAACCCAGGTTCGAACCGAGCGTAGCGAGGACGATGCGCAGGCCGCAACGCGGCCGAAGCAACCCGAAGCGGAGCGCAGGGCAAGCCGCGAAGCGGCGCAGTCAATCCCGAGCTACCAGACCACTACCTTGGCTGATCGAAGCCTCGTGCGGGCTTTTTCATGCTTGGCTGGGGGAGTTTGCGGATGAGAATCCAGGTTCGAACCGAGCGAAGTGAGGACGATGCGCAGGCCGCAAAGCGGCCGAAGCAACCCGGAGCGGAGCGCAGGGCAAGCCGCGCAGCGGCGCAGTCAATCCAGAGGTACCGGCTCGCTCCAGTCGCTGATCGAAGCCTCGCGCGGCCGATCGTCCGGCCAATCTTCACGGCTTCCGCGAAGGGGTCCTGGCCGTTCCAGAAAAAAAGGCGCAAAAAAAATGGCCTCGTTCCCGTCTCGTTTGCGTATTTCTACAGTGAGCACGCAAAAACCTCCATTTCATGCGGCTTTTCGCCGAAATGGGGCGCGGTGGCTAGGAAGGTGATCCGGTTGCGGGTGTAGGTCGATTGGGCTACACTCCGACCAACTGAGGCATGTCCTCAGCGCTTTTCGTTGCTTCGAGGGAGCGATCGAAAAGTGCCGGTGAGCCCGATGAGACTCACCCAAGGCGTGAAGAACATTGATGACTTCGCGGAATTCTTAACAAGAGGTGTTACCGATGAAACACGAAAACCGTCATGGCACGAGCCGCCCTGCTCAGGCCGTAAAGACCCTGCTGGCGGGCGTTGCCATGTCTGCTCTGCTCGGTCTGTCCATCAACGCTCAGGCGCAGACCTGTACCGTTGGCAACTGGGACGCTGCAACCGGCGTGTCCGATGCCGATACCGGTACCCAGGACACCGGCGCAACCAGCAACCGTCGTTTCGGCGGCCCCTGCGGTCTTCGCGTTCCCGTGGCTGGTGCCCCGGCCTTCGTGACCGACAACAGCCCGACCGCTGAAGGCACCTACATCGCCCGCTTCTACGGCTTCTTCGATAGCGCCGGCGCCAGCCCGGTCGTGGTCTTCGCTGCCGCTGACGGCACAGACACGGACCAGGTCCAGGTCTGGTACAACGTTCCGACCGCCAACGATCTGACCATGCGCGTGTTCCGCGCCGGTGGTTCTGACGACCTCACCTTTGCCGACGTCGGCACGGGCTGGCACTCGGTCGAACTGGTCTGGGAAGCTGCTGCAGCCGCAGACGTCCGCTTCTCCGTCAATGGCGCGGCCGACCTGACCGTGACCGCCGACACCAGCGGCATCACCCTGGCTTCGGCTCACCTGGGTAACGTAGACGGCGCCGGTGGCGGCACCTCGATGGACTTCGATGCCTTCGATTCGCGTCGCATCTCGCGTCCGGGTCGTCTTTGCCCGGGTCTGACCGACGAAGCTCGCGCCGTGCTGCCGGGTGACACCGGAGTTCGCCTGGCCGTGACCGATGCGCTGGCCATCTTCAATGAATTCGCCACCAACGGCAACAGCCCGGCTGCCGGCATGCCGGACTTCGACGAGAACGGTTCCGTGAACCCGACCGACGTGATCGGCGTGTTCAACGCCTTCGCGACCAACCAGAACGAATGTGGCGTAAACATTCTGTAATCAAGCAATCTATTTGGAGCTGATAATGAAAACCCTTAAGAACGCATTGTTTTGTGCAGCGGGCGCGATGCTCTTCGCCTCCACTGCGCAGGCTCAAACGTGGGTCTTCGACGACGTGATTGCGGCCGAAGGTTCCGCCACCGTCGATGTGCCCTGGACCTTCACCGCTGGTGGCGGCGCTCAGGCCAACTCCGTGGATGTGAGCTTCGGCGGCATCCTGACTGGTGTTGATCTGACCGACTGTCTGCTGGTCGAAAATTCCGATCTGGCCGCCTGTAACGACATCGGTGGCGGCGTGGTCCGTATCGCCTTCACCGGCCTGGGCAACCCGGTTGGTGATGCGAACGGTATCCTGCGCTTCACCCTGGACGGTGCCGCCGTCGACGGTGATTCCGCTCCGGTCGACGCTGAGCCGGCTCCGGGTGGTTCCGATGTGCCGCCGATCATCACCGACGGTTCCGTGACCGTCCAGGGCGTCACCGCGATCCTGAACGTCACCCCGGCCACCATCAACTTCGGTAACCAGCAGACGGGGACCACTTCAGGCCCCCAGACGGTAACGGTGTCGAATGACGGCACCGACGGTATCGATCTGACCCTGTCCGCGATCAACTTCACCGGCGACTTCTCGCAGTCCGGTGGTTCCTGCACCCCGACCTCGGTTCTGGCCGACGGCGCGTCCTGCACCATCGACGTCGTGTTCAGCCCGACCGTCGACGGCGCCGCTGCCGGCTCCGTGGTGGTCGTAAGCGATGCTGCCACCGTGACCAACGACACCGTCACCCTGGATGGCCAGGGCGTTCCGGGCCCGCAGTCGACCCTGACCGTGACGCCGGATCCGATGGCCTTCGGTGTGGTTGATCTGGGTGCCATGCCGGCCACCGACACCTTCATCGCCGAAAACACCGGTGCTGGCGGTTCCTCGCTGACCATCTCGGCTGTGGCTCTGGCTACGGGCGCTGAGTTCACCATCACCTCCGATGGTTGCACCGGCACCACCCTGAACGCTGGCGACACCTGCTCGGTCGGTATCCAGTTCAACTCGGCGGTCAACGGTGTGTTCGCCGATACGGCCACCTTCACCTCCGACGCCAACAACAACCCGACGCCGGCCATCGCCATCACTGGTGAGGCTGACTCGACGGCTGTGCTGGCCGTGAACCCGCCGTTCGGTCCGGTCAACCTGGGCTTCGGTCCGGCTGGCAGCACCGTCAGTGCCAATGGTTCGCTGAGCAACAGCGGCTCCGCTGACGGCGCCTTCTCCTGCTCGCTGGGTGGGCCTGACGCCGCCGTGTTCTCGACCAACCCGGCTCCGCTGGCTGGCACGGTCACCGCGGGTGGTTCGGTTCCGTTCTCGATCTCCTGCAACATCCCGACCTCTGGCCTGGATGGAGACACCTACAGCGCGACCCTGACCTGCACCAGCGCAGACGACGCGAACTTCAACGGTACGCACGATCTGAGCTGTGGCGTGGCGAACGCTCCGGCCCTGCCGGTCCCGACCATGCAGCCGTGGGCTCTGGTCCTGTTCGGCATGCTGATGCTGATGGTCGGTGGTCTGAGCATCCGGTTCTTCCGGGGCTGAGTCCTGACCGATTGATGTCCGGGGCTTCCCGGACATCATGAACAAGAAAAACCGCCGAGGTTACCTCGGCGGTTTTTTTTTGCCGGGGAGACGCGCCGGGCGGGCTTTTTTCAGTGCAGGAGTTTCAGCAAGCCTCGCGCTTCCAGCCACTGCCTTGCGTCTTCGGCATCCTGTTCGAACCAGGCGCGGGCCGATCCCAGTCGAAAACTGTAGCCCCAGGCATCCATGTCTCGATAACAGCGCTCCCGGTCATATCCGGGCAGCCGGTCGGCGAGGAGGAGCTGCAGATAGCAGACCGCGTTTTCCTCATCGTAGTCACCGCCTGCGTCGGTGTGGAGCGTTTGCTGACGTTCCTTGTCCATGCATAGGTAGTGACAGGCCTCGTGCAGCATGGAGTGGATGGGTGTGTCCGGGCGAGCGAAAAGCGTGTTGCCGATCAGCCCTGCTTCCGAGTCACCCCAGAAGCTGCCCGGGATTTCAGCTCCTGGTTCGACGGCTTCGTAGCGCATACCCACGCGCTCGAGAAAGCGGCGGATTTCGGATTCAGCGAATTCGGCGATCGTCGCCACGGACTCGGCCTGATCGGTCATAGTGGGTCCATTGTCCTGTCGAGGGCGAAACCACTTATGATAGGCGCATGAGTTCAGGACGATCGCAATCCCTGCACCGTTTTCTCGAGTGGCAGCCGGTGGACTGGCTTCGCTATTTCGGGCTGTTGGTCTGGGTGCTGGCTGCGATTCCCCTGGTGCTCTTTCCCTGGCTGACTTCCGAGCCCCCGTCGCAGCAGGACATTCTTGGCTGGTGGTCCGGTGCGATTCTTTTTCTGCTCGCCCTTCTTCATCCCACGGTTCGCCTGCAGTGGCGAGCGGCCTTGTGGCGGCGGATCATGGTGCTGGGCGTGCTGTCGGTCTCTGCCTTTGCGGTGAGCTACTTCACGCGCTCGGCCATCGGTAGCCTGCTGGCGATGGTGGTGGCGGCATTTCTACCCTGGATGCTGCCGGTGGTGCTCAGTGTCGGGTGGATGATCGTTCTGGCCATGGCCTTCGGGCTCTGGGCCTTGTGGACGCCCGAAGGCAGCTGGTTGCTCGCGCTGGTTTTCTTTCTTATGAACTTCGGGCTGACGCTGTTTCCCTTCATCGCTTCCCTGCTGGCCTTGAAGCAGGTGCAGGCAAAAGGCGAACTCCGACGGCTGAATTCCGAGCTTCTGGCGACCCAGAATCTGCTGGCCGAGAACACGCGAATTGCCGAGCGGGTCCGCATTTCCCGCGAACTGCACGATCTGGTGGGGCATCATCTCACGGCGCTGTCGCTCAATCTCGAAGTGGCGAGCCACCTCAGTTCCGGCAAGGCCAAGGAACATGTCGAGCAGGCGACTTCGCTGGCGAGGTTGTTGCTGGCCGATGTTCGGGAAGTGGTCAGTGACATGCGAGAGGACGATCAGGTCGATCTGCGTGGCTCCCTCCAGATGCTGGCCCAGGGCGTGCCTGAACTGGAGATTCATCTCGATATTCCCGATTCGGTCTCACTGACGGACCCGCGACGGGCGCAGATCCTGTTGCGCGTCGCGCAGGAACTGATTACCAATGCCGTGCGTCATGCCTCTGCGAGTAATCTTTGGATTTCCCTGGAATCCGGCAGCAATGGGCTCAGCTTGAAAGCGCGGGATGATGGACGAGGGGTCTCCGAGCTGATGCCGGGGAATGGTTTGAACGGGATGCGGGAGCGATTGAAAGAGCTCGGTGGTCGCGTCGACATAGCAACCCGGCCCGGGGCCGGTTTTCAGGTGCGGGCGTGGATGCCCCTGGAGGGAAGTGCATGATCAAGGTCATGCTGGTGGATGATCAGACCCTGGTTCGACAGGGGGTGCGGTCCTTGCTGGCCCTGGCCGAAGACATCGAAGTGATCGGTGAGGCTTCGGACGGAGAAAGCGCAATCGAGAAGGTGCCGGAGCTGGCGCCGGACGTGTTGTTGCTGGACATGCGCATGCCCGGCAAGAACGGTCTGGAGGTCTTGATGGCACTGAAGGAGGCCGAGCAGTTGCCGCCGACCATCATCCTGACCACCTTCGACGATGACGAACTGGTCCTCGGCGGGATTCGTGCCGGTGCCCGAGGGTACCTGCTCAAGGACGTCGCCCTGGAGGAGTTGCTCGAAGCCGTGCGCTCCGTGGCAGCCGGGAAGACCATCGTCAAGCCCGCCGTGACCCAGCGTCTCCTGAAAGGGCTGGGGAAGGTGCGAAATGAATTCAGCAGTCTGGATCAGCCCGACCCCCTGACCGAGCGAGAGACGGAGATCCTGAGGCTGATGGCCGGTGGCTATTCCAACAAGGAAATCGCCAATGCACTGAACGTGGCGGAGGGGACGGTCAAGAACCACGTCTCCAACGTCCTGTCGAAAATGGGCGTGCGGGATCGAACCCGCGCCGTGCTGAAGGCCTTCGAGAACGGTGTGATCTGAGCCCGACGCTGGGACACGCGGCCTGCGCTACAATCAGCGGCTGTGTCACTCGTGCAGGATCACCATGAAAAAGCTCAACGCCGCCGCCATCGCGGCATTTTCCCTGACGCTGGCTGCCTGCCAGGGCTCAGACCCTGAAGCCGCCTCCAGCGCGTCCACCGAAGTCGAGCCCACGCCTGCCCCTGAAGTGGTCGAGGTGGTGGAGACCGTCGCATCGGCGCTGCCGCCGATCCCCGGCGATGGCATCGATGTCGATCGCTACGCGGAGCATCTGCGGATCCTGGCCTCGGACGAATTCGAAGGCCGCGCCCCCGGGACTCGTGGTGAACGTCTGACTCTGGACTACCTGGTCGGCCAGTTTCTCGAGCTCGGCCTGGCCCCGGGCAACGGTGACAGCTATCTGCAGCCCGTGCCGATGGTGGAATTGACGAATGTCGAGCGCTCGGATCTGACGGTCCAGCAAGGCGATGAAAGCTTCACCCTGAACTATCCCGAGCAGATGATCATCGGCTCCCGTCGTCTGGGCACGGACCCGCACGGCGTGTCCGATTCCGGGCTGGTCTTCGTCGGCTATGGCGTGGTTGCCCCGGAGTACGGTTGGAACGACTACGAAGGCCTGGATGTCGAGGGCAAGACCGTGGTCATCCTGGTCAACGATCCCGGCTTCGAGACGGGCAACGAAGACCTTTTCAATGGCCGGGCCATGACCTACTACGGTCGCTGGACCTACAAGTACGAAGAGGCCGCTCGTCAGGGGGCCTCTGCCGCACTGATCGTGCACGAGACCGAGCCGGCCTCCTACCCCTGGGAAGTCGTGATCAATTCCTGGTCGGGCGCGCAGTTCGAGCTGGGTGAACCCAGTGGCGAGCCGATCATGCCGCTGGAGGGCTGGATCACCGTCGACACCGCGCGTGAGCTCTTCGAGCGTGCGGGCCTGGACTTCGAGGCCGAGAAGGCCCGTGCCCAGACGGCGGAGTTCGACCCGGTCAGCCTGGGCATGAGCGTCAGTGGCAGCGTCCGCAACAGCATTCGCCGGGGCGAGTCCTACAACGTCGTGGCCAGCATCCCGGGCACCGAACGCCCGGACGAGGCCATCGTCTACGTCGCGCACTGGGATCATCTGGGTCGCAACATGGCCCTGCCGGGGACGACGGGCATCTACAACGGCGCGGTCGACAACGCCTCCGGCACCGCGGCGATGCTCGAACTGGCTCGCCTCTATCAGGAAGCCGGCGCGCCGAAGCGCACCGTGACCTTCCTCGTGGTCACGCTGGAGGAGTACGGTCTGCTGGGTTCTCGCTACTACGTCAACAACCCGGTGATTCCGACGGACCATACGGTCGCCGCGATCAACATGGATGCGATGAGCCTGATCGGCCCGACGAACGATGTGGTCGTGGTCGGCTACGGTTCCTCCGAACTCGAGGACATTCTCCTGCCGGCGGTCGAGGCGCAGGGCCGCGTGATGGTGCAGGAGCCGACCCCCGAAGCCGGTTTCTACTACCGCTCCGATCACTTCAATTTCGCCCGCGTGGGCGTGCCGGCCCTGTACGCCAAGGGTGGCGTCGACCATCGCGAGCTCGGCACGGAATACGGCATGGCCCAGCAGCGCGAGTACCGCGACGTGGCCTACCACAAGCCCGCCGACGTCTTCAACCCGGACTGGGATCTGCGTGGCGTCGCCGAAGATCTGGAGCTGCTCTACATGGTCGGCCGTGAGCTGGCCGATGGCGAGCAGTGGCCGAACTGGCGTGAAGGCAATGAGTTCAGAGCCATTCGGGACGCGGACCGTCCCTGAGCTAAACCGGAGACATTGGTCGGGCCGGTGACGCCGGCTCGACCGCTCTGCTTCCAGCCCGCCGGGGACGGGCTGGCGGCCCGGGATGAAGGACTCGGCTGGGCTCAGGCCCGCCCGACGTCGTTGTCCATTGGCGAGTGCAGGTATTCGCTTTCCTCGGCCGATTCCATCACCTGACGCACGAGTTCTTCCAGGCGTTCGCGCGAACTCATCATGTCGTCTTCGTCCGGGAAGTCCTGGGGCTGATGGGCGTACAGCCAGTAATGCACCGCGCCGGCGATCAGTCCGTCAGCCAGCGCCCAGGGATCGGCGTCCGGGTTCTCGGCAGCCAGGCGGTTGCCGAGATCGACGACGGCATCGGCCGCCTGGTCGAAGAGTGCGCTGTTCTGATCGTCGTCTTCCATTTCAAACATGCTCGATTCCCTGGTCCGGCGCGGGCTGCGCGAACACGTCGCGTGCCAGTCTGGAGCCGCACTCGATGATCTCGTTGGCCCGGTGGAATTCATGAATCATGGCGATGTTCTTCGGCACCTGAACCACCAGATCCGGTTGGAAAATGGCCAGATGCTGCCTCGAGATCACCGATTCCATCGTATCCAGCGATCGTAGCATGACCGCGAACAGGCCCGGCTGATCCGGTTTGGGTGGCCGGTCCGAGCCGAGGCCGTCGACGAAGTCCCGGAACTTGTCCATCAGGCCGTTGCGATCTTCCTCGTTCCCGTTCCCTTTTCCGTTCTTCTTCTTGCCGTTCTCGTCATAGGCCGGGTCCGGCGGGCCGTTGACGTCGACCACCACCGTCAGATCGGTCATGTGCCGCAGCGTCGGGGCGACGGGGATAGGGTTCAGAATGCCGCCGTCGACCAGGATGCGATCGCGGTAGCGATGCGGGGTGAACACGCCCGGGATCGCGATGGAGGCGCGAATGGCGTCGAACAGGGGGCCGCGATCCAGCCAGACTTCGCGCCCCTGGTCGAGGTCCACGGCCACGGCCGTGAAATCGATCTCCAGGTCCTCGATATCGGTTTCGCCGGCCAGCTCGGACAGCTTGTTGATGATCTTGCGACCCTTGATCAGTCCACCGCCGGAGAAGGTCCAGTCCACCAGGGACAGCACATCGGACTGCTCCAGGCCACAGACCCAGTCCCGATAGGCGGGGAGTTTGCCCGCGGCATAGATCCCGCCCACCAGGGCGCCCATGGAGCTGCCGGCCAGGGCCTCGATCTTCGCGCCGGCACGTTCCAGCTCTTCGATCGCACCGATGTGCGCGAGGCCGCGTGCACCGCCGGAGCCGAGCACCAGCGAGACGGTCTTGCCCTGAAGTGAATGCCTGCCCATGGGTTCGAATTCTACGTCAATGCCTCGCTCGACTCATCCGACTTGCGCAGCTTGAGCGGCTTTGGCACCCTTGATCGGGATGGACGCCACCGAACGCTACCGACAGACCTTCCGTCAGGCCGAGATTCCGTCCTGGTATTCCGGCCAGGCGCATTTCGCCTTCATTCTGCTGTTTTCCATCGGCGGCTCGGTCTGGGCGATCAGCCAGCTGAGCGTGCTCCAGCCCCTGGAGTGGCTGACCATTCCCTTGACCTTCCTGTACGCCAATCTGGTCGAATACGCGGGGCACCGATGGGTCATGCACCGCAAGGTTCCAGGCCTGGGCCTGATCTACAAGCGCCATAGCGGCCAGCATCATCGCTTCTTCACCGATCAGGTGATGGAGCTGGAGAGCTGGCGTGACTGCAAGGTCGTGCTGTTTCCGGCCGTACTGATGGTGTTCTTCTTCGGCGCCTTCGCCCTGCCGGTGGGTCTGGTGCTGGCCTGGGGCTTCTCGGCCAACGTCGCCTGGCTGTTCGTGCTCGTGGCCCTGCTTTACTACCTCAACTACGAGTTGCTGCATCTGGCCTATCACCTGCCCGAAGATTCCCGGCTATTGGCGCTGCCTCTGCTTCGCCGGCTTCGTCAGCTGCACCATCGTCATCACGATCCTTCGCTGATGGCCCACCACAATTTCAACATCACCTATCCGATCGGCGACTGGCTGTTTCGCACGCGGGTCTGATTCCGGGCGATCCATCCCGTGCCCGGCGGCTCGATCGAGCCACCGGGTCCGACCTCGTCAGCTTGCCTCGGCCTCGTCGACGAAGCGGCGGCTCGGGTCGAAGCCGAAGGCGCGCATGATCCCCGCGACGACATCATCCAGGATCAGGTAGAGAATCGGGATCAGGCCCAGGGTGATGACCGTCGCGAACAGGATGCCGAAGGCCAGCGAGGTCGCCATCGGAACCACCAGCTGAGCCTGGGCGCTCGATTCCAGGAACACGATCGGTGCCAGGCCGAGGAAGGTCGTCATCGAGGTCAGGATGATGGCGCGGAAGCGAGAACGCGTCGCCTGGATGGCCGCCTCGATGCGCGATTGGCCGGCGCGACGGTGCCGGTTGACGAAATCGACCAGGATCAGGCTGTCGTTGACCACCACCCCGGCCAGGGCAATGATGCCGAACAGGCTGAGCAGGCTGACCGGAATGCCCATGATCCAGTGGCCGAGGATCGCGCCGACGATGCCGAAGGGAATGACCGACATGATCAGCAGCGGCTGCAGGTAGGACTTCAGGGGGATGGCCAGCAGGGCGTAGATCAGGAAGAAGGCGAAGATGGCGCCGACGACGAGGTCGCGGGTGACTTCCTGCTGGCTGCGCGTCGCGCCGCCCAGTCGATAGCGAACGTCGGGGTAGCCGCTGAGGATCTCCGGCAGCACCTGCTGGCGAAGTTCCGCCGCGATGCGACCCGGCTCGCCGATCTCCTTGTCGACGCGGCCGGTCACGCTGATCGAGCGCTCTCGGTCGAAGCGGCGGATGCTCGAGGGGCTGCTGCCGATCTCGACATCGGCCACGGCGCTGAAGGGAATCTCGTCGCCGGCCGGCGTGCGGATGCGCATCGCCTCCAGATAGCCTTCCGATTCGCGCTGCGCGCGTGGGTAGCGCACCATCACGCGCACATCGTCCTGGCCGCGCTGGATGCGCTGCACTTCCTCGCCGAAGAAGGCCTGGCGGACCTGGCGGGCCAGGTCCTGCTGGCTCAGGCCAAGCACCTCGGCTTCGGGACGGATATGCAGCTGCAGCTCACGCAGGCCGCCCTCGAAGGAATTGCGTACGTCGAAGGTGCCGTTGTACTCGAGCATCCGCGCCTCGAGCTCGGCCGCCGCGGCCTGGAGCTGCTCGAGATTGCGGCCGACCAGCTGGAAACTCAGGTCCGGGCCATCGCCGCCGGGGCCACCGGCGCCGCCGATCTGCAGGGCGCGCACGCCCGGGATCTGCCCGACCGCATCACGCCAGCGGCGCTCGAAGTCGCGATTGGGAATGCGGTTTTCCTCGTCGCGGTTGAGCTCGACGATCATGCTGCCGCTGGTGTCGCCGGACCAGGCAAAGACCGTCCGGATCACCGGCTCGTCGAAGCCGTTTTCCTGCTGCACCTGGGCGTCGATCTCGTGCAGCACTTCGGCCAGGTGGTCCATGTTGGCGTGCGTCACTTCGCTGGGCGTGCCCTCGTTCATCTCCAGGTTGACGCGCAGGAAGTCGCTGGCGAAATCGGGGAAGAAGACCACGCGCAGGAAGCCGCCGATGACCAGGCCGAGGGACAGGATGAAGATCGCGATGAAGCCCGCCAGGGCGACGTAGCGATTCTTCAGCAGCACTTTCAGCGAGGGCAGGTAGATCGTGTCGACCAGGTGGAACAGGCTCTCGGAGAACTTGCGCTGGAAGCGGATGAAGCCGTTGGTCGTGTCCTGGGCATGCGGCTTGAGCCGCATATGCGCCAGATGCGCCGGCAGGATCAGCTTGGATTCGACCAGGGAGAACAGCAGGCAGAGCACGACCACCCAGCCGATCGGCGCGAAGAACTGGCCCTGCACGCCCGAGACCATCAGGATCGGCGAGAAGGCCGCGATGGTGGTGAGCACGCCAAAGGTGGCGGGCACGGCCACCTTGTGGACACCATTGACGACATTGTCGGCCGAATGTCCATGCTCGCGGATTTCCGTATAGGCGGATTCGCCCATGACGATGGCGTCGTCGACCACGATCCCGAGCACGACCAGAAAGCCGAACAGGCTGATCATGTTGATGGTCACGCCCACCGCCGGCAGCATCCAGAGCGAGCCGAGGAAGGCGACCAGCAGGCCGACCATGACCCAGAAGGCCAGCTTCAGGCGCAGGAACAGGGTCAGGATCAGAAACACCAGCAGGGCGCCGGCCAGCAGGTTCTCGCCCATCATCTTCAGGCGCTCGCCCAGGTAGTAGGCCGTGTCCGCCCACCAGGCCACGCTGATGCCTTCGGGCAGGCTGGCCTGGCTGCGGTCGATGTAGTCGCGCACTTCCCGGGAGACGGCCAAGGCGTTCTGCTCGCCCAGACTCATGACCTGAATGGCGACCGAGGGCACGCCATTGTGGCGGGCGTAGAAATCGCTCTCGACGAAGCCGTCGCGGACCTCGGCGATGTCGCGAACCCGCACCCGACTGCCGTCGGGGTTGGTGCGCACGACGATGTCCTCGAAGTCCCGGCCCACGTAGGCCTGGCCCACGGAGCGCAGCAGTACGTCGCCGCCGGGCGACTCGATCCGCCCGCCGGGCAGGTCGAGGGAGGAGGCGCGGATCGACTGGGCTACATCGCCCAGGGTCAGGTCATAGGCGCGCAGGGTTTCCTCGCGCACTTCGATGCCGATCTCGTAGCCTCGGGCACCGACCAGATCGGCGCGGGTGACCGAGGGCAGGGCGGTGATGTCGTCCCGGATCTGGCGGGCTGCTTCCTTCAGGGTGCGTTCGTCCACGTCACCGAAGACCGAGACCCAGATCACCTGCTGGGTGAAGGTCGTGCGCTGGTAGGTCGGGCGCTCGGTCTCGGCCGGAAAGGTCGAGATCGAGTCGACGCGACCCTTGATCCGGTCGAGGACTTCGAGCACGTCGTAGGCCGAGTCCACCTCGACCCGGACCTGCCCCGAGCCTTCATTGGCCGTGGACACGATCTCGCGCAGGCCTTCCAGGTCCTGGATCGCCTCTTCGACCTTGATCAGGACGCCCTGCTCGACGTCCCGCGGCGTGCCGCCGCGATAGGGCACGGTGACCGTGACGTAATTGGTCTCGATCCTGGGCGTGACTTCCTTGGTGATTGTCCAGGCGGTGAACAGGCCGCCCAGGATCAGGCTGAACATCAACAGGTTGGCGGCGACCGGGTTGTGCGCGAACCAGGCGATGATGTTGCCGTACCAGTTGCGCTCCGGGTTCACGATTCATCCTCCTCGGGAGCGGCAGCGAGCTCGCCGGCGGGCAGGACCCGGAGCTCGGGTTCCACCGATTCAGCACTGTCGCGCATGCGGACGGCCAGCCCCGGAATCGGGGCCTGGATGGCGGTCATGATGACCGGGTCGCCGGGCTTGATCGAATTCTGCAGATAGACCCGATCCGGCGTGCTGCGAATCACTTCCACCGATCGGATCTCGAGCTTGCCCTCGGCGTCGATCAGGTACAGGCGATCGTCCTGACGCAGGGCCTGGCGCGGCAGCACGATCAGGCCGGTGGCGTCCCGGCCCTCGATCTCGGCCTCGACGAAGGTGCCGATCTGCAGCGGGACCTGGCGCCGGGTCGAACGCAGACCGTAGGGGTCACTGATTTCTACCACCGCATAGCTCAGGCGGGTGTTCTCGTCGACCACGCCTTCCGTGCGGATGATCCGGCCTTCCCATTCGCCGCGCTGGCCCGCCACTTCGCCGCGCAGGCGGACCGGCGGCTGCCAGTCGCCGCTGCGGCCGGGGCTGGGCAGGTCGAGGTAGGCCAGGTCCTGGTTCGAGAGCGGCAGGCGGACTTCGGCGGTGGCGACGGAGAAGGTCACGCCCAGGGCCGTGCCCGGCGCCACGTACTGACCGAGGTCGACGTCACGAGAACGCACCAGTCCGTCGTAGGGCAGTCGGATTTCCGTGCGCTCGAGGTTGCGTCGAGCGCGCATCACGCCGGCTTCGGCGGCCTGCACGGCGGCTTCGGCTTCGGCCACCTGGGGCAGGCGGAGCACCAGCTCGCTGGGCTGGCGCGACTCGCCGTTCATTCGAATCCAGTCGCGCCGGGCCTGCTCGGAACGGGCCGTCTCGTCGGCCAGACGGGCCATCGCCGAGGCGAGCTCGGCCTCGGCCTGCAGCAGGGCGGCTTCGTAATCGCTGGGGTCGATCCTGGCCAGCACGTCCCCGGCCTCGAAGAAGCCACCGGCCACGAAGCGGTCGCTGATCTCGACCAGTCGCCCGCCGACCTCGGCCGCCAGTCGTGTCTGGGTGACCGGGCGCACCGTGCCCTGAGCCTCGATGCGGAAGGGCCCGGCGGCTTCTTCGGCGGCGATCGCGTCGACCAGCATGGCGGCCTGGCTGACCGGCCGGGTCTCCGGCGCCGGTCGGCTCTTGGCCATCGAGCCCACGATGACGATCGCGCCGATGATGATGGCCAGACAGACCACCACCACGATCAGCGCATTCCCGGAATTCCTGTGTTTCGATGCCATGACTGTACGAGCCTGTTTCGGACTTTGCGGAGGATAGGCCCATGCTGGCATCGCGACGTGAGCGATACACGTGCCAGAAGCCATGTTCTGGCCGCTTCGGCGCTGGAATCTGCACTGGAATTTCCGGCCCTCCACCTCCATTCAGGTAGACTGGCGCCGTAATCCAATGCCGGCCTCGAAGCCGAGCTCAGCAATGAACCAGGGAATCCAACTCAAGACCGCCGAGGACATCGAGGCGATGCGCGTGGCCGGCCAGCAGGCCGCCAGCGTTCTGAAGATGATCGCGGAGCACGTTCAGCCCGGGGTGACCACCGGCGAACTGGACCGGATCTGTCATGACTACATCGTCAACGAGCTCGAGGCCATCCCGGCTCCGCTCAATTACCGCGGTTTTCCGAAGTCGATCTGTACCTCGGTCAACCACGTGGTCTGCCATGGCATTCCGAGTGACAAGAAGCTCAAGAACGGCGACATCGTGAACATCGACGTGACCGTGATCCAGAACGGCTGGCACGGCGACACCTCGAAGATGTTCTACGTCGGTGAGCCCTCGATCAAGGCCCGACGCATCTGCGAGGTCGCGCACGAGGCAATGAAGATCGGCATCGAGATGGTGCGGCCGGGCGTGACCCTCGGGGACATCGGCCACGCCATCCAGACCTACGCCGAGGCGCAGCGCTGCTCCGTGGTTCGCGAGTACTGCGGCCACGGCATCGGGCGCGGCTTTCACGAGGCGCCCCAGGTGCTGCACTACGGTCGCCCCGGCGAAGGCGTGGTGCTGGAGCCCGGCATGACCTTCACGATCGAACCGATGATCAACCTGGGCAAGGCGGCGACCCGCCTGCTGCCCGACGAGTGGACGGTGATCACCCGGGATCGCTCGCTTTCGGCCCAGTGGGAACACACCATGGCCGTGACCGAGGACGGCGTCGACGTCCTGACCCGCCTGCCCGACGACCCGCTGTGACCGAACGCCTCAGCGCGGTTCCCGCCACCCGGCACTGTCTGGACCTGGCCGCGCTCAACGGCCTGGGCTCCGACCCTGCCGAGCTGGCGCCGGCCCTGCGCGAGGCCAGAACCGCCGCTGACGCCAGGCTTCAGCAGGCCTTCGAGCGAGACGTCGATATCCGTGAGCTGGTGCATGCCCGAGCCTGGGTCATCGAACAGCTGATCCTGCTGGCCTGGGAGCGCCTGGCGCCGGCGGGGGCCGGGCTCGAACTGGTCGCCGTGGGCGGCTTCGGCCGCGGCGAGCTGCATCCGCACTCGGACGTCGATCTGCTGATCCTGCTGCCCGATGACACCTCGCCCGAAGCACACGCCCAGCCGCTGGAGCGTTTCATCCAGGTGCTCTGGGATGCGGATCTGCATCCGGGTCAGAGCGTGCGCACGGTCGCCGACTGCGTGGCCGAGGCCGAGCGCGACGTGAGCGTGGCCACCAATCTCATGGAAGCTCGCCTGCTCGCCGGTGGAGGCAGCCTGTTCCGGGCCATGTGCAGGGCGACCGAGCCGCCGGGCCTGTGGCCGGCGGATGAGTTCTTCGCCGCCAAGGTCGAGGAGCAGGACGAGCGCCATGCCCAGTACGAGGACACGATCTACAACCTCGAACCCAATCTGAAGGACGGCCCGGGCGGCTTGCGTGATATCCAGATGATCGGCTGGGTCACCCATCGGCACTTCGGCACCTCGACCCTGCACGGTCTGGTCGAGCACGGCTTCCTGAGCGAGCGCGAGCACGACGATCTCGTCGCCGGACGGGACTACCTCTGGCGCGTGCGCTGGGCCCTGCATGCCCTGGCCGGGCGTTCCGAGGAACGCCTGCTGTTCGAATACCAGCGCCGCCTGGCCGAGGCCTTCGGCTTCGGTGACCCCACGGACAGCAATCAGCCCGTCGAGCAGTTCATGCAACGCTACTACCGCAACGTCATGCAGCTGGCGCGCCTGAACGAACGTCTGCTGCAGAGCTTCGACGAGGAACTGCTGGCCGGTCGCAAGCACCTGCCGTCCTCGGACATCGACGAGCATTTCCGCGTCCATCAGGGCTATCTGGAGCTGAAGGATCCGCACGCCTTCGTGATCCACCCGGAGCTCCTGATGCGCCTGTTCCTGGTGCTGTCGGAGCACCCCGACATCCTCGGCGTGCGCGCCTCGACGATCCGCCTGGTGCGTGAGCACCTGTACCTGATCGACGAGGATTACCGCCGCGATCCGGCCATCCTGCACCAGTTCCTGACCCTGCTCAGGAGCCCGCGCCTGGTCTACAGCCAGCTGGCGCGCATGAATCGCTACGGCGTGCTGGCGGCCCTGCTGCCCGCCTTCGGCCAGATCACCGGACGCATGCAGTTCGATCTGTTCCACGTCTACACGGTGGATCAGCACACCCTGTTCCTGATCCGCAACCTGCGCCGCTTCGCCTACGGCAAGTATCCGGAGCAGTTCGGGCACGCGATCGAGGTCTTCAAGCGCATCGAACGGCCCGAGGTGCTCTATCTCGGGGCCCTGTTCCACGACATCGCCAAGGGCCGGGGCGGCGATCACTCCGAGCTGGGTGCCAGGGACGCGCGGGAGTTCGTCGACCAGCTGGACATGAGCGAGGCCGACCGCGAAATGGTGGTCTGGCTCGTCGAGGATCATCTGCTGATGTCCCGGACCAGTCAGCGCGAGGACATCACCGACCCTGAGGTTGTCCATCGCTTCGTCGAGCGCGTCGGCAGCCAGCGGCGCCTGAACCACCTGTTCGTCCTGACCGTGGCCGACATCGCCGCGACCAGCCCCAAGCTCTGGAACTCCTGGAAGGACAGCCTGCTCTGGGAGCTCTACGTAGCGGCCAGCGAGGCCCTGAGCCGGGGTCCGGACCAGGCCGTCGACCGCCAGGCCAGCGTGGCCGAGACGCGCGCCGAAGCCCTGGCCGGTCTGGTCGAGCGGGGCGCCGAGGCCTCGGACGTCGAAGGGCTCTGGTCGACGCTGCCCGACTCGGCCTTCCTGCGGCTCGATTCGGAGCAGCTGATCTGGACCAGCTCGGAAGTCCTGGCCGGCAGCAAACTGCCCCTGGTGGCCTGCCGCCGCCTGCCGGAGAAGGGCATCAGCGAGGTCTTCGTCCACGCCGAGGACTTCTCCGGCCTGTTCGCCGTCGTCGCGCGGGAACTCGATCGCATGCAGCTCAACGTGCTGGCCGCGCGCGTGGTGACCAGCGAGGACGCCCGGAGCTGGGATATCTTCCAGGTCATGGACGCCAACGGCCAGCCGCTCAATCCCTCGGACGCGGCCAGGCTTCGTCAATCGCTGGCCGAGCAGCTCTCGGCCAAGGAAGTGCGCCCCCTGCCGCCGCGGCCGGTGCCGCGACGCCTGCAGCCCTTCATGGGGCGCTCGGAAATCAGCCTCGGCGAATCGCAGGGCCGCACGCGCCTGGACATCGCCGCCACCGATCGACCGGGCCTGCTGTCGGCCATCGCCGAGGCCATGGTCGCTCGCGGCCTGCGCCTGTTCGACGCCCGCGTGGCCACCTTCGGTCAGCGCGTCGAGGACGTGTTCCTGGTCGGCGAGGGCGACGGCCAGGCCCTGGATGCGGAGGCCTGTCAGGCGCTGGAAGCCGAACTGCGCAAGCGTCTGGACGTCTGAAAGGCCAGCAAGAATTCACCTCGGATGCCAATGGACACCGGAATGTCGAACGAACACGCAACCCTGAAAGAGACCATCGAGCAGGCCTGGAGCGAGCGGGCCGATCTGTCACCCGCCAGGGCCAGCGCCGAACTACGCGGCGCCGTCGATGCCTGCCTGCGCGGACTGGAAGACGGCCGCCTGCGCGTGGCCGAGCCCGGCGCCGATGGCTGGGTCGTCAACGAGTGGCTCAAGCAGGCCATCCTGCTGCACTTCCGCATCACGGCCAATCGTGAAATGCCGGGGGGCGCCAGCCACTACTTCGACAAGGTCGATCTGCGCTTCGCCGATGACAGCGACCGGGCCAGCGAATGCGGTGCCCGGGTCGTGCCGACGGCCACCGTTCGTCGTGGCGCCCACATCGGCCAGGACGTCGTGCTGATGCCCAGCTACGTCAACATCGGCGCCTACGTGGGCGAGGGCTCGATGATCGACACCTGGGCCACCGTCGGCTCCTGCGCCCAGATCGGTGCAGGCGTGCACATCTCCGGCGGTGCCGGCATCGGCGGCGTGCTCGAGCCCCTGCAGGCCAACCCGACCATCATCGAGGACGGCTGCTTCATCGGCGCTCGTTCCGAAGTCGTCGAAGGCGTCATCGTCGAGAAGGGCGCGGTCATCGGCATGGGCGTCTTCCTGGGCCAGTCGACGCGCATCTACAATCGCGCCACCGGCGAGATCCTCACCGGTCGCGTCCCGGCCGGCTCCGTGGTCGTGGCGGGCAGCCTGCCGGCCGAGGACGGCAGCCACAGCCTGTACGCGGCCATCATCGTCAAGCAGGTCGACGAGAAGACCCGCTCGCGGACCTCGGTGAACGAGCTGCTGCGCGCGGCGCGCTGACTGGTCGTCGATGCGAATGGACTAGACTGCTGTTATGAAAATCCATGGCATCAAGGCCTGCGATACCTGTCGCAAGGCGCTCAAATGGCTCGAAGCCGAGGGGCACGAGCATCACTGGCACGACCTCCGAGCGGACGGCATCGACGCCGAGACGATCCAGCGCTGGATCGATGGCGTGGGCCTGGAGGCACTGGTCAATCGGCGCTCGACGACCTGGCGCCAGCTCGACGAGGCCGATCGCGAAGCGGCCATGGACCCGGCCCGGGCGGCGGGCTTCCTGGCCGAGCATCCGACCCTGATCAAGCGGCCCGTCTTCGACGCCGGGGGTCGGATTCATGTCGGATTCAATGAATCCGTCAAGCAGGCCCTGTAGACTGACCTCATGAGTGCGGTTCCCGAAACACCCATCCTGAGCCCGGTCGATCGCGAGCAGCGCGAGGCCCGCGAAGCCGAGCTCTCGCCCCTGGCCACGCGCTCGATCGAGTCGCGCGGACGCACACGGCCGGAAGACCCGGATCCCTATCGCAGCGAGTTCGAGCGCGATCGTGATCGAGTGCTGCATTCCAAGGCTTTCCGGCGTCTGAAGCACAAGACCCAGGTCTTCATCAATCCCGAGGGTGACCACTTCGTCACCCGCATGACCCACACGCTGCAGGTCACCCAGGTCGCCCGCGCCCTGGCCGTGGCCCTGGGCCTCAATGAGGTCCTGACCGAAGCGATCTGCCTGGCCCACGACTGCGGTCACACACCCTTCGGCCATACGGGCGAGGCGGCGTTGTCGGACTACGTCGAAGGCGGCGAATGGCTGCATTCGGCCCAGGGCGTGCGCCTGTTCGAGGTCCTCGAGCCCTGCAATCTGAGCTGGGAAGTGCTGGACGGCATCCGTGCCCACACCTGGCGCGTCAAACCGCCGCCGCATACGGCCGAGGGCTGGGCCTGCCGCTTTGCCGATCGCATCGCCTACCTGAACCACGATCTGCAGGACGCGCTCCGTGCGGGCGTGATCACCCGCGAGGACCTGCCCGCCGACGTCGTCGATGCGCTCGGGCCCGTTGAAGGCCGGAGCTGGATCAACACCATGGTCGAGGCGGTCATCCGCGAGTCCTGCAAGCGCGGCAAGGTGGCCATGGAGGCCGAGGTGCTGCTGGCGATGAAGACCTTCCGCGAGTTCATGTTCGAGCGCGTGTATCTCCGACCCGAGTCCGTGCAGCAGAACGACAAGGCGCGGGGCGTCATCCACCAGCTCGTCGAGTACCTGCTGGCCCACCCCGACGAGATCCCCGACAGCTATCGCATCGTCGAGGCCGACACCCTGACCCAGGTCCTCGACTACGTGGCCGGCATGACCGACCGCTACGCCCTCAACCTGCACGATCATCTGTTCCGACCCCGCGGTCTCGTTTGACTATCAGCGCCGGGGTTTCGGGCTGATTCCAGCCTACGCCAGTGTGCTCTCGCAGAGGCGCAGAGGCGCGGAGAAAGACCAGTAAGATTCCATTCCCGACGTGGTTGGCGATTGTTGTTCTATCTGGCTTATGGTTCCAATCTTCACCCTCGGCGCCTGATCGAGCGCCTGGGGCCGGTCGAGTGTCTCGGGCGCGTTCGCCTTCCCGGCTGGCGTCTGGTCTTCGACAAGCGCGGTTCGGATGGCTCGGCCAAGGCCAATCTGCGGGCCTGCCCCGGAACGGTTCATGAGGCCTGGGGTGCCGTCTTCGAGTTGCAGCCCGCACAGTACTCGATGCTGGATCACTTCGAAGGTGCGGGTCGGGGTTACGACAGCTTCGTCAACTCCCCACGCTGGAAGACCCCGACCCCGAGCGAGCCCGGATTCACCATCGATTATTGGATGGGCTGCACTGAGCTTGGGGACAGGTGCGAAGAAACTGATAAACCACGAAGGACACGAAGGGCACGAAGGAAGATCAAAAGCTTTTTTTGCTTTTCTTCGTGTCCTTCGTGCCTTCGTGGTTCTCAACCCTGCCTTGCCGATGTCTTTGAGAAACCAGTTTGATGCCCCGCGTTACGGAGCAGCAAAGCGGTCGCGGTGGATGATGTCGGGGTCGATGATCGTTCGTGTCAGATAGGCTTCCGTGACTTCGTTGACGGCCTCGGACTCGGTCGTGAAGCTCAAGCGGATCGTGGCGTCCGTGTCATGCGGCACATCGGAATCCGTGGCGAAGCTCAGGGTGACCAGGCGCTGCTCGCCGGCGGCGAAGTCGCCGAAGTCGCAGTTCATCGACTGCCCGTCGGGGCTGATCGTGCAGCTGCCTTCGGACGCGCCGGTGAAGACCACGCCCGGCGTTTCGATCACGCCCTGCATGGCGATGGCCTGGGCGATCAGTCCCGAGACGCCCTCGGGCAGCAGGTTGCCCACGATCACGTCGATCGTGAAGGCGCTGCCGATCGGCACTTCCGGTGGCGGCGTTTCGCCCTGATCCTCGGGCAGTTCCAGACCCAGATTGACCAGCGGCTCGGCGGTGACCTCGCTGGTCAGGCACTCGCCCTGACCGTCCTGGTCGAGGATGCAGAAGCGCACGGTCTTGACGCCCGGGGTGGTGAAGACGTGCTGGGCGATGCCGTAGCCATTGCCCTTGCCCTGCAGCGGTTCGACCAGCAGCACACCTTCGATGAAGGGATTGTTCGGATTGGTCTCGTTGACCCCACCTTCGGCGACCGTGCTGCTGCCGTCCCAGATCACCGAGGTGAAGTAGTCCGTGGCCCCGTCGTCTTCGAACACGCCGCGCAGCACGAAGGGGAAGCCCAGGCCGACGCGCGCCGGCAGCTCGTTTTCGAGGATGCGCGGGGGATCGTCGACCGGGATGATCTCGAGATCGATGGTGGCTACCCCTGAATCCTCCACGCCGTCGTTCGCGACGAAACGCAGTCGGTCCGTCCCGAAATAGTCCGGATGAGGCGTATAGCTCAGGGTCACACTTTCGTTGTCGCTCGAGACCAGTGCAAGCGTGCCGTGGGTGGGCGCTTCGGTGATCTGGTAGCTGAGAATGTCCAGGCCATTGAAGTCGATCCCGAGGATGCCATCCGGGTCCTCGGCGCTCAGGACGAGTTCGATGGAGGAATCCTCCGCCAGGCTCAGGGCCTGATCCTGCGTCACCGGGGGCCGGAAGTTGCGCGCGACGTTGATCGTCGCCAGGCCGATGTTGCTTTCATCGAGGCCATCGCTGGCCACGAACTGGAAGCCATCGGCGGCGCTGTGGAAATCGAAGTTGGAGACATAGGTCACGGTGGCCGAGTTCTCCGTGATGTCCTTCAGCGGCGAGGTCTCGAAGACGTGCAGGAAGCCCTCTTCGCGATCGACCACGAAGAACTGGTTGGAGTTGACCGACACGGCGCGCGGTCGACCCATATTGCCCAGCACGAAGCCGGGCTGCGCGCCCTGATTGACCCCGGTGCCGGTGGATTGCGCCTGGCCGGCGAAGCTGCCGTCGGTGGCGAAGCGCTGGATGCGGTAGTTGCCCCATTCGGCGACATAGAGCACGTCGTTGGGATCGACCGCGATGTACAGGGGTTCGTCGAACTGTCCCGGCTCATCCCCGGCCAGGTCCACGGCCAGCGGCGCCCTGCTGCAGGTGGCATCGGTGCAGGCAAAGCCCTTGCTCGCCATCCGGTCCATGTCGCAGGCGTTGTTGGTGCTGCCGGTGCAGCTGCCCATCCAGCCGACGTAGTCGCCGGGAATGAAGTTGCCCTGGTCATCGAAGTAGGATCGGGAGAACTTGTCGATCCGCTCGTTGATGCAGTTGACCATGTAGAGACTCCCTTCGCTGTCGATCTCCATCGCCCAGCCGAGCAGGCTGCTGCCCGCACAGGATGATGTGGGCTCGGGGAAGGGAGCGCTCTGGTTCAGCGTGCCCAGGAAGATCGGTGCCGGAGGGTCGTTGCGGATATCGAAGGCATGCACTCGCTGCTGGTCGGTGACGTAGAGCAGGCCCTGAGCGCTGTCGACGCGGGCGTAGCGCGCGCTCGAGACGTTGACCGGGGAATTCGAGCTGTTGATGCTGCCGAGCGAGTCGCAGTACTCGGAGCGGAAGGCCTTGCCCTCGAAGTCGGTCGCGCAGCGATTGACCACGACCTCGGTGCTGCTGCCCGATCCGACGGTCTTGAATTCATAGATGAATCCGTCGCGGTCGAGGACGAAGGCGTCATTCGCGCCCTCGTACTGGATCTGGCCGATGAAGTTGCCGTCTTGATCCCAGGTCGAGATGCGGGGGAAGCTCGATGCGGAGCTCGCAGAGCACTGCCAGTAGCGGTCGACCATGTAGACCTTGCCCGCGTCATCGACGTGCACGAACTCCGGCTCGTAGACCCAGTCGACGTCGATCTTGTCGGCGTTCGGGCCCGGCAGCACCTGGCAGACGTTGGCGAACAGCCAGGCGGCGCGGTTGTCGCTGAGGTAGAACGCCTCGCCGTAGGGTCCGCCGGGCGAGGTGCGATAGTCCTCGATGAAGAAGGGGTAGAGCGGGGCGACGAATTCGCCGTTGAGCGGACGCTGGAGTATGCGGAAGCTCAAGGGGTCGAAGGCCCCGTCAAGGAAGTCTCCGTCCTGGCCGCTCAGCACCAGATCCACCGGCTCGGAGGTCAGGGTGCTGACCGTGACGTCCTGCACCGTGGGTGCCGTGTTGCTGCCCTCGGTCTTGATGGTGATCAGCTGGCTGGCCTGGCTGGCGTTGCCGGAAGCGTCGGTCGCGGTCCAGGTGATCGGTGAGCGTGAATCGATCGGGTAGAAGCTCGGGCCGTCGTTGTCGACGCTCGGGTCCGGATCGGCCAGATCGACGACGCGAGGGGCGCCGAGCTGCACGCTGGCGGCATCCAGGCCCGCCTCGACGGCGGGAATCTCGATGACCCGGCTGGGCGGGGCGACCAGGATCGGCGCCTGCGTGTCCTCGACGGTGATCTGCTGCAGGATGAAGTCGCTGTTGAAACCACCGCCCGGCAAGGGTCCGTTGTCGCGCACGGTCCAGGTCAGGACGTTGTCGCCCACGCCGAGCAGGGCCGGCGCGTCGTTGCCCAGGGTGAAGGGCAGGCCGCAGGGGTCGCTGGCTTCGATCGTGGCACGCAGGGCGTCGGCGACCCGCTGGTAGAGCACGCCGCCGAAGTCGGTGGCCTCCAGGGTGATCACCGGCTGATCGGTCGTGATCTCGGGCGGGTGCTCCTTGTAGATCGTGATCAGCTGATCACGCTCGTGCACCACCGAGGTCCGCCCGTTGAACAACTGCGAGGCAGTCACCAGACCGAGCTCGATCGCGATGTTCTGGATCACCTGGCGGGCGGCGTCCTGGGAGGCGGCCTGGCGGGCGGCGGACCAGCCCTGGTTGGCGACGGCCGAGCCGTACTTGATCGAGTTGTAGGTCAGCAGAGCGGCAGGAATGATGATGTCGAAGGCATCCGAGATCTGGGTTTCGGCGCGCCAGTCGATGTCGTGCTGGCCCGGCGGAAAGGCCACGGTCTGAGGGTCCAGCCAGTCCGGCAGGATGTGCTCGTTGGCTACGTGCACGTTGACGTCGGTGTTGGCGTGGACCACCTGGACCTGACCGCTAAGGGTCAGATCACCCCAGGTCCCGGGCACGTTCCGGAGCGTGGCGAAGCCGAGCAGGTTCTTGTAGTCGGCGGTCGACTGATCGAGGTCGAACTCGTAGTGGCAACCGTCGTCGGTATTGGGCCAGTCTGCCCAGTCCCCGGGGGTGACGAAGATTGCGCGCGTGTCCTTCAGGCCCAGGTTCGTGCCGAAGGTCACCGCGCTGGCGGGAATCCCGAACACCGGGTCGGGCACGAAGGAAATCGGCAGGGCCAGGTTGTGACTGGCGATCAGGGCGGCGATCTTCAGTTCCAGGTCATCGTTGACATCACTCTTCCCGGGCTGGGCGATCGACAGGGTCAACAGGCTAGTCAGCAGGGCCAGGCCTGGCCGACGGAGGGCGGGGAATGCGCTCATGGTGCTCGAGTCCTTGCGTGTTCGGTGTCCTGCAGGGATAAGGCGAGCTTTCGGCTAGAATCGAATCATTGGCTACAGGCAGGGGCGGGAATTCACGAAGCATGGCCGAGGATCTGACCCAGTTGCTGCGCCGCTCGGCGCGTGGTGAGCCTGGCGCGGATCAGGCGCTCTGGTCGGCCGTGCACGAGCAGCTACGCGCCATGGCTCGACAGCGACTGGCCGGCGAATCGAGCCCCCAGTGCGACCCCACCGAGCTGGTCCACGAAGCCTTTCTGAAACTCGATTCACTGGCTCTGACGCCGAAGAATCGATCGCATTTTCTGGCGCTGGCGGCCCGTGCCATGCGCCAGGTGCTCATCGATCAGGCCCGCAGCCGCCGGCGTGACAAGCGCGGCGGCGGCCAGGCGCCGTTGACCCTGCTGACCCGTGACCTTTCCGATTCGGCCGCGCAGCCGGTCGACGTGCTCGATATCGAGCAGGCCCTGACCGAGCTCGAGGCGCTGGATGCGCGCAAGGCGCGCGCCATCGAGTTGAGCTACTTCGGTGGCCTGACCGACGAGGAGGCCGCCGAGGTGCTGGAGGTGTCGACGGCGACCCTGAAGCGTGACCTGCGCACGGCCAGAGCCTGGTTGGCCACGGCGCTGACCTGAGGTTTCCCTGACCGCATTCGATCCCCGTTTGCATGAACGGCGAGCCCGATCGATGATGGGCGCTCCAATGACAACGGGAGTCCATCATGCAGCTCGGCGTGTTTTCGATCAGTCTGGCGGTCAAGGACCTGGACCGCTCCAGAGCCTTCTACGAGAAATTCGGCTTCGAGGTCTTCGGTGGAGACCCCGCGCATCACTACCTGATGATGCGTAACGGCGATCAGATCATCGGTCTGTTCCAGGGCATGTTCGACAGGAACATCCTGACCTTCAATCCGGGTTGGAACGCGAACTGCGAGACCCTGGACGGGTTCGAAGATGTGCGGGAAATCCAGAGGCAGCTCGAAGCCGCAGGGGTCGAATTGATCGAGCGGGTGGATGAGGGCGGGGCGGGGCCGGGGCATCTGACGGCCATCGACCCGGACGGAAACCCGATCCTGATCGATCAGCACGTCGGCTGAGCCTGGCCCGCATTGTTCACCTATGAGAGGCGCGACCGGGCGGTCGCGCCTCCAGGAACTGACTTACTAATCCATGTTGGCCAGGGTGACCACCAGGTCGCTGGTGGAGACGTCCACCTGCCAGAAGGTATAGGTGTCACCGTCCTCGTCGACCAGGCGGATGTCGAAGATCGGGCTGTGGTAGCCGTTCAGATTGACGCGGCCGGTCTGGCCGGTGGGCAGCACGTCCGCGCCGAGCACGTCTTCTTCCCAGGTGCGGGCATCGGCCGGGCTGACGTACATGTACATGATGGTGTAACCGGTGTTGTTGGTCACGTCCACATAGTAATTCTGCTGGGCCTGGACCGACGCGCTCAGGACAAGCAGGAACAGGCTGAGCAGAGCGGTGCGGGTGAACATGGTTTTCATGGTTGACTTCCCTTTTTGGTTGGCAGGATCGAGCATACGGGCCAGGCATTAATCGGACCTGAACAGCGGTTTCAGTCCCCGTTCAGATGCAAGCAGGCGAGGTCCAGCCTGCAGTATTGGCCGCGTCGCCGGGCCTGTCAATCGGGCCTTCGGGCTCATCCAGGCACTCGCCAACACGTAAACTCTTCGCCATGGACTCCCCCACTTCAACTTTCGAATCGAGCCTGGTCCGGGCCCTGCAGCAGGGACGCGCCGCCGAGGCCCTGGCACTCTGCAATCAGGGGCTCGGGTCCCGCCCCGGTGACCACCGTCTGCTTCACTGGCGGGGTCTGGCGCGCCTGCAGCTCGGCGAACTCAAGGGCGCCGAGGGCGATCTGCGCCAGGCCATCAAGCAGGCGCCCGATCGGGCCCATTACCACAGCAACCTCGGCGAAGCCCTGCGTCGGCAGGGTCGCGTCGAAGAGGGCGTGGCGGCCGTGCGGCAAGCCCTGGCCATCCAGCCCGATCTGCGTTCGGCCCGCATCAATCTCGCCGTTGGCCTGCTCAAGCTGGAGCAGCCCGACGAAGCCCTGCAAGCGATGGCAGGGCTAGAGCCCGTCGATGCGCAGCTGCTGGCCCTGCGGGCGGATGCCGAACGGCAGCGCGCGCGCCCGAGTCAGGCGGTCGGACTCTATCTGAAAGCCCTGGAGCTCGACCCCGATCACGTGCATTCCCACTCGAACCTCGGGCCACTGCTGATCGCCCAGGGGCGCTGGGACGATGCGCTGGCACATTGCCAGCGCGCCGTCGAACTGGCGCCGGACCAGGCCCTGCCGCTGAGCAATCTGGGCCGCTGCCACGCCGCCCTGGACCAGCTCGAAGAAGCCATGGACTGCTACGCCCGGGCCGTCGAACTGGAACCGCCATCGGCCACGCTCGCGACCAACATCGCCGAAGTCTGGCTGGACATGGCCGAACTCGAGGAAGCCCAGCTCTGGCTGGAGCGCGCCCTGGCCAGCGAGCCCGAGGATGTTCGCGCTCAGGCCACTCTGGCGCGGGTCTGGATCCAGGACGAGCGGGCGGGCGAGGCCCGGCAGCTGCTCGATGCCCTCCATCAGCGCCATCCGGATCATTTCGAGCTGCACTCGGTCAGCGCCCAGGCCGCCTGGGAAGAAGGCGACATCGAGGCCGCGCTCGGCCATCACGAGCAGGCTGCGGCCCTGCGCCCGCAGCATGCCGCCACCCAGGCGAATATCGGCCGGGTGCTGGCTTCGGCCGGGCGGGTGGAAGAGGCCAGGCTCCGTTACGAGCGCGCTCTGGCCATCAATCCGCGCTGCATCCCGGCGCTCAACGGCCTGGCCTACAGTCAGCGCGGCGACCTCGACTCGACCTGGGTCGAGCAGCTCGAGTCGATGCTGAACGACAAGGCGCTTCGTTCCGGTGGACTGAGCTCGGTCCACGGTGCGCTCGGCTACGTCTTCGATGGCCGCAAGGACTACCGGCGGGCCGCCGAGCATATCGAGCAGAGCAATCGCCTGCAGTGGGAGCACCGGTCCCGGCGCGACTGGAACTACAGACCCGAACACTACACTCGCCAGGTCGACCGACTGATCCAGCGCTTCGACCGCGAGCTGATCCTGGATCGGATGGCCATCGGTCATGACTCCGAGGTGCCGGTCTTCGTCGTCGGCATGCCGCGTTCGGGCACGACCCTGACCGAACAGGTGCTCGCCGCGCATCCGCAGGTGGCGGGCGTCGGGGAGCGGCATTTCGCCACGCGTGGCTTCCAGCACCTGCCCGATGTGATGGGCCGAAACGCGACGCCGGATGAGTGCCTGCCCGAGGCCACGGCCGCCGATCTCCGTCAGTGTGGTGACTGGCACCTGCAACAGTTGATCAATGCGTCGGGTCGCTCCGACGCGCTACGCATCGTCGACAAGATGCCCGACAACAGCAGCCAGGTCGGGTGGATCCTGAGCCTGTTCCCCAATGCGAGAGTCGTCTACGTTCGCCGTGATCCCCGCGACATCGCGGTGTCGTGCTGGATGACCGGCTTCGCGCAGATCCAGTGGGCCTGCCATCAGGAACACATCGCTCGCCGGCTGATCGACCATCGCCGCCTGATGGATCACTGGTTGACGATCATGCCCGAACGCGTCCGGGTCCAGGACTACGAGGCCCTGGTCGCCGATCCCGAGGCTCAGATTCGCAGCCTGATCGACTGGCTGGGTCTGGATTGGCACCCGGATTGTCTGCAGTTCCATCAGGCCAGGAGCGTGGTGCGCACGGCCAGCGTCAACCAGGTTCGCCAGCCCATCTACAAGCGCTCGGTCAAGCGCTGGGAAGCCTATTCCGATGCGCTGGGGCCCCTGTTCCAGGCGCTGGCCGAGTCGGATCTGATCCCGACCCCTGGCTCGTGACGCTTCGATGAACTTGCGGAAGAACGATTGATCAGGCGGCGCGCCGGGATTATCCTTCTGCGTGGGAGCGGATGCGGCCATCACGCGCATTCGAGTTGCAGGTCAAATGTCTTTTCAAACAAGGGAATTTCATGTCTAACGATGCATTCAACAAGCTGCGCCTGGGCCTGAGCTCGGGAGTGGTGGGCTCGGCCCTGCTGCTGTCCGGCGGCGCGGTCAGCCGCGTACAGGCGGCGGAGAGCCAGCCGCGGGGTGGCAGTTTCGTCACCGTGAGTCGCTCCGGATTCTCCTGGCAGATCTCGAACAACACGGGCACCCGGAGCATTTACGGCTTCGGCCTCTATGAAGCCTCCGGCAACCAGGGCAGTACGATCACGACGGGCGGATCCACCGTTACTCTGACCGATGCCTTCGACGGCTGCGAGTCGATGGGCGTCAATGGCGTCGGCTATGCCGACCCGGACGGCAACATCGACATCGTCGGTGATTCCGCCATCGGCGATCCGGATTCGATCGGCGGCCTGACGGTCTCTCGTGAGTTCCGCTGGTTGGGGCCGATGAGCAACGGCACGGCGATCATGCGCAGCCTGAACAACTTCACCAACCCCGGCACCTCGCCGGTCAGCGTCACGGTCAATTTCGGTTGCAATCTGGGTTCTGACAGCGGCACGGTGATCGAAGACAGCAGCGCCGGCGGCGGCAACGTGCTGGTGCCCGACGACGCCTTCTGGTTCGTCAGCTCCGACGGGCAGCCCTACTCGGACCCGCCCATTACCCATGTTCGCTACGGCGCCGGCAGTTCGGTCGTGCCGTACTTCAGCTTCAATACCGGCGGCCCGATTCCCGAGGGGCGAGGTGTGGCCAACCCGGGGCCGGGCGTGAACAGCTGGCTCGACAACTACGACATCACCATCCCCGCCGGTGCGACGGTGCACATCGTGCGCTTCATCGGTCTGAGCAATGGGGCTGGCGCCAGCCTGGCCGATATCCCGGCCTTTACCGATCTGAACACGCTTTCCGCCAACGGTCTGCTGGCCGGCATCCCGCCGGCGGCGCAGCCGAACATCCTGAACTGGGCAGCCGGCGCCCCACCGGCACCGTCCTTCGCCGTACCGACCATGGGCAAGGTCGGCATGGTGATCATGGCCGGTCTGGTCGCGATGCTGGGGCTGTTCGGCTTCCGTCGCAGTCTCTGATATCGGAAGGCTCGAGAAAGGAAAAGGGGCGCCGATCGGCGCCCCTTTCGTTTGTTTCCGGCAAGCCCTCAGCAGCTACCGTCGTTGCAGAGATTCGGTGCGGATTCGACATCGAAGGCAGGGCCGAGTGTGTTCAGATCAGACGAATCATTGAATGACAGCAGGTTCGAGCCGTACACCGAGCCATTGTTGAGCCTGAGCCCGAAGCGGCCATTGGACGAAGCGCGGTTGCCGGTGGCGATGCAGGAGAAGCAGTTGATGCCATCCTGGTTGTTGTTTTCCGCATTCGAATTGCTGACCGGTCCGGAGGACACGATGCCGTCCTGACCATTGTTTAGCGCGTCGACCGAATCGACGCTGCCCAGGCCGGCGCTCAGGCCGTTCGCAGCGTTGCCTCGAACCAGACTGTCTCGGATCGAACCTCGGACCATGACGATGCCGCTGCCGCCGTTGTTCTGGGCCGAGACGTTTCGGATGGTCACTCCCAGACCGGCCGAACCGGTGATGCCGTCCTGGCGGTTCTGCTCAACCCGGACGTCCTCGATGCGACACGAAGCGGACACGCTGGCGCATCGAACGCCGATATTTCCCATTCCGACAATCGCGCCCTGGCGAACGGTGAGCCGGACATTGTTGGTCACCGTGATCCCATCGCCCTGGCCAGCGCCAGCAGAGCAACTGGTGACCGGTGTGCCGGTGCAGGTGACCGGCCCCCGAATCTCGAAGCCGTTCAGATCGAGAGTGATGTCGACCCTGCCTGCAATGGAACCGATGACGATCGCGTCCGTATTTACCGGGTCGGCCTCGTTGCGAACATCGAGGTTGCCGGTCAGCACGTAGCGACCGGGATTGGACAGGGTCACCGGCCAGCCCGGCGCATCGCCGTCGAAGCAACCGGTGGCCACGCACAGGGGGCTGATTTCGTAGACGCCTTCATCGGCTTGGGCGGCGCTCAGGGTCAGCGCCGAGAGGGTGAGCAGGGAAGCATGGATGAGTCGTGACATGGTCGTGATTCCTTCAGTCCTGGTGACTTGAGTCTTGATGGTGTGAGCGGTGTGTATGATGAATTCAGTTCTCGAATCGGTCGTCGAAGAGCAGGTCGTCTTCGTCGTCGCGGATCAGCACCGTGATCCGGGTCGGCGTGCCCAGGGCCCCGTTCGAGACGGCGGTCAGGTCGACGAAGAACTGACGATTGCCTTCGAGCGTGGCGTTGTCGGTGATGGGGATCGTGACGGTGCGCGCCAGTTCGGCGTCTACGAAATCTGCCGTGCCGACAAAGGCGGTGTAGTCGACCCCGGCGATGGCCGTATTGTCGGCGGTCTCGACGCTGACGCTGACCGCACCCGCCGAGCCGTTGACGCGCTCGATCTGGACGACGATGGAGCCGCCGTTCTCGAACACCGAGTCTTCGCTGAGCGTCCACTGGAACTCGCCCACCGGCGGTGAGGGCTGTGCCCAGAGTGCGTCCAGGTCGGCGCGGGCAATGCTCGGGTCGAGGGCGCGCGGCGAATAGCTGAGTTGGAAGCTCGGCATCGCGCCGGAGAAATCGACTTCGATGACGTCGTCGTCGCGGACGAGCTGCCCGCCGAGCTGCTGGTCGATATCGAAGCTGAGCAGCACGCGATCCGCGCTCAGGACGTGCAGGGCGTCGACATTGTAGCGGCCGCCCAGGGTCTGGAACAGGCTGAAGCCGTCCGTCGAGTTCCATTGGATCAGGTCGCGTGGTCCGAAGACGGTCCCGCCAAGCTCGGCGAGGCCATCGATCGAGAGCACGAGATCGCAGCTGCCCGGGTCGCGGCTCAAGGCATCGACATTGATGTTGCGGGGCAATCCGACCGCGACCGCATCGAAGACCTTGGCTCCGGCTTCCGTAAAGACGTCACCGGGGCGCATCACCGTGCCGGCGATCTCGGACGTCGTCGTCAGACTGAACAGGCGGTCCGTGCCGCAGGCCTCGTCGCCGAAGTGGAAGCCGTCGAGATCGCTGCGATCCAGGCGGCCGAGCCAGTTGATGTCGATGCTGAAGCCCGTGGCCAGGTCCAGCTGGGACAGGCCGTCATCGTTCACGACGGCCGAGGACGCAGCCCCCGTCGGCACCTGGATGTGGATATCGGTGGAGAAATGGATGGCGTCGAGGGCCGTCGGGCTCTGCGCGGCCAGTCCGCCGCTCAGCAGCAGGGCCGCCAGGGCTGATCGTCGTGATGCGTGTCTCGTCATGGATGCGATCGTTTGGGAATGGAGAGGTCGTCATCCAGTAGAGCGTCACCGATCAGGAAACCTCATCATCGAACGTCTTTCGCGCCGACCACCGGGGCAAACCGACGAAGCACTGCCTCCAGAGCAGGTAGAATCACGGGCGTTGGCTCAAAGCTGGGTGGAAAGCATGATTGCAGGAAATTCTTTCGGCACGGGCGGGTTTGCCCTCGCCTCAGAACGATCTTCCGGGGAACCGGACCCTCGAAAGCACGAGCGCCGCTGGCGTCGTGCAGGCCTGTTCAGCGCGCTTAAAGCCCTGGTCATCATGATGCATTGCGGCATCCCGGTCCTGGTGACCGCGGCGGGCGCGGCGCCCTCGATGCTGCGGGTGGAGCCCGTCGACCTTCCCTACCACGCAAGGGTCGGTGCAAGCGGTCTGCTCGTATGGCCAGGCGACGCCTCGACGCCCCAGGGCTACCTCTTCGGATGGTCTGGCCAATCGGAGACGGGTGTGCCGGCCCTGATCTCGAGAATTCTGGGGGTTCGTGAGGACGGGCTGGTTCGAGGATCGGAGTCCTTTCTTCAGTCGGCCATTTCCGCGATGGACTACACGCTGGAGCCCGAACCTTTCGCGGCGTTTGCCGGAACCCTCGGGTCCATCGTTCTCGAAGACGTCATCGAGGTTCGATTCGGGCAAAGCCTCGAGCAATCCCGGCTGCTCCACCCCGAGGTCTTCAACGAGGTCCGGGAGATCGACCTGCTGGATCCCGTGTCCGTCGATGACTTTCATTACCTCCTTAGGACCTTCAATGCCGTTGGTCTTTATCACGCACAGTCGAGCGATCCGATCTGGACAAGAAGTCTGGACTCGCCGCGCGCGGTCGTCGTGTTCCACCCCGATCCTCAGGGGCCGGCGCAGATAGCCGTCAGCATCGGATCAGAAGTGTTGATCCTGGATCGAGCGAACGGTGAGACGGTCATGCAATGGCCGCTGGTCGCCAACGGCGGCCTGGAATCGGCCAGATTGCTGCCTGGAGGGGGCGAACAATTGCTGCTGCTTTCACCAAACGTCTCCGGGCTCGTCGCCTTCGATGTGACGACGGAGGAAGTGCTTTGGCAGGTGGACGCCCTGACCTTGCCGGGTCTCCTGGTGCACGACCTCCAGAACGACGGTCTGGATGAACTGCTGATGATTCGAGAACTGGAAACTCTCCCGCCGGGCCTCATCCATCTGATCGAATGGCGTGATTCAGGTGGGAACCTGCTCCATCAGGCCGAAACCAGCTACCCCTTCAGCGTTGCCGCAGTCCATGATTTTGATGGCGACGGTGTTCCCGTCGTCCTGGCGGGCAGTTCCGGCTACACACGACAGTTCTCGATCGATCTGCAGAACGAGACCTGGCTACCGCGAGTCCTCACCCGGGATTTCTCGGGCTTTGCTGCAGCGACGGACTCGGACGGAGAACTGCTTCTCTCCCTGATGACGGGAACCTCGAACGGCACCAGCGTGGACGATGTCTTTGTCCGTCAGGTGAACGGGGACACGGGGGAGCTGAGGTGGTTCAGTGAACTCGGTAGTGCCGACCCCGAGATCGTCGAGGTCACGAGTCTTGTCCTCGATGGCCCGGCCGGGCCGCTCGATCGCACCTATGCCTTGACAAGGATCGGGAACGTGGCCAACGGTGGCAGGGTCACGGAGTTCGATTCGAGCACGGGAAGCCTGCTTCGGACCACGGACTTTTCTTCGGCTCTGGGCTCGGACACGGTCTATCGAATGTTCGGGTTCCAGGACGACAGCGGTGTCGGCCTCGGCCTGGTGAGCTGGGACCAGGCCGGTACCCGTTACCATCTCATCGATCCCGAAGCGCCCGGGCCGCTCGCAATTCGCTGGTCAAGCCCGCGTCTTCCACTCGGCGCCTTTGCCGGGCCCTATCGGCTCGATGTGGTCGGGCAGAATCTCCTGATTCTCAATCAGGGAGCTGCGGGCCTGGTGCTGGATATCGAGACGGGGCTGGTGCTGCTCGATTTTGGCCAGACCATCCGGTCTGCGGCCTTCGTCCGGGGCCCGGGCGAGTCCCTGTGGGTTGCAAGCCAGGCCAATGACAATCGTCTCGAATTGACCGATCTGTCGACCGGGAACCTCGTGTCCTCTGTTCAGCTCGATATCGAGGCCTACTCGATTGCGCCAGCCCGGAACGGTGTGCTGCTGGCGGAACGAGATCGTATTCATTACTTCGATTTCGAGTCGGAAGCCCTGGTTTGCAGTTCCGCCTTGATGTCCGGTTTCACAGGATTCGTCAAGGGCTTTATCCAGGATCCCAGCCGCGACGATCGATGGCTGATCGGAAACGCCAGCGGAATTCATGGCGTGTCCCTGTCTTCGCCCCGGCCGATCTTCAGCGATCGATTCGAATTCCTGGATGACGCATCCCGCCCCTGTCCATGGCAACACTGATGTGAATCGAGGGCCGGCCGACGGGAGGGTTCAATGATCTCGTCGGTCCGGCCCCGTGCCGTGGCCATCGCAGGGTGCAACGCCGACTCAGACGAACTGACCTGCCGCCTGCCCGGAGGCCCAGGCCCACTGGAAGTTGTGGCCGCCGAGGTGGCCGGTGACGTCGACGACCTCGCCGATGAAGAACAGGCCCGGCTGCTGCTTGGCTTCCATGGTCTTCGAGGAGAGCTCGTCCGTGTCGACGCCGCCGATCGTGACTTCGGCCGTGCGGTAACCCTCCGTGCCGGCGGGCCAGACGGTCCAGGGCTGGGCGTGGCGGACGATGTTGTCGATGGCCTGGTCCGAGAGCTCTGCGAGGGTCGGGTGGCCGAACCACAGCTCGCACCAGCGCTCGGCCATCCGCTTCGGCCAATGCTGGGCGAGGATCGTACTCAAGCTCGCTCGGGGTCGGTCCCGGCGCAGGCGCTTGAGTTCTTCGGTCAGGTTCTGATCAGGCAGCAGATCGATCTGCACCGGCTCCCCGGGCTGCCAGTAGGACGAGACCTGCAGCATGGCGGGGCCGCTCAGGCCCTTGTGGGTGAACAGCAGGTTTTCCCGGAAGGTCCCTTCGGCGGCCGTCGAGCGCGTGTCCACGGAGATGCCGGCCAGGCCTTCGAGCTGCTCGAGCTTGCGGCCTTCGAACACGAAGGGCACGAGGGCGGCTCGCGTGGCTTGCACGGCCAGCCCGAGCTCGCGGGCGAAATCGAAGCCCCAGCCCGTGGCGCCCATGCGCGGGATGGAGTAGCCGCCCGTGGCAATGACCAGGGACTCGCAGTCGATGGTTTCCTGCGGCGTTCGAACCCGATGCGGCGGGCCGAGCTGCTCGATCTCCACCGGCGTGTGGGTCTCGACGCTGGCCCCGACCTGTTCGCACTCGGCCAGTAGCAGGTTCAGGATGTCCTTCGAGGAGCGGTCGCAGAACAGCTGGCCGAGGGTCTTCTCGTGATAGGGCACCTCGTGCTTTTCGACCAGGGCGATGAAGTCCCAGGGCGTGTAGCGACTGAGCGCCGACTTGCAGAAATGGGGATTGGCCGACAGGAAGTTGTCGGGCCCGCAGTGCATATTGGTGAAGTTGCAGCGCCCACCGCCGGACATGAGGATCTTCTTGCCGGGCTTGTTGGCGTGGTCGAGGACGCGCACGGAACGCCCGCGCGCGCCGGCGGCGATCGCGCACATCAGGCCGGCCGCGCCGGCGCCGATGATCAGGACATCGACCGACGTCGCGCTCATCGCGCGTCCGGTTCCGAGGCCAGATGTCGGCACAGCGCCGGCAGGATGTGTCGCCGACTCAAGGGTGCGATGGTCGGATCCTCGCCGGCGGTCTGCGGCTCGACCCAGCGAAGCGCCTCGATCTCGGCGCTGGCTCGGGGCTCGCCCTGCACCTGGACGAGCCAGGACTCGGTTCGAACCCGAGCGTCCGGTTCGTGCACGGCCTCGTCCTCGAAGCGGCCGAGGCACAGCGCCTGGGCTCGATCCATCGTCACGTCCAGCTCTTCGCGCAGTTCGCGCTCGAGCGTGTCGAGGGGGGCTTCGCCGGCGTCCGGTTTGCCGCCGGGCTGGATGTAGATCTCGCTGCCGCGCTTGCGCACCAGCAGCACGCGCTCCTGCGGGTCGAGGATCACCGCTGAAACGGTTCGAATCATCCGGGGTGCGGGCATGAGAACTCCGTTGAGCGAAAGGCGATGGGACGGCCCGAACACGATACCCGCCCTTTCCGAGCAAGTGTTGGCGCGATGGCCCCGGCAAGCCCGATTCAGAGCGAGTGGCGCGATTTACCGCTCGATGACGCTATATGTACACAAGGGGGCAAGGCTTGCATCGCGGTTTGCCCGCCGGCAGTGCTCGGGAAGGCTCGCTGCCGGCGTGGCGCCGCTTTCCATCGGCGCGTCAGGCAGGCCGGGCTCATCATCTCCTGATCTTCCAATAGCGCGGCAGGAGTTCCCGGGGCGACAACGTTGACGCAGATCAAGGCAGGCCGGGCGAGAACGGGGGAGTATTGGACTCAGGGCGGCGGAGGCCTTCGGGCCGCGCCGCAGAACGACGAATCCAAACCCCAAGGAGTGACCCCATGTCCCACACCCCGCACGAGCTGGCCGAAGAGTTTCCCGAGTACAAGGACAAGATCCACGACCTGAAAGCCAGCGACCGGCACTTCGCGAAGATGATCGAGAAGTACCACGAGGTCAACCGCGCCGTGCACCGCATGGAAACCCGCGTCGAACCCGTCACCGATGAAGTCGAAGAAGCCAAGCGCCGCGAGCGCATGGCGCTGAAGGACGAGATTGCCCAGTACCTGGCTCGCTGATCGTCGCGTCGAGCATTCCTTCCCGGCCCTTCCTTGACAAGGCGGGGCCGGCCATCGAATAGTGGTCCCTGGCTTGTCGAGGGGAGGGACCACGTTCGATGGACGCGCGCCGCTTTCAGGAGCTGGAATCCCTGTTCGAGCAGGCGCTTGCCGCCGCGCCGGAGCAGCGCCAGCAGCTGATCGAGTCCGTCAACGAACGCGACCCTGAACTTGGCGAGCAGCTGATCGCCATGCTCGCCGCCGACGCCGCCGACGAGGACATCCTCCGCTCCACCGTCCAGGCCGAAGCCGCCCGCGATCTGCCGGACTCCATCGGCCCCTTCACCGTCCTCCGCAAGCTGGGCGAGGGCGGCATGGGCGTGGTCTACCTCTGCCAGCGCCAGGCGGCGGATTTCGAGCAGCGCCTGGCGGTCAAGCGACTCAATGCGGCCGTTGACTCGGACCTGGCCCGGGCGCGCCTGAAGATCGAGCGTCGCGTGCTGGCCTCGCTCCATCACGCCCACATCGCCCAGTTCATCGACGGCGGTGAAGAAGAGGACGGACGGCCCTGGGTGGCGATGGAGTTCGTCGACGGCCAGACGATCGAGACTTATGCCCGCGAGCAACACCTCGACAAGGCACAGCGTGTCCGCCTGTTCCTCGATCTCTGCGCGGCCGTGCAGTTCGCCCACCAGCACCTGATCGTCCACCGCGACATCAAGTCCGCCAACGTGCTCATCGAGCAGGACGGCACGCTGAAGCTGCTGGACTTCGGCATTGCCAAGCTGCTGGGCGACGAGCAGGGCGGGGCGGACGAGACCGTACTGACCGTCGCCGGCGCCATGACCCCGCACTACGCCAGCCCCGAGCAGGTGCGCGGCGAGCCGGTCACGCCCCTGACCGATGTCTACTCTCTCGGCGTCGTGCTCTACGAACTGCTCGCCGAGCGCAAGCCCTACGAGATCCAGACCCGCCGCCCGACCGAGATCGAGAAGATCATCTGCCTGACCGAGCCGCCCCCGCCGCTCAGCACGCGCAGAGGCCGGGAAGGGGACCTGAACAGCATCGTGCTCAAGGCCATGCACAAGGAGCCGGCCCGCCGCTACCAATCGGCCGGCCAGCTGGCCGAGGACCTGCAGCGCTGGCTCGATGGCCAGGCTGTGCAGGCAAGGCCTGACTCCCGGGCCTATCGCTTCTCCGTCTTTGCCCGCCGCCATCCCGTGGGACTGGGATTGAGCGCGCTTATTGTCATTATGCTGGTCGGCTTTTCAGGGGTCATGGGATGGCAGGCCCACCAGCTTGCCCTGGAACGCGACCGCGCCGCCCGCGAAGCGCAGGTGGCCACGGAGACCGCCGACTTCCTGATCGAGCTTTTCGGCGTCTCCGACCCGCGCGTCACCAACCCCGCCGACGTCCGCGCCCGCGACCTCCTCGAACAGGCCGCCGAGGAGCTGCCCGAGGCCCTGGACAGCGACCCCCTGATGCGCGCCCAGCTGATGCACGTCATCGGCCTGGCCTTCTCCAACCTGGGCGAAGACGAGAGGGGCACGGAACTGCTGACCCAGGCCCTGGCACTGAGAGAAACCCACGCCGGCCCGAACAGCCCTGAGGTGGCCGACTCCCTGAACCGCCTGGGCAACGTCCACCGTCGCTACGGCCGCCTCCAGCAGGCCGAAGCCCTGCTCGTCCGCGCCCTGGAATGGCGCGAAGCCCGCGGCGACATCGACTACGACCTGGCCGACTCCTGGAACAACGTCGGCCTGCTCCAGAACGACCTCGGCTGGTACGAACGGGCCGAAGCCTCCCTGCGCCGCGCCATCGAACTCCACCGCATCGCCGACGGCCCCGACACCGTCCGCGTCGCCTCGCCGCTGCACAACCTGGCCCTGTCCCTCCGCCGACAGGGCGACTACGAAGCCGCCAGAGACGTCGCTTTGGAATCCGTCGCCATCAAGAAAAGCACCGAATGGTCCCAGACCTCCCTCGCCGTCACCCTGGCCGTGCTGGCCAACATCGAGCGGGAACTGGGCATGCTCGACTCGGCCTTTGCTCATTCCGAGGAAAGCCTTACTCTGCGTCGGTCCGTGTATGGGGACAACAACGTCCTGCTGGCCTCTGGGCTGGTGACTCACGGGCGTCTGCTGGCCGACCTGGGGCGTCAGGAAGAAGGCCTGGCCCTGATGCGCCAGGCGATCGCCTTGCACGATTCAGCGGGGAGCCTGGATCAGTATCGGGCGGCGGATCCGCAGCGGGCTTTGGCTTTGCTGTTGCTGGAGATGGGTGAGGAAGAGGAGGCGGAATATTGGGGGTTGAGGGCGCTGGAGATTGCGGAGCGGGAGTTGCCGGCGGGGAGTCCGGAGTTGGAGCGATTCGATTGGCCCCTCAACCAATCGTCATCCCGGGCTTGACCCGGGATCCAGTGTCTTTCGATTAATGTCGGATGCTCAGGGGAACGTCTACTGTAACCGGCCAGCTTTAGAGCGCCAGCGGAAAGGCTGGTCCGCGTCGACGCTTCTGTTAGGCTAAAGATTGCATGTCGGTTTCAAACGACTCAAATTCCCTCCAATTGAGAGTTCGCACAACATTAAATGCAAGATTACTGGTGTTGTAATGAGTAAATTCATCGCCAAAATCGATGGCGAGTTGATCAAAGCAGTCTATAACCGGTTGTCTTGGGTTACCTTCTTCCCAGTGCAATGACTGGTTCCTGCCTTGCCAGATTATGTTTTTAAGAGACTGCGATCCTACCCCTCTTCCATTTGGACAAGGCTGCAACCCGGCGTGCACGATAGAAATACCTTGTTTGGCATATTGCAGAACGCTTGCTGACATAGCGCTTCTAGAGAATTCTCGCACCTGAATTCTTTGATTCAGATCGTTTACATTTGTTGCAACCTCATGCCGTTCCTTATCAGGACCAAAATATGTAGCCCAATGGATCCCAACTCCCATCATTACGTCATCTGGGTCCTCATCATATTGAAATGCCTGCGCGCGCCGATAGCCACTTTCAGTTTCGGCAGTTAGCTGGTCCAATTGCCGGCGAAGTATTTCTAATTCTCCGACATCGGCCCAAATGGTAGCAAGGGCCGCTTCGACGGCGTACTTTATTTCGTTGGTGTAGTTAGTCATATTCATGGCGTTACTGGCCTAACACCGCTGATCAAGGGCGAGGTTATCGTGGCACAGCTTTTGCGTTCTTTGCAAAAAGTGTGATACGGCATTTTTTCCCACTGGAACGCCCTGTTAGGCTGACGAAGAACACGATTCATAACGCTGTTACCCATATCTCAACAATTTCAGCATTCTTACGTCGTTTGATACCTTTTCGAACTATTGATATGCGCTGAGCAATCCGGCCAACGTAAGGGCAACGACGAAAATGCAGATAGTTTTCGCTTGGTTACCTCCAGCCACTAGCCCGCTGTCAGAAGTTCCAAGAACGAGGATATTGCTGCCGAAGTTGGGATGCATTGAATCGCAGAATATTTCGTACTACGGTCAGCCATCCATTGTTGATGGCGCACTAACCACTACACAGCCGTTGATCCCTTTGATCTTCAAAACACCTTCCTTAAACTTGGAATGCTCCTGTGTGGCGCGCGTGCAATCCCATAGGACGATGACAATCAGTGCGTCCATGTATTTCTCGTCTGCACGATAAAGGGACGCATCCTCAGCGATCTCTCCAACGAGCGCCTGGAAGGACTTCTTCACGTTCTTGCGGTACTTGACCTCGATGATCGTCTGCAGCGAAGGCAGGTAGAGATCAATTCGAGGATTCTTCTGTCCAACAGGCTGAAGATTCACTTCATCGGCAATGTCGTTAAAAATCGGAGCGAGCAGTACATAGAGAAGGTTCTGGACGTGGTATTCGTTCACAACAGGCCACTTAACTGGCTCCGCGCCTTTCGTCCTAGCAGCCTCCTCCCATGTCCACCGTTTTAAGCCAACGGGAATATGGTCAAGGAACCCCAGAAGGTCGCTGAGGCTCCAGCCTTTGGGAGGCACCACGGCCACATCCTGGTTGACTTGATCAAAAACGTACACCATTAGGCTCAAAAAGGCTGTCGGCGCATTTTTCTGCGCTTGCGCTCGGAACTCTCCCATAAAACGGTCAATAAGCGAAAGCCGCTCTTGATGATCGCCAATCCGCAAATTATTCTGGTAATGGAGGAAGAGTGGCACACATGCGCTCGTATAAGTGTTGGGTTCGTCACTGCTAATATACAGTGCGATGTCCTTTTCGAAGGTGTTGAGATTGTCGCTGCTCACCTGCTGCGAAAGGAATCCTGATATCCAGTACTTAAACTCTCGGGTGATGCGGTCATCATTGATTTTGTCAACAAGCCATTTCACGGCCATGACGCCAAATACGTCGGATACCCATGGGCGTGGCGTGGCGTCGATTTTGGCAGCTTGCCCGAGAAGCCGCGAAACATCCTGACTCGAAACGACCTCATCCACAACATCGAGGCCCGCGATCGCGCACCGCTGATACAAGGGAAGCGACGCAAAATCGAAGGACGGAACGCTTCCTTTCATCAAGCCCAAGAAATGTAGGAAACAAGATTTGAAAGGGTCGATGTGAGCCCCTTCAATAACCGTATTAAAGAGGTGATCACGCAGTTGGTAGGTATTCTCCGTCTCTACAGGAACCATTGAGAATGACCTATCTTCCCGATCATCACAGAGTCACTCCAACCAGGGATCTGGTTCAGCCAACCAAGATTCCGAGCGATCAGATCAGAGTAGCTGATTGTCACAGGAAGAGGGTTGGGAAAGTAACTACGCCAAGAATGTGACGCGAAGCTATGCACCTGCGCGCTTAAATATTTGATGTCCGTGAACGTCGAGGCCTTATGCACATCAAGAATCAATCCGCGTGGGTGGCCGTCAGTGTCGTTACGCAACTCTCGCTGACCTATCAAGTATACGAGTATTTCATGTTTGGAGAGTTTAAAGGTCTTTCCTCTCTGGGGTGCGAGCCTTCCCTTCCTCTCGCCAGCCGAAGTGGAGTCGAACATATGCAGGCTGTGATTCTCTGAGATTTTCAGGAATGTATACTCAACCTGGTATTCCCGGTATTTTTCTATGACAGCCTGGACAGCAGCGATTTCATCCTTGCTGAACTTCTTGACCTGCGCGTGGAAAACTAGACGAATCGTATCGCCTTTCTGCCAGTTCATGCGTTTCTGAATTTTACCAATGGTTTCATCGAGAACGGAAGTCAAAGCCTCGCAGTAGGCTTCCGGCACAACCGCCTTCGAAGTGTTAGAGACAATATAGCTGCCATCACCAGAGAAAACGGTGGTAATTCCCATAATTCTTTGGTTTTCAAACCCGCGTTTCTGTCCAATATTCGCGCTACCGATTCCTATCACAAGTTCGTGGGAAAGGGTCGGAGAGGATTTTAGAAGCCACGGGATGCCGCCCATCTTTGCGTAGCAGGCTAATGCCATATTGTTAAGAGAATATCCGAGTGAGTAATCGGACTGTTCTAAAAGTTCTATCGTGAAATCCTGTACAGGGATCTGGTGCAAGAAAAATAAGCTTTTACCCCAATAGTAAGGATTTTCATTGACGTTGAGCTTTTTAAAAGATTGTCGAACCTGAACGAGCGCTAGATCCCACCGCCCGCCGTCATCGGCTTTTTGTCGGATTGCAGCCTCGATAGCATTCTTGTATGCATCCACACTGTCGTTGGTGGTCGTGAACACATCGATGTGGCTGGTTCCGAGTGTGAACTTTCCTTCCAGGCCATTGCTAAAATACTTACTTCGAGAAATACCTTTTAAGAGCTTTCGTACAAACTGCTCGACACGCCCCTTGTCCTGCTGGGCGCAGATCACGCAGATTGAGGGGTCGTTCCTGTCGAAGGTTCGCTTTGTGTAGGGACCGTATTGAGTCAGGCCTTTCTCAGCCCAACTGGCCTCGCCATTGTCGTTGAAAACAAAAACCGGTTTTTGCAGTTGTCCGCACTGGCTCTCAATATCCGGTGGCTCCATGATCTTAATCGGCGTCCCGTCAATCAGCGAAATATCTCTCGACTGAAAGTAATTTTTAAGTGCGTCGATGCGGGCCTTCTTATTCTTCCCGCTGTTGAATTTTGAGATAGCTTGCCGAATGCATTCGACGATCACGTCTTTTTTATTGCCATGCGTATGCAGGATGTAATCCTCGAAATTGACTCGGCTGGCCTCGAGGTACAGTTCTTTCGCATTGACCTGCATTACCTGATTGTCAGGTCGCGTGACAGTGAGCACCTCACCGTTACATCCGCTCACTGCCCCGAGGAACCTACGGTATCCGTCGTCTTGCTCATTTACAACATAACGCCCCATAAGATCAAATCCGGCGTTCAGGAAGTAAAGACCGCTTTCTCTGAGCACCCGTCGCGTTGTGCAATCAATGACAAGGCACGGCTGCCCTTTAATAATGCGTGTATCGATTGTGTACCTGGCGCAAATTCTAAACGGATAAGCATTGCCAAGAATAGGTACCAGAAGATTGTCTTCCGGCTTTTCACTCACCAGTTCAATGGGCGCAAAGCCTATGGGATTGCGGCCCAGTCCGACAAGATGCCTTGTCAGACCATCCTTTACAAGCGAGCAGAAGATACCGAAATTATTCTTGAACGTTATCGTGCGTGACGTCCCGGATATGGGAAAGTCTCCAGTCTCTGAAAAGATCAGGACATTGTCTCCCTGGCGACGAAAAAAATGCGTTGATCGATAGTGCCGGCGAAAACTATTCAGCGTCTCGTTGGCATAGGGAATCTGGAGAGCCGCAAGCTCCGTGTCAGGGATACTAAGTGGAAATGCGTTCAGGAAGATTGCCAAAACTCGATCCCTTCTTTGGTCAATGCTCGCGCCCTCTTTCTTGTGCGTCCAACGTTCTAGCTGAACGGCGCACGCAGCGCGTCCGGTGGAGGCCCGCAGGGCCGGAGTGTTTTGAGCGGCTTGTTATACGTCAAAGTGGGAGCGAGTGGCCAGTAGCTGGCAGGTCAGGATCTACCCAAACAACAGTGCTTGAACCCTTTAACACTGGCAATCGAACAACATACTCTGGGTGACCGGTGGGGCAGAAATCGATCCATTCGATTTTATCTGCATTTGTTAAGTCACGCCACAAATCAGCACCGACTTTTATTCCTTTCGGGCGTGTAGTGGATTTCGACAAGTCTTTTTCTAGATCAGCGATGCTCATTTTTTTCTCCTCAATAGGGTGGCGTATAACTAGGCGAGAGTTGTCGGGAAATTTTCGCTTTAGCGACCAGTTCCGCTCAACGTCGCACCGAAGTTCGCACTAGAGCGCTGTCCGCTGGGCTGCGCGAGTTGACTTGCTGCGAGAGCAAAACTGGAATTTTTCCTCATAACACTACCAAGCCACCAACTAATCGCATAATGGCAGACACAAGCGGCTGTCGTCAAATCGCTAAGACGCAAGACGAGGACCAAGACGAGGACATCCAGCATCCAGTGGGCTGACGACCAGTCGGTGCTTGGCCGGAGGGATCAGGGGCTCTCACAAGCGGAATTCTTGGTTTTTCGGTAAAGGCGCTGCTTTTCCCCGAGTTTTTCAGCCTTCATCCACGCCAAGCAGCCAGCATGCGCTGGCTGTTCTGAACCTGGGGAAGTGTCTACTACTCGGTCTGCTGCCGCATCAGAATCCGGGCTCGCTCCCTGCTGACGCCCTTCATCCACGCATTGCGGCATTCCGCATCCGCTTCTTCCGCGTGCCGCGGAAACCGCAGATGCTTCATTGCCTATGCTGCTGTCCCATTTTAGAGGCCTTGGCCATCAGGGCCTCGGCTGACCCGATGGCCCGCAAGTATCGATTCTCTGTGCCCTGAACCCGTCGCAGCCATTGCTTAGGATGTTTAGCCAATGACCAGATGATGTCCGGCGGGCTTTCCTGGGTTGGAGCTTTCGAGTTTGCCGCGCTCGAGCGAAAACAACAAGCGCGCCTTTCTCGCCCGCTGTTTGACTACTCCGATTCCGGTTGTCGCTGCCCGTTCTGCCCGAACAAGTGGATCTTCCTATCCTCGCCTTCGCCGGTAAAAGTGGCGATAACGCCGGATTCATGGGCGAACCTCAGTTCACCGCCTTCGATGGGTGTCAGGACGAGGGGTAGCCGATTGCCTGCCACCAAGAAGAGGACAGCCATGGACTCGCGGCGAGAATGGCCTCGGCCAAGGACTCTACTGACGATTCCATGGCCCGCCTGACCGATTTCCCCCGCAAATCGCGCTAACCCTGGTGAGTCCGGCTGTTTCCGGGCGTTACTGAGTCCATCGGGGAGTAGTCATGGTCAATGGTTTGCGCGTCGCGGTTGCTGTTGCGCTGCTGATCTGCAGTCTGGGTCTTCAGGCGCAGGGGGTGTCCGACAACGAGCTTGGAGCCGTGTCATCGACTGGGCTGTTGCCGGCTGGCGGTGAGTTCCGCCTGCGTCGCGCCACCCTCGATGGTGGGGGCGGGCAGGCGAGCGGTGGCCAGTTCGTGCTGCGCGGGACGATCGGGCAGCACGACGCGGGGCGTGGCGAGGGCGTCGATGTTCGCCTCCGCAGCGGCTTCTGGACCACGCCGGGTCTGCTTGAAGACCGCCTGTTCCGGGATCGCTTCGAGGCGATCGAGCCCCGGCTCGGTCAGTTCACGCCGTGATTCTGCCCACGCTCAGCGGCCCCCAGTCCCGCCTTTCCCCTTTCTTTTCCTGCCAGTCCTGTTTCGGAGGGCTTTCCATGCGCATTCTCAACGCTTTCTTTCTGCTGTGCGTCAGCGCCAGCCTGTCGGCGCAGACCCTGACGCCGGCCATCACCTATCAGGGCGAGCTGGAGTTTGCCGGGGCGCCGGCGCAGGGGGCTTTTGATTTTGAGTTTCTGCTCTTCGATGCCGCCAGCGACGGCAACCTCGTGGCCTGGGTGCCGATGGACGATGTGCTGGTCCAGGCCGGCCTGTTCAGCGTCGAGCTGGACTTCGGCCCCGGCGTCTTCATCGGCGAGGACCGCTGGCTGCAGCTGGGCGTGCGCGCCGGGGACAGCATGGAGGAGACCTATACGCCGCTGCTGCCGAGGCAGCGACTGACGCCGGCACCCTTTGCACTCCACGCCCAGCGCGTGGCCGTGAACGCGGTCGGCTCGGCGGAGATCATCGATGGCTCGATCGCCGCCGCCGATCTCGGGAGCGGTGTCGTCGGGACCGCTGCGATCAACGCCTCGGAAGTGCAGCGGCGGGTGGTCGGGGCCTGCCCGGCGGGAACGGCCATGGTCAGCGTGGCGGAAAACGGGCAGGTGACTTGTGCGTTTCTCACCAACGGCGACGTAACCGGCATCGTGACCCAGCCGGACTCCGGTCTGGTCGGGGGCTGTGAGGCGGGCGACTGCGAGCTGGCCGTGGACTCCACGGTGCTCAACGGCCCCGATCCCGTGGGCAGCAGTTCGAGCTGGACCGTCTACGGTGCCGGGGAAGCCTGGCGCAGTCTGCAGAGCGTGACCATCACCTCCGGCAGTCAGCCCGGCGCCGTCGTGCTGTTCGGAACGGGCCATGCGTTCTGCCAGAGCTCCTGTCCGGCGGGGGTGCTGATCGGCTGCCAGCTTGGCTGGGTGCGCGAGGGTCAGGCGGAACCGGCCAATTCCTCCACCAGCGGGGCCTTCATCAGCCAGGCCGGCGGAATGCTGAATGGCAGTTCCATGACCAATATCGAAGAGATGGCGATGCCCGCTGACACCACGGAGACCTTCACCCTGGTCGGCCGTGGAACGGGCGGCGGCTGCCAGTTCATGGACGTCAATGCGGCCGGCATCTTCCAGCCGAATTGAATGGAATGGATTCAAGCGTGACCTGAAACTCCGTGGGGTATCGGACGGTGACACAGAAAGTCACGCCGGGGCTATTGAAGGCATGGGTGCATGTCGGGCTGCCGTTGTCCGCATGAGGGTCGAGGTCCGGGCAGCCCGAAGTCTCGGAGAGTGAACGCCAAGACCTCGCCATCACCTTTCGGGTGAACCGCTGTTTATCGAAAGAATGCTTCCAGTTCGGGCGGAATGATGGGGAGCGCGACGTCTGCAGATTCAGCATTGAAGTCCGAATATTTGGCACTCAGAAGCTCGAAGTCTCGTTCTTGCATGTTTTCGAGTTCGAAATACCCACCGGCCGCTGTCTTGGTTCCCAGAAGGCTCCGACCCCATGTCACATTCCCCATGAATTGCCCGAGGTAGCTTGTCCGACCTTCGGAGATCGTGAAAGGAATGGAAAATGGTTCCTCGTTGTAGAAGCGCTGTATCACGGGGCCACCGGTGAATTCATAATTCACACGGAAGATTTCGTAGTCTCCTGGTGGAAGCGGCATCCAAAAGACGGAGCCTTGGATGGTTTCGGTTTCGAAGTCAACGGGGGTTTTCCAGACATCATTTTGAACGAAAGCAATGCGAAATGCCTCGCCTGACTCCTGACTCTGGATCCAGATGTACTGGCTTTGAAACGGTGAGCGCTCCTCTCCGGCATGAACTTTCCCGATCGAGCCGGCGACGAATCCCGCTCCAATGCTTGATACGGACTCAAGAGCACCTTCACCCTTGATGACCGGAATGGTCCCTCCGCAGCCCACTAAGGTCATCAGTAGGATCAGTGCCAAGAGATGTCGTGCCTTTTCAAAGCTTCTCATTTCGCCCCCACAGCGCAGTTGATGATCGTGCAAAGGGTAATCGAATTCATGAAAAAGCGGAACCGGAACGGAACCGGGACATCCATCAAGGCTCGGCCCGGTCCGCTGTATTCTGAGGCTGCGCTGCACGGAGCCAGGGTGACGTGTCCGATTGGTCCGGTCTCTGAGCCGGGCTTCCTGAGGGCTCGCGTGACCCCATCTTGATCTCGCCATGTTTGCTGGTAGGCTTGAGGGCGCTGATCCCGGCCGGGGGGTGCGGTTCGCCATGGTGATCGCCAGTGCCCGCATCGGCTCGTGCGCACGTCGTCTGCTGGAGCCCGTCCAGTGGTTGCTTTTTTCAGAAGGGGGATTGATGAACAAGCAAGGTCTACTGGCGACCGCGCTGTGCGCGAGTCTCATCGTATTGACGCCAACGGCAACGGATGCGAGCTGCAACGTGCTGCAGTTCGACCGCTTCGAGCCCGTGGTGGCGGAGGACATCTCCCGTGCCCTGACTGAAGTGCGCTCGGAGCATGGCTTGCCCGCCGTCGGGGCCGTGCTGGTGGATTCGAACGGCGTCATTGCCTACGGGGCCGACGGCCTTCGCCTGTCCGACGGCAGTGCTGAAGTGGATCTCGACGAACTCTGGCACCTCGGCTCCAACACGAAGGCCATGACGGCGACCCTCTACGCGACCTTCGTGCGCGATGGGGAATTGAGTTTCGACGATCCCCTGCCGTCCTTCTTTCCCGAGATCGCAGCGCTACCCGTCTGGCAGTCCGTGACCATTCGCCATCTCCTGCGTCATCAGGGCGGCGTGGTGCCGAATCTGCCCCAGATGCCCGGTTCCGATCCCGCCGATGTCATGGCCTTCCGCGCCCAGTGGGCGGAAGACGTCCTGACCGCCGAGCCGGCTTCAGCCGTCGGCAGCGTGTCCTACTCGAATGTCGGCATCGTGCTGGTCGGGGCGGCCATGGAAGCGCATACGGGCCAGCCCTGGGAGGCGCTGATGAGCCAGCGTCTGTTCGGCCCGCTCGGGATGAATCAATGCGGCTTCGGCCCGCCGCCGCACCCGGGCAATGCGCAGGGGCATGGTCAGGACGGGACGCCACTCCCGGGCGCGGACAACACCCCCATGCTCGGCCCCGCGGGTACGGTCCACTGCAGCCTGGAGAGTTGGGGCCGTTATCTGTCCGCCAATCTTGCCGGGCCCAAAGGCGAGTCTCCCCTGCTCGGGGCCTCATTGTGGAACGAGCTGCACGATAGCGCTTCCGGTGCTGCCATGGGTTGGTTCAGTAGCGGCTGGTACAACCGCCCGGGCATCTGGCATAACGGCAGCAATGGCATGTGGTATTCGCAGGCCTGGATCATCCCCGGCACGGACCGCGTCTATGGCGTGGCCACCAATATCGCCAACGGAAATGGCGCCAATGCAGCGGCCATCCGGCTGACCGAAGCCACGTCGGTGCCGCTCGGTGCAAATGAACCCTATGCCTTCGGCGGTTGCAGCGACGGCAATGAAGAGCAGATGTATTGCCTGAACCTGGACGCGGAAAGCGCGATTGACCTGTCGATCTCCCATGAGCCCTTTGGAGGGCTGCTCATCCTCGAACACTACAACGAAGACGGGACGGGCCTCGGCCAGACCGTGGGCAATGATAGCGGCGTGTCGCTGAACACCACCCTGCCGGCCGGGCGATACGTGTTCCGGGTCGTGCCGAACAACTTCATGCCGGCCTGCCCTCCTTACGAGGTTCTGGTGACCACGCCGCCATGATCCGGTCACAGGGCCCTCGCGCTTGATCGATGGGCAATCGCCTGCCTGGCTCTCCTTCGTGTGCCCTATTGCGCTGATCTCGGCGATTCCGCCCGCGCGAAGGCTCTACTTCAAGCGAAACCCGCTATAGGGGCGCGGGCCCAGGTGCTCGTTGTCAGGTCAGCGGCAAGCCACTGCCTCCATTCCGCCATATCGGGACCGACAGAATTCGGAATTTCCGAAACACGCTTTCCTGGCGTAAGAAATCCGCTCGGCGCTCGTCTCCCCTTTACCACCCACAGGAGACGACAATGTCGCTACCTCGCATATTCATTACCCTCCCATGGACCCAGGGGGCGGGATGGCGCCCTGGATCGAGCAACTGGCACAGGCCGAGCCCTTGCCGCCGGACGCGCTCGATGATGCGGGGCGCGCCGATCGCCCGCTACGAGCCCCGCGGACCCCTGGCGCTTCAGCCTCGAGGTGTGGATGGTCTGGGATGGGGTATATCGAAACCTATCAGGAACGAAGCTTCGACAGGGACCATAGCGAGCCCAGTGTGGCAGCGATCCATGCCACGGTGCTGAAAACCAGCAGGGATGCAAAGACTCCGGCGGAATCATTACTGAGCGACTCGCTCACGAAGCCCACCAGGCCGATCATGAGTAAGGGCAATGAGATCAGGCCCAGGATGGCCGATGCAAAGCCGATCCTCGAGGAATCGGACCGGTCGAATCGAAGCTTGAACAGTGCGGTGGGAAAGACTGTGCAGCTGAGCAGAACAATCAGAAAGACAGGTCCAAGCGGGTTCATTGAAGGCATCCTTCTGGCTAGCTTTGAATGGATTGAAATGGATCCGGCCCCGGCATGACCCCGAATCGCCTGGGGAAAAGGTTCAGTCGCTGGCCTCTTCGAAGCGATCCCCGAAGATGACGATGAAGGGATAGAACTCCGAATCATCCTCTGTATCGAAGCAATCGGACGGCCGGAAAAACAGGATAGCCTGGATTTTCTGGCCGGGTTCGCTGGGCCTGGGCAGGCGACGCGGCGGGTCCCTGCGATGGTCATGGCATGCGTCAGACTATTCACCCCGGAGCCAGTGGCGCCAGGCTTCCGCATTGAACGGGCGGCCGAGGAATCGCTCGATCAGCACCGCACTCGGCGCCGTCCCTGTCGCCGCGAGGATGTCTTCGAAGTAGCGGCGGCCCATGACCGGGTCCAGCCGGTCGTTTTCATCGAAGGCCGTGAGCAGATCCTGGGCGATGACCTCGGACCACAGGTAGGTGTAGTAATTCGAAGAGTAGCCGTAGAGGTGCTGGACCGAGCTTGCCGGGTGCAGCCATTCGGGTGCCTGGATGGGCAGGTAGTGGGCGACGCGGCCCTCCACGTCGGCGGTTGCAACCTGGTCCGGTGGTGTCAGGTGCAGGTCCAGCGCAAGGGCGGCCAGCCACAGGTTCTGACGGGCCATGCCGGCGCGACCGAAGGCGTCGGCCTCACGATAGGCAGCCACCAGCTCCCGGGGAATCACCGCGCCGGTTTCATGATGTCGGGCGAAGCGTGACAGGACATCGTAGTCACGCGCCCAGGCTTCGAGCAGCTGCGACGGTGCCTCGACGAAGTCGGCCTCGAAGTCCGCGGCCACGTCGACTCGGCCTCCCGCCATCATGTGAATGAGATGGCCGAACTCGTGGAAGAAGGTGGCGACCTGCCCCATGTCGAGCAGGCCTGGATCGCCCGGGCTGCCGCCGGGGAAATTGCAGACCAGGGCCGCTTCCGGCACCTCGCCACCACCCATTCTCAGGGGAAAAGCAGCGAAGTGGCCGAACTTGCCCTCGCGCGGGTGCATGTCCAGGGTGAAGCGGCCGACCAGCCGTTCATCGTCCCAGACTTCATAGGTTTCGGTCGCATCGGCCCAGGTGGCTGCGCCCGGCGATCGCCGGAACTCGAGGCGAAACATTTCTCCGTAGGCTTCGAGGATCCCGTCGCGGACGGCAGCGTAGGGAAAGTAGGGTCGCATGGACAGCGCGTCGTAGGCATGGTCCTCCTGCTGCATCCGGAAGGTCCAGTGCTGCTGGTCGAAGAAGGGAATCGAGTCGGCATCCGGCTCATGACGTCGACGGTAGGCCAGCAGCGCGTCGAGTTCCCGCATCGCGGTTGCCTCGGAAGCGTCGGCGACCTCTTCGATGAAGGCGGCAACGCGCTCGGGCGAAGCCGCCATCTTCGAGCTCAGGCTGTAGTCTGCCCATGAGCGGAAGCCCAGCAGCGTCGCCAGCTCGTGGCGAAGTGCGCGTATCGAATCGATCACGGGAACGTTTGCCGGGTAGCCGCGCTGCAGCAAAGCGCGCGCGAACTGCTCGCGCACATCGGCGCGCTCGGCAAAGATGATGGCAGGGCCGGCGATGTCCGGTGTTGCCGCGATGATCAGATTGCCGTCCGTGTCCGTGGGGCTGGCAGCGAGTGCCGCCGAAAGATCCGGGGGCAGTCCAGCGAGGGCATCGGCAGAAACGGTGACGGAGCGGTTATCGTTGCGGATGTTCTCCTCGAACCGAGCGCCCAGCTCGGCGATGCGCGCTCTCAGTTCCCTGGCCCGGTTGCGGCCCTCCTCGTCGAGCTCGATCCCGTCACGGCGAAATCGTTGCAGCTCATGCTCGAGCACATAGCGAAGCTGGTCGGACAAAGGCTCCGTATCGATCGCGGCAAGCGCGTCGTAGAGACCACGGTCCAGGGCCAGCGCACTCCAGCGCTCGGCCAGCTCGGCGTCCCGGCCGCGGGCATACTCGCGAAACGAGGCCTCGGGATGGGTATTGAGGGCGAGATGGGTCATCTGCTTCGCCTTGCCGAGTTCATGCCTTGCGCGCTTGTAGGGCAGCAGCGTGTTGTCGGCCGAACGGGGCCCTTCCAGGGCGCGGATGTCGGCGAGCAGTTGTTCGGCGTCGGCCAGGTGGGCGTCGATACGATGGCCCAGGGATGTCGTGTCCGTGATGCCCTGCCACACAGGGCCTGGATCGGAGAAGGGTAACGCCAGGCTCGGGACAAGCAGGAGGAGTAGCGAAAAGGCAGCGCGTAGCGAAGTTCTCATGGCGATGACGGTCCGATGAAGTCTACCGAGTATACGCACCCGATCCGGACGCGACATTTCCGGGCGTCTTGCTGAACGAGGAGCCAAGCGAGGCTGGCCAGGATTTCCTGGAGCGCAGATGGGGTGGATAAGGTGGCCGGCGGGGCCGGACACCTGGCGGCCGGATGGGCCGCCAGGTGGGTTCAGTCGTCTGGTCCGAATCAGTTCGGGTTCAGGAGCACCTGGAGCGGGGCGGCCGGCAGGTTGAAGCCGGTCGTGGCCGCATTGTTGACGGCAATGGGGACGGTCAGGTTCGGGTTGGTGTTCGGGTTGCAGGCCCCGGTGGCCGGCACGAAGACGGAGGCGGGCGTCACGGTCGAGGGCAAGGCGGTGGGCGAGCTGCTGTAGATGACGCCGCCGGCTTCGAAGATCTGGCCGATGCCGATGGACGAGGTCGAGCTTGGGCTGACCAGGACGCTGGGCGTGCCCGTGCAACCCGCGCCGGACCACAGGAGGATGCCCTGGGCGAGCTGGTTGGCTCTGATCTCGAAGGTGTAGCCCTGACTGGTCAGGAACGAGTGTCCGCGCCCGTTGTAACCCAGGTAATCGAAGTCCAGCGTAGGGTCGTTGATCGGGGTGCCCTGGATCGACACGCTGAAGTTCTGTCCGGAGGGGCCGGTCGGTCCGATGGGCCCCACGGGGCCAGTCGGTCCCGGCGCGCCCGCAGGACCGGTCGCACCGATGGCGCCTGCCGGTCCCGTCGGGCCGATGGGACCGATCGGTCCTGGGGCGCCTGCCGGCCCGGTGGCGCCGATCGGCCCGGGTGGTCCCTGGTTACCCTGCGGTCCGATGGGTCCGGTGGGTCCCGCAGGGCCCGTCGCGCCATCGGCGCCTGCGGGTCCGGTGGCACCGATCGCTCCCGTGGGCCCAGTGGCTCCGATGGGCCCCTGAGCGCCTGCGGGTCCCGTGGCTCCCATGGCTCCGGTCGGGCCGGTAGGGCCTGGCGGGCCAGCGTTGCCCTGGGGTCCGGTTGCGCCGGCTGGACCCGTGGCGCCGACCGCACCGACCGGGCCCGGATCGCCCTGGGCGCCCGTCGGTCCCGGCGGCCCGGCGGGGCCGGTCGGGCCCGTCGGACCGATCGCGGCGGCGGCCGTGCATGGCCCGAGGATGCCTGTAGCGGCCTCGAAGCACAGCACCGAGGTCTGCTCCGGGTCGCCAGCGATGCCCGGCAACACCAGCGTCCCGTCGTCGTTGACCTGCAGGAAGACCGAGTTGCCAGCGGAATCCTCAACCCGAACGGTGCCGCCCGGCGGCGCCTGAATGACGACGTCGGAGCTCTGCGCCAGTACGGATGCGCTCATCAGCGCGGTACTGATGGCAAGAGTGAGTGGCGCCAAGCCACGAAGCTTGTTCATTGCAGGCATTCCTTTTGGATGGATGGTGTGGAAGTGCTCAGTCCAGGGCCTCCCAGATACGGAGGATGCGACGTGCGGATCGTCGATGGCGAAAAGGTGATCGGTGAGCGCAAGATCGGTCGATTCGGGATCCCTGCGCTGAGCGCAGGATCCTCGACAAGTCCCCATACAGACCAGGATCGAGGCTAGCGCAGTTTCACCTGCCGAACAAGTCTGCGCCATCGAAATGGGGCGTGGTTCCTTGGCAAGGGCGCTTCGGGCTCTCCAGTCGAAGGCCAGATGATGCCGGGGCGGGTGGACAGCTCGAGCGATCCGATCATTGTCGAGCTTTGCCGGCGAGCTTACGGAATGGTCCGGGTAAACAGGCAAGTGATGGCGAAACGAAGGCCGATAAACCCATCCAGAATGGCCCGCACGGTCCCTGGCGGCACATCGGTCAGCTTTTCAGTAGTGAAACAGGCCTGTGAAATGAGGCCCGCCAGGCCGAACACCGCAAAGAACAGTGAGTAGCTGTTCCCACCGAGGAGCAAGAAGATGGCGACTGCAAGGGTGAGGATCGCCGTATTGAACGCATTGATGACCCGGGCGATCGATTTGCATTGTTGCGTGGAGCTCATTGGCCTTTCTCCAGTCATCTTGAGTCCCTCGTTCATAGCTGTATGACTGCATCCGGGAAGGGATTGCCAGGAGTTCGGTGCCGTGCCGGATGACTTCGTTTGGCTTCAAGCCAGAGCGGTCGTCGGACCGCGGTCCCTGGCTTCACGGTCAGTCCGGAGAATCTCCGGCATTCCAGCATGGCGCCAGCAACCCACGGACCCATGATCGCAGACACAAGAGGCTGTAGTCAAACACTGGCTTTTTGACGGGGCCTGGCGGCGTTTGGCGAGGCCAGGGCAGGCGTGATCGCCCGTCGCCGTGCCAAACGCTGCGCTCACGCCTTTGGCGCTTTTCGCACGTGATGTTGCTTGTCGGGCTTTTCGCCTTGGCAAGAGGCGGTTGGTCGCGGGCCGTTTCACCGGTCTTGAATCAACCTCTGCGGCATGGACTCAGTCGGACGGCCCTTCGAAGCGATCTCCGAAGATGACGATGAAGGGATAGAACTCCGAATCATCCTCTGAATCGAAGCAGTCGAAGTCATCGAGGTCGAAGAAGCCGTCGCCGTCATTGTCGAGGCCGTCGCTGCACTGGGTGTGGCGCTCGGTGTTGTCGAGTGCATCGATGCAGTCGAAGTCATCGAGGTCGAAGAAGCCATCGTTATCGTTGTCCAGGCCGTCCGCGCATTGGGTCGGTCCCTCGAGGTCGTCTTCGGCATCGGTGCAGTCGAAGTCGTCCAGGTCGAAAAAGCCATCGTTGTCGTTGTCCAGTCCATCGCTGCACTGGGTGGCCCGCTCCGTGTCGTCCTCGGCATTGACGCAGTCGAAGTCATCGAGATCGAAGAAGCCGTCGTTGTCGTTGTCCAGGCCGTCGTCGCACTCGGGCGGACGCTCGGAATTGTCGGTCGGTCCACTGCAGTCGAAGTCGTCCAGATCGATGAAGCCGTCGGCATCATTGTCGAAGCCGTCGCTGCATTCGGGGGTGGCCAGGGCCGTGTGGCTTAGGGCAAGGAGGAGGCAGAGCACGAAGGGGTGCACAGCCCTGAACAGTTTCGCGCCGGCGGTGCGCTGCTGGGGAGCTTCGATCTTCCCTGAGGCACCGGAGTCTGCTGCGTTGTGATGGACGTCCATACGGGCCGCGCTCCTTGGTTCTCCCTCGGGGAGTATACCCGGCGCTGGTCCGACGGCCGGAGGGGGTGACGAAGGCCCATCCAGACGGGCGTCCTTCTGGCGCCGGTGACCGATGCCCGCTAAAGCCCCTGCGACTTCGCCGAGGGCAGGTCCTTGGGGCGGACGAAGCGCAGCAGTCGTCCGCTGTCGGACTGGCGATCGGTCATCGACGAAAGGCTCAGTTCGAATTCGGCCAGCGCGCCCGTGGGGAGCTTCGTCTGCAGTCGATCGACCGCTGCCGGCTCGCCCTCGCCACAGAGGGCGCGGGCAAGATCGTGCATTCCGGGGTTGTGTCCGACCAGCAGGATGCGAGCGTCGTCGTCACCAGCCGCTTCCTCCAGAGCGATGGCCAGGATGTCCATCGCGTCGGCGTGGTAGAGGTCGCGACGGCTGGCCAGTTCGATCCGAGGATCGAAGGCGGCCTGGAACAGGCGGGCCGTGGTCCAGGCGCGGGCGGCGGTGGAGCTGACGATGCGATCGACGCGGAGGTCCGTGCCGGCGAAGTAGGCGCCCATCGCGGGGGCGGCCCGTTCGCCGCGCGGGGCCAGGGGGCGATCGTGGTCGCGAAGCCCCGGCGTGTCCCAGGCAGATTTCGCGTGTCTGAGCAGGAGTAGTCGCATGGTTGACGCTCGCTGGTTGGGATCGACGTGCTGGCTTCGGTCACTCTAGTCCCGGGTCCGTGGTCTGGACAAGTCCCCGACGGGCCGCTCCCGACATCAGACTTGCGCATCGTCCTGAGCTAAGCTGTGCCCCCCAGATTCCATTGCCGCACTACCGGAGTTCCCCATGAGCAACCGCGTCCAGCAGTTCACCGAATACCGCCGCAAGATGAACGAGCGCCTTCTGGCCGAGGACAACCGCGTGATCAAGCGCATGTTCTCCCTTGATTCCCTGACCTACAGCGGCGAGGGTGCCCTCGATCACAAGAGCAAGGAGCTGATGGGCCTGGTGGCCTCGCTGGTGCTGCGCTGCGACGACTGCGTCAGCTATCACATTGCCCAGAGCGTCGAGGCCGGCGCCAGCCGCGAGGAGATCATGGAGACGATGAGCATCGGCCTGGTGGTCGGCGGAACCATCGTGATTCCGCATCTGCGCCGGGCGACCGAGTTCCTGGACGAAGTCACCGGAGCCGAGGCATGAGTCGGGCAGCATTCCTGCTGCTGCTGACGCTGCCCGTCGCCGCCCTCTCGCAGTCCCTGCCGGAGAGCTTCACCACCGGCCCGGCGATTGCCGATCACGGCCCGGTCGCGCCGCAGCCCGACGACGCCTTCAACCTCGTGCCGGGTGAGACCTATCGCATCCTGTTCGACGTGGCCAGCGGCTCGGCCGACACGCACGTGCTGAATCGCCGCCTCGAATCGGTCGCCCGTTTCGTCAACCTGCATGCCCGCGCCGGCATCGATCCCGAAGACCTGCAGATCGAGGTCGTCACCCACGGCGGCACCCTGTTCGACGTCCTGTCCCGCGAGGCCTATCGCGAGCGCTTCGGCGTCGAGCATCCGAACGCCGATCTCCTCGAGGCCTTGATGGAAGCCGGCGTGACGATCTACCTCTGCGGACAGAGCGCGTCGGCGCGCGGCGTCAGCGCCGAGGAACTCGCGCCGGGCGTGAAGCTCGCGCACTCGGCGATGACGGTGCTGGTGCGGCGTCAGTCCGAGGGCTGGGCACTCCTGCCCTGAGCATCCACTTGCGCCGCAGCCATGTCGAGAAAAGGCAGCTTTTCAATTCGTTGGCCGGTGACACACATCTTGACAGTGTGGGGCGCTAGAGTGGATCCACGCTCGAGCTTTCGGGCGCATCCGTCTTGAACGACACGATGTGGAGGAGCTGCGATGAACCCTACTCGAATCACTCTGGTGGCCGGCCTGTTCCTGCTGGCCCTTTCGGCCTGTGCGACCGATCGCCACAACAATCCGCCCGGACCGCGAGGCGGCCCCGGCGCCAGTCCGGATCGGATCACCATCGTCGTTCGCGGCGCGCCGGTCGTGTTCGTTCGACGATCGGGCCGCTACTACTTCCACCCCGAGCACGGCTTCTTTCATTCGGATTACGGGTGGTGGAACCAGTCACGGCGCTGCTGGGTCGACCGCGACGACAATCCACCCGGTCGACGCGGCGGGCGCGGCACGAACTGGGAGAACCCGCCCGGTCTGCGCGGTGGCCCCGGTGCCTCTCCGGATCGCTACGGGCGCTGCCGCTAGGGTCCTTCGAGGGCGTCAACCGGACTCGAAGCGGTCCTCGAAGATCTGGTTCTCGGGCGCTTGGTGATCGGCGCTGCAGGAGGCGCTGCAGGAGGCGCTCGCGCCGCCGAGATTGCTCCTGTCATGGAGAACGGGCTAGGATCGGGTCTCGGCATCGCCGTTTCCCGAATCCCGCTTCCGTATCCAGCTCGAGGGGAGAGCGTTCATGTTTCGACCGAGGTCATGGTCAAGGTCCATTCCCGTTCTTGTCGTCTGCATGCTTCTGGCGGCCTGCGCCAGTGCGCCGCGCGATCGAGGCAACGCGCCTGATCACGCGAACTCCGCCGCTGAGGCCCTGAAGGCCTACTTCGCCTGGGCGGATCGCTCCGACTGGCCGCGGGTGCCCGCCGCCTTGCCGTGGCCGAAGGAGCGGGCTCTGACGCGCATCGCCGTGGCGTCCTGTCGGGGGCAGGACGAGCCGGCGCCGATTCTCGACGTGCTGCGGGCTCGCGACCCCGATCTGTTCCTTTATATCGGCGACAACGTCTACGGCGACGTCTGGTCCCTGTCGCCCGACATGGAGGAGTTGATGAGAGCCTATGCCGAGCTGTCCGAACAGCGCGACTTCCAGCGAGTGGCGGCCGCGGTGCCGATCATGGCCACCTGGGATGACCATGACTACGGCATGAACGACGGCGGCCGGACCTACTACGGCAAGTACGGCAGCGAGGCGATCTTCGAGACCTACTGGGGGATGGAGGACCATCCGGTCGCCGACCGCGATGGCGTCTACTACTCGGAGACCTTCGGCCCCGAGGGACAGCGGGTCCAGATCATCATGCTGGACACGCGCTTCTTCAGAACCGACCTGACCCGCTCACCGAACCGCGGCGCGGCCGGCATGGAGCGCTACGTGCCTTCCGATGCGCCGGATCAGGACATGCTGGGTCCCGAGCAATGGGCCTGGCTGGAAGCCGAACTTCGCAAGCCCGCCGATCTGCGCCTGCTGGTATCGAGCGTGCAGGTGCTGGCCGACGTCCACGGCTGGGAAGCCTGGAAGCAGCTGCCGAGATCCCAGGCGCGGCTCTACGAGATCATCGAGACCAGCGGTGCAAATGGAGTGATCCTGGTGTCCGGCGATCGACACCTGTCGGCTCTCTATCGACAGGGTGGGATCACGGACTACCCGCTCTACGAACTCACGGCCTCGTCCCTGAACCGGGTCGTGCGCGACGAGAACGATGAAATGAGCAGCAACCAGCTGGGTCCGGCCTACGCGCGGGAGAATTTCGGCGAAATCACCATCGACTGGTCAGCGCGCCAGGTCAGCCTCACCGTGCACGACATGGAAGGCGATGCGGTGCTGGAGCAATCGATCCCCTTTGCCGATATCAGCCTGGAGTAGGGTCGAAACAGACCCTCTGCTACCTAGCCCCGCAGCCTCAGCCAGACCTCGAAATCGGCCGCCGGCAATGGCCGGCAATAGTGGAAGCCCTGGGCCTGGTCGCAGTTCATCGCTTTCAGGGCCTCGAGCGTGGCCGCGTCCTCGACGCCTTCGGCTACGGCCTGGAGGCCGAAGCTGTGGGACAGATCGATGACCGAACGGACCAGGGTCGCGTCCGATTCGTCCCGCAACAGATCCTGGACGAAGCTCTTGTCGATCTTGAGCACGTGCACCGGAAGGCGCTTGAGGTAACTCATCGAGGAATAGCCGGTACCGAAATCGTCGACGGCGATCGAGACGCCGTAGGCCCGCATGGCCTCGAGGGACTCCAGCGCGCGAACCGGGTCGACGATCAGGGCGCTCTCGGTGATCTCGATCTCCAGCCGGGATGCTGGAACATCGTGATCGAGCAGCATCGCGTTGAGATCGTCGGCAAAGCGATGGTCGACGAGGTTGCGCGCCGAGACGTTGACGCTGATGTTCATGTCGATGCCCTGGTCCAGCCAGACTTTCAGCTGGGCGAGCGCGGTTCGCAGCACCCAGCGGGTCAACTGGTGGATCAGGTTGTTGAGCTCGGCGCTGACGATGAACTCATCGGGTGGAATCATGCCGTGTTCGGGATGCTGCCAGCGCAACAGGGCCTCGCAGTGCGTGCATCGGTCATCGGATAGATCGACCCGCGGATGGTAGTGCAGGCTCAGGCCGTTGCGCTCGATGGCCTCGACCAGGTCCGACATCAGGGTCAGGTGCCGCTTGTCCTTCTGATCGAGCTCGGGGTCGAAGAGGGCGTAGCCGGCGGCCTTACGCTTGGCCCGGTACAGGGCGACATCGGCGCAGCGCAGCAGGGCATGGCCATCGGTGCCGTGCAGAGGCGAAAGCGAGATGCCGATGCTCGTGTCCACGTGCAGGTCGATGTCGCGCCCCGAGAACGGCCGGTCGAATTCCTCGAGCAATCGCTCGGTCAGTTCGATGGCTTCGTCTTCGCTGCCGATGTTCGCGAGGATGACGAACTCATCGCCGCCCAGACGATAGACTTTGCAGGCATGACGATCGGCGAAGCGTCGCAGCCGATGGCCGACGATGATGAGCATTTCGTCGCCGAAATCATGGCCCAGGGTGTCGTTGACTTCCTTGAACCGGTTCAGGTCCAGCAGGTAGACGGCCTGGTGAATCGCGACCGGAGAGTCGAATTCGATGCGAGCCGAGGCATCACGGTGGTAGCTGTCGCGATTGGGCAGGCCGGTCAGGGAATCGTGCAGGGCCCGGTACTCGAGGGCGGCCTTCGATTCCTCGAGTTCGATTTCGGCCTGCTTGCGCGCCGAGATGTCGCGAACGATGCCCATCACGCACCAGTCGGTTCCCCTGGGCGTCCGGCTCAGGGTCACCTCGCTGTCGAACTCCTTGCCGGAAAAGGTGCGGTGGCGCCATTCGAAACGTTGCACCTTGCCCGTCAGCGCGCTTTGCACGTAGCGCCGGGCGAGATCCCGGGACGGCGTGCCGTCGGGCTGCTGCTCGGGGGAGATGGCGGCGGGGCCAGCGCCCAGCAGCTGTTCTCGCGTGCACTCGTACATGGTTTCGGCGGCCGGGTTGCAGTCGATGAACACGCCGTTCGAGACGATGAAGATGCTGTCGGCTGAATGATCGAACAATGACCGATAGTGGCTTTCCCGCTCGCGCAGCTGCTCGAGGATCATCATCTGGTCGATCAGTTCGGCCAGGGAGCTGACGAAGACCTTCTCGCTGCGGCTCCATTCGCGCGACTCGCCCACCGACTCGACGCACAGCACGCCGCGCAGCTGGCCTTCGAAGCGCAGGGTCGCGTCGAGCATGGAGCGAATGTCCAGCTGGCGAAGGTAGTCTTCCGCCAGTTCGCTGGTGCGCGGGTCCGCGCAGGCATCTTCGGCATCGATCAGCCGCTCGCCGACCAGGGCCTTGAAGTAACGTGGGATGTCCTGCTCTCGGAGCACGGCCCCGCGCTCGAAGGCGCCGCTGCGTCGATCGTAGAGCACCGCGCAGCTCAGGCGCCCGCTGGCCTGATCGAAGGTCCAGACGCTGACTCGTGCGACGTCCAGGCTCTCCGAGCAGCTGGTGACGATCAGCTTCAGGGATTCATCCAGGCTGGACGCGAAGATCCGCTGGTCCTTCGTCAGGCCCACATAGACCTGATCGAGGTTCCTGGCGCTGCGCGGATGGATGGAAGAGGCCGACGGCATGGAATTTAGGACCCTTGGGCTTTGGCCAGTCTAGCAGAATCGAGGCGGGCCCCGAGGGCCGAGCCGGGCAGCCTTTGCAGGCTTGTTGCTTTCGGCATTTGCGCGCATACTTGCAGGAATCGCCGGATTCCAGGCGAAACCGCGCTCAGCGCCAATGAACAAGGGAGGATCGACCCATGACCGACAGCACCATCAGCGGGCTCTACGGCCCGGCCATTCCCCAACCCCGTGATTTTTCGGACGCTCTGGACGGCCTGGTCCTGAGCTGCGACACGCCGCAGAATCCGGTCGTCAACTGCAGTTTCGAGACCGGTGATTACACCGGTTGGGTGACCCAGGATTTTCCCTACCCAGATTTCTTCTTCGAGCAGCAGGTGGCCGGTCCGACCTATGTCGGCTACACCTTCTTCACCAGCTCGCCGGTCGATGGGGTCTTCTCCTCCCTCAATGGATTCGATGGTGCCGGCCCGGGCACGATCGAGCTGGGTCAGGACATCAGCCTGCCGGCCGGGTCTTCGCTGACCCTGGAATTCGCGCATCGCGCAGCCTGGGATCTGTACAACTACGGCGGTGGCACCCTGGATCGGCAGTTCGATGTCGTGATCGAGCCCTCGGGCGGCGGTGCCCCGATCGAAACCTTCCCCGTGCTGACCGCCTCGCCCGGTGAGCTCGTGCTGGACACCGGCGTGACCATCGAGTCGATCGATCTGAGTGCCTATGCGGGCCAGAGCGTCCGCCTGAATTTCGTCTGGACCGTTCCGGAGGCCTTTACCGGGCCGGCCTTCTTCGAGATCGACAACGTCTCGGTCGTGGCCGGCGCACCACCGGGGCCGGTGCAGCCCAGCTTCGCCGTGCCGATGCTCGATGTGACCGGGCTGCTGGTGCTCGGCGCCATGACCTGGGCACTGGCGAGCAAGGTGCTGGGCTCCAGATCCTAGACCGAACGCTGTCCGACGCAGCCGACGGCGGATCGGGCGAGGGACTGAAGACGGCGCGGCCCTCGGGTTCGCGCCGTTTTCTTTGGCATGCCGAGCGCGTTACCCTTTGGGCCCGTCTCCCACCGAATTGAATCGCAATGACGGATCGGCCGCTTCGTCCCTCGCGTTACCACACGCTTCGCCAGCTCAATGTCCAGCTGAAAGGCTTCGTTCGCGCCCGCCTCTGGGCTCAGGTCTTGATCGCCATGGCGCTGGGCATTGTCGTCGGCGTGATGCTGGGTCCCGAGACCGGCTGGTTCCAGGCCTCCACCTCAGCGCTGGTGACCAACTGGCTGGCCTTGCCGGGTCAGCTTTTCCTGGCCCTGGTGCAGATGATCGTCATTCCCCTGGTCTTCGCCTCGATCGTGCTCGGGATGACGGCGGGCGAGAACCTGGACTCCCTGCGCCGAACGGGCCTCAGCGTGGTCGTCTTCTTCCTCGCCACGACGCTTGTCGCGGCCGCCATCGGCATCGCCGTGGCCTTGTGGATTCAACCGGGGCAGTGGGTCGATGCCGCCGCCTTGACTGCGGAGCTGTCGGTCGACGTCGCCGCGCCGACCAGCGCGCCGAATCTCGGTGATCTGCCCCTGCACCTGGTCGAACTGATCCCGACCAATCCCCTGCAGGCCGGCCTCGATCAGAACATGATGCAGGTCGTGCTGATGGCGCTGCTGGTCGGCGTGGCCCTGGTCAGCATGGCGCGCACGCGAGCCCAGCCTCTGATCGATCTGCTCTCCAGCGTGCAGGAAGTGACGATGGTGGTGGTTCGCTGGGCCATGTTCCTGGTGCCCCTGGCCGTGTTCGGGCTGCTGGCCCAGATCACCACGCGATTGGGGCTCGACGCCCTGTTGGGCATGAGCGTCTACGTGCTGACCGTGCTCGGCGGCCTGGCCGTGATGCTGATGGTCTATCTGCTGATCTACCGTCTGTTGACCAAGCGCTCGGTGCGGCGCTTCATGGGCGCGGTGCGCGACGTGCAACTGCTGGCCTTCTCGACCTCGTCGTCGGCGGCGGTGATGCCGATGACGATCAAGACCGCCGAAGACCGGCTCGACGTCGATTCATCGCTGGCTCATTTCGTGATCCCCCTGGGCACGACCATCAACATGGCGGGCACGGCCCTGTACCAGGTGGTCGCGACCCTGTTCCTGGCCCAGGTTTTCCAGGTCGATGTCGGCTTGGGTCAGCTGTTGCTCGTCGCCGTGCTGGCGGTCGGTGCCTCGGTTGGCTCACCCGGTACGCCGGGCATCGGCATCGTGATCCTGTCGATGCTGCTGGGCAGCATCGGCATCCCGGCGGCCGGCGTGGCGCTGGTCATCGGCGTGGATCGCATCCTCGACATGTCCCGCACAATGATCAATGTCACCGGTGATCTGGTGGCGGTGTCGATCCTGCAGGCGCGCCAGGAGGCGGGCGGCGGCGTCCAGACGAGTCCGGAGGCCGCCGCCTGAGCGATCAGATGTCCGACTGGAGGCTGGCCTGAATGGCGTTGCCGTGGCGGACGCCATCCTCGTCGCGAGCATCGCTGCTGTTGTCGGTGCGGGTCTCGGCCAGGCCGGACTGCTCTTCGCAGCGGACCCAGGCGATGGCGCAGCTGGCGGCGCATTGCAGCATTTCCTGCTCCTGCGCCGGGCTGTTCGGCAACTCATTGGCCACCAGCACCTGATAACGCTGGCAGCTGCAGTTGCACTGGCTGGCTTCCGGGCTCTGGGCGAGCGCCGACGAGGCGCCGAGCAGGGCCGTGAACAGGCTGGAGGCCAGGACGAGGGCGGATCGGGTCGTGTGGTTCATGCTGTGTTTCCTCCCGTGGAATGCGCATGGACTTCCCTTACGAGCTTCCGACCCTAATGGCTCGTTCTAGAGTCGTTACTCTAGGTATGAGGCGTTCTGCACAGAAAGCCACGGGATGGTTTCGCGGGCAAGGAAGTCGACGAGTTCGGGGACGTTGGCGGGCAATCCATGCTCGATCGGACGGAATTCGCGTACAAACAAGATGCTGGGAAGCCTGTCTGCGACGCCGTCGAGATTTCGAGGGCCGTCCGAACCGGCGATCGCCGAGCGGTCGTGAGCCAGTGCGCGACACGAAAGATTCATGCGCACAGGGGGCGTCGAGCGCCGGCTCAGCACTCCTGCGGGACGATTCTCGTCATTTCCCGGGTTCCCGAGGGGAAGCGCGGGTCCTCGGACAGGAGCTCCAGGCGGAGATCGTTGCAGCTCTCGAATTCCAGGATGAAGCGCCCGAAGGGCAGTAGCTCGACGCGGTCCGGATCGAAGTCGGGCCCGTAGTCGCCGCCGCGGGTGGTCACCACATCGTTGAACTCGATGGTGTTGCCGAGGCGGTTGCCCGAGCCGATCATCCAGACCTGCTTGCCGTCCAGATAGGTGTAGAAGGTCAGCACCCAGGCCCGGCCATCGGCTTCGACGGCCAGCTGCACGCCTTCGCCGCCGCGCTGCGGGTCGAAGTAGTTGCCGCTGCGGCGCCGATCGGGCTGCTGTGCGGCGCGCAGATTGCAGTCACCGCCCACGATCTTGACCATCTGGCTGCTGTAGGCCGGCAGGGCCGGATCGAAGGGCTGGAAGTCGAAGCGCGCCCGATTGCAGTCGATGGGCCGCATGACGATCTCGCCCCAGTCGCTCAGGACGACCGCTTGGGGGTCGAAGGCCGGACCGTAGTCGGCGCCTTCGGTGATGATCATCTCGTTGAATTCCAGGCGATCACCACGATCCACGCCATTGCCGATCAGCCAGAACTGCTCGCCGTCCCGGTACAGGTAGCAGGTCAGTACCGGCACGTCCTGACCGTCTTCCAGGGTCAGCTGGCAGCCCTCGCCAGCGCGTTCCGGGTTGAACCAGTTGCCGCTGTACTGGCCGCGCTTGGCGGTGCCATCGGGCCAGCCCAGGTCGTGCAGCAGATCCGGGGCCAGATCGGGATCACCGTCGAAGGCGCTGTTGGACAGAAAGGGATTCATCACCGAGCGCGGCGCCAGGCTGCGCGCGAAGTGCGAGACGTTGCTGTCCGGGTTGTCCGGTGAGGCCTCCAGATTGACGAAGCCCTCGCGGGTGCCGCGCGCGGGCGCGGTGGAGTCATAGCCGAGCAGCACCGTTGAAGCAACCGGGGCGTTGCGCAGGGCGAGGCCCGTCGAATCGCTGACCATCCAGATGGGGATGGGCAGGTTGCGATCGAGCGCGATGCCGAAGTCCCGGGCGATGGCCTGGGCGCTGCCGTCGGGCTGGTTGTCGACGAGGAGCAGGCCGGCGCCACCGGCATCGAAGACGTTCTGCCATTTGCTGGCGAAGGTGCAGTCGCCGCGGCGAACCAGCACCAGGGCGCCGGCGACTTCGTCCGTGTTGTCGAGCGGCTGGCAGGCGAGGCTGCGATGCCAGGGGTCGCTGGCGGGCAGGCTGTCGCCGGGCCCCTGGGCCAGCACCAGCCGGGCACGCAGGCCGTCGAGCGCCAGGTAGGGGCCGTAGCCCTGGATCCAGGCCTCGAAGCGCTGGCTGCCCGGTTGATCGGGTGCCAGCGTGATCTGCCCGGGTGGCAGCAGGCGCTCGGCCGCGCGAAGGTTGGCTCGGGGGCCGATCCAGACCAGATTGCTCTCCGAGGTGTCCGACTGGGCGCGCTGGGCCGCCGTCATTTCGGCCCAGCTGGCATCGCGAGCCAGGTCGAAGATGAAATCCGACATGACGTCCGGGACGGGCGGGTCGCCGAAGAACTGGCGGTTGTCGCGCTCGGTCAGGCTCTGGAAACCGAGGCCGTGGCCCAGTTCGTGGACCGCCAGTTCGAGAAAGGAATAGGTGCCCTGGATCGGCGGGGTGAGCGGATCCAGGCCGTACCAGTAGCCGCTGATATTGTCGAGGCAGGGTTCCGCGTCCACGCGGAAATTGAAGCGCACGCGCAGCTCGGCATCGAACTGGGAGTAGATCTGGCCCCGCAGGGCGGCGGCCAGGGATAGCGGGTAGTTGACGCCGGCTTTCGGGGCGTTGAAGAAATCGCGAGCCAGGCCGGTGGTGCCGCCGCGTCCCAGGGTGGTGTTCTCACCGCAGCCCAGGTCCTCGAAGAGCGCCTCGACGCGGATCAGGGACTCGCTGTCGAGTCGGCTGGCCCAGATGTCGACGGCCGCCTCGAAGGCGGCGCGGCGCTGCTCACCCAGGGTCGTGCCCGGGTTGCCGGGGACGGCGGGGACCGGGGTCGGGTCGTTGAAACCGAAGCCCTGCGGGTCGCTGTAGTCGATGCGCAGCATCTCGGCGGCCAGTGCCGCTGGCAGCAACAGCAGGCTGATCAGGGCGAGGCGCCTCATCGCACGGGCCTCCTCGGCGGATTGCCGTGGCGGAAATCGGGCAGTTCGCGGCCCAGCTCGGCGCTGGCCGGAACGCACTCGATCCGGGCCTGGCCCGATGCATCGACGCGCAGCCGCGATGCGCGGGCGAGCGGCCAGAACAGGGCCTGCACCTGCTCGCCATTGGACAGGGCGATGGGCTCGGGCCGTTCGGCCAGCTGCGCGGCCAGGCGCTGCTGGCGCGCCACCAGGTAGCGTTCGGCGGCGTTGCGCGGTTCCCGCAGCTGGCGGGCCGTGCCGGGTTCCAGGAGTTCGTGGATTCGAGCTTCCGCTGCGCGCAATTCCGCCGGATCGAGCGCGCGGTAGGCCGCCAGGTCGAAGGCGAAAGCGGCCGAGTGCAGAAAAACCAGGGCCAGGGCCGGCAGGACAGTCCGATGGAGCATGCGATCAGCCTCGAAAGCATTGAGATTCATTGGATTGTAGTGCAGGCCATGAAGTTCAAGCGTGGAGGGAGGGGCAGGGTGATCCGGTTCGCATTCCTGGCCCTGAATGGGTTGCGATTCGCTATCATGGTCGGTTTGGCCACTGCCTTTCGACCGCTGAAGAATGTCGGATCCGATCCTCAAGAAAGCTCGCCTGGACGCCCTGGGCCCCGGCTACGTCGGCCGTGGGCAGGCGCTCTGCGACGCGGGCGCGGTCAGCCGCCTGCGCCAGGGACGCGTGGGCGACTCGGTCGTGCTCACCGGCGTGGTCAGCGATGCCGAGGAGGCCGTCTATCGCGTCTACGTGGACGTCTCCGATGCCGGCGTCGAGGGGGACTGCAGCTGTGCGCGGCGGCGCCAGTGCGAGCATGTCGCGGCCCTGGTGCTGACGGCGCGGGCCGGACTGGCCCGGCCCGAGCGGCCGGCGGCGGTGGAGGCGAGGTCGCCCGTGGCGCGGTCGAGCCAGCAGCGTATGGTCTACCTGCTGCGCCTGTCCGAGGACGGGCGCGAGTTGAGCGTTTGCCCGTCGCGACGCTCCCTGGACGACAGCGGAGAGCCGGTGGCCACGCCCTATGCCCTGTCGCGGCTGGAAGACGCTCGTCAGCCCGATTACATCGGCGAGGACGATCTGCGCATCCTGCACGAGCTGGCCGACCGGATGGCGGGCGCCCTCGATCTGGTCTGGTCGCCGCTGGGCCCGCGCAGCCAGGGCCTGCTACGCGCCATGCTGGCCACGGGACGCTGCCACTGGAACGAGGTCGGTGGCCCGGTATTGAGCGAGGGCGAGCCGGTGTCGGCGCATCTGCACTGGCAGGTGCTGCCCAGCGGCTATCAGGTGCTCATGCTCGAGGACGAGGCCGAAGACGGCACCCGCCAGCTGCCGCTGCTGCCGCCCTGGCGGGTCAACCCGGATTCGGGTCAGTGTCGGCCCCTGGTCACCGGTCACGAAGACGAGCGCGTCGCCGAATTGCTGGAAGCCGGCCCTGTCGCGCCGGCCGAGGTGGAAGACCTTCGCCAGCGCCTGGCCGACGAGGCCCCCGGCTTTCCGCGTCCGCAGGCGCTCGAACTCGAACAACTGCCGTCCCGCGAGCCGATCCCCTGGCTGGCGCTGCGCATGGTCGAGCTGGGCACCGGTCAGCGTTTCTCTCAGGAACCGGCGGCCTGCCTGCGCTTCATCTACGGCCCCGTGACCCTGGACTGGGACGAGGAGACGGCCAGCGCGCTGGTCGACGCGAACCGGGTGGTCAGTGTCGAGCGTGACCGAGCCGCCGAAGAACTCGCCCTGGCCCGCCTCGACGAGGCCGGCCTGGTGCCCCTGGACAGCGTGCCGGGCCGGGACTACCGCCCGGGTGAAGGGGGATTCTTCGTGGCCCGCAAGGCCGCCCAGGCCGTGCAGACCTGGGTGGACCTGCAGGCGCAGCAGGAGGCGCTCGAAGCCGACGGCTGGCAGATCTCCGGGCGGGCGGAGTTTTCGCCGCGCCTGGTCGAGCCCGAAGCCTGGTATGGCGATCTGCTGGCGGCCGACGAGCAGGGGGATCTCTTCGATCTGGATCTGGGCATCGTCGCCGATGGCGAGCGGCATTCCCTGCTGCCGGCCCTGCTGGCCTGGATCGAGCGCACGCCGCCGGGCCTGATGCAGGCCATCCTCGAAGGCTCCCAGCGTTCCAGCCGCCCGGTCATCCTGTCCCTGGATGATCAGCGCGTGGTTCGCCTGGGTGCCGATCGCCTGGCCGACACCCTGCGCGCCCTTGTCGATGCCTTCGACCAGTCACCCAGCCTCAAGCGTGGTCGCCTGCGCCTGCCGCGTGCCCGGCTGGCCGAACTGGCGCCGGCCGGTCGGCGCTGGCAGCTGGGTGGCGACAATGCGCTTACCGAACTCAGCCAGCGCCTGTCCGACTTCGAGGGCGTACCGTCCCTGCCGGCCCCGCAAGGCCTGAACGCCGAGCTGCGCCCCTACCAGAGCTATGGCCTGGGCTGGATGCAGTTCCTGCGCGAGTTCGGTTTCGGCGGCATCCTGGCCGACGACATGGGTCTGGGCAAGACTATCCAGACCCTGGCGCACATCCAGACCGAGAAGGAGGCCGGCCGGCTGAACCGACCGGCCCTGGTCATCGCGCCGACCAGCCTGCTGTTCAACTGGCGCGCGGAGGCGCGGCGTTTCGCGCCCGATCTCAAGGTCCTGACCCTGCACGGGCCGGAGCGAAAGGGCCAGTTCCAGTGGATCGACGAGTCCGATCTGGTGCTCACCACCTATCCGCTGCTGTCGCGCGATGCCGCCGAACTGATCGCGCACGAATTCCATCTGCTGATCCTCGACGAGGCCCAGTCGATCAAGAACCCGCGCACCCGTGCCGCGCGCGAGGTGCGCCGTTTGCGCGCCCGGCACCGCCTGTGTCTGAGCGGCACGCCGCTGGAGAATCACCTCGGTGAGCTCTGGGCCCTGTTCGATTTCCTGATGCCGGGCATGCTCGGGTCCTACAGCCGTTTCCGCAAGGTCTTCCAGAAGCCGATCGAGCGTCAGACCGACGATGAGCGACGTGAGACCCTGGCGCGGCGCATTCGACCCTTCTTCCTGCGCCGGACCAAGTCCGAGGTCGCGCCCGAGCTGCCGCCGAAGACGGAAATGGTGCGGGCCGTGGCCCTGGAGGGCGCTCAGCGCCGCCTCTACGAGCGCTATCGCGTCGCCCTGCACGACAAGGTCCGTCGCGCCCTGGCCGGGCCCGGCCTGGACAAGAGCCGGATCGTGGTGCTGGACGCCCTGCTGCGCCTGCGCCAGATCTGCTGCGATCCTGCCCTGCTCAAGGAGGGTGCGGCCGCACGGGCAGGTTCGGCGAAGCGTGAGCTGCTGCGCGAATTGCTGCCCGAGCTGGTGGCCGAAGGCCGGCGCGTGCTGATCTTCTCGCAGTTCGTGACGATGCTCGAGCTGATCGAGCAGGACCTGGCCGCGCTGGGCATCGAGCACGTCAAGCTGACCGGTCAGACGCGCGATCGGCGGGCCGTCGTCGAGCGTTTCCAGTCCGGTCAGGTGCCCGTCTTCCTGATCAGCCTGAAGGCCGGCGGGGTCGGTCTGAATCTGACCGCCGCCGACACGGTGATCCACTACGACCCCTGGTGGAACCCGGCGGTCGAGGATCAGGCCACCGATCGCGCCCACCGCATCGGCCAGGACCAGAAGGTCTTCGTCTATCGACTGCTCACGGAACAGACCGTGGAAGAGAAGGTCTTCGAGCTGCAGCAGTCCAAGCGCGGCCTGATCGAGGGCCTGCTCGGCGGCGGTGGCGCCCTCAAGCTCGAGGCCGAAGACCTCGATGCCCTGTTCGAACCGCTGGCCTGAGTCGAGATCGATGAACCCCGATACCCTCCACAGTCTCGTCGATGGCCTGATCGCCCGCGACCGCGAGTACCGACCGCTGGAGCTGCTGGTGGCGGCAAGACGGCTCGAGCGCGCCGATCTGGACCGCTTCGAGCAGGGCCGACTGCGGCAGCTCGAAGACCTGCTCTACGGCGACCCGACGCGTTCGATCGAACTTCTCGATCATGCGGCCCGATGGGCCCGTGAGCTGGGCCTGGAGCCGCAGATCCGGGACCGGGAGTCAGGGCAGGGCGCCTGCTTCCGTGATGCCCGAGCCGATCGCCAGGCCCGCACGGCCTGGCGACGTCGCGAGGGTGAGTCCCAGGGTGATCTGTTCATGGACAACCGCCTGTCCGTGGCGCGCGCGCAGTTGGTGCGCCAGCTTGAAGCCGGCGATCGAGCCGGGGCCGAGGCCGCGCTGGCCGACCTGTCCCGGGCAGATCCGGCGAGCGAACTGCAGGTCGATGGCGAGCATCTGGTCGGCGCCATGGCCTGGCTGGACGAGCTGCCCGAAGACCACGCGGCCCTGCTTACGGCCATCGACGAGGACCTGGGCGCCAGAGCCCGGCGTGTCCTCGGGCCTGGCCAGGCCAGGCGCTTTCTGGCTCGCTTCTGGCGCGCCCTGGCTGAGACGAGACGTGGGCTGGATTTCGACCCGGCGCATCCGGCGCTGAGCCCGGCACTGCTGCTCATCCGATGCGAGGATTGGGCCGGTGCCCTGGCCGCCCTCGATCAGGAGCCGACGCGCGTCGAGCACCCGCCGCTGCTGGTGGCCGAACTCCGTGCCGCGCTGCAGACGGGTGAACGGGAACGCGGCCTGACCGCCCTTTGCCAGCTGTGCTGGCGCCATGGCCAGGCCGCCGAAGCCTGGCTGGACGTCTGCGACGACGATGAACTGGCCCGCCGCGTGGAGCAGTTCTGGGACCTGGAGCCGGCGCTCGACATCGAGCTGTTTCCGGCCTGGCTGCTGACCCGAGGCTACCCCATGCCCGTCGTCCAGAACCCGCCCGAAATCGGGGCCGCCGAGGCGATGGACTTCGTCCGCGCGCTGCGCCGCAAGCCCGACGATCTGGCCGCCCGCGAGTGGCTGCAGGCGCAGCAGCCGGAACTGCTCGAACTCTGGATCGGGATGAGCTGAGCCTCAGGCCCGGCCGACGGTCTTTTCGTACAGACCCGGAAAGCGGCCCTCGGGATCGCATCGCTGCTTGAGGGCCTGATAGGTCGCTCGATCATGGATCGACCAGAAGGTCGCTTCGTCATAGGTGCTGCGTGAGTACAGGCTCTTCCGGCCCTGGTGGCGCGCGACCAGGTCTTCGACCCGAGAGTTGTAATAGCCGTCGGGCCGGCTCGATCGAACCTGATCCCAGAAGCCGAAGTTGATGTAGGTCCGGCTGCTGTCCAGCTTGAACAGGGTAAAGCCCGGGTCGGGCACCACGAAGGGACAGATCCAGACCGGCCGGATCCCGATCTCGCGCTCGAAGTCGGCGAGAAAGGCCGCGGCATGCTCGAGGGGGATGTCGACGTCCTGGATCACGGATTCGCTGCGGGGGCGAAGCCACTGCAGCATCTTCAGCGGCCAGCGATGGCTGGCGCGCATGATCTTCTGGTAGGTCAGGCTCGACAGGCGCTTGCGCCCGAGCAAGACGCGCAGCGGCGCCCAATGGGCCCCGACGTTGCGGCTGCACCAGAACCAGTCCGTGTCCCAGCGCCAGAGATAGTCATGGATGCTGAGCGCGTCGCTCTCTCGCTGGCGCAGGCTTTTCCAGTACTGGCGCAGGTAGGTGTAATCGCTGGCGGATTCGCCGGATGGCAGGGCATCGACCAGCTGCGCCCGGCTCAGCACCAGCTCGCCGGGGGCGAAGTAGACGCCCTCCAGGTAGTCGCAGGCTGGCCGGGTGCAGTCCTCGGCGATCTCGGCCAGCAGTTTTTGGGGGTCATCGAAGCAACGGTGTTCCAGACGCACGAAGGGGCGGACTGGAATCAGATCGAGGCGAACCCGCGTGGCATAGCCCAGGCTGCCGTAGGAGTTCGGGAAGCCGTAGAAGAGATCGGCGTTGTCTTCGCGCGAGCAGTGCAGCACCCGGCCATCGGCCACCAGCACGTCGAAATCCCGCACCGTGTGGTGCACCAGACCGTAACGGAAGCTGCTGGATTCGATCCCGACCCCGCTGAGCGCGCCGCCCACGGTGATGCTCTTCAGCTCCGGGACCACGGCCGGCGCCAGGCCGTGGGGCAGGGTGGCATCGACTAGCTCGGCGTAGCTGGTCATGCCTTCGACCTCGGCCGTTTGCGCGGCGCTGTCGATCTCGATCACGCGATTCAGGCCTCGCACATCGAGGGCGCAGCGCGTGTCGCTCCGGCGCGGTCGGAACAGATTGCTGGTGGACTTCTGCAAGCGGACCGGGCCATTCGAGGCGGCCAGCGCCCGGCTCAGCTCGGCGACACGATCACGATGTTTCTGCCGGCCCGAATCGCTCATCGCTGCGGTGAGTAGCGAGGCAGGTCGCCCCGACTCAGGACCAGCTGCCAGAGCTGCAGGCCGCGCGCGCGAAAGGCGCCCGCGCAGCTGTTGAGGTAGTAGCGCCACATCCGATAGAAGCGCTCGTTCAAGCCCTCCGAAGAGCGAAGCTCCGGCCAGGCGGCGAGGAAGTTCGCGTCCCAGGCCATCAGGGTGCGGTCGTAGTCGGGTCCGAAGTTGTGCCAGTCCTCGAGCGTGAGCAGGCCCTCCTTCGCGCTCGTCAGCTGGGCTTCGGACGGGATCACGCCGCCCGGAAAGATGTATTTCGTGATCCAGCGGTCCGCCGTGCGGCGACTTCGATTGCCGCCGATGCTGTGGATCAGCGCCAGACCCCCGGGGCGGAGCCGGTCCCGGACCAGCCGGAAGAAGCCCTGGTAGTTCTTCGGGCCGACGTGTTCGAGCAGGCCGATGCTGACCACGCGATCGAAGTCCTCATCGATGCTGGCCGCCTCGCGGTAGTCGAGCTGGCGAATCTCGACCGGCAGGCCGTCGCAGAGTCGTCGACCGAATTCGACCTGGCGCCGGCTGATGTTGTAACTGACCAGCTCGCAGCCGTGCTCGGCCGCCAGGTAGCGCGCCAGTTCGCCGAAGCCGCCACCGAGCTCCAGTACCCGCATGCCCGGCTCGAGGTGCAGCTTGCGTGCGATCAGCTCCAGCTTCGCCCGCTGCGCCTCGTCCAGGGAGCGATCCTCGCCGTCGGGGCCGTAGTAGGCACAGGTGTACTGCATGGTCGGGCCGAGCATGGCCTGGTAGAGCGCCGTCGACAGATCGTAGTGCTGTTCGGCGACCTGTCGGGAGCGGCGCCGATTCTGCCGATTGATCAGGCGGCTCCACAGCGCCTGCGCGATCGTCGAGGCCTTGACGAGCCGGCGATCGGACTTCGCCCGGAGCAGGCGATGGAAGAACGCATCGAGTTGCTCCACGTCCCACCAGCCGTCCATGTAGGCCTCGCCGGCGCCAAGGTTGCCTTCGCTCAGGATGCGCTGGAACAGGCGATCGTCGTGCACCTGCAGGTCCCAGGGGCGGTCGCCCCCGACCTCGATGCCCGCCTCCTCCAGCCAGGATGTGATCAGTTCCTTTGCCGACACCACTCCCTCCAGGCTCCCGTGCCGCTTCGACAAGCGAAACACGACAGCTCGATTGGCCCACCCCCGGAGCTACACACTAACCTCTGTTTTTCCGGTCGGTCAAATCCCGGCGGCGTCCTGCCCCGGTTTCGCTATCCGGCCGTGGCATCATGAACGCCCTGGAAACCGGAACGTCGGTAGATGAGGCGAGATGCGCTGATCGGTTCTTTGTTGGCTCTTTACCTGCTGACCGCCTGCGCGCAGGGCCCGGATTCGAAGCCGGAACTCGCGCAGGACGGCACCGTGCATGGTTGCGTCTACCATGACCTCGATGGTGATGGCGCTCGTGATCCCGACGAGCCTGGGGTGGCGGGCGTCCGCGTGTCCAATGGCCTCGACGTGGTGCTCACCGACCGCCAGGGTCGCTACCGTCTGCCGCTACGCGACGACATGAACCTGGGCATCGTCCAGCCCGCCGCCTGGCGCGTTCCCCTGGATGCTCGCGGCGTGCCGCAGTTCTTCCTGAACTACCGCGCCGGTGGCTCGCCACCCCTTCGCTACGGTGGGCTGCCCGATCGATCGGCGCCGGAGCGCGTCGACTTCGCGCTGCTTCCTCGCAGCGAAGGCGCGGCGGAGCGCTTTCGCTGCGTGATCGTCGGTGACTCCCAGACCTATTCCAATGACGAGATCGCTTACTTCCGCGACAGTGCCGTGCGGCGCCTGCTCGATTACGAGCTCGACGAGGACGACTGTGTGATCTACGTCGGCGATGTCGTCGGCGACGATCTGGACCTGCTCGATCGACTGCTCGCCCTGGGCTCGACGGCCGGTGCGCCCCAGTGGCTGGTGCACGGCAATCACGATATGGATCTGGACGCCTGGCACCCTGAGCACTCGGCCGATAGCTGGCGGGCGCGGGCCATGCCCGACTACTACGCCTTCGAGATGGGCCAGGTGCTGTTCGTGGCCCTGAACAACGTGGTCTTCCCCTGCGGCGAGGCGGACGCGGCGATGGACGGGCGGCGCTTCTGCGTCGACGACCAGCGGCCGCGCTACAACGGTCGCCTGCCCGACACGCAGCTGACCTGGTTGGCCAATCTGCTCGAGACCGTTCCGAAAGACCGCCGGGTCGTGCTGCTGCACCACATCCCTCTGGTCAGTTTCAGCGATGCCGACAGCCCGGTGCATCAAACCGACAATACGCCCGCCATTCATGCCTTGCTCGAGGGGCGTCCGGCACTGTCCGTCGCCGGCCACACGCACACGGTCGAGAATCTGGCGCCGGGCGAGTGGTTCGAGGGCTGGCCGCAGCACACGGGCGTGGGTCCGCTGCCCTTCCGGCACCTGATCGCCGGCGCGGCCGCCGGCAGCTGGTGGATGGGCGATCTTGAGCTCGACGGCGTGCCGATGGCGATCCAGCACATGGGCTCGCCGCGCGGCCTGCTGAGCCTGGAGTTCGACGGCATCGACTTCGTCGAGACCTATCACTCGACCAGTCATGGCGCCGATCGAGCCCAGTGGGTGGCCTTCAATACGCCTGATTTCCGCGCCTGGCACGCGGAGATCTCAGCCTGGATGAACACACCGGCCGGCCAGCGCGATCCCGTGCCACCGCGTTCGATCAACGACTTGAACGATCTCAACATGTTCACGGTCGAGGATCTCGGCGAGGGCGTCTACCTGACCGCCAACGTCTGGCTGGGCTCGGCGGAAACTCGTGTCGTGGCGCGCATCAACGACGGCCCGGACCTGCCCTTGTTGCGCACCCAGTCAGGGCAGGGCGAAGCGCCGAAGCTGGGTGCCGAATTCGCCGACCCCTTCGCCACCCGGCGACTCCTGAGCATGTCACGTCAGGCACTGGTGAGCCGCTCGGGCGATGAGCGGGCGCAGGCTTACGAAGCCTTCCAGGGCGCCGCCATCCATCCGGTGCCGGGACCGCAGGGTCGCACCGCCCCGGATAGCAACCAGCACCTATGGCGTCTGCGCCTCCCCGATGACCTGCCCCTGGGCATCCACGTGGCCGAAGTCACCAGCACCGATCGCCACGGGCGACGCCACCGTGATCGACTGGTTTTCGAAGTCGTCGAGCAGCGCCCGCCGCGGCGCTGGACCGGCGAGGGCTGGTAGGCCCGGACCAGGCCTGCTCGCCGGGAGCATCGCTACTTCGTTCGGCGTTGATCCGGGTGCAGCGAGGTGCCCAGAATGTGCTCCGAGCGGTGGATCACGTGGTTGGCGTGGCCGACGATCAGCGGATCGGGCGCCTGGACGACTTCCGGATTCTTGTCCGGATAGTCCAGCGAGGACAGGAAGTGGCGCATGCTGTTCAGGCGGGCGCGCTTCTTGTCGTTGGACTTGACGATGGTCCAGGGCGCATCGGCGGTGTCGGTGTAGAAGAACATCGCCTCCTTGGCCTCGGTGTAGTCATCCCATTTGTCCAGGCTGGCCCGGTCGATGGGCGAGAGCTTCCAGCGCTTCAGCGGATCGTCTGCGCGGGACTCGAAGCGTCGCCGCTGCTCGTCCTGGGTGACGGAAAACCAGTATTTGAACAGGCGGATGCCGGACCGGACCAGCATGCGTTCGAACTCCGGCGTCTGGCGCATGAACTCCAGGTATTCATTCGGCGTGCAGAAGCCCATCACCCGCTCGACGCCGGCGCGGTTGTACCAGCTGCGATCGTAGAAGACGAGTTCGCCACCGCTGGGCAGGTGCTCGACGTAGCGCTGGAAATACCACTGACTGCGCTCGATGTCGGTGGGCTTGTTCAGCGCGATCACGCGGGCGAAGCGCGGGTTGAGATGCTCGGTGAAGCGCTTGATCGTGCCGCCCTTGCCGGCCGCGTCCCGGCCCTCGAACAGCAGGATGAACTTCTGGCCGGTCTCCTGGGCCCAGATCTGCACCTTCAGCAGCTCCGCCTGCAGGCGAGCCTTCTCCTGCTCGTAGACTCGGCGTGCGATCTTGCGGGAATAGGGGTAGCGCCCCGTCTCGAAGGCCTCGCGCACCTGGTCGGCGGTCACGGTGGGGAAGTCGGACGAGGTGCCCCGAGGGGTGGCAGCCTGGCTGATGGTTGAAGGCATGGGGCGGCTCCGCAGGATCGAATCGGATTCCAGTCTAGAAAGGCGACGCCTCGGGCTTCTTGACCCTGCTCAAAAAAGCCGACAATCGCCCCGAATCCACATGAATGGCGGGCCCGGTGCCTGTTGCTATACTCGGGACCGTAGCGAATCGGCGACTCGCATCCTACGGGTCGCCAGAAGAGGGGAACGGTGGCGGACAACGCCGGAGAGATCACGCGCCTGCTGGCGCGCTGGAAGGATGGGGAGGACGCGGCCCGCGAGGCGCTGCTGCCGCTCGTCTACGAGCGCCTTCGCTCGATTGCCGCCCGCCAGTTCGCCAATGAGCGCGGCGACCATACGCTCCAGCCCACCGCGCTGGTGAACGAAGCCTTCCTGCAGATCGACACCGGTTCGGGCGATTTCAACGATCGCCGCCATTTCTTTGCCCTGGCTGCGCGCACCATGCGCCATCTTCTCGTCGACCATGCCCGCGCCCGCCGGCGCGACAAGCGCGGTGGTGACCGGGTCCGTGTGACCCTGTCCGAGGCCGACCTCACCGGGGATGCACCCAGCGCGGACATGCTCGATCTCGTCGAAGCACTCGACGGTCTGGAAGCCCTCAACCCGCGCGTCGCCCAGGCGATGGAGCTGATGTATTTCGGCGGTCTGACCCGCAACCAAGTGGCCGAGCATCTGGACATCTCGCCGACCACCATCGATCGAGATCTGCGCATGGGCCGCGCCTGGCTCAAGCAGAGGTTGAAGTGAGCGAGGAACGCTGGGCGCAGCTGCAGGCCCTGTTCGAAGGCGCACTGGAACGCCCGGAGTCCGAACGCAACGCCTGGCTGGATGCGGCCTGTGGCGACGATGGGGCGCTGCGCGACGAACTGCGGGGGCTGCTCGAGGCCGATGCCAGCGAAGACGACCCGCTGCGCCAGGCCGTGGACCGCACGGTGCGCGAACTCGATGAGACCTCGCAGCGCGCTAGCGGTCAGGCGATCGGCCCCTGGCGGATCCTGCGAGAGCTCGGCAGTGGTGGCATGGGCAGCGTCTACCTGGCCGAACGCGGCGACGCCGAGTACCAGCGCCAGGTCGCGGTCAAGCTGATTCGGGGCTTTCCCGACGCGCAGAGCCTGGAGCGACTGCGTCAGGAACGCCAGATCCTGGCCGACCTGGAGCATCCCAACATCGCCGCGATGCTCGATGGCGGCACGACCGAGGGCGGCCAGCCCTATCTGGTGATGCAGTTCGTCGACGGTCAGCCGCTGGATCGCTGGTGCGCCAGCGAGCGGCTGCCCCGTCGGCAGCGCCTGGCCCTGATGCAACGCATCTGTTCGGCGGTGGAGTACGCGCACCAGAAACTCATCATCCACCGCGATCTCAAGCCCGGCAATGTGATGGTGACGCCGGCCGGCGAGCCGATGCTGCTGGATTTCGGCATTGCCAAGCTGGCTTCCGACGAAGCGCAGACGGGCGAGGCCGGTGCCATGACTCGATCCGGCCGCTACTTTACGCCCGGCTTTTCCCCGCCCGAGCAGCTTCGAGGGGAATCGGTCTCGACTCTGGCCGACGTCTACGGCCTGGGCAAACTGCTCGAATGGCTGATGACGCGCGATCTGGCCCCCGGCGAAGGCGACTGCCCGCGCGAGCTGATGGCGATCATTGCCCGGGCAACGGCGAACGAGCTTCGGGAGCGCTATCCCAGCGTCGCGACCCTGCGCCAGGACATCGAGCGCTACCTCGAGGGCCGGCCCGTCGAGGCGGCCGCACCGCGCTGGGGCTACCGTCTCGGGAAATTCATCAAGCGCCATGCCTGGGCGACTGCGGCGGTGGCGCTGGCCCTGATCGTGGCGGTCGGTCTGGTGTCTCGGATCCTGGTCGAAAGCGAACGGGCGCATCGGGCCGAAGCGGAGGCCCGGCTCGAAGCGGCGAATGCCAACCAGGTGCTGGATTTCCTGGTCGACATGATCGATGCGGCCGGCCCGGCCCGTGCGCGAGGCGAAGAGGTGCGCGTGCTGGACGTGATCGATCTGGCCAGCGAGCGGGCCAGCCCGCAATCGGTGGACGACCCGGCGCTTCGCGCCCGCCTGCTCTTTGCCCTGGGGCGCCTGTACCGGACCATGGAGGCCCAGGTTCCGGCCATGGAGCTACTGGCCGAGTCTGCGCGCCTGGCCCGGGAAACCGGCGACCTCGCGACCGAAGTCGAGGCCCTGTCGATGCTGGGCGTCAGCGCGACCCTGGATGACGAGCTCGGTCGTGCGGAGGCCGCCCTGCTCCGGGCCGTCGAGCTCGCTCGTTCGAACCCGCAGCTCGCTCCCCTGCTGCAGGCCACCGCCTTGAACAACTATGGCGTCTTCCTGAACGAGGCCGGGCGTCTGGACGAAGCCCGCGAGGCGCTCGAACGGGCGCTCGAGATTCGCCGCTCGAACGGGGCGCCCGCCCGAACGATCGCTACCTCCCTGCACAACCTCGCAGAAACCGAAGACATCGCCGGTCGGCCGAGCGAGGCCCGGGCCTTGTTCGAACAGGCCCTGGAAATGAAGGAACAAAGCATCGGCCGCCTGCACCTGAGCTACGCTCGGAGCCTGAACGGCCTGAGCATGACGGCCGGTCAGCTGGGAGATCTCGAGACCGCGCAGCGCGCCATGCAGGAGCACCTGGAGATTCGCCAGACCCTGCTCGGCGAGGACCATCACAGCCTCTGGCGTGACTACAACGAACTGGCCTGGCAGCAGCACGACCTGGGCTACCTGCAGGAGGCCATCGACCTGTACCAGCGTGCTCGCGAGCACGATGCGCGCAGCCCCGGTGGAGCTGCGCGGGACTGGCTGTTTACCAACAACATGGCCGCCGCCTACCGTGACCTCGGAATGTACGAGCGCGCCGAAGCCCTCTACCGGGAATCGCTGGCGCTTCGCATCGAGCGCTTCGGTGCCGACGATCTGACCCCCCATCGAGCGCGCCACAACCTCGCCCAGGTGCTCTACCTGCAGGGTCGCCTCGATGAAGCACGCCCGCTCATGGAGGAAGCCTGGACGGCCCGCCGGGCCGCCCTCGACGCCAGCCACCCGGACCTCCTGCGCAGCGAGATCCTGGCGCAGCTGATCGAGCTGGCCGAGGCCAGCAGCGCCGAGGGCATGGAGAGCCTGCGCGGGCTCATCGGCGCACTCGCCGACGCCCTCAGCGACGACAACTTCGGCGTTCTGCTGGCCCGCGCCGAGCTGGGACGGGCCTTGATCCAGGCCGGCGACCTCGGTGCGGCCAGGAACGAAATCGAAGACGCGCAGCGACGCCTGGTCGAAACCCTGAATCCCGAACACGCCATGGCATTGGTCCTCGAGCTGGATCTGGCTCGAATCGAAGGATTGACGGGACAGGCCGGCCTGGCACGTGAGCGATTGGGTGCACAGGAAAGCGCGATTCACCAACGCTTTCCTCCCGAGTCCATGCATCGGCGACAGTGGGACTGCCTGGTATCCCAGCAGTTCGATGTCGCTTGCTGGCGAGCTTCGGGATCTGCGCGTTGAAAAAAGTGGTGAGGTTCTGCCGCAGAAAACGCTTGAAAACCATAGCGGGTGATTTCGGGATCTGAAGCTGTCACTGCGCCCGTAGATCGGCGATCAGGAATGCCCCAGGCGTTGCTGACCAGCGGGCGATATTCCATACGAGGAGACAAGGGAATGACGATCAAGAGCGACTTCAGTACCGGCTTGCCGAAACGCTTCGGCAGCCTGTTGGTGCTGATCCTGTTGTCGATGTCTGCAGGGGCTGCAACGCCTGCTCTGACGGGCGCGGACTGGCTCGACCCGTCGGCGTCGCAGACCGGATCCAGCGGCGCAGCACTCTTTCCGTATGCCGGCAGCGAGCAGGACGCCTGCGAGCTGTTGATGGAGCAGTTCGCGCGCGGTGTCGGTGATCTGATGCTGGCCATGGACAAGCTGCCCGATTCCCTCGTCGAGATCGGCTGGGAAGCCAGCCAGCGCATGCAGAGTACCGCGAGGGAGCAGGCCGCGCTGCTGTGCCAGGGCCTGGACGATCCGGAGGCTCTGCGAACGAATTTCACGCAGCTTGCCCAGTCCTTCGCGGCCAACGGCCGCGCGAGAGGCTGCATCGAGAACGAAACCTACCTGGCGATTTCCGGCGTACGCAGCATCCTGCTGGTCATTGGCGTGGCCATTCAGGCTTACTGCGACGGCACGTCCTGCCCATCCCCCTTCGAGACGGTTACGCCCCAGTGCGGTATCGCCTGTCCGCTGGTCATTCCATTCAACATCAGCGCGGAGGTCATCTCCACGCGCATGGACATTGCCGACAAGTGCACGGACCTGGAGCACGAGGAGGTGATGGCCAATTTGAGACGCAATACGCGTGCTTCGGTCAGTGGCCTGGGCCGGTTCGTTCTCAATGCGCTGGAACGAGCGCGATCGGCGGCGGACAACGGTGGTGACGATGAAGCGGCCAGGCAGACCGCCAATCAGATCGAGGATGCCTTCGGCAACCTGGAGGCTCGAAGCTCCGACGCGATCGGGCCGTCACTTCGCCAGCTGCAGGAGGCGGTGGCGTCGGGGCAGGCGACGCAACAGCAGTTCGAGCGGGAAGCCTTGCAGTCGCGTCTGGAGACAGCACTGGGAACCGGCGTGACCCTCAGCCGCATGCTCAGACCCCGCGCCTTCGACGGCGTGCTCGAAGACGTTCGCGAACTGGTCGCGCGGCGCATTCAGGCAGTGCAGGCCAGCGGCGGTGACGTCGATGATGCTCTGGTTGAATTCCGAGCCGGGGATGACGCCTTCAACGAATCCGACTACCGGTTGGCGCTGCGCCATTACCGAAGCGCCTACATCGCCCTGATCCCGGGGCCCTACCGTGTTCGAGGTGAAGCATCATGAGCCGATTCCTCTCTCTGCTGGCCCTGGGTGGGCTGTGCATCAGTTCTCTGGCCCATGCCGAGCGTTGTCCGGGTTTCGCCGATGAGCGCCTGATTTCATTGCTCGATGGCGTTGCGGGCATCGCCGAACAGGTCGATGCCGCCACGCATCGCCGAATCAGTGGCTTGGCGCAGCAGGTGTCCACCCTGCGCCGGATGCTCTCCGATAGTGATCCGGCCGCGCTGGATGCGGCCTGCCGCGTCATGCAGCAGTATCCTTCCATCGAAACGGGCCTGCAGGAAAGTCGACTTTTTCTGCAGGAGTCGGCCATTCAAGGCTGGTTGAATACCGTATCGCGTGGAGGTGCGGAAGGGCTTCGAGATCTGAATTGTCTCGATGATCGCTCCTACGAAGGCATTCGCGCCACGCTCTCGATTCTGACCATCACCGATGTCACCCTGCAGAGCGTCTGCGATGGTCTGTCCTGCTACCCCATTGCCTGTCGAGTCTGCAATGTCGTCGCCATCATCGCAGCTGTGCTCATCCCGCCCATCGAGACCGGTCTGGCGGTTGATGGCCTTTACTGCGATACGCAGCACATCAATGACATGGAGTCGCTATGCCCGGTGCTTGGCCCGGGTGTCTGCGACAGCGGGAGAGGGACGGGCGATTCGCTGGTCGAGATCGAGAGTCTCGTTGGCGGTGACTTGTTGACCGCCGTTTCCACGATCGATGAGCGCGGCGTCAAGCAGGAGACCCTCGATGACACGCAGGCACTGCTGGAAGATCGAGTGCAGCGAACGCGGGAGCAACTGGATGGCCTGAGTTCGGCGATCGATGCCGACACGGCCCGCCGCGGCGATTTCCAGGCCGATCTACGCGCGCTGGCCATCGAAGCGGCCTTGTCCGGAGCCTCGACAACGGCGCCGATCGACCTTCAGCTCCCTGCCTCGGTGGGCGGGCGATTGGAAGTGGTACGCGAGATCGTCGCCGATGCCATCGTCAACAGCAGCAATGCGGGTATCGATGTGGACGCCGCGCTGCCCTTCTTGCGAGCTGGTGATGAATTCCTCAACGCGGGTGCCTATGGCGATGCCTTCCGCAATTATCGGAACGCCTACAGGGAGTTGGTTCGATGAGTAAGGGTTTTTCTTTCGCGGCAATCATTCTGTGGGCTTTGGCACTGAGCGTCCCGGCTTCTGCCGAGGTTCTTCCGAGGCTGGGGGACAATGCTGTCATCACCGACAGCCTTGCTGCCGATGAGACTAGCTTCGGTGGCTTGTCCGGACTGACGCCGGAGGTGGTGGCGCTGGGACCGGCGGGTGCCCTGCCGCAGAACCGCCGTTTTGCAGCGGCATGGATCGAGCGGGTCGAGCAAGGCGGGGTGACGCATGAATATGTCCTGGCAGCGCTCGTCGATGGGGCTGGCAATGTCGTGACCGGGCCAAACCGTCTGGGGCGCTATGAATTCGAACAATCGGTTTCGAATCCATCGATCACCGTCGATGAACGGGGGTTCTTCACCGTGATCTGGTCTGCGCTGGAGATCGTCAGCAACAGCGATTTCACGCAGGACGTCTATGCCAGAACCTTCTCTTTCAACGCCAGCGCCACCAATCAGCTCTGTCCTTCCGATGGGGGCGGCCTGCAAGAGCCGCTGGTCAATCCGGCAGCCCTCTGGTCGAGCGAGGAAGTCCTTCCGACCACGACGGGCAACGCGATTCTGCAGCGTCCTCGCCTGCACATCGATGCGGATTCCGCCGCCTCGGGCCGCACGGTCATTCTGGTGGCCGACCATCGGGCCTCGCCCTATTGGGGGCTCTATGCGCTCAGTACCGAGCTCTTTGCGGGTACGCCACCGGCAGACGAAGTGCAACGCTGCGAGGATCCTTATGCCTATCTCTCCCGAGACCCCTTGACGGGCTATGACGTCACGACCTTCGTGACGGGCAATGCAGAGGCCAAAGTCCGGGGGAGGGTGGCGATCAATGAAAACAACAACCGCTCGGTGGTGGTCTGGCGGGCTCAGGAAGGGGGGATCTTCGGTCAGCGTCTTACCCCCTCGGGTCAGCTCGAGGGTGGCGAACTGACCATCGTGGCGCCTTCGGCGAATGTACAGCAGAGCTTCCATGATCCAGATGTCGACTATGCGGTGGACGGTACCTTCCGCGTGGTCTGGGAGCGGCATCAGTACCAGATTGGCGGTGGCAATCCAGCCGTCAGCGAAATCCTCATGTCGAACTTCACCGAAGACGGAAACGCCACGCAGGAGGCGGTGCTCGTGGATCAGGAGACGGCAGTGAACGGGCGCTTCATCCGATCGCTACGCTATCCCAGAGTCAACGCGTCTGACCTCGATGGTGACTTTGCCGTCAGCTATTCGCGACAACAGCAGACTTGCCCGCATGACAACGAAAACGACTTCGGTAATTGGTTCCTCAGCACCTCCTGTGCCGGTGACGCCTCCGATATCGTTTTCGGGCCCAACGGGGGCAGCTGCTCCCTGAACCTGACCTATACGAACACGAGCTCGACGGGATCTCGCTGCCGTGCGCGCGTGAATGTCGTTCCCTTTGATGAGGATACGGCCTTCCAGGGCCTGCAGCTGAGCCCGGACTCTCCCTGGGCCTGGGATGACTTCGGCAGCTTCGTGCGCGCGGTCACCCTGCAAGCGACCCCCAATGACTTCAGTATCGAAGAGCGCTGTGCGCTGATTACCTACAGCTCGCCCTACAGCCAACGGACTCGCCTTGTCCGCCAGCCCTGCCAGAACGGCTCCGGAATACCCTGTCGCAGCTGCGAGGAACAGGCCCAGGAACTGGGTATCGTTTTGCCCACGGATGAACTGCCTCCCGAGACTGCGTCGGTCGATCGGTCTGACGAGACGACCGGCCTGCCGCCGACCAACGACGTCGACGTTCGCCTGCGCTGGTTCGAGGCCGGGTATGAAAGGGACTCGGCCACGCCAGTACCGCCGGTCACCGTCAATTCTCACCCAAGAAGCAACGGTTCGACGAGCCTGGCCCTGAGCCGTAGCGGCGAGATGATGCTGGCCTGGATGGCCGTGAATGTGCCGGTGCTTGATGCCGAAGGAGTGATGGTTGGCGTCGAGGCGCAGCCACTGGTGGTCCAGAGTCTGGAGTCGCCGGTGGAGTTGAGCATCAATGACGTCGGTATTCTCGAGGGCCCCCTGGGCCGGGCGACGGCCAATTTCACGGTGTCGGCCAGCAAGCCTTATCCCTACCTTCCGACGGATTGTGCCGATGACGGCGATCCGATGACGCCGCTGCCGAGCACCCCCCAACCCTCGGTGACCTTGTTGACCGCCAACGATACGGCGACCTTCCAGAGTGGTGACTACGAGCGAACGACCCGGACCCTGACCTTTGCCGATCAGTGTGACCCCGAGCAGGAATGGCAGAGCCAGCTGGCCTTCTCCGTGCCCGTCACGGATGATTTGGTGTACGAGGATACGGAGTCCTTCTTCGTCGACATGTTCGATGAGACGAACGCGATCGTTGTTCGCCGCCAGGGCATCGGCGCCATTGTCGACAATGATCCTCCGGCCGTGGTCCAGCCACCCTCGGAGCAGGTGTTCATCTGCGAGGACGGCTCGCTGCCGAGCACGGCGGGCTCGCCACCGGGCGGTCCGCTGGTCTATTCCTGTGACGAGAACGCGGAGGCCACTGGCTTCGTTGAAATCCCCGTCGAGCTCTCGGTGGTCCAGGAGGTCGAAGGCTCGGTCGAGTTCACGACGGTCAACGGGGTTTCCTTCGGCACGATCGGAGGAGCGGAATCCGGCCTGCAGAACGACTACGAGCCCGTAATCGGTGAGCTCCAGTTCCTTCCAGGCAATGACAGGGCCTTCCTCTCCATCGACCTGGTGGACGATGGCTTTGCCGAATTGCAGGAGCAGTTCTTTGTCGAGTTGACCGGTTCGACCAACCTGACCTTGCCGGAGGGGGCCACACCAGAGGAAACCCTGGCCGCGCGCAGGATCACCGTGAACATCATCGACAACGACACCTGTTCGACACCGCCTCAGTGGGTGCTGGCCGATGGTGATGGCACGCCGGGTGCCGCGCCGCCGAGGCTGCCCCAGGCCGGTACCGAGGAAGAGCGGACGGGATATTTCTGCGTGATCAATGACGCGGTAGGTGGCTTCGGCGAATGTCCCTGGGCCACCCGTCTGGACATCGACCCCGATGACTTCGATGCGATCTGGCTGGAGCGGAAGGACATTCCCTTCAGCCCGCCGGAGGATTACCCATCTCCCCCGTCACAGCAGGAAATCGATGAGGGCGTGGCCGCCTGCGCTCAGGTGGCCGGCGCCACCGGTGCAATTCGTTACCGGGCCATCAGCGACAACCTCCCGACCGAGAACAACGAGCAGCCCGCCTCGAGAAGCGAACGCATCATCTTCGCCAACGGGGACCCTGCAACCGTCCCGCGCACGATCGAACAGGCCGGTAGCGGTGCCTGCAGCGCCACCATCACCCCGGCGGTCATCAGCGTGCTCCCCGTGGGTGGCGAGGTGACCCTGGATGTCGATTTCGGAGGGGTTCCGGGCTGCGAATTCAATCAATGGACGGCGGAGGTCATTCAGGGCGCGCCCTGGTTGAGCATCGACGAGGTGAGCAGCGGCGCTGGCAACGGCACCGTGTCGGTTTCGATCCAGCCTTTCGTGCTCGATCAAACCCCCGTGGGTGGAGCGGAACCGCCGCGCCGGGGTCGGTTGACCATCGCCAGCATTCAGGTGCCCGTCGAGCAAGAAGCGCCCCTCTTCGACCATTTCGATGACGGCATCCCACCCTCGTCGTCTGCCTGGTTCTACACCGAGCCTTCGGCCTGGTCAGAGCCGCTGGACGGTACCCAGCCGGGCAATGGAACGCATCTGATCGCGGATACGGACAGCATCGCGCGGCTGATCGCCGATCCGATCTTCGCGGGCTGCAGCCGCTGTCTGCTTGAATCGAGCGTCCGATTCGATCAGTTCAGCAAGGGCCGCATCACGATCTATCTCTGGTGGCAGGGAGAGGATGACCACCTCCGGCTGACCGTGGACGAGTTCCGGGATGAGTGGACCTTGACGCAGCGCGTGGATGGCACGGACCACGAACTGAGGAGGTATCTGAGCGATGTTCAGGTGGGCATCGAGTATGCCGTTCGCATCGAGTTCAGGAACGAGCAGAGTGGCCCCCTGATTCTGGTCGATGTGAGCGGTCAGGGAATGTGCACGACGCCACAGGCCGGGCCGAACGTCTGTCTGCCCTACGATGCGGATCCTGACCCGGACCCGATCGCTGTCGACTACGTGATCGGCAGTGGCACGGTCGGCCTGGAGGTCGAAGCGACGCGAGCCAGCTTCAACCTGTTGCGAGTGATTCGAGCCGATGGTGAGACCCCGGTCCTGCATCGATTGTTCAATGACCGTTTCGAGGTTCCCAGCAACTGAGCAACAGGCAGAAAGGGGAGCGAGCCGGCGACGGCTCACCGTGTACGACGACGTGGCGGCAGGCCGGTGGGTCTGCCGCCTTTTTCATGGGTCTGTCTTCGGTGTTTCGCAGATGGTTTCGGACCAATTGAAAACGGCCCGGAAGTCCGGGCCGTTGTCGTGCGGGTCGGCATGTCAGCCGATGGCGGGGATCAGTCCTCGCCGATGTTCATGTCCAGGGAGGGAATGCGCGCCAGCAGTTCGCTGCGGTATTCCCAGTCCTCGTGAAGCGAGTCGCCGAAGGCGTCCCAGAGCTCGTCGGCCCGCTCTTCGCCAGCGGCATCGGCAACGCCTCGATAGGCACTCGGACGCTCCTCGTCCATGGCCGCGAAATCCGCGTAGCGTGACACCACGAAGTAGTTGGGCTGGTTGCTGCTGCTGTGAAGGTTGCGATACCAGGCGCCCATGTGGGGGTGATCGGCTTCCTTGAGGATGTTGGTGATCTCACCGACGGTCTCGCGGAACTCGCGACCGTCCTCGACCCGGAACTGGTGCAGTTCCACCACCGTCGAGTCGCTGTATTCGCCGCTCCAGTCGGGCATGAAGCGCGCGTAGCGGGCTTCGAACTGACTGATATGCGGCATGATCTGCTCTTCGGCCATCGGCCAGCATTCGCGGCTGGCCTCGTCCTGCTCGCCCATTTCGGCGTAGTTGTCCATGCGGCTGACCAGATAGTAGTAGTCCCCGGCGCCGGTCACGTTCGACCAGACGCTCCAGCTGCTTTCGCCGCCGTTCTCGGTGTAGCAATCGTTGTAGGCGCGCATGGCTTCACGAAAGGCGCTGGTGTGGCCGACCTTGACGTCCAGACGCACCATGCGAAGCATGTGAGCATTGTCTTCCTGCGCCAGCACCGAATTCGAACTGGCCAGCAGCATGCCGGCGCTGATGGCCAGGCAGAGTTTCTTGATCTTCATGTTCTTGACTCCCTCTGAATTGATGCCCGGCCGTGCCGTCGCGGCACGAAAATGCCAGGGCCCTGTTCAGTAATGCGCTTTCTGCGCTTGAAAGTCGTCAAGGGAGTGCCGATGGAGCAAGACGCCGGGAGCGACGCCTTGCACCGTCGGACAGGATTCAGGGCAGGGCGGACTCGATGAATTCGACCAGGTCGTCGCGGTACTGGCGCAGGGATTCATCGTGGAGATACATCATGTGCCCGGCCGGATACAGATCGTAGCGGATGCGCTCGCGCGCCTCGGCCGGGATGTTCAGGTGGCGCAGGTAGTAATTGGTCGCGCCCACCGGCGTGGCCAGATCGTAGTAGCCCTGCTGGATGTGCAGGCGAAGGCCCGGGTTCATGATCATCGCCCGGGACAGGTCCGGCAGCAGGTCGACGGCGGGCTGCTGGCGGCCATCGGGATCGACATGGCTCCAGTCCCAGTCCAGCGGCCAGGCGGTGGTCTTGTAGTCCTCGTCGCGGCCGAAGTCCAGCTCGTTGTGCAGGTAATCGAAGAAGGCTGCTGTGTAGGCCGGACCGACCGCGGGAAAGAAGGGATCATAGTCCATGCGGTCGTTCAGGGCATTGATCGAAGGCCCGATGAAGCGCGAGTCGATGCGTCCGGCAATCAGGCGGTCATCGCGGGCGAGTTCCTGTACGAACTCCTGATGCGAGACGCGGAGATCGGCGCGCAGCCAGTAGTCGCTGCTGGTGCCCGTGTAGCGGGCCAGCTGCTCGGCGATGGCGCGCTTGCGGGCTTCGCTGATCGTGTAGCCGGCGGTGAGTGCAGGCAGGTACTCGTTCAGCGCGAACTCGTCCACTTCGGCCACGTAGGCGGCGAGGTCTTCCGGTCGATCTTCCAGCCGGTCGTGATACCAGGCCGTGGCCGCCAGGCCCGACAGGTAGAGCGCGTGCGGCAGGTCCAGGCTGCCGCCGTCCCGACCGGCCGAGGCCGACAGGAAGGGCGAGACCAGGATCACGCCGTTCAGGTTCATGCCGTGGCGGCTCTGCAGATGATGGGCCAGGCCGGCGCCACGGATTCCGCCGTAGCTCTCGCCGAGGATGAACTTGGGTGACGCCCAGCGGCCCTGTTCGGTGATGTACTGCTTGATGAAGGCCGCCACCGATTCGATGTCCTGATCCACGCCCCAGAAGCGGCTGCCTTCGGCCTCGCCGAGGGGCCGGCTGAAGCCCGTGCCGACCGGGTCGACCATGACCAGGTCGGCCACGTCGATGATGCTGAACGCATTGTCCACGCGCCGGGCCGGCGGCGGTGCGGCATAGCCGGCGTCGTTGACCAGTACCCGCTGCGGGCCGAGCACGCCCATGTGCAGCCACAGGGAGGAGGATCCTGGGCCGCCGTTGAAGGCGAACATGATGGGGCGTTCGGCCGCGGGTTGGTCGGTGTCCCGCAGGTAGGCGGTGTAACCGAAGCGGGCGATCGGCTCGCCCTCGTCTTCCATGATCAGCCAGCCGACGGTGGCGCTGTACTCGACCGTCTCGCCGTCGATGCGGATGCGGTGCTGGGTGGTCGATTGTCGAGGCTCGGCATTTGCCGGTTCGGACCTGTCGGCATGGTCGTCGGCGAAAGCGGAGGGTGTCAGCAGCAGGCTGAGCAGCAGAAGCAGGGCGCGTGGCATGAGGGGCTCCGGAGGAATCGGGTTCGAGCTTCGATCTTAACTCAGAGCCATCGGATGCGCCGTCCGGGCTCCTTTGCTGCCCGCGCGAGGCGCGGTGAAAAAAGTTCGGACCGTCGGGAATAGATCGGGGCGCTCGAACGTCATCCAGGCAAGAACGACAACAACGAGCTTGAAGATGATGATGAAGAACCGGCGCCAACGAAGCAATCTTGCCCGGCTGACCGTCTGGAGAGGCGTCTGTCAGCTGCGGCATCGTTGCCGTCAGTGGCACCACACCTGGTGGCTCTGGCAAGCCGGGATTCGCCGTCTTTCCGCCCAATCGACCCTGGTTCTCGATTCGGATCCGCGAGATCATGACTGAGTCGAGCGCGCATCCGGCCTGGTCGTTCGCCGAACCTGGCGCCGCGCAGCCTTCGTGGCGCGCCGAGTCGGCCGCCGGATTCGGTAAGATGGAACGCCCGCGGGAGCCATCGGCCCCCGTGCGGGAGGGTTTAATCGGACACGAGGGGCAGACGACGAGTGGGTCGGCATTGAAGCACTCGAACAAGGTACTGAAAGGGCTCCTGGTCGAGCACCTCGACGCATTGCGCCGGTTCTGCTTCTCACTGACCGGCAGCGCGGCCGACGGCGATGATCTGGCCCAGGGCACGGTGGAATTGTTGCTCGAGAAGGGTGTTCCCGCCGACGCGCCCTTTCTGCCCTGGATGTTCCGGGTCTGCAAGAACCACTGGATCGATGGCCTGCGCTCTCGGTCACGCACACGGACCGCCACGGCCGACGAGCTCGAGCGCCACCAGGATGCACACGATGGACAGGCCGACGCCTTTCATCGGATTCAGGTCGGTGAGTTGCAGCGCGCGGTCGAGCAGCTCGATGCCGATCAACGCCTGGTGCTGGGCCTCGTATCCGTCCAGGGGTTCAGCTACCGCGAAGCGGCCGAGATTCTGGACATTCCCATTGGTACGGTCATGAGCCGACTGTCGCGCGCTCGCAAGCGCCTGCTGGAACTGACCGAGGAGAACAAATGATGAACACCCAAGACCCGACCCGGTTCAGCATCGACGACGTCACCCTCTCGGCCTGGCTCGACGAAGAGCTCGATGCATCCGAAGCCCGTCAGGTGCAGGCGGCGGTGGACGCTCAGCCCGAACTGCAGCAGCGTGTGGCCCGGATGATGGTCAACGAGCGACGCCTGCGCGAGCACTACACGGACATGGCTCAGGCGCGCCCCATGCCAGAGGCCCTGACTGCCTTGCTGATGGATGACGAGCCGGCGCCCCGACCCTGGTTTCTCCGCCTGACCGACTGGAGCCTTCGAACACTGCCGCGTCCGGCCCTGGCGACGGCCGCGCTGGCTCTGGCCCTGGTCGTGGGAATCCAGCTGGGCGAGCAGGGTGACAGCACGCCTGCCCTGTCCCTGCAGGAGCTGGCTCAGGTCGATCCGGGCCATGCCTGGTTCGAACTGCTGGAATCCGCGCCCGCGGGCCAGACCGTTTCCCTGGACGGAGCGCAGCGGGGGCAGGTGGCGCTGAGCTATCGTGATGCCGATGGTGACTGGTGCCGTCAGTTCGAAATCCAGTCACCGGCCGAAGGCTCGGCACTGGCGGCGGTCGCCTGTCGTGCGGCGGGTCGATGGCAGATCGGCCTGGCGCAACCGGTGCCACTTCGCCAACAGGACGAAGATGTCTTCCGCGCCGCCAGCGGTGATCAGGCCCCGGCCATCGATGCCTATATCATGGAGCACCTGGCCGGCGACCTGCTGCTGGGCGCGGACGAGACCGAAGTGATCGAGCAGGGCTGGCCATGACCCGAAACGCCCACTCCCCACCCACCATCCGGAGCTGCCTCATGCCCCACGATTCATCCGCGTTCCCTTTCGCCGGCCCCATGGCCGGCGTTCTGCTGTCGGCCTTCTCACTGGGCGTGTCCAGCACCGGGCTTGCTCAGGAGGACGGTGCAGCCTGGCCGATCGAGGTCACCGTCGCCGCCGGCCTCCAGTACGACGACCTGGTCACGGTCGAGGAGCTGGACCAGGTGCGCAATGTCGGGGATGCGGCGGCCGTGCTCGATCTCGACCTGGACTACGAAAGGAACTTCGATCAGGGCACGGATCTGAGCCTGGGCTACAGCCTGTCGCAGAAGAGCTACTTCGATGAGTCGGAGTTCGACCTCCAGATCCACAATCTGAGCTTCGGTCTCAAGCAGAACTTCGAGCACTTCGATCTGGGCATCGAGACCTACCATGTCCAGGCCAGGCTCGATGGCGACGAGTTGCTCAGCTTTACCCACCTCTCGCCCTACTTCACTCGCTTCCTGACCCGTCGCCTCTACCTTCGCGGTTCCTACTTCTATCGAGACAAGGACTTCCCGGAGAACCCCGGGCGTGACGGGAACGTCCATGCGGCGGATGCGGACCTGTACTTCTTCATCGATGGCACTCGGCACTATGTCGTTGCCGGCCTGCGATACGAGGACGAAGACACGCGTGATGCGGCCTTCGATTATCGGGGGCAGCAGCTGGAGCTGCGTTATTCACGGCGCTTCGATCTGTATGGTGAGCGACCCGTCCGACTGCGCCTGGACTGGCGCTATGAAGACCGCGACTATCGCTCGGTCACGCCGTCCATCGGTCAACGCCGCGATGACCAGCGCCAGCGCTGGCGCGTTCGAGTGGACCTGCCGATCAGTCAGCGTCTGACGGCCCTGCTCAGCTACCAGTACCGCGATCACGAGTCGGATCTTCCATCGGCGGACTTCAGCGACAACCGCTTCGAAGCCCAGCTGGAGATGTCTTTCTAGTAAACGCGTACCCCGTCGCTCGGGACCGGGTCGGGCGTCTCAGCGCTCCGAATCCTGGTCAGGCTCTCCGGCGCCGGCCAGCAGGCTGGCGCCGGCCAGTCCCCAGCCGTACACCGGATCGGGCCCGGGCTCACCCAGGTCGACCACGTCGTCCTGCATCCATTCGATCAACTGTGCCGGGCTCGCCTCCGGATGAGCCGATCGATAGTGCAGCACCAGAGCGGCCACGAAGGGCGCGGCGAACGATGTTCCGGATCGGTCTCGGTAGGCATCGATGGCCTGAGGGTCGGCCACCGACAGGTTCACCCCGGGGGCCGCGAAGTCCAGGTGCTCGCCTCGCACCGCGCGCAGATAGACGCGATTGTTCCGGTCGACGGCGGTCACGGCGATCACGCCGGGGTAGGCGGCCGGGTAACGGGGGGCTGAGTTCGGGCCGTCATTGCCGGCCGCGGCGACGATCAGGATGCCTTCATCGGCCACCAGTTCGACTGCCCGCTCGAGCACCCGGTTGGCCGGCCCGGCCAGGCTCATGTTGATGACTCGCACGTCCTCGCCGCTCAGCCAGTCCATGGCCTGGACGAGCTGGTAGCTGGTGGAGATCAGCCCGAGTTCGGGTGCTTCGAAGAAGGCTTCGGCCGCGACCAGTTCGATGTCGGGCGCGATCCCCTGCAGGGCTTCCGAATGCCCGATCAGCAGGGAGGCCACGGCCGTGCCATGGCTGAGCTCCGGCGCTTGTTCGTCGCTCAGGAATGATCGGCGCCGGATGTGGGTGCTGTCGAGTGCTTCGTGATTCTGCGCGATCCCGCTGTCGATGATCCCCAGGCGAACCGGGCCCGTTGGCAGTGCGGGGTAGCGGTCTCCGGCCAGCCGCCTGGCCGAGTGCTTGTCCGCTGCCGACTCGGCCTGGCCCAGCTCGTAGCTGTGGTTGTAGTCGATGCTGGCCTCGGGCAGCAGTTGACGGACACGGTCCAGTGCGCTCTGAAGGTTCTGATCCCTGGGAACCAGCAGTCGAACCAGGGTGCTCTCGAAGCGGGGCAGGGCCTCGCGCTCCAGCTCTCGCCAGCCCGGCAGGCGATCCAGCTCGGGTAGATCCTCGTCGGCCGTCAGGATCAGCAGTTCGTTCCGAAGGATGGCTTCGCCTTCGTGGTCGAAGGCCATGTCGAAGACATCCTCGACCAGGCCATCGAGGGTGGCTTCGTCGAGCAGGGCTTCCGGTTCGGGCTCCGGTGTCTCGAGGCGATCGTCGGCCTCGTCCTCGGCCTCGTCATCGCTGCCTTCAGCATCGTCTTCGGCCTCATCCTCTGCATCGTCCTCGGCGTCGTCCTCGGCGTCGTCCTCGGCGTCGTCCTCGGCGTCGTCCTCGGCGTCGTCCTCGGCATCGTCCTCGGCATCGTCCTCGGCATCGTCCTCGGCGTCGTCCTCGGCGTCGTCCTCGGCATCGTCCTCTGCGTCGTCCTCTGCGTCGTCCTCTGCGTCGTCCTCGGCGTCGTCTTCGGCATCGTCCTCGGCGTCGTCCTCGGCGTCATCCTCGGCGTCATCCTCGGCGTCATCCTCGGCGTCGTCTTCGGCATCGTCCTCGGCATCATCCTCGGCATCGTCCTCTGCGTCGTCCTCTGCGTCGTCCTCTGCGTCATCCTCGGCGTCGTCCTCTGCGTCATCCTCGGCGTCGTCCTCGGCATCGTCCTCTGCGTCATCCTCTGCGTCGTCCTCGGCGTCGTCCTCTGCGTCATCCTCGGCGTCGTCCTCGGCATCGTCCTCGGCATCGTCCTCGGCGTCATCTTCGGCGTCATCTTCGGCGTCGTCCTCGGCATCGTCCTCGGCATCATCCTCAACGTCGTCTTCGACGTCGTCCTCAACGTCGTCTTCGACGTCGTCGTCAATGTCGTCCTCATTCAACAAATCGCCTTCGAAGGACAGGCCGAAGGTGCTGACGGTCAGGAATGCCCGGGCCGGGGCTGCCTTGACCGTCTGCCCGGCGACGAGGCCGAGGAAGGCCAGGCCCAGGGCCATCCATCGAATCGAGCTGCCCAGGCTTCGGGGCATTTTGTTCGCGCGCTTGTTCATGGGGTGAGTATAGGCCTGCGGGACCGGTTCTTTCATGCCTGCGCTGGCGCATCCAGGTCGGATGCCTCCAGCAAAAAAGCCCCGCCGGATCTGCTCGGGCGGGGCTGTTCCGGGATGAGGTGGACAGGACCGGCGACCTCGGAGGTCTGGCACCCGGGGCGGAGGTGCTGGGAAGGGGAGCCCACCCGGTCCATGTCTCTCTCAAACGCTGGCTAGGACATCAATCGTCGTCGCCGTCGTCATCCTCGTCATCGTCTTCGTCGTCCTCATCTTCATCCTCATCCTCGTCGTCTTCGTCCTCGTCGTCGTCATCATCGTCGTCATCGTCATCGTCGTCATTGTTGCCGTCGTCGTTGCCGTTGTCGTCGCTGCCCTCGTCGTCATCGTCATCGCCGACGCCAGGGGTGGACGGGAACTCTGCGCTGAGGAAGATGGTGCCGTTCTGCTCGATGGTGATCAGCTGGCCCAAGGGGTCGAAGTCAAGGAGCAGCTTGCCGGGTTCGACCGGGTTGCGGAACTCCACCTCGCCTTCCGTGCCGCCATCGACCTGGATCACTTCGATCTCGGCACGAAGCTCGCCACCGACCCAAAGTTCGTAACTGCCCAGATCCAGGTCTTCGATTTCGACGTCGAACTCGACGCGCGAGGCATGCTGTTCCAGTTCCGCATCCCCGCTGGCGTCCGGGTCAGGACCGACGTTCGTCAGATTGATCTTGGTTTCCGAACTGCCGAAACCGGGGGCGCCGGAATCGTCGTCATCATCATCGTCATCGCCAGGCGGGGCGAAGGCAGGATCGACGATGCCGCTGAACATGACGGTGCTGCCGTCCATGATCTCGATCAGCGCGCCCAGCGGCTCGAAGTCGAGCAGCAGATCGCTGTCATCCTGCGGGCTGGAGAATTCGATTTCGCCTTCGGTACCGTCATCGCTGGCCTGGACCTGAATGGTGCCGCGTTCGACACCGTCGACCATCAGGGTGTAGTCACCCACCGGCACGTCCTCGACCTCTACGTCGAATTCGACACGGCCCGGGCGTGACTCGTAGTCCGCCTTGGCCTCGGCGCCGGCGATGCCCGAATCGTTGGTCAGCCAGACGCGGAAGTCCATCACCGGATCGGTGCCGCTGCGGTTGTCGGCCACGGAGGCCGTGCAGGACACGCCGGCGGAGGCGGTCAGTCGTTCCAGCGGCATGCTGCCCGAACCGAACTGGGCATCGTTGCTCTCCCAGCTGACCGTGCCCTTGTTGCAGTCATCGAAGGTCAGCACCACCTGGCCGAAGGGCTGCAGGTTCACGTCGTTCGGGTCGAAGTTGGCGCCGAAGCGCGCGCCGACCGGACGCAGCATGTCCATCTCCAGACGGTTGCCCTTGATGTCGTTGTTGCCGATCAGCCAGACCTGGTTGCCGTCAGCGTCATAGGTGAACCAGAAAGCCACGGCCTGACCGCCGGGCATGACCTGGAGCTGGAAGCCCTGGCCGCTGGTGTCGGCGTTGAACCAGTTGCCGGTGAAGCCGCCGGTAATCATGCCGCTCTGGGCGGCGGTGAATGACGCCACCGACATCAGGCCGGCCAGGGTCAGTGTCTTGATCAGTTTCATTTCGATCTCCTCGTTGAATTGCGCGAAGGCTTTCGCCCGTTCCGGGTGCCTTGTTCATGTCCGGACGCTGGGTAAACGAGGGAGAGGCCGGATTTATTCCCGGTGGGCGCATAAAAATCGAAACGGTGAGCGCGGACGGGCGCTCAGAGCAGCACGTGATCGATCCAGATGCTCAGGCCGATGCCGATCAGGATCAGGCCGCCGGCGATTTCGGCGCGCCGGCCCAGCAGGCGGCTGGCGACGGGGCCGAGCAGGAAGCCCAGGGTGCTCATGATGACCGAGGTGGTGCCGACGACCAGGGCGGCCCACGCCGGGCTGCCGGCCAGGTAGAGGGCAACCCCGACCACGGCGGAATCGATGCTGGTACCGATCGCGGTCAGCAGGGTCAGGCCCAGTCCATCCGAGCGACGTCGTTCGTCGTCCTCCTCGTCGCTGAAGGCCTCATGGATCATCCGCCCGCCGATGAAGCCGAGCAACAGCAGGGCGATCCAGTGGTCGATGGCGCTGATCAGGGCGGCGAAGGTCGAGGCGAGCAGCCAGCCGAGCAGGCACATGGCGCCCTCCACGCCGCCGAAGATCACGCCGTTGCGCGTGGCCGGGGCCAGGCCGGGGCGGTGCGTGACGGCGCCGCGCGCCAGGGAGGCGGCGAAGGCATCGGCGGAGAGTCCCAGGGCCGTCAGGCCGAGTAATACGCCAGTCAACATCGATCAGAAACCAGGGAGGAGTGAGGCAGGGCGCAATGCGCCCGACGCGCATTCTATCGACAAGCGCCGGTCAACGCTCGGCCGTGGGCTCAGGCAACCACGCCGAAAACGCGGCCGACCGCCGCCGTCGCCAGCATGGCCAGGGCGCCCCAGAAGGTCACGCGGACCGCGGCGCGCAGGGGTGGAGCGCCACCCACCACCGCCGCCAGGCCGCCGAGGAGGGCCAGGAAGAACAGCGAGGAAACGGCCACCGTCGGCATGATCCACTGCACCGGCACGAGCCAGGCGGCGGCGAGGGGGAGGGCGGCACCGACCGTGAAGGTCAGGGCCGAAGACACGGCGGCCTGGATCGGGCGGGCGCGAGCGACGTCGTTCAGGCCCAATTCATCACGGGCATGGGCGCCGAGGGCGTCGTGTTCCATCATCTGGCGCGCGACTTCTCTGGCGAGTTCCGCATTCAGGCCGCGGTCCCGATAGATCCCGGCCAGCTCTTCGAGCTCGACATCGTGGTTCTTCTCCAGTGCCACTGCTTCGACGGCCAGGTCGGCGGCCTCCGTGTCGGCCTGAGAGCTGACCGAGACGTACTCGCCCGCAGCCATGGACATGGCCCCCGCGATCCAGCCGGCCACGCCGGCCAGCAGAATGGCCGTTGCGTCGGGTCCGGCGGCGGCCACACCGATGATCAGGCTGGAGGTCGAGACGATGCCGTCGTTGGCGCCGAGCACGGCGGCACGCAGCCAGCCGCTTCGATGGGAACGATGGGGCTTTTCATGAAACATCGACCGAGGCCCTCTGCCGCATACTAGGAACTGCCTTCCAGTAACCAGTCACGCAGCCGTGTATAGACTTCAGGGTGCTCGAGGAGTCCGAGGTGGTGGGTGTCTGCCACGATGAAGCGATCCGCCGAACTCAGCGCCAGTTCCTGGTCAGCGTCGTCATGCCGGCCCAGTGCGCTGGCGACGGGGACCAGACCGTCGCCCTTGAGTGAGCCGATCGGCGCGTCCGGGTTCGGGCTTCGAGTCGCCGCGATGCTCAGACAGCGTAGGCCCTCGGGCAGCGGCGTCGGGCGGCGGCTGTCGCGCCAGTGGCCATGGTCCACGCCCTGCCAGTCGGCCAGGGTCACGTTGCCGTAACGAAGATCGCGGATGCCGGCGCTGCGCAGGCGGCCAAGCTGGGTGAAGGGTGCGCTGTAGGGGCTGAGTTCGAGCAGGCGGTCCAGGCCATTGCCGAGGCGCTCCAGCGGCGCGCCGTGGTGGGGCGAGCCGAGGAAGATGGCACCGTCCACGCGATCGAGCCAGTCCAGTTCATCCTGTCGTGCCTGCTCGAGTGCGCTGCGGATCACCAGTCCACCCATGCTGTGGCCGAGCAGGATGAGCGAATCGATCGGTTCCGGCCAGGCTTTCAGCAAGGCGTCGAGCTTCCGGGCGAACTCCTCCCCATTGGTCGAAATCCGGCGGCCCGTGTTGTAGTGCAGATGCAGGACACTGCAATCCAGATCACTGGCCAGGGCCCGGCCGTGATCATGCGTCTCGCGCTGCCACTGGCCATGATGCATGCACAGACCATGAACGAGCACGACCACCCGGCGCTTGTGCTGGCCGGAAAGCTGGCGCGCAAGGACGGCGGCGTTCAGCTCCAGAACCCGGCCCTCCGAGCGCAGGGACATCGGAATGGCCAGTGGGCTGCCGCTGGCCTCGAGACGATCGCCGAGCACGCCGTTGAGCTTGGCGATCAGGCCGACGCGCAGCGCTGAAGATTCATCGTCCAGATCGAGATCCGGCAGTGCCCGCTGCACGAAGTCGAGCCCGAAGCCAACGCCCCGGGTCACGGTCCGGATGCTTCGATAGACCTGAGCGGTCAGTCCGCGAGTCCGCTTGATCGCCGCCTTTCCGAATGGCGGCGCCACGGCAGCGATCGTGGCGTGCATGGACTCCACGATGTCGGTTACGCCCAGCACCGCATCGATGGTCAGGCGAGTAGCCGCTCGGACATCGGTGCCGCCAGTGCGTGCGTCATCGAGGTTTCTTGAAGCTGCTGTAGGGGTCATGGCCATACTTTCGAGTCTACTCCTTTTCCGGCCTCCGGCCGCTCGGCGCGTCTACTGCCCGTATTGGGTACCATGAAAGGAGGCTTTGCAGAGGGCGCGCCCATGAGCGATGGAACACGCTACGTCAGCCGACTGACCCGCGAGACCCAGGCCCTGGTCCTGGCCGGTGGACGCGGATCGCGCCTGAAGATGCTGACCGACTGGCGAGCCAAGCCGGCCGTGCCTTTCGGTGGCCAGTTCCGGATCATCGACTTCGCCCTGTCGAACTGCCTGCACTCGAACATCCGCCGAATCTCGGTGATGACCCAGTACAAGTCGCATTCCCTGATTCGCCACCTGATGCGCGGCTGGAACCGCTTGAACAACGACTATGGCGGCATCCTGGACGTGATCCCGGCCCAGCAGTGGCTGGACGAGGAAAGCTGGTATTCGGGCACGGCGAACGCCGTCTACCAGGGCCTGGACATCCTCGAGGCCTATCACCACAAGTACACCCTGATCCTCGCCGGCGATCACATCTACAAGATGGACTACGGCGAGATGCTCGGCGCGCATGCCCGCAAGCGCGCCCTGATCACCGTGGCCTGCAATGTCGTGCCGATCGAGGAGGCGCATCATTTCGGGGTCATCGAAGTCGATGACGACGATCGCATCATCGGCTTCGAGGAAAAGCCCGAGCGGCCGAAGTCCCTTCCGCACGATCCCGAGCGCGCCCTGGTCAGCATGGGCCTGTACGTGTTCTGTTCGCGCTTCCTGCACGATTCCCTGGAGCGCGATGCCAAGGATCCGAACAGCAGCCATGACTTCGGCAAGGACATCATTCCCAATGCGGTGGCCTCGCGCGTGCCCGTGTTCGCCTTCCCCCTGCATCAAGCCACGCCCGGCAAGCCCTACTGGCGCGACGTCGGCACCATCGATGCCTTCTTCCAGGCGCATATGGAATTGCTCGAAGACGAACCGGTCATGGACATGAACGACCCGTCCTGGCCGATCTACACCAAACTGGTTCAATCGCCGCCGGCGCGCTTCACCGACCACGGGCCCGAAGGTGGCTGCAAGATCATCGACTCCATCGTCAGCAATGGCTGCGTCGTCTCGGACTCGCGCCTCGAGCAGACCTTGCTGTCCAGCGATTGCAGGGTGGCGCACAGCTGCCGTCTGGATCGGGTCGTGGCCCTGCCGGGCTGCGAAATCCGGGCCGGCTGTCGTCTGAACAATGTCCTCCTCGACAACGGCTGCATCCTGCCCGAGGGTACGGTCATCGGCATGGACCCGGACGAGGACGCCCGCCGCTTCCATCTCACCGACGGCGGAGTGGTGGTGGTCAATCGGGAGATGCTGGGCCAGGAACGTCGCTATCAGCCTGCCGACCTGAATCACATGCCGAACCTCGCCCGTAGACGGAGCAGCGGCGAGGAGGACGAGAACGACGACTGATCGGGCGGGCTCAACGCATACCGAGCCAGCGCTCGATGCGCTCGCGGGCGTCGAGGGGCGCGGGCGCGTCGATCGCATCCCGTCCTGTCCGGATGCCGGCCTCGATCACTTCCAGATAACGCTCGGCGGTGCGATCCCAGGTGTAGCGAGGCACGATGCGTTCCAGCGCCCGCGCCTGCAGCTCGCCCTGTCGTTTCAGGGCTTCCTGGAGGACGGTCGCGATGTCGGCGGGGTCCTCCGGATCGAACAGCAATCCCTCGCCCTGGCCGAAGACTTCCGAGGGTCCACCGTTGCAGGTGGCGGCCACGGCCAATCCGCAGGCGGCCGCTTCGATCGGGGCCAGGCCGAAGGGTTCGACGAGGGAGGGCAGGGCGAACACCGAGCCCTTGGCCGCCAGCACTCGATAGGTCCTCGCCAGGGCCTGCTGCGAGCCGATGTTGAGAAAGCGCACGCGATCTCGCAGTCCGGCCTCGTCGATCCGTGCCAGGATCGGTCCGAGCACGGCGCGTTCATCGTCGCCGAGACCGGCGAGCTGCGCCCAGGGGTCGTCGATGCCGCGGATGCAGATCACGAGACCGGCTCGCTCGGCCAGGCGCGGACTGCGGGCAAAGGCCTCGACGACGCCGGCGATGTTCTTCTTCGCGTCCAGGCGGCTGGAGACGATGACCTGCGGCCCGATCAGGCGTGAATTCAGGGCCTCGACCTCGTCGGGATCGTCCCGGCCCAGATCCGGGTGGAAGATCTGGCCGTTGATGCCCGGCGGGATCACGGCGAAGCCATCGAAGGCGCTCGGTGCCGCACCCCGGTAGAGCGGGTGGGCGTACTGTTCCTCGGCCTCGGCCCGGGTCGAAGTCACGACCCGGTCGGCCAGCTGCATGGCCAGGCGCTCGGCATCGATGCGCCGGGAGAACTGGAAGCGCGCGTCGAGCCTCGCCAGAGTGTCCGGCGACACCTTGAGCTTGTCCATCTTCTGCGCGCCCAGGGAATGTCCGGTAAAGGTGAAGCCGAGACCGGTGACAGCACGCAGCAGCACCGCCGCATAGCCGCCGTCGGCGTAATGGGCGGTGAAGTAGTCGGGCAGGGTGTTGCCGTAGTGGGCGCGGATCGCTTCGACATAGTCGGGCAGCACCGGCCAGAGCGCTTCCTTGGCCAGGAAGCCCGGCCCGCCGAAGGGCAGGCGCAGGATGCGAACCTGCTCGCCGAGTTCGCCGAAGTCCTCGTCGCGGCCGGCGAACTCGGGCCAGTCCGGGTCGATGATCTGACGGGTCAGGATGTCGACGGTCACGCCCTGGCGGGCCATCGCCAGGGCCAGCTCGCGGACGTAGATCAGCTGTCCACCGAAGTCCGGGTGCTCGGTCAGGTGCGAGTTGTCGGCGTCGAAGTTGCCCTGCGGGTTGAGAAAGGCGATGCGAAGGCTCATGCCCCGTCCTCCACGCAGCTGACCGAATAATCGGCATGCACGATCAGATCGGCCCGATCGCGATGCTGGCGGATGATCTCGTGCTCGATGGCCAGCACCCGATCGATGAAGGGGTCGAGTTCCGAGTCATGGCGCCGGCGTTTTTCTCGATGGGCGCGGGTCTGTTCGAGCGTGCGATCGATGAACACGCGCCAGTCGGCCTGTTCGAGCAGGCTGGTGTAGGTGCCTTCGGCGATGGCGATCCGGGCGCTCTCCAGCTTCAGGGTTTCCGAATCGATGCGATCCTCGGCGTAGATGACCAGGGGCTTGTCGATCTCGGCCTCGCCGCGCTTGAAGGCCGCCAGATGCTGATCGAGCAGGGCGAGGCGCACTTCGCCGGGGCCGACCCAGTCGATGTCCTGGCGTCGGGCCCGGTCATTGCTGTGCGGCGGATGCACGAAGTAATCGTCCTGCTGGAAGATCACTGCCTCGATGCCCTGATCGGCGAGGCAGTCGCGCAGCGCGGCGGCAGTCTCGGACTTGCCGCTGCCCGACTCGCCGGCGATGGTCAGGACCTGTTTACGATCGCCCTGGCTCAGCGCCGGGCCGAGCAGCGCAAGGATGCCTTCGGCGGCTTTGACGTGGTGGGCCTCGATGACCAGCTGATCTCCGTGCATGGCGACATGACCGGGAATGAGTGGAAGCCTCAGTATACTGACCGGCATGAGCCCGGACGCCCACCCGCCGAACGACGAGGCCAACTCGCTGGCCAGCTACGCCGAGCGCCAGGCGGAGCTGCAGGCCCTGCTCGAGCAGGAGCGGGCGAAGGGCGGGCTCGCTGCCGCACTGATGGCCTTGTACCGTCAGCAACTCGACTGCGGTTTCATCCGTGATCCGCTCGATGAGGTCCGGCGCTTCAGCTTCGAAGGCCGGGCCTACGCGGCCGATCACTTTCGCGTGCAGTTCAACCCCGCGCGGGCACGGCGTTTCGGTGGTGTCGGTCCGGCCCGGCCGCCGGAGGGCGTCGAGGTGATCAACGGGGGCTGCTTTCTGTGCCGGGAGAACATTCGCTGGCAGAGCCGTGGCCTGGAGATGGGCTATGCCCTTCCGAAGCCACTGGATCGCTACGTCGCCTGGATGAATCCCTTTCCGCTGGCCCCGGCGCATTGCATCCTGGCCAGTCACAGGCACGAGCCCCAGCACTGGCATGGCCAGGGCAAGGAGCTCGTGCAGCTGGCCGGTGAGCTGATCGACCTGGTCGATCAGCTGCCGGGCTGGATCGGGTTCTACAACGGCGTCGGTGCGGGTGCGTCCATTCCCGGCCACCTGCACCATCATCTGATGCCCCGCCCGGGCGGGCAGGCGGCTTTCCCCATGGAACAGAGCTTTGCGGCCTTCGGTCGGGACGGCTGGACCAGCAAGGTCTACCCGATGGCCTTCATGCACTGGCACGGCGAGGTCGCGTCGCTCAAGACCCGCCTCCGCCCATGGCTCATGGCCTGGCACGATCGGGTCGAGCGAGAGGCCACGGCGAACATCATCGTGCTCAATCCGGGCGAGGGCGAGCCCCTGCAGGTGGTCTTCGTGCCGCGCCATCCCGCGCGTTCACGCGCCGAAGGCCTGGGCGGGATGGTCGGTGCCTTCGAAGCCCTGGGCGAAATCATCTGCTCCAGCCCCGAGGAATTCGATCGCATCGAGCGCGGCGAGATCGACTATTCGACGATTGCCGGCATGCTGTCCCAGGTTTCGATCGCGCCCTAGTTGTGCAGTCTCAAGCCCCCGTCCCCAGCAAACGCCAGGCGGCCATCAGGGTCAGGGCGAGCACGACCGCGAAGCCGACCAGGAACAACGGCAGGCGGAAGCGGATGATGTTGCTGGTCGTGTGTACGAAGGCATGCAGGTAGCGCGAGACCACGAACACCCATGCCAGCACCAGCACGGTGGTCGTGACCGCCTGCATCTGGTGGAAGATCAGGCAGAGAGCCAGGAACAGCACCGGCAGTTCGAACTGGTTGGTGATGTTGTTCGAGGCCTTGACCACCGATTCGGGCCAGGCCTTGGGGTCGAGGGCCGTGCGCTTCAGGTCCACGCCGCCCTTGCCCAGTTCCTGTCGCTTGCGCACGGACAGAACGACATAGACCAGCATCACCAGCACGATCTGCCCGAGCATCGGTAGAAAGATCAGTTCCTGTTTCATCGATCGGGGTCCCTCCCTGGAATCAGAGTGGAGCATAGTCGATCAGGACTCCTGCCGTGATGAGGCGCCGCCTCGCTATACTCAGCGCCTGTCGCCTCTCGCGAAGCCACGAACATGCTGTCATCCCTGGGCCATCTGCTGTCGCATCGACTCCGTCGCTGGATTCCCGAGCCCTTCGTCTTCGCCGTTGTCCTGACCCTGTTGGTGGGTGTGGTGGCGATGCTGGTGACCGAGGCCGGCTTCACCCAGGTCACCCAGGACTGGTACCGCGGTTTCTGGATGCTATTGGAGTTCGGCATGCAGATGGTGCTGATCCTGGCCACGGGCTTTGCCATCGCCCTGTCGCCACCGGCTTCGGCCCTGATCGATCGCCTGGCCCGCCTGGCGCGCACGCCGGGCGCGGTCTACGTCGTCGTGCTCATCGCGGGTGGCCTGTTCAACCTGGTCAGCTGGGGCTGGACCGTGCTGGCCGCCGTGCTCGGTCGCGAGCTGGCGCGCCGCGTGCCCGGCGTGGACTACGCCTATCTGATCGCCTGCGTCTACATTTCCGGCCAGCCCTGGGTCGGCGGGGCGTCCAGCTCGATTCCTCTGCTCCTCAACACGGAAGGCAACTTCCTGATCGAGTCCGGCGTGCTGGCGAGCACCATCCCCACGTCCGAGACCCTGGGCAGCAGCCTCAACCTGGCCTATGTGGCCATGTATTTCCTGACCCTGCCGCTGCTGATGTTTCTCATGCGCCCGCGCGGGGAGGGCGTGCGGACCCTGGACGAACTGCGCGATCCCGAACAGCGCGAGGCGGGCTCGGTGGCCCACGAGGCCGAGTCCATGTCCATCGACGGACGGAGCCTGGCCGATCGCCTGAACAACGGCGCCTGGCTGCAGACCGCCATCGGCCTGATCGCGCTCTGGGTCGTGGCTCGGCACTTCTGGACCCAGGGCTTCAGCATCGATCTGAACATCATGATCTTCCTGTTCATCGCCTTGGGCCTGCTCGCCCACCGCAGCCCGATGCGTTACGGCCTGGCGATGAAGCGCGCCTGCGCGAACGCCTACGGCATCGTCTTCCAGTACCCCTTCTACGCCGGCATCATGGGCATCATGATGTTCTCCGGCCTCGGTGCCCAGATCTCGCTCTGGCTCGCCGATGGCGCCAGCCTGGAGACCCTGCCACTGATCGCCCAGTTCGCCGGGGCGGTGGTCAACTTCGCCATTCCCTCGGCCGGCGGCGAATGGGCCGTGATCGGCCCCTCGCTGACCGAAACCGCGCTCAGCCTGAGTGCGCATCTGAGCGCAGAAGAGCAGCAGGCCTACGTGGCCCGCATCGCCCTGGCCGTGGCCTACGGCGAGACCTCGACCAATCTGCTGCAGCCTTTCTTCCTGCTGGCCGTGCTGCCCGTGATGGGCGCCGGCGTGATCGTCCACGCCCGCGACGTGATGGGTTACCTGGTGTTGCCCTTCCTGCTGGTCTATTCACTGACAGCCCTGCTGGTCAGTGTCGTGCCGATCTAGGAGGCCGGGGACCTTGAGCTGCTCGACTTTGACCGCGACGGGCCTGGCGGCCTACTTCGATCCTCAGGGCCCTGGTGCCGCTCTGGCGGTGCTCGGTCCGGATGGGCAGTCCCGGATCGAATGCCGAGGACTGGCCGATCTGGAAACGCGCTGCCCGATTACCCCCGAAACCCTGTTCGACCTGGCCAGCGCGAGCAAGCCGTTCACCGCCCTGGCCACGCTCCGCCTGGTCGACGCCGGCTGCCTCGACCTCGACGCTGCGATCGTCGATTACCTGCCCGCGCTTTCTCCGAACCCGACCGCACGCCCCATCCGGGTTCGGGATCTGCTCCAGCACAGTTCCGATCTGCCGGACTACCTGGCCTCCGGACTGAACACGCCGCCCGAGGAGCGACGCCTGACCTTCCTTCATGCCCAGCTGGAGGCATGGTGTCGAAATGCCAGGCCGGGTCAGCGTCATGAGTACGCCAATACCAACTACGTGGTGCTAGCGCTGATCATCGAGGCGGTCACCGGCAAGCGTTGGGCCCAGCATCTTTCGGAAACGCTGATCGAGCCGCTGGGTTTGAGGAATACCTTTGCTGGTGGGCCGCCCCGGGGTCAGGTCCTGGCCCGGGGAATCCATAACTTCGGCCATGGTCTGGGTCGCTTCCATTCGGGCGAGTCCATTGCGCTCGATACGGTCGGAGATGGCGGGGTGTACAGCAGCTTGAACGACATGATCCGCTGGCAGGCTGCCCTGTGGCGCGGTGAACTGCTCGAACCGGGGCCCCTGGCCTGGATGCTCGAGCCCGGCCGTCTCGACGATGGCGAGCGCTTCGACTACGGCCTGGGGATGCAGATCGAGTCGGGCAAGGATGGGTGCATCTGGCAAGGTCACGGCGGAAGTTGGACCGACTCGACGGTGATGTTCGGTCGCTATCTGCCGGCGCAGATCTCGGTCATCATCCTGTCGAACGAGTTCATGGCGCCTGTGGAGCGAATGTCCCAGTGCCTGTGGCAGAACCTTGTGGCCAGTGCAGCGAGCGAAGAGGGGTAACTGAGGATTCCATGAACGATCGAGCGGTCGAGGCCTCGTTGTCGGTTGTCGAGCTGGGTTGGCGCCCCTGCTTCCAGCAGCAACTGGGCCTCGATGAACTCGAATTCCTGCGACCCGCGAGGGTCATCGAACAGCACCGCGACGCGGTCGTCGTCGCCGATGGCGAGGCGGTTTTCCGGATCGAACTGAATTCATCGATGGTGGATCTGGTGGTCGGTGACTGGATCCTGATCGACCCCGAGCAGCGCTTCCAGCGTTGCTTGGAACGCAGCAGCTGCTTTCAGCGCAAGGCCGCCGGCACGGGTCGAGCCACCCAGCGCATTGCCGCCAATGTCGATACGGCCTTCATCCTCAGTTCCATGAACGAGGACTTCAGCCTGAACCGCATCGAACGGTACCTGGCCCTGGTTCATGAGGCCGGGGCCGAACCGGTGGTGGTGCTGACCAAGCTTGACCAGGCCGAATCCCCTGACGCCGCGGCGGAACTGAGCGCCCGATTGCACCGCATCGACCCCCTGCTGGCCGTCGAAGCCATCAACGGCCTGGATGCAAGCAGTGCCGCGCAGCTGTCGCCCTGGCTCCGCGCCGGCGAAACGATCGTGCTCCTGGGCAGCTCCGGCGTCGGCAAGTCCACCCTCACCAACACCCTGATGCAGGCCGAAGTACAGTCCACCGGGGGCATTCGCGAAGACGATGCCAAGGGACGTCACACCACGACCCGGCGCTCGCTGATGGCCCTCCCGTCCGGAGCCCTGATCCTCGACACGCCGGGCATGCGCGAAATCCAGCTGGCCGATTGTCGCGATGGCCTGGCCTCCACCTTCGCCGACATCGAAGCCCTGGCCGAAGGCTGTCGCTTCAAGGATTGTCAGCACCTCGCCGAGCCCGCTTGCCGGGTCCGCGCCGCACTGGCCGCGGGTGAACTCGACGAACGTCGCCTGGCGAACTACCAGAAGCTGTTGCGAGAAGAGGCCCTGAACGCCGCCAGCCTGGCGGAACGGCGGGCGGAGAACCGGGCCCAGGGCAGGTTCTACAAGCAGGCCAAGGCCGAGTCGAAGCGCTTCAAGGGTCGGTAACCGGCCCCTTGCCACCTTTTCTGACGAACATCCTCATGCCCGATCGTCGCGTGGCAGCTGCCACCCGCGGCGAGGGCTGGGTTGACAAAAGGTTGCGGGCGGGCGACGATAGGACTCGCATCTATCTGTCTGGACGACCCATGCGCGATCCTCACCAGCTGGCCGTCGAACTCGCCGCCGAAGCGCCGGACCCGGCCTGGTTGCGGGCCCTGACCGATGATCTGGATCGCCAGCTTCGCCGCAGCCCACTGGAGCGTCTCCAGCGCCTCTGGGGGTTGTCGGCGGCCGAGGCCGCGAGCCTTTTCGGCGTCTCCCGCCAGGCCTATTCGAAATGGTTGCGTGGCGGCGTGCCCTCCGAGCGCGCGGCAGCACTGGCCGATCTGTCGGTCGCCACGGAACTGCTCGATCGTTACCTCAAGCGCGAGCGCATCCCGGCGGTCGTCCGGCGTCCGGCTGCCCTGCTGGGCAATCGTTCGTTGATCGAACTGGCGCGCAGTGGTGACCATGCCGCCGTTCGTCAGGCCGTGGCGGACATGTTCGAGCTGCGTCGCGTCCAGCCATGAGGCCTCGTCGGGTGCGGCTGCCCGACGGCCGGGTCTGGCTGCGGGTGGCCGATCCGGACTGGAAAGACCCCCTCGACCCATCCTGGGCCAGGGCGCAGGGCGGCCGTTGGAACCCGCCCGGTAGTCATTCGACCCTGTACCTGAACGCCGATCCACGGACCTGCCGCCTGCAGCTCGAGCGCCTGCTCGCCGGCTCGCCGGTGAGCGTCGATGACCTCGACGACGAAGCCTACGATCTGGTCGCCGTGACCCTGCCTGGTGGGCAGGTCTGTGCCGATGCGGTGACCGTCGAGGGCCTGAATGCCCTGGGCCTGTCCGATCGCTATCCCCTCGACGCCAGAGGCAACCCCGTGCCTCGGTCGCGCTGCCAGCCCCTGGGCCAGGCGATCCAGGCGGCGACTTTGCGCGGTGTCTGGTGCCGCTCGGCGGCCTCCAATGATGGCCTCGGGCGAGAACTGGCCTGGTTTCCGGCGCGGGCCAGTTCGCTAGCGCGAGCAGTCTGGCCCGTTCCGAAATCCCTGGGCGTCTGGCGCCATGCGGAAGACTGGTCGGCCCTGGGCCTGCTCGATCAAGCCGAGCCCGGATGATAGGCTGATGCCTTTGTCGCGAGGAGTCACCCCGATGCGGATTCGATGGCCAGCGGCGCTGCTGCTGCTGATTGTGACTGGCGTGAGTGCCGAGCGTCCTGCTGGTGCCACGCCCTGTGTGTTTCCCGACGTGGCCGGGATGACGCCCGTGCCTCTGCAGGCCGGTGCATCGGCGCCGGCGGGTATCGGCGGCGATCTGCCTGGCGGACGCTGGGAGTTGATCACGCTGCGCTATACGCCATCGATCCCGCTCACGATCGTCGGCGAGGGAATCAGCGCCATCGAGCTCGACGCCGTCGACGGCAGTTCCGGTATCAGTGCGGCGGTCCTGGATTTCGAGATCACCTCGCCCACGGCCACCACCCTGCAGCAGACGGGCGCCGGGCCTTACCTGGCCACCGGCGTCAACCTGGCTTTCACCAATGACTGCGGCGATGCGCTGGCGCTGGGTGGGTCGGAGTACAGCGTGGAAACCGACGGTCCGGACCCCATCCTGCGGCTCTGGGGTGCCTTCGACGTCCAGTTGACCGATCCCATCCCGATCACGGTGACCATTCAGCTGGAGGCGGTGTTCGAACTGGTCGAGCCACAGATCATCGAGGATCCGGTCTTCGAGGATCGCTTCGAGCAGCTGCCCTGAAGCCGAATCACAGGATCGAGTCGTAGAACTCGCACAGCGCCCGGTTGACGGATTCGGGCTGTTCGGCCGTGGTCATGTGCCCGCTGTCCTCGATCATCACCAGCCGTGAACCCTCGATGCGCTCGTGCATGTGGCGGGCACGGGCCTGAGAAGTGGCCCGGTCCTCGTCGGCGGTGAGGATCAGGGTCGGCAGGCGGATCGCTGCGATTCGATCCAGAATCGAGGTCCTCGACACCACTCCCTTGACTGCCCGGCTGGCGCCGATCTTGTCGTTGGCCGTCACCATCGCCAGCCAGCGCTCGCGCTCTTCGGCGCAGGCCGGGTCGTGGATGAAGCGATCGGAGAACAGCAGATCGAGAATCTTCGGCGCCACCGGCTTCAGGCCGAACAGGCGCGCCATCAGGTTCAACAGGGCGAAGCGCGGACGCTTGCTTTTCCGCTCGGCTTCGGCCGAGGTGTTCATCAGCACCAGGGATTTCAACAGCTCGGGCCGCTTCAGGGCCACGCGCTGGCCGACCATGCCGCCCATCGAGAAGCCGAGCAGATGGACCGGTGCGGCGTCCAGGGATTCGATCAGGGCAATGACATCGTCGGCGAGCGTGTCCAGGTCGTAGCCCGAGCGCGTCACTTCGCTCTCGCCCTGGCCGCGGAAATCCATCCGCACGCAGCGAAAGCGCGATTGCAGTGCCTCCACCTGGGCATCGAACATCCTGTGGGAGAACAGCAGGCCGTGCAGCAGCACGAGGGTTTCGGGGCCGTCGCCGCTTTCGATGACGTTCAGTTGGGCACCGTTGATCGGGCGTTGGGGCATGACGGCTCCTGGGTAAGCGTGCCAGGCGAGTGTACCCGCAAGCGCAGCCTGGCCGCTGCCCCGGGCCGTGCTGGCGGCGGGTAGACTATTCGCCGGGGCCATTGACCCGGCACGCATGACCGGGCGGGCTGCCTCGCCAATAGATCCGAGGGCCAGTCCTTGACCAGAGCACCTGCAACGCCCACGGCCACTGGAAGCGCGGCCGAGGTCTTCCTCGTCTTCCTCAAACTTGGCTTGACCGCCTTCGGTGGGCCCGTCGCGCACATGGGGTATTTCCGCGCCGAACTGGTCGAGCGCCGGACCTGGCTCAGTGATGCGCAGTTCGGGCAGCTGCTGGCCATCAGCCAGCTCCTGCCCGGGCCCGCCAGCAGCCAGCTCGGCTTCTGCCTTGGCCTGTTGCGGGCGGGCTGGCCCGGTGCCGTCGCTGCCTTTGTTGCCTTCACTCTCCCTTCGGCGCTGCTGCTGATTGCCTTTGCCTACGCCCTGCCGCTGGCCTCCGGGCCCGTGGCCGGGGCCGTCCTCGCGGGCCTGAAGCTGGTGGCCGTCGCCGTGGTGGCTGCGGCCGTCTACAGCATGTGGACGAGCCTCTGCACCCAGGCGCGCACACGCGCCATCGCCGTGCTGTCGACGGCGGCCCTGTTGCTGTTGCCCGCGGCCTGGCTCCCGCTGCTGATCATCCCGATCTCGGCCGTCCTCGGTAGCCTGGTCCTTCGCGATCCAGCGTCGGCCGATCGGCGCTCGCGGATCACCTCGGGTCATGGCCGCCGAACGGCGGCGGTGCTGCTGGCGCTGTTCCTCGTGCTGCTGCTGGGCCTGCCGCTGCTGGCGAGTGGCCAGCCGGATCCCCTGTCGGTGGCCGATGCCTTCTATCGCGCCGGTGCCCTGGTCTTCGGGGGCGGCCATGTGGTGCTGCCCCTGCTCGAAGATTCGATGGTCTCGACGGGCTGGGTCCGCATCGAGGATTTCCTGGCCGGCTATGGCGCAGCCCAGGCGGTGCCCGGCCCGCTGTTCTCCTTCTCGGCCTACCTCGGTACCCTGCTGGGGGCCGGCGAGCCGCCGCTGCTGATGGCCGGTCTGGCGCTGATCTTCATGTTTCTGCCGGGCTTTCTGCTGGTGGCCGGTGTGCTGCCTTTCTGGGCGGCACTATCGGACCGGCCCCTCATGCGCCGGGCCATCGCCGGCGTCAACGCGGCGGTGGTCGGTCTGCTCGCCGCCGCCCTCGTCGATCCGGTGTTCACCAGTGCCGTGAGCGGGCTCCCGGACCTGCTGATTGCCTTGCTGGGCTTCCTGGCCCTGGTCTTCGGGCGGCTTTCACCCTTGCTCGTGGTGATCGGCTGCGTCCTCGCCCGGGTCGCGCTGCTCGGCTTGCCTTGATCCAGCGCTCCGCGCTGTGTCCCGGGGCACAAAAGCCGGCGCCTCTGGCGTACAATCGAAGCCGCGCCGCTCGTGCGCGAATTCCCCTCGACATCGAACGGCAGGCGCCTCATCGGTACCTGTCGGCGGCCTTGCAGCGCAAAGTCTTCGGTGACGTAACGACCCCTGAGCAAAGGTGTGGAACCATGACCATCAGACCTGAAATCATGATCTCGTCCCTGGACGAGGATCGCCTGTACAAACTGCTCGAATCCCTGCCCGCCGAACACGCGGCTGCCGCGGATGAGCTGGAGGAGGAGCTGAGCCGCGCCAGGGTGGTCGAGCCACGAGACCTGCCGCCCGGCCGGGTGTCGATGAATTCCACCGTGAAGTTCAGTATCGATTCCACCCGGCAGGACTTCGAGCTGACCCTGGTCTACCCGAAGGATGTCGACCCGGGCGGCACGACCGTCTCGATTCTGGCGCCCGTCGGTAGCGCTTTGCTCGGGCTGTCGGTCGGGGATGAAATCGAATGGCCGAAACCGGGCGGCGGCACCGTGAAAGTGAGGATCACCGAGGTGGTCTATCAACCCGAGCGAGCCGGCGACCTGCAACGCTGATTCAGTTGATGGGCCTCCGGGTCCTGTTGCCGGTGTCCGTCAAGGTGACTTGGCGGGCGCTGGTGTATGCTGATCCGCTAATGTGGCTTTGCGCGACATGATTCGAGCCTCTGGAGACCCGCGTCCCTCATGCGTCTGACCCAATTCACCGACTACTCCTTGCGCGTTCTGATCTACCTGGCGCTCAACCCGGAACGACGTTGTCGGATCCGTGACATCGCTTCGGCCTACGGTGTGTCGCACAATCATCTGATGAAGGTCGTGCAGAAGCTGGTGGCCAGTGGCTATGTCGATACGGTCCGGGGCGCGGGTGGCGGACTGATGCTGCGGAAGTCGCCCGACAAGATCAATCTGGCGGAGTTGGTCGAGGCCATGGAACCGGACTTCGGCCTGGTTGAATGCCTTCGACCGGACAACCAGTGCATCATCACCGGGCCCTGCCGCCTGCCCGGCCTTCTGCGCCGTGCGACGGAGGCGTTCCTGGACGTGCTCCGCACCCAGTCCCTTGCCGATTTCCTCGCCGAGCCCGAGCGCAAGCGCATGACCGAGGCGCTTCGAGCCGGTGCGGGCACGATCGATCTGAAACTCCAGGTCGACTGAGCGCGACGCTCGTCTGGATCCCCGATGTGGAATTTGACATGCATCAATCGCCTGATAAGATGCATATGAAATGCTTCATCTGTCTCCGGTCGAGGGTCGAACGTGAAGCGCTGCAATCCGACAGTCTGCAAAGGTAGAGCGGCCAGTCTCGGCGGTCTGTTGCTGTTTTTCTACTGCGGTGCAGTGTGGGCCGACCCCGGACCGTGGTTCGGCGACCTTCGCTATCGCTACGAGTTCGTGGACGAAGCGGCATTCGCCGAGCAGGCCCACGCGTCCACGCTGCGAACCCGCCTGGGTCTGAAGACCGACCGATATCGAGGCTTCGAAGCGCTGGTCGAGGGCTCGAACGTGCTGGCCCTGGGCTTCGACGATTACAACGCCGGCGCCGGGTCCACGCCCGACCGCAGCGAGTATCCCATCGTTGCGGACGCTGAAGACACCCGCCTGTCACGGGCATGGCTGGCCTGGTCGAATGACGCCGGAACCCGGATTCAGCTCGGTCGGCAGCGCATCAAGCTCGACAACGATCGCTTCATCGGTAACGTCGGCTGGCGCCAGAACGAGCAGACCTACGATGGCCTGAGCCTGCGCCATGAGCGCGGCGATTGGTCGCTGTTCTACGCCTGGGTCGCTGGCGTCAACCGTATCTTCGACTCCGAAGTCGACGCCGGTCGTCACGACCATCAGAGTCAGCTGCTCAACATCGGGCGCCAGCTGGCCGCCGATCATCGGCTGGTCGGCTACGTCTATGACATCGACGACCGTGACCAGCCAGGTCTGTCCAACCGCACGGTCGGGGTTCGCTACCTTGGTGCGGCTCGGCTGGCCGGCTTGACCCTGGGTTGGCAGGCCGAAGTGGCCCACCAGACCGAGACGGGCCGCGCTCCGGTCGACTACAACGCCGACTACCTGCATCTGCAGCTGACCGAGGGCGCCCGCGAGAGCTTTCGCCCGCGCCTTGGCTATGAGCGCCTCGGTGGCAATCGCGACCCCGGACTGGCCTTTCGCACGCCGCTGGCGACCCTGCATGCCTTCAATGGCTGGGCCGATCGCTTCCTTGTCACACCAGATCGAGGGCTCGAAGACGTCTACCTCGGCGTCCTGGGCCAGCGAGGTCGTCTCACCTGGCAGGTGATGGCCCACCAGTTCCACAACGAGCAGGGCGGCTCGCGCCTGGGCCGGGAAATCGACGCCAGCTTGTCCTGGCGCCTGGCCGAGCGAAGCCAGGTGTTGATCAAAGGGGCTCGCTTCGAATCCTCCAGCCATGGATTGCGCGATGCCACCAAGCTCTGGGCGCAGTTGAGCTACGCCTGGCCCTGAGAGACGACATATCAAACAAGTACCACGGATCGAGGGGCTCGAGCATCCATCCGACGATCCGCCCAGCAACCCACAGGATGCAAGCAAGTTTCATACGAATGGGAGTCCAACCATGATCGGTTCCAGAAGATTTCAGCGATTCGCGCGCCTGAAGACGCTCGGCGGCATTGCCCTGTTGACCTGCGCATTGCCCGTCGCGGCCCAGCAGGCGGAAGTCCATCAGGCTGAAACGGCCCGCGGCATGGCCACCGGCTCGGAGCCGTCCGAGGCCGCCTACCAGGTCAACTGCGGCGCTTGTCACCAGGCGACAGGTCAGGGCCTGCGCGGGGCCTTTCCGCCGCTGGCCGGCAACGCCCGGGTGATCGGCGACCCGATGCGCGTGGTCACGATCGCGCTCGAGGGCCTGACCGGCGAGCTCGAGGTCGACGGCGTGACCTACAACGCCGTCATGCCGCCGATGCAGCATCTGAGCGACACCGACATCGCCGGTGCCGTCAACCACATCATGAGCGCCTGGGGCAACGAAGGTGAGTTCGTCAGCGTGGAGCAGGTGGCCGAAGCGCGTACCCGGCTCGGTCAGACCGATCCCGCCGAAGGCCAGCGCCACCCGGGCGTGACCGAAGGCCAGATGCAGTATCAGGGCACTCCATCCACGGTGCCGCCGGGTCAGATGATCACGACGCCGGGTGCGCCGGACATCAGCGAGGCGGAGTTTGCCCAGTCGCAGCAGATCTACTTCGAGCGCTGCGCTGGCTGCCACGGCGTGCTCCGCCAGGGGGCGACGGGCAAGCCGCTGACCCCCGAGATCACCCAGGAGAAGGGCACCGCCTACCTCGAAGCACTGATCAACTACGGCTCCCCCGCCGGCATGCCCAACTGGGGCAGTTCCGGTGAGCTGAGCATGGACGAGATCAATGCCATGGCGCGCTTCCTGCAGCACGAGCCGCCGGCGCCGCCGGAGTTCGGCATGCCGGAGATGATGGAGACCTGGAACCTGATCGTCCCGGTCGAAGATCGTCCGACCGAGCCGCAAAGCGAGCGCAACATCAACAACTTCTTCGCCGTGACCCTGCGTGACGCTGGCCAGGTGGCGCTGATCGACGGTGACAACTACGAGATCGCCGCCATCATCGAGACCGGCTACGCCGTGCACATTTCGCGTACCTCCAGCACCGGTCGCTACATCTATACCATCGGGCGCGACGGAAAGATCGACCTGATCGACCTCTACTTCGAGACCCCGACCAAGGTCGCCGAGATCAAGATCGGTCTGGAAGCGCGCTCGGTCGAGAGTTCCAAGTACCCGGGCTACGAGGACGAGATCGCCATTGCCGGGGCCTACTGGCCGCCTCAGTACGTGTTGATGGACGGACTGACCCTGGAGCCGCGCCGCATCGTCTCGACCCGCGGCATGACCGTCGACACGCAGGAATATCACCCGGAACCCCGCGTGGCCGCCATCGTGTCCTCGCACCAGCATCCCGAGTTCATCGTCAACGTCAAGGAAACGGGCCAGATCCTGCTGGTCAACTACTCGGATCTGGAGCACCTCCAGGTCACGACCATCGACGCCGCTCGCTTCCTGCATGACGGCGGCTGGGATCGCAGTCAGCGCTATTTCATGACCGCGGCCAACGAGTCGGACCGCATCGCCGTGGTCGATGCTCTGGATCGCGAGCTCGAAGCCCTGATCCCGGTCGAGCGCATCCCCCATCCGGGTCGTGGCGCCAATATCGAGCATCCCGAATTCGGGCCGGTCTGGATCACCAGCGCGCTGGGCAACGACAACATCACCCTGATCGGTACGGATCCCGAGAACCATCCCGACCACGCCTGGCAGGTGGTCGACGTGCTCGAGGGGCAGGGCGGTGGTTCGCTGTTCGTCAAGAGCCACCCCGCCTCGAGCAACCTCTGGGTGGATACGCCGCTCAATCCCGACCCGGCCATCAGCCAGTCGATCGCGGTGTTCGACATCAACAACCTCGAAGCCGGCTACGAAGTGCTGCCGATCGCCGAGTGGGCCGACCTCGGCCCGGGTCCGAAGCGGGTCGTCCAGCCCGAATACAACGAGGCAGGCGATGAAGTCTGGTTCTCGGTCTGGAGCGGCATGGAAGAAGAATCGGCGATTGTCGTCGTCGATGACCGCACGCGGACGCTGAAGCACGTCATTAAGGGTGATTTCATGATCACCCCGACGGGCAAGTTCAACGTCAACAACACCGTGCACGAAGTCTACTGAGCTGAACCCTTGGCTCAGCCCGGCAGGACAGATCGTCCTGCCGGGTTTTCTTTTCCATTGTCCCGATCCGGAAATGGCCATGACCCGACGCGAGGAATCGATTCGATGAGATCTGCAATGCTGCTGGGAATGACCCTGCTGCTGAGCGCGATCCCGACCACCACGGTCCGGGCCCAGCACAGCGACAGCTCGGAAGAGGAAGCGCTGGCCCTCGATGCCCTGACCGTGGTGGCCCATCGTCAGCCGCGCAGCCTGTCCGAGGTCGCCGGTACGGTGACGGTCATCGGTGCGAGCCGGATCGAGCAGGAGCTGGCCTTCGACGTCCGCGACCTGGTCCGCTACGAACCCGGCGTCGAGGTCGACGGCGGCGGCACGCGCTTCGGAGCCGGCGGCTTCCGCATCCGCGGCGTCGGCGGCAACCGCACGGCGGTGGTCGTCGACGGCGTGCCCCTTTCCAATCGATTCGCGGTCGGCAACTACGCCGATTCCGGACGAGGCCTGCTGGAGCTGGGTCTGGTCGAGCGGGTCGAGCTCCTGCGCGGCCCGGCCTCGACCCTGTACGGCAGCAAGGCTCTGGGCGGTGTCGTCAGCCTGAACCTCCTCGACGCCGAGGACCTGCTCTACGGCGAGGACCAGGCGATGCGCTACGAGCTCGCCGGCAGCAGCGCCGATGATCGCTGGCGAAGCACGGCCGCGCTGGCGGCTCGTCGCGGCGATGTCAGCGGCCTGCTGGCCGCCACCCATCAACAGGCCCGGCAGATCGAAGTGGCCGCTCGACCGGTCACTGTGCCCGAAGATCGCCTCGATCGGACCCAGCAGTCCGTGCTGCTGCGCCTGGCCGGGGACTTCGACGCCGGCCGCCTGCGACTGAGCTTCGATGCCCTCAGGGACGAGCGCGACAGCGACCTGCGCGCGCTGCTGGGCCAGGGCCGCTTCCGGACCACGACCGAACTCTTCGGCGACGACCGCAACGAGCGCTGGCGTCTGTTGCTCGACCAGGATCTCGCGCCGGGTCCGGTCTGGGAGCGCGGCCAGTGGCGCCTCTGGCACCAGGTGTCGGACATCCGGCAGGACAGCTTCGAGGCACGGCCCCTGGCCCGCACGCCCGTCGATCTGTTCCGCCGCTTCGATTTCCGCGAGACGAGCCAGGGCGCGGCCATCGACCTCGAGACGTCATTCGACCTGTTCGGTCTCGATCAACGCCTGGGCTACGGCATGGAGCTGATCCGGTCCGATCTGCGCCAGTCCCGCGATGCCCTGGAGACCGTCATCGCGACCGGAGAGAGCCGTCCGGTCGTGCTCGGCGAGCACTTTCCGCTACGCGATTTTCCGCTCACCGAACTGACCGAGTTCGGTGCCTACCTGCACGACGAGATCCGCCTGTGGCGCGGTGGGCCGACGCTGAGCCCGGGCCTGCGCTTCGAGTACTACGAGCTCGATAGCCAGGGCGATCCGGTCTACGAGCAGGCCTTCCCGGACACCCCACTGACCGATCTGGACAGCACCGCCTGGACGCCCAAACTGGGCCTGGTCTGGCCGCTCGGCTCGGGCGCCGAAGTCTTCGCCCAGTACGCCCGCGGCTTTCGGTCACCGCCGTTCTCGGACGTCAACATCGGCCTCGATATTCCGCAGTTCGGCATTCGCGCGATCCCCAACCCCGATCTGGAGCCCGAGCGCGGCCGAACGCTCGAAGCCGGCGTTCGCTGGCGGGGCGCCTCCACGCGCCTGGATCTGGCCGTGTTCCGTAACCAGTACCAGGACTTCATCTCCACCCGGGCCCTGGTCGGCGTCGACCCCGATGGCATCCTGCTGTTCCAGTCCATCAATCGCGACCGGGTCCGCATCGAAGGCGCCGAGCTGCGCGCCCGGCAGCAGATCGGCGACGATTTCGGCCTCAGTCTGGCCGCCGAGTGGATGCGCGGCGAAGATCAGTCCGACGGCCGTTCCCTGCCGGACCTGAGCCCGCCCCAGGCGATCGTGTCGCTGGACTACACGCCGAGCCCGGTCTGGCGTTTCCTGCTGGCCGGGACCTTCACCCGCGATCAGCGTCGGTTGCTGGATGAAGCGGGCGATCCCCTGTTCGCGGCCCCGGCCTCGGCCGTGTTCGATCTGCTGGGGCAGTGGTCGCCCTGGCCGGATCTATCGATCAGCGCCGGCCTGTTCAACATCGACGATCGTCAGACCTGGACCCACGCCAACGTCCTGGGCCGACCGGCTGACGACCCGACCCTGCCGCTGCTCGCCGACCCCGGCCGGCACGCGCGGCTCATGCTACGCTGGCTGCACTGAGCGAGCGCGGCCGGTCACTCGATCCGCAAGGGGACCCACCGCTGTCCGAACCGCCCGAGCATGCAACGAGCCGGTTGCCGAGGCGGCCCTCGCCGGTCTGAAGCTGGTCGCCGTCGCAGTGGTTGCCGCGGCGGTCTACAGCATGTGGATCAGCCTGTGTACGAACCCGCGCAGCCGGGCCATCGCGCTGCTCTCGGCCGCCCTGCGTCGACAGCCGGGTGGTCGATCTGCGCCTGGCTCTCTCCGGCCCAGGCCATTGACCGCCTGGTGCGCCGGGTGTATGTTCGAGCCACTAAAGGGGCCAACCGGCCGGTTGGCGGCCCTGGTGCCGTGTCCGGCCTACTGCCTTGGAGGGCGTGGTCATGGACTCGATTGCGCTGACCGTCGATCGGGCGTGTTGCATCGTCCTGGTGCTCTGTCTGTCCTGTGCTGCCGCATCGGTGACGGCGCAGGTGTCGGTTTTTCCCTCGAGCCTGAATTTCGGCACCGTCGAGGTCGGTCAGAGCTCGGTTGCTCAGACGGTCAACGTCGAAAACACCTCCGGTAGCCCGCTGGCCATCACTTTCGTCGAAGCCGCCGTCGCGCCCTTCGCTCTGGTCAACAGCAGCTGCCCGACCCTGCCCATCACCCTGCAGCCTTTTGATGAATGCAGCTTCAGCTACAGCTTTTCACCCGCCTCGCAGGGGAGCTTCACCGAAGCCCTTGACGTTTTCTGGCAGGCCGGGCCCGGTCAGTCAGGCTCGGTCCAGATCAATCTGAGCGGGCAGGGTGTCGAACCCACCCTGATCGTGCTGCCGGCCTCCGGCGCGCTGAACTTCGGCGATGTCGCGATCGGCCAGACCAGTCCGGTCCAGACCTTCACCCTCGACAACGCCAGCACCCCGGACGTGCATGTCAGTGCCATCCAGCACCCCGGCTCGCCGTTTGCGCACGTTGGCGGCAGCTGCCCCCTGCCGCCGTTCACGCTGACCTCGATCCAGTCCTGCACGCTGGATTACCGGTTCGCGCCGACCCAGGCCGGCCTGCAGACGGACTCGGTGCTGGTCGCCGCCAATATTCCGGCCGGCTCGCTCAATCTCCTGGTCAGTGGCAACGGCCTAGCCGGAACGGCTCCCGAACTGTCGATCGTTCCCGGCCTGGTCGATTTCGGCCCGGTTCAGATCGGAGCGGTGAGTTCGGCGATCGTCGTGGATTTCGAGAACATCGGCACGGCCAATCTCAACGTGGCATTGATCGATTCGGTCAATCCACCCTTCTTCATCCTGAGCAATGGCTGCGGCGGCCCGCCCTTCGATCTGGCTCCGGGCAGCAGCTGCCAGATCAGCTACACCTTCGCGCCGGCCAGCGGCGGACCCGCCAGCCAGGTGCTGAGTGTCGCCTCCAACGACCCCGCGCCGGGCGGCCACACCTTGACCCTGAGCGGGCTTGCAGTGACCGATGCCCTGTTCTCAGATCGATTCGAGTTCTGAGGGCGGCAGCCGACCGAACACGAAGGCATCCATGCTCAATACCCGATGCGTCATTCCTCCATCCAGCAGGGTGCCGGGGCCGTTCTGCCCCGCTGCCGCCGCCACCACCAGCGGCCAGTAGTGCTCTGGCGTCGGGTGTGCGCGCTGCGCCTGCGGGGCCATGATCAGTGCATCGCGCAGGGCATCCCGGTCGCCCCGCGCCACCGCGGCCCGGATCCAGTCCGTGAATTCCTTGGCGTAGGCGAACTTCTGCGTACCCAGAAACACGTCGCGCAGATTGTGGGTCAGGCTGCCCGAGCCGATGATCAGGATATTGTCATCGGCCAGTGGGGCCAGGAGAAGTCCCAGGGCTTCGGCGCCGGGCCCGTCCAGATCATGGGGCAGGGAGACCTGGACCACGGGCACATCGGCGTCGGCGTACAGGTGCAGCAGTGGCACCCAGGCGCCGTGGTCCAGGCCACGGTGCGGGTCGAGGCGGGTCGGCCAGCCGGCCCCATTCAGCTGCTCGACGATCTGCCGCGCCAGCGCAGGCTCACCCGGCGCGGGGTAGCGCAGTTCGTAGAGCGCATCGTCGAAACCGCGAAAGTCATGGATCGTCTCGGGCCGCGCCGCGCCGGTCACCCGAACGCCCTGGCTCTGCCAGTGCGCCGAAACCATGACGATGGCGCGCGGGCGGGGCAGGGTCTGGCCCAGCTGTCTCAGCAGCGGGCCGACCTGGCCGGCTTCCAGAGCGAAGGTCGGGGCGCCGTGGGAAACGAACAGGCTGGGTAGCGTGCGCATGAGGTGCTCCTTGAGCGACGAAAATGAAGGGGCCGGGGCGAGGGGCCGCCCCGGCCGGTTGGCCTCGATGGTCTGTCAGGCCTCGCGGCTGAGCTGTCGGTCGATGGAGGCCGCGCCGCCGCCGCTGATGACCAGGGCCACCATCATGGCGAACAGGGCCAGGGCGAATTCGTAGCCGTTGTTCGACATGAACAGGCCGTTCTGGAAGTGCACCGTAAAGATCGCGACGAGCATGGTGATGGCCAGGCCGAAGGCGGCCGGGCGGACCAGGACGCCCAGGATCAGGGCGATGCCGCCGAAGAACTCGGCGCCGCCGGCGAGGGCGGCCATGAGCACGCCCGGCGACAGGCCGATCGAGTCCATCCAGCCGCCCGTGCCTTCCAGGCCGTAGCCGCCGAACCAGCCGAACAGTTTCTGTGCGCCATGGGCGAAGAAGATGATGCCGGCGACCAGGCGCAGGGCCAGCGGGGCCCAGCTGGGCGGGGTGCTGAGTACGTTCTTGACGATCGAGTTTTTCATGGAGTGCTCCTTGAGAGGTTGATTGAAAGCGGTCTACCGATGTGTCGAGGATCATCGTATGGATTCCCCTCTTCGGGATAAATGGCTTGAAACGGCATTGACTGTTTCGTAAATTGCAACAATGGACCGATTCCAGCAGATGCAGGTGTTCTCCACCGTGGTCGAGGTCGGCAGCTTCGCCGGCGCGGCCGAGGCCCTCGAGCTTTCGCCCGCCGCCGTCTCCCGCCAGATCGCTGCCCTGGAAACGCGTCTGGGTGTCCGGCTGCTCCAGCGCACCACCCGCCGCCTGTCCCTGACCCCCGAAGGCGAAGTCTTCCTGGAACGCGCCCGCCAGCTCCTCGAATCCCTGTCCGAAGCCGAGGCCGAGATCAGCGAGCACAGCGTCGAAGTCATGGGCCGCCTGCGCATCAACGCGCCGGTCAGTTACGGCCTGACCCATCTGGCCCCACTCTGGGGCGGTTTCCTCGAACAGCATCCCCGGTTGAAGCTGGATATCACCCTGTCCGACCGCAGCGTCGATCTGGTCGAGGAGGGCTACGACCTGGCCATCCGCATCGGCAAGCTCGGCGACTCGAGCCTGATCGCCAGGCGCCTGGCGACCACGCGCCTGGTGTTGTGCGCCTCACCGGACTATCTGCAACGCCATGGGCGTCCCGAAGCGCCAAAGGACCTGGTCGAGCATCGGATCTGGTCCTACAGCTATTTCCGCCTCGGCGACGAGTGGCGCTTCGACGGGCCGGAGGGAGAGGTGAGCGTCCGATTGCGACCGGTGCTGCATTCGAACAATGGCGATACCTGTCGAATGGGGGCCGTGCAGGGGCATGCGGTGGTGCTGCAGCCCGGGTTTCTGGTGGAGGGCGATTTGAAGGAAGGGCGCCTGGTGGAGTTGTTGCCGGACTACAGGGCGGGGGAGCTGGGGGTGTTTGCCTTGTATCCGTCCAGGCGGCATGTAGCGCCGAAGCTGCGGTTGATGGTGGAGTACCTGACGGGGGCATTGGGCGGCCGGGTGTGCTGATGGGCGTCCCTGGCCGTTGTCCCTGGCCGTTCATCCCTGGCTGGTATGGCTTCACAAGAAAGAAGCCCCGCAATCGCGGGGCCTCCGAAGGCTCTTGAATCTGCTGAAGCGATTACCGATGTTGCTCGGCGGGCGTCAGGATGAATTCGTCCACCCATGCTTCGAAAGAAGATCGGGCTGGATCGAAGCTGCCAATCTGGCCGATGTCTCCCTGAAGGAACGACATGACCGAGCAGGCTTCAGCATCACAAGTGGCGACCGTGCATTCGGTTTCTCCGCAGTTCATGGTTCCCCGGCTGAAAAGCGGCCGATTGGACGAGGCCGCGGAGTCAAGGCGAGCTTGGTCGTCCCGAACGCTGTTCACTTCGCTTTCGGAGTAGAAGCCAACCAGGGTGCAGCCGCCTTCACGGCAGTAGTAAACGACGCACTGCGTAGCGTTGCAGGTTTCGATCGTGCAACCTGCCGTGCAGTCCAATCCAGTCTCGGCGCCAGCCTGTCCCGAAAGCAAGGGCGCTATCGAAAAGAGTGCGGCTGTAAAGTGCGGCTTCAATAAGTCCATCAATTCCTGCTCCTGTCCTTGGGTCTGAGCAGCCAAAAGTCCTGAATAGTTAATTTCCTAATAGATATTTACGAAAATAAACACATCAAGGAATGCGACAAAAGTCGATCGAGCGTTGCCACAAAGAAACGGAGGCATCCGCTCTCGAACGAGGGCCGCGATGCCGGTGCGGTTATTGCCTTTGGTGGTAAGCTTGGGCGGGTTGGCGCTTGACTGGGAGAGATGGCCGATTGCTTGGCCTCGAGCGCCATTGGTTCGATCTGAATCTCGGGAGCGCTTCAATGGAAATTCTTGGAATGATCATCGTGGTTGCCGGTGGCCTGTTGCTGCTGGTGGCCGCCATCTGGTTTCTGGTCGTGGCCTTCCAGGAGCACATCCTGTGGGGGTTGGGCTGTCTGCTTCTTCCCTTCGTGTCGCTGGTCTTTCTGGTGATGCATTGGGACAAGGCCGGCCGACCGTTTCTCTATCAACTGGCCGGTTGGGCGATCCTTCTGCTTGGCTCGTTTCTGGCCGGGCCAGAGCTCTGATCGATGAGAACCATGTCCAGAAGCCCCAGGTGCTTGTCGGGATTTTGAACAGGGGGCAAGCGCAGTCCCCCGACGAGCAGGTGCTCGGGCGTTCTCCTTGTCGCGCACGGATGTGATGGCCCACGTGGAGTCCGAGTACGGAGCCGACCCGGCACGACGCAGCTATTTCGGTTATTCGGTCAGCAGCACCTTCGGTAGCTACTGGAGTTCGTGTGGATCGAATCCGCCGACCATGGCTTCGCCTTTCCGAAGTCGGAAATACATGGTCTGTACTGGTGGGTCGGGGTCGAGAATGATTGAACTTTTGCCGTCCGGAGGCGCTGATTCTTCAGTGCGTGCCAAGCATGGCGACCTGGATGGCTAAGGTCGCTGTTCGACGGTTCGACGGCGGCGATTGGCGACTGTACCGTGCTCTGAGGCTTCGCTCGCTGCGGGAAGCGCCAGACGTCTTCGGCTCTACCTTCAAACGGGAGGCGGGCTTGTCCGACGCGGACTGGCGGTCCCGCCTCGAGAAAGCCTCGCCATCTCTGGACTTGCCCCTGGTGGCCGAACGGGAAGGCAAGCCCGTTGGCCTGGCCTGGGGCAAGGTGTTTCCTGGCGAGAAGGATCGAGCGTATCTGTTCCAGATGTGGGTGGCAGCCGAATTCCGCGGACAGGGTATCGGTCGCCGGCTTCTCCAGTACGTTCTGAGCTGGGCTGCCGATCTTCGCGTTGAATGGGTCGAGTTGACCGTGATGATCGGCAACGCGCCGGCCACCCGGCTGTACCATGACCTGGGCTTCCGACCCGAGGGTGATCTCGAGCCCCTTCGAGAAGGTTCGGACCAACGGGTCCAGCGCCTGTGTCTGCCACTGGGGAATCCCTGACGCCGTTCTGACCGCGCAGGACAGAAGGGTAGTCGCTTCGTTGCCCGATCAATCCCAACAGACGAGGGGGAAAGCGAATGTTCATTGCTGTCTATGAATTCGACGTCAAGGAAGGCCGCGAATCTGCCTTTCGAGCCGCCTGGGTGGAAGTCACCGAGGCGATCTACGCCCAGTGCGGCAGCCTGGGCTCCAGGCTTCACAGCACGAATAGACCGAACATCTTCGTCGGCTACGCCCAGTGGCCCAGCCGGGCGCAGTGGGAAAAGGACCATGTGCTGCTTGGCGAAGGCTACGAGCGGGCTCGCGCCACCATGCGCGACTGCCTCGTGTCGTCGAAGACGATTCACGAGCTGGAGGTCTGTGATGACTACCTGCAGTCGGAAGCGGCGGAGCGCTGATCCATGGCCGAAGCCGTCCTGGCCCTGATTTCGGCGACCGCCCTGCTGCTGGGGTCGCCCGGCCCGGCGCCGCTGGCCCTCGCCGGCACCAGTGCGGCCTTCGGGGTTCGGCGAGGGCTGCCGTTCCTGTTCGGCATCCTGGTCGGGCTTTCCGTCGCTATCCTGGGTGCGAGCCTGGGGCTCGCTGCCTTGTTTCAGGCCTATCCGCCTGCCCGCCAGATCGTGCAGGGCCTGGGTGCCGCCTACATCGCCTACGTCGCCTTCAAGATCGCCACGGCGCCCGTGGTGCAGGGCGATGACGGCCGGGAGAATGCCGCGCCGCGCTTTATCGACGGCTTCATTCTCAACCTGCTCAATCCCAAGGCCTACGCAGCCTTTCTCGCCCTCTTCTCCCAGTTCCTGCTGCCGCTCGCGGAGCCAGGTACCGCCTTCTTGGCCACAGCGATCGTCTGCCTGCTCGTGGCCACCGTCGTCGATGTCGCCTGGCTGCTCCTTGGGGGAATCATTGGCCCTCTGTTGAAGCGACCCAGGTCTGCGCGGATGCTGCGGGTGCTGTTCGCGGTGCTGATGGTGGCGGCGTTGCTTTGGGCCATCCTGCAGTGAAGTCAGGAGCAGGAATGATCACTGAGAAGCCTGCCTACTGCGTACTCGGGCAGGGCGCCCGAAAGCTGACGGACTGTCAGGTATTCGAGCAGTGCGTGCCCAGGTGGCAATACGCTAAGGTAGAGGCGTTGGTGTCACGAAGCCTATGGAGGGATTTTGATGAACAGGAAACTGTTGATGTTTTCGTGCTTGCTGGCACTGGTGGCCTGCGCGCCGGCACCCAGCAACACTCGCGAGCCGTCTGCTGCTGCAAGTGCAGAATTTTCCGTCACCGGTGCCGAAGAACTGGTCCTGGCGGTGGTGATGAGCAAGGTCGAAGTCCTGGACGTCTCGGAGACAGACGCTGCCGGTGAGGGCACGTTGAGCTTCTCGATGAGCGAAATGGATGGCAGGGGCATCATGATGTCCATCCAGAGCCAGCTCCCGCAGACCGTCAAGTTCGATCTCTACATGGTGGACGCTCAGGGGAAGCGGCACTACACCAGCAGCTGTCCCGTGATGGCCGGCGGCGGGCTGTATGAAATGTGGCCGCATCCCATTCCCCGAATCATCGTGACCAATCTTCGAGTGCTGGAGGACGGCGAAAGCATGGTCTGCAGGTAGCAGGTCGGCTCGGCGAGGACGGTCGGATCCTCGACACCGAAGCGTTCATTCCTTTTGCTATGCTGCAAGCCCGTTCAGCGGAGATTTCACCATGAAAAGGCGCTCTGATCGATCCATCGGCATGAAGTTGCTCAACGCAATGATGGCCCTGCTGCTGCTGGGCTCCGCCTGCTTCATGCTGATCGTGGGCCTGCACGTCATCGCGATCAGCGCCCTGCTGGTGTCCGTCGCCGGTCTGGCCACGCCGGTCATCCTGTCCGGCGAGGGCATCGTCGACATGATTTCAGGCTTCTTCGAAGCGATCCTGGAAGGCCTGCTGGCGATCGTCGAAGGCATCACCGAGTTCTTCTCCGGGCTGTTCTCCTGATCGTCACCCAGATCCAAGTCCGACATGAGTGACTCGAAACCCCTGATGGTCAACTGTGGGGAGCACGGCGAGCGCCTTGCGGCCGTGCTCTGTCGGCACCTGCTGCTTCGGGATGCCGGCCCCCTGGGCTTTATCGAGAACAGCAGCGACCCGGAGGACCTGCAGGCCTGGTGCTACGACTGCGAGGATGTTTTCGAGCGCGAAGGCGGCATGACCGAGGCCTTTCAGGATTTCAATGACCTCGCCATCGTCTGCGTTGACTGCTACGCAGCCGCCAAGCGACGTCACACGATGGGCCAGGAGACCCTGAATTGATCCCATGGCATCGGACCGAAGTCCTTCTCCGCCGCGCGTCCTGATTGACCCTACGCCTCGTTACGAGGCGAGTTACCTGCGCTACCTCGACGAACTCGGGCAAGAGGAGCGCTACCCGTTTCCGCTGGATTTCGACGCCTCGGATTTTTCGGCCCTCCTGGTGCGTCTGGACGATCTACGCGCGGGGCGAAATCTGCCCGAGGGTCGAGTGCCGAGCTCCACCTACTGGCTGGTCGAGGGCGACGAGATCATCGGCGTGTCCAACCTGCGCCATGCGCTGAACGAGGCCATTCGCGAGGTCGGTGGCCACATCGGCCTGGGCGTTCGCCCGTCACGACGGGGCGAGGGTCTGGGTTCGGAGCTGATGGCGCTGACCATCGGCCGGGCCTGGCAGCGAGGCATGGCGGAGCTGTACATCCACTGCTATCGGGACAATGCGGCTTCAGCGCGCATGATTCGGGCCAACGGCGGTCAACTGCATTCGGAGATTGAAGTGGGCCAGCCCCCACGGATCGTTCAGCGCTATCGAGTGGGTAAGGGGTGTGGCTGAGCCCGCCCGGGATCAGGCTCGACCAGGGTCTTGCAGCGGCTCCTGCGGCGGAAGCAGGAAACGACACAGGGGCCCGCTCGCCTTCGCCAGTCGCCGGTCCAGCGTGGCCAACTCGCAGTCAAGCGCTTCGGCCAGGGCCACGTAATTGGCATCGTAAGCGGTCAGATTGTGGCGCAGAGCCCAGACCCGGTCTGCCAGGGGTTCGTAGTCGAACAGGGTCATGGGGAGCGCGCAGAGCGTATGGTGGGCCAGGGAGGCTGCCGTCGCGTCCAGGTCGCCGGCCAGCTCCGCCCGGCGCAGAATGTTGGCGGTTTCCACCGGGAGAATCTGCGGGCCGCAGAGGCTGGCGCTGCTCAATAGTTGCTCGGCCCATTGTCCTGCGGGGCCGCTGTCGACCAGGGCGGCGACCAGCACGCTGGCGTCGAGAACGCGCTTCAACGTCGATCCTGGTCGCGTAACTCGATGATGCGCTCTGCGTCCAGCTGAATCGGGTTGGCTCGCTTGCGCTCATGAATCTGCCGCAGCAGGTCGCTCCGGTCGGGGCGATCGGCCAGTTCGATCAGCCGCGCTCTGAGATAGCTCTGCAGGGACTGGCCGGCGCTGGCCGCGCGGGCCGCCAGCCGATCGCGGGCTTGCTCGGGGACGTCTCGAATGGTGATGTTCTTGCTCATGACCGCAATATGCGGTCACTGCATGCGAAATGCAAGCGTTCGCCGGCGGACGGTGAGCGGGCGACCGGGTCAGTTCCCTCTGCCCAGCTGCCACTGCAAGGACATGCCGATCACATGAACGGTTTCGTCGGGGCTGGCTTCGCCGGGCAGGAGGATGTTGGCCAGCTGGTCGACGGCGACGCCGTCGATGGCCCAGTCGCGGCTGGCGAAGTCCTCGCGCCAGTAGCGCAGACGTCCGATCAGTCGCGGCGTGAAGGTCCAGCTCGCTTGCAGGGCGAGGGTGCTCAGTCGGGTGCGCAGTTCCGGCAGGGCTTCGGCGCTCAGGGCGGCGCCGACCACGGTGTCGATGGTGCCGCTGGAGCGGGCTAGGACCCAGTCGGCCTTGAGCTGCAGACGGTCCTGTAGCCAGCGATGTTCGGCGCTGAGGCCGGCGACCCGGGCTCGATCGTCGTGCTCGACCTGCCAGGCTCGCCCCGGGTCGGCCAGATCGGCTTCGGTGAAGATCGACCCCCGGAAGCTGAAGCCGGACTGCTCGAGGCGCTGACGGTCCCAGCTGGCGAAGGCGCTGAGTGCGGTGGCCGGGGTGAATTGCCAGCGCAGGTGGCCGTGCAGCTGGTCGACGCGGGCTTCGCGCAGGCCGAACTCACCACCGTGGAAGTCCTGCACCCGCCGTGCCGCCTCGAAGCCCAGGGTCCAGGCGCTGGCCGGCTGCAGCTGAAGGGTCGCCGCCAGGCGATGTTCGCGGCGGTCGGCCAGGTGGTACTGGCGCAGCGTGGGCAGGTTTTCCCAGACCCGGCTCTGCGATTCCAGCCAGGCCGGGTCGTGGCTGGCAATGAAACCGGCACCGCCCTCGTAGGCGGACCCGCCGCGATCGGACCAGGTCATGCTCAGTGACCCTTCGGCCCGCGGTCCCAGTGTCTGTCGGAGCAGGGCTTCGAGGTCGATCCGCTCGGTTCGCGCGCGCGCGGTCAGGCTGCGCTCGGTTCGCCTCAGTCGGGCGCCCAGGCGGCTGCGGGTGGTGGAGTTCCAGCGACTGTCGAGTTTCAGACCCAGCGACAGGTCCCGATAGTCGTAGGGCAGGTTGAAGCGTGTGGCGCTGGAGACCGGGTCGGGGTCCTGACGCTCGGAATCCCCGCCGATGCCGACCAGGCGCAGGCGTGGCGTGTGATTGTCGCGGTCGTCGAGACGGCCGCTGGCGCTCCAGCGATGGCGCTCGCCCAGGCGGCCGTTGAGCCGCAGATTGAGCGTGGTGGTATCGACCCGGCCGTCCAGGCTGGCTCGCGGCAGCGGCTGGGTGATGGACTCGGCCAGTACCGGGTTGGCCGTGTAGGGCAGAAAGGGTTCGTCCTGGCTCATGCGGCCGACGCCCAGGTCGGCCAGCAGGTCGACCTGGCCGGGCAGGCGCCAGCGCGTGGCTAGGCGGAGCTGATGGAACTGGTTATCGGGTGGACCGGCGAGCTCGCCGCGCCCGGTCGGATAGCCCGAGCCTTCGGCCCAGCCGCCGATCGTCGAGAACGGGTTGTCGAAGGCGATGCCCGGCTGGTCGTTGCTGAACAGGGAGGCGTGGTAGCCGAGCAGCCACTGGCGGCCGGGTCGGCTCCAGCTGGCCTCGGCGTCGACGCTGTGGGTGCGGTAGTCGATCGGCGCCGGCAGGAAGGCGGCGCGGGGGTTGCCGCCGCTGTTGCCGAACAGTCCGGCCACGGTTCCCAGGCCCTCGCGTCGCTCTTCCCGGACGCCGGCGCTGAGCTGCCAGCCGCGATCGAGCTGCAGGCGACCGCTCAGGGACCGACGATCGCGGGTCTGATGGGGATCGATCGCCTGCAGGCTGGGCAGCAGCTGGCTGAAGGTGTCGGTGGTGGTGCCGGCCTGCCAGTCCGGCGGCAGCACCAGGCGGTCCCCGTCGCGGCGATGGATGCTCTGGAGCGGTGCTCGCCGGTCACTGAATCGGCGCTGATCGAACTGCAGGCGAACGCGGCCGGGCTGGCTCAGGCGGGCCGAGATCAGGCGTTGGCCGCGACCGCTCTCCAGGCTGCCATCGATGATCAGCAGGGCGCTGGTCCAGCCGTCGTCAGCGCCGGCTGCCGGGCGCCTGAGCCAGTCCAGGCCAAGCAGGCCGAACAGCCCGTCATCGTCCAGGCCCCGGTAGCGCCCGAAGCGCGAATCCTCGTCGCTGACATGGCCCAGGCCGACTTCGATGATGGCGCTGCCGGTGTCGTCGGCCTGGCCGGCGGGTCGGTCGGCGCCGACGGCCGTTGCCGTGCCGACGATCAGGGTGGCGGTCAAGGCCAGCCGGGCAAGCCCTTGGCCCGCTGGGCTTGCGGCGCGTGGGCGGAGGACGATAGGGGTCACGATGCGCATCATCGCCACTCAGCGGGTCTGGCCGACGCCGGACGGGTGGTTCGAGCCATGCACCTGGACGTGGCAGTTCATGCAGTCCCGACCCAGTAGCGATTGACTGCCGGACGGACGCGTTTCCCCCGGCAGGCCGCTGCCGCTGAGCGCCGTCGAGGGATGGAATTGCGCCATGTGGCAGTTCTGGCAGAGAAAGGGCGTGCGCTGGGTCAGAAGGCCGCGGTGCAGCGCCCCGTGCGGTTCGTGGCACAGGCCGCAGTCTTCCTGCACCGGTTGGTGCTCCCAGAGGAAAGGGCCGCGCTTTTCCGCATGGCAGTCATAGCAGGTCTCGTTGGCGGTGAAGCGGTGCAGATCCGCCGGTCCGGTGCCGCCGTGCGGGTTGTGACAGTCGCTGCACAGCAGCTGACCCTCGCGCACGGGGTGGACGAAGGGGCGGTGGATCTCCGCGCGCTGCTCCGTATGACAGCTCAAGCACTGTTCGACCTGCAGGCGCGGGTCCAGGGCGGCATCGCGAATCGTATGGGCCTGGTGGCAGCTGGCACAGGACAACTCGGATCGATGATGCGGGCTGCCCGACCAGTGGAACAGCGCCGACTCGGCGTGGCAGCTGCTGCAGACGCGATTCTGCTCATCGGCCGGCGCGGCCGCCGAGCCGCTGAAAACGATGTCCGGATGCGCGCCACCGATCGAGGCCGGCAGGCGCGCGTGTTCGAGGCTGGCGCCATGGCAGGCGATGCAAGCATCCGAACCGCTGCCGCTCAGGCTGGCGTGCGCGCCGTGCTGAACGTCGAGCAGCGGGTCGTCCGGGCGGCCATGGCAGATCAGGCAATTCGCGGTCTCGGCTGACTGCGCGCCGCCGGGTGCAGCGGTTGCCGTGGCGCTGTCCTGGTCCTGACCGGCCAGGTCGGGCAGTGCGAACAGCAGCAGGCCGACCACGGCCAGCTGGCAGGCGGTCGCGATCCGATGTCCGACCCGGCGCGCCCTCATTCTGCCAGACGCCCGATCCGATAGCGTTCGGCCAGGGTCCAGGCGGCCTCCGAGTGATCGCGGCCGTAGCCCTTGGTGCGCATGCCTTCGGTGGCTTCCCGGCCGCACCAGGGCGCCAGCACCGTCGGCGGGGTCGGATGGGCGGGCACGTAGTCGGTGAAGTCGTAGACCACACCCTCGATGGCCATCCAGCAATCGTCCAGGCTCGCGTGCTCGGCCACCTCGGCGAGGGTGTAGGTCGCTTCGGACGCCGCCGGGTCCGACTCGGCCTCTGTCGACTCGCCGCCGTCCAGTGCGGCCAGTGCCGCGATGGTGCCGGCGCTGGCCCAGAAGGCGATGAACAGGGCAAAGGTGAGCTTCTTCATAGCAGTTCGAACTCCTCGGTGTGGATTCGGGCGCGGTCGATGCCGGCATCGCGCAGATGGGATTGGACCAGGTGATTGAGGGGCAGCGGCCCGCAGATCCAGGCCTCGCGTCGGGCCAGATCGGGGACTTGCCGGTTCAGGAACTCGCGGCTGATCGGGCCTTCGCGATAGAACATGTGGACCACCAGCCGAACGCCCTCGAGGCGCTGGGCCAGGGCTTCGAGTTCGGCCTTGAACAGCATGCGCGTATCGTCCTGCACCGCGAACACCAGCACGACGTCGACGTCGGCATTCTGACGATCGAGGTGGCGCAAGCGGGCAAGGAAGGGCGTGATGCCGATGCCTCCGGCCACCCAGAGTTGTGGTTCATGATCCGGTGTCCGCGGGTCGAAGAAACGGCCGTAGGGGCCTTCGATGCTGACTTCGCTGCCGGGTGTGATCGTCTGGATGGCGTGGCTGGCGTCGCCGAGGTCCTTGATGGCGATGCGCAGCTCGTGCTCCAGCGGCGAGGAGGAGAGCGTGTAGGGGTGTTCCTCGTTGCAGCCGGCGGCCAGGTCCGGATCGTGTGGGGTCAGGTAGACGAAATTGCCGGCCTGGTAGCGAAGCCGTCGCTGCAACGGCTTCAGGGTCAGTTCCACCACATTGTTCGAGACCGGCTCGACCAGTTCGACGCGGTGACGAAGGCGCGCGCGGCGACGGGAGAACAGAAAGCGCCATAGCAGGCCGGACACCGCCAGCAGCGATAGCCCTCCCCAGATGACGAGGTCACTGGAGCCCGGCAGACTGCGGCTGAACAGGGCCGTGTGGACCAGGGCCAGGACGATCGCCGGGCCGGCCAGCGCGTGCACACGCTTCCAGCGCTCGTAGCGCGGCCGCCCGAAGAAGGCGAAGCTCGGCGCCAGGAAGACCATCATCAGAGCCAGCGCCAGCCATCCGGCCCAGCTCGCCAGATCGCCCAGCGGCGGGAACAACAGCGCTGCAGCGAATTCGACGCCGAAGGGGCCCCGGGCCAGGGCCAGAAGGATCGGGTGGGCCAGCAGCAGCATCAGGCTGGCCGCGCCCAGCAGGTGATGCGTATGCCACAGCTTGGTCAGGCCGCCGAAGGGCTGGTCGAAGCCCGGCACCCGCGCGCTCAGCGCACCGGCCAGCAGCAGAAACACCAGGCCCAGCACGCCGGCGAGTCGTCCGAAGAGGTTGAGCACGGCTGCCGGGCTGGCCAGGTCGGACGTGCCGATGCCGGCGACGAACAACGCCAGGGGCAGCAACGCCAGTCCCCAGACCCCGGTCCTGGCGGCACGCGCACTGATCATTCGGAAAGACTCCCAAGCTGGCCCCTGCAGGGAATATAGCAAATCCCATATTCGTTTCAACTGATGCAACGCCCGCCACGGGCGACCTTGTCAACCCGAGCCGATCGCCTGCTTGCTCGCCGCTTGCGCCCCCTCCGACACGGCTTCCAGTTCGCTGGCGGAGCGCACGCCGCCGAAGCCGTCGACCTGCCGGCTTATCGGCTGCAGCGCTGAGGCGTTGCTGGTATGGACAGGGCTCGGAGTCTTCGCGTCTCGCTGCCCGAAGCTTTCCTGGCCACCCAGCCTTCGCGGGTGGCCAGGCTGCCAGCGGTCTTGATAGGCTGATACTCGAATTCGAAGGATCGAGTCTTGAATGGAACTCAGCGTGGGCACGCTCATCGGTCAAGCCCTGAAGTATCCGGTTCTGGTGCTCTGCATGGTCGGTGCCATTCCGGCACTGCATGCCGATCCGATCGAATCGGTCCTCGCCCATCCGCCGGTGGATGCCATCTTCACCTGCAGCGAGCACTTCGATGGCCAGTTCCAGAGCCTGGGGGATGCCTTGGGCGCCGATTGCATCGTCATGCGACTGGAGACCGAGGATGAGCGTACCTGGGTGAGGCCCTATCGAGATCAGGGGCTCGAGAACGAGGACTGGTATGGCTGGCGCCAGCCCCTGTTCTCGCCTTGCGATTGCACGGTCACGGCGGTGCATATCAACGAGACGACGAATGTGCCGGGCCGGATGACGCCCGGGCGCGCGAGCTCGATCCGCCTTCAGACCGACAATGGCACGAACTTCGTGCTGGCGCACCTCCGGGAAGTCGAGGTCGAGGTGGGCGATCGTGTCCAGGCCGGCCAGGTGATTGCCCGAATCGGGAATAACGGCTACAGCCGGAGTCCGCATCTGCATATCGGAGCGTGGCGGGGCGAAACGCCCCTGCAGATCCGCTTCGACCAGCGCAAGATGCGACTCCCACCGGAGTTCCGCGAGCAGGACTGAGGTCGAGCTTTCGTCCCTTCCTCCTGCTGCGGTGTGGAGCATCGGGGCGGCTTTGGCCCAGGGATCACTTCGCGCGGCCATAATGTCTGTTCACTCCCGCCGAGGTTGACTGCCCCATGATCACCGTACATCATCTGGAACACTCCCGCTCGCAGCGCGTGCTGTGGATGCTCGAAGAGCTCGGCGCCGAGTACGAAATCAAGCGCTACGAGCGTGATCCGGAGACCCGGCTGGCGCCGCCATCGCTGAAGAAGGTGCATCCGCTCGGCAAGTCGCCGGTGGTGGTTGACGACGGTCGTGTCGTGGCAGAGTCGGGCACCATCCTCGAGTACCTCGCGCGCAAACACGGCAAGGGCCGCTGGGCACCGGCGGCGACGTCGGACGCCTACTGGGACTTCAGCTACTGGATGCACTACGCCGAAGGCTCCCTGATGCCGCCGCTGTTGCTGCGCCTGGTCTTCGACATGGTCAGCACCAGGTCACCCCTGCTCATCAAACCCCTGGCCAAGGGCATCTCCGCCCAGGTCGGCAAGGCCTTCATCAACCCGCAGATCCGCACGCATCTCGATTTCGTGGAATCCCACCTCGACGGCCGCGATTGGTTCGTCGGCGACCGGATCAGCGCCGCCGACGTGCAGATGTGCTTCCCCCTGGAAGCCGCCAATGCCCGTGGTCTGATCGGCGAGCAGCGCCCGAACATCCGCGCCTTCGTCGATCGCTGCCATTCGCGTCCGGCCTATCTTCGAGCGCTGGAAGCGGGTGGGCCCTACGACTACGGGCCAGCCTGAGCTTCCCCGGGATCGGTCTTCCGGGGTCGGTTCTGGCAGGGGGCCATTCAGGCTTGACCTCGAACGGCCGGCCGCAGAGGATGTGCGCATGATTCAGTCGGATGACGACACGCGCTGGCGACTGTTCGAAACGGGCGATGCGCGCTTTCCGTTCCGCCTTGCCCTGGTTCGGTCCGGGCGCGAGGTGCTGGTCCTTCGCACCCAGTCGAAGTGGCCCGGTCCGGGGAGTCAGGTCTTCTGCCTGCGCGAAAGCGAAGCGCCCGATGCGCTGGGGCCGCCGATCGAAGACGTTCGCGTGGCCCATATCCGCCGCTTCGGTCGGAAACTGTCGCTGGTGCTCGATCGCAACCGACAGAAGCGCTGTGATTTTCTCTTTCTCAGGAAGCCGTACCGCAATCAGCCGGGTGACTACGAGCAGATCTTCTTCCGCACCCAGCAGAGCCTGCGTCAGCACAAGAGCCGGGGGCGCACCAATCTGTTCGGCGATCGGGAGCTCGAGGTCGTCATCGACGCCAACGAACGCTACCCCTGGAAGTTCGCCAGCGCCGAAACCCGCCGTTCATCGCTGCCGGTCGGCGACTATGCCTTGATCCACGACGATCAGACCGTGGCCGTGGTCGAACGCAAGACCTTCGAGAACTTCCTGCGTGATGTCGGCGATCTCCAGATCCTGCACCAGCAGTTCGCCGAACTGGCGGCTTGGCCGAATGCGGCGGTGGTGATCGAGGCGCAGTACGCGGATTTCATGCAACCCAAGCGAACCGGTGCCTGGTCCGTGACCCATCTCGGTCGCGTCCTGGCCGAGCTGAGCACCCTGCATGCAAACCTGCCGATGATCTTTGCCGGCAACCGAAAATTCGCCAACCAATGGACTCAGGGCTTCTTCGAGGCCGTCTCTCGCAAGCTGGCGGAGCCGGCGACGGAAACCATCGCCGAAGTGGCCGGAACGTACAAGCCCGGCCGGCCCAGCGGTGGCGACGAACAGCAGCTGCGCTACCTGGTGTTTCAGGAGCTGCCGCCGAGCTTTTCGATCGCCGAACTGCAGGCGCGCATGCCCGATGCGACGAGGGAACGACTGCGCAGCCTGCTCGGTCGGTTGCGCGACGAAGGGCGGCTGGAGTGCACCGGCCGCGGGCGGGCGGCGCGCTGGCAGCGAGTCGACCCCTGATGCAGGCCAGGGGCCGGCGAACCAATGAGGCAATACTTACGGTGGGACTAGAATAGTGGTCGGGCCGTCATCGAAGTCGATATCGTGCTGGACGAACCGAAACAACTGACGAAACTGGTCCGCAACTGGAGCGCCGGCGACCCGGACGCCCGCGAGTCCTTGATGACCCAGCTGTATGCGCGTCTGCGACGCCTGGCCCGACGGCAGATCGCCGCCCAGCCGGGCCGCTCCAGTCTGCAGACCACGGCCCTGGTCAACGAGGCCTTCCTGAAGCTCGACGGGGCCGACATCGAGGTCGAGCATCGGCGCCACTTCTACGCGTTGGTCGCGCGCGTGATGCGCCAGGTGCTGGTCGATCACGCCCGGGCCCTGGCCCGGGAGAAGCGCGGCGGCGATCTGCTGAACGTCACCCTGGACGAATCCCGAGCCGCCGCGGTTCCGATCGACAGTGAGCTGCTGGACCTCGATCGCTGCCTCGAGCGCCTGGAGCGGCACCACCAGCGCGCCGCCCGGGCCATCGAGTTGAGCTACTTCGGCGGCTACGATCAGGCCACGGTCGCGGAGCTGATGCAGACCTCGCTTCGTACCGTCGAGCGCGAACTCCGCTTCGGTCGCGCCTGGCTGAGGAACCAGCTGGAACCGCTGCGCGAATGAACCGGGAACGGCGCATCCACGAACTCTTTCTGGCCGCGCTCGATCGGCCCGCGGAGGACCGGCAGGACTGGCTCGCCGAGGCGGCGGGTGACGATCCGGCGGTACTGACCGAAGTGCTGGCTCTGCTCGATGCGGACGCGGCCGCTACCGGCGAACAGGATGCGATCGGCCGCATCATCCGCGACGGGGCCCGCGCGCTCGACGAGGCGTCCGACGACCCCGAGGGCGGCCGGATCGGCCAGGCGCTCGGAGCGTGGCGGCTCGAGCGGCATGTCGCGTCCGGCGGCATGGGTCGGGTCTTCCTGGCCCGGCGGGCCGACGGCGAGTACCAGGCGCTGGCCGCGATCAAGCTACTGCGTGGCTTTCCGGACGACGAGGCGCTGGCCCGACTGCGTCGTGAACGACAGATCCTGGCCGATCTCGATCATCCCAACATCGCCGGCCTGCTCGACGGCGGCAGTACCGAGGACGGCCAGCCGTGGCTGGCGATCGAATGGATCGATGGTCGGACGATCGACGCCTGGTGCAGCGACCGCGACCTCGACGATCGGCAGCGCGTCGCACTCGTGATCAAGGTCTGTGCGGCCGTCGAGGCGGCACACCAGCGCCTGGTGGTGCATCGGGACATCAAGCCCGGCAATGTCCTGGTGGGCAAGGACGGCGAGCCGAAGCTGCTCGATTTCGGCATCGCCAAGCTCGTCGACGATTCCTCCGCTGGTACCGCCACGCGGGTACGCTACTACACGCCGGATTTCTCCAGCCCCGAACAGGTCGAAGGGCGCGCCATGACTACGCTGTCCGACGTCTACAGCCTCGGCCGCCTGCTCGCGGCCGTGCTCGAGGCCGGTCGCCCGGGATACCGTCTTCCGTCCGAACTCGGCGCCATTGTCGAGCGTGCGACCGAAGCGGAGCCAGCGCAGCGCTACCCCGGGGCGCGGGCGCTGGCCGACGACCTCGAAAACTGGCTCGCCGATCGGCCGGTGCAGGCCGCAGCCATCGGCACGCTGCGGCGGCTGGCCAAGTTCGCGCGCAGGCATCGCGCCGCGTTCGCTACGGGCACCGCCGCGATGCTGCTGCTGCTGGCCGCCGGTGTCTGGATCGTCCTCGAAAACGCTCGTGCGCGCGCCGCCGAAACCGAGGCGCGCCGGGCGGCGGCGCAGGCCGAACAGGTGTTGACGATGATGACCGGGATGATCGAGGCCTCGCGACCCGGCGCGGCGGGCGGGCGCGATCTGACGGTGGCCGAGATGCTCGAGGCCGGCGAACGGCAACAGCGATCCATCGCCATCGACGACCCGGCCCTGGACTCGCGCCTGCAGCTGGCCCTGGGCGAAGCCTGGAAGGCACTGGAGGAATTCGACCCCGCGATCGAACGGCTGGCCGAAGCGGCGGCACAGGCACGGGAAGCGGGTGACGCGAGCACCGCGGTCCGGGCGCTGGCCGCGCAGGCGATCGTGCTGACCTGGAACGGTCGGCAGGAGGAGGCGGGCGCCGTGCTCGAAAGCGCATTTGCGGACCTCGAGGATGGACCGGCGATCGAGCCATCGCTGCGCGCAGAATTGCTGAACGCCCGGGGTGTCTGGGCGATCGAAGACGGCCGGCCCGACGAGGCCCGCCGCGACCTCGAGGCCGCGCTCGAAATTCGTCAGAGCATCGAGCCGGATTCCACCGCCGTTGCCGCCACGCTGCATACGCTGGGCATCGCCGCCGATCGGCACGGCCAGCCCGAGCGCGCGCTCGCTTTCCTCGACCGCGCTCTCGCTCTCAAGCTCGGCCTGCGGGGACGCCTCGATGTGAGCTACGCCAACACCCAGCACGTTCGAGGCATGGTGCTGCGCCGTCTCGGCCGCTTCGACGAGGCGGCCGAGGCCATGCGCGACATGATCGCGATTCGGCAGGCGCTGTTCGGCGACGATGATCCACTCGGCAACGTCAATGCGAACGAAATGGCCAACCTGCTGCACGACCGCGGTGACTATGGGCAGGCGATCGACTTCTATCGTCGTGCCATCACAGCCGACCGGCGTAATCAGGACGATGCGCCGGGCGATAGCGAATGGATCTACCTGAACAATCTGGCCGCCGCGCACGAGGATCGGGGGGATTTCCGGACCGCTGTGGGACTGCTGGAGCAATCGATCGCACTTCGCGCGGCGAAGTTCGGCGATGAGCACCTCAACACCGTGCGTGCACAGGACAATCTGAGCCGGGTACTGATCTCCCTGGGTGAGTTCGAACGTGCCGAATCATTGAACGGCAGGGTCGTCGATCAGCGGCGGCAGCAGCTCGGCCCCGATCACCCCGACGTCAGGATCGCCCGGCTGCGCGGTCTGCGGATCGCGGCCGAACGGCAGCCCACCGACGCCGCAGCGGTGCGCGCCTATGTCGGCGCGGTCGAGGCCTGGCTGTCCGACCAGCCGGCCACCGGATCGCGCGCGCTGGCCCAGCGCGGCCATGCCGGGCGGCTGTTGATCGGCATCGGCGAGCTCGACAGGGCCCGGGGCCATCTGCGCGCCGCCAGCTCGGGCTACCGTTCCGCCCTGGCCGAGGACCACCCCAGGGCCGCCGAGCTGGAACTACACCTGGCGCGCATCGACCGGCTCGAGGGCCGCCGGGAAGCGGCCGAAGCCCGCCTGGCTGCGGCGCGGCCGATCCTGCAGCAGCGCCTGGCAGCGACCGCCCCGGCGCTCGACCTGCTCGCGTCCCTCGAGGGTTCCGACGCCGGCGATTGATCCCCAGCTTCCGCCGGGGGAAGAAATCTGGCGGGTTCGCCGCGGCCGCGTCGTATCCCCTCACGACACTGCCAATCTTCGTGCCAGGAGACCAGCCATGAGACTGCACCGCCCCCGCCCTGCCTGCCGGCCGACATTCGCCGACACAGCCTTTGCCGCACAGCACACCCTGCGGCACGTGCTGGCATCGCTGATCCTGCCGCTGGTGCTGTTGTCCCTGCCCGTGCTGGTCGCCTGGGCAGAGACCGCGCCGTCCGACCCGTCCCCGTCTGCTGCACCGGTGAGACTGCCCTCGGGTCTTGACGTGAACGACTGGCAGGCGATCCGGGCCGGCATCGAAGCGCATCGCCAGTCCGAGGCCATCCGTGCCGTGTCCGGTAGCGCTGCCGGGGCCCATACGGCGACCCACCCGCGGACCGTCAACCTCACCTTCGCACAGCAGGCCTACCTCAAGGCGTCCAACACCGGCCAGAACGATGCCCTTGGTTACTCCGTCGCGATCAGCGGCGACACGGTGGTGGTCGGGGCCTTTCTCGAGCGCAGCGGCGCCACCGGGGTCGGCGGCGATCAGGACGACGACTCGGCGACGGCCGCCGGCGCGGCCTACGTGTTCGTGCGCGACGAGGACCAGACCTGGACCCAGCAGGCCTATCTCAAGGCGTCCAATGCCGAGCTGGGCGATCAGTTCGGCTGGTCGGTCGCGATCAGCGGCGACACGATCGCGGTCGGGGCCAACGCCGAGAGCAGCAGCGCCCGGGGCGTTAACGGCGATCAGGACGACAACGCGGCTCCCGCCTCCGGCGCGGTCTATGTGTTCGTGCGCGACGGCACGAGCTGGAGCCAGCAGGCCTACCTCAAGGCCTCGAACACCGACCCGCTCGACCGCTTCGGCCACTCGGTCGCGATCAGCGGGGACAGGCTGGTGGTCGGCGCCCCGTTCGAGGACAGCCCGTTCACCCGGCCGGATATAACCAACGATCTCATCAACAAGCAATGGAACAGGGCGCCGGACCACGACGCCGGCGCGGTCTACGTCTTTGTCCGCAATGAAGGCAGCTGGACGCAGCAGGTCTACCTCAAGCCCTCCTGGAACTCTTCCGACGACCGGTTCGGCCACTCGGTCGCGATCAGCGGCGATACGGTCGTCGTCGGCTCGCCGAACGAGGACAGCAGCGGGACCGGTGTCGAACCCGGCAATGGCGATAGCTTCGCCCCCGTGGATTCTCCGCAGCGGGACGATTCCGCCCCCCAGGCCGGCGCGGTGTGGGTGTTCCTGCACGACCCCGACTTCTTTCGCTGGAATGGCTGGAAACCCCAGGCCTACGTGAAGGCCTCCAACACCGACGCGGGCGATGCATTCGGTTCCGCGATCGCCATCAGCGGCGATACCCTCGTCATCGGCGCGCCCGGCGAAGACAGCGAGGCGACCGGCCTCGATGGCGAGCAGGGCAACAATTCGGCCAACGGCGCCGGCGCGACCTACGTGTTCCAGCGCAGCGAAATCGACAACGAAACGGTCTGGCAGCAGCAGGCCTACCTCAAGGCGTCCAATACCGGGCAGGGCGATCAGTTCGGCTGGTCGGTCGCGATCAGCGGCGACATGCTGGTGGTCGCAGCCGAGCGCGAGGACTCCGGCGCCACCGGCGTCGATGGCGCTCAGGACGACGACTCGGCGGTCGATTCGGGCGCGGCCTACCTGTTCCGGCGCAGCGGTGCTGGCTGGCAGCAACAGGCCTACCTCAAGGCGTCCAATACCGGCCCGTTCGATGCCTTCGGCCTGTCGGCGGCGGTCAGCGGCACGACGGCGGTGGTCGGTGCGCCGGCCGAGGGCAGCGCAGCCACCGGCGTCAACGGGGACGGCAGCGACGATTCGGCCCCGTACTCCGGCGCCGCCTACGTCTTCGATCTGGCCCGCTACCTGATCGGCGGCACGGTTTCCGGCCTGGGCGGCACTGGCCTGGTACTGCAGAACAACGGCGGTGACGATCTGGAGATCAGCGCCAACGGGGCCTTCGCCTTTCCGACGACGGTGCTCGATGGCAACAGCTATTCCGTCACCGTGGCCAGTCAGCCCACCGATCCCGACCGGGCCTGCACCGTGACGAACGGTCAGGGTGTGCTGAACGGCGCGGACATCACCGATGTGCAGGTGACCTGTCGCCCGGATGCCGTATTTGCCGACCGCTTCGCGTCGCCGGCCCCGGACGATCCCTAATCGCGGCCTCCGTTTGCACTTCTGCCTAGTGTCCTGATCCTTTCGCTGATGATCGCCTGCGGTGACATCAGGACGTCATGACGCTAGAATGTCCACTTTGCTCTCGGCTACCCGTGGAGAATTGCGATGGGCGATGCAACCAAACGCTCGACGGTGTACTTCGATCCTGGCCTTCATGCTGCCCTGCGGCTCAAGGCTGCACACACCCAGCGGTCGATTTCCGACCTGGTCAACGATGCTGTGCGCGCTGCGTTGGCCGAAGACCAGGAAGACCTGGCCGCTTTTGCTGACCGAGTCGGCGAGCCGACGATGAGCTACGAGGCGCTGCTCGATGATCTGAAAGCGCATGGCAAGCTATAGGCTGGAATTCAAGCGCTCGGTCGCCAGGGACCTCCGCGCCATTCCGAAAAAGGACGTCCGGAAAATCCTCGATCGCATCGAAGCGCTGCCCGGCAATCCACGTCCGGCCGGCTGCGAAAAGCTCTCGGGTCTCGAGCGCTACCGGATTCGCCAGGGGCGTTACCGGATTCTCTACGAGATCATCGACGACAGATTGCTCATCACCGTCGTCAAGATCGGTCATCGCCGATCCGTCTACAGGAACGCGTAAGGCGAATCGACGCCGCCGCCTGCCGGGTTTCCTCCGTCAGAAGCCGAGGAACAGCGTATCCAGCGCTGCCGCGATCTCGTCTCGCTTCGCCTCGAGGCTGTCGAATGCAGTGCGCAATTCGCTCTGTGGAACTGCGGCCATGAACTGCGTCGCCATCACCACTTCCTGATCCTGGATGATAAAGACGGGATTGAGGTGCTCGGCAGCTGCCGGGCCTGAAGACCTGGGCAGCAGCGGCACGACGACTCGTGTATTTAGGCCGCTCAGGAGCTCTGACTGGACGTCGAGCAAATAGTCCTCTTCGTTTTCGTTCCTGAACAGATCAGAGCGGGCCATCAGAACTGCCGGTAGCGGGACAGCGGCAAACCATTCGCTTCGACGTATTCGTTCGAACTCGCGAGAGCGCTGGCGTTTTCTCGTAGCCACCGCGCCCTCTTGTGCTGCTTCACAGCCTCGGCGATGCCTGCCTCCGCTGACCGGGAAATATTGATCCCGAGGGCTCTGGCCTCTTCCAGCAGCGCGCTGTCAAGCGACAGATTGGCAGCTTTACGGCTGGATTCTTTCCTTTTGGTAGCTTGCATGGCGCGGTCCCGGCACAAACATGTGTGGAACATATGCGCACAACTGATGCGCATCAAGTTCGTCTCCCTGGGTTCCAGGGATCAGGTCCTGGCGGATCAGGTCCTGGCTGTCCTGAATTGCCGTCCTGAATTGCCGTCCCGTCAGTCGCTGTCCTGGATTGCCAGCCCATCCATGTATTTCCATGACTCGATCTTTCCTTTTTGCAAATATACGCATTGGATGCGTAGAATGCCGTATGGACTGCAACGCACAATTGGAAGAACTGATGATTCGCTACGCCCTGCGCCGCCGGGATGTGGCGCGATTATTGGGCAAGCCCTTGAATTCGGCCGAGGGTTACAGCAACTCGACCGTTGATCGCTGGCTGAGCGGCGACAACCCGGTGCCGGAAATGGCGCTGGAGTTGCTGACGATGAAGCTAGAGGGCCGGGAAGAGCGCTCCGACCACTGGCAGTGCCTGATCCGGCAACCGCTGGGATACCGCGATCAGCGGGCACTGGAGGTCGATCTCGCGGCCGTGATGGCGCAGATCGAGCGTGGAAATCTCCCGCGCACCGGACGCACTTCGAGACCAGAAGCACTGCAGCGAGCTGGCTACCTGCTTGAATTGATCGCTCAGCTTGGGGGGCCGCGGTTTCAGCCGCATCGGGAAAAGCTCCTGAAGGAAGCCGCGCGGTTGCGGGCCCGGCTTGGTGAGCGTCGGCAATCGGTGCCGTTGCGGGCCAACGAAGCGGTCCATAGCGAAACCATGGATGACCTGGCCCGCAAATGGGGCCTGAGCCGAGGGGCCGACATTCGGCGATTCCGCCAGCTTGCCCTGAGCGGCCACGTCTGATGCAGGACAGTCTGCAGCAGGCGCTCCAGGAGCTCGTCGATCGGATCGCCCGCCAGGTCAGAGCTGACCAGGTGGTCGACGCCTTTCTGGCCGGCGGTGTCGCCACCTACATGCACCTCCAGAAAGCCGGCGGATCCGCTGCTGAATCAGCAAGGTACTCCGAGGATGCGGATCTGCACTTCGGTCGATCCCTGATTCTCGAAGACCTCCCGGTGGTGGCCTACAAGGATCGGGATGGCGATGAGCGAATGCTGGCTTTGGATGGCAGCTACACGATCGATATCGGCTTGCGCCATCCCGACTGTTTCGACGACGCAGAATTCCTCTTTTCCAGTGCCAACGGACGTGTGCGCTTGTTTCTCTTGAACCCTATGGACCTTGCGGTCACCAAGACCGGCCGCTTTCAGGACCATGACAGGGCAGACATCGAATCGCTCGCGAGGGCCGGGCTGCTCGAAGCGGAAGCGTTTCGTGAACGGGCTACAGAGGCCCTGGATTACCTGGCAACCGACCCAGCAATGGTGCGCATCCATATCGACGAAGCGGCCGAGTTGATTGCGGCGTCATCTTCTTCCGCTCCCGAATGAATGTAGATCGTAGTCATTGCTGGAACCCGGACGTATTCCGTTGCTCATTACCTGGATGTCCAAGGGCCGTTATTTCATTCATTTTCATTGTCATCGGATGGCTTTGCAGCAAGCAACCGGAAGTTAATTGTCGGTAGCATGACAGAGCCCCAGGGCGCTCTTGAAGTGAACAGCGAGACGAATTCACGCATGGCGGAGTAGAGGACCGAAGAGCCATTGACTCGGATCAGATGTTCGATGTTGTCGTGCTTGAAATCTTCGTCCACAACGAAAAATCCGACTGCGGTGAAGCGAAGTTCATAGGGTGAAGGAGCCGGATAGTCGCCGCTGGTTCGAAGGTCTACGCTGACCTGCCACTGGTGCTCCGCTTCTGGATTGGTTGCAAGTTCGACGGTCAACTGGAAACGACTGCTGTCCGCCTCGTGCCAGGCCCTCACATCCTCGAATTCGATGTCGGACTTCGCGAGGCAGTGCATGCGCTCGAAGAAGTAGTGCTCAAGCTGTAGCGGCGAGTTCATGTTCGACTTCCGAGGATCCGATGAGGCGGTATTGAGTGCGTTGTGTTGGCTTGGGTATTTGGGCTAGGCGGCTACCCATCATTTTTTCTGGCTGGATCGCATGAAACCAGCGCGCCTTGTCTTCCTTGGCGCAGGCGCGGAGGTGCAGCTCGCCGTCGAGGGCTCGTACCAGCTTGACCATCGTTTCCAGCGTGAAGTTGGTGCTGCCGCGCAGAATCTTGGTGATGTAGGCCGGGCTCGTTTCGATGCGGCGAGCCAGCTCGCTCTTGTTGACGCCGCGACGCTGCATCAGTGATTCCAGCGAGTCGGTGAAATCCATTTCCACATTGGCGAGCTCGTAGTCGAGCGTATCGCGGAATCGGTCGAGCGGATTGGTCTGAGTGTGGTGCATTCTTTGCTCTCCTGTCTGGCTTAGCCCCATTCGAGGTCGTTGCCGTCACGCGCCTCGCGGAATTCCCTGAGGATCCGCTCGGCCCGCTTGATTTCCTTCTTTGGTGTTTTCTGGGATTTCTTGATGAATCCGCGGGTGCAGACGATCAATTGATGCCCGTCATGGGCAAACAGTATTCGTAGCTGGCCGTGGATCAATTCCCAGATTTCACCCTGAATCTGATGGCATTTTGCCGTGCCCTGGCGAGGGCCATGGGCGGCGACACGGTCCAGCAGTGCGGTCATCCTCGCGGCTTCTCGTTGCTTGTTGGCGCCCAGTCCAGTCAGAAAGCCCGAAACCAGCCCGGAACCGCTGGCGTCGACTTTTTCGATCAGGTGCCAGTTTTTACGGCTGAGCGTCTGGACCCGCATTATTAACCTGTGGGTTAAATTTTGTCAATTCAAGCATACCCGCCTCAATTTTCACGAATCCGGAAACCGCCAGCCTCGTCTTGTTTCACCATACCCAGCTCAGCGAGGGCGTCGAGAACCTGGGTGACGCTTTTTTCGGGCTTGCGTTTGAACTGGGCGGCCGGTGTTTGGGCGTCCATGGGGGTGGTGGCGAGCTGGTCGCGGACGGCTCGGATCTGGGCTTGCAGGGTCTTGGGCCAGGCAATCTTCTTGGTGCTCGGGGCGGCGGCTGCCGGCTTGGCGGGTTTGTCGCGCTTACCTGTGTGCAATTTGGTTTGCTCTGGGGTCTCGTCAGGGGCCTGGTAGTCGGGGCGGAGCCAGTGGATCTTGCCCTGGGCTTCCTCGGCGGCGCGCTGGTGGTTGAGGTTGACGAGGCGCTGGAGCAGTTCTTCTTCGGCTTCAAGTTGATCTTCGGGCTTTTCCGGCCAGGGGGTGGTGGCGCCGGGGCGGCCGACGAGTTGGTCGGCCAGTTCGTCCCAGCCGTAGGCCGTGAAGACCGCGCGGTCTAGCTCGTCGTGCAGCTCGCTCAAATGGAACGGTTCCTCCTAAAAGTGCCGGGCTAAGCGTACAGCAAGCGGCGACCCTTGGGTTCTGGAATGGGATCTCCGAACTCTCGAGCGGTGTCGAGCCAGAGGTCGATGGCCTGTTGAGCCTTGGTCAGCGCCTCGGCCTGTGAGCTGCCGTGCGCTTGACAGCCCGGGAGTTCCAAAACGTCTGCGATGAAGGCATCGTCCTCGTCGCTCCAGAAAATGATGATCGCGTATCTGTGCATCAGGCCTCGAAGAGCTCGCGTGGGAGCTTGCTCTGACGGATGATCGACTGCAGGGTGCCGCCTTTCAGTTCCTTGTGCAGTGGAACAGGTACGGTAATTGACGAGTTGCCTACGGATCTTTGCATGATGACGTGGCTGCCCTTCTGGCGCACTTGCTCGAAACCCCGCGACTCGAGAATCCTGCAAACGTCGGCTCCGGACAGGACCTTAAGGCGACCCAACGGCAACCTCCATCTGGGTGATGTAGATTTCGTCACTCAGGCGGCTCTGGATTTCATCGGGTGACGCTGCTTCCAGGAACAGCTCGATCGCTTCGCGGAGGTTATTCCGAGCCTCGGACACCGATTCACCCTGGCTGGCGATGTCCAGTTCCGGGCAAAGCGCGACATACATGTCGTCCTCGCGTTCGATGATGGCCGTGAAACGCTGGGTCATAAAGGTGCTCCGGGACTCTTGCTGCCATTATGCGACACTTCAGTTCTTTTCGACATCGCCGCGGCAATCAGGTTTCTCGCAGGCGGTATTGGCCCGAGTCGTCGGAGCCGACCATGCCCAGCTCGGCCAACGCGTCGAGGACCTGGGTGACGCTCTTCTCTGGTTTGCGTTTGAACTGGGCGGCCAGGGTTGGGGCGTCCATGGGGGTGGTGGCGAGCTGGTCGCGGACGGCTCGGATCTGGGCTTGCAGGGTTTTTGGCCAGGTGAGTTTTTTGGTGGGCCCCGGATCGGGTCCGGGGTGACGGCTGGTGGCCTCGGCATCGGTGTGGGTGTCGAGTTTGGTCTGTTCCGGGGTCTCGTCGGGCGCCTGGTAGTCGGGGCGGAGCCAGCGGATCTTGCCCTGGGCTTCCTCGGCGGCGCGCTGGTGGTTGAGGTCGACGAGGCGCTGGAGGAGGTCTTCTTCGGCTTCCAGCTGGTCTTCGGGCTTTTCCGGCCAGGGGGTGGTGGCGCCGGGGCGGCCGACGAGTTGCTCTGCCAGGTCGTCCCAACCGTAGGTCTGGAAGACCGCGCGGTCGAGCTCGTCGTGCAGCTCGCGCAGGACGGAGACCAGGTCCTGTTCGTGGATCTCCTTTTCCTTGGCTCTCAACGATGGCATCTTCGTGGAGCTGCTACTTGACTTTGTAACCCTTGGGTGTATCTAAAAGCCGCATCTGTCCTTCACTGTGAGCTTTTCGCTTAGCGACGCCATAAAGGGAGTTTTCCTCAACATCTTCGTTGCCCCACTGGTGCCAGCCAGGCTGCTTGAACCGGGCGAAAAGCTCCAAATAAGGTCCTGGGGAACACGACTCTACTAGCTGATAGACTTCGTCGGGCTTACGCGAGTGCTCTCTTTTCCTCGTAGCGAGCAAATTCACTTGACTACGGCCAGGTGGTAGAGTTCTCATGCTTCCTCGAACGCCAAACAAAATCAACTCTGTCACATTGCGAAAATAGAATCCGACGCCGCGCCCGTCTGGTCCCCCATCCTTCCTGACCTTATACCAGACCAAGTTCGTCTTGTAGGTGAATCCCCAAGCTTCCATTACGCGGAGTCCCTCCATAAGCAACGCGTTCGGAACCCAGAGGTAAAGATGTGATGTCGCTGCCGCCAGTCTCGAGACTGGTAAATCCATAATCTCCTTCAGCTCCATCGTTGGGTAACGTAGTAAGCGTCGATGCTCTGGCGCCACCTTGCCCGTGCGGTTTTGAAACTGCCACGGTGGGTCCGCCAAGATCGTTGAATACTCGCCGGAGACTTTGTTGATCAGATCGTTTGACGGGTTAGGTTCTGTGATCTTATGTACTTTTCCTATCATCCTGAACTCCTGGCAAACTAAAAAGTGACTACGGAAGAAGGGATTCCTATTAAGAGCAGTGGACATGGATTTCCTACTCCACGATGAACTCTATCCTCCAACTTCCGCCAGTGAGTCGTTGCTTCTCCGAACTTGTCGGACACAAAGGCATTTGCCCAGCCTGTATGAAAATCGTCGGCTGATTTGATTGCGCGCCTGATTTTTTCTATTTGTCTTGTTGTAGGGCTATAGTAATCACGCAAATTCTCAATATCTGAGAATCCTTGGTCTCTCGAGAACCTGGTAACAAGGTCGCGCATCGAATTCTGAAGGGAGCTCCCGCGAGTGATGATCGCGCCCACTGAGATAACTCCATCAGCATGCAGGCGCTTGAAGTTTTCCAAGTCCCGGTCAAAGAACGGGTCTTTGTTGTTCCACTCGATTTCCAACGCAAAAGTCCAGCCGTCGAAAGTCTTAACGTGATCGATCTCGTGAGACAGTGATTCTTTTTCTTCCCCGTCAACGGTCTTTTTGATTTCAAAATTGTGCTTTACCCAACCGTAGTCCGCTAAAGCGTGTCTGATCCGTTGCGTGAGCTTTCCTTCGCCACCTCCCCCTCTAATAAGTTCTTCAATGGGAAGTGATATTTCCTGCAATACAGACTCAATCTCGATCGCTGACTGGGGCATGTCTTTCGAGATAATTGCCTCGGCATGATGCAGCGCCAACACCTCAAACCCTAGCTTTCTAAGCTGCTCTAGCATCTACGTTCCTTGATTCTGACAATGTAAACAGGCTGCTTGCATAGTAACTCCCAGCCCTTCGGGGCGCTGGACAACTTTTTGAACATATGGCGGCGGCGCGGGGGTTGATTTCGATGCCAAGGAATTGGTGCGGGTCGACGGTGTTGCCCTGCATTTCCAGCAGGTTCTGGCCGGCGCCCAGATCCGCCAGCGTGCCGAGCACTTCGCCTTCGAGGCGCTTCATGTGTTCCAGCGTCACGTAGAGGAAGTTGGCGCTGCCGCAGGCGGGGTCGAGGATGCGGATCTCGCAGAGTTTGCGGTGGAAGGCGCGGATTTCGTCGACGGCCTTGTCGTGCTTGTCCTGGGCTTCGAGGGCTGCCGCGGCGGCCTGGACGTCCTTCCATTCGTCTCTAAGCGGGTCGATGACCGTGGGCATCACCAGGCGCTCGACGTAGGCTCGGGGCGTGTAGTGGGCGCCGAGCTTGTGGCGATCGTCCGGGTCCAGGGCGCGTTCGAGCAGGGTGCCGAAGATGGCCGGCTCGACCTGGCTCCAGTCGTGCTTCGCGGCGTCGATCAGCAGGGCGATCTGATCGGCGCTCAGGGGGATCGGGTTGATCTCCGTGAACAGGTTGCCGTTGAAGCGCAGGATCTGCTGGTTGAGCACGCCACTGTAGCCGCCGGTGTTCATGGTCTCCCACAGCGAGCGGATGGCGTCGGGAAAGTGTTCGGGTGTTTTCTTGAGCCTGGTCAGCAGCGCGGTGAACTCGCCCTTGGGCAGCAGGTCGACGTCCTCGCAGAACATGGTGAACAGGCAGCGCTTGATGAAGTGCGCAACGCGCTCGACCTCATAGCCATCGCGCTCCAGGGCGCGAGCGAGCTGGGCGAGGGTCTTGCTGAGTTCACGCGTGACGCGGGCAGCGTACTTGCTCGGGTCGAGGCTGTCGGGCGCGGTCCAGATCTTCCTGATCCGGTCGCGGATCGCCTCGTCGCGCAGGTCGTCCAGATGGATGCGGTGCGATCGGGGGTCGGGGAAGGGCACGTAGGTGCCGCCGGAGCGGGTGAACTCGGCATAGACCTCGATCGTGCGGCCGACGTCGCAGGTCAGCAGGAAGGGCGGGCGGCCGTGTTCACCGGGCAGAGCCCGGATGTAGGTGTCGGCCTGGGCGGCGGCACGCAGCATGGCCTTGTCCCAGCGGCTGGACTCGTGGCGCTCGCTGACCTGCTTGGCCTCCAGCACGAAATGCCCGCGCCGGTAGAGGTCGATGTAGCCTCGGGTGCTGCTGCCGTCGGGGTGGTGGATGTCCACCCGGTGCTCGAAGACGTAAGAATCGCTGGCCGGATCGTCGCTGGCCGGCTCCGGGCCGGGCAGGTCGAGGAACTGGCAGAGCTCGGTCAGGAAGAGCTGGTAGTTGGCCCGCTCCTTACCGCCGCCGTTCTGCCAGCGTTCGATGAAGGCCTCGACGGCTTTATTGGGCGTTGTCTGTGGATCGGTCATGGATTGCTGCGGTTCCCCTGGTTGCCGTGTCAAAGATTACCAGCATTGCCGGGGCGATCTGCCCGCGCTCGGTGCGCCTTGTCCACCACGGGCCAGCCCCCCTTGTTCGGGGGGGTGCGTTCCGGACGGCGGTCTGGCTAGAATCTGCGATCCGAACGACCGCTGTCCGATGACCGGGGGAAACCATGAAATCATTGTTGCTGCTGCCGTTGATCTGCCTGATGGTGCCCACCTGGGCGCAGGGTGCGTCCGAATCGCTGCAGGGTGATCCGGTGCCGGCCATCGAGGTCGGTGTTCGCACGCCGGCCACCTTCGATACCTGGAAGCAGGGCGCCGGCGGCGATGGGGAAATGCGTTTTCAGGTGCGCCTGACCAATGGCGTGACGGCGGTGGCGCCGACGATCGTGCGCACGACGCTGCCCGAGGGGCTCACCTTCGTCAACCACAGCGGTTCGGCCTGGAGCTGCAGCGCGGTCGGCCAGGCGCTGACCTGCCAGTACAACAACAATCTGACCAGCTCCTCGCCCACCAACAATGTTCGTGTTCGGGTCAATGTGGCAGGTGACATTCCCGTGCCGGGGGACTCGCTGATGCGCCTGACCGTCGAACACGCGCTGGTGCCCCTGCCGGATCCGCTGGTCTGCGAGTCGAACGCCTCGGCCGGCGGCTACTACGTGTCGGACACGGGCTGCGTCGAGCGCCTGGTGCCGCATCGCGAGTCGCAGGTCTTCTTCGACCCGGCCAGCTGGACGCGTTCACCCAATACCTTCATCGCCGGTTCGACCGACAACAGCATCGAGGCGGCCTTCTTCAACCAGGGTTTTACCCCTGCCAATGGTGCGATCACCGTGCGTTATCGGCTGCCGCCGGGCTTCCTGTTCGATCGCGCCGGGCCGACCACCTTCTGGGGCTGCATCCCCTCGCCGCCGGGGCCCGAGGGCCAGGTGGTGACCTGCTCGCGCTCGGGCTTCAGTGACAACGCCACGCCCTCGACCACCGGCTTCTTCATGCGCGTCGACCTGGCCCTGGACACGCCGGTGCCCGGCCCCCTGACCCTGATCGGGATCGTCGAGAACGCCTACCAGCCGGGGCCGGCGGATTTCGAGGACTGCCTGGTCGCCGAGCCGCCGATCGGCTGCAGCACCTACCAGATCCCCACCGGCAGCCCGCCGCAGGCGCGGATGGAGTTCGTCGAGATCTCGCCCGACCCCGATGCCTTCACCCCGGGTCAGACGGGCAGGGTGTTCATCCGGTACAGCAACCAGGGCCAGGCGACGGCCGGCCCGCTCAACCTCGACATTGCCGCGCCGCCGGGCTTCGAGTTCATCCAGACCATCGGCGCCAACCCGGCCATCGGCTGCACCGCCAGCGGCGATCCGGCCATGGGTCAGACGATCAATTGCTCCGGTGCCTCGGGTGTCGGCGTCGGCCAGACCGGCCAGCTGTCCCTGGACTTCCAGGTCGAATGGGCCGGCAGCCTGCTGGTGCCCGTGCTCGGCAGCATCGGTGACAGCACGCGCCCGGCGCCGGGCCTGGTGGCCTGCGAGGTCGATCCCGAGCAATCCGGTTGTGGCCTCGGTCAGGTGCCGATCCTGGATGCCCTGTTCTGTGATCGCTTCGAGAGCCCGAGCGGCGGGTGCCGACCGCTCTGACGGCGCATCGGGCTCGAGGCTCGAAGCGATCGTGAAGCGGTCGCTCGCAGGGATCGTCGAACAGCTCCTTGCAGCGCCTGGTGGTCGCGGTTTGCGCAAGTCATGGCGGCTTGTCGCCGGATTTTCCGTAATCGATGGCGACTTGATCAATCACTGAGGCACCTCGGCCATGCAACGCGTTTGTCTGCTTTCCATCCTGTCCTTTCTGCTGGCGGGCGCTGCCCCGGCCCTGGCCCGCGAGAACGTGATGCTGGTCCTCGATGCCTCGGGCTCGATGTGGGGCCAGATCGACGGCCTGAGCAAGGTCGAGATCGCGCGCGAGGCGGTCGACGAGCTGCTGGATGACTGGCCGGCGGCGCATCATCTGGGGCTGGTGGCCTATGGGCACAATCGGCGGGGTGACTGTGGTGACATCGAAGTGCTGCTGCCGCCGGGGCCGCTGGATACGGATGCGTTCCGGGCTCGCGTCCGGGGCCTGAACGCGCGCGGGATGACGCCCCTGTCTGCCGCGGTGATCCGGGCGGCCGAGGCCCTGCGGAGTTCGGAGCAGAAGGCCACGGTGATCCTGATTTCCGACGGCGAGGAGACCTGCGATCTCGATCCCTGCCAGGTCGGTGAGCGACTGGAAGCCGAGGGCATCGACTTCACCGCCCATGTCATCGGCTTCGACATCAGCGATCCGGCCCTGCAGGCGCCCTTGCGCTGCCTGGCCGAGCGGACCGGCGGGCGCTACGTGAATGCGGCCGATGCCGCCGAGCTGAGCGGCAGCCTGACGACCCTGGCCCAGGTCGCCACGGAAGCGCCCCTGCCTGCGGCCAGCGCCTCGCTCGAGGCGGCGCCGGAGGTGACGGCGGCGACCCCTTTGCGCGTCCGCTATGCCGGCCCGGCCGATGCCGGTGATTTCATCGCCATTGTCGATGCGGAGGGACGGGAACTCGTCTGGGGCTTCGTCGAAGCGGGGCAGGGCGAGGGCGACATCGAGCTGCGCGCACCGGCCGAGCCCGGAAGTGTCCGCATTCGCTATACGAGTCCGCGGCGTGCGGAGCCGGTGCTGGCCGAGCGAGCGCTGATGGTCCTTGCGGCCGAGGCGAGCATCGAGGCTCCAGACCGCGTGCCGATGGGAAGCCCCGTCACGGTTCGCAGCCGTGGTCCCTTCGAGGGGGGCGAACACTGGATCGGCATTGCCGCCCTGGGCGCTCCGACGCTCGAACATCTGAGCTACCGCTACATCCACAGTGAAGTCTTCGAGACGACCCTGCAGGCGCCGACGACCCCGGGTGAGTACGAAATCCGCTACGTGCTCGCCGGTGCCTCGACGCCGCTGCTGGTTCGGCCGCTTCAGGTGACCGAGGCGGAGCAAAGCCTGGTCGGCCCGGACGCGGCGTCGGTAGGCAGCCGCATCGAAGTGCAGGCCATCGGGCCGAAGGGCGGCGGCCACTGGATCGCCTTCGCTCCGCTGGAGTCAGGCGATGCGGCCCATCTCGATTACGCCTATCTCGAGCCGGGAGTGGACGAGTACCTGCTCAACACGCCGGACGAGCCGGGAGAGTACGAGCTGCGCTACGTGCTGGTCGAGCCGATGCGCGTGATCGCCCGGCAGCGCGTGCGGGTGGAGCCGGCCTCGGTGCGTTTCCAGGCGCCGGCCAGCGTCGTGGCCAACGAGCGATTCGAATTCGCGGTCCAGGGGCCCAATCGCCCCGAGCACTGGGTCACGATCGTGCCCGTCGGCAGCGGGGACGACGCCTATCTGGAGTATCGGTACATGACCCTCGATGGCGAGCTTGCGCTCGATGCGCCGGAGACACCTGGCGCGTACGAGTTGCGCTTCGTGCTGGCCGATGGGCGGGTGCTGGGGCGGCACGGGATCGAGGTGGTTGCACCGTAGGTCTGCTGCCACGGTGGTTGGTGTAGCTGAGGGCGGGAGCTTATTCGAAGCGGTCGGCGAAGATTCCATCATTCAGGCCCAGCGCCGTGCTCAGGTCGGCGACGAAGATCCCTTGGGCGACCGGGGAGCCGCTGGCTTCCTTGATTGTGGCGGTGAAATAGAACAGGCCCGTGTCACTGAGGTAGCCGTCGTCATTGCCGAAGGTGTTGAAGAATAGGTTGTCATCGTCCAGGCCGTTGCCGTTCAGGTCGACCGGGTCGCCTTCGCGGACGACGACGAATTCACCGTTCGCTACCAGTACGCCGTTGCTGGCGGAGTCGCCGTCCGTGACGCCGCCGATGACGTAGTCACCGCGGCTGTTGCCGGCATGCAGAAAGAAGCAGTCGCTGAAGTCGATGTCCGACCAGAGCTCGGCCGAGCCGGTGGTCACCGGGGCACCGGTGCTGGCGATGATCTCGCCGTTGCGGTAGACCCAGTCCTGTTCGGTCCCTGCATTGTTACCACGCACGAACCAGTTTCCGCCCGCATCCATATGGACGCCGACGATGCCGCTTGTGTCGACCGCCTCACTGAAGCTCGATCCAGACAGGATGCTGCCTTCCTGAACGACGACGTTGCCGTCGACAACCACCACGTCATCGCTGGCAGTGTCGCCAGTCAGATCGCCCTGGATCAGCCAGCGGCTGCCGTCGGCGGAGAGATGGGAGTCGATGAAGTCGAAGTTGTCCCAGAATTCACTGCCGACCTGGCCGGGCGGGACCGTGACACCGCTCTGGGCCAGCACTATGGGTCCGAGAACCAGCAGCTCGCTCTGGGAGGGATCGACGCCGGTCACGCCCGAACTCACCAGGCCGACATTGCCGAGTTCATCCATGACGACGTTGCGGATGACCGGCCCCCAGCTGGCACCGGGCACTGCCAGGATGGCCTGGCCCTCCTGCGCGACCGAGGCGAAGCTGCCGTTGATGACACGCACCACGTATTCGTCGTTGCCTGATGGGCCGTCGGTATTGGTCGAAAAGGCCCAGTCGCCGTTATCGTTGATGGCCATCTCGGTTCGGAACACACCGAAGTTTTCCGCGCCGCCGGTCCAGGGGGCGGGCGTACCTTCGCGGGCGCTGGTGACGCCATTGACCAGAATGACTTCGTTTTCGGTGCTTGGGGCCGTGGTGTTGGCGCTCACGATCCAGTTGCCGTTCGGGCTGCCGTAGATGCGGTCGAAGTTGCTCGTCCCGCCACCGGGAAAGAACTCGAAGCCCGGGAAGCCCGGGACCGCGGCGCTGGGATCACCGGTGACGTTGGTGAACACGATCTCGATCGCGGGGACGGTGGCCCCCTGGATGGACGCGGAAGGCGGAACCCGCTGATCGGTGAGCTCGTCCTGGGCGATGGCGAGGCCGGTGAGAAGCAACAGTGTCAGGGCGACGGTACGTGCGAGCATCGAGGTCATCGGAGGGGCCGATTGAAGAAGGGGTTCGTCAACAATAGCGCCTTTCGAGCCGAGAAGCGGACATGAAGGGCCGCTGGCGCGCTCCAGCTTGACATCCTGCGCGCGCCTGCCCCGATCGTCCCCGGCTTCGCGATCTTCCCCGCCCCTGCGATTGACCACGCCATGGTCGCTTGACAGTTCCGCGCTGTAGTTTTACGATAAACATAAATTAAATTTCGATATACATTAACCAAGGCCGGAGCAGCCATGCCCATCCGCATCAATCTCGATATCGAGCTGGCGCGTAACAAGATGTCCCTGACCGAGCTCTCGGAGCGCGTCGGAGTGTCGATGACCAATCTGTCACTGCTCAAGAATGGCCGAGTCAAGGCCATTCGCTTCAGCACGCTGGAGTCCATCTGTCGGATCCTGGGCTGTCAGCCCGGCGATCTTCTTGAATTCGTTGAAAATGACCAGGGAGTGAACTGAGTATGAATCGTGATTACCTGCTGCCGGGCCTGGTGGCGATCCTGCTGGCCGTGTTGTACCCCGTATTCTGGCTATCGACCATGGCGAGCATCGAGGATCTGCCCCTGCTGGAGATCTTCCGGGCTGAGGTGAGCCGACTCGGTGCCATGGACGCGATGTTCGTGTTGATCGGCCTGATGGAGGTTTACGTGTTGCTGAGCCTTCGGCGCGCGTTGCGGCAGGAGCTGAACGGCAGCCTGGGCGCCGCCCTGGCCATGGCCATGGCGATCGCGGTGGCCTTGATGACGCTCACGGTGCTTTTCGATGTCGCGGTCGCGCTCCTGCCCGGTCTTAGCGAGGGAACACTCGATGGCCTGGTCAGGGTCGCGGCCGGTACGTTCATTGCGTCCTGTATCGCGGTCAGTCTGATCAGCCTCGTGCTGGCGGTGGCCCTGCTGGTTCGCGCTGCCGATTCCGCGCTATTGCTGAAGCTGTTCGCCGTCGTCCTGCTCATCAGCGGCCTGATGTTTCTGAGCCTCATCCTGGCGCCGATCGCCTGCCTGGTCTACCCGCTGGGCCTGCTGCTCCTCGCCGCCTGGTTCCTGCGCGGCGGCAGCGAGGTGGAAGTGGTGTGAGGGGTCCCGGCTCAAGGCCGGGATGAGGGTTGGTGTAGAGGGGGAGGGGGACGAGTCAATGGGTCCCGGGGCGTGTACCGGGACGTGCCTGGGACGGGATCAGCCCTGCTCCAGCAGTCGCCGCAGATCGATCACGGCCGCGTTCGCCCGGGCGATGTAGTTCGCCATCACCAGTGAATGGTTGGCAGTGAAGCCGAAACCGCCGCCGTTCAGGATCATCGGGCTCCAGATCGGCCGCTGGCTGGCTTCCAGTTCACGGATGATCTGCGCCAGGCTGGGGCTGGCGTTCTTGTTTTCCAGCACGGCGGCGAAATCGTGCTCGATGGCACGCAGGAAGTGAATCAGGGCCCAGGTCGTGCCGCGGGCCTGGTAGAACACGTCGTCGATTTCCAGCCAGGGCGTCTTGACGCGTACTTCCGGGCCGAGGTTGCCGCTGGGATGGGCGATGGGGTCGCCGGCCAGGTCCGTGTTCAGGCGGCGCTCGCCGACGCTGGCCGAGAGCTGCTGGCCGATGTCACCGAGGCGCTTCTCGACCAGGGCCAGGTATTCGCGCAGATTGTCGGCGCGGTCGAAGAAGCGGGCGTCGGTCGGGTCCTCGTTGCCGAGGCGCTCGAGGTAGCGTTCCAGCGCGTCGATGCCTTCCTGATACTCGCCCTCGGTGCTCGGCAGCAGCCAGGAGCCGTAGTCGAAGCTGAACTGCGGGTCGGCGAGGGCCAGGTCGGCATCCTCGGCCGACTGGGTCTGGGAACGGCTGAAGTCGTTGCGCAGGGAGCGGGCCAGATCGCGGGCCTGGAAGACCACACCGATCTCCCAGCTCGGGATGTTGTCGAGCAGCACCCAGGGCGGCATGACGTCGTTCTGCAGGTAGCCGCCGCGTTTGTCGAGCAGGATGTCCATCACCTCGATCAGGGTGGCGGTGGTGACGTAGCCGGTGCGCAGCTCGTGGCCGTGGGCATCGGCGCGGGCCTGGGCGGCCGCGACCACGTCGAAGCGTTCGGGCTCGTGGTCCACGTAGAACATGACGACCGCGCTGGCAATGATCAGGGCCAGCACGCTCAGGGTGATGATCCGGCGCCAGCCGGTGCCGATCAGTCGATGGATCCAGGCCATGGGACAACGCTCCGCAAACGGATTCAGGGTCGATCATCGAAGATGGGGGCGATGTCCGCCAGTGTCAAAGGTTGGGTTCGGTCCGATCAACTTGTGTTCAGCCCGTGCCGCGGCCTAGACTCGGACGCGGGACTGTCACATTTTTGCGCTCGGCAACGCTGTATTCACAGAGGGTCGGGGGATGCTGAACGAGGAACACCCAGGATGAAGAGGGGAGAGCGCCCGATGGGGCAGGTCGACGCGTTCGGCGCGGGTGGATCGGTCGACAAACCCGCCAGGGGGACCTCGAGCAAGGGGGTGGCCTCGTGAGCTTCATTCAAGAGCTCAAGCGCCGCAACGTCTTCCGCGTGGGTCTGTTCTATCTGGTGGCGTCCTGGTTGATCATCCAGGTAGCGGAGACCCTGCTGCCCGTCTTCGATGTGCCGGATGCGGTGATCCGGGGCATCGTGCTGATTCTGGCGCTGGGCTTCGTTCCGGCTCTGGTCTTTGCCTGGGCCTTCGAGCTGACGCCCGAGGGCCTCAAGCTCGATCGCAACGCCCCGAGTGATCCCGATGCCAAGCGCCAGACGGCCAACAAGCTGAACCTGGCAACCCTGATTGCTGCGGTTCTGGCCATCGGGCTACTGGCGGTGGATCGCCTGGTTCCCGAAAGCCCGACGCCCGCACCGCTGGCCGACCAGCAGATCGACACGTCCGGGCCCGATCCGGCCTCGATCGCCGTGCTGGCCTTCGAAGACCTGTCGCAGGCGGGCAACCAGGCCTATTTTTCCGACGGCATCGCCGAGGAGATCCTGAACGTGCTGGTAAGCGTCGACGGTCTCGCCGTGGCCTCCCGGACCTCCGCCTTCCAGTTCAAGGGCCAGCGCGCGATCGGCATTCCCGAGATCGCCAGGCTGCTGGGCGTGCGCCACGTGCTCGAAGGCAGCGTGCGCACGGCCGGCGAGCAGATTCGCGTCACCGCGCAGCTGATCGATGGCGAGAGCGATCAGCACCTCTGGTCCGAGACCTTCGACCGGGCGCTCTCGACGGCCAATCTCTTCGCCATCCAGGACGAGATCGCGCGTTCCATCGTCGACGCTATCCGTCAGGAGCTGGGCATCGAACTGGAAGTGCCGGAAGCCGTGTCGGCCATCACCGGCAACGTCGATGCCTATGGCCTGTTCCTGCGGGCACGCTCCCTGTTCCGCGCGCGTTCGGATTTTCGCGAGATCGATTTACTCCTTGCCCGGGCCGTTGAACTGGACCCGAGTTTCGACGACGCCCTGGCGATGCGAGCGGCCGTGCTGGCGATCTCGCCGGAGTATGGCGTCTTTCTCTACGAGGACTGGGAACAGAGCAGCCGGATGAGCCTGGACCTGGCGCAGCAGGCGCTGGCCATCGACCCCGAGAATGCCCTGGCCGTCGGTGTGCTGGGTCTGCGCGATGACTTCATGATCTATCGCGAGATGGGCTCCATGAGCTGGGACGAGATGATGGGCCGCTACAACGACGCCCTGGCCATCGATCCCGATGGGCTGAACCTGTTGAACTGGCGCGGGCACACCTATCTCCGGATGGGGTATTTCGATCTGGCCGAGCAGGACTTCACGCGCTGCCTGGAGATCGAGCCGGCGATGGTGCCCTGTCGCAACAACCGGGTCGCTGCCATCCTGCTGTCCGGTCGCGAGGCCGAGGCGGATGCGGCCTTTTCCGAGGCCCTTCGATTCGGCACCATCGGCGCTGACATGTCCACCTTGATGATGGTTCATCATCTGGGGCGCGAAGACGCTTTCTACATGCAGGCCCTGCGCCAGCCGCCGCTGCGGGGGTGGCTGGACATGGGAGAGCTGCACCGCGCCCTGGCCGAGCCCTACGTGGATCATGCCGTGCTTCGCCAGCGCTTGCAGGCGCACGCGGAAGCGCTGGGCACCGAGTACGCTCTGTCCGACATCCTGCTGGCCCTCGGCGACTACGAGCAGACGACCGTGACCTATGCCTACTGGTTCGCTCCGTACTCGGGCTATCGCGACTCCCCGCAATTCAAGCGCTATGTCCGCGAGCTCGGCCTGCTCGATCACTGGCAGACGCACGGCTTTCCGGCTCGCTGCCGCGCCGTGGGCCAGGACGATTTCGAATGCGACTGAGGATCCATCGGTCCAGTCACAAGGGAGAAGGAAGAATGAAGCATCGCAACGCATCACTCCGCAAACGCTGCCTGTTGGCACTGTCGGTCGCCTTGCTGGCGGTGTCGGCCGTGCAGGCGGATGATCCCCGAGCCCTGGCCGATGACCCGAGGGTGGCCGATGCCATTTCACTCTGGTCGGAATGGGTGGCCTATCAGGCGGGCCGAGATCGCGTGCCCGCCGTGAGCTGGGGCATCGTCCACGATCAGGACCTCATCGCCAGCGGTGCCTTCGGCCTGGCCAATCCGGCCGAGGGCATCGAGGCCACGCCGGACACGCTCTACAGCATCTGTTCCATCTCCAAACTGTTCACCAGTGTGGGCCTGATGCAGCGCTACGATGCGGGCGAGCTGCGCCTCGATGATCATGTCAGCGAACACCTGGACTGGTTCGATATCCAGGATGCCCACCCTGACGACGAGCCGATCACCATCCGGCGCCTGCTGACCCACTCTTCGGGCCTGCCGCGGGAATCCGATTTTCCCTACTGGACGGACGCCGACTATCCCTTCCCGACCTCCGAGGAGATTCGCGAGCGTCTGAGCTCTCAGCAGACCCTGTATCCGAGCTCGCGCTATTTCCAGTATTCGAACCTGGGCCTGACCCTTGTCGGCGAGATCGTGGCCGCCGTCTCTGGGCAGAGCTACGACGCCTACATGCGCGAGCACCTGCTCGATCCACTGGGCATGGACTCGACGACGACGGACATTCCCGTCGAGCTGCGCGGTACGCGCCTGGCCATCGGTCATACGGCGCGTGATCATCACGGGAATCGCGAGGTGGTCGGGCCGTTCCAGACGCGGGGTATCGCGCCGGCGGCCGGCTACGCGTCCAATTTGACCGATCTGGCGAAGTTCGCTGCCTGGCAGTTCCGCGCCCTCGAAGGGCAGGGCGATGGTCTGCTGCGCGCATCGACCCTGCGCGAAATGCAGCGCGTACAGTGGCTGGACCCGGACTTCGGCACGACCTGGGGTCTGGGTTTCAGCGTGGTGCAGGAAGGCGATCGCGTCTACGCGCGCCATGGCGGCGGCTGTCCCGGCTACTACACGGAGTTCCGCCTGGAGCCGGCGAGCAAGATCGGGGTCATCGTCCTGACCAATACGATCGGCTCCACACCGGGCGCCTACGCCGGCGCTGCCTTTCCGCTGATCGGCCCGGCCATCGCCAGCGCCCTGGCCTCACCCGAGGAGGCGCCCGAGCGTGATGGTGATCTCGCGCGCTATGCCGGCCTCTACGGGACCATCTGGGGACGGGACGCGGTCGTGCCCTGGGAAGACGGTCTGGCGATTCTCGATCTGGCCTCCTCGGCACCCGCCCAGGGCATGGAGCGACTCAAACACATCGAGGGCCATGTGTTCCGCCGCATCCGCAGCGACGACTCCCTCGGTGAAGAGATTCGGTTCGAGCTGGGGGCGGATGGCCGAGCGACCCGCTACATGCGTCATAGCATCTGGGCGGAGCGCGTCGAGCGCTGAGCGCTTTCAGTCCTCCTGGCCTCGCTTTCGATCGTGTGTGGCTTTTTCATGCCATGCTGTTCGGCCCGCGCCTAAAACCAACCGGAGCAACACTCATAATGCGCCTGACCCCGATCCTTGCATTCGCTTTCGCCCTGGCCTCGACGGCGACCCTGGCCGACACGACCGTTCACTACGACTGGCTGACCCAGGGCGAGGTGTCCGGTGAGTTGGTCCTGACCCGCCATGACGACGGCGCGCGCAGCGTGCATTTCGAGTTCAATGATCGTGGCCGTGGACCGTTCCTGGACACGCGCTTCGAGGTCGATGGCTCCGGGCGCGTGCGGCATTTCGAAAGCCGTGGCAAGGCCTACATGGGCGCTCCCGTCGAAGAAGTCTTCACCTACGAGGACGGCGTGGCCGAATGGCGGAGCACGCTGGAATCCGGCGAGGCCCGATCCGTCTCGCTCGACGCCTTCTACCTGGCCAACGACTCCAGCCCGGAGTACCTGGCGGCCATGGCGCGCGCCCTGCTGGCCGCGCCGGGGCAGTCGCTTCCGATCTGGCCGGTCGGTACGGCCAGCATCGAGAAGCTGGCCGAAGAAACCGTGGCGCACAATGGCGAGTCGAAACTCGCGTCCCTGTATGCCATCAACGGCCTGGGCTTCGATCCCCAGTACCTCTGGCTGGACGAGGAGCAGGAACTCTTCGCCCTGGCGATGGGCTGGATGGGGCTGGTGCCGCAGGGCTGGGCCGAGGTGCTGCCCGCCCTGGATGCGCGACAGCAATCCGCCGAGCGTGCCCAGCTGGCCGATCGTGCTGCCGCGCTGACTCACGAATTGCCCGATGCCTACTGCCTGCGCGACTTTCGAGTGCTGGATGTGGATGCAGGACGCCTGCGCGATGCGAGCACGGTTCGGGTCGAGGATGGACTGATCAAGGCGGTCGGAGCCAACGACTCCATCGACTGCTCCGGCCTGTCCGTGCTGGAGGGGCAGGGACGCAGCCTGATCCCGGGGCTCTGGGACATGCACGTGCACGTCGGGGCCACGGACGGGGCCCTGCATGTGGCCGCCGGCGTGACTTCGGTGCGGGATCTGGCCAATACGCACGAGCGCCTGATGGAAACGATCGGCCAGTTCCAGGACGGCACGGCGATCGGACCGGACGTCTATCGCGCCGGTTTCATCGATGCGGCCGGGCCCTTCGCCGCACCGACCGGCAATCTGGCCGAATCACTGGATGAGGCGCTCGGCTACATCGAGCAGATCCATGAGCAGGGCTATCGGCACATCAAGATCTACTCCTCGATCCATCCCGAGTGGGTCGCGCCCATGGCAGCGGCCATTCATGAGCGGGGCATGCGCATTTCCGGACATGTCCCGTCCGGCATGAGCGCCGAGGCGGCCATCCGCGACGGCTTCGATGAGATCCAGCACATCAATATGGTGTTCCTGAACTTCCTGGCCGGGCCCGACGACGACACGCGCACGCCCGTGCGCTTCGTGCTGGTCGCCGAGGAGGGCGGTGATCTGGATCTGGACTCCGAGGAAGTGCAGGCCTTCATCGACCTGCTAGTGCGCGAAGACGTCGTGGTCGATCCGACCGTGGCCATCTTCGACGACATGTTTCGCCATCGCTCGGGCGAAGTCAGCCCGAGCTACGCGATGATCGCCGACCATTTGCCGCCGAACGTCCGTCGCTCGATGCTGGGCGGCCGCATGGACATCAACGAGGAGAACGCCGAGCGCTATGCCGCTTCGGCCCAGGCCCTGCTGGACATGATCCGCCGCCTGCACGAGGCCGGCGTGCCCCTGGTGGCTGGCACGGATGCGCTGCCGGGCTTCACCCTGCACCGCGAGCTCGAACTCTACGTCCAGGCCGGGATTCCGAACGCGGAGGTGCTGCGCCTGGCCACGATCGGCTCGGCCGAGCTGCTGGGTGAGGGCGACGCGGTCGGTCGCATCGCGCCCGGTTATCGCGCCGACCTGGTGGCTCTGGACGGCGATCCGCTCGACGACATTCGCGCGATCCGTCGCGCGGCGATGACCTTGCAGGGACAGCGACTGTACCGGCCCGCCGACATCCACCGTGCCCTGGGCATCAAGCCCTTCGCCGAGCCCTTCGAGCTGGACGACTGATGATCCTGCGCTCCGTCATGCGCCATGTCCGTGATCAGAACTGGGTCGCGGTCGGCCTCGATTTCCTGATCGTGGTGGTCGGGGTGTTCATCGGTATCCAGGTGGCGAACTGGAACGATTGGCGCCTGGAACGTATCGAGGAACAGACCATCCTCGAGCGATTGCAGGTGGAGGTCGAGGAGTTGATCGACGCCCAGCGCGACGAGCTCGATGGGTACGGCCTCATCGCGGCCAATTGGCTGTCCGCCCAGCCCGTACTGTTCGGCCAGGCTCAGCCGCGAACGCTGTCGGTGGAAGAATGCATGAGCATCGTGAGCTCTCATATCTTCCGCCGGCCGAGCGATGAACTGCCGGTGCTCGACGAGGTTCGGGATTCGGGCCGATTCGATCTGCTGCGCGATCCGAACATCAAGTCGGAGCTTCGCAACTACATTCTCCTGCGAGAACGCCAGAGGAATCGCTTCGATGAACTCAGCAACGAACCGTTCCGACTCCACAGCCGGCACCCGGAGGTGATCGGGATCCAGCGGGCTCCGATCCGTGCCGGCGAGGAGTCCGGCTGGAGCAACTTCAGCGGCGCGGGCTTCCAGTGGAACCCGGAGTGCGACGTGCTCGGAATGCGAGAGTCGCCGGGGTTCCTGAACGAGTATGTCGACAACATGTCGCGCAATGGTTCCATGGTCGAGATGTACGAGGAACGGATCCGGACCTTGCTCTCACTTCAGCAAGCGCTTGCCGACGGCGCCATGACATCCTCGAAGGGAGAGCCACCGGAATGATCCTCCGCAGTATCACGGAACACGTCCGTGATCAGAACTGGTTCGCGGTGTTTCTTGATTTTCCGGTCGGCGTCATCGATCTCGAGGGCTCGGTCATCGTGCTGGCCGCCGAGCGAAGAGTTTGTCGAATGATACTGCCGGGCCATCGGGAGAGCGTTCGGAACGGTAGCGATGAAAGCAGGGCGTATTCGCCTGACCTGCCGGCATGGCACATTCAACGCCCACACAAGCGATGACGGACGGAGCCGAGCAAGGTTCCTGTCCGCTAAGGGTCACCGTGTTCGGTCCCTTTCAGCTGAGGGCTGCTGGCGGCGAGCAGATCGTCATCAACGGCAAGCGGGCCCAGGCGGTGCTGGCGATTCTGTGTCTTGCGCCGGGGCAGACCTTCGAGCGCGAGCAGCTCAGTCAATTGCTGTGGCGCGGCAAGTTCCGGGCCCAGGCTCGGGCCAGCCTGCGCCAGACCCTGCTCGATCTCAAGAAACAGTTGGCGCATCTCTGCCCGGACCTGTTCGAGAGCACGCGCGAAGGCATCGCCATTCGGGCCGAAGCGGTGGCATCGGACCTGAGCGAGCTGGAAGCCGCACTGGCCTCGGGCGCCTACGATCGCGTCTGCGAGCTGCTGCTGGCGATCGGTTCGCAGGCGCTTCTCGATGGCCTGGACTTCGGACCGGTCTTTGCCGACTGGCGCAGCGCCCGGTGTCAGCAGGTCGAGCAGCGGTTGAGCCAACAGATCGAACGGGCGCTCAGCCAGGACGGCATGCGCGGGCTGGATCACGCCCGCAGCCGGCTTCGCGACGCCTGGAGCCAGCGTGATCGAGAGCCCGCTGCACATGGCCACGAGATCCGGGTCGCGGTGCTGCCCTTCGCGACCCCGCCGGGTGATCAGTCCCTGCAGCTTTTTTCCCATGGATTGTTCGATGAATTGATCACCACGCTCGGTCAGGTGCCCCAGCTGCGCGTGGCGGGGCGCGGTTCGTCGCGCCAGCTCGATTCGGCTGCAGGCAGCGCGACCGATGCGGCCAGGACTTTGAACGTGACCCATCTGGTCGAGGGATCGATCCGCCGCCAGGGCCGCACCGTGAGGGTCCATGCGGGCCTGGTCGAGGGACGCGACGGGTGCCGGAGCTGGTCGGGCAGTTTCGACGGACAGAACGATGATCTGTTTGCGCTGCAGCAGAGCATCGCCGAGGCGGTCACGCAGGAACTGGGCGAGGTGCTCGAGCGCCAGATCAGCCCGCCGGCGTATCGACGTAGCACGGCCAACAAGGATGCCTACAGCCTGTATCTGCAGGGGCGGGCGCTGACCGCACGAGCAATCGGGGATGGCGTGTTGGCCAAGGCCATCGAACTGCTGGAATCTGCCCTGAGGATCGACCCCGATTTTGCCGCCTGCTGGACCGCGCTGGCCGAGGCGCAGGTCTACACGGCGGTCTACACGCCCTGCCTCGACCGGCTTGGACAGTCCGCGAGGATGGCCGAATGCGCGATGAAGGCCATCGAGCTCGATCCCGGCCAGGGCCATGCCCGCGCCATGCTCGGCATTCATCGCTGGACCGAGAACGATCCGGTCGGTGCGCTCGATCTGGCGCATGAAGCCTACCGGCTCGAGCCTCATAATCCCGAAGTCGTGCTCCGTCTCGGTTCGTTTCTGCTCTATATCGGTCGCACGCGCGAAGCGCTGCCCTACATCGAGGCCGCGGTCGATCAGGATCCGGCAAACGGCCGCAACCACGCGATGCTCTCGGTGGCCCAGCTGAATCTCGGCAATCTCGATGCCGCCATCCGGGCCGGTGAGCGCATGGTCGATCTGGGGCTGCCTTCCATGTGGCTGGCGGTGGCCACGGCCGCCTCCGGGGACCGCCGGCTCGCCGTGCAGCAGTACCGGCAGACCATGAAACTGATGAACAAGACGATGTTCCCGCCGGCCGGTTCACGGCCGCTGAAGGGACCGTCCCTGTATGCGTTCTGGCAGATCGCCGCCCGTGGGGTGTGCAGCGGGCGGGCAGTCGATCGCCGGGTGTACCGGGCCATGCTCGACCACCTCCACGCCAGCCTGCACGATCCCTGCGACACCAGCATCGTCCAGCCGGCGATCTGGATGGGGCAGGCCGATCTGGTCTTCCGGACTTTGGGTGCACAGATCAGCCCCGCCAACATGTTCTGTCTGATGTCGCTCTGGGCCGATCTGGAGCCGATTCGGCAGATCCGCCTCGATCCGGGCTTCCTGCCCTTTGCCGAGCGCATCGGTCTGGTCGCGGCCTGGGAGAAGTACGGTTGGCCCGATCTGATGTCGACCTGTGGAGTTGGCGACTGAAACGCGCTCCGAGCGTGGTTATTCAGGGGGTCCTTGATTCGAGTTCTGCCGCAGAAATGACGCAAGTTTGACGCTTGCGCGATTGATCGGGGCAGCACTGCAGCGCACGATGACTTCTGATCATCGTCTCGCCGCGCTGGTGAGTCGAACCCCCGTCAGGACGCGAGCATGAAACCGACAGCGCCACTGAATTCACCCCCGCCGTCGACGGCCGAAGTGGCGTCTGGCTTCATCGCCCTCTGGCGCGCTGGCGAGTTTCGTGCCGCCGGCGAGAAGTACTGGGCGGAAGAGGTCGTCAGCATCGAGCCACATGATCTGTCCGACGGCACCGCAGCGGTGTGTTGCGGGATCGAGGCCGTGCGCGCCAAGACCCGTCGCTGGTTGGCCACGCACGGGATCGAGGATCTGAGCCTGGACGGCCCCTTCATCACCGGTGATCGCTTTGCCATCTTTGCCGACCTGATCATCGCCCACGCCGGCAGGCGAATCCCCCACAGCCAGATTGCGATATTTACCGTGCGCGACGGCCGCATCATCGAGGAGCGACATTTCTATGACTGAGACATCACGGATCGATTCGGGTCCCAGCGCCACCCCACGAGCACTCGCGCACGTGGTCTACCGGACCCGCCGCTTCGAACAGCAGCTGGACTGGTACGGCGAGGTCTTCGGTGCACGGGTGCAGCATCGCAATCCGGCGATGGCCTTTCTGACCTTCGACGACGAGCATCACCGATTTGCTTTTCTGGATCTGTCCGTGGTCGACCCCGACGGCGAAGAACCATCGACCAGGTCATGGGTCGGCATCGACCACCTGGCCTGGACCTTCGCCTCGCTGGACGATCTGTTCGAGAACTACCGTCGCTGCAGGGCTGCGGGCATCGAACCCTATTGGTGCGTGCATCACGGCCTGACCATCTCGATGTACTACGCCGACCCCGACGGCAACCAGATGGAGTTCCAGGTCAACGCCTTCGACACCGACGAAGCGTGCAACCGCTACATCTGCGGGCCAGCCTTCGAGCTCAACCCGGTGGGCGTGGAGTTCGATCCCGAGGCGTGGTTGGCGGCGGTGGCGCAGGGCGCTTCGCTGGACGATTTCCGGGAGCGCAAGCAACACGAGCCAGTGTCTCCGATTCGCGGTGCGGTCAGCGCGCTGCTTTGAATCGGATTGAATTTCCGTCCATCGCTGATCTCTCGATAGGGTTTCAACCATGTCCCTGACGCTCGACACCCCGGTCAACGCGCCCACCCGATCCGCCGATCGCTACGTCGTGATGGATGCTCTGCGCGGCTTCGCGCTGCTGGGCGTCATGATGATCAATCTCTACGAGTTCGGTGGCATCGATGTGCTGATCACCGCCGAGCAACTGGCCGCCCTGCCGTCGGCAGCGCTCGACCAGCGGGTCGAGTTCTGGCTGCGACTGCTGGTCGTCGACAAGGCCAATACCCTGTTCGCCTTCCTGTTCGGACTCGGCTTCTGGATCCAGATGGAGCGGCTCGAAGCGCGCGGCGCGCCGTTCCGCTCGATCTACCTGCGACGGGCCGGCATCCTTCTGATTCTCGGCTGGATTCACCTGCTGGGCCTGTTCAGCTGGGACATCCTGCATGTCTACGGCATCACGGCCTTCCTGCTTTTCGCCTGCCGCAAGCTGCCTGACCGGACCTTGCTGTGGATAGGGATCATCCTGCTGATGTTCGCCAGGCCCCTGGTGACCTGGCTGTTCGAACTGGGCGGGCTTGCCTACGGGTCGGAAGATCCCGCGGTGACCAACGCCGGAGTGCTGTCACGCCAGGCCGCGGCCCAGTCGGGCGACTTCGTCCACTTCATGGGCCTGATGAACCGCGACTACCTCGCCTGGTTCCTGGCCGGTGGTCTGCTGGGCTGGATCTTCTACGCCCTCGGGCGCTTCTTCATGGGGGCCTGGGTCGGCCGTCGCGGCTGGATCCAGAACGCATCGGACCACCTGTCGCTTTTTCGTCGCGGCCTCTGGCCGCTGCTGCTCACCGGCCTGCTCCTGGAGCTTGTTCACCTGTGGACGGCCGATCTGCCCGAAGGGGCATGGTTCGGACAACTGGAGTTGCTGCGCACCGTATTGCACGTCGTGGCCACACCCTTGCTCGCCGCCGGATACATCTGCGCGATCGTGCTTCTGTTCCACAGTCCCAGGCTCCGCTGGCTGGTCAAGCCCTTCGCGCCGGTCGGCCAGATGGCGCTGAGCAACTACCTGAGCCAGAGCGTCGCGATCATCCTGATCCTGACCGCGGTGGGCCCGGGCCTCGGGCTGGCAGGGAAGGCGGCCGCCTCGACCTTCGTCCCCCTGGTGCTGGCCTTCTTCTTGCTCCAGATCGTCGTCAGCTACTTCTGGATGAAGGTCTTTGCCTTCGGCCCGGCCGAGTGGCTCTGGCGGACCTTGACCTACGGGAGTCGCCCGCGCTTCCTGCGCCGCGCACCCAGGAGTTCGGCATGACAGCATCTCCCGCCACCGCACCCACCTCATGCGGCGATCGTCTCGACGTCCTTGACGCGCTGCGCGGCTTCGCCTTGTTTGGCATCTTTCTCGCCAATATCCGTTTTTTCAGTGGCTGGGAATTCCTCGGCGAAGAACAGAGGGCCGAGCTGTCTCCGACGCTGCATGCCTGGGCCGACTTCCTGAACCTCGCGGTGATCGACGGCAAGTTCTACACGCTGTTTTCGTTCCTGTTCGGCCTGGGCTTCGCGCTGCAGCTGCAGCGGCTGACGGAACGAGGCGCGGCCGCGACCCGCATCTACCTGCGCCGGACCACCATCCTGTTGGTGATCGGCTTCATCCACATGTTCCTGATCTGGCTGGGCGACATCCTGCTGCCGTACGCGCTGCTCGGCTTCGTGCTGCTGGCCATTCGCAACTGGACCGATCGAAGCCTGCTGATCGCCGCCGGCATCGCATTCCTGGTGCCGATCGTCGGCTATGCGATGTTCTGGTGTCTTGGCGTCGACCAGAGTCTCGGCCTGTACAGCGTCGCCTATTCGATCATGACGCCGGGTGCGCAGAATCCGATCGTCGATCTTCAGCTCACCCACTGGGGCGATCGCTTGCAAACCTCCGTTGGCGGCGGAGTGCTCCGCATCGGCTACCTGTTCGATACCTGGCGCTGGCCGAAGCTGTTCGCGATCATGGTGCTGGGCCTGTGGGCCGGTCGGCGACTGATGCGTGGTCAACTGCTGGACGACACGCGCCTGCTGGTCGCCGTGCTGGTGGTGGGCGGAGTGTGCGGCATCGTGGCCGGTCCGATTCTCGCCGGGCTCGGCGGCATCGGCTTTCAGCGGCCGTATTCCATCGACGGCTTCTACGCGGTCATTGCCTATACCTTTGCCGTGATTCCGCTCGGGCTGGCCTACGCGGCCGGCTTCCTGCTGCTCTGGCGAGTCGCGTCGAGCGTGCTCGAGGTCTTCGCCGCTCCGGGGCGCATGGCGTTGAGCAACTATCTCGCGCAGACCCTGATTGCGCTGACCGTGTTCTACGGCATCGGATTCGGTCAGGCCGGACAATGGCCGATCGAACGGCTGCTGCTGTTCGTGGTGGGTGTCTATGCGGTTCAGGTCGTGGTTTCGCACTTCTGGCTCAAGGTGTTTCGCTATGGCCCGATGGAATGGTTGTGGCGTGCTCTGACCTACGGAAGCATTCCGCCACTGCGCCGAATGAAACAATGATCCGAGCCTTTCTTCACGGAGTTCCAGAGAATGAACGACACTATGCAGAATGACGATCAAAAGGCCATCGAGGCCTTGATGGCCACCTATGTCGAAGGAGGCCGCACAGGCCGCAGTGATCTGCTCCGTCCCGTGTTCCACGACCTGGCCACGATCTGCGGCTACGTCGGGCCTGACCTGTTCGCCGGTCCGATCGAGATGTTCTACGACTGGCATGCCGACAACGGCCCGGCCGCCGAGCTTGTGGTCGGAGATCTACGGATCGATGTCGAAGGCAGTGCGGCATCGGTCCGCTTCGAGCTCGACAACTGGACCGGCCATCGATTCACCGACTTCTTTACCCTGGTCAGGATCGATGGGCGGTGGCAGATCATGAGCAAGGTCTTCTTCCTTCATCCGGAGTAGCTGGATGAGTTCACCATCCTGGAGGATACTGTCGCCGTCGATGTCCTTTCGTCCGCACGCCAGGACCTGATCGACGCCGCTGCACGAGCGAAGGAGCAGCCATGGCCGGGGACAGGGAATGGCCGCGGTTGATCAGCAGCAGTGAGCGCCCTGCGTCGAACTGATACGGTATGGCTACAGGCAACGGGAGAGTGGCGGATGATTCTGCGTCGCATCATGGAACACTTCAAGGATCAGAACTGGACAGCCGTCGCCCTTGATTTCTGCATTGTCGTAGTCGGGGTGTTCATCGGCATCCAGGTCGCGAACTGGAACGAGGCGCGAACGAAGCAGATCGATGCCGCAGCGGCGCGCGAGCGATTGGTCTCCGATTTGCGCGCGGATCTCGATGCCTATGCGGTTCGTTGGCATTGGTACGAAGAAGTGTTTGACGCCGCATGGCGCGTGGACGACGTGCTCCGGGCCGAAGAGCCGCAAGAGGTCCATGCGATGTGGCAGTTCGTGCGCGATGCATGGATCGCTGGTGGCGAATGGCCGTTTGCACCCTCGGCGCAGATCTACAAGGAGCTCCAGAACGCTGGCGATCTGGACCTGATCGCCAGCGGAGCGATGCAGCGCCGATTGCGTGACTACTACGAAGATTCCGCACGGGAAATCGAGATCGCGTTGACGTTCAAGTCCAGCTATGTCGACTTGACACACCAATTGATCCGCGGCCGTATCGGGATTGCAATGAGCGACTGCCTGTCCGCTGCCAGTCTCGAGCCGAGCCAGCCAGGCACCAGCCCCGATCTTTTCTACCAGGATTGCCCGCCGCCAGACAACCTCGCCCTGATCGCCGATTCGTCCAGCAGCCTCTACCGATCCGATGCCCTCCGAGGCGCGCTGAATGCGCGTCTGAACAGGCTATCAGGGCTGCGGTCGCTGCTCGGGTATCTTGATCGCCAGGCCGCTTCATTGGTTTCCGATCTGGAAGCGGCACCTTGATCCTGTCCGGTGTGCCCGTCGCGCCGAGTCGAGCGACCTTCGTCGAACTTCAGTCGACAGGTCGTCGGCCGAGGTAGTGAACCATTCCAGGCCTTGACTGCGCTTGATCAGGGAACAGCGTGGTCACCCCAAGAATGGAGTTGCATGATGTCGGGTCTGAAACAGATTGCACCTTGCTTTCCGTCGAGAGAGATCAGGGCGTCGATGCTCGGTCTGGTCTGCTGGCTTCTCGCCGCACTGCCGGGAGTTGGCCAGGCGCAGATCCCGGCCAACGAGCGCCAGGCCTTGCTCGATCTCTATGCGCAGACCAACGGACCCGACTGGATTGAGGATTCGGGCTGGGGCGGTCCGCCGGGCAGCGAATGCGGCTGGTTCGGCGTCACCTGCCTGAATGGACAGGTGGGCGATCTTCGGCTGGCGGCCAACGGTCTGAGCGGCAGCCTGCCGGTCAGCATCGGTGATCTCGATGGCCTGCTTTTCCTCTGGTTGTCCTTCAACGATCTCGGCGGGCCCTTGCCGAGCAGTCTGGGTAATCTCGCACGATTGCAGTATCTCTATCTCGACGGCAACGCCTTCTCCGGCGGCATTCCGGCGTCGCTGGGTCAACTCGGAGCGCTGCAGTGGCTTCTGCTGCACGACAACCAGCTCAGTGGTCCGATCCCGTCGGGCCTGGGCAGCCTTTCCGAACTGCGAGTGCTCAGGCTCTACGACAATCAGCTCAGCGGATCCCTGCCGCCGGGCCTCGCCTCGCTGACCTCGATCGAGGAAATCGACCTGAGCGGCAACGCGCTGACCGGGGCACTTCCTTCGTCCTTGCCGGGTTGGGGCCAGCTCCGCCTTCTCGACCTCAGCGACAACGCATTGACCGGGCCGCTGCCGGCAGCCATTGCCGAACTCGTCCGGCTGGAACGGCTTGCGATTCAGCGCAATCAGCTGAAGGGGCCGTTGCCGGAGGGTCTCGGCGGGCTGGCAGCATTGCGAGAGCTTTATCTGGATGGCAATCTCATCGGTGGCGGGTTGCCCGCCGAGATCGTCGAGTTGAGTCAGCTCGAAATCCTTTCCCTGGGTGATAATCCGCTCGGTGGGGAACTGCCTTCCACCATCGGTCAGATGTCGGCCCTGCGGGAGATCTACCTCGGAGACGCCGAGCTGGCCGGGTCGATCCCATCGAGCCTCGGGCAGCTCGACGAGCTCGAGCGCCTGTACCTGTTTTCCAATCAGCTCGAAGGTCCGCTGCCCGCCGCCTTCAATCAACTTTCCGGTCTGGTGGAAATCAACCTGGCGGGCAATCAGCTCAGCGGTGCCCTGCCCGGTGGGCTGAGCGGGCTGGTGCAACTCGAGCGACTCTGGCTGGAGGGCAATCGCTTCAGCGGACCGTTTCCCGCAGCCGTGGCGGAATTTCAGGCCTTGAGCAGCCTGCGTCTGCAGTTCAACTGTTTCAGTGGCCCGCTGCCCGACGGGCCGGGTCAGTGGGCCGCACTGGTCGAACTGGATGTTCGCGTCAATTGCCTGACAGGCGAACTGCCGACCGGTCTGGGCGAGGCGGCCTCGCTGGAGACGCTCCGTTTGAGTGCGAATGACTTCAGCGGTTCGATTCCGAGCGAGTGGCTGGCCCTCGACTCGATCATCGCTCTGGACCTCTACGATAATCGTCTCGACACCGATGATCCGACCTTGATCGCCTGGCTGGATGCGCTGAATCCGAGCTGGGCGCGCTGGCAGACACGGCCGCCCGAAGATCTTTCGGTGGCTGCCGTCGATGCCACGAGCGTCACGCTGAGCTGGACGCCGATCGATTATCCGCTGCAGCAGGCCGGGTACTATCACGTCAGCGCGGAGTCCGACCCGTCGCTGTTCGCCGACCGATTCGAATCGGCCTTACCGGTCCCGCCCTTGGACGCATCCTTTCAGGCGGCGAGCACGGACTATTCAGCGAGCGCCTTGTCCCTGGTCGATCTGGTCCCGGACACGGTCTATCGGGTCGTGGTTCGATCGATCACCCCGGCGCGAGTCGATCCGGTCTTCCCGCAGCAGAATACCCTGATCAGCCGTCCGACGGCCGTGCTGCAATTCACCACGCCCGCACAATGAAAAAGGGCCGACACCTCGCGGCGCCGGCCCGGGCCCTCGTTCGAGCCGGGCGTCCATCGCCAGGGCTCGAAGCAACAGCAGGCTCGATTACAGGAAGCGGACTTCCCCTGTGGCGAGATCGTGAATGGCGCCGACGACCTTGACCTGACCCTGTTCGACCAGGCCGCGGATCACGTCGCTGCGACGCAGCAGTTCGTTGACCTGCATGCGGACGTTGGTTTCGGCGACGCGGTTGACGAACTCGGCGTTGGCCGAGCTGCGGTCCGTGCCGACCGGCGTGCTCACGGCGTCGATCGCCGGTTCGATTTCATCCAGCAGCGCGGTCAGGTTGCCGACCTCGACGCCGTCGCAGGCGCCCATGACCGCGCCGCAGGCAGTGTGGCCCATGACCACGATCAGCTTGGAGCCGGCGGCGGCGGTGGCGAACTCGAAGCTGCCGAGCAGGTTCGTGTCCACCACATTGCCGGCCACGCGGCCAACGAAGATGTCACCCACGCCCTGGTCGAAGACGACTTCGGGGGCCGAGCGCGAATCGAGGCAGCTCAGCACCACGGCAAAGGGATACTGACCCCCGGCCGTCTCGCGCTGCTGCTCGATCAGGTCGCGCTCGATCGACTCACCGGCGACGAAGCGGGCGTTGCCGTCGATGAGCAACTGCAGGGCTTCGTCCGGCGTCAGCGCGCTCTGCGAGGCCTGGTCGAAAGTCCGATAATCATCGTCTGCAACAGCGAACGGCGCGACGGCAAGCACGGCGACGGCCATCAGGCCAGCAAGGCGATTCTTCATTTGAGTGTTCCTCTTTGACGTGGGTGAATGCTATTCAGGACCTTACTGGTCCAGAATAGAATCACGGATGTGAAGGTGCGGTCGATGACGCGTTTGGTGCCGCCAGCCTGACATGCTGCCGGACTGGCAAGGCCGCAATCTTTCCGCGCCTTACGATGCCGGCAATTCGGCGGCCGTGTCGGACGCCGAGTTGCTCTGCTCGCTAATCGGCGCAGGGCTTCGACTGACAGCCAATGTCTCCAGCCTGCGTCGCGCCCGCTCCATCAGGGTCACGAAGCCCTGCTCGGCGGCTGCGGATTCGACCCAGGACAGGCGCTCTCGAGCCAGCTCCGGTGGCGAGATCCGGCTCCTCAGCAGGCCCATCCGGAGCGTTTGCTCCGCATCCGGCGAGTCTGCCAGTCGTTCGTCGGCCTGGGCCAGAATGCCGGCGGCTTCGTCTCCTCTGGCCTGCTCGATCAGGGCCTCGGCCAGCAGCATCAGCGCATCGATTTCTCGATTGATCATGCGGATTTCACGGAAGGCGAAAGCCAGATCGCGCCCGGTCTGCTCGGCGTTGATGGTCTCGCCCATCGCCAGCTCGGCACGGGCGACGTGCATGCGCGTGACCAGCATGTGGTTGGCCGCCCCGATCGATTCCATCAGGGCGTGCGCCCGAGTGAATTCCCCGTGTGCCGTGTCCGGATCGCCCAGGACAAGCGCGCGCTCTCCGCGGACGATGTGCATCACCGCCAGTTCGGCCGGATCTTCGATGTCGAGTTCTTCGATGCGAGCCAGCAGGCGATCGAGCTCGTCGAACTCCCCCATGCTGACCAGCATCGCGCCCTCGGTGGTCAGGGCCCGGGTCTGCATCAGCACGGCGCCTTGACTGGCGAAGGCATCGCCGGCCTGACGAATACGCTCGATGGCCGCTTCAAGCGCCCCCTGGCGCCGGTGGATCAGGGCGAGGTTGTAGGACACGCGGGCGATGTCGGTCTGGGCACCGAGCTGCTCGAAGATGGCCAGGGATTGTTCAGCCAGGGTGATCGAGGTGGTCATGTCGCGACGATCGCCGGCGATGGCGGCCAGGTTGCCCAGGGCCATGGCTTCACCACGGCGGTCACCGGCGTCCTGGAAGGCCTCGAGGGCGCGCTGGAAGATCGGTTCGGCATCGGGCAGGCGTCCGGCCCGAGCGATCAGGGTGGCGTGATTGATCAGCGCCGCGCCTTCACCCTGGCGGTCGTTCAGGGCGCGGAAGCTGCGGGCGGCAGCTTCCAGACGCGCAATGGCTTCGTCGGCGCGATTGGCGCGCATGAGCGTGGTGCCGAACTGTACGTTGGCGTGCGCCGTTCGCCGCGGGTCGGCCACCGCATCGAAGCGTTCGAGGGCCTGCTCCAGCGCGAGAATCGATTCCTCGATGCGACCGGAGCGCTCGAGAATCGCGCCGCGCAGCATCGCGGCTTCGGCCAGGCCCGTCGGATGGGGCACTTCGGCAAAGCGCGCTTCAGCCCGTTCGACCGAGGCCAGGGCCGGCGCGAGATCGCCTTGCAGGAACTCCAGGCGGGCAAGCTCCAGCCGGGCGCGGGCCTGTTCTCCCGCCACCAGGCGCTCGTCGTCGACCAGCGCTTCGAGGCGGGTTCTGGCCTCATGCCACTCGCCGAGCTCGATCAAGGCCTCGCTTTCACTCAGCTCGGCTGCGGCCATGAGGCTCGTCGCGCCCTCGGCTTCAGCCATCTGTCGCGCCTGCCGAGCCTGTTCGAGCTGCGGCTCGGCAAGTTTCTGCAGGCTCGATAGCTCGGCTTCGAGCAGCGCGAGCCGGGCGTCATCCGGCTGCTTGAGGCGCAGCGAGTCCAGCGCCGTGGCCGCGTCCTGGAAGCGCCCGGCCTGGCCGAGCGCTCGGACCAGCTGGCGACTGCTCTCGGATTCGGGAAAGAACTGGTTGAGTGCCTGGAGCCGCTCGGCGGCGCGCTGCCAGTCGAAGGCGAGCATGGCCGCCATGGCTTCGATATCCAGGCGATCCCGACGTGGCCAGAACTCGGTGGCCGACATGGCCTGCAGGCTGAACTCGCGAGCGCTGGCCAGGTCGCCCCGGGCCGCGTGAACCTGCGCGGCCAGCAGATCAAGGCGAGGATTGTCCGGCTCCTGTCGGCGAGCGCGCTCGAGTGCGCTCAGGGCCACCTCCGGTCGGCGGTCGCCGAGCGCCTGCAGCGCGGCAAAGTAGGCCTGCTGACTGCCGGCTCGGCGCGGCAGTCGGGCTCGAATCGCCGCGCTATCGGCCTCCGGGGGTGCGCTGAAGCCCAGCCGGTCCCGGATGGCGGTCGCCATGTCGATGCTGACCGAGGCGATGTCCCACTCGTCGGGCCGGGATTCCAGACTGGTGACGATTTCCCGCGAGCCCGGGCGCCGCAGGCTGGCCAGCCAGCGGGGGCCTTCGACGCCGGCCATCAGGTACTGGCCCTCGATGACGTAGTCGACGCCGGTCAGGATGCTGGATTCCTGGTCGGCCCGGGCATCGACGGACAGGACGCGAAAGCCGCCCAGCTCGACAAGCGCGTGGCCCAGGTAGGTCTCCAGCGCCGGACCCAGCCAGTTCATGTCCGGATCGTCGCTGGCATTGACCATCTGGGCCACGGCCAGAGTGGGCAGGCGGTCCGATCGCGACTCCGACGGCTCGTTCGGGGCGAAGACGACGAAGGCGATGACGAGCACCACCAGCGCCAGCAGCGCGGCGGTCCAGGGCCAGCGCCTTCTGTCGGGGGAGGTGCTGCGGGCGGGCGGCAGCCCCGACACCACGCGCTCTCCGATCACCTGCGCCGGATCGTCGGGCAGGGGCCGGACTTCGGCGATGAACTGGTAGCCCAGGCGCGGGCGGGTCGCGATCAGATGCGGGTCGCTGCTCGAATCGCCCAGCGCCTTTCGCAGCTCCTTGATGGTCTGCGCAACGGAGCTGACCGAGGTGGCCTGATGGCCCCAGACCGCGTCGAGTAGCTCATCACGGCTGACCACCTTCGGTGCCTGCTCGATCAGATAGCTGAGCACGGAAAAGGTCAGCGGTCGCATGCTGACCGGCCCGTCCGGCCCGATGACCTGCATCTGCTCCGAATCGAGCTGGAATTGATCGAATTCGAGTTTCAAGTTCAGTGCTGTCCGATATTCACGCCAAGGAGTTGCGTTTCCGCAGCCCATGTCTGCCTCGAAAGCTTGCCATCGGCTGCGCCGATTGTCATGTCTCGCGCTCCGCGGAGGTGTTGTACAAGCCCGTTCGAGGCCCGCGCTTACTGGGCTTTATCGCAATTTCACAAGTCCTTTAAGCCTTTCCTGCCGACCGTTTCCATAGTAACGCCTGAGCCGTGGTCCGGCATCGACGCCGACCCACGATGAATTCACCAGGAGCGAAGAGAACGATGATGCCAGCGAAATTGAAGTCAGTGGAATTCGATCGATTCGAGTCGGCGGTGGAGTCCGGTTCCGTCGCCCGGGATCGGGTCCGAAGGAGGTCGATGAGAGCGCAGGCACGTAGGAGAATTGTCGCACGCTGCATCGCGCTGCTCGGCCTGTTGATCAGCGCAGGCCCGGCGCTTGCCCTGAACGAGGATGAGGGCTATCAGCCCGATCCCAATGGCATGGTCTACAGCCTGATCAGTACGCCTTACGGCACCCTGGTGGGCGGCAACTTCACCAGCATTGCCGGGTTACCGCGCTCGCGCCTGGCGATGCTCGACGCGGCCGGTCGGAACACCTCGTTCTTCGCCGGGCCGAATCTGAGCGGTGGTGACGTCAACGTCAGCCTGCTGGCCGGTGGTACGGATCTGGTCATTGCCGGCAGTTTCAACGGCCGCATCCAGCGCCTGGACGGCGACGGTGCGCTGCTGTCGCCGTGGTTCAGTTCCAATCCTGATGGCGATATCCACGCCCTGGCCGAAAAGCCCGATCCTATGACCGGCAATTACGGCATCTACATCGGTGGCAGTTTCGCCAACGTCGGCGGCCAGGCCCGGACGGGGGTGGCGCGCCTGAACTACAACGGCCTGCTCGATACCGGCTTCGTGCCGCCGGATTTCAGCGGCAGCGTGCGTGCCCTGGCGGTGCAGGACGACGGCAAGCTGCTGGTGGCCGGCAGCATCGGCATTGCCGGGCAGATTCCGGCCCGGCGCCTTTACCGGCTCAATGAGGACGGTTCCGTCGACAACAGTTTCCAGGCGGCCGGCCTGGCCAGCGGTGTGCGCACGGTTCTGGCCCTGGAGATCGAGGACGATGGCCGCATTCTTGTTGCCGGCGAGGTCGACGGTGATGGCTTTGTCCTGCGCCTGAACGCCGACGGCAGCCTGGACGGGGACTACGAGCCGCCCAGCCTGAACGGCCCGGTCTACGCGCTGGATCTTCTGCCCGATGGCCGCGCCCTCATCGGCGGCGATTTCACCAGCGGCGTGGGCCCGCGCAGCCGAATCGCCCGCCTGAACGAAGACGGCAGCGTCGACAACGGCTTTGCCCCACTCGTCAACCCCAACGCTGCAGTACGCACGGTGCTGGTTCAGGACGATGGCGCGGTGCTGCTCGGCGGGGCGTTCAATCAGATTACCGGCCTGGGTCGGAATCGCCTGGCACGGCTGGATGCTCTGGGGAGGATCGATCAAGCGCAGGCGGAGGTGGAGTTTGCCCCGTCGGACATCGAAGCGCCGAGAACAATCGCGCTGCAAGCCGATGGTCGCATTCTGGTCGGGGGCAGTTTTACCCATATCAACGGCACCAGCCGCAGATTGCTGGCGCGCCTGCATCCCAACGGCAGCCTGGACAGCAGCTTTGCGCCCGTGATCGGCGGCGTATCAATATATGCTATCGCCGTACAACGCGATGGTCGCATTCTCGTTGGCGGGTGGTTTGAAACTGTCAATGGCACGCCACGCTCCCGGCTGGCCCGTCTGCACCCGGACGGTAGTCTGGACACCAGTTTCAATGCGGGACTCATAGCAGGTAATCTCCCCAAAGTCAACTCGATCCATATTCTCGATGACGGCAAGATTCTGATCGGCGGGCGGTTTACTGAGGTCAACGAACAGGCGCGTCTCGACCTGGCGCGCTTGCACCCGGATGGCAGCCTGGATACCAATTTCTCACCCAGTTGGACCGAGTCGCAGACTCCTCTCACTCTCAAAAGCTTGGCGGTGGATGACAATGGTTGGGTGTACACATGTGGCGAAGGTTATGCCAGCCAAGATAGACTAGTGTTCGCCCGCTTCACCCCAAGCGGACAGCTCTGGTCAAGCTTTGATCCGCCGCTTGCCATTGGTGTTGGGCAGCACTTCTGCCGATCAATAGTCATCGACGATCACATCGTTGTGGGAGGGAGAATCCAATACTCCTTCGGTGGCAACCAGTATGGTTGGTCGCTGATTGATCAGAACGGCAACCATACCGTGGCCAGTCCTTTCGAAGGAGGCCGCGTTATTTCGATCCAGAAGACTGGTTCTGGCTATCTGGCCGCTGGAAATTTCCTGTTGAACGAGGAGAGCAAGCATCTTGCCCTGCTGAATCACGCCGGCAATGCCTTGCGGCCGGGCGTACAGCCGTGGTCCGCTGGTAGTGTTGAGTTATTCCGTGATAATACTACCCTGCAAATGACCCCTGATGGCCGGGTATTGCTGGGAATAGATGACCACCTGCATCGCTTAGCCAACCCCGACGGCCTGCCGTTGCGCCAGCGTATTGTCTGGGGCACACCGGGCAACCCCGAGCGCCTGGTCTGGGACCGCATGACCGGTTTCGGCTCGGCGCCGGCGCTGCTCGGTACGCCGCGCGTGCTGGTCTCGCAGACCTGCTGCGATGAGGACGACTTTGCGCCGGCCGCCGGTGGCGGCTGGATGAGCCGCGACGGGGACGACTGGCGCCTGGAGGGGTTTGCCGGCCTGCCGGGCAAGTTCTACGTGCGCATCGAGTACCGCGCCGGCAACTCGAAAGGATCCTCCACCTTCCTGACCCCCATCCAGCGCCTCTACGGCGAGGTGCCGCCGGGCGTGGACACGGCCGATCTGTCGCTCAAGCTGGTGATCGATCAGGACCCGGTCGAGCCGGGTGATGTCGTGATCGTCGATGTGCTGGCCGGCAATGCCGGTCCCGACCTGGCCGGGCTACCCTCGGTCACCATTGATCTGCCGGCGGGCTACACGCTGATCGACTTCGACGACTCCGATCAGGGCACCTTCCTGCCTGGCGATAGGCTGTGGAAGCTCGACGACCTGGCCGGCAGCGGCCCGGCCGCCGGTGCGCAGCTTCGCCTGCAGCTGCAGGTCACGCAACAGACACCTCATACAATCGAGGCGCAGATCTTCGCATCAGAGTTCGATCCGAACCTGAACAACAACGTCGCGACGCTGACCCCTGATGTCCTGCGCAGCCGCTCCGACCTCAAGCTCGTTCACAGCGTGTCGCCCGCCGCGGCGCTGCCGGGCGATCAGGTGACTTTCGCGGTGCTGGTCGACAACCTGGGCCCCGAACCGGCCGATGGGGTCGAGGTGGCGCATCTGCTGCCCACCGGCTACAGCTATCAGGGCCACAACAGCGACCTTGGCAGCTACAACTCGGCCACCGGCCAGTGGCAGATCGGCAGCCTGGAGGTGGGCGAGGGCGCGGTGCTGGAGGTCGAGGTCCTGGTCAACGGCGCCGGCGGCTTCACCAGCTCGGCCTCGGCCAGCAGCTTCTCGGAAGACCCCGAGCCCTTCAATAATCTGGCCTTTGCCGAGGTCGATCCCTTCACCGACCTGGCCGTTAGCATCGAGGCCGACGCCGAATGGGCGGGGATGGGCGATGCCCTGGCGATGACCGTCGAGGTGAGCAACGCCGGCCCGCGCGCGGCCGATGCCGTCAGCGTACAGGTGACGCCCCTGTCGGGCGGGTTCATCCCCCAGGAGTATTTCGCCTCGATCGGCGACTACGAGCCGAACTCGGGCCTCTGGACCGTGGGGTCGCTGCAGCCGGGCGAAACGGCAGTGCTGGTGATCGACGGCACGCCCGGCTTCGTAGAGGACACCGGTGTCGGCGCCACGGTCAGTAGTGCCGCATTCGATCTGGATCCCTCGAATAACAGCGACGACGTGCTGGTGCGCTATCAGTTTCCCGGAGCGTGGGGTGAGGTCTCACCGGCTTCGATCGACTTCGGTGAGGTCATGGTCGGTCAGTCCAGCGACTCGGTGGTGATCACCGTGACCAGCGTCGGTGACGAGCCGTTGGATATGGGCTTCACGACGCTCTGGGGTGATGATGACGTGCATTTCGTATTCGACGGCGGCTCCTGCACTCCCAGCTCGCCGCCGTTGAATGTCGGTGAGACCTGCATCGTCTCGCTGCGCTTCGTCCCCGAGGCGGCAGGCACGTGGACCGATGCCGAGGTTCGAATCAGCTCCAATGATCCCAACGGGACCTATGTCATCCCGGTCAGCGGTATCGGTCTGCCCGATACGGTCGAGGACGCGATCTTCTCCGACCGCTTCCAGGGGTTCCAATGACATGCAGCGATGGATGAATCGAGTGCAGAAAGAGCGCCCGGCCGACCTGGCCGGGCAGCAACTCACCGCGGCGATCTATTTTCAGGGGCTGGGCAGCGCGGTCGGGCAATTGACCTTCGGATCCGTGCACGCGGCCGGCCAGCGGTCTTCGTTCATCAACGACGCCCAGGCCATGCAGAACGCCGTCGCCGCGCGTGATGAGGTGATTGCCCGCGAGCGCGAAGGCTTTCACCGCCCGCCTGGCTCGCTGGCCGCCGATTTCCCCGACAGCAAGGGCGTGCTGGCGGTCACGGACCGCCAGCTGATCGTCTTCGGCTACCACCAGGGCCTGTTCCGGACCCGGATCGAAGACCCCGTCGCTCGCATCGCCCTGAGCGATCTGAGCGGCTGGTCGCATTCACCGGGAATGTTCGCCTGGACGCTCAACCTGGCCTTCCGTGACGACTCCGACGTCGGCCTCGACCTGCCGATCGCCAACAAGCCGGCCGATTTCGTATGGACATTGGGGGTTCCTGCGACGGCGGCCTGAGCCTACTTTGCTGGCGCCGGGTCTTGCCCGCTCGACGCAGGCCCGTTCGCTCGATTGAGTTGGAAAGCGAGTGACCGGGTCAATAGCATAAAGGCGCGAGCCATCGGTGGTCGAGGTCGTCGAGCTGCTCTCCGACCTGGGATAAAGTCGAATCCGCGATGTCGATCTGGATGACGCGATCCGGGAGGTCGATGCGCGATCCCCCGAGGGCGAGGAGGTCGATCTTCGTCTCAATGCATTCGTTGGCTCGATCCTGTACTCCGAGGCTAGCGACTAAGCGGGACGATGGTTCAAGTCCGGCTTGCGGACCGGAGGAATCGCCGGTTGGCCGCCGATGCCTTCCTCGCCGGCGGCCACCGGCCCGCTCTCTGTCATCCGTTGCGCTCCTGCGGACCTTCGATCCGCGTCGGCGAAGCATCGAAGCGATCCTCGAACAGGCGCCTGAACCGCTCCGGGTCGAAGTGATGGCCGGAGCAGCCATCGATCAGGAAGTGCCCGGCAGATCGCTGGATGGCCTGACGCCCATGCCACTGGAGGGTGGCTTGGAGCCGGTGACCAGCGGAGGCGGCGAAGACCTGCCCGGCATTGAGCTCCGAGCACAACAGCTGGTGGCTTACGCCGCGGGTGTCCGCCAGCACCGTGGCGGCGTTCAGCCAGAGGACTGCAGTCAACAGCGCGCAGAGCCTGATCATGGGGTGCACTGTCCAGCATTGCAGACGCCACCCGCGCAAGGAGTGCCATCGGCGACCGGGGTAAAGCTGCAGCCCGATGCGGGGCTGCACGAATCGACGGTGCAGGAATTGCCATCGTCGCAGGTGATCGGGCTGCCGATGCAGAAGCCGGAGCTACAGGTATCACCACTGGTGCAGGCATTCTGATCGCTGCAGGGACTGCCCTGGTAGGGGCTGCCGTCCAGGGCGCAGGAGCCACCCTGGCACGTCACATCGGCGCATTGGGAATCGCCCGGGCAGGCCAGATCGCAGGCGCTGCAGTGCTGGATGTCGTTGTCGATATCGATGCATGATCCCGCGGAGGCGCAGAAGACCAGGTTGCCTCCGCCACCGCCGCCGGGGCAGCCGAAATCGGAGCAATCGATCAGGCCGTTGCAGTTGTTGTCGATCGCGTCGTTGCAGATTTCAGTGGCGCCCGGGTTGACCCCATCGTCGGCGTCGTTGCAGTCGCCGCACTGGGTTGTCGTGTAGGCGCCCATCGGCGTGCAGGACTGGATGCTGTCATTGCATCGACCCCAACCGTCGATGTCGTCATCGCGGTAGAAGGTCTGCGGAGTGCAGGTGCCGCAACTGCCCAGTACGCAGGTTTCGCCCACACCGCAGCTCAGGCCGCAGGACCCGCAGTTTTCGACGTCGGTCTGGAGATCGGCGCAGATGCCGTTGCAGTTGGTCTGGCCAGAGCCGCAGGCCAGGAGGCCACCGCTGATGCGCGCGAATGGAACGCTGCCGATGCGCATCCTGGGGCTCATCTCCGCTTCGCCGTCGATACGAATCCCGAGAAACAGCGGTGCATCGAACAGGGAGTCCTCGAGCGGCGTCGTGGTGCCCAGCTCGATCTGGAAGAAGCCGCTGGTAACGGCCACGCCGGTATGGGTCTCGGTCCAGACGGCAATGCCCCCGCTGGACTGACCGTACAGCGCGAAGTGCATGTCCCGGTTTCCCGTGATGGGCACACCCGCGTTGTCGGCCAGAAAACCCTGATAGGGCAATATCGTTGGCACTGCGGCCGTCAGACTCACCATGAATGCGGTGAGCAGCGTCGCGGACATTATGCGAAGTGAACGTATCGGCATGACCGGTTCTCCCTGAAGCGTGGCGGCGGGCGCCGACCCTCCCGCCGGCGCGGTTTCCGGCCAAGTGTATACCTGTTCGGCGACCGATGGCGGGGTGGAGGCGGGCTCGTCCTTCTCGGGCCGGGACGGCCGGCGCGCGCGACCGCGAAGGCGTTCCGGAATGCGTTCAGCCGCCAGGTTCGAAGCGTGAGGAAAAGATCCGGTCCGGAACCAGGGCGCCACGATAACGTCCCACGAAACCGCCGGCACCGACCACGGTGACTTCCCCGTCCGAGGCGATCGCACAGCGGCTGACACTCTCGGCGGACGGCGTCGGCGTGATGTTGCTGAAGCTCTGGCCGCCGTCGGTCGAGATCATCACCCGGCCCGTATTCGTGCCCAGGGGCTGGCGTTCGCCGACCACGACGATCGTGTCGTTGCGCATGCACACGCCGCGGGCCCAGGTGCCGAAGCCGCCGTCGCCGACGATGTCGGGCAGGTCGAAGACCGTGTAGTCGTTGGCGTTGTAGGGATCGTTGCCGCTGACGTAGATCTTGCCCGTATCGTTGTCCTGGTCGACGCCGACGGCGACGACGCGCTGGGCATTCACGGCGATCCCCCACATTTCCCCGTCGTAGGACGCATCGAGGATCACTTCGACCAGCTGCCAGGGCTCGCTCCCGGGCGTCTGCGGCGGAAGGAAGACCCGCGGGGCGATATTGATCCGGCTGCCGGCGGCATAGAAGCCCTCATCGAAGGCGACCAGGTCCTGGAACTGTTCCAGGCCGGTGGCCGGTGCGTCCCAATCGGCGGCCGAGCTGCCGGTGAGGGCATCCGGGCGGTACAGGCGATCGAAACCGGTTTCCGAATCCGCCAGAGCGCGTCCATCGGACAGCTCGACGTAGTTGCCGACGTTGAACTGGCGGCCGACCTGGGGAACCGAGGTCAGGGTGGCCGTGGTCGGGTAGGGCATCGGGCCGCTGGTGTCGAGGCGAACCACGCGCAGATTGGTCCCCGCCGTGGTGTCGACGCCGCCGGCGTAGAGGGCGCCGTCGTGGCCGCGGGTCAGGGTCATGACGCGAAATTCGTCGACCATGTCGGCCGGGCTGGTGGTCACCGCCTGCCAGTTGTCGCCACCATCGGGACTGACGAACAGGCCCAGGCCGTTGGTATTGGTGCCGCAGCCGACCCAGAGCGTCCCGTCGGCATCGAGTTGCATGGCATCGGTTCGGGAGGGGCCTGGACAGGGATGGGCATCGATCTCCCAATCGGCTCCGGCCCGGGCCGCTGGACTGAACTGTAGACACAGGGTGGTGGCCGCGCAGAGCGCAAGACGCCGAAGCGAAGAAGCGTGGTTCATGATCAATTCCTCAGGGTGGGGAGAACGAAGCGAATGGTCCGCTCCAGCCCCCAGGACTGCTTGATCAAAGCGTGAAACTTCCTTGAAAGTGCTTCGCTTTCTGTGAAGAAGCCCGCGCTTTCAGCGGGCCAGGGGCTTACTCCTCCAGCAGGGCAAGCCAGCGCCGGGCGCGCTCGAGGAGGGGCAGGTAGCCCTGCGCTCCGGCGGTCTCGATGACCCATTGCAGCCGCTCCCGGGCCAGATCCGGCGGGCTGATGCGACTGCGCAGGATGGCGAGTTCGAGGGCCTGGCGGGCATCCGGTGCGTCGGCCAGCAGGCGATCAGCCTCCTCGAGTTCGCGGGCGCCAGCCTCGCTTCGGTCCTGTTCGATCAGGGCTTCGGCCAGCAGCAGGAGCACGTCGAGCTGGCGAGACGAGTCACGGGTCTCGGCGTACTCCGAGCGCAGGGCCAGTGCTTCCTGCTCGGCGGTCACCGCGCTGCCCTCGGCCAGTGCCACCCTGGCCAGCTGGAAGCGTGCGAGCAGCCGGCCAAGCTGGCTATCGGCTGCATCGGCCAGTTCGAGGGCGCGTTGAAAGTGGGCTCTCGCCTCGGCAAGCTCACCGTCCATCAGGGCCTGCCGACCGAGTGCGATGTCGACGACCGAGCGTTCGTCGGGGTCCTCGACGGACAGCTCCTGCGTCTGTTCGATCACCGCTCCCAGCGCGTTCGGACGCCCCATGTCGACCATCAGATTGGCCAGGGTGGTCAGGGTTCGCATCTGCATCTGCGCCGCGCCCTGGGACGAGAAGGCCTCGGCCGCCTGGCGGATGCGTCGTTCCGCTTCGAGCAAGCGGCCCTGGCTGCGTTGCGTCAGGCCCAGGTTGTAGGACACGCGGGCGATATCGGTTTGCGCGTTCAGGACTTCGAACAGACCCAGCGCCTCTTCGGACAGTTCGATGGAACGGCTGACGTCGCGCCGCTGATAGGCGACGGCGGCCAGGTTGCCGAGGACGATGGCCTGTCCACGGAGATCGCCGGCATCGAGGAAGGCTTCGAGGGCGCGCTCGAAGACCGGCTCAGCATCGTTGGCCCGGCCGGCGCGTGCCAGCAGGGTGGCCCGATTGATCAGCGCCGCACCTTCGCCCTGGCGGTCCCGGACCCGTCGGAAGTAGCTGGCGGCTTCCTCCAGGCGGGTTTCGGCGGCCTCGGTCTGGCGAGCGCGCATCAGGGTCACGCCGTACAGGACGCCCGCGCGGGCCAGCTGCCTGGGATCTCCGAGTGTTTCGAGCTGCTCCATCGCTGCTTCCATGGCTGCGATCGACGCATCGCTCCGTCCGCTCCGATCGAGCACCGAGGCCTCGAGCATGTAGGCCTCGGCGAGGCCTTCCGGGTGGTTCAGGGCCTGGTAGCGGGCCTTGAGCTCGGGAATCATGTTCAGCGCGGACTCGAGGCGACCTTGCTGGAACTCGATCGTGGCCAGGCCGAGCCGGGCTTCGGCCTCGTCTTCCGCTGCCAGATCGGAAAACTCGTCGAGCAGGGACTCCAGGACCGCCCGCGCGTCGTCGAGCTGGCCACTGCGCGTCAGGGCGCCTGCTTCGGCGAGGCGGGCGGCGGCGATCAAGCCCGGCGTCTGCTCGGCTTCGGCCAGGCGCCGTGCGTCCCGTGCGGCGTCGAGACGGGCGGACTGGTCGCGCTCCAGCCGCGCCAGTTCGACGGCCAGCAGGGCCAGTCGGGCATCGTCGGGGCGGGCGGCGCGAAGCGAGCTCAGGGCCTGCCGTCCCGCTTCCAGCCGGCCGGACTGGATCAGGGCATTGACCAGGCGTCGGCTGTTGGCCGGGTCGGGGTAGAACTGAGTGATGGCCTGGAGCCGGTCGGTGGCACGTTCGTAGTCGAAGTCCAGCAGGGCGGCGGCCGCCTCGATGTCCAGCCGTTCCCGTGCCGGCCAGAGGCGAGTCGACTCGAGCGCCTGCTCGATGATCGATCGGGCCGCCTCGATGTCGCCGCTCTCGGCGAGCACCTGGGCCTGCAGGCGGCGGAGTTGCGGGCCATCGGCCGGCCCGTTCAAGGCCACGTTCAGCGCGTCCAGGGCCCCGGCTCGATCGAAGCGTTCCAGTGCCTGGCCGGCGGCGAAGTAGGCCCGCTGTCCTTCCGTGTCGGCGGGCAGGCGGGCGCGCAGCACCGAGCCATCGTCAGCGGTGGCTGGCAAACCCAGTCGCCGGCGAATCTCGTTGGCCATGTCGATGCTCATTCGGGCCACGTCCCAGCGACCCAGGCCGGTTTCGATGTTGCCGATGATCTCGCCGGAGTCCTGGCGTCGCAGCTGCGCCAGCAGTCGTGGGCCCTGGCCATCGACATCGAGATAGCGACCTTCGACCAGAACGTCGGCCGGCTCCGGGGCGTCGACGGTCTCCTGATCCCGCGCCAGGACCCGGAAGCCACCCAGTTCGACCAGGGCATGGCCGAGGTAGGTCTCGAAGGCAGGCGCCAGCCAGTTCAGCTCGGGGTCGTCGGCGGAATTGACCATCGCACTGATCGCCAGGGTCGGCGGCATGGCCGGCGGGCTCGGCGGAAGGGGTTGCAGTCGCCAGACGACGAAGGCGGCGATCAACAGGCCCAGCAGGCCGAGCAGGGCCCAGGGCGCTCTCTTTCCGGTGCCGGTCGGGCCCGGCGGTGGATGGGGAGGCGTCGAAGCGTTTTCGGAGTTCGAGGATTCGACGGTCGCGATGAACTGATAGCCCAGGCCTCGCCGCGTGGCGATGATCCGAGGGTCGCTGCTCGAGTCGCCCAGCGCCTGGCGCAGCTCCTTGATGGTCTGGGGAACCGAGCTGACGGAGGTGGCCTGGTGGCCCCAGACCGCGTCGAGGAGTTCGTCCCGGCTGACGACCGCCGGTGCCTGCTCGATCAGATGGCAGAGCACGGCAAAGGTCTGGGGTCGGAGCTGGATCGGACCGTCGGGGCCCAGGACCAGTTTCTGGGCCAGGTCGAGTTCGAAGTCCTGAAAGTGGATGCTCATGATCTGGGCGGTTTCGTAGCGCTCAAGGCTCTGATTTCACGAAGAATTCAAGTTGGTTTCATGCAGGACCTTACCGCAGGTGATGGAATGACCTGACCGTAGCATCCTGATCGTCGATGCGCCCCCCGGCCATCAGCTTGCCATCATTCGAGAGCCTTGTCATGCCGAATCCGCTTCGAACCATCGACGCCGCAGAGCACCCTTCGAGGGTGGGCTTGCGGGGGTGGGTCGAGCGCGGCTGCGCCATTTCCGTATGCGCGATCGGCCTCTGGCTCTCCCTCGAAGCCTGGCTTCCCGTCTACCTGGATCACTCCACCGCCTATGCCGAGCCCGTCCGGGCCCAGGTCGTCGAATCCCGCTTCCAGGGCCGCAGCGATTCGGATTGGCGCCTTGGCCCGGGCCAGCCCGTCTTTGCCTACCGATACGTCCACAGGGGAAGGATCTTTCATGCCTCGGGCTATCGGCCCGGCGGCGGGCTCGTTGAAGCGGTTCGTCGCTTCCCGCCCGGCACGATGGTCACCGCCTACCTCGACCCGGCGAGGCCGCAGGCCGCGATGTTGTTTCCCGGCGTTCACGGCGATCAGATCGCGCGCGGTCTGGTCGGTCTCTGCCTGCTCCTGTCCGGGATGCTGTTCGTGCAGCGGCTCTGGCCGGGTCCCGATCCGAGCGCTTCGTCCCCTCCTTCCTCCGCCGCGCCTCGCTGGCGCTCGGTGTTGACCAAGGAACCTCGATCATGATCCAGCACCGACTTCTGATCTGCCTGTTCTCCCTGAACCTGTTGATGCCGACGATCACCCGGGCCGCGATCATCGACATCGGGCCGAACGGCTGCTCCCTGGCCGACGCCATCCGCAGTGCCAACCTGGACTCGGCCATTGGCCAGTGCAGCGCAGGCGCCGGCACCGATCAGATCGTGGCGCCGGACGGCTGGGAGATCACCCTGTCGAGCGAGTTGCCGACGATCGAGTCCGACCTGACCCTGCGCACCCAGACGGCGGCCGGCCATCTGCGGATTTCAGGCGACTTTTCCGTGCCGATCCTGAAGATTCATGGCAGCGGCACCGCCGTCAACATCCATCGCGTGGAGTTCTTCGGCGGCAAGCGTGACGGCGTCGGCAATCCGGGCGGCGCGGCACTCAGCATCCGCGACGCCACGGTCAGCATCGTCGACAGCGAGTTCCGGGCCAATACGGCCAGCCTGTCCGATGGCGGGGCGATCAATATCCGGGACGGCGTGCTGCTGATGACCCGCACCGTGATCAGTAACAACTGGACGCGACGCACGGGCCTGACGCCGAAGCGCGGCGGGGGCATCTATGCCGAAGACAGCGTGCTGGATCTGGAAGAGGTCTTCTTCGATCAGAACTTCTCCCTGCTGTTCAACCCGGAAGAGGCGGGCACGACGCTCTCGGACGGCCTGTTCATGAACGGGGGCAGCCTCGTGCTCCGAAAGAGCGAGGTCTACGAGAGCTACTACGGCATTCGGGCGATCAACGCAGCCGATGTGCTGATCGAGAACACGACCTTCGAGGATGCGGAATCGGGCTATGTCGATATTCCGAAGCTCGAGTACGAGGGGCCCGGCGTGCTCGTCCTCAATCACGTGACGATGAGCGCGGAAATGCGCGTGGTCAACGCCATCCTCGAGGCCAGCAATTCGATCTTCGCCCAGTGCGTGACCACGGGCACGACCTGGACCGTCGACACGGCCAACAAGTACTTCAATTTCGACTGCAACGGCCCCCGGGACTGGCCCGGCGTGATTGCGCTGGCGGACAACGGCGGCTTCACGCGCACCCGCGCATCGACGCTGAACTCGAGCGTCGTCGACGCCGGTGATCCAGCCTACTGCCTGGCCGAGGATCAACGCGGCGAGCCCCGCGGCGCCCAGTGCGATATCGGTGCCTATGAATTGACCTCCTTCGCGGATGTCGGGGTCAGCCTGGTCATCGAGCCAGCCGGGCCCTGGGTGGACGGCCAGGCCGTGCGGGCCATGGTCGAAGTGTCCAATGCCGGTCCGGGGAACGCCAATGCAGTGTCCCTGAGCGCGGCCACTCAGCAGTTCTTCGTGCAGGGCGTCGATGCCTCCTTCTGCAGCTCGCTGCCCTGCCTGATCAATCAGATTCCGGCGGGCGAAACGGTACGCGTGCCGATCGATGCCGTGCTGGGCAGCTTTCAGTCGGCCGGCTTCGACGTCGATGTGGCGGCCTCGCGCACGGGGGCGTCCTATTACCAGGACCCGGACGAATCCGATCCGGGAGGCAACAACCGGGCTTCGGCCAGCGGTGCCATCGATCCCGGTGCGGATCTGTCTCTGCAGCTCGATCTGCTGACGCCGCCCCCTTACTTTGTCGGCCAGACGGTGGTCTATCGGGCAGTCATCGCCAATGGTGGCGGCCAGGCCGCCTCACCCGTGGAGCTGGAACTGTTTCCAGCCGGTGGCACTATCGAGGCCTTCGCCGGCTGCAGCTCGGTCAACGGCCCGCTCTGCACACTTGGCCAACTGAACGACGGCCAGACGGCCCAGATCGACCTGGACTTCAAGGTCAATGCCGCGGCCTTCGTGCTCGATGGTGAGGTGAGCGCGCCCCAGCTCGACATCGCGCCCGCCGACAACCTGGACGATCAGGGCAATCAGGGCGCGGTCAGCGAAGCCGATGTGTCCGTGGAGCTCGAGCTGGCCCAGAGCGCTCCGTATTATTCGGATCAGTTTCTGGTGTTCACGGCTCGCATCCGGACCGGCAACGCGCCGGCATCGAATGTCCGCTTCTGGTCGGAGATGCCGGGTGCGGTCGGAGGTTTCTTCGATGCGCCGTTCTGCACCGGGGGCTCGCCCTGCGTCATACCGAGCATGGCGGCCAACGAAGAATTGGTGGCCACCATCGCCGTGTTCGCTCCCGTTGCGCCCGATGATGGCAGTGTTCCGAGCTGGGCGCATCGGATCTACGCCGAGCCGGGCCAGGTGGATTCGAACCCTGCCAACAACGAGGCCATCATCCAGCAGAACTACCAGGCCGCCACCAATCTGGTCGTCGATGTGGAGCTGCTCAGCCAGCCGCCCTTTGCCGCCGGGGACGTGGTCGATTACGAAATCGAGCTGATCAACGGCGGCGTCAATCGGGCCCGTGATGTGGTGTTGACGGTGGACGCCGACAACCTGGAGCTCGAATTCCTGTCCGGTAACCAGTGCCAGGCGGTCGATTGCGAACTCGCGACCATGGACTTTGCGCAACGGGAGCGAATTCTCCTTCAGTACCGCGTCGTCGATCCCGGCGACTTCAACCTCGGGGCGAGCATCACGGGCGCCGATTACGACCCCGCCCTCTCGAACAACAGCGACCCGCTCAACGGCGCCACAGCCGTCGCGCCCTTGACCGATAGCCTGTTCTCGGATCGGTTCCGGCCATGAGCCTGGCGAGCTCGACACATGAAGCCGATTGCTCGGAATCCACGGCGCCGTCGTCAGGTTCGGTCGCTTGGAAATCAGCGATATCAAGGGCTCTGGCCCGGGCCTCTTGCGAGTGGATGATCAATCCGAGCTGCAGATGCCGGCCGACGAGATCATTCAGGATGCCTGTTGCGCTCGGCCTGGCTCCTGAGGGGATGCTCGGTTGAATGAGGCGTCCCGGCTGCCGACCGTCCGGCGTCGAGGCAGTCCCCGAAGGAGTGGTTGAACCGCCTCTTCAGAGTCTTGAAAGTCCCCAGGCCAGCGCCAGCACCAGGCTCAGGCCCGTGAGGGTCATGATCGCCAGACCGCCGAGTACGGCGGACAGCACAAGGGCGCCGGCCAACAGGGGCTGTTTTCGGCTCAGGCGCTCGAGGCGCGTCGGTGCACTCTGCACCGTCGGATCGGGCAGGCCTTCAGCGCCTTCGGCGATCCGGGCGGCTCGCCGCAGCACCGATTCGATCCAGGTCGCATCCATGTCGCTGACTTGAAGCAGGCCGCTGCCGTAGTGCAGGCGCTCGGGCTGAAAGTAGACGCTGCCGCGCAGCTGCTCACTGCTGCGCTCGGTCAGCAGACTGGCGACATTGAGCATGCTGGCCCAATCCTCGATCAGGGTCAGCCCCCAGGTCTCATCGGCCGCAACCACATCGAAGCCCTCCAGCACGCTCGGTAGATCCTCGATCACGCTCTGCTTCTTCAGGCGGTAGAGCCAGCGCAGGAGCCGCCAGCGCGTCACGCTTTCCTTGACGAAGTACAGTCGGGTCATGACCCGGCATTCCATCTCGATGCGAAGACGCCAGCCCAGGTGGGCACGCCGGCGGGTTCTGCCCTGGTAGCGCGTACGGGTCTGGCGGCTGATGGTCAGGGAGGTTCTGCGGCCCTCGAAAGCGCCCTCCCAGATCAGGCTTGCAAAGCGCGTGTGCTTCTGAAATCCCAGTTCGCGCAGGCGCTCGAACAAGTCGTCCGATGCGCGCCAGGGCTTTTCAACAGGGCTGGACTCAGAACGGGTCATCGCGCTCCGGCGCATCGGGCTGGGTTCCTTCATGACCTTTCTGCACCTGATGTTCGCGTTCGAGGCGCAGCGCCTCGAGTTCGCGATGGGTGCGGCGGACCTGTTCGTCCAGGCCGAGATCGAGTTTGGGCAGTGGCCGTTCGACGCGAATCGACGAGGCGTCGAACGCTGCCGGCTCGGTCGAGGGTGCCTGCCGTGGCTGGACGATGAAGCGATCGATGCCCAGGATGCTCAGGCCCAAAGCGATCACGACCGCGCAGACCTTGAGAATCAGCTTCTGTGCCGGACTGAAACTGTCGACCAGATGTTGCCAGAATTCGCTCATTGGTCCGCTCCCTCGAAGCGATCGGAGAAGATCGCGTCTTCCACCTGTGTGTCGAAGGTGAAGATCGAGAATCCGGCAACAGGCAATCCAGTGAGCCAGTTGTAGGCGCCGCCAACGAGCAGCGTGTTCTGGTGCCGCCTGACAGCGATGGCGCCGCCGAGGTCCAGGGCCAGGGCGGGGAAGACCGGCTCGCCGAGACGCTGGATCTGACCGCTGTCATCCAGGATCGAGATGCCGAGGCTCAGGCCAGCCTGGGTCTCGATGCGTCCGGCGATCACCAGCCCGGCCGGATCGTCGAGGAGACCGCTGGCAAAGCCATCGTCGAGGTCTGCTGGATCGAGCCAGCTTCCGTCGCTGAAGCTTGACAGGACGCGCGAAAAATCGCCGCTGTCCGGGCTGAAGGCACCGCCGCCGACGACCAGGCGGTTGGGGTTCGCGACGAGCGAATAGACATCCCCGCCTGGACCCCCGGCTGGACTGCTGAAGCCCGTGCCGTCCCAGAGGGCCACCCCTTCGGCAGCCACCCCGCCGGCGGTGTTGAACCAGCCGCCGAGGTAGAGGCCCTCGCCACTGCTCGCCAGGCTGTAGACCGCATCATCGACGCCATTGCCGAGGAAGTTTTCCAGCGCGCTCCAGACGCTGCCATCGAAGGCGGCGATTCGATTGACGGTCTGTCCGCCGAAGAGGGTCAGGAAATTGCCGCCCACCAGCAGCTCGCCCTCGTGAATGGTCAGGGCGTTGACCGTGCTCGAGGGGGGTGTGTTGATGGGATTCCAGGCGCTGCCGGTCCACCGAATCAGGTTGCTGGCGGTCTGCAGGCCCAGCTCGGCGACATCGTCGAAGTCGCCGCCGACATGGAGTTCGCCCTGGTAGACGGCCAGGGCGTTCACTTCCCGGCCGACGACCGTCGAGGATTCCACGCCGATGAAGCCATTATCCTCCAGCGCATGCCACTGCTGGCCGTCGAAGCGGGCGATGCGGTTGACGCGGGTCGGGCCGGCGTAGCTGAAGGTGCCGCCGACGTAGATGTCGTTCTGGAACACCGCCACCGCCTGCACCCGGCCGTCCAGGCCGAGGCCATCATCGGGGCCGAGGGGGAGGGTGGTGGCGTCGAGGAAACGCGCGATGCCCATGGCCTTGATCCCGTCCGCGGTGGAGAAGGTCCCGCCGACCAGAACGCTGTTGCCGACCTTGGCCAGGCTGAAGACCGAGCCATCGTTCAGGCCGCCGGAGCCATTGTTGCCGACCACGCCACCGCCCGTGAGTGCACCGACCGGATGCCAGCCGCTGCCATCCCAGCGTGCCAGGTTGTTGACCTCGATGGCATCGATCTCGCCGAAGCTGCCGCCGGCATACAGATCGCTGCCGTCGACGAGCAGGGCCGAGACGCGATCACTGGTGGGAAACTGCGTGTCCTCGGCGCCGAAGGCCTGCCAGGCCGTGCCGTCCCAGCGCACGAGGTTGCTTCGCTCCACGCCGGCGATGTCGCGGTCGAAGCGCCCGCCGACGACCAGGTCCGAACCCAGGCTGGCCAGGGCGCTGACCGAATGTGTGGAGCTCGTGCCGACGCCGTTGTCGGGGCCCGTTCCGATCGACGCCCAGGCGCTGCCCGTCCAAAGGGCCACGCGGTTGGCCTCGATCGTGCCGGCCTGGGTGAAGCCTCCGCCGAGCACGATCTGGTTGCCCAGCGCCAGCAGGTCGTTGACGCCCCCGTCGACGCCGTTCTCGGCGCCACTGCCGACGCTGGACCACTGCTCGTTTTCCCAGTAGGCGATGTTGTTGGCCGTGATGGCGCCGGCCGTGTCGAAGCTCCCGGCGACGTACAGGCGGCTGCCGATCAGGACCATGTCCAGAATAAACACACTGAAGATCGTGGTGGTGGTCACGCCATTGTCCTGCTCGGTCCCCAGCCGGGACCAGCCATTGCCATCGAGTCGGGCGATGCGATTGGCGCTGAGGCTGCCGGCCTGGGTGAAGCTGCCCGCCACATAGAGCGAGTTGCCGTCGAAGACCAGGGCGCGAACCGTCCCATTGACGCCAGCCACGCCCTGGTCGATGACCGCGGAGTAGCTCTGACTGGTGGGGTCGAAGACGGCCAGGTTGTTGACCACCACGCCGTTGCAGCTGGCGAACTGGCCGCCAAGAAACAGCCGCCCATCCGGCGCCAGTGCCGTCGCCAGGATGCTGCCATCGCAGCCCGGTGAAAGGAAGAAGCGGTCGTCCCATTGGCCCGCGATCGTCGCGGATGCCAGTGCCGGAAGAAGTGTCAGGACGAGAAGCAGTGGGAGCAGAGCGCGCCAGCCTCCGATCGATGCGTGGTTGTCGGGGCAGCGCTGGGTTCGGGCCTGGAAGTGCATGGTCTCGGGCTGTGGAATGGGCTCGTCTTCCTATACGGCAGGGCCGATCCGAATCCTTCACCGCCAGTCACGCCAGAAGCCTTTCCAAAAAAAACGCCGCCGGACGAGCCGGCGGCGTTGGATCGATCCGACCCGAGGGGCGGAATCAGTTCTCGAAGCGATCGTTGAAGATCGAGTCGACCGGGAGTTCGACGGTGAAGTCGACGGTCAGGACTTCGGCGTCGACCGTGACGGTGACCGTATCGCCGGTCGCGAAACCCGGGGCCGTGTAGTCGGCATCGAGGAGTGCCGCGCTGGTCGCACCGACGGCCGGCGTGACCGAGCCCTCGTTGGCCGCGAGAATGACCGGGGTCGCCGGCAGCGTGCAGCTGGTGACCTCATTGCCGTCGGAGTTGCTGCGCAGGTCCAGGTTCAGACCGGTGGTCGAGTTGATCAGCACCGTGCCGGCATCGGCCGTCAGTCCGGCCACCAGCCAACGATCGGTGGTCAGACCGGTGTCATAGGCATCGCAGTCGCCGGCATTGGGGCCGGCATTGCAACCCCACCAGTTGTCGTCGGCCAGCGAGATGCGGCCGGCCTGGGTGATGTTGCTCAGCCCCAGATCGTTGCCATGGATGCGGTTGCAGCTCAGGTCCGCGGCACCGTTGGAGTCGATGAGGATGCCGGTGAGGTTATCGACGGCCGTATTCGAAACGAACTCGATCGGATCCCGGGTCGAGAAGTCCGCACCGTAGGTATCGAAGCTCAGCCAGCCGTAACCGACGTTGGCACCTTCCGCGTAATTGCCCTCGTAGCGCGTTGTTGACGAGGCGGACGAGTGCGAGGTGATGCGGAAGGCCTCCTGGTCGTTCAATGACGGATCGTTGGCTGGATCCAGATTGATGAAACGGTTGTTGCGTACCGTGATATTGCTGGTATGCGCGTTGCCGTTCTCCCAGATGCCGATGATGCCGGCCGGGATCTCGGCCTGGGCCAGCAGGATCCGGATCTCGTTGTCTTCGATGACCAGACCTTCATAGGCGCCGCCGGAGGTGTTGGACTGCATGGCCACCTGGGCCGCGCGCAGACTGGCCGTCGACGCGGAGTCTCCCGGGATCTCGATCACGTTGCGGGCGATCAGGATATTGTCGCCGAAGGAGTAGTGAATGCCGATGTTCTGGAACGCCTCTCCGCCCTGCGAGTTGCCGGCGACATCGCGCGGCATGGCGATGAAGTTGTCGATGATGGTCAGATTGTCGTAGACGTTGACGCCGCCGCCGTTGTAGTAGATGCCGATGGCGACATCGAAGTCCTCGATGACCAGATTGGAGATTTCCAGCCCCGGGTTGGTGCCGTAGACCAGCAGGAAGCCTTCGAGATCGACGCCGGCCAGGTCGCCCGGTCCCTTGATCGTTGCATCGCCCGGTGCAGTGGCGGTGATGGTCAGATCAGCCAGGCCGTCGGGCACGTAGATCGTCCAGTCATCGACGGTGCCGTCGATGCCGTCCGAGCCGAGCGCCCAGCTGGCAAAGGCATTGCTTTCGTTCCAGTCGAAAACGCCGTTCAACACGATCTGGTCGCCGGGGCCTGCGATCTGGACGACGTCGTTGATGCGGGTGTAGTCGTTGTCGGTCGGGCTCGGGATGTCGCCGGTCAGGGCGACTGACTCGATCACCCCCAGCAATCTCACGCTGGCGGCGTTGTTGTTCGCATCGCCGTCGTTGTCGGCGGCCACGCTCGCGCTGTTGACGATCGTGCCACTGGAGGCCACGACCGTGTCGATCGTGCAGATCGTGCTGGCGCCGCTGGGCAGGTCGGCCAGGGCGAAGTCGACGCTCTGCCCGGCCACGTTGGCGACGCTGCCATCGTCGCAGCTGCCGGCCACGAAGCTCAGATTGTCCGGCAGCACGTTGAGGATCGAGACGTTCGCTGCCTTGGCCAGGTCCGTGTTGCTGGCGACGAGCTGATAGGTGATCGCGTCGCCGGTGAACTGGGTGCCTGTGGCCGTGGTGCTCATGCTCAGCTCGACGTCGGACACGGTGCCGCCGCTTGCACTGCCGACCAGGATGTCGATATCGCTGCGGGCGACTTCGACACCGTCGGCGTTGTAGGCCGCCAGGTAGATGCGGTAGCTGCCGTCGACGGTCGGATCGAAACCGGCGATCGGACCGCTGGCGAAGAACTCGTAGCGCCAGGAGTTCTGGGCCACGTTGTTGTTGGCGATCAGGTTCTGATAGGTGGCGCCGGCGTTCGGGTCCCCGAGGCAGTTGGCGGACGTGCCGCCCCCGTTGGGCGTTCCGTTGTTACCCATGGCGTGATCCCAGCACGGGACCTCGGCCGTCGGGGTGATCGGATCGAAGACCAGGAAGTCCGTGCCCAGGCTCGGATCCGCGTCCAGGCCCAACTCGTAGGTATAGGCATCGACGTTCGGTCCCGCGCCGCCCTGATAGTTGGTGTTGACCGACCACTCGAAGCCCCATTCCGCGCGCAGCGGGCTGCCGCCCGGAACCAGGCGCGGGGCAAAGGAGTAGGTGCCGTCACCGTTGCTGTTGAAGGTGTTCTCGGGCACGCCCGAGGCGTTGTAACGGAGCTTGCCGCGCAGGCCGAGCTCGATGTCGTTGCGACGATCCGTGGTGAACTCACCATTGGCGTTGCCGCTGCCGAAGATGGCCTCGGGGGTGACGTTCTGATCGAAGGCCAGCGGCGGATCGACCACGATGACCTCGATCTCGCTGCGCGCGACCACGCCACTGCCGTTGGATGCCTGGAGGTAGATCGTGTACCGGCCGGGCAGGCGCGGATCGTAGTCGGCAAGTTCGTCGATCAGGAAGAAGCCGTACTGCCAGGAGTTCTGGGCGACGTTGTTGTCCGTCAGCAGTCCGGCGTAGCTTTGCCCGGGGTTCGGATCGGTGATGCAGTTGACGGCGGTGCCGCCACCATTGCCGGTTCCGTTGTTGCCGATGGCATGATCCCAGCATGGCGCTTCGGCGCTGGGTGTGATCGGATCGAAGACGAGGAAGTTCGTGCCCGGGCCGGGATCGGCGTCCAGGCCGAGCTCGTAGCTCAGGTCATCGAGGTTCAGTAGCGAACTTCCGTCGAAGTCCGTGTTGACCGCCCATTCGAAGCTCCATTCGCCGCGCTGACCGTCGGGAAAATTCGGGCGGCTGCGCGTGTAGAAGGTATAGCTGCCGTCGCCGTTGCTGTTGAAGACGTTCTGCGGCACGCCGTTCTCGTCGTAGCGGAGCTTGGCTCGCAGGCCGATTTCGACGCCGTTGAATCGGTCCGTGGTGAACGCACCGTTATTGTTTCCGGCGCCGAAGATGATCGTCGGTGTGACGTCCTGATCGTATTCCACGGTCGCGATTGCGTGCGTGGCCAGCAGACCAGCGGCCATGGCAAGCAGAGATCCCCTTCGGGAGCTTGATCGATTGAACATGTATTGAATCCCCATTGTTTTTTGGTGGTTTCTAACGAAGACTTGCGCTTCTAACCTGAGAGACCGGAGGCTGCCATTCCTCCAAGCCTTCTAAACCATACCTCATTCATCGCTGCCGAGTGTGAAATCCGCGCGAATGGGCAGGGCGCTTCGCGGGCTGTCGGGCGATTCCGCGGCTCTCTCTTCAGTGTGTGCTCGTTGAAACTGCCAGTAGTCGATGCTCGAGCACGTGCATGGCGAGGTCCGCAAGAATCTTCAGCAACATGAAGAAGACGACCGTGCCCGGGCCGCCGAGGAGGACGCCGAGGATCAGGGTCAGATGCATGGGCAGGATTCGCAGGTAGGGGATGGCGAACAGACGACCGACGCTCGGGCGACTGGCCAGGTCGGCCTCAAGGTGGGCGCGGTAGGAGGCGCGGTGACTGAGCCAGAAGGACACCGCAAGGCCGGCGTAGAGAATCCAGTCCAGCGGGTGGTAGACCCCGGCATACAGTTGCATGACCTCGCCCGAGTTGGTGTTGGTGACCGGGACCATCCCGGCGGCATCGGCGCTGGTCGTCAGGGCGATGAGAAAGACCAGGTAGCCGAAGTGGAAGCCGCCGTAGTGGAGCAGGAAGAACAGGAGATGGCGGGCATCGCCATCCGCGCTACGACGGATTCGCGCCATGGAATAGAGGCCGATGATCACGCTCTGCGCCCAGAAGGGCCAGAGCAGCTGAACCATGCCCCAGCCCTGGATCAGGGCAGCGATCAGCGTGGCGACATTGCTGGCCACGATGGCCTGTAGGGGCGTCAGCTTCATCCCGGCAATCCTGCATTGCTCGAACAACCTGGGTCAAGCCGGCATGGCCGGGTCAATGCCGAGCAGCAGGTCAACGGTCCGGGCGTTACAATAGCGGCGATTCCTCGGGGTGGCGCTTGCGCCTGAGACAGCCCGAGCCTGGCCGAGCACGACGGCCGGGTTCCTGCTGGACCCGTTGAACCTGATCCGGTTAATGCCGGCGTAGGGAAGGAACGGAGAACCACCGGTCTGGCTCGAAGGTGGTTTTCGATGATCCCGCGTGCATTCCGGGTCTCCCTTTTGAATCGATTGAAGGAGACCTTTCCGATGAAACTGAAGTTGCTTCTGGCCTGTCTGGCCTGTTCCCCATCCAGCGTCGTCCTCGCGCAGACGCCGGCCTCCGATGAATCCCCGCTGGATCTGGGCGATCCGATCGTCGTCACGGCGGAGTTTCGCGGCACCGAACTGCTCGATCTCAGCGGCAGCGCGACCGTGATCGATGCCGAGACCATCGAGCAGCGCGAGGCGGCCCACATCGAGCAGATTCTCAATCTGGCTCCGAACGTGAATTTCTCCAGCGGCGCTTCGCGCGGCCGTTTCTTTCAGATCCGCGGCATCGGCGCGCGCAGCCAGTTCGTCGAGCCCTCCAATGCCTCGGTCGGGCTGGTCGTCGACGGCATCGATCTGACCGGCCTGGGCGGTGCCGCCACGACCCTGGACATCGCCCAGGTCGAGATCCTGCGCGGGCCGCAGGGCACCCTGTTCGGCGCGAACGCCCTGGCCGGCATGATCAACATGGTCTCCGCCAGCCCCACGGAGGTCTTCTCGGGCGAGATGCGCCTGCGCCTGGCCGAGCGCGATACCCGCGAGTTCGAGGGCGCGATCTCGGGCCCCCTGGGCGAGTCGCTCGGCTATCGCATGGCCTATTCCAATGTCCGAAGCAATGGGTATCAGGACAACGCCTTTCTCGGCATCGACGACAATGGCGCGATCGACGAACAGACGCTTCGCGGTCGGCTTCGCTGGCAGGCCAGCGACTCGCTCTCCATCGACTTCGGCGCCCTGCTGCTCGACGTCGATAATCGCTACGACGGCTTCTCCCTCGACAACACGCGAACCACCCTGTCCGACGAACTCGGCCATGATCGGCAGGAAACGGTGGCCGGTTCGGCGCGATTGATCTGGCAGGCGCGGCCAGCGCTGAGCGTCGAGGCCCTGCTCAGCCATGCCGATGCCGATCTCGAGTACGGCTATGACGAAGACTGGAGCTTCGACGGCTTCTGCGACGTCTTCGATTGCGTCTTCGATGCGTATTCTTCCTTCGATAACTACCTTCGTGACAATCGCAACACCACCGTGGATCTGCGCATGCTTTCCGGCGAGCCGGGCGCGCAGAGCTGGGTGCTGGGTGCCTACTATCGTGATCAGTCGCAATCCCTCCGGCGCATCTATACCTATCTGGAGAACGACTTCCTGAGTGATTTCGATACGGAGAACCGCGCGCTCTATGGTCAGTACGATCTGCCGCTGAGCGAATCGCTGCTGCTCAAGGCGGGCCTGCGCTACGAGCAGCGCGATGCCGACTACACCGACAGCGATGGAGCGGCCTTCGATCCCGACGAAGACTTCTGGGGCGGGCGCCTGGCGCTCGAGTACCGGAGCGAGGACGGTCATCTGTTCTACGCGCTGGCCTCGCGGGGATACAAGGCCGGCGGCGTGAACAGTGACTCCACCGTGCCCGACGCGCAGCGCGAATACGCGACCGAAACCCTGTGGAACTACGAGCTGGGGATCAAGACCCGTCTCCGGGACGGACGGCTCGATCTGAGAACGGCGCTGTTCTTCCAGGACCGCGATGACATCCAGACCCAGCAGTCCCTGGTCCTGCCCATCGATGGCGAGCTCTGCCCCTGCCGCTTCATCGAGTACATCAGCAATGCCACGGCCGGTCAGAGTTATGGGCTGGAGACCGAGTTCAACTGGTGGATCAGTCCTTCGGTTCAGGCCTACGGCAGCCTCGGTCTGCTGGATTCCCGCTTCGACGATTTCCAGAGTTTCTCGCACGTCGAGGCCGATCCCGAAACGGGCCAGGCCTTCGATCTGGATGGCCGCGACCTGCCGCATGCGCCCAATTACATGTTCAGTCTGGGCGCCGTTTTCCGCTGGGCCGATCACTGGTACCTGCGGGCCGAGGTCGAGGGCAAGGATGCGTTCTACTTTTCCAGCCGACACGAGGAGCGCTCGAATGCCTACGAGCTGTTCAATCTGCGCCTGGGTTATCAGCTGGGCCTCTGGGAGGTGGCCTTGTGGGCCCGCAACCTGGGTGACGAGACCGTTCGCGTTCGCGGCTTCGGCAGCTTCGGCAACGATCCGCGCAAGGGCTATGCCGTCGAGCCCTACTATCAGTTCGGCGAGCCGCGCACGGTCGGTTTGAGTGCCAGCTATGCGTTCTGATTGCGGTCAGCTGCGCTCATGAACTGGCTCGAGAGCCTGGCCCGAGCCTGGGCCGAGCAGTCCGGCTGGGAGATGCTGGCCGTGGTCCTGGCCCTGGCCTATCTGATTCTGGCCGTGCGCCAGAACGCCTGGTGCTGGGCCGCGGCCCTGGCCAGCACGGCGATCTACACCGTGCTGTTCTGGCAGGTCCAGCTCCCGATGCAGTCCGCGCTGAATGTCTACTACATGGGCATGGCAGTGTACGGCTGGTGGCACTGGCGTCACGGCGGGTCGGCGGATCGGGCGTTGCCCGTTACCCGCTGGCCCTGGCGTCATCATCTGATCGCCGTCGCGCTGATCGCCGTGAGTACGCTCATCTCGGGCTTTCTGCTGAGTCGCCACGCCGACGCGGCCTGGCCGTATCTGGATTCCCTGGTCACCTGGGGCGCCGTCGTGACCACCTTCATGGTGGCTCGAAAGCTGCTGGAGAACTGGGCCTACTGGATGGTGCTCAATGCCCTGGCCATCGTGCTCTTCGTCGAGCGAGCCATGGTGCTGACCGCAGCCCTCTACGTCGCCTACCTGGTGCTCTCCGTGGTCGGCTGGGCCAGCTGGCTTCGGGCCTGGCGAGCGCAGAACGAGACGGTGAGCTCGCAATGAAAGCCCCCGATCCTCGACTGTCGAAGGCCCTGGCCAGCTGGCGCGATTGGGGTTTGCCGCTGACGGCGCCACCCGTCGTGAGGACGATGATTCCCGGGGGGCTGACCAACCGGAACTTCCGATTGCGCGCACCGGGGCTGGGGGAGGACCTGGTGCTCAGGCTGGGGCATCCCGAGCCGGAGCGCTTGGGCATCGACCGGGGCCTCGAGTTCGAGGTCATGAACGTGACCGACGCTGCCGGACTGAGCCGACCGGTCTGGCACTGGGATGGGGACGCCGGTGTGGCGGTGTTCCCCTGGATCGACGCTCGAAGCTGGGCGGATGCGGATTTCTCCGACCCCGTTCAGCGTCAGCGCCTGTGGCCCCTGATCGAGGCCATGGGCGAGCTTCGTCTGGCCGGACCCCGTCGACGCTATCTCGACTATCTGGATCGCTACTGGGCGCAGATCGTCTCGCATGGCCTGGCCGATGATCGCCTGAGCGAGGATTGGCAGAGCTTCCGCCCCCGCCTGGCGGAATTCGATCGTGCCGACTGGCAGGCCAGCCTGGTCCACCATGACCTGATCCCGTCCAACGTGCTCGATACCGGTGAGCGCCTGATCCTGATCGACTGGGAATACGCCGCCATGGGGCATCCTGCGATCGATCGCTGGACGCTCGATCGAAGCTGGGTCCAGGACGACTGGATCGACGAGATGATGCGCTGGATCAACCGTTTGTGGAGCCTTCTGGTCGAGCTCTGATCCCGACGGACGTCGCGCCGACTTGCCTGAGCCGTGGATCGTGGACATACTTCCTCAGACAGTCGTTAGCCGCCCTCGGTCATCCAAGCCCATGAACGAGCCCCCCATTACCCAGCTACTGGCCGACGCCGCGCGGGGCGATCAGGCGGCCGATACGCGGCTGGTGGCCGCGGTGGTGCAGCGCCTCGAGCAGATCGCACGGCGCGAGATGGCGGGGATGAACCAGGGGCGCGTCGATGGTCTGACGATGGAACCGAGGATGCTGGCGCATGACGCGCTGCTCAAGATTCTCGAGCGGCCGCTGGAATTCGAGAATCGCCGACATTTCTTCGCCTATGCCACCCAGGTCATGGCGCGCGCCATGATCGACTACCAGCGCCGGCGTCAGGCGCAGAAGCGAGGTGGTGACCAGTTGCGCGTGACCTTGAACGAGGTCTCCGACGAGATCGACGTCGACCTGTCCCACGTACCGAAGGTGCTCAAGGAGCTCGAAGCGCTGGATGCGCGCAAGGCCGAACTGGTCGGTCTGCGTGTGTTCTGGGGCGCGAGCATGCGGGAGGCCGCCGAACTCCTCGAGATTTCCGAATCCACGGCGGAGCGCGACTGGCGCTTCGCCCGTCGCTGGCTGGCCGCGCGCTTGGCCGAAGGTGACGATCGGGCCCCGCAGGAATGAGTGACGCGAAGGCCTTCCGCCGGCTGGAGACCTTGTTCCACGAAGTCGAGGCCCTCGGGCCAGAGGCGCGGAAGCAGCGCTTGAGCGAGCTGGCGCAGACGGATCCGGAGCTCCATGCTCAGCTGACGACGCTGCTCGGCGGGACGCAGGCCGGCGGCGCGCAGCTGCTCGATGATCTGGCCGAGTCCTCGGGAGCGCTGCTGGCCGAACCGGCGGCGATGCCGGAACGGATCGGGCCTTACCGCTTGCGCGGCGAGCTGGGACGGGGCGGCATGGGCGTGGTCTACGAGGCAGAGCAGACCGAGCCGATGCAGCGCAGGGTGGCGCTGAAGCTCGCCCGTACGGGCTTTCTGTCGGAGGCGGGACGGGCGCGCTTTCTCGCCGAGCGTCAGGCCCTGGCGGTGCTCGACCACCCGAACATCGCCAAGGTGTTCGATGCCGGCAGTACGGCTTCCGGACAGCTGTGGTTCGCGATGGAGCTGGTGCGCGGGCAGCCGATCACGCAGTGGGTCGCGGATCGTGGGCTGAGCCTCGAACAGCGCATCGAACTGTTCCTGCCCGTCTGCGAAGCCATCCAGCACGCGCATCAGAAGGGTCTGATCCATCGCGACATCAAGCCTTCGAACCTGCTGGTGGTCGACCAGGATGGCCGGGGCCAGGTCCGGGTGATCGACTTCGGCATCGCCAAAGCCCTGGAGTCTGCCGACCATGCCTCGAGCGGCGCCACCCGCGTGGGCGAGGCGGTCGGGACGCCGGAGTACATGAGCCCGGAGCAGGCCAGCCTGGGCGAGGTCGACATCGATACCCGTTCCGATGTCTACGCCCTGGGCCTGGTGCTCTATGAATTGCTGACCGGGCGCCTGCCCATTGATCCCGATACGGTCGATGATGCGTCCTTCGGGGAATTGTGCCGTCGCGTGCGCGAGGATCCGGTGCCGCCACCGAGCCGGGTTGCGCTGGCCGGACCGTCTGCCATCGAACGCAGCGCCTTGCGCGGCGATCTCGATCGGGTGGTGCTCAAGGCGCTGGCTCAGGATCGCGAACGGCGCTATCCCTCCGCCTCGGCGCTGGCCGACGATCTGCGTCGGGTGCTGGCCTGTCAGCCCGTGATGGCCGCGCCGCCCACGCTGGCCTATCGAGTCGGCAGGTTCCTGCGCCGCCATCGCCTGCCCGTGTCGCTGGCTGCCCTGGCCGGACTGGCTCTGATCAGCCTGACCGCCTTGACCTATTGGCAGGCCGGCATCGCTGCCTCGGAGCGCGACCGCGCGCGCATCGAAGCGCAGCGATCGGAAGCCGTGGTGCGCTTTCTGCAGGACATGCTGGCCTCCGTGGATCCGGCCCAGGCGCAGGGGCGCGATCCGACCGTTCGCGAACTGCTCGACCGGACGCGATCGTCCTTGCCCGAGGCCGGATTGGATCTGCAGGCGAGGGCGGCGGTGGAGGAAACGCTCGCGACGACCTACGTCAGCCTCGGCGAGCCCGAAAGCGGTCTGCCCCTGGCGCAGGCGGCCAGCGCTCGCCTGCGGGAAGCGCTCGGACCCGAGCATCCGCTGACCCTGTCGGCCCAGCACGCCGAAGCCCGCTTCTATCTCTATCTGGGCCACTACGATCAGGCCGCCGACTTGCTTGAAACGACCCTGGTCGGCCGGGAGCGCGTGCTCGGCGTGCACATGGACACGGCGAGCACGATGCACAATCTGGCCTACGCCTATGCCGAGCAGGGCGACATCGAGCGGGCCCTGGCGCTGGACTATCGCCAGCTCGAACTGGTGGAGCAGCTCAGTGGCCCGGGGAGCGAAGAGGCCCTGGTCACCATGAGCAGCGTGGCGCATGGTCTGACCATGCTCGAGCGCTTCGAGGAGGCCGTCGAGATGTTCGAGCGCATTCTCGAAGGTTATCGTCAGCATCTCGGTGCCCGACACCCCAACACGCTCAGCGTGCTGCACAACCTGGCCTACCTGACGCGCGCGATGGGCGACAGCGAAGCGGCCGAGCAGCGTTATCGCGAGGTGATCGCGCTGCGTCGTGAGGTGCTCGGCTCGGAACACCTGCAGACGCTCAACAGCATCGCCAACCTCGGCGCCCTGCTGATCGAGCAGAATCGCCCGGAGGATGCCCGGCCACTGATCGAAGAGTCCTTGCGGACGCGGCGCTCGATCCTCGAGGAGGGGCATCCCGATGTGCTGGCCTCCAGGCTGGATGCCCTGCGTCTGCGCTGGCTCGACGGTCGGAGCGAGGGGTTGGCAGAGGAGCTGCGGGCGCTCGACGAGCAGATTTCGGCCGTTATGGGCAATGACTCTGATCTGGCACGCCTGTCGGCCTCGTTTGCGGAGCAGCTCTCCGCCAGGCAGGCCCGTTGACACCGATCGGTGCCCGGCCGCGACGAGCCGTGCACCGCTCGAAGCGCGCCCGAATCGACTCAGGCCGACTCGATCAGATCACCGGCCTGCTCCAGCTCCCGACTGAGGCGATCGGCTTCGTGGGCGCGGGGCTTGCTGATCGGCGCCAGCAGAGCGTAGACCACCGGAGTCAGGAACAGGGTAAAGACCGCAGCCAGACTCAGACCACCGAACACGACCCAGCCGATGGAGGCGCGGGCTTCGGCACCGGCGCCGGCACTGAGGATCAGCGGCAGGCCGCCGAGGACCGTCGAAAGCAGGGTCATCACGATCGGACGGACGCGGATTCGAGCGCTGTCCACGATGGCGTTGCGGACGCTGGCCCCCTGATCACGTAGCTGGTCGGCGAATTCCACCAGCAGGATCGAGTTCTTGGCCATCAGGCCGATCAGCAGCACCAGGCCGATCTGCGAGTAGATGTTGATCGACACGCCGGTCAGGAACAGGGCCAGGATGGCGGCGGCCACGCCGAAGGGCACGATCAGGGTCACGACCAGGGCGCTGGTCAGGCTTTCGAATTGTGCGGCCAGCACCAGGAACACGATCAGCAGGGCGAGGAAATAGGTCCAGCCGACGTCGCGCGAGGTCTTTTCCAGCTCGGCTGCCTCACCGATCATGATCAGGGTCGCATCGCCCGGCAATATTTCCTCGGCCAGGGCCCGAACGTCATCGACGGCGGTCTGCAGAGCGATCCCCGGCGCGATATTGGCGTCGATGTCGATGGAACGGCGCTGCTCGCGGCGGTCGAGTTCGGCGGCCACGCTGTCTTCGCTCAGGGAGATCAGGCTGGACAGGGGGACCAGCCCGCCGCGTTCCGTCGGCACGTAGAGATTGACCAGGTCGGTGGGGTCGTCGATGCTGCCGGCGGTCGAGCTCAGGCGGATCGGGATCGATTCGTCGTCCACGCTCAGGCTGATGATCTCGTCCCCGTCGACCATGGCGCGAAGCGTCCCGGCCAGGCCCTCCAGCGGCACGCCGAGGTCGGCGGCGCGGCGGCGATCGATGACCACCGACAGTTCGGGCTGGGTGGGCTGGTAGCCGACGCGCACGCCCGACAGGTAGGGAATCTCGTCCTCGATGCGCTGAGCCAGGGTCTGGCTGATTTCGAACAGCCGCGGGTAGTCATTGCCCAGCAGCGCCATCTCCAGGCCGTCACCGGCATCGCGCAGGCTCAGGCTGTTGGGATTGGAGATGCTCACCCGAACGCCGGGCAGGCGCTGGAGTTCGGGCAGCACGGAGGCCGCGATCTCCTGCTGTGAGCGCTCGCGCTCGTCCCAGTGGACCAGGGGGATGGTGATCTGGTTGCGGTTCGGGTCGTAGCGGCCGATCAGCGAATACAGGTAGTCGCCTTCGCCACCGTCGACGACCGGCTGCAGGATGGCCTCCATGCGGTTCGCCTGGCGTTCGGAATAGGCCAGGCCGACGCCGTCGGGACCGCTGGCGTTGACGATCAGCACGCCCCGGTCCTCGGTCGGGATCAGCTCCTGGTTGAGGTCCCGATACAGGCCGGCCGCGCTGGCGGCCAGCAGCACGGCCAGCAGCACCGTCGCCCAGGGGCGGTCGAGCAGGCGCTCGAGAAGGCGTCCGTAGGCATCGGCCAGGCGTCGACCCAGGGCTTCAAGGGCGCGCCGGGCCGGGCTGCTGCGGTCTTCGGCCGGCAGCCTCGAGGTCAGTGTCGGCACCAGGGACAAGGCCACGAAGGAGGAGATCGCCACGGCCACGGCCAGCACGACGCCGAACTCGCGGAACAGGCGTCCGGCGGTGCTGGGCAGAAAGGCGATCGGTACGAACACGGCCACCAGGGTGATGGAGGTGGCGATGACGGCGAAGAACACCTGCCTCGAGCCGAGCACGGCGGCGGCGCGCGCCGGCAGGCCCTGGGCGCGGCGGCGCTGGATGTTCTCGAGCACGACGATGGCATCGTCGACCACCAGGCCCGTGGCCAGCACGATCGCCAGCAGGGTCAGCAGGTTGATCGAAAAACCCAGCAGCCAGATGACCGCCACCGTGCCCACCAGGGCCACGGGGATGGTCACGCAGGGCACCAGGGTCGCGCGCAGCGAGCCGGTGAACAACCACAGGGTGGCGATGACGATGGCGATCGCCAGCGCCAAGGTGATCAGGACCTCGCGAACGGATTCGCGGATGAAGGTCGCATCGTCGCTGGTCACCACCAGCTCGAGATCGGCGAAGCGCTGGTTCAGGCGTTCGACCACGGCTCGGACTTCGTCGGAGATCTGGATGGTGTTGGACGAGGCCTGACGAACCACGCCGAAACCGACCACGGGCTGCCCGTCCAGGCGCACCAGGGAATTCGCGTCGGCGGGTCCGAAGTAGACCTGGGCGACGTCGGCGATGCGGGTCGTGCCGCGGATGACCGTATCGAGGACCGCTTCCGGGCTCAGGGTCGAGGCATCGGCTCGAACCAGCAGTTGTTGATCATCGGACTTGAAGCTGCCGACGGGAACGTCGAAGCGGGCCTCGCGTAGTCGGTTGGCGACGTCGGCCACGGACAGGCCGAAGCGGGCCAGTCGGGGCGGGTCGATGACCACGTGCAGCTCGCGCTGACGGTCGCCGAAGATCGGCACGTCGGCGACGCCGTCGATGGCGTTGATCTCCGGAATGATGTCGGTCCCGATGATCCGGGTCAGCGCCTCGCTGCGGTGGGTGTCGCTGAGGACCGCGATGCTGATGACCGGGTCGGCATCCTGTTCGGCCTTGACCACGCGGATCTCTTCGATCTCGTCGGGCAGTTCCCGCCGGGCTCGATTGACCGCCTCGCGCACGTCGGAGGCGGCGATGTCCAGGTCCGCATCGGGAGAGAATTCGACCCGGATCCGGGCGCTGCTTTCCTCGCTCGAGGCCCGGATCGACTGCACGCCCGAGACTCTGGCCACCGCGCCTTCGAGGATGCGCGTGACCTCGTTGTCCATGGTCTCGGGTGACGCGCCGGGCAGCTGGGCGCTGACGCCGACGATCGGTCGATCGACGTCCGGCAGCTCGCGCACTTCGATGCCGCGCAGGGCGGCGAGGCCGGCCAGGGCGATCAGCAGATTCATCACCATGACCATTACCGGGCGCCGAATGCCCAGGGCGGGAAGGCCGCTCTTCAGATCGCTCACCGCAGTGCGTCCAGATACGCCTGGACGCCGTCACGGCCGTCCAGGAATTCGTCGTCGATGACCTCGACTAGGCGACCTTCGGCCATCTTCTGCACGCCTTCCAGCACCACGGCCTGGCCGACGTCGATGTCGCCGTCGAGGAGGACCTGCCCGTCCTTGCGCTGGACCAGGGTGACGAGGACACGGCGAGCGCGGGATTGCTCGTCGACGGTCCAGACGTAGGCGCCGTTCGCGCCCCACTGCAGGGCCAGCTCCGGCACCTGCACGTAGCTTTCGCCGACCAGATCGAGCCGCACCTGAAAGCCCATGCCGGGCCGCCAGCGATCCGCCTCATTGTTCAGGCGGGCGCGGATGACGAAGGTACGGCTGCTGGGGTCGATGCGCGAATCCACTTCGGCCACCCGGCCGATGACTTCGCGGCTCAGCGCGCTCCATGGGCTCAGCTCCACCTCGGTGCCGGGCGAGAGTTGACCCAGGAAAGCCTCGGGCACTTCGAAGCGAACCATCAACTCGCTTCGGTCGTCCAGGGTGGCGATGACGGTCGATTCGCTGACCCGGTCCCCGGGGTCGATCTCCGTGATGCCGATCCGACCGGTGAAGGGCGCGACGAGCCGACGGTCGTCCAGCGCGATCCTGGCCCGGTCGCGGGCGATGCGTGCCTCGGCCACGGCCGTCCGCGCCGCGTCCATCTGGGTGGGAGTGAACGCGGCTTCGCTGCCGCCGCGCGTGTAGCGATCCAGCAGGCGTTCGGCATCGGCCAGGCGGGTTTCAGCGAGCTCCAGCGCCAGACGCTCATCCCGGGCATCGAGTTCGATCAGCACCTGGCCCTGTTCGACCTCGTCACCGGCGGAGAAATGGACCGCCACGACCTCACCGGCCGAGGGCGGGTACAGGGTGATCGAGCGCAGGGCCTCGGCCGAGCCGACCGCGTCGAGGCGGACCACCTCGATCGCCGGTCGTGCTTCGAAGACCGTGATGGTCGACGCGTTCTCCGCCCGGTCGCGAGACTGTGTCGAAGTGGATCCACCCTCGGGCCAGAACGACCAGACGGCAAGCGCCAGGGCGGCCACAACGAGGGCGGGGATTGCGAATCTGTTCATGTCACACCGCTGCACGAAATGAGGGCGCGAAACTACCAGAACTGCATGAATTTAGAGTGATTTTCCGTCGACATCGGCGAGCCGCGCATTTGCAGGCCCGTGCTGCCTCTGTTAGGGTGAATGGGCTTATGGTCGATGCTCGGTAGTTGACAGCCTCAGCGCTTGGAGCGTCGATCCTTTCAATCGAGGGTGCAGATGACCGGTCAGGGAAAGGCCGGTAAACGACCTGGCTCGACAAAGGGGTCTGACCGGTCCGGTGGCGGTCATCCGCGCGATCACTCATGAAGAGGCCGCTTGGGCTTCGCCATCAAAAACGGTGAACGCATGACCGCACGAACCTGTCTCCGGAGGCTTGCCTCCGCGCTTCTGCTTGCCTCCTGTCTGGTCAGTCCGCTCTGGGCCGATGATCAGAGCACGGACGCCGATACCGACGAACTCAGACAACAGATCGAACTCATGCAGCGCGAGTTGATGCGCTTGCAGCAACGGCTCGGTGAACTGGAGGCCGAGCGGGCCGAAAGCCGCGAGCGCGTGAACGAACTCGAGGCCATCGAGCAGCGCGTGGCCGAGGTCGAGCAGGTCGCCGAAGCGGAGCAGGACGGCATCGATTTCGGTGGAGCGGTCCGGCTCAACTACGCCTGGCGCGACTACGACGACCAGAACAAGGATCGCTTCGGTGACTTCGAGCTGGAACTGTTCCGGATCAACGTGGCCGGCAGCGTCGGTGACGTGCTGCTCGATGCCGAATGGCGACGCTACAACGATTTCCATGCGATTCACCATGCCTGGGTCGGCTACGACTATTCCGACGAGCTGCAGATGCAACTGGGGATTACCCAGGTGCCGTTCGGGATCGGTCCCTACATGAGCCGCAGCTTCTGGTTCACCGGCAACTACTACGTCGGCCTCGAGGATGACTACGACACGGGCATCAAGTTCGTGCACCGGCCCAACGATCGCTGGTCCTTCGACTACGCCTTCTTCAAGAACCCGGAATACGCCAGCGACGGTCGAGCCGATCGCTATTCCTTCGATCTGGTCACCGCTGGCGAGCAGCAGAACACCGAGACCAATCAGCTCAACTTCCGTGCCGTGCGCCACCTGAATCTGTCGGACGAGTCGAGCATGGATCTGGGTTTGAGCCTCGAGGCCGGGCAGATCTACAACCGGACCACCGAGGACAATGGCGAGCGCTGGGCCATCGGTGCCCATATGGACTATGACCGGGGGCCATGGAACCTGCGTCTGCAGGCGCTTCGCTACGAATACGACCCGGAGAACCCGGACGGCGTGTCCGATGACTTCGTGCAGATGGGCGCCTTCGCCTTTCCCTTCCTGATCGCGTCGAAGTCGGACATCTATACCTACAGCGTTTCGCGTGCCTTCGATGTCGAATGGGGGCCGATCACGGGGCTTCGTTGCTACAACGAAGGCACCTTCTTCAATCCCGATGTGGCGCAGTCGGATGAGTCGATCCAGAGCGTGACCGGCTGTTCGGTCTCGGCCGGAGGAGTCTTCGCCTACGTCGACTGGATCGCCGGCAAGAACATGTGGTTTGCCGGCGGTGATGGCATCGGTCGTGGTGCCGGCACGGCCGGGGACTGGAAATCACGTCTGAACATCAACCTGGGCTACTACTTCTGATCGTGGGCGGACGGGCGCCATGAACGGGCGCGCATGCCAACGACACGCTCAACCGACTGGAGCAAGAAATGACTGAATCAAGCAATGACAAGGTGCTGATCGAGGAGATCGAGCAGCTCGAAGAGGTCTACGAGACCGACTACGAAGTCGGCCAGGACAACGTGACCTGGCTGGGACTGGACCTCCACAATCCGGTCTTCGTCATCAGCGCGGTCCTGATGCTGGCCTTCGTGCTGATCTCCCTGCTGTTTCCGTAACAGGCCAACAGCGGTCTGACCGCGACGCGCGTCTGGATCGGCGAACAGTTCGACTGGATGTTCCTGATCGCCGGCAACATCTTCGTGGTCTTCTGCCTGCTGATGATCGTGCTGCCCTTCGGCAAGATCCGCATCGGCGGCGACGATGCCAAGCCGGAGTTCTCGACTTTCAGCTGGTTCGCCATGCTGTTTGCCGCCGGCATGGGCATCGGCCTGATGTTCTGGAGCGTGGCCGAGCCCGTGGGCTACTTCACCGAATGGTTCGGCACGCCGCTGAACGTCGGTGGCGGCGAGGCGGAGGCGGCGATGGGGGCGACCATGTACCACTGGGGCCTGCACCCCTGGGCGATCTACGGGGTGGTGGCCCTGGCCCTGGCCTTCTTCAGCTTCAACAAGGGCCTGCCGCTGACCATCCGTTCGACCTTCTACTCGCTGATCGGCGATCGCGTCTGGGGCTGGATCGGTCATGTCATCGATACGCTGGCGGTGCTCGCGACGATCTTCGGCCTGGCGACCTCGCTGGGCCTGGGCGCGCAGCAGGCCGCCGGCGGCATGGGCTTCCTGTTCGATATCTCTTCAGGCCTGACGACCCAGATCATCATCATCGCCGGTGTGACCTCGGTGGCCCTGATCTCCGTGCTGCGTGGCATCGATGGTGGGGTCAAAGTGCTCAGCAACCTCAACATGCTGCTGGCCCTGGCCCTGTTGTTCTTCGTGCTCATCGCCGGTGGCCTGACGGCCTTCATGGCGAACTTCGGCACGACCGTGGCCGGCTATGCCCAGTACCTCCTGCCGCTGAGCAATCCGGTGGGACGCGAGGACAGCACCTTCTACCACAGCTGGACGATCTTCTTCTGGGCCTGGTGGATCTCCTGGTCACCGTTCGTCGGCATGTTCATCGCCCGCGTGTCCTACGGCCGCACGGTGCGTGAGTTCATGCTCGCGGTGCTGATCGTGCCGGTGGTCGTGACGACGATCTGGATGAGTGCCTTCGGTGGCAACGGGCTGGATCAGGTCACGAACCAGGTCGGCGAACTGGCCGATGGCATCGGCGATTCCTCGCTGGCCCTGTTCCAGATGCTCGAGAACCTGCCCTACACCGCCATCACGTCCTTCCTGTCGATCGTCCTGGTGCTGGTCTTCTTCATCACCTCATCGGATTCCGGTTCCCTGGTGATCGACTCGATCACCTCCGGCGGCAAGATCGATGCGCCTGACGCGCAGCGCATCTTCTGGGTCGTGATGGAGGGGCTGATCGCCGCCGTGCTGCTGGCCATCGGCGGTTCGGCCGCCCTGGAAGCCCTGCAGGCCGGCGCGGTCAGTACGGGGCTGCCGTTCACGATCGTGCTGCTGCTGATCTGCGTGAGCTTGTGGAAGGGCCTGTCGCACGAGCGACGGCTGAGCCAGCTGCAGGAAGTGACCGCCTCGTGAGCTGACCGTGGCTCTGCGTTGGGCTTGTCTGACGCAGAGCCACGGTTTAGCATTCGGGTCTGCGCCCAGGCGGGCGTCGTATAATGGTATTACCTCAGCTTCCCAAGCTGATGACGACGGTTCGATTCCGTTCGCCCGCTCCAGATTCGACGACGGCCGGCCACTGCGCCGGCCGTTTTCGTTTCCGCCTGTTCAGCCCGCCTGATTCACCACCCGTTCGTTGCGGGGCCTGGTGGTGCCGCAGTAGAACGGGTGGTGAATCAGGTGGGCTCAGGCAATGGCTTCCCCGAAGGCCAGCACGCCGGCTTCCAGTGCCGCAAGATCGTAGCCCCCTTCCAGGCTGGCCACCAGGCGGCCTCCTGCATGCTGCATGGCGAGCTGCTTCAGCTCGTGGCCGATCCAGTAGAAGTCTTCGTCCTTGAGGCGGAGCTGGGCCAGCGGATCGCGAACATGGGCATCGAAGCCGGCCGAGACCAGGATCAGCTCGGGACGGAATTCGTCGATCCGGGGCAGCAGGTGCTCCAGCCAGTGCTCGCGAAACTCGTTGCTGCCGGATTCGGGCGGCAGGCTGGTGTTGAACACGTTGGCCGCATGCGGATCTTCCGGGCGGCCGGTGCCCGGGTAGAGGGGCGACTGGTGGCTGGACAGGAACAGCAGGCCGTCCTGGTCGGCCAGGATGGCTTCGCTGCCGTTGCCGTGGTGGACGTCGAAGTCGCAGACCGCGATCCGCTTCAGGCCGTGGGCCTGTCGAGCGTGCAGGGCGGCGATGGCCACACTGGAGTAGAGGCAGAAGCCCATCGCCCGGGCCGACTCGGCGTGGTGTCCCGGCGGGCGAACCACGGCAAAGGTGCGTTCGGCGCCGTCGGACTGCATGACCTGGTCCACGCCCTGGCAGGCCGCGCCGGCGGCCAGCGCGGCGGCGCGCAGGCTGCCCGGCCCGAGGTGGGTGTCCGGGTCCAGAGACAGGCGGCTGCCCGACTGGTCGAGTGACTCGAGGTTGTCGAGGTAGTTCTTGCCGTGGCCCAGCTCGAGCTGCTCACGACGGACCGGCTCGGCGTCGAGCCAGTGCAGATCGTCGAGCTGCTCGATGCCGCGCAGGGCAGCTTCCAGGCGCTGGGGGCGTTCAGGGTGCCCCTCGGGGTTGACGTGTCCCAGGCAGTCCGAATGGCTGATGACGGTCAGGCTCATCGCTTGCAGGCCTCCGGAAGATCAGCGGTCGCGTTCGTGATCCCAGAGCACCTCGCCCGCACCGGAAGCGCGGGCGACGGTCCGGGCGACCACGAACAGCAGGTCGGACAGGCGGTTGAGATAATGAATGACCGGCTCGTTGACCGGCTCCTGACGAGCCAGGGAAATCACCCGGCGCTCGGCCCGCCGGCAGATCGTGCGCGCCAGGTGGGCCTGGGCGGCGGCGACGCTGCCGCCGGGCAGGATGAAGTCCTTCAGGGGCGGTAGATCGGCGTTGAGGCGGTCGAGTTCGTCTTCCAGGCGCTTGATGTGGCGATCGGCGATCAGCTCCATGTTGGGCATGCACAATTCGCCGCCCAGATCGAACAGATCGTGCTGCACATCGAGCAGCAGGCTCTCGAGCGTCTTTTCGTCGAGGTGCGCGATCAGCAGGCCGATGCAGCTGTTGAGTTCGTCGACGGTGCCGTAGGCCTCGACGCGCAGCGAGTCCTTCTGCGTGCGCGAGCCATCGCCGAGGCCGGTCGTGCCGTCGTCACCGGTGCGCGTGTAGATCCTGGAAAGTCGGTTGCCCATGGGTGGTCCGTAGTGTTCAGTCGGCGGAATTGTCGGACATCAGCGTGACGATCGCAGGCGGGAGCTCGAAATTCGCCGCTTCCGGCGGGCCGAATTCGACCGAATCGATCACGATGTGCTGCTCCTGGCCCATGGTCCGCAGGCGGGTCAGGGCGGGGAGCAGACTGTCGCCGAAGCGCTGGTAGTCGCTGAAGATCATCACGGTCTCCATCTCGCCCATCGGGCTCTGCTCGGTGGACTCGCTGGCCAGCAGCAGGCCGGAGTCGACGGCATAGCAGTCCAGGCTTTCCCGACCCGACTTCCATCGGACCTCGACTGCATAGCAGGCCTGACCGTCGTACTCGCGTTGTTCGACGGTTTCCATGGACTCGACGTATTCCTCCGAGCGGAGGATGGCGCCGATTTCGTTGGCTTCCACCTGGGCCGCCAGCTCCTGGCCCTCGATCAGGCGCGGCCCCATGAACGGGTCCACGGACCAGGCGGTACCGTCGCGATAGCCGCTCTGGATCGTGCCGATGCCCGGCAGTTCGACCTGCATGACGCGCTCGCCGGGCTGGCGCGAGACCAGCTTCAGCTGGCCTTCCAGTCCGGCCGACGGCATCCGCAGTCGACCGGTCATGGTCGAGTCGGCCTGTGCCTCGATGGCATCCCGGCCGCCGGCGGCTTCGATGTGGGCGTCGACCAGGCTGCGGGCCGAGGGCAGCGCCTCGTCCGCCAGGCTCGGGCCGCTGGAGACGGCGAGGATGAATGCGATGAGGAGTGAGTTGCGGATCATGGTGTCGGAATCTCGTGCTGAAGAAGTTGGGTTCAGTGGACAGGCTGAGCGGCATCGGCCAGCCAGCGCAGTGCCGCCTCCAGGACCGGATCGCTGCCCGAGGCGAGCGCGTCGCGATCGAGGGTGATGGCTTGATCGGGGATCACGCCGACGCCTTCGATGCGGCGGTCCTGTCCGTCGAGGTAATCGGCAAAGGCGTACATCAGGCGATCTCCGTTGGCCAGCTCCATCATCTGCGCAGGCAGGGCCATGCCGGGTGAACGCTGCCCGAAGACGCGGGCCCGGCCTGCGGCCTGCATGCCGGCGGTGAACAGCTCGGAGGTGCTGGCCGAAAGCGAATCGATCAGGATGGCGATCGGCCCGGTGTAGGGCTGGAGCCGGCGGCCATCGTCGGCCACCCGGCGTGGGAAGACACGAAACTGCAGCTGCCCGTCGGCGCGCAGCAGGCGACCGAGGAGCATCGGCTCATCGCTCAGATGCGAAGCCAGCGGCACCATCGTCGTGAGCACGCCGCCCAGGTTGCCGCGCAGGTCGATGATCAGACCGTCGCAGGCCAGCAATTCGTCGCGGACTTCGTTGAATCGCTCCATCAGGGCCGGGACCCAGGTGGAGAATCGCAGCAGGCCGACGCAGGACTCGCCCTGCGGCAGCGTTCGAGTCTGGAAGCGCAGAAACATCGGCGGGAAGTTGCCGAGCTGCACACGTTCGCCATCGCTGCGGCGCCCGACCACCTCGACCACGCGCGCCTCGCGGTCGCCCGTGGCGACGCGAAGTCGTAGCGGCTCGCCCAGGGCCGGAAAGCCGATCCGGGCATTCACCTCCGCTTCCAGCAGCAGGGCGGCGCGCTCGCGCGAGGCCTCGGACTCGAGGGTCTGGAGTTCGGCCAGGCGGCCATCGAGACTCTGCTCGTCGATTGCCAGCAGCCGGTCTCCCGCCATCAGGCCATCCGGGACCGGATCCGGAACTTCGCTGAACACCAGCGCATCGCCGATCAGGCGGACCGCCAGGCCCGTGTCGCCACGAGGGCCGGTGGTCGGTGCCGGCGTGTGATCCGAACCCGGGTCGGCCGCGAGGATGGCGGCCGCCGGATCGCCCGGAAGGATCGCGAAATGCGAGGCGCCGATCCGGTCCAGCAGCTCGACGAGGACGCGGCGGAGTTCGCGGTCGTCACGGGCCGCGGCCGCCCTGGGCCGGAGCGTGTCCCGGGCCCGGTTCCAGTCCTCGGCGATCCGCTCGAAGTCGTAGTAGTTCGAGCGGACCTGTTCCCAGACCTGGTCGAAGGTGGCCAGGGCGGTGGGCTCGAAGTCGGGCTCGGCCTCGTGGGCCGGTGCGGCACAGGCCGACAGTCCCAGCCAGGTCAGGGCGAGAAGCAGCAGTCGAAGGCCGTGTCGCCGAGACGGCGGAGTCTGGAGCATCGGGTAGTGAAGCCGGTTGAACGCCAAGCGATTATGATGCCTGATTCTTCCGCTTCAATTCGAGGACCTCGCATGATTCATGTGCTCCGAGCCCGAACCGCATGGCTCCTTGCCATGGCGGCCTGGCTGCCCGTGACCTTCTCCCTGGCCCAGCCGGCCGATCAGGGCCGGGTGATCGAGATCGAACCGACAGTGCTGGCCGAGCGCGACCGGATCGAACCCGAGAACCGCATGGTGGCCGATCGTCTGGAACATCTGCTGCCCGGCCTGATGGCCGAAACGGGCATCGATATGTGGCTGGTCATCAATCGTGAATACGCCGAGGACCCGGTCTACTTTACCCTGGTGCCGCAGCCGAGCTTTGCCGCCCGCCGCACGACCATGCTGGTTTTCGACCTGCAGGACGACGGCAGCGTCGACCGTCTGAGCGTCAACCGTTATCCCCTCGGCGAGCCCTACCAGGTCGGCTGGTCCGGCGGGGATCTCGAGGCCCAGTGGCAGGCGCTCGGTACGCTGATCGCCGAGCGCGATCCCGAGCGCATCGGCATCAACGTCTCTTCGACCTGGCCCGAGGCCGACGGCCTGACCCACGGCCTGCATCAGAAACTGATGGCGGCGCTGCCCGAGGCCCTGCATGATCGCGTCGTCTCGGCCGAAGACCTGGTCGTGCGCTGGATGGAGACCCGCTCCGAGATGGAGCAGGCAGTCTACCCGCACGTGGTCTCGATCGCCCGACGTGCCATCGAAGAAGCCTTTTCCAGCCGCACGATCACGCCGGGCGTGACGACCACCGACGATGTGGCCTGGGCGATCCGCGACTGGTTCGAGTCGCGCGGCCTGCGCATCTGGTTCATGCCCTACGTCAACATCCAGCGCCCCGGCCAGGACTGCGAGGCCGACACGCCGTTCTGCGGCGTCTCGGGCGTGATCCAGCCCGGCGATGTGCTGCACACGGACGTCGGCATCTGCTACCTGAAGCTCTGCACGGACACCCAGGAAATGGGCTACGTACTCAAGATGGGCGAGTCGGAGGTGCCCGAGGCCCTGGTCGAGGCTCTGGCGGAAGGCAATCGCTGGCAGGACCTGCTGACCGATGAGTTCGTGACCGGTCGCACCGGCAACGAGATCCTCATGGCCGCGCAAGCCAGCATGGCCAACGAGCCCTGGGGCTTCAATATCTACACCCACCCGATCGGCTTCGTCGGTCACGCGCCGGGCCCGACCATCGGCATGTGGGATCTGCCTGCCGAAGTCGCCAACACGGGCGACTGGCCCCTTTACCCGAACACGGCCTACGCCATCGAAGGCAACGTCGCCGTGCCGCTGGCCGAATGGAATGGCCAGCACGTCCAGATCAAGCTCGAGCAGAGCGCGATCTTCGACGGCGAGCGGGTGATCTACCTGGCCGGACGCCAGACCGAGTGGCACGTGGTTCGCTGAAGCCAAAGCGACTTGTCGCCCCGGACCGGATCCGGGGCCCAGCGACTAGCCCAATAACCGTCGCCCCGGACCCGATCCGGGGCCCAGCGACTCACCCAAAAACAGTCGCCCCGGACCCGATCCGGGGCCCGGTGACTTATCGAGCCTGGCGGGCGCCGTTCGAGGTCTGATCGGCCACGCAAAAGGCCATCGGCGAGGCCTCGTTGCCGCAGCAGGCATAGGCCGGCTGAAGGCAGAGGGCGCCGCTTTCCTGGACCGCTTGTGGTCCGAAGGATCCGAAGTCGACGCTGCAGGCGGCCGCGCCCGGTCCGCCGGACGGGCAGGCTTTTTCCTCGATCGAGAGTTCCGAAATGGGTCGAAGCAGAGGCTGGCTGGCCGGGGCCAGGGCTCGCTGCAGATCGGTGTCGTTGCCGCGCAGTCGAGTGACGGAGGTCGCCCGCAGTCGATGCGCTTCAGCCGCGCCCGTGTCCCGAATCGTGCTCTCCGGCATGCAGGGCAGGGTGTCGATGCGGAAGTGGATCTTGCGTTCCGGCGAATCCTGCACCGTGACCTCGATGTCTCGAAAGAAGTGGCCCCGCCATTCATCGATCGTCAGCTCTGAAGCCTGTCCACCGGTGGTCGGAAAAAGGTTTTCCGCCGCGCTCGGGTCGACCGGGGCGAAGCGATGGATCGTCGTTTCCCGAGCGCCCGTGTCGGCGTTCAGGACGATCGTCAGATCCCCCGATGCGTTCCAGGACCATTGGCCCGTGCCCTGGAAAGCATGTTCGGTGAAGTGATCGTTGTGCAGATCGGCTGCGCAGACCGGGACGTTGCCGTTGGCGGTAATCAGCGCGAAAAGTACAAGACCAGGCATCATCATGTTCTATTCCTCCAATTCGGACACGTCGAGCGGCGCGGGCGCCGAACAGCCCAGATTCCAGCGGTCGTTGATCGCCTCCAGGGCCGCCAGCTCGCCCACCGTGGCCAGGTCGCTCAGGTAGGCATCCATTTCGGTCTGGCCGGCCGCTTCCCAGTGCGGTTCGTCGAGCTGGCCGTGCACGCAAATGCTGAAGTTCATCATGGCCGTCTTGAAGGTCATGACTTGCTCGGTCAAGGCTTGGTCGTCCGCCCATTCGGCCAACAGCCTCAGCCCGATATTGCGGGTGAACAGTCCATTTGGAGCTTCTGCGGCGCGTTCGGCGAAGCGCAGGCAGGGCTCACGGAGTTCGGTCCCGGCATTGCGACATGTCTGAACGGGTGAGGACATATCGACCACCAAGGCCATGACGTAGGCGAAGGCCAGGACGGTCGGCTCAGTCGGCGCAGCTTCCTTTCCGGTGCTTGCGAGGTAGGAGGTCAGTAGATCCGCGATGATCTGGACCAGCGCCATGCTGTGATCAAGCACCCTGGGTTCCGATCGAAGGAGGTCCTGCCAGGCGGTGGCATCGTTCTGCTTGATCAACTGCCCACGACTGAGCAGGTTGCCCGCGTCATGTTCGACGATCGCCTGATCGAGGCCGGCCTCGACACAGCCGTCCTGCGCATCCGCCTGCCGGCAGGCCGTCGCCAGCAGGAAGAGCAGGCGCGGGTCCTGGGTCTGCGGCAGCAGTTCAGTGATCTGCTCCAGCAGCCCGGCCGAGTCGAATTCGCCGCTATGCAGGGCGGTCTGCGATTTCAGCCACAGACCGACCGCGCGACTTTCGATCGAGTCCGACTCGAGCAGCCAGCCCGCCACCAATTCGAGATCGAAGGGGTGGAGCTCGGCTCGAAGCTCGCTGAAGTGGCTGACGGATGGCAGCTCACCGACGAGCTCGTTCAGGCGGTCCCGCTCGACCGGGCAGTCCACATCGTTCACGAAGGCCCAGTATTCGAAGCCGGCGATTTCCCCATGAAGTGCGGCGATTTCCAGCCAGCGATGGTTCTGCTCCTCCGTGATGGATTCATGATGTTCCACGGGGACGCCAGCGGCGAGGCAGTTCGTGTAGGACCGCAGGGCAGGCTGGATTTGCTGGAGCTGTTCGACCCTCTCCGTGTCGCCGGCGCCTTCGGCCCCCATCTCCAGCAGACGCAGGCCAACGGCGTAAGAGGTGAGGCTGGGTGTATCGCTCATCAGGGACCGAGCGATCTGCCGGCAGCGCGGCATCAGACCGTTCTGCTCATCCCGGCAGGCTTCGATCAGCGGGCCATAGGCGGGCATCGCCACGCTTTGGGCGAGCATCGGTGCCTGAACGCCGACGATCGCATCGAGGTAGTCCGTCGTGCCGCTGTCCTCGTAGGCCAGGAGTGCCCGATAGGTCAGCAGGGCGATCCCGGTCAGGTGGTCATTGGCGTGGACCGATCGAGCGATGGCATTCGACCAGCGATCAAGGTCGTCGCCGAGGAACGGCTCTCGCCACAGGAGGTTGCCTGCATCGTGGTCGATCACCGCCTGCTCGACGCCGAGCTCCCGGCATTCCTCGATGAGGCCGCCCGCGTCGCAGACAGCGACCAGCATTGCAATCACGATCGGTGATTCCGTTGCACGCAGAATCTGGCCGATTCGCTCCAGCTCAGGTGCCTCCGGGGCCTCCACGTCCATTCGGCTCGGTGGTCTTGGGGCCTGCTGCAGCAACAGACCGACGGCCTGGAATTCCGGATCGTCCTGTTCCAGCAGCCATTCGGCGGCATGGGCGGGGTCGATGACGGGTTCCTGGCCCTCGGCTTCCGAAGCGAGACTTGTCGTGCCGACAAACAGGGTGCCGAGACATAGGAAAGGGGTGATCTGCTTGCGCAAATGCATGAGAAATAACCTGTATTGGCCAACGCCTCAACAGTCTAGCATGGCTCTTCGCGTCCCCGCGCCCGCGACCCACCCTGCCATTGGTCACATTGTCCCGGGCGGTGCCGTGTGGCAGATTGAAGGCTGATGATTGAACAGGGCGTGGACCCATGACTCAGACGCGACGTGATCTTCTCAAGCTCGGGGGGCTGGGCCTCGGGGCGATGGCGATGTCCGGGCTTTCATCCCCGCTGGCGGCGGCCATGGGCGCGGTCACACCGGCACCGCGGCCGCTGAACATCCTGATTCTCGGTGGCACCGGCTTTACCGGGCCGTTCCAGGTCCGCTACGCCCTGGCGCGCGGGCATCGGGTGACGATCTTCAACCGTGGCAACAAGTCCATCGACTGGCCGGGGCCGGTCGAGGAGCTGGTCGGGGACCGCAACGAGGGCGATCTCTCGGCCCTCGAAGGCCGCGAATGGGACGTCTGCATCGACAACCCGACCTCGCTGCCGTTCTGGGTTCGCGACGCGGGTCAGGTCCTGCAGGGCAAGGTCGGCCACTACGTGTTCACCTCGACCCTGTCGGTCTATGCCTCGAACGCACAGCGCGGCCAGGACGAGACGGCTGAACTGTTGGCCTACGACGGCCCGGACATGATGGCCGAGACGATGGAGAACCTGCGCGCCAACATGGGGCTCTACGGACCGCTGAAGGCCGAGTGCGAGCGCGAGGTCGAGCGCTGGTTCCCCGGCAAGAACACCATCATTCGACCGACCCTGATCGTTGGCCCGGGCGACCAGACCGATCGATTTACCTACTGGCCGCTACGCCTGGCCCGCGGGGGAGAGGTGCTGGCGCCGGGCGATGGCAAGGATCCGGCGCAGATCATCGACGCCCGTGATCTGGCCGAATGGACGATCCGCATGGCCGAGTCCCAGGCCGGCGGCGCCTACAACGCGGCCGGGCCGGACTACGAACTGCATTTCGACGCCATGCTGCACGGCATCCGTGCCGTGACCGGTGTGGCGGCGAAGCTGAACTGGGTGCCGGCGGAGTTCCTGGCCGAGCAGGGCGTCAGTCCCTGGTCGGACATGCCGGTCTGGATTCCCAGCCAGGGCGAGTATGCCGGCTTCAGCAGCTGGTCGAACGCGAAGGCGATCGCCGCTGGCCTGAGCTTCCGGCCGCTGGCGGACACGGTCTCTGCCCTGCTCGAGTGGTTCCGGGAGCAGCCTGAAGAACGTCAGTCCACGATCCGTGCCGGCCTTTCACCCGAACGCGAAGCCGAAGTGCTGGCCGCCTGGAGGCAGAGATGAGTACCTTCATGACCTTGGTGGCCTGGTGCCTGCTGTTCGTGCTGGCCTGGCCCCTGGCCCTGCTGGTGCTGATCCTCTGGCCCCTGGTCTGGCTGATCAGCCTGCCGTTCCGCCTGCTCGGGATTGCCGTGGAGGGCGTATTCAGTTTCCTGCGCGCGATCATCCTGCTGCCGGCGAGATTGCTGGGGGAGCGGCCGCGCTTCAATTGAGCGGGCCTGGAGCTCGCGGCGGGCGATGAGGCAACGCTGAAACCGTCCAACTGCCTGTTGCGCCCGCAGGTCGGGGCAGCGCAGGTCGGAGGCGTGGCGCGGTTGGCCGTAGGCCAGAAGCGCCGCGCTGGAGACCGTCCGCGCGTGTCCCCGACGGTCCATCCCACCGGCACCTGCGGCGAATGGACTTTCGATAGCAAGGGCCATCGGAACCCCATCCTCTCGGAAACCATCGGTGATCGAGAATGCAGTGATTTCTGCGCAATGCGTGTATCGAAAGTTCGGTGCCGGCTGTAGGATTGCGCCGTCGAATTGACGGAGATGTCGGATGCATGGTCCGTCGGGGACGTGGCCCCGACCTACGGGCGGCTTCGATGAAGGCTCATTGTCCCGATCAATCAGTCAATCGTCGCCGTTCGCTTCGGATTCCGGGGGGATGCGCGTCGCCTGCCAGGTGAAGGCGCGCCATTCGCCGCCTTCCTTGCGGAAGATGCCGGTGTTGAAGTACTCGCCGATCCGTTCGCCGTCCTGTTCGGCAAACAGGCGGAAGGTGATCACGGCGATGTCGCCCATGACCCGGATATTGACCTCTTCGCCCCCGTAGCTGGGGCCGGCCGGCGCCTCTTCGGCTGCCTCCTCGAAACCGGCCATGATCCGATCCTTGCCGAAGCGCTGACCCGAGGAGCTGGTATAGATCAGGTCTTCGGCCCAGAAGCGCTCGTGGACGGCTTGCTCACCGGCACCGGCCAGGAAAGCGTGCAGCATCCGCTCGAGCTCTGCCTGCTCGTCGGCCACGGCGGCAAAGGTGGTGGATTGAAGCAACAGCAGGAGCATGGCGAGCAGAAGGCGCTTGGTCATCTCGGGTGTCCGGATCGATGTGTGGTAGGAGGATAGCGCAGGGCGGCGGAGACTTGGGCATTCGCATACGTGCGCTTTGCCTGCAGCATCGGTCCGTCGGGTTCGTGGAGATTTCTGGGACATGGACCGTCGGGCGCACGCGCGGCCGGTCTTCGGCGCGGCGCTTCTGGCCTGCGGCCAATCGCACCACGCCTTCGACCTGCGCTGGCCCGACCTGCGTTGGGCTTCGATCGATATCGCGAAAATGCGCGCTCGGCGTAGGTCGGCCCCACGTGGCCGACGACCGGACGATTCCGTGGCCACCTGAAATCGGGTGTCTGGCGAGAAACCGTGCTAATCGTAGCGGAGGCCGAGCTGCCTGCGATATCCGTGCGTCGGGCTTTCCATGATGGTTGAGGCATTGCGCAGTCGGGTTGGTGGAGATATCTGGGACATGGACCGTCGGGGACGTGGCCCCGACCTACCGCGGGCCTCGATCGGGCGATGTGTTATCGGTTCTTACAGGGGCATCCGGTGATCCGGTGTGCCTTCTTTCGGAATCGGGTTTTCCGCAACCGGAAACCGGAAACCGGAAACCGGAAACAAAAAAGGCGGGCCCCGAAGGACCCGCCCATTCGCCTTTCAGCGAAGTCTTGCTGTGTCGTTTCAGATGTCGAAACGATCGGCCTGCATGACCTTGACCCAGGCGGCGACGAAATCGTTGACGAACTCTTCTTCGCCATCGACGGACGCGTAGGCCTCGGACACGGCGCGCAGCTCGGAGTTGGAACCGAAGATCAGGTCGACCGGGGTGGCGGTCCACAGGTCTTCGCCGGTTGCGCGGCTGCTGCCGACGTAGATGCCTTCCATGTCCTCATGCTGACGCCACTGGTAATCCATGCTCAGCACGTTGACGAAGAAGTCATTGGTCAACTGGCCCGGGGTGTCGGTGAACACGCCGTGGTCGGCGCCGCCGATGTTGGCGTCGAGGGCACGCATGCCGCCGATCAGCGCGGCCATTTCCGGCACGGTCAGGTCGAGCAGGGCTGCCTTGTCGACCATGGCGTCCAGCGGCGGGAAGTAGTGACGGTCGCTGTAGTAGTTGCGGAAGGCGTCCGCATACGGTTCCAGCCAGCCGAAGGAATCGACTTCGGTCATCGCCTGGGTGGCGTCGCCACGTCCCGGCACGAAGGGCACGGTGATGTCGTGACCGGCATCGGCAGCGGCCTTTTCGATGGCGGCGGCACCGCCGAGAACGATCAGGTCAGCCATCGAGATGTCGGCACCACGGCGACCGTTGAAGTCCTGCTGAATGCCTTCCAGCACGCCAAGGACGCGGGTCAGCTCTTCCGGGTTGTTGACTTCCCAGCCGATCTGCGGCTCGAGGCGGATGCGAGCACCATTGGCGCCACCGCGCATGTCGCTGGCGCGGTAGGTCGAGGCCGAGGCCCAGGCCGTGCGCACCAGTTCCGGCACGGTCAGGCCCGAGTCGAGGATGGTTTCCTTCAGGTCCGCGATCTGTGCGTCGCTGATGACATCGCCGTCCCAGGTCGGGACCGGATCCTGCCAGCTCAGCACATCGGCCGGCACTTCGCTGCCGACGTAACGAGCCCGCGGGCCCATGTCGCGGTGGGTCAGCTTGAACCAGGCGCGGGCGAAGGCGTCTTCGAACTCCTGCGGGTTGGCCAGGAAGCGCTCGGCGATGGCACGGTAGGCCGGGTCACGCTTCAGGGCCACGTCGGTGGTCAGCATGATCGGGGTCGAGGTGCCGGCACCGGGCTGGACTTCAGGCACGGTGCCGTCCAGGGCGCCATTCTTGGCGACCCACTGCGGCGCGCCCGACGGGCTCTCCGAGAGCTCCCATTCGAAGCCGAGCAGGTTGGTCAGGTACAGCATGGTCCAGCGCGTCGGCTGCTGGGTCCAGGCGCCTTCGTGGCCGCTGGTGATCGTGTCGGCGCCGTTGCCGGTGCCGCAGCGGTTCTTCCAGCCCATGCCCATGTCTTCGATCGGCGCGGCGGCGGGCTCGGCACCGACGCATTCGCCCGGATCACGGGCACCGTGCACCTTGCCGAAGGTGTGGCCGCCGGCGATCAGAGCCAGCGTCTCTTCGTCGTTCATGGCCATGCGGCCGAAACTCTCGCGGATGGCCTGAGCCGCGGCGATCGGATCGGGCACGCCGCCCGGGCCTGCCGAGTTGACGTAGATCAGGCCCATCTGGGTGGCGGCGACGGGGCCCTCCAGGCGGCCGTTGCCATCACGGCGCTCGGCGGCCAGCATCGCTTCTTCCGGGCCCCAGTAGACGAGATCCGGTTCCCAGTCGTCCTCGCGACCACCGGCGAAACCGAAGGTCTGGAAGCCCATGTCTTCCATCGACACGTTGCCGGTCAGGACCATCAGGTCGGCCCAGCTCAGGGCGCGGCCGTACTTCTGCTTGATCGGCCACAGCAGGCGACGGGCCTTGTCGAGGTTGGCATTGTCCGGCCAGCTGTTCTGCGGATCGAAGCGCAGCTGACCGCCGCCAGCGCCGCCGCGCCCGTCGACGACGCGGTAGGTGCCGGCCGAGTGCCAGGCCATGCGAATGAAGAACGGGCCGTAGTGGCCCCAGTCCGCCGGCCACCAGTCCTGCGAGTCGGTCAGGACGGCGCGGATGTCGGCCTTCACCTCGTCGAGGTCAAGGGTGGCGAACTCGGCCGCGTAGTCGAAGTCTTCGCCGTAAGGGTTGGACGAGGCGTCCTGGTCGCGCAGCGGGCTCAGATCGAGCTGGTCAGGCCACCAGAATTGGTTGGATCTGGCGTCGCCCATGGCCATCGTCGCGGTCGATGCAGTCATCGACGCGGATGCGATCGCCAGGCTCGCCAGAATATTGCGAGTCAGTGATTTCATGCTTTTCTCTCCCATGCGTTCTACGCCCGGAATTGGGTCCCATTATTAGATACGATCAATACCGAGGTTTCAATTCAACCTGGCTATGGCTTTGATCGGCGGGGTCAATCGCTTCTGGCGGGATGGGTGCGGCCAGGCGACCGCGCGGCCTAGTGGAAACGCTCCACTGCATGAGCCTTCAGGGCGTCGAAGGGGACGATGTTCAAGGTCTTCTCGTGGGTGGCTTCCAGGACCACGCGGGGCGCGCAGTCGGCTTCCCAGGCCTCGCGCCAGCGGGCGGCGCAAAGGCACCAGCGATCGCCTTCCTGCAGGCCGGGGAAACCGAATTCCGGTCGGGGCGTGCTCAGATCGTTGCCGCGGGACTGGCTGAAGGCGAGGAACTCTTCGGTCATCACGGCGCAGACCGTGTGCACGCCGAGATCATCCGGGCCCGTCTCGCAGCAGCCGCTTCGATAGAAGCCGGTCTTCGGGTCGTGGGAACAGTCGGCCAGCGTGGTGCCGAGGACGTTGAGTGAGACCTTCTTCTCCATTGGAGTGCATGATCGATCGCTGTGGGAATGGAGTAAGGATAGCGGCCTTTGCGGATTGGGTTGTCATCGCTCGCTGGGCATTCGCCGATGGTCTAGTGGACCGGGCCGATGGGCTGGGGCAAAGTGGCAGCCAACGTGTCACTGTCAGGAGCCAGGCATGAGTTCGAGTGCCTATCAGGAGCATGCCGCGCGGGCCGCGGGCGACCCCGATGCCTACTGGTTGGAGCAGGCCCGGCGAATCCGCTGGCATCGTGCGCCGACGCGTGGTCATGAGGCGGCGACGCAGGGCGGGCAGCAGTGGTTTGCCGACGGCGAGCTCAACACCGCCTGGCTGGCCCTAGATGCACAGGTCGACGCCGGTCGTGGAGAGCAGACGGCCTTGATCCACGACTCGCCGGCCAGCGGCCGACAGCAGCGATTCACCTATGCCGAGTTGACCGAGCGGGTTGCCCGCTTCGCCGGCGGTTTGCGTGAGCTGGGTCTGGCGCCGGGTGACCGCGTCGTGATCTACATGCCGATGGTGCCAGAAGCCGTGATCGCCATGCTGGCCTGCGCGCGCCTGGGGGCCATCCACTCGGTGGTGTTCGGTGGCTTTGCCCCGCACGAGCTGGCCGTGCGCATCGACGATGCCCGGCCGAAGCTGGTGCTGTCCGCCTCCTGCGGGATCGAATTCGATCGCATCATCGAGCACAAGCCCCTGCTCGATGCGGCCCTGGACGAAGCGGTGCACAAGCCCGCCGCGACGGTCATCCTCCAGCGCGAGCAGGCCGAAGCTTCGATGCATCCTGGCCGCGATCATGATTGGCGAGCCGTCGAGGCCAGCGCGTCGCCGGTCGATGCCGTGCCCGTGCCCGGCAATCATCCGCTCTACATCCTCTACACATCGGGGACGACTGGAAAGCCGAAGGGCATCGTCCGTGACCATGGCGGGCACGCGGTGGCGATGCACTACAGCATGGAAGTGGTCTACGGGATGCAGCCCGGCGAGGTGTTCTGGGCGGCCTCGGACGTCGGATGGGTGGTGGGTCACAGCTACATCGTCTATGCCCCGTTGATCTACGGCTGCACCACGGTCCTGTACGAAGGCAAGCCCGTGCGCACGCCCGATGCCGGCGCCTTCTGGCGAGTCATCGCCGAGCATGGTGTCACCGCCATGTTCACGGCACCCACCGCGTTCCGGGCAATCCGCAAGGAAGACCCGGACTGTGCCCTGATGCGGTCCTACGATCTGAGCGGCCTGAAGCGCCTGTTCCTGGCCGGCGAGCGCCTGGACCCGGCCACCCACGACTGGCTCAAGGAGAAGACCGGGCTGCCGGTGCTCGACCACTGGTGGCAGACCGAGACCGGTTGGGCCATCGCCTGCAATCCCGTGGGCCTGGAATCGGTCGAGGAAACCGTCGGGGCCGCCGGCAAGGCGACGCCGGGGTTCCAGGTCGAGATTCTCGACCCCGACGGCGAGACTTGCGGTCCGGGCGTGCAGGGCGCCGTCTGCATCCGCCAGCCCCTGCCGCCGGGCTGCCTGCTCGGGCTCTGGCGCGACGCCGAGCGCTTCGCGTCGTCGTACGGCGCCGCCTATCCTGGCTACTACCTGAGTGGCGACGGGGGCTACATCGACGAGGCAGGGCAGATCTTCATCATGGGGCGGATGGACGATGTCATCAATGTCGCCGGCCACCGCCTCTCGACGGGCGAGCTCGAAGAGATCGTGGCCTCGCATCCGGCCGTGGCCGAATGCGCGGTGTTCGGCGTGGCGGACGAACTCAAGGGCCAGCTGCCGCTGGGCCTGGTCGTGCTGAAGGATGGCGCAACGCAATCGGCTGAAGAGGTGAGCACCGAGTTGGTCGCCAGGGTTCGGGCCATGGTCGGTGCCGTGGCCTGTTTCCGTCGCGTGGAAGTCGTGCCGCGCCTGCCCAAGACCCGTTCGGGCAAGATTCTTCGCCGCACCCTCCGTGCCCTGGCCAACGGCGAGAACCCGGAAGTGCCGTCGACCATCGACGATCCGGCCATTCTCGATGAGATTCGGGCTGCCCTTTAAGAATGCGAGGGCGACTCGCTACCTGAGGCGCCGCCCCGTCGGCGGCGCCGGTCTTGCTGTCAATCGCCAGCTGATCAGTTGCGCTGGAAGGTAATGGCCAGATTCGTTCCGAGCGAGTAACCGGTCACGCCGGCATTGTTGGCCGCGAAGGGTGCGCCTAGGTCGGTCGTGGAAGCAACGTTGTCGCAGGTGCCGGTCTGAACGTTGAAGAACGACGTGTACGTGAAGTTGGCGACGGTCGCCGCTGCATCGACGTAGTAGATCGTTCCGTTCGTCTGGAAGACCTGGCCAGGCTGTGCCGCGCTCGGGAAATCTTCTGCGTAGGCCCGCACGGCACCTGCGCAACCCGTGTTCTGGTAGAGCAGGAAAACCGATTCGAGCGCGTTGTCGGCCACTTCGAACTGATAGTTGAGGGTGGTCAGAAAGACCTGTGCGTCGCCGGTGAAGCCGACATATGCCAGGTCGACGCCCGGGTCGTCGATGGACACGCCGTTGACGAGGATATCGAACTTTCTTCCCGCCCCAGCTGGACCCGCGGGGCCGGTGGGTCCGATCGGCCCGATGGGGCCAGCGGGCCCCGTATCGCCTGTGGAGCCGATCGGGCCCGTCGGTCCAGTCGGTCCCGGGATGCCCTGTGGCCCGATCGGCCCCTGAGCGCCGGTGGCACCGATGGGCCCTGTGGGACCCGGAATACCCTGCGCGCCGGTGGCCCCGGTGGCGCCGATCGGTCCGATCGGGCCTTGAGCGCCGGTGGCGCCGATCGGTCCTGTCGGTCCCGGAATGCCCTGCGGGCCGGTCGGCCCCTGAGCGCCGGTGGCGCCGATCGGTCCCTGAGCACCCGTGGCGCCCATCGGTCCGGTCGGCCCGGGGGTGCCCTGCGGGCCGGTCGGTCCCGCGACACCTTGCGGTCCGGTCGGTCCCGGCGCACCCTGCGGCCCGGTGGGGCCGATCGCGCCCTGCGGTCCCGTCGGTCCGGTGGGCCCGATCGCGGCCGTCGGCGTACAGGGGCCGAGGACGCCGGTCCCTGCATCGAAGCAGAGTACGGTGGTCTGCTGCGTATCGTCGGCGATGCCCGGCAGCACCAGGGTGCCGTCGTCATTGACCTGCAGATGGATGGCGTTGCCCGCCGAATCCTGGATTTCCACCGTTCCACCCGGCGGCGCCTGGATCACGACGTTCTGGGCGGTGGCGGACTGGGCCATGAGGATGCCGCCGATGGCGGCGGCGAGCGGAGTGAGTCGAAGTACTCTGGATCGTGTGGTCATTCGCTGGAATTCCTTGGAGTCGGGTTCAAAGGGCTTGCGACCGACCCACTCGGGCCAGCACCAGCATGGACAGCATCATCAGCAGCAGGCCCGGGATCGTCAGGGTCGGCACCGGGATCAGTTCGAACAGGCCGCTGCCGAACCAGCCGAAGTCGTTGCCGCTGCCGCCCTGATTGGTTTCGTCCGGGGCCAGGGGCTCGCCGGTGGCGTGCACGTTGGAGACCCCGACGAAGGCGATGTTCTGGCTGCCGCCGGCCTGCAGCACCATCTCGGCGATCTGCGGAGGGTTGCTGCTTTCAATCTGCACCGGCTGCCCGGAGGCACCGAGGATGGTGAGGGAATTCACGATCTGCTGGACCGACCCGCTCTGCAGCACGAAGGCGCCGCCGACCGGACTGGTCAGACTGAGCCCGTAGAAGATCGAGTCGCCCACCAGCGCATTGCTGCCGCCGCTGGCCTCGATCATGGAAATCTGGCTGGTCTGGGCGTTGAACAGGCCATTGTTGATCCAGTCGCCGCGAAGGAGCATCGAGCCGCCGCCCCCATCGAAGCTGCCGTTGATGACCACGTTGCCCGCTTCGGTCACGGTGGCCGCTTCGAGGTTGAACTGCCCGTCGACGACCAGGTCGCCGCCGCCCAGATCGAGGGCCCCGCTGCCGAGGGATATCGACCCTCCGCTGCCCACGGTGATCGAAGCCAGCCCTGCTTGCGCCAGGCACAGCATGCCAAGGGCGCCTAGAGCGCGTACGAGAGGATTCACGATGATGCCCCCTTGCCAAACGCAGAAAGAAGCAAGCAGACTACTCCACCAGCCCGCCGACCACAAGGTCGATCGAATTGAGCGACTCACCGCTGCCGGACGTCTGCCTGGTCATGATCGTGCGCGATGAGGCACACGTCATCGAGCGCTGCCTGCGATCGGTTCGTCCGTTGATTCGCCGCTGGTGCATCGTCGATACGGGTTCGACCGACGATACGGCCGAGCGCATCGAGGCATCGCTCCGTGACGTGCCCGGCCAACTCCATCATCGGCCCTGGCTGGACTTCGGCCACAACCGCAGCGAGGCCATGGCCCTGGCTCGCGGGCAGGGCGACTGGCTGCTGCTGATCGATGCGGATGAAGAGCTGCACATCGAGCCGGGCTTCTGCATTCCCGAGCGCCCGGAGATCGAGGCCTGGCAGATTCTGCAGCGGCCGGGTGGCAGCGCCAACGAGTTCTATCTGCCGCGCTTGCTGCGTGCCGATCTGCCGTGGCGCTTCGAGGGCGTGCTGCACGAATACCTGGCCTGCGATCGTGACTTCGAGCAGGCCGTGATTCCCGGGCTGTCGCAGACCGGGCACTTCGACAGCGCCCGCAATCAACAGCCCCAGCGCCAGAAGTACCTCAAGGATGCCGACGTATTGAGGCGTGCGCTGAAGCAGTCGCCGGACCATGCGCGCTACCAGTTCTATCTGGCCCAGAGCCTGCGCGATGCGGGAGAGCGGGAGGCGGCCATCCTTGCCTATCGCCGGCGGGCCGGGATGGCCGGTTGGGACGAAGAACGGTTCTGTGCCTTGCTTGAAGTGGCTCGCTTGCTCGAGCTGACCGGAGCACCCCACGCGGAGCTTCTCGCCGCCTATCTGGGCGCCTGGAACGCGCGTCCGCAGCGTGCCGAGCCCCTGGTCGAGCTGGCGCGCCTGCACCGACAGCGCGAGGAGTACGCCCTTGCCCAATTGTTCGCCAGCCGGGCGGTCAGCCTGCCACGGCCGGACGACATCCTCTTTCTCGATGCCGGGGTCTATCAGTGGCGGGCCCGGGATGAACTGGCGGTGGCGAGCTATTGGGTCGGCGATCCGGTCACCGCCGTCGAGCTGGCACGTGGTCTGCTCGAATCGGGCCTGCTACCCGAAGGCGAACGAGAACGAGTGAGGGATAACCTGCGTTTCTTCGAGCAAGCGGCCGGGCGTCGGCCGGGCTGAGCTTCCTGGGACGAAGCGCCGCTTCGGAGCTCAGCGATAGGCCTCGGCCTGCAGCGTGAACAGCTGCGCATAGCGCCCGCCAAGGGCCATCAGTTCCTCGTGGGTGCCCAGTTCGATGATGCGGCCGCCGTCCATCACGGCGATACGGTCCGCCCGGCGCACGGTCGAGAATCGATGCGAGATCAGGATCAGGATCTGGTCCCTGGCCGTGGCCTGCAGATGCTCGAAGACTTCGGCTTCGGCCTTCGCGTCCATCGCCGAGGTGGGTTCGTCGAGGATCAGGATGTCGGCGCGCTTTCGCATGAAGGCCCGCGCCAGGGCGATCTTCTGCCACTGGCCTCCGGACAGCTCGCGGCCGTCCTTGAACCAGCGCCCGAGCTGGGTTTCGTAGCCCGAGGGCAGGTCGCGGATGAACTCGTCGGCGAGGCCCTTGGCCGCGGCCTCCTCCCAGCGTGCCGCGTCTTCGAAGCCCTGGATGTCGCCGGCGCCGATGTTGTGGCCGACCAGCCACTGGTAGCGGGCGAAGTCCTGGAAGATCACCCCGATGCGGTCCTGCAGGGCGCGTGGGTCCCAGTCCTTCAGTGAGGTGCCGTCGAAGCGGATGTCACCCTGGTCGATCTCGTACAGGCCGGCGATCAGCTTGGTCAGGGTGGTCTTGCCCGAGCCGTTCTCGCCGACCAGGGCCAGGCTGCTGCCGGGTTCGAGCCTCAGATCGATGTCGGTCAGCGCCGCTCGCTCGGTGCCCGGGTAGCGGAAACTCAGATGCTCGATGACCAGGCCCGTGCCGGGCTGTGCGCCCACGACGGCCTGGCCGCGCCGGACCGAAGTGGGCTGCTCGAGGAACTCGTACAGGCTGGACAGGTACAGATGGTCTTCGTACATGCCGTTGATCGAGCTCAGGCTGGCGCTGACCGCCGACTGTCCCTGCCGGAAGACCATCATGTACATGGTCATCTCACCCAGGGACAGCTGTCCGGCCACGGTGGCCAGCACCACCCAGGCGAAGGCGCCATAGAGTGCCGCCGTGCCGAGCAGGCCGAGGCCGAAGGCCCACCAGCCGCGCCGGATGGTCAGGGCGCGATCTTCCTTGAACAGTTTGGCGAAGATGGCGCGGTAGCGATCCATCAGGGTCGGCGCCAGATCGTAGAGCTTGACCTCTTTCGTGTAGTCCTCGCGCGCCAGCACCGATTCCAGGTACATCATTTCCCGCGTGTCCGGCGAGCGCCAGCGGAACAGCTGGAAGGCCTGGCCGGCGAACTTCGCTTCGACGAAGAAGGCGGGCAGGCCGCCGACGATCAGCAGCAGCACGGCCCAGGGCGAGAAGGCCAGCAGCAGGCCACTGAAGCTCAGGATCGCGATGCCGTTCTGGATCACGCCGAAGGTCTTCTGCACCAGGGCCAGGGGGCGCGATGAGGCCTCTCGACGAGCGCGGGTGAGGCGGTCGTAGAACTCCGAGTCTTCGAGCTGGGCCAGCTCCAGGGTCTGGGCCTTCTCGAGAATCATGAGGTTGACCCGCTGGCCCAGCTGGGCGCGGAGCAGGTTGTTGGCGATGCCAAGCGCGGTCTGCGTGGCCGCCATGCCGGCGACCAGCAGCGCCTCCAGGCCCAGCCAGAGCCAGATCTCCCGAGACATGGTTTCCAGCTCGATGGCCAGCACGACGCTGTCGACCAGAAGTTTCCCCACCCAGGCGATGGCCGCCGGCAGCAGGCCGGCCACCAGGGTCAGCGCCGCCAGCACGACGGTCAGCCAGCGGCTGGTCGCCCAGACCAGCGCCAGCGCGCGCCGACCATAGGTCAGCAGTGGCCGGAACTGGGCCAGCAGGCCGGGCGGGGTGTCGGGGGAGATGGACATTCCAGTCAAGGTGGAGGCCAACGCCGGGCCATGCAAGGCAAGGGTCGGGCCGCCCAGGGAAGGGCGGCCCGAAGGACTCAGGCGGTCTCGGCGCGCTGGCTGTGGTCGCGGGCCATCAGCAGGTAGAAGGCCGGCAGCACGAACAGGGTCAGTGCAGTGCCGATGCCCAGTCCGGTCGCGATCGTCAGGCCGATGGCGAAGCGGCTTTCCGCGCCGGGGCCGCTGGCGATCAGCAGGGGCACCATGGCGACGATCAGGGCGGCCGAGGTCATCAGGATCGGGCGCAGGCGGATCGCGGCGGCGTCGAGCACGGCCTGGCGACGATCGAGGCCCTTTTCGATCTGCAGCTGGTTGGCGAACTCCACGATCAGGATGCCGTTCTTCGAGACCACGCCGATCAGGGTGATCAGGCCGACCTGGGTGTAGATGTTCATCGTCGCGAAGCCGAGCATGATGAAGGCCATCGCGCCGGCCACGCTCAGGGGCACCGAGACCAGGATGATGAAGGGGTCGCGCCAGCTCTCGAACTGGGCGGCCAGCACCAGGTAGATCACCAGCAGGGACAGGAAGAAGGTCACGACCAGGGCGCTGCCCTGCTGCTTGAACTGGCGCGACTGGCCCTTGTAGTCGTAGTTGTAGCCGGCCGGGAAGCTGTCGGCCGCGCGCTGCTCGAGAAAGGCGACTGCGTCACCCAGCGCCACGCCTGGCGCCAGGACGCCTTCCAGGGCCAGCGAGTTGAGCTGGTTGAACTGGGTGCGCCGCGAGGGTTCGATGCGTGACTCGAAGGAGACCACCGTACTCAGGGGGACGAGCTCGCCGGAGTCGCTTCGCAGGTAGTAGTTGTTCAGGTTCTCCACCGTGGCGCGCGACAGGTCCTCGACCTGGGGGATCACCTCGTAGGAGCGGCCCTGCATGTTGAAGCGGTTGATGTAGCCGCCGCCGAGCATGCTGGAGAGCTCGCGGCCCACGTCGGCCATCGACAGGCCCAGGTCGGCGACCCGATCACGATCGACGACCACTCGCATCATCGGCCGGTCGAAGTCGATCGATTTCTGCAGGAACATGAACAGGCCGCTCTGGAAGGCCTGGCCGAGCAGGCCGTCGGCCACCTGTACGAGCTCGTCGTAGGGGCGGGCGGTGGTGATCACGAACTGCAGCGGCAGGCCGTCGCCGGCGCCGGGAATCGCCGGCCGCGTGAACACCGAGGTGCGCAGGCCGGTGACTTCGGAGACGGCCCCCTGCAGCATCGGTTCGACCTCGAACTGGCTGATGTCGCGCTCGTCCCAGGGCTTGAGCTTGAAGCCGCCGAAGACCGTGTTGGGCGACAGGGCGCCGAGCAGCATGAAGCTCTCGTCGTAGCCGGGCAGCTGCTCGAAGCGTTCCTGCAGCTGCGAGCCATAGCGCTGCATGTAGTCCAGCGTGGCCGTCTGCGGTGCGGCACCGGAGTAGAGCAGGATGCCCTGGTCCTCGGTCGGCGCCAGCTCGTTCTGGCTCAGCTTGAACATGCCGAAGATCGAGACCAGCAGGATGGCCGCCAGCACCACCACCGTGCCCGTCGAGGCGAGGGTCCAGTCCAGGGTGCGACGATAGGCATCGGCCAGGCGCTCGAAATTGTGCTCGACGGCCTGCTCGAAGCGGGACCGGTCCGAGCCGTCCTTGCTTTTGGGCTTGAGCACCTTGCCCGAGAGCATCGGCGAGAAGGTCAGGGCCACCACGCCGGAGATCAGTACGGCGCCGGCCAGGGTGAAGGCGAACTCGGTGAACAGGGCGCCGACCAGGCCGCCCATGAAGCCGATCGGGGCGTAGACCGCGACCAGGGTCAGGGTCATGGCGATGACCGGCGTGGCCATCTCGCGGGCCCCGTTCAGTGCCGCTTCGAAGGGCTTTTCACCCTGCTCGATGTGGCGGTGCACGTTCTCGACGATGATGATCGCGTCGTCGACCACCAGGCCGATCGCCAGCACCATGGCCAGCAGGGTCAGCAGGTTGAGGGAAAAGCCGAGCAGCAGCATGATCAGCGCGCCGCCGATCAGCGACAGGGGCACGGCCAGGGACGGCACCAGGGCCGCGCGCAGCGAACCCAGGGACAGGAAGACCACGATCAATACGATCAATACGGCTTCGAGCAGGGTCTTGATGACCTCGTCGATGGACTGGTCGATGAACTCCGAGGCATCGTAGGGCAGTTCCACCGCGAGCCCGTCGGGCAGCTGCGAGCGGATGTCGGGCAGCAGCTCGCGCACCCGCGCCGCCACGTCCAGAGGGTTGGCGCCCGGCGCCATTTCGATGGCGACATAGGTCGAGGGCTGGCCCTTGTAGTTGGCGATCGAGTCGTAGGTCTGGGAGCCCAGCTCGGTGCGCGCGATGTCGCCCAGGCGGACGATGCCGCCTTCGTCTTCCTTGATCACCAGGCGTTGGAACTGATCCGGATCGGACACGTCGGTGTTGGTCGACAGGTCGATGCGTACCAGCTCATCACGTGTATTGCCGATGCCGGCCTGGTAGTTGTTGGCGAGCAGGACCTGAACCAGCTCGCGGGCGGTCAGATCGATGGCGGCCAGGCGCTGGGGGTCGATCCAGATGCGCTGGGCGAAGCGGCGGCCGATCAGTTCGGCCTTGCCGACGCCCTGCAGGGCCTGGAGCCGGGGCTGGACTTCGCGCAGCAGGTAGTCGGTGATCTCCGGAACCGGGATCGACTCGCTGAAGAAGGCGATGTACATCAGCGCCGTCGACTCGCCCGTGGTCGAGGTGATCACCGGATCGCGGGCGGCGTCGGGCAGGTTGTTGCGCTGGCTGGCGACCTTGGCCTGGATTTCGGCCAGGGCGTCATTGGCGTCGTAGTTGAGCACCATCCGGGCCTCGATCGTCGACACGCCCGGCGAACTGGTGGAGGCCAGGTAGTCGATGCCCGTGGCCTCGGCGATGGCCTGCTGCAAGGGCGTGGTCACGAAGCCCTTGACCAGTTCCGAATCGGCCCCGGGATAGGCGGTCGTGACCGTGACCGTCGTGCTTTCCAGCTTGGGGTACTGGCGCACTTCCAGATCCATGGCCGCGCGCAGGCCGAGGAGCAGGATGAGCAGGCTGACGACCGTCGACAGCACCGGCCGCTGGACGAACAGATCGGTAAAGCGCATTACCGCGACTCCGCGCCGCTCGCGGCTTCAGCGTCGGCCGCTGGCCTGACCTGCACGGCCTGGCCATCGCGCAGGCGCTGCAGGCCGGCGGCGACGACCCGGACATCGGCGTCCAGGCCCTCGAGGATTTCCACCTGGCCGTCGCGCACCTCGCCGGTGCGGACCTGGACGCGCTCGACGCGCTGTCCGCCTTCGTCCTCGTCGATCCGGTACACGAAATCGCCGTAGGTGTTGTAGGAGATGGCGGTGCGCGGCACGGTGATCACCTGACGCTCGATGTCTTCGAACACCGTTACGTTGGCGAACATGCCGGGCCGCAGGCGGCGGTCGGGGTTGCTCAGGCGAGCGCGCACTTCCACCGTGCGGGTGGCGGGACGCACCGAGGATTCCAGCGCCAGCACTTCGCCGGTGAAGACCTCATCGGGATAGGCCGCCACGCGCACCTCGACCGCATCGCCGGTCCGGATGCGCGGCAGTTCCGCCTCGCCGATGGTGAAGTCGACGTGGATCGGATCGAGCACGTTGATCTCGACGATGGGCGTGCCGACCGGGACGAACTCGCCCAGGTCGACCTGGCGCAGTCCGAGGGTGCCGGAGAACGGGGCGCGCACGGACTTCTTGGCCAGCAGGGCCTGCTGCTCGCTGACCCGGGCCTGAGACGCTTCATAGGTCGCGCGCGCCTCGTCGAACTGCGCCTGGGAGACCGCGTCCTGGCCGATCAGATCCGAGAAGCGCTCGAACTGCTGGCGGGCGCGGCGCGCTTCGGCCTCGGCGGTGGCCAGGGCCGCGACATCGGTTTCGTCGTCCAGGTGCACCAGCAGATCGCCGGTCTGCACCCGCTGGCCGGATTCGAATTCGATGCGATCGACCACGCCGGCAATCTCGTTGGCCACGCGCACGCCATTGACGGCGCGCAGGTCGCCGATCGCGCTGACCGTGGCCTGCCATCGCTGCAACTGCGAGCGAGTCGCCTCGACCTGGGCCGGCGGCGGCTGGCGGGACATCGCGGCCTGCTGGCCCTTGAGCTGCAGGTAGCGCAGGCCGAACAGGCCGCCGAGGATCAGGAACAGGACGAGGAGCCCGACGAGCAGGCGGGGTGCGTTTCGCATGGGAAGGGGATTCCGTCGAATTATTCCAATATTTTAGACCCTTGCCGTCGATCGAACTGTGACCGCTTCGACAGTGGCGCAAATTCCTGTCCGTCGCTCGATCCGGCACGGGCGCCGGGCCTGTCCTGGGCCTATACTCGAACGTTCGATTCAGGCGCAGGGAGCAGCGAGGAGATGGAGCAGAACCTGAAGGAGAAGACCGGCCGCGATCTCGAGGAGTGGAAGGCGCTGCTGGCAACGAAGGAATTGATCAAGCACGGCGAGATCATGACCTTCCTCAAGGGCGAATGCGGCCTCACCCATGGCTACGCCAATCTGATCGCGCTGAAGTTCCGCGAGGCCGACGCGGCCTCCAGTGCGCCGGCGGATCTGGTCGAGGCCCAGTACGAGAAGAAGGCCTCGCTGCGGCCCATCTACGAGCGCCTGCGCGAGGTCATGGTCGAGTTCGGCGACGATGTCGAAGTCGCACCGAAGAAGGCGGCGGTCAGTTTTCGCCGCAAGCGCCAGTTCGCCCTGGTCCAGCCGAGCACGAAGACCCGCGTCGATTTGGGGCTGAAGTTCGACGACAAGCCCACCGCGGGCCGGCTGGAAGGCTCCGGGCCCTTCGGAACCATGTGCAGCCACCGCGTCCAGCTCACCGAGCCCGAGCAGGTCGACGAGGAGCTGATCGCCTGGCTGCGCGAGGCCTACGAGCAGGCCGGGTGAGCGCAGCAATCGGAAGGGGGAGGGCTGTGGCATGAAGGTGCTGGTGACCGGGGCGGGCGGCTTCATCGGCTCGGCGATCGCGGAACGCCTGCTGAGCGCCGGGCATGAGGTCCGTGCCTGCGCCCGAGGCCCCGGCAACCTGCCCGCTAGCGACCGCGTCGAGCGTCGGGCCGTCGACCTCAATGAGATGCTCACGCCCGAAGCCTGGCTCCCCCTGATAGAAGGCGTGGATGGCGTGGTCAATGCCGCCGGCATCCTGCGCGAGACGCGCCGCGGGGACTTCGAGCGGATCCACTGCACGGCCCCCTGGGCCCTGGCCGAAGCCTGCCAGCGTTCCGGGGTGCGTTCCTATGTGCAGATTTCAGCCCTGGGCGAGCCGGAGGACGGTGAGTTCGTGGCCTCCAAGCATCGCCTGGATGCCCGCCTGGCTGCCCTCGACGGGCTCGATGCCGTCGTGCTCCGGCCGTCTGTCGTCGTGTCGCGGCGCGGCTCCTATGGTGGCACTTCGATGCTTCGGGCCATGGCCGCGCTGCCCGGCGTACTCGTGCTGCCGGGCCGGGGCGAACAGCGCATCCAGCCGCTGTGGCTGGAAGACCTGGCCGAGCTGGTGCATCTCGCGCTGGCCCGTCGGGAACTCGACGAACGGGTGCTCGACGTTGTCGGCCCGGACACCCTGACCCTGCACGACTACCTTGCCCTGACCCGGCAATGGCTGAAGATCGCGCCGCCGAAGCTGACCGTGCACGTGCCGATGCCGCTGGTGAGCCTCGCCAATGCCCTGGGCGACCGGCTGCGCGCCGGCCCCCTCGGACGGACTATGGGGCGAATGCTCGAGCGCGGCAATGTCAGTGAGGAGAGCGCGGCGCGTGCGGATCGGGCACTGGGCTTTTCGATGGGCTCGATCCGCGATGGCCTGAGCCAATCGGCGAGCTTCGTGCAGGACCGCTGGCAGGCGCGGCTGTACCCGCTCATTCCCTTGGCCTGGCTGAGTCTGGTCATCATCTGGTTGCTGTCGGCGGCCAGCGGCTACCTGGCCCGGCCGCAGGACTACGCGCCGCTGCTCGATCAGATGGGGGTGCCCGTGTCCATGCAGGCCTCGCTGGTGCTGGCCACCTCGTCGATCAACCTGCTGCTGGGCCTGGCGCTGGCCCTGCGGCGCGCGATCGTGCCGGTGCTCGCGCTGATGCTGGTCTCGGTCCTGGCCTACACGATCGGTCTTGGCGTGCTGGTGCCGGCGCAGTGGCTCGATCTGACCGGCGGCCTGCTCAAGAACCTGGGCCTGGTGCTGCTGATCGCCTTCATGCTGGTCCTGGAGCAGCGACGCTGATGACCGACTACTTCACCCTCAAACTGATCCACATCCTGTCCGCCACCGTGCTGTTCGGCACGGGTCTTGGCACGGCCTTCGCCATGTGGCGGGCCGATGCCAGCGGCGACATCCGCGCCATCGCCGTGGTCTCGCGCAACGTCGTGCTGGCCGACTGGCTGTTCACCACGCCGGCCGTCATCGTCCAGCCGCTGACGGGTTTCTGGATGCTGCATCTGCTCGGCATCCCGATGAGCCTGACCTGGGTCTGGCTCAGCCTGCTGCTCTATGTCGCCATCGGCCTGTGCTGGATTCCGGTGGTCTTCATCCAGCTGCGCGTGGCGCGCCTGAGCGCCGAGCTGGCGGCTGCAGGGCAGGCGCCCGATCTCGCCTATCGACGCCTGATGCGGGCCTGGTACGCCCTGGGCTGGCCGGCCTTTCTGGCCACGATCGGCATCTTCGGGCTGATGGTCTTCAAACCGGCCTGAGCTGGCGCCGGGCGAGCCCGGTCAAGGCCCCGATGGCGGGCAGTGCGCGGTACCGACAAATGGAGTAGCATCCGAGCACAGGGAGGCCGTGGTTCGGGTACGAACGAATGCATGGTCAGAGAAGAAACCCGCCAGGGCCGCCAGGCCAAAGGGGACAAGATGAAGACCATCCATTCGATTGCTTTTGCGGCATTCGGACTGCTTTCCTGTGGCGCTTCCGCCCAGGTCATGGAAGCACTGCAGACCGGTGACACCTGCAGCTTCTTCGGCGAGGACGTGCCGGCCAGCGTCACCACCTTCGCCTCCGACAGGGAGGCCGAATCGGCCATCTCGCGGATCGTCGACGCCTCCGGTCTGGTGCAGAACTTCCAGATCCGCGCCGCCGGCGTGCCCAACGCGGCCGCCGTCGTCTACGAGGACAAGCGCTACATCCTCTACAACCAGCACTTCATGCGCGACACCACCAGCCAGGCCAACAACAGCTGGGCGCCGATCAGCATCATGGCGCACGAAGTGGGCCACCACCTCAATGGTCACACGCTGGAAGCCGGCGGCAGCCGCCCGCCGATCGAGCTCGAGGCCGACTACTACTCCGGCTTCATCCTGCAGCGCCTCGGAGCCTCGCTGGACGATGCCCGCGTGGCCATGGAAGTGCTGGGTTCGGACGTCGGTTCCGATACGCACCCGGCCAAGAACGACCGCCTGGCCGCCATCACCAATGGCTGGATCCGGGCCTGCCAGTCCGATTCCAGCTGTGACCAGCAGACCCCCGACAATGGTGGTGGCCTGAGCCCCGACTCGCAGAACGCACCGCGCATGCCGACCAGCCCGCCGGTCAGCACGCCGCCGCCGACCCAGTCCGGCGAGAACAGCTGCCGCTGGGCCTTCGACGGCGAGTGTGACGAGCCGAACCTCTGCGCCGCCGGCACCGACACCGCCGACTGCTCCGCCGCAGGCCCGAACAGCTGCCGCTGGGCCTTCGACGGCGAGTGTGACGAGCCGAACCTCTGCGCCAGCGGCACCGACACGGCGGACTGCAGCGGCGGTGGCCAGGCCGGCGGTCCGAACAGCTGCCAGTGGGCCTTCGACGGCGAGTGCGACGAACCCAATCTCTGCCCGCCGGGTTCGGACACCGCCGACTGCAGCGGTTCCAGCCCCGTCGACCGCGCCAACAGCTGTCAATGGGCCTTCGATGGCGAGTGTGACGAGCCCAACCTCTGTGCCAGCGGCACCGACACGGCGGACTGCCGCGGCGGTGGCCAGGCCGGCGGCCCGAACAGTTGCCAGTGGGCCTTCGACGGCGAGTGCGACGAGCCCAACCTCTGCCCGCCGGGCTCGGACACGGCCGATTGCCAGAGCGGTCCGAACAGCTGCCAGTGGGCCTTCGACGGCGAGTGCGATGAACCCAACCTCTGCCCGCCGGGCTCGGACACGGCGGACTGCCGGAGCGCCGGAGCGCTGAAGACCAGCTCCCAGCCGGCCCGCCAGGGCAACGCCTCCCTGTACCCGAGCGGACAGCCCATGCAGGACTGCGGCTGCTGGGGCGCCAACCCGGTCCAGACCGCACCGGAACCGCTTTGCCAGCGTGGCCACGTGCAGCTGGCCATCTGCGACGGTGCATGCCCGGGCGGCGGCAGCCCCTACGGCTACATCTGCCAGTAGTTCGACCCCACGGCGGGGGTGGCAAGGCCGCCCCCGCCCGCCAAACGAGGACCGATGCCACCGCGAATCCGCGCCCGCTTCGAGGCCCCCGACGAGCCCCTCGAAGCCCTGATCGACCACGCCGACCGAGCCTTCATCCGGGCCGGAATGGCCGGCCGCAACCGAGCCGATCCGGAACAGGCCCCGGCCCCCTGAGCCTTTCCGGAAACCGGAAACCGGAAACCGAACGGAGGAATCCCGATGACCCTCGCCACTCCAGTCACCGCCAGGCAACGACTCGATGTCCTGGACATCCTCCGCGGCTTCGCCCTGTTCGGCATCCTGCTGGCCAATTCCCTGATCTTCTCCGGCGTCTTCTTCGCCAACATGGTCGGCGCCGTCGAGTCCACGCCGCTGGACACGGTGTTCTTCTACGTCCAGGAAGTCTTCATCCACGGCAAGTTCTACTCGATCTTCTCCATCCTCTTCGGCATCGGCTTCTACCTCTTCTACAGCCGGGCCGCCGAGCGCATGCCTCGACCGGGCCGCCTGTTCGCCCGTCGCCTGGCCATCCTGCTGGGCATCGGCATCGTCCACGCCACCCTGATCTGGGCCGGCGACATCCTGATCCTCTATGCCCTGCTGGGCTTCCTCCTGCTGGCTTTCTTCCACGCTCGACCAAGGACCCTGCTGCTCTGGGTCGCCGTGTTCCTGGGGCTCAAGGTCGGCGTCTACTGCCTGATGTGGGCCAGCGGCATGGGCGACCCCATGGGCCCACCGCCACCGGGCACCCCACGGGACCCGGACGCCTTCAACCCCATCCAGGTGATGCTGAACGGCTTCCCCGGCGGCTACTTCGACGTGCTTCAGGCCAACGCCGTCCAGCTGGTCGGGCGCTGGATGAACCTGATCCTCAGCCTGCGACCGTTCCCGGTGCTGGCCATGTTCGTGCTGGGGCTCTGGATCGGCAAGCAGGGCATTGCCGCCGACCTGGCACGCCATCGTGGTCTGCTCGAAACCATGGCCTGGCTCGGCCTGGTCGGCGGTGTGATCCTGAACGGACTCTGGGCCTGGCTGGCCAGCGATGCCACGCCGTACCTGCCGGGCTCGGCGCTCGGCGCGGTGGAGGTGCTGGTGGAAACGATCGGCGTTCCCCTGCTGGCCCTGGGCTACATGGCGGCCTTCGCGCTGCTGGTCAGCGGCGCAGGGCAGGGGAGGCTGGTGAACTGGCTGGCCCCCGTCGGGCGTATGGCCCTGACCAACTACCTGATGCAATCCATCCTCGCCGGCCTGATCTTCTACGGCTACGGACTGGGCTACTACGGCCAGGTCGGCTTCGCCGGCGCCACGTTGATGGTGGTGCCGATCTTCCTGCTGCAGATTCCCCTGAGCCACTGGTGGCTGGGACGGTACCGATATGGGCCGATGGAATGGGTCTGGAGAAAGCTGACCTACGGCGGCGAAGTACCGATGAAGCGCTGAAGCCGACAGGCCGAACGGCCTCGCTGCGCCGTTGCACCGCCTTGATTTGACGACAGCCGCTTGTGTCTGCCAATATGCGGCCTAGTGGGTGGCTTGGTGGTGTTATGAGGAAAGTTTCCGGTTTTTCGCAGACCTCGAAGCGGGTAGAAACGCCTGCTCCATCGAAGGCCAACCCCGAATTCGCCCCGGAGCTAAGTGGAATCCGTCCACCTAACTCCGTTTCTCTGGCTTTTCCCAGTTAGTTGTAGTTAGCTGTCACGGAGCCGGAAATGTTGTCGACATATCAGCGCGAACCGACCAGTGAGGTTTCATGCCCTAGTTGCAAGAAGCAGATTCGCTTCTACGCTTTCTCGGCCATGGGAGATATGGCCCCGCACTTTTACTGCACCCGCTGTTCCAACGTGTATTTTTCCGAGACAATGCGTCGGAAACGTAAGCAGCAAGGAGCAACGGCAGACCTTCTATCTGAACTTGAGGATTCACTTCCGAAATGTCCATGCGGTGGCCAATTTCGGCCAGACCAAAGCCCGAAATGCCCCCATTGCCACGTGGAGCTCGCACATCAGGACACTCCGATGAGCAAGCTAAGTGATCCCTTTGCTATCTTGCTGGACGGCGCAAGTGCGGTATCTCCAAGCAATGACAGCTAACAAATCGCTGCAGCTGACGTTTGACCCGCCACCTACTTTCTCTGTCGCAAAAGTAGGCGTCGCCTCAAACGCAGCTGAGCTCAGGCGTTATACCCGAGGGAGAGACAAAGAATGCCTGGATACATATTCTTTTCAGATCAAAAAGAAATGGATGCGCCCATCTACCGGATCTTCGGGGTGGAGCGACTCTTTCAGCTTTTTGATGTTCAGAAGCTTGCATTGGTTAAGCCGTCCGCCTGGGATGATCCTTTCGAAAACTTCATTCTAAAGTCAAAAGCACGATTAGAAAATGGCGAACTTGCTGAGTTCGCATACGCAAATGACCTTTATGGCCAGTGCTGGTCTTTCAAAGAAGAAAGCGACGCAATGTGGCGCATTTACTCTGCTAACCAGTACGGTGTCAAAGTTAAAACAACTCCAAGAAAGCTGAGAGAGGCGTTAGCGGGATCCGTGCCGTATTCGGATATTTCCGCATTTATTGGAAAGGTTCGTTATCACACGGATGCGCAGCTTAGAGGAATGCTGAATGATCGTGCTCGTATGCAAAGAAAGGTTTTTGATGGGGCGGGACAAGGGCTAGCGGAAACTTTATTGTTTAAGCGAACAGCTTTTGAGCATGAGCAAGAAGTGCGCTTGATTTACTCAAAAAATGATGGCAGAGAATCTCAGGATATTTTTCTTTTTCCCTTTGATCCATTCTCCAACATAGAAGAAGTCGTTTTTGATCCGCGCATGGATAATCGGCTGGTTGAAATATATTCAAATCATATCCGATCTCTGGGTTTCAAGGGCAAAATCCAAAAATCAACACTTTATGAAATTCCAAATCTAGAGGTACAGGTATAACAAAGCCTTCAACCGAGCGCGGGTTAAGCTCCGGGTCGGCTTCGCCGGGTTGGGTCATTGTCCGCGCTGGTTAAGGCGAATGTTAGAGCAATACAGCAATAGAGCAATAGAGCATGAGTGATCAAATCCCTCCTTCCCGACAAGCCCTGAGAGAAGCTCTGGCATTATCCGAAGACATATTAAAAAATATTGAGCTAAGCGAAATGCCACTTGCAAATATTTTGCTGAAGGCGTCTAGACTAGCTCGATTGTTAAATGATTTTGATAATCAAAAAATAATGGAGCTAGAAGCTAGCGGATATCCTTCTTCTCCTAATGGTGTTGATCCTGTCATCTATCGGCTAGCTGTAATTGCAGGCCGTGAGTCCCAGCAGAAAGATGCAAAAACAGAAAAAATAAATAATTACATATATTTGAATTCGATTGAGGAGCTGGAGCAGGAAGTAAAGTCCGCCGACTCGGCTTTGGCTGCGGCTCGTGATCCTGATGTTTCAGTATCATCGGCCAATCCAAGCCAGATGGTTTGGAACCCCGTTGGAAATAAATTCGAGAGGGATACCATTCGGACGAACGCAGCCCGCGCACAGCGCAGGCTATCATCACGGCGGTCGTTCATATATTCCTATGCATTAAAACGGCATCATGAACTTAAGTTCTCAGGAATAGCAGACGATATATTTTCTCGAGTGCGTGAAAGCGTGGATAACGCAATCGGCGAGAGAGTTCCAGGTGCGGCCCAGAAGCTTTCAGCTGTTTATGAAAATTTACAATCCGAGAACCCGGAAGACTGGGCTAATGCTGTTCACAGTTGCCGTCGAATTCTTCAGGATCTGGCAGACTCATTGTATCCACCAAGAGATGATGTTGAAAAAGAAATTGGCGGGAAAAAACGTTTAATAAAACTTGGGCCAGATAACTACATAAATAGATTGATAGCATTCCTTGAAGAAAATTCAGAGTCAGAAAGATTTGAAGAAATTGTTGGAAGTCACCTTGGGTTTGTGGGTGATAGGCTAGATAGTGTATTTCAGGCTGCCCAAAAAGGGTCCCACGCTGCTGTTTCCAAAGAAGAAGCAGACCGCTATGTTGTTTATACATACTTGGTCGTCGGAGATATGTTGAGCCTGCTGTGAAAAGCTCTAACAAGTCATATATGGACTCCTCCCGCAACCCGAGACTGAACGACGCATGAGGTTGGATTCGTTGCAAGCGTATATTCGGCCTCTTGTTGATCGCGGATATTCCTCGATCGGGCCATCATGAGTTCCGCGTACCGCGGGCCATTCGCTCAAAGCGGCATTGGCTATGCCGAACTTGTTATCGGCCTTGTGCGGTACCGGTCCAACCTGTGGTGTCATGAAGCGTTCGGTCTCTTCGCAAACGGTGCAGAGGGATGATTGACGGGTCAGCTCAAGACTGGACCGGGGTTGAACGGGGCGCGTTGTTTCCAGACCGCCCAGCAGATCCGAGCCATCTTGTTGGCCAGGGCAACGGTGGCCTTGTTGAAGCCGACCCGCTGCTCGAGTCGCAACGCCCAGCGCTGGAGTCGGTTCAGGGGTTTGCCGGCCTTGGCCAGGGTCTTGGCTCGACAGAGTGCCGACCGAGCGCCATGGATGATCAGCATCCGGAGGTACTTGTCGCCGCGCTTGGTGATCCGTCCCAGCCATCGCTTGTTTCCACTGGAGCATTCCAGCGGTGTGATCCCCAGCCACGATGCGAAGTGTCGACCGGACTTGAAGTGATCGGGCGAGCCGGCGCAGGCGACGAGTGCGGTGCTGGTCAACAGCCCGACGCCCGGGACCTGCTGAAGTAGGGAGACCTCGTCGTTATCGCGTGTGAGGGCGTGGATCTGTTGCTCGGCGAGCGTGATCTTGGCTTCCAGATCAGTGATCTCCTGAAGCAGTTCGGAGAATACGGCGCGAAGGCCGGCGGGAAAGCCCTCCTGATCGATGATCGCCTGGGCGTGGCGTTTGGCCGCGTTGGGTCCAGCCGGGATGGCATGGCCAAGTTCCCGGAGGCATCCGCGAAGTCCGTTGATGCGAGCGACACGGGTGGATTTCCACTGCTCTCGAACCCGATGCAGCTGTTGGATCTGCTGCTGGTCAACGGACCGGACCGGGACAGGATGAACCCGCCCGCTTCGATAGGCATCGAGCAGGGCTTCGGTGTCGGTCTGATCGGTCTTGTTGCGCAGTCGGTACTTTCTGACGAACTGGGCGGGGAGCATGATGGGTTCATGCCCGAGCTCCCGAGCCTGTCTGCACCAGAAGTGGGCGCTGCCGCAGGCCTCGAACAACACGATGGAGCGATCGGCTTTGGCGAGGAATGCCTCGAACCGGGTTCGCGACAGCCGGTGATGGGCGTAGGCCTTGCCCTGAGCTCTGGCGAGGGCGACCTGGAAGACCTCCTTTGCGAGATCGACGGCGATGAGAGTAGACTGGTTCATGGACTCCTCCTGTCGTGGGACATTCAACGAAACGCACCCGAATGTTGGCACATCGCGATGCCGGTAAAAACGCGGGAGGAGTCCATTTCATCAATCAAATACGCGCCTTCGGCGCCGGACGCAGCAAAGCTGCGCCGACTATTGAGGCGTTAGGTTCAAGAAGGCCCACGGAGGGTGAATGGGAAGAAGGAGATACAAAAGGCGTAGCAGTGCTGGATCGATAGTGCGAGATGCCGCAGATATCGGCGCCAAACTAAGTTGGCAGGGTGCTTTAATCCTCGGCGCACTATTGTTCATCGTTTTCTATCTTGCGATTCCAGCCTGGATTAACTCTGTGCTCGAAGGGCAGAAAAATAGCATGTTCTATCCAACGCTAGAGGCCGTGTTCGCGCGCCGTACGCATTGGGTCCAATGGGTGGGGATCGCCTGCGCACTTGTTGGGGCGTTCTTCGCACTAAGAAACTACCATTATGGAAACAGCGCCAGCGGTGACGAGCGGGGGCTCGTGGCGCTACTGGCGCGCCTTCTTGGTCGGTCACTTGATTAAGAGCCTACCAAGGCGGTCAAGCCATTCGTCGCTACGCTCCTCATTCGGACGTTCAGCGCTCCGCACTTGCTCTGGCATGGATTCGCCATTTTTACCCGATCAAGCGCTCCATGCTGAAGGCAGCCTACGTGGGTGTTTTACATCAGGGAGGCCGCGGGCCAGGCCCATACAATCCGGGAGGCATAACAAATGACGGACATCATTCAGCACCTTAAAGAGGAAGAAAACGACTTCTACTCTGATGACGACCTATTCAAGATCTCATCGTGGGGCGCCGATCTTTCCTTTCGTGAACTGATAGCCCGGTATGACGACAACGAATTGGTGAAGCCCGAACTTCAGCGTAAGTATGTTTGGGACAGAACTGAGGCGTCCCGCTTCATTGATTCCTTATTGCTCGGCCTCCCTGTCCCAAGCATTTTTCTAGCGAAAGCGTCAGACGAGAGAATGCTAATCATTGACGGTTACCAAAGGATTATGACCGTCTACGACTTCGTGCGTGGAATCTATTCGGGAGACGGGAAGGTATTTAAGCTTTCAAGATCAGAGAAAATCAATTCTCGTTGGAGAGGAAAAGCCTTTGCCGAACTTGGCGACGCAGAACAACGGAGGATCCGAAATACAACCATTCACGCCATAATTTTCGTCCAAGATCAGCCTTCTGACACTGATACGAGCCTGTATCAGGTTTTCGAGCGCATCAATACGAGTGGGCGAACATTGATGCCTCAGGAAATACGGAACTGTGTGTATCAAGGGGTATTGAACGATCTTCTGATTGAGCTAAACAAAACCGACGACTGGCGTTCTTTGTTCGGAGGCAACGAAGATGCCCGGATGCGAGATATGGAGTTTATTCTTCGTTTCTATGCTCTCGACCCGTCAGAGACTGGGGCTATCGACAAGGAGCGCATTTCTCTGAAGAAGCACCTCAACCAGTTCATGAAAAGGAATTCGACCGCGCCGAACGGCCAGTTAGAAGAATTCCGTGCTCGCTTTTTGGGCGCTATGCGCCTCATTCACGAAACTTGGGGTAAGTCGGCGTTTCATAACGTCTCACCGACAGATCCAAATCGATTGGTGAGGAAGTTCAGTCCTACCATTTTTGATTCCATCTCAATCGCAGCAGCTGTCGCTCTTCATCAAGGGCTCGGTTTGGCCCCTGGGGATGCAGAGTCTAACAGAAGAAGGCTACTGCACGATCCGGATTATCGCACCGCGATAAGCAAAGAGACGATGACTAAGGACTCCATTACCCGTCGCACTTCTCTGGCAATTGAGTACCTGTTTGGTGCTGGTCATGAAGAATGACGCTGTCAGAGCCTTGCTGGATGATTGCGAAACGGAGCTTGCTGCTATCGAGACGCTTATTAACAGCCTCGGCCTTGGAAGCACGATCGTTCCCTACTTGAGTAAGTATGGGCTCATCAAGGCCTGCGGAACCATCGAGCAGGCGTTTAAGTCCGTAGTTGCCGATCGCTGCTCGTATCGTGCTCGCTCACAGATCAAGAACTACCTTGAAGATAACGTGCGAAACAGCTCCTCTAATCCATCGTTCTCTAACATCTGCAAGCTATTGAAATCTTTCGATGAGAGCTGGAAGACTGGATTTAAAGGTGGAGTCAATATGCACGCTAGAGCTAGTTCTTTAAAAACATCACTGCAGTCATTAGTTGACGCAAGGAATGAGTTCGCTCATGGGGGCAACCCTAGAGTATCCATTGGTGATGTGCGGCAGTATTACCAGGATGCAAGGGAAGTGATTGTCGAACTCGACCGCGTGGTACGCTGATGCATAGCAAAGTGTTGCAGCGGACATTTGACCCGCTGCCCACTTTTTCTGCCGCAAAAGCAGGTGGAGGGTCAAGTGCCGCTGAACACAGGCGTTGGGAGCAGTTGACGTATATGCATACAGTTTGCGCGCTTGGCGCATGGAGATCGAGTTCGTCCTGGAAAAGGCGTCCTCCACGTCCGCAAACACCGAGGTGGTTTCGCCCATGCGGAGCAGCCGCTCCGGGATTCACTTGGCTTCACTATTGAGGATCCCGACTCGGAAGGGAGTCTCGCTTCGTCACTTCTGGCGCGGATTCTCTGGGAAGAATGCTGGTCGTGATCCACACCCCGCGGGATGATCGGGTCCGAATCATTTCCGCGCGGAAGGCCAGCGCCAACGAGGCAAGGCACTACCATTGGTAAAGAGTATGATTTCAGCAAGGGTAAACGGGGTTCCGCGGTAGAATCCACCGGAAAGACCCGCATCACCATCTTGCGTGATAACGACATTATCGAGTCATTTCGAGCGCGGGCTGAAGCCACAGGTGTTGGTTATCAAACCGCGATCAATGAGGCCGTTCGGGCAGCCCTGGATGACGAGAGTGACCCGGTAACTTCCAGCAAACCAAGGGATATATTTCGGCTGGAGTGGCATCATGCCGACTGGGCGTCGAACAGAAAGAGCTCGAGCGGATGTGGGGTAACTTTCGGGCCTGCGAAGCCGGGCTGGCTTTGCGCCTGCGCCGCTTTGGATGGACCTTGGCCATGAAGATCAGGAATCAGAAAAGTGCCATGAAAATGGAATCAACAAAGCTCCTTCTCGTTGCCGCGCTGTCGTTGGTCACTGTTTGCGCCAATGCTTCCGAAACGATCGCCATCAGCCCGACGAGTAGGGCGGCATTGTTGGACGGTCAATGCGGCAACGATGAATGGGAGGTAGCTACAAGGATCGAGTTACCCGCACAGGCCTCGATTCATGTCATGCACGATAGCGAGTACTTCTATCTCTGCGCCAAAGCCAAAGAAGACGACCACACGGTGCTTGATCTCTATATCGAGAATGCGCAAACGGGACATCTCCATAGATTTCACCTGTCCGCCCAGATGGGTGAAAGCGTGCTTACGGAGCAAGGGTGGAGTGAGTCGGCTCCATGGGACCTGGACGGCTTCGCTGGCTTCTGGGTGCCGTATGCCGGGCTGGAAGACCCGGGCAATAGAAGCGGCCCCAGATTCGCTAGAGGAACACACAGACAAATACAGATATCACGCAACAAGTTCCCCGGTATTACGTGGAACATTATGATTGGTGTAAGCGGCGTTACGCATGAAGGTGAGAGGGCGGAATTCCTCTACCCTGAAGGGGCGTTGGATAGTGACGCTTCGACTTGGCGCCAGTTTTCATTTTCTGAGTAGCGGCGCCTGTGAGTGAGTGCGGATCCTCTTGGGCTTTTCCCTATTGGTGAGGGTGGCTTTTGACTACGCGGTCGAAATGCCGCCGAACGCCGACTGGAGAAACCCCTTGGGGGCGATGCAAGGACGTTAGGCTTCTGGACAGGGAGACAGAGAATTGAAGTGGTTATCCAGGTTCATCCTTTCGGCAGGTGGCCATGAGGTGCCGGAGGAGATTGGTCAGGAGCCTGATCCCACCCAGGAACGGGTTGGGGTCCATTTGCTGTCTGACTTTGGGGAGGGTTACGCGTATGTCTCCGAGGAGCCGTCAATACCGATTGTGGTCGAGTTGATGGAAGGCCTCGATTGGGAGCGTGGATTCTTTCAGGTGATCGTTACACTTGCTCCCGGCGTGTCCATGGAGCTTGGGGGCTCCTTGAATGGAGTCGATGGCCTGTCGGGTGTGTATCGGAACCGTGCCGAGCAGCTTCATCTGGTGACTTCCGTGCCCCCGGACAGCGTGGAGGACATGGTCGAAATCATGCAATCCTTCATACGTAAGGATGGTCTTTGGCAGGACAAGTACCAATTCAGCTGATGCCTGACAGGGCTTTCAAGCCCAATCCGGCTACAATAGCCGCAAGGCTCATTGGCCTCTGTCTCCCTCACATTGGTGCCATGCAGGAAAGCAGATGACCGTTGGACCGATCAGGAGTATTGTTCTGGGCTCTGGGGCCTTCGTGGTGCTTCTTGCGATTTCGCAGTTGGCCGCAAGTGAGCTTCAAGCGGATGGTACATACCATGAAAATTGGTTGGAGGGGGTCTCGTCGATTCTCGCCTGGTTCTTGCCTGGACTGATTTCAGGCTGGGTGCTTAGAGAGCGGCCGATCATGGTCGGATGCATTCTAGGCTTGCTTGTTCTGGTCATCGAGTTTCTGGTGGTCACGCTGATCGATGGTTCGGACTGGGCCTTTGCAGCGCTACTGGCGTTCCCGGGAGCAACGCTTTTCGGTGTCTTTTCCGTCGTCGTTTTTACCTATGCCGGCTCGCGACTGAGGCAACTGCATCATTCAGAACGGAGCAATGCTGCATAATGGGCCTGACGGGCTGTTTCGAGTTTCCCTCCACGGGGGGAGATAGAGCGCGCGGCTTGGGCTGAAGGCGACGAGGGAAGGAGAACGACGCATGACCGACATGAAGATCGACTTGATGGAAAGCCTGAAGCGTCGTTTTTGAGAAAGATATATCGGTTTGTTCGCCACCTGTTCGCACGCCAGGGTCGAGCGGGATCGGCAATTCCTTGGGTGCGGTTCCGTAGGGTGGCGCTGCTGAACTTCCACGGTAGGGCGTCAAGTAATGGGTTCCTTTCAAAAACGTGCGCTGCTGATATTGCTCTTGTCAACGATCGGCGCTTGCGATAGTTCCAGTGATTCTGTCGACTCCTCTTTCGTGGCGGCGCAGGGCTTGATATTGGTTGGCAACGGGACGGTTGCCGAAATAGCGAGTGCCATTCGGGGATACGATGAAATGCGCAGAAACGTGTATCCGGCAAAATTTCGTATCGAGCTTCATCCGCAAAGTCAGGGTTCCGTCGCGGTTCTTTTGCCGGACGGGCTTCCAGCCTATGATCTGCCGAATCTGACGGGCTGGCTGAGCGCTCCGCCAGAACAGGAAGACGTTTCGGATGCCAGGTGCTGGATAACGTCTCCTGGAAATGGCGAGCAGTATTATCTCGAACCGGAGCTGGACAATCGTTGGGGGGACACCCTGATCGGGGCCAGCTCTGCTGGGAAGTCCATCCGAGTTTCCTTGCCGGAAACGGGTCTGTCGGAAGTGACATCAGTGTTTTCCTACAGGGAGGAACCTGAAATAGAATTGGCCGAGAATCCGGTTGTTCTGTACTTGACACTGGATACCAATACCGGCTTCGGCAACCCCACCTTTGTCATTGATAGTCCGATCGACCATGATTGGCGGTGGTAGAGATGACAAACGGGCCAAGCTGTTCCTGTTTCACCTTGGCGCGAACGCGCCAAGGCGCGCCGCTTGGCCAGAGCGCTGAATGAATGAAGACGGCTCTAGGCGTTCCTCGGCGCCTGTCACGGTTGGGTGGTATCTAAGCCCCATCGAGGCCGAAATTGCCCGCGGTCGCCTGGACGTTGAGGGAATTCCGGCGTTCCTGCACAGCCACGGCCATTCGCAGCTGGATTGGCCAATGACGCTTGCTTTGGGTGGTGTTCGTCTGCAAGTTCCTCCGAGCTTGGCCTCCGAAGCCCTCGATATACTGGCTTCTGTAGAACCGCTCCCGGACGGCGAGGAGGACGTCTGTCCGGAGTGTGGGTCGACCGCGTCGGTTCCAAATGAACGATCCTGGCGGCTTGCATTCCTGGTAGTTCATCTCGTCTCGATTCCCCTTCCTTTCAGACGAGGCCGAAGAAAGTGCCTTCGATGCGGTTCAAAGTGGCAGTAGGTATCGTGTGGTCTGGTCGGCTGCATGGCCGGGGAGGATTCACAGAAGGCCAAGCGGTCCGGAGGCGCCTCGGGGCTTCGGTCTGTGGCGGTCGTCCAGGGACAGGGATTGAAACGCAATCCGCGGGCCTTCCACAAGCGGCCTGAGCCATCGAAGTCATGAGTGAACATCTTTCGGAGTACTGGTACCTGTACTGGGGCGTGCTCGCCACGGCGGCCTATTTCTGGTATCGCTTCAGGCAAACCGATTCCAGGAAGTCACGTGCCGAGCGCGCACGCTCACTGATGGCCGGCTCGCAGTATCTGGATCCGAACAGCGATCGGTACAGCAAGGGCTTGTTCGGTAGGCAGGTGCTGATCGTCATGGTCGGGATGGTGTTCGTGGTGATCGCGCTTTTCATCGTCTGGCTGCTCGGTTCCCTTTGATACGGCGCTTTCAGAGACCATCGCGCATCCAGCTTCCAAGCGGCTTCCGGCGCTGGATCGATCCGAGGCCTCGTCAGCTGGATGAAATTTGCGTTTCATGCCTCTGCCCGGGCATGCTGTCCCCTCTGATTGGTTTCGATCTGGACCGTCGATGAACCCCGAACCCTCCAAGTACCGCCGCGACATGGGCACGCTCGGCGTGCTCTTCATCGTGGTCAACGGCCTGATCGGTGCCGGCATCTTCGGGTTGCCCGAGGCGCTGCACGTGGCCGTGGGCAGTTTCGCGCCCTGGCTACTGCTGATCGGTGGAGTGCTGGTGATGGCAATTGTCGTCTGCTTTGCCGAGCTGACCCGCCTGACCGATCGCTCGGGTGGTCCGCAGCGCTATGCGGCCGATGCCTTCGGGGCCTATCCGGGCTTTGTCGTGGGCTGGACCTTCTATGCCGCCCGGCTCATCAGCCAGGGCGCGAACGTCCTGGTGCTGGTCGCCTATGCGGCCGCACTCTGGCCGGTGGTGGGTGAGGGCGCGGCGAAGGTGGCCTTGATCATCACGGTGCTGGGCGGCATCACGGTCGTCAACGTGATCGGCATCAAGCGCGTCGTGGCCGTGCTTGGGGCGATGACCCTGTTCAAGCTGCTGCCGCTGCTGATCCTGATGGTGGTTGGAATTTCTGCGGCAGCCAGCCCCGGACCTCTGGTGTTGCCGCAGTTCAGCGCCGTAGAGGGCATCGCCCTGGCGGCGCTCTATGCCTTTGTCGGCTTCGAGAACGCGACGATTCCGGCGGGCGAGACGCGGGATCCCCAGCGGTCCATGCCGCGAGCTCTGCTGCTGGGTCTGGCGCTCGTCACCCTGATCTATTTCGGCCTGCAGTGGGCCTACAGCCACAGCGTGATCGCCGGGACGGGGCCGGAGGCGCCGCTGACCGCCCTGGCGGGCGAGTACGGGGGCGACATCGGCGCCCTGCTGATCGCCGCGACCATCGTGATGAGCGTGCTGGCCAATCTGACCGCCGGCCATACCTCGGCCAGCCGCATGCCCTCGGCCATGGCCGATGACGGTCTGCTGCCCGGCTGGTTCGGCCGGGTGTCGCGCTGGGGCACGCCCGCCAATTCGATCGTCTTCTACGGCGTCGGGGCGATCCTGTTCTCCCTCTGGGACGACTTCCTGGCCCTGGCCGCCGTCAGCACTCTGGCCCGACTGCTCGCCTATGTCAGCTCGATCCTGGCCCTGCCGAGGCTCCGCCGCCAGGCGGGCCTGCCCGCGTTCAACACCTCGATCGTCCTGGCCGCGCCTGTCGCCCTGGTGCTCAGCCTCTGGGCTGCCACTCAGACCAATGCCTTCCACTGGCAGACCCTGTTGGGCTTCGCGGTGGTGGGCAGCTTGCTCTATTTCCTGGCCTGGCGAGGCCGTTCGCAGGGGGTGGGATGAGTCCGAGGATCGGGGCATAGGGGCGACTCCGAAGGCGATGCGGATCCGCCCCGCCTCGTCGTCGGCGGGTGGCCAGCGGACGGTATGTTGGCTGCGCATGATGTGTGCGCATGAATCCCGTGTTCGCCGCCGACGGGTGACTCATGGCACTGCATGATCGGGACTGCCCCGGGTTATAACAAAGTTCAAGGACGGTGGCCCGACGCACGGCGACGCCAGGTCTTCTCTCCGGCATCGGCATCGTATCTTCGCCTCATCGATAGGGACACGTCATGAATGCTTTGAACGCCATGCTTGCCACTGCCCTGCTTCTGGCCGCTGCGGGCGTCGATGCGGACGAGCCGCAGAAGGTGCTGATCGTCGTTTCCAACCAGGTCGACATGGGCGACCCCGAGCAGCACGATGCCAGAAACGATCTCTTCGAGGTGGCGCCGCCCTTTCATGTCTTTCTGAGCCACGGCTACGAGGTGGATTTCGTTTCGCCCGACGGCGGCCCGGTGTTCTTCATGCGTGATCCCCTGGGTATCAGCAGCTATGCCATCGCCTATGAGGGTTTTCTGGAGAGGACCGAGGCCACGCTCTCGCCCGAACAGGTGGACCCGGAAGCGTACTGGGGGGTGTTCATCGGCGGTGGCTATGGCGTCATGTTCGATGTGGCTGCAGATGAGGAAACCCAGGCGCTGATTGCCGGGATCCACGAAGCTGGAGGGATTCTCGGCGCCAGCGGTCATGGTTCGGCGGGCTTTGCCAATGTACGCCTGTCCACGGGCGCGTATCTGGTCGATGGCAAGCGGATCGCCGGCTTTCCCGACTCCACGGAAACGACCAAGGACTGGGCGGAGCAGGGCACCTTGCTGCCCTTTCTCCTGGAGACTCGACTCAACGAGCACGGCGCCATCGCGCTGAACAAGGAGTCCCTGGACGATCAGAACGAGGTGGTCATCGACCAGCGCATCGTGACCACGATGTTCCTGCCCTCCGCCGCCCTCGTCGCCAAGGAGATGATCCTTCTTCATGAGCAGGACGGTGCTCGGCCTGATGAATAGGTCCTGGCGAATGAGTTCGGTTTGGCCGTGCCCCTGGTGGCCGCCTGCTTCGGCCTGGTCTATTGGCGCAAGGGAGTTCGCGAGTTCGCTCGTGTCGAAAACTGATGGGTCCTGATTGCGCGGACCGGTCACGGTCATCGAGGAGGCCTTTTACTGGAGCGGCCGCCTCGAGGCAGGCTGCCAGCTCTATGCGCGCATGATTATTCAGAGGTTCCTTAGGTGCTAATGTCCTCCAGGGCCCGTGAAATCAACCCAGGAGTTTCATCGTGATCAAGGGTAGTTGTTGCTGCGGCGCGGTGCAGTTCGAAATCGACAGCAGCCCGCACATGCTCGGCATGTGCCACTGCAGCCGATGCCGCAAGCTCGGGGCGAGTGCCCTGGCCTTCGTGAGTGCGAAGGACTTCAGGATCACCGCCGGCCTCGATGGGATTGCCACCTACAAGGCCGAGCCACCGTTCCAGTTCGACCGGTGCTTCTGTTCGGCTTGCGGTACGGCGCTTGGAGATGTGTTTTCCGCCCAGGCGACTTTCCCGATCAACGCGCACTGCATCGACGCCGATCTCGCGCTCGAGATGAGTTTTCACGAGTGGGTCGCTGACAAGCCGAGCTGGTTCTGCATCGGCGACCAGGCCAGGCAGTTTGCCCAGGACCCGCACGACTAGTGCCAGGCTTCAGGCGGTGCAAGGGCAGCGTCGCCCCACGCCCGCAGTGGCCGACACCGGTGGTCCCGCACAGCTCGGGCCGCTCGATCCCCGGCACTCGAATCCAGACGATAAAGGAGCATGAGCAATGAAAGCAGTGGCATGGCGACGATACGGCAGTCCGACGGATGCGCTGGCAATCATCGAGGCCGAAACGCCGGCGCCGAAAGAGGATGAATTGCTGATTCGAGTCTGTGCCAGTGCGGTCACCTCCGGTGATTCGAGAATCCGCGCGCTTCGCGTGCCGGTCGGGTTCGGCCTTCTGAGCCGCCTGGGCTTCGGGCTTCTGAAGCCGCGCACGCAGATTCCCGGCATGAGCTTCGCCGGCGAGGTGGCCGCTGTCGGCGGTGCGGTGAGTTCGTTCAGGGTCGGGGATCAGGTCTATGGCTCGGCGGGAATGCGGATGGGTGCCCACGCCGAGTACCTGTGCCTGGCCGAATCCGCCGCCGTCATCAAGGCGCCCGACGGGGTCGATGCTGCGACTGCCGCGGCCGCGGTCTTCGGCGGACAGACGGCGATCCATTTCCTGAAGGCGACCGCCGGCCTTGAAGGCGGGCAGCGCATTCTGATCAACGGCGCCTCCGGCTCCGTTGGCTCGGCGTCGGTTCAGCTGGCGAAGCATCTGGGTGCCGAGGTGGTGGCCGTCTGCAGCACTGGCAACGTCGAGCTGGTCCGCTCCCTCGGGGCGGATCGGGTCATCGATTACCGGACCGAACGCATCGAGGATGATGCGGGGGGCTTCGACTTCGTGCTCGATACGGTCGGCAACCTGTCCCTGTCCCGATGCAAGCCCCTGCTCAAGGCCGATGGCAAGCTCATTGCCATCGTGGCCGGTCTGCTGACCACCCTGTCCTCGACCTGGCGCTCTCGCCTGATCTGCGGCGTGGCGGTCGAAAGCAAGGCCCACCTGGATACGCTCGCCACTCTGCTCGAGGGCGGGCAGTTCAAGCCGGTCATCGACGAGGTCTACCCGCTTGACCGAATCGTCGAGGCGCACGAGCGCGTCGACGGTTGCCACAAGCGGGGTGAAGTGGTGGTCGGGATTGGTGAATGCAGGGATTGGCCCGGTTGATGCCCGTGATTGGTGGTCCTTCGAGGCGTCGAGCGGGCAAGCGGGTGAGGGCCCACCGGCACGCCTTGCGTATACCTGCATGACGTAGCCAGATTTTTTGCAGGGAGTTCCTATCGTGCCTCAGCCCAATCATCCTTCGTGCCCCGATAGCGGCCGGCAGCCCTCGACCTGCGCAGTGACGCGCCCGGGAATCCATCGGCTATGGCGGGGAGTCTGCATTGCGATCGCTCTGATCGTCGTCCAGCCGGTCGAAGCGGCCACCATCACCGTCAATACGGCGGAAGTCCTGGCCTCGGCCGATGACGGCTTCTGTACCCTGACCGAGGCGGTGCTGGCGGCCAACAGCAATACGGCGTCAGGGGCCTTGCCCGGTGAGTGTGTGGCCGGCGAGGCCGTCCCGGTCCAGGATCTGATCGTCTTCGAGCCCAGCCTCTTCCCGGCCCACTTCCAGATCTTCTCGACCCTGCATCTGAACGAGTCCATCAAGATCCAGGGGCCGGGTGCAGCGGTGATGGATGTGACCAACCTCGCCGAGACCCGCGTGTTCAATATCCTGAACCTGCAGGCCAACTCCGAATTCGAGATCAGCGGCATGACGCTCCGGGACAATGTCCTGCGCGCCGTGACCGGCGACTATGGCGGTGCGGCCCTGGTGTCCCTGGGGCCCGGTTCCAGCCTGCTGTTCGAGAACATCGTCTTCCTGAACAATTCCTCGGAACGTGGCGGTGGCGCCCTCGGCTTCTTCGGCGGCGGCGGCCATTCCATCACCATCAGAAACTGTACCTTCGACGGCAACCGCGCCGGCAATTTCGGTGACGGCAACGTGGTCGGCGGTGGTGCCGTGTTCATCGGTGCCCAACAGACGATATCGATCGAGAACAGCAGTTTCATCAACAACGAGACCTTCCACGATGCGCTGGCTCAGCCCCAGGAGGATGCGGCGGGCGGCGCCATTCTGCTCCGCTCCGGCCAGACCCTGGCCAGCGTCGTGGACATCTTCCAGTCCACCTTCTCCGGCAACTCGACGACCGGGGTCGGCGGCGCGATCGCCCTGGGTGGTCCGGGCTTTCCGGCCGAAATCTCCGAGTTGAGCCTCAGGCATTCGACCGTGGTCTTCAACATCTCGGACAGCAACGACGACGAGGTCGCGGTGGCCGGCGGCGGCGGCGTCTGGTCGGCGTCCTCGGCACCGGTTCAATTGTTCAATTCGATCGTGGCGCTCAACGCCGACAATGCCGATTCGCCGGCGCCGGATCTGCACGGCAGCATGCAGAGCTTCGGCTTCAATCTCGTCAGCATGAATGCGACCGTGAGCGGGGTGTTCCCCGCCGGCCAGCCGAACGGCAACGATGACTGGGTGGGCACCGCCCCGTCGCCGCTGGATCCCTTGCTCGAAGCCCTGGATTACGCCGGCGGACCGACGCCCGTGCACGTGCCGATGCTGGGGAGCCCGGTGCTCGACCAGGGTCGGTGCACCTCGCGGCTGACGGATCAGCGACTGTTCCAGAACACGCAGACGGGACTCCGAGTCATCGACATCGGCAACATCATCGATGCCGCCGACGGCTGCGACATCGGCGCCGTCGAGCTATTCAGCGCCAGCTCGAATCCGATTCCCGTCGCGAACGACGACATCTACACGGCCTTCGAGGATCAGCCGCTCACCGTCGCGGCGATCAACGGTCTGCTTCAGAACGACCTGGACGATGACGCCCTGATCGTGATCGATGCCAGTCCCGCCGACCAGAATCGAGGGCTGGTGGCGGCCCAGCTCACGGCCAGCGCGGACGGCGCCTTCGTCTTCGAGACCCTGAGTCCCGACACCTCCGGTCAGACGGAGTTCGTGTACGTCATCTCCGACAACCTGAACACCGGCTCGGCCAGCGTGTTCATCGATGTGTTGCCGGTCAACGATGCGCCCAGCTTCGCATTCAGCACCGATTCGCTGGCGGCCGTACCCGCACAGCCGACGCTCATCGAGGACTGGGCCACGGAGATCGGCGCCGGTCCGGCCGATGAGCAGGGCCAGTCGGTACAGTTCCTGGTGTCGCCCGTGGATGTGCCGGTCGGCTTCTTCTCCGTCTCGCCCAGTCTTCAGTTCGGCGGAACCGGCAATGCGGATCTGAGCTTCGAGATCGCCGCCGGCGCCACCGGCAGCGCCATCGTCAGCATCGTCCTGCTGGACAACGGCGGCACCGCCAATGGCGGCGTCAATCTGTCGGATGCGGTCGTGGTCAACATCTCGGCCAGCACGGACTCCATCTTCCACAGTCGCTTCGAAGGTATTGACCGGGCAGGCATGTAGATCACATGCCGGACATCGTGCAGGCCTCGAATCAAGGCGTCGCTCGAAGGCAATGCGAATTGCATCGGCAAGCGCGAGAAGGCCGAGTCGGGGCCTGCCTGGTGTCCCTGACTGATCGATTTCAAATGCCGCTAGTTACATGGCCCCAGGCTCCAGCTCTGACCATCGCTCGATGACAGGGTGTGGCTGCCGTAGGTGGAACCGGGCAGGGGGTCGTCGCTGCCTTCGGCGAAGTAGTCGGGGGCCCAGAAGCTGCCCGTGCTGTAGGCGCGGCCGGCGGCGCGGTGCAGGTAGTTCAGGGTGGTGAACTCCTGACACTGCGGGTCGGGGTCCGGATCTGGATCGGGGTCCGGATCGGTGCCGCCGCCCGTGCCCGAGCAGGCCTGGACGGGGCCCTGGCAGGACGCGTCGCCATCGGCGGTCCAGACGCACTGACCGCCACCGGCGGAGGACTCCCGCATGGTGAAGGGCGCGGTCCCGAAGGCCAGGTAGCAGTTGGCATAGCCGCTGCCCCAGCTGATGTGGCCTTCGTTGATGTGGAAGTTGTAGTCCCCGGTCCGGCCGGCGTCGATCAGAAAGGTGATGCTGTCGATGCTCGACAATCCGGCTGCGTCGGTGGCGGTGACGGTGGCCTCGACGCTGCCGCCGGGCAGATTGCACTGGCTGGCGGCGTAGAGCTGGCCATCGATGCTGGCGGTGGCCGATCCGAGCGTGGTTGCGCCGCTGGCGAAGTCGACGACGACCGTGTCGAGGTTCTGGTTGGCGTCGATCACCGATCCGCTGACCGTGGCGCACTGCCCATCGACGCTCGCGTCGATGTTGCTCAGGGTGGGTGCCTGCTCCGGCGGTGGATCGCCGATGCGGACGATGACGGTCACCGGGGCGCTGTCCTGGTCATTGTTGTCGGTGGCCACGGCGCTGACTTCGTACAGAGCGTCGGGGAGGGTGGTGCTGGTGAAGTTGAACTGCCCCGAGCCGTCGACGATGGTATCGATCACCTGGACTTCCACCGGCACGCCATCGATGTCGCTGATCGCGATCTCGACATTGACGACCGAACCGTCGGCATCGCTGGCGGCGCCCGTGATGCCGAGCGTGTCATTGGTGCTCGCGATTGCGGACAAGGTCGTGACGTCCGGGGCCTCGTTGCGATCGATGCGGGGGTTGTTGGCGGCGAAGAACTCGCCGAGGTAGCTGGCGAAGTTGATGCTGGCGCCATTGACGTAGCTGCCGCTGGCGCCGCTGCCGCCGGACCAGGAGTGGTCGAGGCCGTTGAAGAAGAGCATGGCCACCCGGCCGTTCTGCCAGAGGGTCTCGTCGGCGCTGCCGCCGCCCTCGCTGATCACGGTCGTTCCGGACAGCTGTGACACGCCGTAGACGCGCGCGTAGCCGTTCGCGTTCTGCTGGTTGTAGCAGGTGCTGACCGTGGTGTCGCTGGTGCCGTGCCCCACGACCGCGACCTGGGTGTCGAGAAAGGCTTCCACGCTGGCGTCGGCATAGCTGCGACAGCGGCTTTCGAACTGGGCCGGGGACACGGTCTCGCAGGTCCCGATCGCGCCTGAAGAGCTGGTGCCGATCGTCGGGCCGGCGCTCGGTGCGACGCCGGCGAAGAGGTCCGGGGCCACGCAGCCGGTCTGTGCCGCGAAGGCCGCGCCCGAGGACAGGCCCGAAATGTAGACCTGGTCGGCGTCGATGGCCTTCGATGCATCATTGGTCAGCGCCTGGGCGAGTCCGATCAGGTTGGCGTAGTCGCCCGAGCTGCGGGAGATCGTGCCCTGCCAGTAGGACCAGCAGCTGAAACCGGCCTTGTTCATCGCATCGGGCACGGCGATCACCATGCCATGGGCTTCGGCGGCGTCTTCGAGATTGGCGGTCAGGAAGGCGTCGATGGACTGGGTGCAGCCGTGCAGGACGACCAGCAGGGCGCGGCCGTTGCCGACCGGCGAAGTCGTGTCCGGGGTGTAAACATGGACTCGATTGAATCCACCGATGGCTTGGTTCTGCTGCCAGGATCCGGCCATCGCTGTCGTCTGCAGTGCGAGCAACAGCAGGACGAGAAGCCAGCGCGCCGCGACTTGTAGCGATCGACCTGCCTCCCCCCTTGAAATCGTTGCTGGATTCAAGGCCATGATCAGGTCTCCCGATGTGGATGGTCACATCAGCCTAGGCCGGGCTTGGTCAGGAGCGCCATTGGACGAAAGGGCAGGCGGGTCCTCGGCTCAGCAGTGGTCCGAGGAACCGGTTGTCGGCTCGGGGCCCGAGTTCAGTCCGGCAGCTCATCCCTGGTGATTCCGAGCCAGCCGATGGAGTCTGTCTGCGGCGAGCACCGAAGCAACGCAGGTAGGGAAACTCACCAGGACCTGCCGAGGGTCCCTTAGAATTCAGGCTCGAGTTTGGCGTCCGACATCAGAAAGGCAGTTAGTGACCATGTCCGAAGACCGCAGCGACAATTCAGAAGCCACGGAAGGCAAGGCGAAGGGCAAGCCCTGGTTCTTCATCGGGATCATCGGCGGCATCATCCTGGGATCGATGTTCGGCAATATCGGCGCCGGGGTCGCGATCGGGATCTGTCTCTGGCTGCTGATGAGCGCGATGGAGAAGAAGGATGGATCCAGCAAGCCGGACGTGCCGATCGACGAAGAGAAAGACTGAGTTCTGCCAACAGCCTGCTTGCCCATGGATCCGGAACGGTGCAGGATCTGCAACCAGTCGCTGTACGAGGAGTTCGGGCGAGGGCGCTGCATGGTGATCCAGCAGGCTGAGAATGCGGCCGGGTATGCGCAATCTGCGGCGCTGTCGACCCCGTTACATGATATGCTTCTAATATAATAATGAAGTGGAGTGCGGGCTTCCGGTCCAGCTTGAAACCGGCCCGACTCCGTTGGTCCTCGACACTCCTGATTCTGCAATCGAATGAATGCCATGAACGACCGATTTCGCCGCGAGCGGGTGCTCGATGTGCACCACTGGAACGAACGACTGTTCAGTATTCGAACGACCCGCGATCCGGGCTTCCGCTTCGAGAGCGGGCAGTTCATCATGGTCGGTCTGGAAGTGGACGGGAAGCCCCTGCTTCGCGCCTATTCGATCGCCAGCGCCTCCTGGGAGGAGGAACTCGAGTTCTATTCGATCAAGGTGCCGGACGGCCCGCTGACCTCACGCCTGCAGCACGTCAAGCCGGGCGATGAGCTGCTGCTGTCGAAGAAGCCGACGGGCACTCTGCTCATCAGCGATCTGCGGCCCGGACCTCGCCTCTATCTGCTCGGCACCGGCACCGGCCTGGCGCCGTATCTTTCCATCATCAAGGACCCGGAAACCTACGAGCGTTTCGACACGGTGATCGTTGCGCACGGGGTACGCCAGGTGTCCGATCTGGCCTACCGAGAAATGATCAGCCACGATCTGCCCAAGGATCCGATCCTGGGCGAAATCATCAATGGGCACCTGCTCTACTATCCGGCCGTGACGAGAGAGCCCTTCATACACGAGGGCCGTCTGACCGATCTGCTCGATTCGGGGCAGATGACGAAGGACCTGGGCTTGCCGGCCTTCGATCCGGCCAACGATCGCGTCATGCTCTGCGGCAGCATGGACATGATCAAGGACTTCCGAACGCTGCTCGATGGGCGCGGCTTTCGCGCCAGCCAGTTCATCGGCGATACAGGTGACTACGTGTTCGAACGGGCTTTCGTCGGCTGACGATCTCGGCTGCAGCCGGGTCTGCGCTGCCGGGTCGAGCGCGGGCCTCGTCAATGGTTCGCGGGCCGGGGTTCGAGGATCACCTGCCGCGGCCGGTGGCCGGGCAGGTGCGGGGATCGATCAGGGGGGGGCTCAGCCCTCGTCGCCGGTCAGCTCGTCCCAGGCCGCGCGCATGTCGTCCATGGCATTGGAGGTGCGTTCGCGGATCTGCTCCCAGGCATCGCCACCGTACTCCTGGGCTTCGGCCAGGGCCTCGGCGGCCTGCTGACGCGCTTCTTCGGCTTCCGAGCGCAGCTCGGCCCAGGCTTCGCTGCTGCGGTCGAGGCCGGAATCGGCCAGCGCCTGCGCCTTGGCACGGGCATTCGCCGCGGCTTCAGCGGCGCGCTGCCAGGCTTCCTGGGCGCCTTCGCTGATCTGGTCGCCCATTTCCTGCATGCGTTCGCCGGCAGCATCGGCCATGTCGCGAGCGCGATCACCGACGCTCCGGGCATCGTCCTGCATCGCTTCGGTTGAGCGCTCGGTCTGATCGCGGGCCGCTTCGTAGGCCGCTTCAGCCGCCTCGGCGGTTTCCTCGGCGGCCTGTTCGATCGCCTGCTGGGCTTCTTCCATCTGATCTTCCGGCTCGTCCGACTGGCATGCCGTCAGCATCAGCGCAGCACCGATCAAGAGAATCGTCCAGAGTTTCATGTCCTACCCTCGGTTTTTGGCGTATGAGATCGCAAAGGGTAATGGCCAGAGCCGCTCGAATGGTGAGAAAAACGTTAATCGAGCCAGGCCTCGGCCCTTCGGGAAGAAGCCCGGGGAAGTGCAGGGAGCTGGATGCAGGGCGCTGGACACCCATGAAGTCGACCCGAGGGTATCCTGAGCGGCAGGTCCAGTCGGGGCCAGGGAACCGGGCAGGTTACTGTGTGCTCGTGGTCGTCGGCCACGTCCCTGCAGGACGGGCCAACGTGTCGATGCATCTTGAAACGATCAGGAGAGGCGAGTCTTGAACTACTCGGGTGGATGTCTGTGCGGAGCCGTTCGCTTCGAGGTCGAGGGCGACTTCGAGCACTTTTTCCTCTGTCATTGCGCCCGCTGCCGGAAGGGGTCCGGGTCCTCGAATGCCGCCAATCTCTTTGCGCGATCTGCGGCACTCCGCTGGCTGTCCGGGGAGTCGATGGTCGCGGTCTACGAATTGCCGGGCAGTCGCCATGGCAGAGCGTTCTGCAAGGCCTGCGGCTCGCCCCTGCCGACGTCGCAGGACGGCGGGTCCTTGCTCGTCGTGCCGGCCGGGAGTCTGGAGACCGACCTGGCGATGCGGCCTCAGGGACACCTGTTCATGGCCAGCCGCGCCAGCTGGGACGATCGCCTGGACGAAGTCCCCCGATTCGACGCCTTGCCGGACTAGCCAGACGTCCCGGGGCAGTCGCTATACTTCGTGCTGTTCCGACGGCCGACCATGGCCGAATTCGAAGTCTGGCGAGAATCCATATGCTCAATCTGTTCCGCGTTGCCAGCCTGGCCGAGGGGGTTTCCCTGCTGGTGATCCTCAGTGTCACCCTGGGTTTGATCAGCCGGGAGTACGTCTACGTTCTCGGCATGACGCACGGTGTGATCTTTCTGATCTACTGCGTGCTGTCACTGATCGTGTCGCACCAGCAGAAATGGTCGGTCATCACCTGGTTGCTCAGCCTGCTGGCGGCCGTCCTGCCCTTCGCCTTCATTCCGATGGAGTTGTTTCTGGAAAGGGAACTGAAGAAGCGGGGCTCAGAGGAGTAGGGTCTGGCAGGAGCGCAGCGCCGTTCTCGGTCAGGGTCATGGCGGACGCTTCGATCCGCGCTGCAGGATCGGTGACAACGATGTTCAGCAATACATCCGTGCCCGGATCGTCCAAACGCCCTCGATTGCCGTGCCTGGCCGAATGGGCTAACCTCGGGGCTTCGATCTGACCGACATCTGCTTTCTGACGCTCGAGCCTCCCTTGCTCGGGGGATGAGGACGCCCGCCGAGCAGGTCATCCGGGATCGGAGGGGAGGCAATTGTGGATGGAAAGCTGACGACGGCGGGTGTCTTCGACACCGTGTCGGGTGCCCGGCCGGCGCCGCCGCTGGCTGCCGTGGGCCTGGCCTTCGCCATGCTCCTCGCCCTGTTCGGATTGCTGACTCCCGGTTCGGTCGCCGCACAGAATTGCGGTGGTGACGGGCAGCGCGCCTGCTGCCTGTTCGAAGCCCCCTTCGGCGCCTGCCAGCCAGGGTTGCTGGAGATTCCCGGCTGTGTCGGTGACTGTCAGTGCAGCAACAGCGTGTTCCAGTCGTCCAGCAGCTGCGTGGCGCCGACGCCCTGTGGGGGTCTGGGTGAGCGAGCCTGTTGCTTCGGCGAGTCCGCCTTCGGGCCCTGTGAAGCCGGTCTGGTCGAGAACGCGCAACCCGATGCCGGCTATTGCACCAATCTGCCGGGCACCCAGTCGAGCAGTGTCTGCCTGGCCCCCACGCCCTGCGGTGGCGCCGATCAGCGTGCCTGCTGCGCCGGAGAGGCGGCCTTCGGCGCCTGTCAGGCGGGGCTGGTGGAGGAGCCGATCGCAAACACGGGCCAGTGCAACAACCTCGCGCCCGGCATCGAGTCGCAGGGCATCTGCCGCGCCGTCTCGCCCTGCGGTGGCGACGGCCAGCGCGCCTGCTGCGTGGGTGAAGCGGCCTTCGGGGCCTGCCAGGCCGGTCTGGCCGAGGTCCCTCAGGCCAACGCCGGCCAGTGCGGCAACTTTCCCTGGGGCACGCAATCGAGCAGCATCTGCCAGGCGGTCACGGACTGCGGTGGACCGGGTCAGCGCGCCTGCTGCGTCGGTGAGGCCGGCTTCGGTGCCTGCCAGGCCGGGGTCAACGAAGTACCGGGCTGCGCCGGCGACTGCCTGTGCGAAACCGGGGCGACGGCCAATTCCACCTGCGTCACGCCGGCCCCCTGCGGCGGTCTCGGTCAGCGCGCCTGCTGCGTCGGCGAAGGCGCCGCCTGCAGCGCCGGTCTGGACGAGATTCCTGGCTGCACCGGCGATTGCTTCTGCGGCCCGAGCGCGACCGCCGCCGCCGTCTTTTCGAGCTCCAGCTGTGGCCTGATGACCGATCCTGCAGGCGGCATCATGCAGATCGCGGAGCCCGGCGTCGACTGCATCGACTGTGATCCACAGCCGCAGCCGGTGCCCGAGTTCTGCAATCTGCAGGGACTGTCCGACATGCACGCGCACATGTTCGCCCACCTGGCGCACGGTGGCGCGGCCTTCGTCGGCCGGCCCTACGATCCCGTCGGCGGCATCAACGAGGCCCTCAAGCAGGACTACGGCACCCATATGGACGTCGTCGGCGCCTTCGAGGGCGGGGCGCCGCCGGCGCATGTGGCCGACGGTCTGCCGCCCGACTGCCCGCCGTACCTGCTTGCCACGGGCGTCTGCGATGGCCAGGTGCTCTGGCACGGCGATCACCAGCCCTTCGACGACCCCACCGGCACCGGCACCGACGATCAGCCCGGCGCGCCCCTGGGTTCGCCGCTGTTCAACGGTTGGCCGACGCACAAGTCGGCGGTCCATCAGCAGATGTACTACCGCTGGCTCGAGCGCGCCTGGCGCGGCGGCTTGCGGCACATGGTGATGATGGCCGTGCACTCCGAGGCCATGTGCGAGGTCTCGGTGCAGCTGGCCGGCGTCGACTGCGCGGACTCGATGGCCCAGATCGATCTGCAGATCGAAGCGGCCTACGCCTTCCAGGACTGGCTCGATGCGCAGAGCGGGGGTCCGGGCGAGGGCTGGTTCCGCATCGTGCACAGCCCGGTCGAGGCTCGACGCGTGATCCTTGCCGGCAAGCTCGCGGTGACGCTCGGCATCGAGGTGGACAATCTTTTCAACTGCAAGGCCAGCGGCCCCTGTCCGAACATGCCGGGTCGGCCGGCGCTGGACACGGTGCAGAAGGCGATCGACTTCTACTACGACTGGGGCGTGCGTCATATCTTCCCGGTGCACAACTTCGACAATGCCTTCTCCGGGGCGGCGCTGTGGCTTGACCCCCTGGCCGTCGGCAACCGCTACATCCAGTACGAGTGGCAGACCGGCCAGGACTGCGCCACCACGCCAGGCGCCGGGCCGGGCTACGGCTTCCGGCACGACAACGTCACCATCGACATCCTGCGCGCCCTGGCCTGCGCCGTTTCCAACGGCCCGATCGAGAGCTGCGACCTCGGCGACATCGCACCCCCCTTCAATACCCCGACCAGCTGCAACACCCGGGGACTGACGGCTGCCGGCGTGGATCTGATCCAGCGCCTGATGGCCAGGGGCATGCTGATCGATATCGACCACATGTCCAGCCGCGCGCTGAACGAGACCCTCGATCTGGCGGCCCTGCTGGGGAACTACCCGCTGGTCGCCAGCCATGGCCAGTTCTTCGATCTGCATCCCCAGCTCTACGGCGATCCGACCGCGCCGGGCTCCGGTGGCCAGGCGGGACGGCACGAGCGCATGCGGACCCGCGATCAGCTCGATCGGATGCGCGATCTCGGCGGCCTGGTGGCGCTGCTGACCCTCGATGGCCAGCAGACGCTGCAATACACGCCGAGCCCGGTGAATGGTTTTCCGACCATCGCGGCCGACTGTCGGTCCTCGACCAAGAGCTGGATTCAGGCCTATCAGTACGCGGTCGATGTCATGCAGGGCCCCGTGGCGCTAGGGACCGACTTCAATGGAGTGGCCGCGCACACGGGACCGCGCTTCGGCTCGGCCGGCTGTGGCGGAGAGGACGGGGTGGTCGATCTTCTGGCCTCACGCAAGGAAGAACGCAGCGCCCAGGAACGGGCGGGCAACCAGCTGAGCTATCCGTTCAGCAACCCCTTCGGCACCTTCCAGCGACAGGTCACCGGCCAGCAGACCTTCGACTTCAATACCGATGGTCTGGCCCACGTCGGCCTGCTGCCCGACATGCTGGCCGACGTCGCCCAGCTGGGCATGGCTGGCGCCGGCATGGAGCCGCTCTACCGATCGGCCAACCGCTATCTGGAGGTGTGGGAAGCGGCACTCGGGGAGGCCTGCGACGTGAATGACGCCGAGCCGCCCATCGACCCGATGTTCATGGACCGCTTCGAGCTGGCCTCGACGCTGATTGGCCGTCGCCGCCCGGTACGGCGCTGAGCGCGAGCAGGTCAGCCGTGGGAAAGGGCTACTCGACACGGGGCTCGGCAAGACAAGGAAAACCGACGCGTCGTCCTGACGCACGGCTCACGAACGGGAGGGATCCATGACAAGAGGCTTGTTTGTTCTGACCATGCTGCTGATGGCTGGCAGCTCCGGCTTGCGGGCCCATGAGTGGCACAGCAGTGAACAGATGGCGCGGGCGGCCCGGGCTCTGCTGGACACGCTCGGCCCCGAGCAGCGCGAAGTCGCGCAGTTCGCCTTCGAGGCGGAGGAGCGGACCCGCTGGTCGAATCTGCCGATCCTGATGGTGCCGCCGTCCGGGCTCCTGTTGAAGGACATGAACGATGCCCAGCGTGCGGCGACCCAGGCCCTGCTTCGGGCCTCCCTGTCCAGCCAGGGCTATGCGAAGTTCGTCGGCGTGATGCGCCTGGAGGTCCTGCTTCATGAGGCGGCGCGGGCGCGATTCCAGGGCGAGCCGACTGGTCCGCAGCAGGCCTTCATCGCGACCCGCGACCCGAACAAGTACGCGGTGGCGATCTTCGGCGAGCCGGGCTCCGAGCACTGGGGCTGGCAGTTCTCCGGCCACCACGGGGCGGCGAATTTCACCGTTCACGAGGGTCGCGTCGGGTTCACGCCGACCTTTCTCGGCAGTTCGCCGCGTCGAGTCGAAACCGGCCCCTTCGCGGGCAGCATGGCCCTGCCGCACAAAGCCGATCGGGGGCTCGAGCTGATGCAGGCTCTCAGCCAGGAACAGCAGTCGACCGCCCAGGTCTCGGAGGATTTGCCCGACGGCATCTTCGAGGGCCCCGGGCGCAAGGCCAGCCTCGAAGCCTATGAGGGTCTGCAAGCCAGCGAACTGAACGCCGATCAGCGGCGCCTACTCCGCGCCCTGATCGAGGAGTACGTTCGGAATGCGGACTTCGACGCCGCCGATGCCCAGCTCGTGGCCATCGAAGCGGCGGGTTGGGACCAGCTCTGGTTTTCCTGGCGCGGCCCGATCGCGGCCGACGGGCGCTTCTACTATCGGGTCCACGGCCCGCGTCTGCTGATCGAATACAACCTCGTCGACGAGAACCACGATCACTCGATCGTCCGGGATCCGAGCAATGACTACGGTGCCGACTGGCTCGGCCAGCATTACGAAGAACACCACCCGAGTCAGGAGGAAATCCGGGCGGGCGTCCAGGAACGCATGGGCATCGGGGGGCAGAATTGACGGCGTCATGAGGGTGCTTCGATCCCTCGTCTGCGGCCTGCTCCTGTCGGTGATGGGAGCGGAGGCTCGCGCCGAGGTCGATCTGACCCTCGGCGCCTACTCGGACTATGTCTTTCGCGGCGTCTCCCAGACCGATGAGGGCCCGACTCCCCAGCTCAGTCTGGACGTCTATGGGGAGACAGGATGGTATGCCGGTATCTGGGCCTCCGACGTCGATTTCGACGAATCCGGCGACTGGGAACTCAATCCGTATCTAGGGGACCTCTGAATAATTATTCTCGGGCGCGACAGGCCTTTGCGGGAGTCTCCGGCTTGGCTTGGGCGAGCGTGGTTTGGTCATTCCAAATAAGCGAGTCCAAACGAGGCGGAGGCCCCGCAAAGGCCTGTCCCTATCGGGTTTCGCCGGAAAAGCCGCATCTCTTGCGTCGCGCCACTCGGCCGTAGCGACGGCTACTGTCGCTCGTGTCGCACCACACGATCTGCGGCTTTTCCGACTGAAACGCGCTCCGAGCATAATTGTTCAGAGGTCCCCTAGGCCTTTCCGGTGCCCTCGGGGATTCGGGCTGGGACTACGACGCCTACGCCATCTATTACGCCTATCCGTCCAGCGACGAGGTGGACGGTTACCCGGAGCTGATCCTCGCCCTCGGTCGCGACGGGCTGGTGGCCAGTCTGGCCTACGCCTGGGACAACTACGGACTGGGTGAGACGGCCGTTTATCTGAAGCTCGCGAAAGAGCAGGAACTGCCCGCTGGTTTCGCTCTGCATGCCTCGCTGGGTTACAGCCACTTTTCCTCGCCGGAGACCGATTTCCATCTCGGTGCCCCCGATGATTACTTCGACTGGAATCTTGCGGTGTCCAGGCCTCTGGCGGGCTTCGACCTCCGCCTCGACTACTTCGACACCGATGGCAACGGGAATGCGCTGTTCGGTCGCGAGCTGGCCGATCGTCGGCTCGTGTTCTCGATCGCGCGGACGTTCCGGCTCCTGGAGTGATTCTCGGACGATACGCCTTTGTCGATCACCGAAAGGGCGACCGTTTCTCGCAACAGCGAGGATTTTCAAGCAAGTTTTAACGGAGCTTCATGCTCCGGGCCCGGATTGGCAGCACCATGCGGTCAGACCAATCGAGGCCATCCGGAGCCCAGACCCATGCGATCACGACTCGTCCTGTCGACGGCCTTGGTGCTGTCGATCATTGCTTGCGCATCACCGGTTCGGGCTCAGTTCGACCAAGCCGCCTACCTGAAATCCATGACCCCCGACGCCATCCAGCGCGGACAGGCCGTGGCCCTTTCGGGTCGCCTGGCCCTGCTCTCGGGCCTCGAGGGAAATGCGGAAGGTACGGTCGCCGTCTTCGAGCAGGGCCTGGATGGGCAGTGGGCGTTTCAGAGCCTGATCAAGGCGGGCAACGCCCAGGGCGGCGATCAGTTCGGCGTGGCCCTGGCCGTGGATGGCGACACGATCGTTGTCGGCGCGCCAGGGGAGGACAGTGCCGCAACCGGAATCGGTGGTGATCAGGGCGACGACTCCGCCGAGGACGCGGGCGCAGTCTATGTCTATGTTCGGGCTCAGGACCAATGGGTCGAGCAGGCCTACATCAAGCCGTCCAATACGGACGCCGGGGATCAGTTCGGGTTCAGCGTCGCCTTGTACGGCGACACCCTGGTCGTGGGTGCGCCGGGTGAGGACGGTGGCGATTCGGGCGTTGGCGGCAACCCGGGCAGCAATGCGCTGCCGACCTCCGGTGCGGCCTATGTCTTTGTCCGCTCGGGAGGCAGCTGGAGCCAGCAGGCCTATCTGAAAGCCAGCAACACCGATGCGGCGGACGCCTTCGGCACCGCCGTGGACGTGTACCGAGCCTGGATCGCTGTCGGTGCGCCCTTCGAGGCCAGTGCCGCCACTGGACTTGGCGGAAATGCCGCCGACGATTCGGCCAGCGGCGCCGGCGCTGCCTATGCCTTCAAGCGTCAGGGCGTCAACTGGTCGCCGCTGGGCTATCTCAAGGCCTCCAACACCGATGCGGGCGATCGCTTCGGCACCTCGGTCGCGTTGACCGGTTCGCCGACCTTGATCGGTCACGAACTGCTGCTGATTGTCGGCGCGCCGGGCGAAAGCAGCTTGGCAACGGGCATCGGCGGTAATCAGAATGACAACGCTGCGTCCGACGCCGGCGCCGCTTACGCCTTCCTCGGCAATGGGACGGGCGGTTGGGGGCAGATCGCCTACCTCAAGGCCTCCAATACGGGCGCCGACGATGAATTCGGGCAACGCCTGGCAGTCAGTGATGGCACGACTCGGCGGATCGTGGTCGGTGCCTCCCGGGAAGATAGCCTGGGCACGGGGGTGGACGGAGTACAGGCCGACAATTCCGCGCCTCAGGCCGGTGCTGCCTATCTGTTTCTGGAGAACAACCAGAGCGTGCAGCAGGAACACTATCTGAAAGCCAGCAACACCGGCGGCGGGGACCGCTTCGGCTACGCCGTGGCCGTCGATCGCAGCCTGATCCTGATCGGCGCGCCCCTCGAGGACAGCGCAGCGCTCGGCGTTGGCGGCGATCAGCAGGACGACTCGGCCAGCAATGCCGGCGCAGCCTATCTGTTCTCGCTCCCCGATGGGGTCTTTGCCGATCGTTTCGATTGAGGCGACGGTCGAGACTCAGGGGTCGGATTTGACGATCGAGAAATGGTCGCCGATCGAGCCGTCGATCCGGAGGTAGCGGCCGGTGAGTTCCAGCCCGTCGATGTCGAGGATCACGGCGCCGCCGGTCGCTTCGGAATGGGCCATCATCGGGTGATCCAGGGGCCCCGTCTGGGGCAGGGCAGACATGCCGGCGACCAGGTAGACGGTCCCACAGGACTCATCGCAGCGTCGGGGACGTCGGTAGGGATTGTCGACCGAACCATTCCCGTCGCCCATCAGGAACGAGTCATCGAAACGGTCGGCTGTGGTGTGGAAGCCTCCCACCATCCGGCTCCGCTCGTAGCCATGGCTGTGCCCGGCGATGATCAGGTCGACGCCGTGCTGCTCCAGGATCGGCATCCAGCGATCGCGAATGTCCAGCTGGCGCCAGTCGCTGCCCGAGGCTTCGTCGGCGTCGTTGGAGCCGCGCGAAAACGGCGCCCGATGGACGATCACGATGATCCAGTCGGCCTCCGTACGCGCCAGATCCTGGCGCAGCCAGCGTCCCATCGCTCCGTCCGGGTCGAGGCTGTGCTGCTCGCTGTCGAGCACGACGAAGTGCGCGTTGCCATGGTCGAAGGAATAGTAGAACTCGCTGCCGCTGGGCTCACCGCCGGCCTCACCACGGGTGGGCAGGTCGAAGATGCGTTCATAGGCTGTTCGTCTGGCATCGTGATTGCCGTGCGCTGGCCACAGGGGAACGAACGGCAGCTGCTCGGCGTAGGTGGCGAAGAACCCGTCCCGGAAGTCCCGATCGCGGCCGGACGGGTAGGCGTTGTCGCCGCTGGTCAGGATCAGATCGGGAAGGGGCCGTCCTTCTTCGATCGGGTTGGATTCCATCCAGGCCAGGGACTGGTCCCTGACCGCATGGGCGACCGGGTTGTTGACGCCAGGATCGCCCAGCAGCCAGAGGCGGTGCGGACCGGGGTCGCCGGGTGCTGGGGATGTTCTGAAGCTCGCCAGTGGCTCCGAAGCGGCCGAGTCGCCGAGCCGGTACTGGTAGCGTGTGGCTGGCGCGAGACCGCTCAGGCGAACGCGGTGATCCGTGCCCATCGCGCCATCGCCCTCGGCTTGCCATTCGGAAGCGCCTTCCGGGCGGAAAAAAACGCGCTCGGCAGTCGGTTCCTCGCTTCGCCAGCGAACGGTGATCGCATCGGGCGCCGGCGATTGCAGGAAGGGTCCGATCGGGCCGGAAGGGCGGGCGTCGAGGCGCAGTTCCGTGAAGCGGTACAGCGCGACGGCGGCGATCAAGGTCAGCAGACCGATCAGGACGAGCTTTCCGAAGCGAACGGCATTCAATTGAACTGACCCCTTGTGATCAGATAGTGACCGTCAAATGACGCTCATTCTAGTCGCCTTGCTCCACCAACAGATGGTGCGCCGATACATTCGCTTCAATGCCCTTCTGCTACGCTCGACGTCGAATTCGAAACGGACAGAACTGATGTCGATCCCAAGTTACCCCTACTATCTGGCCAATCGAGCCGTTCATGCCAACACGGATCTGGCGGTCGAGGACAAGCACTCGGGTGAGGTGGCCTATCGAGTCGCCAAGGCGGATGCGGACGCCCTTGAGCAGGCGATCGCCGCCGCCGAGCGCGCTGCCGCGCCGATGGCGGCTCTGCCCAGCCATAAGCGCCGCGATGTGCTGCTGCACTGCGTCGAGCGCTTCAAGGCGCGGCGCGACGAGCTGGCGGAGGTGCTGGTGGTCGAAGGCGGCAAGGTCATCAAGGATGCCAGAGGCGAAGTCCAGCGCCTGATCGAGACCTTCCAGATCGCCGCCGAGGAGTCGACGCGCGTCGGCGGCGAGGTGCTGCCGATGGACATCGCCGAGCGTACCGAGCGCTGGATGGGCATGACGAAGAAAGTGCCGATCGGGCCCGTGTCCCTGATCACGCCGTTCAATTTCCCCTACAACCTGGTCGCGCACAAGGTGGCACCGGCGATCGCCGCCGGCTGCCCCTTCGTGCTCAAGCCGGCGGACAAGACGCCGGTCGGCGCCCTGCTGATCGGGGAGATCCTCGCCGAGTGCGATCTGCCCGAAGGCGCCTTTTCCATTTTGCCCCTGGACGTCGAAGACGCCGCGCCCCTGACCGAGGACGAGCGCCTGAAGCTGCTGAGCTTCACGGGCTCGGACAAGGTCGGCTGGATGCTGAAGTCGAAGGCCGGCAAGAAACCGGTGGTGATGGAATTGGGTGGCAATGCCGCCTGTCTGGTCGATGCGGACGCGGACCTCGACGATGCGGTTGATCGCCTCGTCTTCGGCGCCTTCTACCAGTCCGGACAGAGCTGCATTTCCGTCCAGCGCGTGCAGGTGCACGAGTCGATCTACGATGAACTCAAGGCCCGACTGGTCGAGAAGGTGACGGCGCTGAAGGGCGGCGATCCGCGTGATCCGGAGACCTTCATCGGCCCGCTGATCACCGAACAGGACGCCGAGCGGGTGATGGACTGGATCCGGGAAGCCACCGATCAGGGCGCGGAGTTGCTCGTGGGTGGCGAGCGCCAGGGCCGCATCGTGACGCCGGCGGTGCTGGAGAAGGTCGGCCGCGAGTGCAAGCTCTACAACCAGGAAGTCTTCGGTCCGGTCATGGTGCTGGAGCCGTTCAGCGACTTCGACGCCGCCCTGGAGACGATCAACGATTCACGCTACGGCCTGCAGGCGGGCCTGTTCGTGCGCGACATCGGCAAGATCCGCAAGGCCTGGGATCGCCTGGACGTGGGCGGCGTGATCATCAACGACGTGCCGAGCTTCCGCGTGGATCACATGCCCTACGGCGGCGTGAAGGACTCGGGGCTCGGTCGTGAGGGCATCAAGTACGCCATCGAAGACATGACCGAGATTCGGCTCCTGGCCATTCGAGGCATCTAGAGCAGAACCTTTAAATCGCAAAGTAGCAAAGCGTAGAACCTTTAAATCGCTAAGCAGCGAAGATGGAAGAGCAAGACCTTTGAATCACGCTCGGGCGTTTTCCGTCCATCAGCTTCTTGCCTGCGGCAAACCGCTGAAGGACTCCAAACTGAGCTAAGCAGCGAAGCAGCAAAGAAGGCAACAAGAAGACCAGAAAAATCACAAAGCCTGAACGCGAAGACGCAAAGACGCCAAGGGAAAGATCAAGAGCAAGACCTTTGAATCACGCTCGGGCGTTTTCCGTCCATCAGCTTCTTGCCTGCGGCAAACCGCTGAAGGACTCCAAACTGAGCTAAGCAGCGAAGCAGCAAAGAGGGAAAAATTTCTTTGAAACAGAGGGTTGAATCTACTCTGCTTTTCCTTCGCGTCTTTGCGTCTTCGCGACTTAAGGATTCTGCTTTTGTCTTTTGATTTTCTTTGCTGCTTCGCTGCTTTGCGTTTTAAGGATTTTTCTCTTCTCGTGCTTTTCTTCGTGTTGAGGCAATACTTCTGGTTGCATTAGTAAGTGTTGAGGCCGAAGACCCAGACCATGAGGGTGTAGGCGGCGCCGACGATCAGGACGACGAACAGGGCGTTCAGCCACAGGCCGGCGCGGGCCATGGTGGGCACGTCGAGGTGGCCGGAGCCGTAGACGATGGCGTTGGGCGGGGTGGCGACGGGCAGCATGAAGGCGCAGGAGGCCGCGAGAGCGGCCGGGATCGCGAACAGCATCGGGTCCGCGCCCAGGCCGATCGCGGCCGCACCCAGGACCGGCAGAAAGGCGGCCGCCGTGGCGGTGTTGCTGGAAATTTCGGTCAGCAGCAGGATGACGGTCACGCTCAGGGCCAGCAGCAGCACCGTTGGCCAGCTCTCGAAGGCCAGGACGGCGCGGCCGATGGCCTCGTCCAGGCCGCTCGAGCCGATTGCGCTGGCCAGGCTGAGGCCACCCCCGAACAGCAGCAGGATGCCCCAGGGCAGATCGCGGAGTTCCGGCCAGGTCAGCAGGGCGCGGCCCTTGCCGGGCGCCGGGATCACGAACAGGGCGGTGGCGGCGGCGACGGCGATGCCGGCGTCACTCAGGCCGGGGAGCCAGTCCGACAGCCAGGGGCGCGTGATCCAGAGCGCGGCCGTCAGCATGAACACCAGTGCGATCCGCTTCTCTTCCGGGCTGACCGGGCCGAGGGCGCGTTGCTCCCGGTCGATCAGGGCCTGGCCGCCGGGCAGCTCGTGCGGATCGACCGGATAGACCCAGCGGGTCAGGATCAGATAGGCCAGGGGCAGGCCGATCATCACCAGGGGCAGGCCCAGCAGCATCCACTGGCCGAAGCCGATCTGGATGCCATGGGTTTCGAGCAGGTAGGCGGCCAGCAGGGCATTCGGCGGCGTGCCGATCAGGGTGCCGAGGCCGCCGATATTGCAGCCGTAGGCGATGCCGAGGAGCAGGGCGATGGTGAAATTGCGTTGCGTCTCCGTGTATTCGGAGGTGTCGGGCCCCGTCAACGAGATCAGGGACAGGCCGATCGGCAGCATCATCAGCGCCGTGGCCGTATTGCTGACCCATAGGCTGAGAAACGCCGAGGCGACCATGAAGCCCAGAATGATGCCTCGGGGGTGGGTGCCGACCCGGTCGATGATCCCCAGAGCGATGCGCTTGTGCAGGGACCAGCGCTGCATGCCCAGGGCAATCACGAAACCGCCCATGAACAGGAAGATCAGCGGGTTGGCGTAGGGCGCGGCGGTGTCCCGAATGCCCGAGACACCGGTGAGCGGAAACACGACCAGAGGCAGCAGGGCGGTGGCGGGGACCGGCACGGCCTCCGAGATCCACCAGGTCGCCATCCAGAGACCGAGGGCAGCGACCTGCCAGGCCGCCGGTTCCAGTCCCGCTGGCGCGGGCAGCCACTGCATCAGAATGAACAGGGCCGGTCCCAGCCAGAGGCCGATGCGCTGACGGCGGGAAGGGGTGGTTTTGTCTTGCGGGCAATCGTTCATGGCCGAGGATTATTGCAGCTTCCGGCTTGATTCCCAAAGTCGCCAACCCCACCCTGTGGATAAGTTGGATATCGATTGGGGAGTCAACCCGTTATGCGAATGGACAAACTGACCGCACGGTTTCAGCAGGCCTTGGCCGAGGCCCAGAGCCTGGCCGTGGGCATGGATCACGCGATGCTCGAGCCGGAGCACGTCATGGTGGCGCTCCTCGACCAGGAGGGCGGTGGAATCCGCGGCCTACTGACCCGTTCGGGTGCCCAGGTCAATGCCCTGCGCTCGGCGCTGGGTGAAAAGCTCGACAGCCTGCCGAAGGTCTCCGGTCAGGCCGGTCAGATCAATCTGTCGAACGACACGGGACGGGTGCTCAACCTGACCGACAAGATCGCGCAGCAGCGCGGTGATGCCTACATCGCCTCCGAGCTGTTCGTGCTCGCGGCACTGGACGCCAAGGTCAATCTCAGTCAGCTCCTGCATCAGGCCGGCGTGACGAAGAAGGCCGTCGAAGACGCCATCGAAGCCCTGCGCGGCGGCGAAACGGTCGACGACCCCAACGCCGAAGACAGCCGCGAGGCGCTGAAGAAGTACACCATCGATCTGACCGAGCGGGCCGAACAGTCGCGCCTCGATCCGGTCATCGGTCGCGACGAGGAGATCCGCCGCTGCATCCAGGTGTTGCAGCGTCGCACCAAGAACAACCCGGTGCTGATCGGCGAGCCGGGCGTCGGCAAGACCGCCATCGTCGAGGGTCTGGCCCAGCGCATCGTCAACGGCGAGGTGCCCGAGGGACTGCGGAACAAGCGCGTGCTGAGCCTGGATCTCGGTGCCCTGATCGCCGGGGCGAAGTTCCGCGGCGAATTCGAAGAGCGGCTCAAGGCGGTGCTGAACGATCTGAAGAAGCAGGAAGGCCAGATCATCCTGTTCATCGACGAGATCCACACGATGGTCGGCGCCGGCAAGGCGGAAGGCTCGATGGATGCGGGCAACATGCTCAAACCCGCCCTGGCGCGCGGTGAGTTGCATTGCGTCGGCGCCACCACCCTGAACGAGTACCGCGAGAACATCGAGAAGGACGCGGCCCTCGAACGCCGCTTCCAGAAGGTGTTGGTCGGCGAGCCCTCCGTCGAAGACACGATCGCGATCCTGCGTGGACTGCAGGAGCGCTACGAAGTCCACCACGGCGTCGACATCACCGATCCGGCGCTGGTGGCCGCCGCCACCCTGTCGAACCGCTACATCACCGATCGCAACCTGCCCGACAAGGCGATCGATCTGATGGACGAAGCGGCCAGCCGCATCCGCATGGAGATTGACTCCAAGCCCGAGGCCATGGATCGCCTCGAGCGCCGCCTGATCCAGCTGAAGATCCAGCGCGAGGCGCTCAACAAGGAAAAGGACGAGGCCTCGAAGAAGCGCCTGGCCGACCTGGAAGGCGAGATCGACGAACTCGAGCGCGAGTACGCGGACCTGGAGGAAGTCTGGAAGACCGAAAAGGCCTCGGTGCAGGACGCGACGCACATCAAGGAAGAGCTCGAACGGGCTCGCGCCGAGCTCGAGAACGCTCGCCGTGCCCAGGACCTCTCGCGCATGGCCGAGATCCAGCACGGGCGCATCCCGGAACTCGAGAAGCAGCTCGCCGAGGCCGAATCGGCCGAACGCACCGATCACTTCCAGCTGCTGCGCAACAAGGTCACCGAGGAAGAGATCGCCGAGGTGGTCAGCCGCTGGACCGGCATTCCCGTCTCGAAGATGCTCGAAGGCGAGCGCGACAAGCTGCTGCGCATGGAAGAGGCCCTGCATGATCGGGTGATCGGTCAGGACGAGGCGGTCAAGGCCGTGTCGGACGCGATTCGCCGTTCGCGTGCAGGCCTGGCCGATCCCAACCGGCCGAACGGGTCCTTCCTGTTCCTCGGCCCTACGGGCGTCGGCAAGACCGAGCTGTGCAAGTCCCTGGCCAGCTTCCTGTTCGATACGGAAGACGCGATGATCCGCATCGACATGTCGGAATTCATGGAAAAGCACGCCGTGTCCCGCTTGATCGGCGCCCCGCCTGGGTACGTTGGCTATGAAGAAGGCGGCTACCTGACCGAGGCGGTTCGCCGTCGGCCCTACTCGGTGATCCTCCTCGACGAGGTCGAGAAGGCGCACCCGGAAGTCTTCAATATCCTGCTGCAGGTGCTCGACGACGGTCGCCTGACCGATGGGCACGGTCGCACGGTCGATTTCCGCAACACGGTGATCGTCATGACCTCGAACCTGGGCTCGGACCGCATCCAGTCCATGCAGGGTGCCGATTACGAGGCGATGAAGTCCGCGGTGATGGAGGTCGTCGGCCAGCACTTCCGGCCCGAATTCATCAACCGGGTCGACGAGATCGTGGTCTTCCACCCCCTCGACCAGGCCCAGATCCGTCAGATCGCCGCGATCCAGATCCAGTACCTGGAAAAGCGACTGGCCGACCGCGACATCGGCTTCGAGATTTCCGATGCCGCCCTCGACCTGCTCGGCGAAGCCGGCTTCGACCCGGTCTACGGGGCAAGGCCGCTGAAGCGCGCCATCCAGCACCGACTCGAGAATCCCCTGGCGCAGAAGATCCTTGCTGGGGACTACGGTCCCGGTGACTCGATCCGGATCGATGCAGCTGACGGCGAGCTGATCTTCGGCAATTGAAGCAGGAGGGCGGCGATGCCGCCCGCCCCGCCCCGATAGCGAAAGGACAAGGTGACGCACTCGGACGCGGGTGCTAGCATCGCCGGATGGTCGGCTTTCTGCGCAAACACCTGTTCATCGTTCTCGGGGTCGCCCTGCCGCTGCTGCTGATCCTGTTCGTCTTCGTCGCACAGCAGGCCGCGCGCTGGGGCGTGCCGGCGCCGATCACGCCCGTGCTCTACCTCACCGACCCTCACTACAGCGGCAGCCAGTTCGTCCGCTGGACGGTTCGAGAGCAGCACCTCAAGCTGAGCGTCGTCGTGCCCGAGAATGCCTACCTGCCGCCGGCAGCCGTCGATCGCCCGGTCCGACTGGCCCTGTTCGATCCGCGCACCGACACGCTGGAAACCATCGAAGTGACCTTGCCCGAACCCTTGAAACCGGGGCTGCGGGCCGACCTGGCGCTGCCTCCGAGGCTTCAGGCCATTCGCCTGAGTGACGCGGCCGAGTCCCCCGACGGCTATCGATTCGAACAACGTTCGCGCCGTTCCGGTGGTCTGGTGGGGGCACTGTTCGGCCTGGGCGGGCGCCGCGCCGGGTATCAATTGGTTCGCGATGGGGTGGGGTACGAAGTACCGCCGGCCTCCGGTTACGTCTACCACAACAACGCCTTCATCGGCTGGGTGATCCATGACGAACAATCGAACTGAGGCTCTTCGCCGGATCGCCGAGCTGGCCCGTGAGCATCAGCTCAGCCGCAAGGAAATCAACGAGGTGCTGCCGCTGGACACCAGCGCCGCCAGCTGGGTTCGGCCCCTGCTGGCAACCCTGGGCGGGCTGTTCGTGCTCGCGGGTCTGCTGGCCGGCCTGCACCTGATCTGGGACGATCTGATGCCCCTGGCCCGGGTCGTGATCGTGTTCGGGACCGGGCTCTGTGCGCTGGTCATGGCGGTGGCGGCCTGCATTCAGATACGCTTCGAGCGGGCGGCTGCGCCCTTGTTTCTGCTGGCGGGCATCTTTCAGACCTCGGGCCTGGTCGTGCTTTTCCAGGAGTACGAGACTGCCTTGCCGGACGAAGTCGTGGCCATGCTCATTTCGGGCGCCCTGATGATCCAGTTCGGAGCCCTGTTCGCCTGGCTCAAGCGCGTCGATCTGCTGTTTCTGACCCTCGTGTTCGGCTCGGGCCTGTACATGGCCACCTGTGCCCAGCTGGATTTCGACGGCGAGTGGATCGTGTTCACCCTGGGCCTGTTCGGCCTGCTGCTGAGCTGGGGCCTGGAGCGGACCGCCTGGCGCAATCTCTGCCCGCTGGCCTGGGTCGCCTATGCGCTGTGCTTCGGCGGCGGCCTGTTCGCCCTGGTCGAAAGCCACGCGGTGGTCGACCTGCTGCTGATCGCCGCGGCGGCTGGATTGATCCAGATCAGCGTGGTCGTCGAGCGTCGCTCCCTGCTGGGCGTGTCCGTGCTGATGCTGCTGGTCTACCTCGGCTACTACACGGGTGAGTACTTTGCCGACACCCTGGGTTGGCCGATCGCCCTGATCCTGTTCGGTGCTGCGCTGCTGGCCGCGTCGGGCTACGCGATCAAGCTGGGGCAGCGGATGCGGAAATCCGGAGACCCATAGGCTTCTCGCATCGAGAAGATGATCACAGGGGGCCTGGCTGCTGCCTGGACGCCTCGATCTCGATCGCATAGCTCAGGCCGGTCTCCCGCGTGGCCTGGATGAAGGCACTGTTCTCGGAGTCGACTTCGAACAGGATTCGCGGGACATCGATGGACTGCCCATCGTGGACCAGTTCGATCGACAGCAGCACCTGGTTCGGGTCGTCCGGAAGCTCGTAGGACACGATGTAATCCAGGCTTCTCTGTCCTTGAAGCACGGTGGAGATTCGTGCCGGCTCAGCCTCGATCGTACCGACCGAAAACCGATGCTCGTGGACATCGCCCCGGTCCTGATCGGTGATCGTGGAGACGATCGTGAAATAGAGTCGCTCGGGTCCGGCGGTCGCTTCCGTGTCGTTGCTGGCCCAGAGCCATGGGCAGAGAGCGAGCAGCATCGCCAGGGCGAGGACTCGGCAGGCTGAACGGACGCTTTGCCGTATGGTGTTCGATTCGTGCATGACGAGATTCTCCGCCGGTTTGCCAACGAAATGCACGATATCGGGCAGGCCGGGGACGGTCAAGCCGGGTCGGGTGGCCCGGAGCTTCTAACTGCCCGTTGAAGGACTCGCGCGGTCGCTCGCGTATTCTCTGGATGCCAACTCCTCTCGATGTCAAGGAAGCTCTGAGCAATTGTGCTCGGGCCCGACCGATTTCATTACCTGACCGAAGAGGAGCAGGAGCGAGTCAGGATGATCGCGCGCGTCGAGGGCGCGTCCGCTGCGGGCGTGTGGCTGAGCCGGCGGCTCGGCCTGGATCCTGCCGACATACGCACGTTGCTCCTTGCGCTGCAACCGCCTGTGCGTCTACCCGACGGCACGCCCGCTCTGCTCAGGGCCTACGAGCAGCGCGTCAAGCATGCGACGCTGTTCGTGCTGGCCTTTCTCATCCTGGGCGGCGGCACGGGGCTGGCGTGCTTCGAGCCCGATACCTTCGTCACCCTGTGGTGGCCCGGCTGCTTGCTGCTGCTTCTGGCACTCTGGCTGTCGCGGCCCGCGCCCTACGGCCACCCGGGTTTGATCATGATCGGGATCGTCCTGATTCCGATCTCCGGGGTGGTGGCGGTGGCACTGGGCCAATCGCAGGACGAGATCCCGATCCTCGGACTGCCGCTGATCCTGCTCAGCCTGATCTGCCTGGCCTTCGGGATGGCCGAGGCCCTGTTCGCCCACCGAGTGCCGCCCGGGGCAGCTTCTGCGGCTGCGGTGCGCCGGCATCGTGTTTCCCGCCGCATCGCCCGTATCGTACTGGCCAGCTACGTCCTGGCGCCGATCCTGGCGCTCAATGTTCAGCTGGCCGAAGGCGGGGTCGTCGACGAGGCTGGCTTCAATGCGCTGTTTCGCTTCGGCCTGTTCCTGATCGTCGCCTCACCCGTGACAGCCCTGTTCTGCGTGCCGCTGGGTCGCTCGATCGGCGACGGGGTGCTGGCCCTGGTCACGCCCCTGGCTGCGGCCGTCTGGGTGCTGAAGTCCGGGGCTCACTTCGCGCCATCGCTGCTGCTGACCGAAGCGGCGGTGATCCAGCTTCTGGCCGTCTACCTGACGATTGTCGGTGGACTGGTTCGATTGAGTCTGTCACGGGGCGGTCGGCGCCGGTTGGCCGGAGCGGCCGGAATCTATCTGCTGCTGGTCGTGGGCCTGGTGCTGGGCTACGGCGCGCTTGGGCTCCTGAACGACACCTTGCTGGCCGGGCAGCCTCAACGAGCGTCCGGGGTCTGGGCCTTGCAGACCCTGGTCCCGGCCGCGTTGATCGCCGCGGCGGTCATTCGCCGGGGCGATTTCGACTTCGGTTTCGTACGCTGACCCGGTCGGCCGGATCGCGTCTGGCGGAGCTCAACGCTCGTGGGCGGTCACTCGAGGATGTATTCGATCGTGGTGACGACGCGAACGACCTTGATTTCCGGGGTGGACGGGTCGCGCTCCTCGATCGAGAAGAAGCCCTGGCGGGCCGAGCGGATCGGGCCGATCGTGGCCTCCGAGTCCGCGGCAAACTGGCTTGCGGCGCGGCGCGCATCGGCCGTGGCCTCGGCGATCATCTCGGGTTTGATGGCGTTCAGGCCGGTGAACAGGAACTGGGCGGCCTGGCCCCAGTTGGGCATCAGTACCACGCCCTGACCGACCAGCTCGGAGGACTCCTGCAGGGCGCGCTGGGTGGCGTCGATCTTGTCGGACTTCAGGGTCAGGCCGCGTTCGGCGGTGAAACGGTTGGCCGGTCGCTGGTTTTCCATGGAGTACAACCATTGATCGGTGATGCGCGGCGGGTTCGGGGTGATTTCCTCGTCGGTGAAGCCGCGCAGTTTGAGAAAGGCCGTCACGGCCTCGTCGGCCTCGGCCATGTTCGCCTGCAGCGCCTCGAGGCTGTTGCCGGTGAGCTGATAATTGATCGGCCAGATGGCCAGGTCGGCTTCGACCTCGCGTTCGGCCAGGCCCTTGACCTCGACGTAACGGTCGCTGATCCGGAAGTCTCGAATCGCCGCGCCGACGATCACGGCGGCGATGACGAAACCAACGGCCAGCAGCGCCGAGCCGATCCAACGATGTTCTGATGCCATGTCCAGTGCTCGCCAATTCCTATGTTCTTGCCCATCATACGCTTTCGATGGCGCACCATGAAGGCTCTGCCCTGGTCGAGGCTGCGGGGAAGGCCAGGGCCTGGACCGTCGGGGCTGTGACCCCGACCTGCCTTACAATCGCGCCATGTGCCTGATCGCCTTTTCCTTCAACCCCGATGCGTCGCCGTACCTCGTGCTCGTGGCCAATCGGGACGAGTTCCATGCGCGATCGACCGCGCCGCTGGCCTGGTGGGAAGGGAAGAGCAGCATCCTGGCCGGTCGGGATCTGCAGGCGGGCGGGACCTGGCTGGGCACGCGGCGGGATGGCCGCTGGGCCGCCGTGACCAATGTCCGAGATCCCGCGGCACCGCCTGGCCGTGAATCGAGGGGGGCGTTGCCATTGGATTTTCTCGAGGGCGATCGCTCTCCGGAGACCTACGCACGTCAGATCGAGTCGCGGCGGGCGGACTTCGGCCCGTTCAATCTGCTGGTCGGCGATTCCGGGACGGTCTGGTACGTGAGTTCCAGCGGTCCCGCCCTGCCGGTCGAACCCGGCGTCCATGCCTTGTCCAATGGTCGGCTCGATTCGCCATGGCCGAAAAGCCAGCGCGTGTCCAGAGCCCTGAAGGGGCTGCTCGCGAGCGAGTCGGTGATCGAGGTCGATGCGGACCGATGGTTCCATCTGATGCAGGATCGCGAGCCCGCGCCGGATGAGGCCCTGCCCGACACGGGTGTGGGCCTGGAGATGGAGCGATTCCTGTCGTCGCCCTTCATCCTCTCCGAACGCTACGGAACCCGAAGCAGCAGTCTGCTGGTTCTCGGGGAAGACTCGGGGCTCGCCATCGAGCGGCGCTGGTCGCCTGCGGGAACGGTGCTGGGCCAACTGGAATATCGTTGGCCCGGCCCGTCGGCCGCCTGACTCAGAGGCTCTCGGACGCGAAGTCGGCCAGGCGAGAACGCTCGCCACGCCTGAGCGTGATGTGTCCCGCGTGCGGCCAGTACTTGAAGCGGTCGACGGCGAAGGTCAGGCCCGAGGTCGTTTCCGTCAGATAGGGCGTGTCGATCTGCTCGACATTGCCCAGGCAGACGATCTTCGTGCCCGGACCGGCGCGGGTGATCAGGGTCTTCATCTGCTTCGGCGTCAGGTTCTGCGCCTCGTCGATGATCAGGTAGCGATTGAGGAAGGTCCGGCCGCGCATGAAGTTCAGGGACCGGATCTTGATGCGCGAGGCCAGCAGGTCGTTGGTCGCCGCGCGGCCCCATTCGCCGTCCTGATCGTCGCTTTCGGTCAGCACCTCGAGGTTGTCGGTCAGCGCACCCATCCAGGGCGTCATCTTCTCTTCCTCGGTGCCGGGCAGGAAGCCGATGTCCTCGCCGACGGAGACGGTCACGCGGGTCATGACGATCTCGCGGTAGATCTTGTTGTCCAGGGTCTGGGCCAGGCCGGCGGCCAGGGCCAGCAGGGTCTTGCCCGTGCCGGCGGTGCCGAGCAGGGTGACGAAGTCGATGTCCGGATCCATCAGCAGGTTGAGCGCGAAGTTCTGCTCCGGATTGCGCGCCATGATGCCCCAGACGCCGTTTGGCGGCCGCCGGTAGTCGTGTGCGACTTCGAGCACGAGTTCATCGCCCGACACTTCGCGAACCAGGGCCTCGAGACCGTTCTCGCCCGTCAGTCGCAGGCACTGGTTGGGGTGCCAGTCATCGTCGGGGCGCCGCCCCATGCGGTAGTAGGTGCGGCCTTCCTCGGTCCAGGAATCACGCGTGCCGTGCTGGTCCCAGAAGCCGTTGTCGAGCTCGAGCATGCCCGTGTAGAGCAGGCTCAGATCGTCCAGGGCGCGGTCGTTGTGATAGTCCTCGGCGGGAATGCCGTGGATGGCGGCCTTGATGCGCAGGTTGATGTCCTTGGACACCAGGATGACATCGCGATCGCTGTGCCGCCGGGTCAGGTTCAGGGCCGCCAGCAGGATTTCGTTGTCGGCCAGCGAGCGGTCACCGACCAGGCTGGAGCCGTCATCGAGGCGTTCGGTCTGGAAGTACAGCCGTCCGCTGCCGACCTTGAGGTCGAGTCCTTCGGGCTCGCGGATCGGCAGACCGTCCTCGATGGCCTGGCCCTCGGCCATCATCTCGCCGATGAAGCGACTGACCTGGCGGACGTTGCGGGCGACTTCCGACACCCCCTTCTTGGCTCGGTCGAGCTCTTCGAGGACCATCATCGGCAGATAGATGTCGTGTTCGGCGAAGCGGAACAGGGAGGTCGGATCGTGCATCAGCACATTGGTGTCGAGCAGGTACAGGCGCGGGCGTTCAGGCATCAGGCCGGGCTCCGGTCAGTTTGAAAGAGGACAGGGCGGTGGCGGCTCAGGCCAGTTCACGAACCGCTTCGAGCACGGCTTCGACGTGGCCGGGAACGCGGACCTTGCGCCACTCCTGAACCAGCTTGCCCCTGGCGTCGAACAGGAAGGTCGAGCGCTCGATGCCCATGACCTTCTTGCCGTACATGTTCTTTTCCTTGATCACGTCGAACTCATTGCAGAGCTTCTCTTCCGTATCGGCCAGCAGCGGAAAGGGGAATTCCTGCTTGGCGGCGAACCTTTCGTGGCTGGCCAGGGTGTCGCGCGAGACGCCCACGATCTCGCAGCCCAGCGCCTGGAACTCCTCGTAGTGGTCCCGGAAGCCCTGACCCTGCTTGGTGCAGCCCGGCGTGTTGTCGCGCGGATAGAAGTAGACCACCAGGGCCTGGCCCTTGAAATCGGCCAACTTGAGCTCGCGATCGCCGGTGGCGGGAAGGGTGGTTTTCGAGAGTTTGGGAGTGTTTTCGGCCATGGATATAAAATATTCGTTAATTCAGGAACTTGAGTGGAAGCTCATTCCGCCGGCGCGCGCTGCATCGGTTAGAATGATGGCTCAAAGGTAGCACACTCGCGTTGGCATTCGACTGCGCGATCGGCCCCGCCCAATCGGATCGTTGATCAATCGAGGAACGGTATGTTTTCTGGCTCCATCGTGGCTCTGGTCACGCCCTTCAAGACGGACGGCTCCCTGGATGAATCGGCCTGGATCGGCCTGCTCGACTGGCACCTGGCCTCCGGGACCGATGGGGTGGTCGTGGTCGGCACCACGGGCGAATCGGCCACCGTCAGCAACGAGGAGTTCGAGCGTCTGCTGGCGCTGGCGGTCGAGCGCGTGGGCGGCCGGATGGCGATTCTGGCCGGCACCGGCAGTTCGTCGACGCAGCAGACCATCGAGCGCACCGCCCGGGCGGCGGCGCTCGGCGCGGATGCGGCCCTCGTCGTCACCCCGGCCTACAACCGCCCGACGCAGCGGGGCCTGGAAGCGCACTATCGCGCGGTGGCCGATGCGGCGTCGATTCCGGTGGTGCTCTACAACGTCCCCGCGCGAACGGCCTGCGACCTGCTGCCGGAAACGGTGGCAAGGCTGGCCGATCACGAGCGGATCGTGGCGATCAAGGAAGCGGTCGGCGATGCCGATCGAGTCGCGGCGCTCGTCGAGACCGGGCTGACGGTGCTCAGCGGTGACGATCCGACCTGCTGCGAGCGCATGCTGGCCGGCGCGAAAGGCGTGATTTCCGTGGCGGCCAATGTCGTGCCGGCTCGCTTCGCCAGGCTCTGCCACCTGGCCCTCGACGGAGATGCCGACGGTGCCCGGACCATCGATCGCGCCCTGGCCGAGCTCTACTCGTTTCTCGGAGTCGAGCCGAATCCGGTGCCGGTCAAGTGGCTGCTGCACCGCATGGGGCGTCTGGAGGACGCGCTGCGCCTGCCGCTGGTCAGCCTCGATGCGAGGCACCGGGCCGCGGCTGATGCACTGATCAGGGCCCAGCAACTGGACGTCGTCTCCGATGTTGCCTAAACTGGGCGGCTGCACCGCCGCTGGCAAACCACCCGTGACCAACAGGACCAAGGGGTCAATGAATTTCTACCGACTTTGTTCGATTGCGCTCGTCGCCAGTCTTATGGCCGGTTGCTTCAACCGGGACCGCCAGCCGATCTACGTGCAGAGCGAGGAGGTGCCGCCGATCGAGGTGCCCGAGGACCTGTCCCTGCCGGACGTGCGCCAGACCTACGATATTCCGGGCACCTACCTGCCCCAGCTGGCGGCGATGGGTAACGAGGCGCGCCCGCCGGTGGTGCTGTCCAGCGCCGAAGCCGAGGCTTCCCGTTCGCACATCCGCTTCGGCCCGACGGGCCTGTATCTCGAAGTGGAAGACGAAGCCAGCAGCGTCTGGCGTCGACTGAGTTTTACCCTCAACCGGGGTGGCATGAGCGTGCGGCAGGTCAACGAGGACGCCATGCGCTACCGCTTCGATTTCCGCCACGATCCGGTCGAGATCGAGCGCAGCGGCATGTCGCGCCTGGCCTTCTGGCGTTCCGGCGAGATCCTGGATTACAGCGGTGCCTACCAGGCCGAATTGCAGCCGGACGGTGCCAACACGCGCGTCGTCCTGCTGGGGGGCGATGGCGAGATCCTTGACATGGATCGCGCCGAGTTCGTGCTGGCGGTGCTGCGCGAGCGATTGGGCTGAGCCTCGCGCCCTCGATGCCTTGATCGCCGGGCAGCGCCTGGCTGCCCGAGCCGCTCAGCGCTCCAGATACTTCAACTTGCCCGGCACGCCGTCCCACTCCTTGGCGTCTTCCGGATGGGGCTTCATTTCACTGATCACCGGCCATTCCCGACTCAGTTCGGCGTTGAGCTCCAGGAAGGCTTCCTGACCGGCGGGAATGTCATCTTCCGGCACGATGGCTTCAGCCGGGCACTCGGGCTCGCAGAGCGTGCAGTCGATACACTCTTCCGGGTCGATGACCAGGAAGTTCGGTCCCTCGTGGAAACAGTCGACGGGACAGACTTCCACGCAGTCGGTGTATTTGCACTTGATGCAGTTCTCGATAACGACAAAGGTCATGCGGCCGGTTCCTCGGATTTCCCTGGCTGGCGAGCGGCTGTGATGCCATCCGCGGTGATGCTAGAATGCGCCGCGTATTCTACCAAACCGGGCCCTGGCCCGTTCACCCGCCACCAGCTGTCCCAACGAATTTGACCAACACGCAACCCCAGGCCGAAGGCCATACCCTGCGCATCATCGAACACCACGAGCACGGCATCGAGCCGCGCCAGATCAGCGGTAACGCGATCAAGGTCGTGGAGCGCCTTCAGGAGGCCGGATTTCTGGCCTATATCGTCGGCGGCTCGGTCCGCGATCTGCTGCTCGGCGAGTCGCCGAAGGACTTCGACGTGGCCACCAGCGCCACGCCCGAGGAAGTCAAGGAGGTCATGCGCAACGCCCGCCTGATCGGCCGGCGCTTCCGCCTGGCGCACGTCCGCTTCGGGCGCGAGATCATCGAAGTCGCGACCTTTCGCGGTGGTTCGGAAGAGGACGACAGCGAACACCGCGAGGTCGAGAAAAGCGGTCGGGTACTGCGTGACAACGTCTACGGCAGCGAGGAAGAAGACGCCCGTCGGCGCGATTTCACCATCAATGCCCTGATGTACGACCCGAGCACGGAAACCATCCGGGATCACGTCGGTGGCTACGAAGACGTCCTCGAGCGCCGCCTGCGCCTGATCGGTGATCCCGTCACCCGCTACCGCGAGGATCCGGTTCGCTTGCTCCGGGCCGTTCGCTTCCAGGTCAAGCTCGACCTGTCGATCGAACCGCAGACGGCCGGGCCGATGGTCAGCATGGCTCCCTTGCTGGCCGATATTCCGCCGGCCCGCCTGTTCGACGAGATTCTCAAGCTGTTCCTGGCCGGCCGCGCCTGGCCGACCTACCAGGCGCTGGTGCGTCAGAACCTCTGGGAGCAGCTGTTCCCCGATCTGTTCGAGGATCCGGCCAACCCGCCGGCCCTGGTCGAACAGACGATGAAGAACACGGACGGTCGCGTCCAGCAGGGCCTGCCCGTGACCCCGGGTTTCCTGTTCGCTGCCTTCCTGTGGCCCAAGGTCAAGCCGCGTGCCGAGGAGTTGGTGGCCAAGGGCGTGGCGCCCGTCGAAGCGCTGGCCGAAGCCGGTGAGGAAGCGATCGTCGCGCAGGCGCGGAAAGTCGCGATCCACCGTCGCTTCTCGACCATGTCGAAAGAGATCTGGTGCATGCAGCCGCGCTTCGAGAAGCGGCGAGGCAATCGCGCCCTGCGCCTGATCAGCGAACGTCGCTTCCGGGCGGCCTACGATTTTCTCCTCCTGCGCGTGCTCGAAGAGCCCGAGCTCAAGGAACTGGCCGACTGGTGGACGCAGATCCAGGAGGTCGAGGGCGAGGATCGTGAGGCCATGACTCGCAACGTCGGTGGTCCGCGCAAGCGCCGTCGGCGGCCCAGAAAACGCAAGGCACCGGCATCGGCATGAGCCGAGCCTGGGTCGGGCTGGGCAGCAATCAGGGCGATTCGGCCGACCTTCTGGAACAGGCCCTCGAGGCGATCGCTGCCTTGCCCCGGACGCGACTGCTGGCCGTCTCACCGGCCTACCGCACCCCGGCCTGGGGGGTGACCGATCAGCCCGATTTCCTCAATGCCGTGGCCGAGCTCGAGACCGACATGAGCCCCGAGTGCCTGCTGGGCGGCCTGCTGGGCATCGAATCCGCCCTGGGACGCCGACGCGAGGGGCCGCGCTGGGGGCCGCGATTGATCGATCTCGATCTGCTGCTCGTCGATGGACTGGCGCGTTCGACCATGGAACTGAGCCTGCCGCACCCGCGCCTGCACGAGCGCGCCTTCGTGCTGATTCCCTTGAACGATCTGGCGCCCGAGCTCGAGATTCCCGGCCGCGGGAAGGTCGGCGCATTGCTCGCCGAGCTGCCTGCTTCGGAGCGAGAGGCGATCCGGAGCGCTCCGGCCCTGCGGTATCAGACAGTACACTAGCCACACTTGATTCAGTCAGCTTTCCCGGACAAGAAGCGATCATGAGCCAGACCGCAAGACCCGTCACCGTCCCCGCGCTTGCGGCCAGCAAACGCGAGGGTCGGCCGATCACCATGCTGACCGCCTACGATGCGAGCTTCGCGGCCAGCATCGATCGGGCCGGCGTGGACTGCGTGCTGGTCGGTGACTCGCTGGGCAACGTCATTCAGGGCCAGGCCTCGACCCTGCCGGTGACGGTTGATGACATGGTCTATCACACCGCGGCCGTGGCCCGCGGGCTCGAGCGGGCGCTGCTGGTCGCCGATCTGCCCTTTCTCAGCTACCACGACCGCTCGACGGCCATGGCCAGCGCAGGCGCCCTCATGCGTGCCGGTGCGGCGATGGTCAAGCTCGAAGGCGGTGCGCAGGTCGTGCCCATCGTCGCGGAACTGGTCGGGCAGGGCATCCCGGTCTGCGGGCATCTGGGACTGACGCCCCAGCATGTCCATCAGCTCGGCGGCTACCGCGTGCAGGGCCGGGAGGACGAACCGGCACGACAGCTGCGCGAGGATGCGCAGGCCCTGGAACGTGCGGGTGCCGGGATGTTGGTGCTCGAATGCGTGCCGAGCGCCCTGGCCGGGGAAATCGCCTCGTCGCTGGCGATTCCGGTGATCGGGATCGGTGCGGGTGCTGGCGTCGACGGTCAGGTGCTGGTCAGCTACGATCTGCTGGGCATCGGTACCGGTCGACGGCCGAAGTTCGTCAAGGACTTCCTCGCCGAGTCGGGCACGATCGCCAGCGCCTTCGAGGCCTTCGTGGCGGCCGTGCAGGCGCGTGAATTCCCCGCGGCCGAGCACGCCTACGATTGATGAAGCTCAGCCCGATGAAACTCGGTCCCACTCACGATCTCGCCGAACTGCGCCGTACGATTCGGTCCTGGCAGGCCGACGGCCAGCGGGTGGGCTTCGTGCCCACGATGGGCAATCTGCATGCGGGCCATCTGGCCCTGGTCGACCGCCTCCGCAAGAGCTGCGATCGTGTCGTCACGAGTATCTTCGTCAATCCCACCCAGTTCGGCCCGAACGAGGACTTCGCGGCCTACCCGCGCACCCTCGAGGCGGACCTGGCTGCCTTGACCGAGCTTGGCGCGGACCTGGCCTGGGTGCCGAGTGTCGAGACCATGTATCCACTGGCCGAGTCCTTCATGGTGCGGGCACCGAAGGCCCTGGCCGACACCCTCTGCGGCGCGGATCGCCCGGGCCACTTCGACGGTGTTGCCAGCGTGGTGCTGCGCCTGTTCCTGCAGGTGGCCCCGGATGCCGCGATCTTCGGCGAGAAGGACTTCCAGCAGCTCCTGATCATCCGCGAGCTGGTGCGGGACTACGCGCTGGACATCGACATCGAGAGCCTGCCGACGGTTCGTGAAGTCGATGGTCTGGCGATGAGCTCCCGCAATCAATACCTGAGCGCCGAGGAGCGCGCGCGGGCGCCGGCGCTGCATGCGGTGCTTCGCGAGACCGCGGCAGCCCTGGCCGAAGGCGACGACTGGGCGACGCTCCAGCGCCGGGGTTTCGAGCGTCTTAGTGACGCCGGTTTCGAGCCGCAGTATCTGGAATGGCGATCTGCCGAAACCCTGGGCGTTCCCGAAGCCGGGCGTCCTCAGCGCCTGCTTGCGGCAGCTCGCCTGGGCAAGGCCCGATTGATCGACAACCTGGCTGTCGACGCCTAACGGTCAGCCCCCGGACCCACCCAACGCGAGATCGCCGCGCCGAGGAGGTCCGTCAGCCCTTTCCCCGGGATTTCCTGCTCCGAATCCAGCCGAGGATCGGCTCCCACTGCTCCCAGTCAGCCCAAGCCTGATAGGGCGGCAGGTCGGAGACGGCCAGGCCGCGTTCGAAGGCGCGGACGTAGTTCATGGTGTCGCGCAGCTGGCCGACGACCGGGATGCGGAAGTCGTGCAGGAAGCCGGTCAGCTCCCGGTAGATGATGGTCTGGGGGCGCACCCGGTTGGCGATCAGGCCGACCACGGTCTGGCGTTCCTTGACCGGCTTGAGTTCGAGCAGCTGGTTCAGGAAGCGCCAGGCCGCCCGCATGTCGACGGGTGAGGGCAGCACCGGGATCAGTACCGTTTCGGCGCGCCGCAGGACGTGGCCGAGCTCGGTGCCGTGAATGCCCGCCGGCGTGTCGAGAATCAGGATGTCGGTGCCGGACGGGGCGCGCAGGGGCCCACCGTCGCGGTTGACCATCTCGATGACCGGATAATCCTCGCTGCGCTGGTCCAGCCAGTCGTTGGCCGACTGCTGGGGGTCCATGTCGCCGAGTGCGACCGCGTGACCTTCCCAGGCCAGGGCCGAGGCGAGATTGGTGGCGATGGTGGTCTTGCCGCAACCACCCTTGGCGTTGACAACCGCGATCGTTCGCATGCTGATCCTGCCTCCAGTTGGGGTCCGGGCGAAGCGCTGGATTCAGTGACGCCGTGGATCCGGAATTCCCGAATGCAACAGCCAGCGCTCCCTTTCTTCATCATACCGCCAGACCTCGCGATGGTCGATGACTCGCTCGCGGGAGGTGTGGACGTGGTAGAGGCGCAGCTGCACGCGGCGGTCCAGGCCCAGACCATCGGGGCTGGCGATCACCTGCCGGACGCGATACTCCGTCACCCGGAACTGGCCCAGGCGATCGATGTCCAGGGTGCTGATCGGGTGTTCTGCCAGCCACTCCGGATGAATGAAATCGAGCAGGCCGTCGTACTGCTCGCTCCAGCGCAGGGTGCTTTCCCAGCGCATGATGGCGTCGTCCCGCTCGCGCTGCTGGCTGTTGCTGGAGCAGGCGGCCAGGGCCAGCAGGGCCAGGAGGCCGAGTGCGGCGAGTCTTGCGGACCTGAGGTTCATCCTTGTTCTGTCTCCTCGACGTGGGCAAGGGCAGCATACCGGGCCTCCAGGCGGGCTGCCACCTCGCCATCGGCCAGAATTTCCGGCGCCAGGTTCATGCTGCTTCGACCGCGCTCGTCCAGACGCGCGAGGAAGGCCTCGATCTCGTCGGCCGCGGGCCAGCGGCAGACGGCCTCGAAGGGACCCGCGACGGGTTTCAGGAAGCGAACCTCGCAGCGACCGATGACCAGGTCCGCTTTCCTGCCCGCGCGACGCAACAACAGGCGCGGCAGGGACCAGCCGGCCAGGATCATGGCGCTGACCATCGCGCCGCCGAAGACCGTGCCCTTGTCGTTGATGTTGGCCGCGAGCGGCAGGGCCAGGCGCAGACCACGGTCGTTCAGCTCGGTGATGCGAAGCTGCATGGCGCCGCCCAGGGGGATCTGCCGGGTCAGGGTGTTCTCCAGCCAGGCACGTTCTTCTTGCATGTCGGGACTTGTCATGAAGCGGAGTCTATCCAATGCGCGTCGTGGCGTGTGCCTTCCTCCCGGATTGCCACGCTGCTCGCGTCACTGACCGTACAATTCGTCCATGCGTTTGACCCCCGCCACCCGCCAGACCCTGCCTTTCATCGCCCGGACCCTGATGCCGAGGGAAATCTGGGCGAACGCGACCATGGCCGTCGCCCTCGGCGCGCTGGAGGGCGGCGTTGTCGGCGTGCTGGTCAAGACCCAGTTCGAGGCCGTCGCGCCTACCGCCTGGGTCAATCTGGCCGTGGCCCTGGTCGCCGGCGCGCCGGCCTTCGCCAACATGGCCTCCCTGACCTGGTCCGGTCTGGCCGAGGGCCGCGACCGAACCGCCTGGGTCTCGGCCCTGATGACCCTGACGGCGGTGTTCCTGATCGTCATGGCCCTGGCCCCCTACAGCGCCTGGGGATTGGTCATGCTGACGGTGGCCATGATCCTGGCCCGCCTGGCCTGGGCCGGGGTGATCACCCTGCGCGCGGCCATCTGGCGGGCCAATTTCCCGCGCCATGTCAGGGCCCAGATCACCGGACGGATCACGGTGATCTACTCGATGATCATCGCCGTCACCGCCGCGGCGATCGGCGCCATCATGTCCTGGTGGCCGGAATCCTGGCGGGTGCTGTTCCCGGCGGCTGGCGTGCTGGGACTGTTCGCGGCGCGTCGTTATCAGCGAATGCGTATCCGCCGGGGCGCCCGCCTGCGTCGGGACGAGCAGGCCGAGCGCAAGACCCGGCGCGGGGGGCAGCTGCGCGCGGCCCTGGGCATTCTGAAGAGCGATCTCTGGTTCCGTCGCTACATGCTGACGATGTTCGCCTTCGGCTCGGGCAACCTGATGGTCATCGCCTTGCTGGTCATCATCCTCAACGACCAGTTCGGCTTCGCCAAGGTCGAGCAGATGCTGATCACTACGTCCCTGCCGCTGATCGGCGTGGCGGTGTTCACGCCGGTCTGGGCCCGGCGCCTCGATGCGGCGCACATCCTCGACTACCGAGCCCGCCAGGCCTGGAGCTTCGTGCTCGCCATCGGCTTGTTCGCCATCGCCACGGTGCTGGATCAGGCCTGGCTGTTCTGGGCCGGCGCCGTGTCCCTCGGTGCCGCCTTTGCCGGCGGCAAGCTGGGCTGGAACCTGGGCCACAACGACTTCGCCTCGGACCAGCAGTCGACGCTCTACATGGGCATCCACGTCACCCTGACCGGCATTCGTGGCCTGATCGCCCCGCTCGTCGGCGTGCTCGTCTACCAATGGCTGGAAAGCCTGGGGCCGGGTCTCGGGCGCTGGGTGCTGCTGTTTCCCTTCAGCCTGACCCTGGGCGCGGCGATCACCTTCGTCCTGCTGGCCCGACTGCGCCGGCGCCAGGCGGAGATCGGGTAACGGGAGCGCTGCGCTCCCTGCGCCGGTGACTGATTCTGACGTTCCTTGATCCCGTCAACGCGCCGCGGCGTTATGCTGCGGCGTTTTGCCATCGACCGACGCCATGCATTCGAGCCTGATTGTCCTGATTGCCGTTCTCAACACGGCCTCCCCCGAACGCGCCGAGTTGCCCACCCTGGACGTCAGCGGGCGGGACATCGACCCGGGCTCGCCCCAGGCCACGGCGACGCTCGATCGTGTGGCGATCGAAACGATTCGCCCGACCCATCCGGCCGAGCTGTTCGCGCGTCTGCCCGGCACCTGGATCACGAGAGGCTCGGGTCAGGAGCACCTGAGCGCCGTGCGTTCGCCGCTGCTGTCGGGTGCCGGGGGCTGCGGGGCCTTGCTGATCCTCGAGGATGGGGTGCCGATCCGTCCGCCGGGCTTCTGCAACGTCAACAACCTGTTCGAGGTCGACCTGCTGCAGGCCGACGCGGTTCGCGTGCTGCGCGGCCCTGGCGGGCTCGGCCATGCCTCGGGCGGTCTGCACGGGGTCATCGACATTCGCTCCCGGTCCCTGGCTGGCGCGCCCGCCCTCGACCTTGCCCTGGAAGCGGGCTCGCACGGCTATCGACGCGCGAGCCTGTCCCTGACCGGCTCGGCCGGCGACGGGGCCATCGGTCTGGATGCGGTGGCCACGGACGCCGGCAGCTTTCGCGTCGACGAGGCCTACGAGCACCAGTTCCTCGCTCTGGCCCATCAGGCGCCGACGACCTGGGGGCAGTGGACCACACGCCTGCACCTGGCCCGGCTCGATCAGGACACGGCGGGATTCATCTTCGGCTTCGAGGCCTATCGCGATCCGATCCTGCGTCGCCAGAATCTCAATCCCGAAGCCTATCGCCGAGCCACGGCGGCCCGCATCAGCAGCCGGGCCGAGTGGTCCGACGGCCTGAAGGAAAGCCGCTTGACCGTGTTCGCGCGGCGCTCGCGGATGACCTTCCTGCAGCATTTTCTCCCCGGCAAACCGCTGGAGCGCAACGGCCAGGTCTCGATCGGCGCGCAGTTCGATCGCACGATCGAGGGCTTCGGGGACACGGGTCTGAGCCTCGATTGGGGCCTGGACGTGGAGTGGTTCAACGGCGTGCTGTCCCAGGAACAGTTCGCACCGGCCGAGGGTTCGCCCTTTCTGGTGGCGACCCGTCCGGTGGGTCAGCACTACGACTATGGCGTCGACGGCCGGCGTCTGGGTGCCTATCTGGCCCTGTCCGGCGAGCTGGATGCCCGCTGGCGCTGGCGCGCCGGCCTGAGCGGGGACTGGCTGGCCTATGACTACGACAATCGCCTGGCACCCGGCAACCTCACTGATCAGGGCGAGCCCTGCGGCTTCGGAGGCTGTCTGTACACGCGCCCGGACGATCGCCGGGACCGCTTCGTCGACCTCGCACCCGAATTCACCCTGAGTCGGCAACTGGACTCGGGTCTCGCCTGGTTGCGACTGGCTCGCGGCGTGCGCGCGCCCCAGGCCACGGAGCTCTATCGCCTGCAAAGCGGTCAGACCGTGGCGGACCTGGATTCGGAGCAGCTCGATGCCTTCGAGCTGGGCCTGCGCGGTGGCGATCGCCTGCTCTGGGAACTGGTGGCCTTCGCGCAGCGCAAGGAGAACTTCATCTTCCGCGACGCCGAAGGCTTCAACGTCAGCGACGGTCGCACGCGGCATCTGGGTGTGGAGTTCGACCTTCGCTGGACCCTGAGCGAGTCCCTGAGCCTTGGCGCGCGGGGGATCTGGGCCCGGCACAGCTATCGCTTCGATCGCGATCTCGGCGGGGAAGTGATCGAATCGGGCCGGCGCATTCCATCGGCCCCCGATCGCCTCTGGAGTGCGGACCTGAACTGGGCGCCGTCCGATCGATTGAAGGCCCAGCTGGCGGCGGAGTCGACCGGGCGGTATTTTCTGGATGCCGCGAACAGTCGTCGCTATGAGGGCCACACCCTGTGGCACGCCTCGGCCAGCTATGACCTCGATGCTCGATGGCGGCTGGATCTGCGACTCAGAAACCTCACCGGAGAACGCTACGCCGAGCGCGCGGACTACGCTTTCGGCAACTACCGCTATTTTCCGGGGGCAGGGCGGACGGTGTTCGTCAGCCTGGGGTATGCCATTCCGTAGTGGTGTTGATCGTCGAGTGGCCGGCGATGCCTTCGTTATCCGTGCAGCGGGTTTTTCGTGATGCTTGCGATATTGCGCAGTCGGATTGGTGGAGATTGCGGATGCATGGACTGGCGGTGGAGTCGACCGGGCGGTATTTCCTGGATGCCGCGAACAGTCGTCGCTATGAGGGCCACACCCTGTGGCACGCCTCGGCCAGCTATGACCTCGATGCTCGATGGCGGCTGGATCTGCGACTCAGAAACCTCACCGGAGAACGCTACGCCGAGCGCGCGGACTACGCTTTCGGCAACTACCGCTATTTTCCGGGGGCAGGGCGGACGGTGTTCGTCAGCCTGGGGTATGCCATTCCGTAGTGGTGTTGATCGTCGAGTGGCCGGCGATGCCTTCGTTATCCGTGCGTCGGGTTTTTCGTGATGCTTGTGATATTGCGCAGTCGGATTGGTGGAGATTGCGGATGCATGGACCGTCGGGCACGTGGGCCCGACCTACGGTTGCATTCGATCGGAATCGCGAGTGCCTGAGTGGTGGGGTGGCGTAGGTCGGCCCCACGCGGCCGACGGTCCATGTCTATGACATCTCCGTCAATTCCACAACAATCCCGGGCTCAAACCACCCACAGCCAATACAGCCCCAGGCTCGTCACCACCATCAGGATCGCGTTCAACGGCGCACCGACCTTCGCGAAGTCCGTGAATCGATACAGGCCCGTGCCATAGATCATGGTGTTGGTCTGGTAGCCGATCGGTGACAGGAAGCTGGTCGAGGCGGCGAACATGACGGCCAGCACCATCGGCAGGACGTCGATGCCGAGCACATCGCCCAGGGCGATGGCGACGGGGACCAGGATCACCACCGAGGCGTTGTTGCTGACCATTTCCGTGAGCAGAGTGGTGACGGCGTAGAGGGCCATCAGCACGAAGATCGGATGCCAGTCCGAGGCGAAATGACCCAGCAGCCCGCCCAGCCAGGCCGCGGCACCGGACTTGGTCATGGCGATGCCCAAGGGAATCACTCCGGCGAGCAGGAAGATCACGTCCCAGGACACGCCCGAGTAGAGGTCGTCCTTTTCGATGCAGCGGCTCAGCACCATGGCGACGATGCCGATCAGGGCGGTGACCACGATCGGCAGCGGCGTCAGGGCCGCGCCGAGCACGACGGCCGTGACGATGCCGCCGGCCATCCACATGCGCTTGCGGTCGTACTGGTCGAGGTGCTCATCGAGGAGCACCAGGTCCGGGTGACGGCGGAGCTTGGTCAGCGCCGACTTGGAAATCTGCAGCAGGGCGATCTCGCCGACGTGCAGGGTCTCGCTTCCCAGGCGACGGGTCTTGAGTTGCTCAGTTTCCAGACCGATCAGGCGGGCCTGGTAACGGTTCCAGAAACTCGCTTCAGAGGCGAGCTGGCCGCTGAAGCGCTGCCGATTGCGCAGCAGGACTCGCACCAGCTGGCCGTCGGCGCGTGCCTGCCGCGGTCGTTCCATGTCCGAGATCACGTCGACTTCGTCGGATTTCAGCAGGTCCATGACCTGGCGCACCGTGGCACGGACCTGGATGACATCGCCGGCGCGGATGTTCAGGCTCGCCGCGCGCTTGATGTGGCTGGACTGGTCCCGCTGCAGCTTCAGCAGTTCGATCTGGCTGCGCTCGACGAAGCCCGTCTCTTCCAGGCTCTTGTCGATCAGGGGGCTGCCTTCGGGCACGCCCAGTTCGACGATGAAGGTCTCCTCGTCTTCGTGCTGCAGGCGGATCCGGTCCTTCTTCGGCAGCAGGGTCCGCCCGACGGTCATGAAATAGACCAGGCCGACGCCGAGCACGATCAAGCCTAAGTGGGTGAACTCGAACATGCCGATCTCGCGGCCGAATTCGGGGCGGTCCTTCAGGATGGCAGAGGCCAGGATGTTGGTCGAAGTCCCGATCAGGGTCAGGGTGCCGCCGAGCATGCCGAAGAAGCTGACGGGAATCAGCAGGCGCGAGGCCTGCATCTTCAGGCGTCGTGCCATGCTCAGCACGAGCGGGATGGCGACGGCGACAGCGGCCGTGTTGTTGATGAAACCGGAGATGAAGCCGACCAGCAGGGCGATGATCAGCATCATCCGGAGCTCGGAGTTGCCGACAAGAGGGAACAGGCGCTTGCCCAGGACGTGGATCAGGCCCGATCGCTGGATGCCCGCGGACAGGATGAACATCGCCAGCACCGTCACCGTGGCCGTGCTCGACAGGCCGCTCAGGCCTTCGCTGACCGTGGGAAAGGCCGACTGCAGATCCACGCCCCGGTCCAGCAGCCACTGCGAATGGCCAAGGAGGGGGATCACCATCATCGTGATCAGGATCAGGAAGGCGGTGATGTCCAGCGGCAGCTTCTCGCTCGCGAACAGGTACAGCGCTGCCGCGATGACGACAAAGACGATGGCGATTTCGATGGTCATGGTGAGGCCGGTTCCGGCGAGGTCGCGAGCCGGCAGCTTACACCAGGCCTGACTTTCGTCACGCGAGTCCTGCCGCCGAATCAGGTATGCTTCATGCGTTCCTGCTCATATACCGGAGTTCCAGTGCGCTCGCTGAATCCAAGCAAACCCGTCTTCGTCCTGTTTTCCCTGCTGCTGATCGGTGGCGCGGCCGAGGCGGCGATCCGCCAGACCAAGATCGACTGGGAGGACCATTTCCGCCAGCTCGACGAAGTCCTGCCCACGCCCAACGTCTACCGCAACGCCGCCGGCGAACCGGGGCCGCAGTACTGGCAGCAGCAGGTCGACTACGTCATCAGCGTCGAGCTCGATGAAGACGCTCGCCGCCTCGAGGCCACGCAGCTGATCAACTATCGGAACAATTCCCCCGACACGCTGCGCTACCTCTGGCTGCAGCTCGATCAGAACCGCTTCCGGTCCGACTCCATCGCCGAACTGACCACTACTTTCGGCGGCGTCGGTCGGCGGGGGCCGGGGACGCGCTCGGCCTCCGGCGACGCGCCGGCTCAGATCAGCCTGGGTGAGCTTCGGCGCCGGCAGTTCATGGCCGACACGGAACTGGGCTACCAGCTCGACAACCTGATCGACGAACTCGGGCGGCCGCTCGAGCACGTGGTCGTCGGTACCAACCTGCGCATCGACCTGAACGAGCCGCTGCGTCCGGGCGAGGACATCGCCTTCTCGATGGACTTCGCCTTCAACATTCCCGAGGAAGACGCCGTCTGGGCCCGCGCCGGCTACGAGCATTTCCCGGACGACGCCCGCGAGGGCGGCAACGACATCTTCCTGTTCGCCCAGTGGTTTCCGCGCCTGCACGCCTACACGGACTACGAAGCCTGGACCAACAAGCCCTTCCTGGGCCGTGGCGAGTTCACCCTGGAGTTCGGCAACTACGACGTCGAAATGACCGTTCCGGCGGACCACATCGTGGCCTCGACCGGCGAGCTGCAGAACCCGGATGACGTGCTGACTGCGACCCAGCGCGAGCGCCTCGAACAGGCGCGTTCGGCCGAGCGCCCGGTGTTCATCGTCACCGAGGAGGAAGCCCTGGAGAACGAGCGCGAAGGCAGCGATGCAATGCGCACCTGGCGTTTCCGGGCCGAGAACGTCCGCGACTTCGCCTGGGCCAGTTCGCGCAAGTTCATCTGGGACGCGCGCGGCTACCACCAGGGCGGCGAGGTCCAGCCCCTGGTCATGGCCATGTCCTACTACCCCAAGGAAGGCGGTGAGCTGTGGCAGAAGTACTCCACCGAGTCGGTCATCCACACGATGGAGGTCTACTCGCGCTTCTCCTTCGACTACCCCTATCCCGTCGCCATCTCGGTCAACGGCCCGGTCGGCGGCATGGAATACCCGATGATCACCTTCAACGGGCCGCGCACGACCCTGCAGGAGGACGGCAGCCGCACCTATTCCCTGGCCGAGAAGCGCTTCCTGATCGGCGTGGTGATCCACGAGATCGGGCACATCTACTTCCCGATGATCGTCAACTCCGACGAGCGCCAGTGGACCTGGATGGACGAGGGTCTGAACAGCTTTCTCGACGGTGTCGCCGGGCGTGAATGGGACCCGGAGATTCCCTGGGGCGTGGAGCCGGCGGACGTGGTGGACTACATGCGCTCGGAGATGCAGGTGCCGATCATGACCCAGTCCGACAGCGTCCTGAATCTGGGCCCGAACGCCTACACCAAGCCGGCCGTGGCCCTGAACATCCTGCGCGAGACGATCCTGGGTCGCGAACTGTTCGACTTCGCCTTCCGCGAGTACTCGCGCCGCTGGCAGTACAAGCGCCCGACCCCGGCCGATTTCTTTCGCACGATGGAGGAGGCGAGCGGTGTGGACCTGGACTGGTTCTGGCGCGGCTGGTTCTATTCGACCGACCACGTCGATATCTCCATCGACCGGGTCTATCGCCTGCGCCTGGACACGGAGGATCCGGACATCGACTTCGACCGCCTGAGACAAGAAGAAGCCGACAAGCCCCTGTCCCTGACCGTCGAGCGCAATCGCGAGGAGGGCGATCTCTGGATCGAGCGCAATCCGGACATCCGCGATTTCTACGACGACAACGACCAGTTCACGGTCACCAATCGCGAGCGCAATGCCTATCGGGATTTCCTTGAGGGCCTGGACGACTGGGAGCGGGCCGCCCTCGAGCGCGCGGTCGAGGAAGACCAGAACTACTACGTGCTCGATTTCTCGAACCTCGGCGGTCTGGTCATGCCGATCATTCTCGAGCTGAGCTATGCCGATGGTGAGAGCGAGATGCTGCGCATCCCCGCCGAGATCTGGCGGCGCAGCCCGGAGCAGGTCTCGAAGCTGATCGTGACCGATCGAGAACTGGTCCAGGTCGTGGTCGACCCGCGCTGGGAAACGGCCGACGTGGACATCGAAAACAATCACTATCCGCGCCGGATCATTCCTTCCCGTATCGAGTCCTACAAGCAGCGTCGCTCGGATGCCGACGACCCGGTTCGCCGGGACCTCATGCACGACAGCACGATCGAGCTGGAGGAGGACGACGAAGAGGGTGAGGGCGAGTGAAGCGCGCCTGGCTGATCATCCTGGTCGGTCTGCTGGCCCTGCCGGCCAGCGCCCATGAACTGAAGGCCGGCCTGACCCGTGTGCTGTTCAACGAACGCAGCGGGAACCTCGAAGTGATGCATCGCCTGCTGCTGCACGACGCCGAGCACGCCTGCCGCCAGCTCTTCGACGGCCAGGCCGATCTGATCGGCGACCCGGTCACCCTGGAGCGCTTCAGCGCCTATGTGCGCGAGGGCTTCCAGCTGGCCATCGATGATGAGCTCGTCGAGCTGGCCTACGTGGGCGCCGAGATCGACGGCCGGCACATCTGGGTGTATCAGGAGGCCCCGATCCCGGCCTCGGTGGGGCACTTGAGCATCGATCACCGCGTGCTGCGCGATGTCTGGGCCGAGCAATCGAACCTGGTCAATATCGAGGGCCGGGGCCCGATCCGGAGCCTTCGCTTCAGCGGCAACGACGGCGTGCAATCGATCGCGATGACGGATTCAGCGGCTCGCCTCGAGGATTGATCGAAGGAAGGCGAACAAGTCGCGAAAGCTCTTGGGTTGGCGTTGTTCCGGGTCCTGGCCGGCGTGATCCTTGCGCGCCTGGCGGATGAGCGAGCGCAGATGCTGCACGTCCGAGCCCGGGTAACTGTCCAGCCATTCGGTCAGGGCATCGTCCTCGTGGATCAAGCGATCGCGCCAGCGTTCGACTTCGTGCAGGCGGGCCGATTCGACCGCGCGACCGGCGGCGAAGGCCTCGACAGCCTCCTTCAGCGGGGTCGGGTCGATGCCGCGGATCAGTTTTCCGAGATATTGCATCTGGCGCTTCCTGGCGCCATGGGCGGTGATGCGCGCATAGGCCTCGATCGCCTCGCGCAGGTCTTCGGGCATGTCGATGGCCTTGCGCCGCGACGGTGGCAGCTCGCTGACCGCCACCCCCAGCTTCTGCAACGCCAGGGACTGGCGCTTCAGCTCGCTCTTGCTGGGGCCGAGATCCGGTGACGATTCGCCGCCATGGCCCTCGTTCGGCTCCGGAGCCCGTCGGATCTTCATTCGTGAACGGCGTGCCATGCATCGGCTCCGGTTTCAGTTGGACCTGATTCTAGCGGAGTCCCGCGCCGCTCCGTTGATGAGATGCCGTTCTGCGTTGAACGCTTTCTTAAGATTCCCCGAGTTATCATGATTTCTGGCTTTGGCAATTTACGGCAACGATGTCAGAAACACGATGTGCGGGAACGTTCCTGGGGCTTCTGCTCGCGGTCGCCTTGCTGGGCAGCACCAACCTGTCCGCCCAGGTGCACCGATCCGCGACCGGCATCGGTGATGCCCTGATCCTGCCCTACTGGACCGCAGCGGGCGGGAACGACAGCCTGCTCTCGATCCGCAACGACAGCGAGCGCGCCAGCGCGATCAAGCTGCTGTGGCTGGACGAGCAAGGTGGAGTGGCTCGCTCGGCGAATCTCTACCTGAACGCGCGATCGATCTGGACCGGTGCCGCCACCGATGAAATGAATCCACGGATGGTTCATCCCCTGCAAGCGAACGCATGTCTGCTGCCATTGGTCTTGAACGAGGAGACCGAATACAGCGCGAATGTGCGCGAGTTTTCTCTGGGCGCGACGCGGGGCTCGATGGAGATCATCGAAATGGCCAGTATTGCCCTGGATTCGCCCCTCGCACCCGAAGGAAGGTGGATCGACTGCGAGGCCCTGGCCCAGCGCTGGAGTGACGGAGCCTGGTCCGTCGATGCAGCAGAAGGTCTGCTGCCGCCGGCCGGTAGCCTGAGCGCCAACAACAACCTGATCAACGTGGCCCTGGGCGGCATGAACACGATCGAAGCGACCGCCCTGGGCGGCTTCAGCGATGTCGTGCAGCACACCCTGCCTGAGGTGCTGACACCCGATCTGAGCCAAGCGGTCGATTCCGATGCGCCGGGGGGCGGCGTCCGAAGCGCCGTCTGTGAAGGTGGACATTGTCGCGTCGATGAGTGGTCGCGGCCGGTGGAAGCCGTGGCCGCCGCCCTGGTGACCAGTGCCGTGATCTCCGACTACAGTGTGGCGCCGGGACTCGGGGCAGACTTCGACTGGCTGTTGCACCGCCCGCTGGATCGCTACCAGGACTCGGTCGAGGGCTTTTCGATCGGTTCCTCACCCTGGGTCAGTTTCCATACCCGTGGGGGCGATCGCTATGTCTATTGTCCACCGCAGGTCGGCTGCATTCCGGGAAGTCCGCCGGGCACCGACGAAACGCCCTTCGATAGCGACGAGTTTCTGCTCGAGCTCGATGCGGCCCTGCACGTACTGTCCATGTCCCGTGAGGTCTTCGGAGGCGAACCCATCTCTCCGATTCTCGGACACCCCGTCGAGCTGAATGCGACGCCCTTTCCCTCCTTGAGCGAATTCGAGGGAAATGCCTTCGACGAGGGCATCGTCCGCCTGCGCTTCGACGGGCAGGACACGCCGCTGGTGGCCCCGGGGGGACGCGCTTATGTCGGTGAGCCGGTGATTGCCGTCGGTTTCCAGCAGTTCACCAATGGCGGTTTGCCGGGAGGAACCCTTGCCAACTATCGCGGTACCGAGGCGCCACGCTACGAGGTGACGATCATCGAGCCGCAGGAATAGGCTGAGTCCATCTGACCCGTTCAGGGGTCCGGCCAGGCGCCCAGCAGTTCGAGCGCCGCGCGCGTGATCGCCTGTCGCTTCGGCGCGTCCTGCCCGCCTTCGGGCAAGTCGATGTGGGTGGCGAAGAACACCGGGCCGTCGGGGAATTCGACCCAGCCGACCCACCAGCCGTACTGCCGGTCCTCGAGCACCTGCCAGCCGGTCTTGGCGCGCAGGATCCAGTGGCGGCCGGCGGCGGTGATGATGAAGTCCTTGACCAGGCGCTGGTGGGCCTCGGAGAAGGGCAGCTCGTTGCGGTACAGGCGCTCGAGGAAGTCGATCTGCTCGATCGGCGAAATGGCCAGCTCGCCGTCGAGCCAGAAACGATCGATGCCGCCGCCTGGGTCGGCGTTGCCGTAGTCGATTCTCTCCAGATAGTCGCGCTCGCGGTCTTCGCCGAGGGCGCGGGCGAAGTCCTGGTAGACCCAGACCGCCGAGTTGCGCATCGAGGAGCGCGGCGTCTGGTCCTGGTTCCAGGCCGAGATCACCCGTTCGACGCCGTCCCATTCGAAATGATCGAACTCGTCGTTGACCAGGCCCGCATCGAGGGCAAAGAGCATGTGCGGGATCTTGAAGGTGGAGGCGGGCCCGAAGCGCGTGGCGGCGCGGTCCGGGTTGTGGGCCCAGCGCTCATCCGAGCGCAGATCGTGCACGACGAGCGTGCCTTCCACGCCTCGGGAGTTGAACAGATCGGCCCAGTCGGCGCGGGCTTGCCATGGCTCATCGGCGATCGCGGTCTGGTCGAGCAGGCTGAGGAGGGCGGCGCCCAGTAACAGGAAGGTCGGCTTGGTCATGGTGAGTCGACTGGATGGAGGGGGCTCTGATTTCTAGAGTCCCTGCTCGGCAATGCGTTCACTGTTTCTGCTTCGGGGTTCAGTCTGCCAGCTGCTGCTCGAGGAACTCGACGTGATGGCGAAGGTAGGCGAAGCGGCGGCGGGCTTCCTCGCCCAGGCGTTCGTTGGCCAGAGTTGTTTCAGCGTCGCCCCGGCGGCCTTCGGCCAAGGCCAGATACGCGGAGGCGAGCAGCAGGGCGCGCTCTTCCGGGCCGCGAGCGTGGCTTGCAATCGGTTCCAGGGCTTGGCGCGCCAGTTCCATTTCTCCGCGCTCGAGGCGGGTGACGAGCAGCTCCATCCAGGCGCGCAGGGTGTCACTGCTCGACGCGCCTGCATAACGCTCGTAGAGCGGCAGGGCGGCTTCCAGCGCGGCGACGGCTTCGTCCGAGCGGCCCTGAAAGCGGCGCAGGACGCCTTCGATTTCCAGCACGCGTGCGCTTTCACGGCTCTCGCCCTTGACGGCGTGTTCGCCGCTTCGGAGGGCGTCGAGCTGGGACTGAACCGCGTCGAAGTCCTGGCGCTGGAAGAGTTCCAGGCGGGCGAGGTTGATCCGGTTGGTGTCGCGGCCGGCCAGGGGCAGTGCCGGGTAGGCGTCGATGATGTCGACGGCTTCGCGCATCGCCGCGTAGGCCGCCTCGGCATTGCCGGCGTCGGCTTCGAGCTGGAAGCTGGAGTTCAGCACACCGATCCGGCCTTCGGCTTCAAGTTCCTCGCTGGCGAGCAGGTTCCGAAGCGCCGTCCTGGCAATCTCGTAGTCCTCGGCCTCGCCGGACAGCAGGGCGATCTGCACCAGTCGGCTGGACGTGCCCGGACGGTTTGCCCGATTGGGCGGGGACAGGGCGGCGGCCTGACGAAAGGCCTGCAGGGCCAGCTCGGCCTCGCCCGTGTAGCGGTAGGAGAAGCCCAGCAGCTGCCAGCCGAAGCTCTTGAGAAGGTCCTCGCCATAACCTTCCTGCAGCCAGGGCTCGAAGGCCGCTTTTGCGCTCTGGTAGTCGTTGCGCGAAATGAAATGCCGTCCGATGGCGAAGGAGGCCAGGGAGGCATTCTCGGGGTCGTTCTGCCAGTCCGCGGTTCGTTCCTCGAGCTGGGCCAGCAGGGCCTCGGTGGTCGCCTGGACGTCTTCGCTCTGCCCGAACAGGCGCTGCAGGGCATCGGCATAGGCATTGGTGATCTTGCCGTAGAGCTCGGCCTCGGCCAGGCTGGCTTCGGACTCGGCCAGGGCAAGGCGTGCCTGGATCAGGCCGTGGCTGGCGATGATCGTGCCGGCGATCAGGGCCAGGGCGACCAGGGCGGCGGCCGACACCGGCCAGCGGTGGCGGCGGATGAACTTGCCCGCCCGGTAGCGCAGGGAGGGTGGCTGGGCCAGCACCGGCTCGTCGTCCAGGTAACGCCGCAGGTCGTCGGCCAGTTCGCTGGCGCTGCCGTAGCGGCGCTCACGATCCTTGGCCAGGGCCTTGAGCAGCACCGAGTCCAGATCGCCCTTCAGGCGCGAGCGCCAGTTCAGCGTCCCTTCATCCAGGGTCGCCGAGCGGACCCGGCTGGGGCGGGGCGTGTCGGCCTCGCGAATGGTCCGGCACATCGCCTCGATGCCGAGCTTGCGAAGCTCGGCGCCCGTATGCGGTAGCTCGCCGACCAGCAATTCGTAAAGCACCAGGCCCAAGGCGTAGACATCGGAGCGAGTGTCGATGTCGATCTCGCCCAGGCTGGCCTGTTCGGGGCTCATGTACTCGGGCGTGCCGACGAGTTCGCCCAGGCGAGTGACCTGGCTGCGCTCGTCCTCGCCGAGGTCGAGCTGGCGCGCGATGCCGAAGTCGATCACCTTGACCTGAGGGCCTTCCGGCGTGTCGACCACGAGCAGGTTGGAGGGCTTGAGATCGCGATGGATCAGGCCCTTGCGGTGGGCGTGCTGGATCGCGTCACAGACCGGCAGCAGCAGGCGTATGCGGGCCTTCAGGTCGAGGCCCTGTTCCGTGGCCCAGCGGGTGATCGGCTGGCCGTCGATGTACTCCATCGCGAACCAGGGCCGGCCATCGTCCGTGCTGCCCGCGTCGAGGACGCGGGCGATGTTCGGGTGCTCGAGGATGGCCAGGGCCTGGCGCTCGGCGCGGAATCGTGCTCGGGCTTCGTCGCTGTCGAAACCGTGGCGGAGCAGTTTGAGGGCCACCTGGCGCCGCACCGGCTCACGCTGTTCGGCGAGATAGACCCGGCCCATGCCGCCTTCCCCCAGCTTGGCACCCAGGCAATAGGGACCGATCCGTTCCGGGTCCTGCTGCCGGTCCAGCGCGGCCGCCAGGCCGCCTTCGCTGGCCATGCGGTCCAGGGCCTGCTCGTCTCGAAGCAGGGTGTTCGGGGCTTCGAGCAGACCGAGCAGTTCATCGTGCAGGGCCGGATTCTCGGCCTGGATCTGCGCAAGACGCTCAGCCCTTGCTTCCGGTGTTGCGGCTTCGAGCTCGTGGAACAGGGCTTCGAGTTGCTGGAAGTGCTCCGATGAGGTCATGGGATCGGTCGGCGTCCGGGGCGCGAAGGGTCGATGGGGCCATGGTGGTCGATGAAGTCCTTCCAAGTCCACCATGGCTGCATGTGGGTTCGAAATGGCCTTCTCTACGGGATAGACGCAATTCATCGCGCCAGTCCCTCACGGGGCATGGCGCTGTTCATTCCCCGGCCGCCTGGGTTATGTTGTGAAGCGCTTGATAAAACATGAGCGAAAACTAATATAATGTCGGTATTCTGACTGGAGCGATCTGATGAAACGGATGGGGAATCGCGGGACGGATCTGGCTCGCCGCGGGCTGCTGCTGGGTCTGGCATTGTGGCTGGTGGCGCCGGCGCAGGCGCAGGACTGGGTGGCCGTCGAACGGGCGCCCCTGGTCGAGCGGCTGCGGCTCGACGGCGTGATCGAGGCGGTCCAGCAGGCCACCATTTCCGCCCAGACCACGGGCACCATCGTCGAGCTGCCCTTCGACGTCAACGACGTGGTCGACGAAGGCGAGTTGATCGCGCGCCTCGAAGACAGCGAGCAGCGCTCGCGCCTGGATCAGGCCGAGGCCAATCGCCTCGAAGCCGAGTCCGGGGTGCAGGATGCCGAGCAGCAGTTCGAGCGGATCAGCAATCTCCGCGAGCGTGGAGTCGCGACGCAGGCGGAATTCGATCAGGCCCGCAACGCGCTCAATGCCGCCCGCGCTCGCCTGGTGCGAGCCGAAGCGGCCGTCGACGAGGCGCAGGAGCAGTTGGACTACACCCGCATCGTGGCGCCCTACAACGGCATCGTCACCGAGCGTCATGTCGAGCTGGGCGAGGCGGTGGCCCCGGGCACGCCCCTGCTCAGCGGCTTCTCACTGGAAGCGTTGCGAGTCGTGGTCTCGATCCCGCAGCAGTATGCCCAGCTAGCCCGACAGACGCGTCAGGCCGAGGTCTCCCTGAATGACGGGCGCGTGCTCGAGACCGGTGACATGACCTTCTTTCCCTACGCCGACCCGACCACGCACAGCTTCGTCGTGCGCATGAGTCTGGCCGAGCCCAATGGCACCCTGTTCCCGGGCATGCTCGTCCAGGTGCGGGTGCCCGTCGATGAGCGTGAAGCGCTGTGGATTCCGACCGAGAGTCTGGTGCGACGGGGTGAGTTGCGGGGCGCCTACGTGCTCGACGAGCAGAATCGCCGACGCCTGCGTCAGCTGCGCATCGGGGTGACCGAGAACGGTCGCGTCGAAGTGTTGTCGGGCCTGAGTGAGGGCGAGCGGGTGGTCGTGGATTCCGCGCCCGACGCCTTCGATGCGGAGTGGATGCAGTGAGCAGCGGGCAGCCCCATCTGGGCCCCTCGGGTCTGATCGCGCGCGTTTTCCAGGATTCGCGGATCACGCCCCTGCTGGCCATGCTCGCGCTCCTGGCCGGCCTGCTGGCCGTGATCGTCACGCCCAAGGAAGAAGAGCCCCAGATCGACGTCACCATGGCCGACGTCATCGTGGCTTTCCCGGGCGCCAGTGCGCGCGAGGTCGAAAGCCTGATCGCCACGCCGGGCGAGCAGGTGCTCGACGAGATCCAGGGCGTCGAGCACATCTATTCCGTCTCTCGCGCCGGCATGGCCGTGCTGACAATCCAGTTCGAGGTCGGCGTGCCGCGCCGCGATGCCCTGGTCCGTCTGCACAACCAGATCATGTCGAACCAGGACTGGTTCCCTGCCGATCTGGGGGTCTCACCTCCGGTCGTTCGCGCCAAGGGCATCGACGATGTGCCGATCCTGTCCCTGACCCTGTTCGATCCCGAAGCTCAGCAGAGTGCGGAGGACCTGACTCGTCTGGCGCGTGTGCTGGAGGTCGAGCTGAAGCGCATCGCCGGCACGCGTGATGTCTACACCATCGGGGCGGTGCCTGACCGGGTGGACGTGCACGTCGACCCCGGCCTGCTGGCCGGCTACAACCTCAGCCTGTCGGATCTGGCCGCGGCCATCCAGGCGGGCAATCGTCGTGGCAGCGAGGCGCGGATCACGCGCGATGGTCTGTCGGTGGCCTTCGAAGCCGGCTCGGGTCTGGAAGATGTCGTGACCCTGCGTCAGCTGGTCGTCGGTCATCATGACGGCAGCGCGGTGTACCTGGGTGACGTGGCCGAGGTCTCTCGCGGAGGCACGGTGCCCGACGCCATGGTCCAGACCGGTTTCGGTCCCGGCATCCCCGAATGGAACGGCGAGGTCTTTCCGGCCGTCACCGTGGCCGTGGCGAAGAAGCCCGGCGAGAACGCCGTGGTCATCGCCGAAGCGATCCACCAGCGTCTGGAACTGCTCCAGGGCCAGGTCATCCCCGACAACGTCGAAGTGCTGGTCAGTCGGGACTACGGACAGACGGCCGGCGCCAAGGCGCGCAAGCTGATCACCGACCTGGTCATGGCGACCCTTTCGGTCATGCTGCTGGTGCTGGCCGCGATGGGCTGGCGCCCGGCCCTGGTCGTCGGCATTTCCGTGGTCGTCACCCTGCTCGCCACCCTGGTCTTTTCCTGGGCCTGGGGCTTCACCCTCAACCGCGTGTCCCTGTTCGCCCTGATCTTCTCGATCGGCATTCTGGTCGACGACGCCATCGTCATCGTCGAGAACATCAGCCGCCGCATCGAGGTCTCGCGCCGTAGCCTGAAGGACATCATTCCGGTGGCCGTGGACGAGGTCGGCACGCCGACCATCATGGCCACCCTGACCGTGATGGCGGCGCTGCTGCCGATGGCCTTCGTCACCGGCCTGATGGGCCCGTACATGAGCCCGATCCCGATCAATGCCTCGGCCGGCATGATGATGTCCCAGGTGGTGGCCTTCGTGCTGGCGCCCTGGCTGGCCCTGCGCCTGATTCGCCCGGGCCATGCAGCCGCGAATTCGGATGGGTCCGAGGTCGGACATGAAAGCTCCGCCGAAGGCGTCAACCAGAAGGTGCTGGACTTCTTCCGCAAGCTGCTCTCGCCGTTTCTGGGCGAGCATCGCGCGCGGCGCTGGTGGCTGACGGCCGGCGTGCTGGGCCTGACCCTGGCGGCGGCGCTGCTGCCCGTGTTCCAGCTGGTCATCCTCAAGATGCTGCCCTTCGACGACAAGTCGGAGCTGCAGGTCGTCATCGACATGCCCGAGAACACGCCGGTGGAACAGACCCTGCGATTGCTCAGCGAGATGGGGCAGTACCTTGAAGGAATTGATGAAGTGGCCAACTGGCAGGCCTATGCCGGCACGGCCTCGCCGATCAACTTCAATGGCCTGGTCCGTCAGTACTACCTGCGCGCCGACCCCTGGCAGGGGGATCTGCAGGTCAATCTGATCGATGACCGCGACCGCCAGTCGCACGAGATCGCGCTGGAGCTGCGCCCGCCGCTGACCGAGATCGGGCGCCGCCATGGCGCCGTGGTCAAGGTGGTCGAGGTGCCGCCGGGTCCGCCCGTGCTCTCGCCCCTGGTGGCCGAGGTCTACGGCCCGGATGCGGCCAGCCGCGCGGCTCTGGCCGAGGAGCTGGCTCAGCGCATGCGGGGCATCGATGGTCTGGTCGACATCGACACCACCGAAGTGGCCGAGACCGAACGCTGGCAGCTGATCGTCGACCGGACCCGTGCCGCCCGGCTTGGCGTCGCGCAGTCCGACGTGGTCGCCGTCCTCGAGACGGCCCTGGGACAGCGCAACGTCAGCTACTTGAGTGATGAATTCGCCAAGCACGCCGTGCCGATCCGCGTCCTCCTCGACGAAGGTCAGCGAGCGCAGCCGGCCTCGCTGTTGTCACTGGGCGTGCGCAATCGGGACGGTGAGCTCATTCGCCTGGCCGATCTGGCGAGCATCGAGTCCAGCGACTGGCCTGGCGTGATCTACCACAAGAACCTGCTGCCGGTGACCTATGTGACCGCCGACATGGCCGGCGATATCGACTCGCCGCTGTACGGCATGTTCGCGATGGCGGCCGATCTGGCCGACGACGAGAACGCCCCCGAGCAGTACTACATCAATGCACCCGACTGGCCGGCGGAACCGGCCCTGAAGTGGGACGGGGAGTGGCAGATCACCTACGAGACCTTCCGGGACATGGGCCTGGCCTATGCGGTCGGCGTGTTCGCGATCTTCTTCCTGCTCGTGGCCCAGTTCCGCGCCTACATCATGCCGCTGATCGTGATGGCGCCGATCGCCCTGACCCTGATCGGGATCATGCCGGGCCACGCCATCCTCGGCATGGAGTTCACGGCGACGAGCATGATCGGCATGATCGCCCTGGCCGGCATCATCGTGCGGAACTCCATCCTGCTCGTGGTCTTCATCCGGCAGCTCCTCGAAGAAGGGCAGCCCCTGGAAGAAGCCGTGATCCTGGCCGGTGCCGTTCGCCTGAAGCCGATCGCCCTGACGGCCATCTCGGCCATGGTCGGTGCGGCCTTCATCCTGACCGACCCGATCTTCAACGGCCTGGCGATCTCCCTGATCTTCGGCCTGGCCGTCTCGACGGTGATGACCGTGCTGCTGATCCCGCTGCTGTACTACGTCTTCATCGGCGAATCGGAAGTGCGGCGGGCTCGCGCGGAAGCTTGATGGTTGTTTGAGCCCGGCTCGGCCGGGCTCAGCGCCCCTTGAGCAGCATCACCAGGCCGATCACGCCGGCGACGGCGCCGGAGATGGTGTAGATCAGGGTCGTGTCCGTGAAGCGGCCGGTCAGCGCGCGGCTGAACTGGTCATCGAGGCCCTGCGAGCTTTCGTAGCCGAAGTACAGCAGCACGGCGCCGCCGATCAACAGGGCCAGTCCGATCAGTTTCTTCTGTTTCATGATGTTCTCCTGAAGGACTCAGAGCCTGGTGGCGGCGAAGGTGTCGCAGCGCTGGAAGTCGCCGCTGTCGAAGCCGGTGCGGAACCAGCGCACGCGCTGCTCCGAGGTGCCGTGGGTGAAGGAGTCCGGCACGACGCTGCCGCGGGACTGGCGCTGCAGGCGGTCGTCGCCGATCGCTGCGGCCGTGTTCAGGGCCTCCTCGATGTCCCCGGGTTCCAGCCAGTCGTGGCGCTGCTGGGCGTGGTGCGCCCAGACGCCGGAGAAGCAGTCGGCCTGAAGCTCCTGACGAACCAGCAGGCCGCCATCGCCCTCGACATTCTGACCGCGCCGGCGCGCATCGTTGACGCGCTGGCTGACGCCGATCAGGGTCTGGATGTGGTGGCCGACCTCGTGGGCGATCACGTAGGCCTCGGCGAAATCACCGCCGCCCCCCAGGCGCGTGCGCATCTGCTCGAAGAAGCCCAGGTCGATGTAGACCTGACGGTCGCCGGGGCAGTAGAAGGGACCCACGGCCGAACTGGCCGTACCGCAGGCGGATCGAACCTGGTCGCTGAAGAGCACCAGGCGGGCCGGCTCGTAGCGCTGCCCTTGCTGGCGGAACAGCTCGGTCCAGACGTCCTCGGTTTCACCGAGAATGCTGGCCACGAAGCGCGAGGCCTCGTCGTCGATCGGCTGCGACGGTGCCGAGCTCGTCTGGCTCGCCGTGCCGGCGGTGAACTGCTGGACCAGGCCCAGCATCTCCATCGGGTTCTTGCCCAGCACCAGGCTGATCACCACGACGATGGCAATCCCGCCCAGGCCCAGACCACCGCCGGCGGCCAGTCGCCGGCCACGCCGGTCCTCCACGTTGCTGCTTCTACGCGCGCGCTGCCATTTCATGCTTCGTGCCTCGACGGGCTGGGGATCAGGTGAAGTAGCATACCCGCATTGCCCTCATTTCAAGAACCGGTGAGCTGTCATGCGCAAGAACCTGTCTCCGATCCTTTCCCTGCTGCTCCTCGTCCTGGCGGCCCTGAGCCTGTCCGCCTGCCAGTCGGTCAAGTACCGTGCTCTGGAGTCGATCGGGATCGAGAAACGCGATGTCCTGTCCGACCGCGTCGAGGAAGCCGCCGAGGCCCAGGACGAGGCCAGCGAGCAGTTCGCCTCGGCCCTGGAGCAGTTCCGGGCGACGGTCGCAGTGGACGGTGGCGATCTGGAGGACACCTACGATCGCCTCGATCGTGAATTCCAGCGCAGCGAAGCGCGGGCCGAGGAAGTGGCCGAGCGCATCGAGCAGATCGAGCGGGTCGCCGACGACCTGTTCGAGGAATGGGAGGAGGAACTCACGCTCTACACGGATCCCGATCTGCGCCGCCGCAGCGAGGACATCCTGAGCCAGACCCGCCAGCGTTACGCGCGGATGATGCGCGCCATGAACCGGGCCGAAGCCTCGATGGACCCGGTCCTCGACGTGTTCCGCGACCAGGTGCTGTTCCTCAAGCACAACCTCAACTCCATGGCCATCGCCGCGATCCGCGAGGAGCTGGGCGAAATCGAGCAGGCCACGGACGAGCTGATCGAAGCGATGAACGAGTCGATCGCCGAGGCGAGGGAGTTTCTCGACAACTTCGAGTGAGTTTGAACCGCAGATTTCGCAGATTGGCGCAGATTGAAGAACCAGTGATGTGCAGGTTCCTGTTTATCAAAGCTACTTTTTTGCTGCTAATGCTCTTCCTTTCCAGCGGCGCTGCATCATGCACTGTGGTGGGCTCGTCGGGGCCCTATGATTCCTATACGGTTGAAGTTGCGATGCGCTTGTCGGATCGATCTGAAAGGGTCTTCGTTGGCAGGCTCAGTCATGGACTGGTTCGGTATAGGCGTAACTGAACGCGCGAACTTCCCCGGCCACCCGAAGTTCCAGCAGTCTCGAAACGAATCTGCGCCAATCTGCGCAATCTGTGGTTGCATCCGCTCCGGACCTTGGAAACCGCAGATTTCGCAGATTCACGCAGATGGGGATGAGGGTGGCTGGAGGTTTTCTGCCCGGCGGCGAGTGCGGTGGCCTGCTGGGGCGTCGAGGGTCAGATCGGCAGCGTCGATCTCCGCGTGCTCGATGGGCTCGGGTGCCATCGAATGGCATGGATCAATGAGAAGGCGACCGGGCCTTGCGTGGGTCGTCGATTTCTGAAGCCGGCGGCCACCGAATGGACGCCGCCGCGACCCTCGCCACCCCATCAGGCCACCACACTCCCCGTTGACGCCTTGGGGTGGCGCCCCCCAGACCCATCACCTTTTTTCTTTTCAATCTGCGCCAATCTGCGCAATCTGTGGTTGCATCCGCTCCGGACCTTGGAAACCGCAGATTTCGCAGATTGGCGCAGATGGGGATAAGGGTGGCTGGAGGTTTTGTGCCCGGCGGCGAGTGCGGTGGCCTGCTGGGGCGTCGAGGGTCAGATCGGCAGCGTCGATCTCCGCGTGCTCGATGGGCTCGGGTGCCATCGAATGGCATGGATCAATGAGAAGGCGACCGGGCCTTGCGTGGGTCGTCGATTTCTGAAGCCGGCGTCCATTCGGTGGCCGCCGCCGCGACCCTCGCCACCCCATCAGGCCACCACACTCCCCGTTGACGCCTTGGGGTGGCGCCCCCCAGACCCATCACCTTTTTTCTCTTCAATCTGCGCCAATCTGCGAAATCTGCGGTTCCAGAAACATCAGGAACTCGAAGGAGTCGAAAACTTCCCGGGCCGCAGGACTTCGACGTCGCTCAGCCAGATGATCATGGCGTAGTTGTCGTAGTAGCGCTGCTGCAGATGCTCGGCGATCCGGCGCACGGTGGCCTCGTCGCCGACGACTTCCAGGCGGATATTGCCGCTGGCCTCCCAGTCGGCATCGCGCTGTCCCCGGCTGCCCTTGCCGCGGGCGTCACTGATCGTGTAGCCCTTGGCGCCCAGGGTTCTGAGATCGCGCTGCAGGGGGTGTTCGAGCGCGGTTTCGGTGATGACGGTCAGCAGCTTGATCTGGGGCTTGGATTCGGGGGACATGGCTCAGGCTCCGGTGAACAGGGCGCGAAGCGTCTCGGACAGCTGCCAGTAGATGGGCACGCCGACCAGGACGTTGAAGGGGAAGGTCACGCCAAGCGAGGCGGCGAGTGACAGGGTGGGGTTGGCCTGGGGCAGGGAGATGCGCATGGCGGCCGGAACGGCGATATAGGACGCACTGGCCGCGAGCAGGGCCAGCAACAGCACGCCGCCCGGCGTCAGGCCGAGGGCCAGTCCGAGCAGGCTGCCGAGCACCGAGCCGACCAGCGGCATGACGATGCCGAAGCCGATCAGGAACAGGCCGTAGCGCTTCAGGCTGCTGGCCTGGGTGGCCGTGATCAGGCCCATCTCCAGCAGGAAGATCGCCAGCACGCCCTTGAACAGGTCGAAGAACAGGGGGCGGATCGCGTCCAGGCCTTCCGGGTCGGACAGCCAGCCGATCAGCAGGCCGCCGAGCAACAGCATGATGCCCTTGCCCAGAAAGACTTCGCGGGCGACTTCACCCCACTGGGTTTCCTTGCTCAGGCCGCGGGCGAGCAGCAGGCCGACGAGGATGGCCGGCACTTCCATGACCACCAGCAGCAGGGCCATCTGCGCGTCCCAGGGAATGCCACGGGCTTCGAGCCAGGCAATCCCCACCGCAAAGGTGCCGACGCTGACCGAGCCGTAGTGGGCGGCGATCGAGGCGGCGTCCACGCGCTTGAAGCGGCCCAGCTTGAGCAGCACGGGAAAGGCGATGAGGGGAAGGATCAGTCCGAGGGCGAGGGCGCCGAGGATGTCGGGCAGCAGGCCCAGAAACGGCTGGCGGGCCAGCTCGACGCCGCCTTTCATGCCGATGGTCAGGAGCAGCAGCATGCTGACGCCATCGTAGACCGCGGTCGGCAGACGCAGCTCGGACTTCATCAGCCCGGCCGCCAGTCCGAACAGGAAGAACAGGATGACCGGATCCATGCCTTGGCCTTCTTCGATCAGCGATTCAGCCCGGGATTATGCCTGTCTCGATCGAGCGATGTGATTCGGCTGGCGTGTCGCGGGTGACATTTGTCACCTCGAATTGCTGTTCGCGCTCACTGGGGCGGGGCGGGCGAACGCGCGATCCTGTACTCGTACACCGTATGGAGACAGGAACGTGAATGCGAGCGTGATCGAACTGAACGAGGTCAGCCATGTCTATCGGGGCCCGAAGGCCCTGGATTCGGTCGACCTTTCCCTGCGAGCCGGCCAGGTGACCGCGCTGCTCGGGCCCAATGGCGCGGGCAAGACCACGCTGATCCACCTGTTGCTTGGCCTGCTGCCCGTGCAGTCCGGTCGCATCCGGGTGCTGGGTCAATCCCCCGCCGCCGCGGCCCGAAGCGGGCAGTGGGGCGCCATGCTCCAGTCCAGCGGCGTCCAGGACACGCTGACCGTGTCCGAGCTGCTGCAGTTGTTCGGCAGCCTCTACGTCGACCCCGCTCCGGCCCGGGGGCTGATCGAGGAAGCCGGACTGGGCGGCCTCGAACACCGGCGCTTTGCCGCACTCTCGGGCGGGCAGAAGCAGCGCGTGCTGTTCGCGCTGGCTCTGGTCGGGCGACCCCGCCTGCTGATTCTCGATGAGCCGACCACGGGCCTCGATCCGGTGGCCCGTCGAGGGATGTGGCAAGCGATCGAGCGCCGCCGCGCCGAAGGCCTGTCGATCCTGCTGTGCACGCACTACCTGGACGAGGCCGAGATTCTGGCCGATCAGGTGGTGGTCCTGAACAAGGGTCGGATACTGGCCAAGGGTTCGGTCGACGACATCAAGGCGCGCATGCCCAATGCGCAGATCCAGGCCGCCTCCTCCCTGCCTGAGGCTCGGATCGCCGCCTTGCCCGGCGTCCAGCGGGTCGAATCGACTGACCGCCGTTGGAACGTGCTGAGCGCCGATGCCTCGGCGACCCTGCGTGCCTGGTTGAGCGCCGATCCCGGACTGCATGACCTGGATGTCCGCAGCGCCGACCTCGAAACCGCCTTCATCAATCTGACCACTACCCAGGAGATGGCCGCATGAGTACTACCACGATGACCCTCTCGCGCCGTTTGAACAGCTACTGGCAGTTCATGCATTGCCAGTGGCTGAACCTGATCCGGATGCCGGCCTACACCATTCCCACGCTGCTGTTCCCGGTGATGTTCTACGCCTTCTTCGGCCTGTTGATGATCCCGGGTCTGGCGGGCTACCTGTTGGCCACCTACAGCACCTTCGGCGTCCTGGGGGCGGCCCTGTTTTCCTTCGGCGTGGGCATTGCCACGGAGCGGGCGCAGGGCTGGTTCGTGCTGATTCGCGCCACGCCGGCACCGCTGATGGGCGTCGTGCTCGGCAAATGGTTCGGGGCGGCCCTGTTCGGCGCCATCATCACCGTCAGTCTCTGTGTGCTGGCCGCGGCCTTCGGCGAGGTGCGCTTGCCGCAGTCGCAGTGGTGGGGCCTGCTCGGCGTGATGGTGCTGGGCACCTTGCCGTTCTGCCTGCTCGGACTCGGCCTGGGCCTGCTGCTGTCGCCGGGTTCGGCGCCGGCCGTGATCAACCTGATCTACCTGCCGATGGGTTTTCTCGCCGGCCTGTGGATTCCGATCTCGCAGTTCCCCGCCTGGCTGCAGGCCATCGCACCCTGGCTGCCGCCCTATCACCTGGCAGCCCTGGCTCTGCACGTGACCGGGGTGCAGACGACGGAGCCCTTGCCCCACGTGTTGGCCCTGCTCGCCTTCTCGGCAGGCTTTGCCCTGCTGGTGGCCTGGGGCTGGCGACGCATGCAGACCCAGCCCAGGTGAACCCCAAGCGCCCACTCATGAACACCCAGCGCCCCACTCATGAATCTCAACGGAGTCAACAAGATGAAATTTCCGATTTCCCAGATCGCCCTTCTGGCCCTGATCGCGGGACTGGCGCTGAGCCTGTTCGCCCTGCCGGGGCCGACGACGAGCGAGGCGGCCGGGCAGGAGGCTGAGCCGCAGGCCCTGGCACTGATCAATGCCCGCGTCTTCGATGGTGAACGGCTGCACGAACACGCCTCTATCCTGCTTCGCGATGGTCGCGTCGAGGCCCTGGGCTCCGACCTCGAGTTCCCCGAGGGTGTCGAGCTCATCGACATCGAAGGCCAGACCCTGCTGCCCGGCCTGATCGATGCCCATGTGCATGCCTTCAACGGCGCTCGCTCCGACGCGCTCCGCTTCGGCGTGACGACGATGCTGGACATGTTTCGTCCACCCTTCGATCTGGATGCGATTCGGGCCGAACGCGAGTCCCTGACGGGTGGCGAACGGGCCGACGTGTTCTCGGCCGGCTACCTGGCCACGGCCGAAGGTGGCCACGGCACCCAGTACGGCATCGCCGTGCCGACCCTCGCCGACCCGAGCGAGGCCGAAGCCTGGGTCGAGGCGCGCCTCGCCGAGGGCTCGGACTACATCAAGATCGTGATCGAGGATGGTTCGGCCTGGAACGGGTCCCTGCCGACCCTGGACGCGAGCCTCGTCGAAGCCCTGGTGCGCGCGGCGCGATCCCGGGAGGTGCTGGCCGTGGCGCATGTGTCGACGGAGGCAGGCGCTCGCATGGCCTTGGATGCGGGCGTGGACGGTCTGGTCCATCTGTTTGCCGACCGGCCGGTCGATGCCGAGTTCGCTCAGCGCCTGGCCGAGGCGGACGTGTTCGTGATTCCGACGGCGACGGTGCTGGCGGGTTCCCACGGCCACCCGGGACGCCCCTGGCTCGAGGGCGAGTCCCTGGAGCGCCGTCTGAGCGGGGAGCAGCGTCAGACCCTGGAGCAGAGCTTCCCGGGCAGCGGGCTACGGGCCGGTCGCTGGCCGATCGTGCCCGAGAGCATCCGTGTGCTGCACGAGGCGGGCGTCGAACTGCTGGCCGGCAGTGATGCACCCAATCCGGCCACGGCCCACGGCGCCAGCCTGCTGCACGAACTCAAGTTGCTCGTCGATGCGGGACTGAGTCCGATCGAGGCCCTGCGCTCGGCCACCTCGCTACCGGCGGCGCGCTTCGGACTGCCTGAACGTGGCTGCCTGCAGCCGGGCTGTCGTGCCGATCTCGTCTGGATCGATGGCGATCCCGTCTCCGACATCGACGAGATCCGGCGCGTGCGCGCCGTCTGGAAGAACGGTCAGCCCGTCGAGCTGGATCTCGAAGCCGCCGCGCCGGCTCAGGCCGCCACGGCCGAGGCCATGTCCTTGCCGGTGGATCTGCACGCCAGCGGGCAGTGGCTGGAGTCCACGGATGCCTTCATGGGTGGCCAGTCGACCGCCGAGCTTCGCCACGTCGATGCATCGGACGCCGTGCGCGTCGATGCGCGTCTCAACCCCGGCTTCGCCTTCCCGTATGCTGGAGCCATGTGGAACCCTGCCGAGGCCATGATGGAAGCGGTCAACCTGTCCGAGGCCCGTACCCTGAGCCTGACGCTGGACGCAGAATCAGGCACCTATCAGCTGATGTTCTTCAGCGGCGAGACCGCGATGGCCCCGCCCGTGCGCGTGGACCTGGCGGCAGGCGCCGAGCAGCACATCGACCTGACGGGTTTCAGCAGCCTCGATCGCTCGCGCCTGCGGGCGATCGGCATCTACGCGGTCGGCGGCGGGCCCGAACTGACCTTCACCGTTCGCAACGCACGACTGCACTGACCGACTGGATCGACCGATGGGAATGACTACGAGCCGCCTGAAGCGCCTGCATCAGTTCCTGATTCCACCCTGCACGGGACAGGGTGGATTGCCCTATCTCTGGCTGGTCTACCTGCTGTTCTTCTTCATCGAATGGCCCTTCCGTCCAGTGGGGCCGGTGGAACTGGTCCTCTCCCTGCTCACCGTCGCCCTGTTCCTGGCGCTGTACTTCAGCGCCTTCCGGCGCAAGGGGCGGGGGGCGTTCTGGCACGTGGCCGGCATGGTGGCCCTGGCAGTGGCCTGGAGCGGGAGCAATGCCGGTGCCAGCGTGTTCTTCATCTACGGCGCCAGCTTCGCCTATCTTGTCGGGCCGCCTCGCATCAGTCTGCTGGTGGTGTTCGGGATCGCGCTGACGGCCCTGGCGACGGCTCTGTTGCTGCAGCCGATGGTGTTCTACTGGATTCCCGGTGTGATCATCAGCATCATCATCGGCGTGGCCAATGTGTTCATGGGCGAGCAGGAGCGTCGCAACGCCGAACTTCGCCTCAGCCAGGCCGAAGTGCGGCGTCTCGCGCGCGTGGCCGAGCGCGAGCGCATCGCCCGTGATCTGCACGACGTCCTCGGCCACACCCTGTCGGTGATCGCGGTCAAGAGCGAGCTGGCCGCCAGGCTGCTGGACAAGGACCCGGATCGGGCCGGCGAGGAGATGCGATCGGTGCAGGAAACGGCGCGCCAGGCCCTGGCCGAGGTCCGCGAGGCGATCGGCGGCATCCGCAGCCAGGACCTGGACGAGGCCATCGACCAGGTGCGCAGCAGCCTGCGCGCGGCTGACGTGGAGTTGAATTACGAACGCGATCCGGAGCTTGTGCTGAGCCCGCAGCGGGAGGCCATGCTGGCTCTGGTCATCAGGGAGGCCATCACCAACGTGATCCGCCACGCGCGGGCTTCGGCCTGCCGCATCGATCTCGGGCGCGGGTCTCACGGCGAGACCCTGCTCGAGATCAGCGACAACGGTCAGGGGAGAATCCAGCTGGACGGGGGTGGAGTGCAGGGCATGTACGCCCGCATCGAAGCCCTGGGTGGGCGCCTCGAGATCCAGAACTCGCAGGGCCATCTTCTGCGCGCCACCCTGCCGGAGGAATCGGCATGATCCGCCTGGCCCTGGCCGAGGACCAGCGTCTGCTGCTCAGCGCCATCGCCTCTCTCCTGGAGCTCGAAGAAGACATCGAGGTCGTGGGCCGCTACGACAACGGTGATGCGGCGCGCGCGGGTCTCGGCCAGCAGCTGCCGGATGTGGTGCTGACCGACATCGAGATGCCCGGGATGACCGGCCTGGAACTGGCCGAGTGGCTACGTGCCGAGCATCCCGACGTGCGGGTCGTGGTGCTGACCACCTTTGCCCGGCCCGGTTATCTGCGCCGCGCCCTGGACGCGGGCGTTCGCGCCTACCTGCTCAAGGAAACGCCGGCCGAGGAGCTGGCCGGTGCCATCCGTCGCGTGATGCGCGGTGAGCGGGTGATCGCCCCGGAACTGGCCCTGACCGCCTTCGACGCCAGGGACCCGCTGACCGAGCGTGAGCGACAGGCACTGCGCCTGGCAGGTCAGGGTCTGAGCAACGCGGAAATCGCCGGGCGCCTGCACCTGGCCGAAGGCACCGTGCGCAATTATCTTTCGGAGGCGATCGGCAAGCTGCAGGCCGACAACCGCGTCGAGGCCTACCGCATCGCCCGCGATCATGGCTGGTTGTAGCCGAGCACCGTTATCAGGAGCCGATCCACTTATGAGTCGTCCGGAGTTTCCCAAGCGCGGCCAGCAGACCACCCGGCTCGAGACCTTTGCCGATGCGGCCTTTGCGTTTGCGGCCGCCATGCTGGCGATCTCGATCGACGAGATTCCGTCCACCTATCCCGAACTGATGCTGGCCCTCCAGGGCGCGCCGGCCTTTGCCGCCAGCATGGCCGTGATCCTTATGTTCTGGTACGCCCACAAGCGCTGGAGCGATCGCTTCGGCCTCGACGATTTGCCGACTGCACTCCTGACCTTCCTGCTGATCATGCTGGTCATGATCTACGTCTACCCCTTGAAGATCTTCCTGCAGGGGGGATTCTCGGTGCTGACCGACGGTGCGCTGGCTTCGGACTTCAGAATCGAAAGCCGCTTCCAGTTCCAGGTGCTGGTCACGATCTACAGTTTCGGTTTCTTCGCCATGTGTGCCCTCATCGCCGCCCTCCACGGCCATGCCTGGCGCTGTCGCGAAGCCCTCGACATGTCCGCCGAAGAGATCTTCGATACGGCCGCAGAGTCGATCGCCTGGCTGATCGTGGGCGGCTTCGGCCTGGTCGCCATCGCCCTGGTCTGGCTGCTGCCCGAGTCGATGACCCAATTCGCACCCTTCGCCTACGGTCTGCTCGCCTTTTTCGGCCCGATCTACAGCAAGCTCGCCGACAGAGTCGGCCGCAGAAAAGGTCTGATCTGACACAAAAATCCTTTCCCAGAATCCAAGCGGGGAGGGGTGCCGCCTCCACCCCATCTCTTGGCGCGCCCGCATCAAGCTGCCAGAATGCCCCGCATGGACGCATCCAGATTCCCACGCCGAGGGGCGCAGATGACCCGCCTCGAAACCTTCGCCGACGCCGCTTTCGCATTCTCGGCGGCGCTGCTGGCTATTTCCATCGACGAAGTCCCGTCCAGCTACCATGAGCTGATGTTGGCCTTGCAGGGTGCCCCGGCATTCGCGGCCAGCATGTTGATCATCCTGTTCTTCTGGCATGGCCATCAGCGCTGGAGTGATCGCTACGGGCTGGAAGACACGCCCTCGGTCTACCTGACCTTCGCATTGATCATGATGGTCATGATCTATGTCTATCCGCTCAAGATCCTGATGCAGACGGGCTTTTCCTTCCTGACCGGCGGCTGGCTGCCCGCGGTCTTCGAGTTCGAGACCTTCTTCCAGTTCCGGGTCCTCGTGACCCTGTATGCCTCGGGCTTCGTCGTGCTGTGCGCCATCATGGCGGGACTGTATTTCCACGCCTGGCGGCAGCGTGAAGCCCTGGCGATGAGCGACGAGGAGTCCTTCGACACGTTCAGTGAGATGGTTCGCTGGCTCTTTCCGGCGCTGTTCTCCCTGGCCGTGATCGCACCCATGTGGCTGCTCTCCGATGATCACGTGTCGCTGGTGCCGTTCCTGTTCGTCCTGCTGGCCCTGTTCGCGCCGATCAACGATCGCATCGCTCGCCATGCCGCCCGGAAGCGTTTCGGAGGTCGGGCATGACGGGCGCTGCTGACCTGGCCTCCCGGCTGACCGGTGATGGCCTGCTGGTCGTCAAGATCGGTTCGTCCCTGCTGATCGATGAGAGCGGTCGGCTGCGGGAGGCGTGGATGGGGCGGCTCGTCGAGCATCTGGCTCGGCGCCCGGGGCCTGTGGTGCTGGTGTCTTCGGGGGCCATTGCCCTGGGGCGCGGGGCGCTGGGCCTGGACGCTCGACCGCGATTGCTGGCGCAGGCACAGGCAGCCGCTGCCGTGGGGCAGATTCACCTGGCCGCGGCCTGGTCGAGCTGCTGGCGGGCGCAGGGCCGTGATTCGGCACAGATCCTGCTGACCCTGGGCGATCTCGAGCAGCGCCGGCGCTACCTCAACGCCCGCGCCACCCTGGAGACCCTGGTCGAACGGCGCATCGTGCCGGTGGTCAACGAGAACGACACAGTGGCCACGGAGGAGATCCGCTTCGGTGACAACGATCGCCTGGCGGCTCGGGTGGCCCAGCTGCTGGGGGCCGAGGCCCTGCTGCTGCTAAGCGATGTGGATGGGCTCTATACGGCCGATCCCGGCAGCCATGCGAATGCCCGGCACATCGAGCGGGTCGAGCAGATCACGCCGGAGATCGAGGCGATGGCCGGTCAGCCCGGTCGCCGCGGCGTCGGCACCGGTGGCATGGCCAGCAAGCTGGCCGCCGCCCGCATCGCCTCCGGGGCGGGGGTGGCGGTCTGGCTGGCATCGGGCCTGTCCGAAGATCCGATCGGCGAGTTGCAGAACGGGGCACGCAGCACCTGCTTCCCGCCCAGCGCCCGCCCGCGAGCCCAGCGAAAACAGTGGCTTGCCGGACTGCAGGCACCGGCCGGGCGCCTGCATCTGGATGAGGGTGCGGTGGCGGCGCTGCAGGGCGGGGCCAGCCTGCTCGCCGTGGGCGTGAGAGCGGTCGAAGGCGAGTTCGATCGGGGTGACCTGGTGCAGCTGCTCGGTCCCCGAGGCCCGGTTGGGCAGGGGCTGTGCGCCTATAGCGCCGACGAGGCACGACGGATCGCGGGTTGCCAGTCCGATCGCATCGACGAAGTGCTGGGGGAGGCCGGACGCGGTGCCATGGTCCATCGCGATGACATCGCGCTGAGCTTCTGACTCGGGCTGGACGGATTCACTCCGGCGGGATGGTTTCGAGCTCCGGTGAGGGCACGGCAGGTGCGGCACACACACGGTTCCGGCCTTCGGACTTGGCCAGATAGAGTCCCTGATCGGCCGCTGACATCAGGGCATTCAACTCCTGTGGATCCCCGGTCGGTTCGATCGAGGTCACGCCCAGGCTCAGGGTGACTCGCTCGAAGGGCGAGGCGCGGTGCGGCAGGCCCCGTGCGAAGATCTCCAGGCGGACCTGTTCGGCGAAGGCCACCGCCGCATCCTCGTCCAATCGCGGCAGTACCAGCACGAACTCCTCGCCGCCGATCCGGGCAGCCAGATCGCCGGGCCGTCGAATCGAGGCGGCCAGGGTGTCTGCCACCTGAACCAGGGCGCGATCGCCGGCTGGATGGCCATAGCTGTCGTTGTAGTCCTTGAACCAGTCGATGTCGCAGAACACCAGGCTCAGGGGATAGCGCTCACGAGTCGCCCGACGCCATTCCTGGCGTAGGTGCTCATCGAATCGTCGGCGGTTCGGCAGGCCCGTCAGCTGGTCGGTCCGGGTGAGTTCGTTGAGCTTGACGTTGGCCTGCTCGAGTTCGTCGGTGCGCGCTCGCACCCGCGCCTCCAGCGAGACCAGGATCTGGTGCAGGTGCTCGCCCATCCTCGTGACCGAGCGGGACAGGGCGGAAATCTCCCGGATCCGCGATTCCGGGGCGGCCTTGCCCACGTCACCGGCTTCCAGTGCTCGGGTGGCCCCGATCAGCTGCAGCACGGGTCGGCTGATCGAGCGGGCGATCAGCCAGCACACCAGCAGCGCCAGGGCGAGGATGATCGCGGAGGCGGCCAGGCGTTGACGGCCCTCGGTGTCGAGCAGCTTGACCAGGGCCTCGCGCGGCAGGGTGGTGACGATGATCAGTTCCAGTCCACCGGGCTTTTCGAAGCGCTGGGCCCGGACGAGGTGTTCATCGCCCCCCCACTGCATTCGCTCGTTCAGCCTGCCCTGGGCCTCCAGCACGCGTCGGCTGCTGGTCTGGATCGCCTCGGCCGGGCTGTCCGTGGCTCGCAGCAGGGAACTGAACCCCTCGATCTGCTTGATCGGCACCACGCCCGAGGAGTCGGCCAGCAGAAAGCCGTCCGTGTTCATGATGTAGATGGTCGCGCCTTCGAACAGCTCGAGAGCGCTCAGAAAACGACAGATGCCATTGAGCGACAGATCGGCGGCGATGACGCCGCGAAGATCGTTCGCAAGCGAGACCTGCCGGGAGACGCCCAGCGCCACCGCATCGCCGGAGAAAAAGGTGTAGGGCTCGAACCAGACCGCTTCCTCCGAAGCGTTGCTCGCGGCCCGGTACCAGGGTCGTTGATGAACGGTAAATCCTTCCCTCGCCCAGTCGGCCGCCTTGCGCGCGCCCCGGTCGTCGACGCTGTAGGCACGCAGTTGGCCCTCCGCGGTCGCGTTGGAGACATAGATCTGCTCGGGGGATTCCCAATAGCGGTAGGCATTGATGTAGCGACCGTCCTCGGTGCCCAGGGCGAGGTTGGTGATCCATGGATAGGTTCGGATGGTCTGCGCGAAGAAGCGCTCCATGGCCGTCTCGTCGGCGGGATCGAGAACCCCGGCTGCGAGCAGTTGACGCGTCTGCTCCAGCAGGATCGGCGGTGTGCTCAGGGCCTCATCCAGTTCGGTCGCGACGCGCAGCCCTAGCTGTTCGCTGAGGCGGAGATGGGTGCGATCGAGCAGGCGGAGATCCGAGTAATGGGTCCAGATCGCGAGCGAAGCCAGCACGGCCAGAACCAGGCAGGCCGTGGGAACCAGGATCAGGGTCAGCAGCGAGACGTGCCTCGTGACCATCCTCCTCACTCGTGGGCATCGGGAGCGGGGCCCGATGCCGCTGGCGCCCGACCCGATTCGATGCTACCACCGTGGAGCCACCGAGTGCATCTACCTGCGCCGAGTTGCAGCGGGCCCCGGGTTCTGCTCCAATCGAGTGCATCCCTGTTGCCCGGAGCCGCACGATGACCTCGATTCACGATCCCGACGGCACCCGTCTGCCGATCAAGCTCGATTCCACCTCCAATGGCGAGTTCGAGCCGATCCCGCTGGGGCCCGCCGAGCGGCTGGCCAACGAGCTGGCCCAGGAGGCCGCCGGTCGGAACGCGAAGCGCCTGGGCCAATCGCGACGCCAGTTCCTGGTCTCGAGTTGTGGCGCGGCCTCGACCCTGCTGGCCTTCAACTCAGCCCAGGCGGCCATGGGACGCACCGGCGGCTGGTTCGCGCTGGCCGAAGAAGCGGCCCTGGAACCGGCGGCGGCCGATGCGGTGCTTGCCGGCAACGAGTTCATCTTCGATGTGCAGGGGCATTTCGTGAATCCCACCGGCGCCTGGCTGCAGGCCTTGCCGGAGGAGGCACGTCCCTTGTCCGGCATGCCGGCGGCGGGCTGCGCTCGGGGCGTGGGCGAGGGCGCGCGTGACTACCTTCGCTGTCTCGGTCCCGAGGCCTTCGTCCAGGATGTCTTCATGGATTCCGACACGGACGTGATGGTGCTCAGTTTCGTGCCTTCCACGCGAGAGGGCGAACCCCTGACCATCGAAGAGGCAGCGGCGGCCCGCGAGATCGTCGCACAACTCGAGGGCACCCACCGTCTGATCCTGCATGGCCGAGTCAACCCCAACCAGGACGGCGATGTCGAGGACATGCAGCGCCTGCGCGACGACTTCGGCATCCAGGCCTGGAAGACCTACACCCAATGGGGCCCTGAAGGACAGGGCTTCTACCTGACCGACGAAGGCACGGGGCGGCGTTTCCTCGACGAGGCGCAACGCCTGGACGTGCCGGTGATCTGCATCCACAAGGGCATCCCCTTCGGCCAGCAGAGCTACGAGCATTCGCTATGCACCGACGTCGGTCCGGCCGCTCGCGAGTACCCGGACATCAGTCTGCTGATCTACCACTCGGGCTTCATCCCGGGGCAGGCGGAGGGGCCCTACGATCCGGACCGCGGCGAGGGCATCGACTCTCTGGTCCAGACCGTCGTAGAGAACGATCTTCGCGGCGGCAATGTCTATGCCGAGCTCGGCTCGACCTGGCGATTCCTGATGCGTGATCCCGATTCGGCGGCGCACGCCCTGGGCAAGCTGCTGCTGCACCTGGGCGAGGACAATATCCTCTGGGGCACGGACTCGATCTGGTACGGCTCACCGCAGGACCAGATCCAGGCCTTCCGCGCCTTCCAGATCAGCGAGGAATTCCAGGAGCGCTTTGGCTATCCGGCGCTGACCGACGAGATCAAACGCAAGATTCTCGGTCTCAACGCGCTCAGACCCTACCGCCTCGAAGCCGATGTGCTTCGTCATCACCTCGGTGAGGACCCCGTGCAGATGGCTCGGGCCGTCTATCGCGAGACGCCCGACCCGCACTTCCGGACTTTCGGGCCGCGCTCGCGGCGCGAGTTCCTGAATTTCATGCGCTGGTCCGGAGGCTGATCAGCGCCTGCATCGGCGCTCAGATGTAAGGGGCGCCGACCAGGTTCCAGTGCCAGAGCTGCAGGCCCAGCGCGCACAAGGAGAGCGCGAAGACGCTGTAGTGCAGGCGCCGCCACCAGCCCCAGCCGCTGCCCTTCCAGACGGCCACCAGGCCGATGAGCAGGGCGGCGCCCATGCCGATCATCACCCAGCTCATGATTCGGGCGGCGGCCACCCCCGCCGGTGGAAAGTGCTGTAGTCCGGCCGCATCCATCGAGCTCAGGCCGGCCATCGCGGCGACCAGGCTGACGACGAACAGGCCCATGCTCAGCGCGGCCAGCACCGCCAGGCCCGCGCCTAGTCGGCCTCGGCCGGTGGTCTCGGGCTGCTGGCGCCAGCGCCGCCAGGCCCCGAGCAGGGTGGTGAGGGCCAAGAGCAGACTCAGGCCCGCCGGCAGGGCCAGGGCGAGGACCGAATCCCGACCTTCGATGCGAGCGTGCGTATGGACGCCGGAATTGTCGGCGGCGCTGACCACCCGGCCCTGTGCATCGCGCTGGAAGACCAGGCGCCGGTCCTGCTCGTCGACGAAGCTGTCGGGTGCGTCAGCCAACGCGAGATAGCGGGCGGTCTTGCCGGCCTGCTGAACGACCAGGGCGTTCTCATCGACGCTTACTGTCAGACTGGGCGTCAGGCTGAACACGGCGGTCAGGGTCGTGAAGGAGCGCCGGTTGTTGCGGTAGCTGCCCGCGTAGTCGCTCAGGTCGACTTCCGGAGCGTCTTCCGGGATCTTCGAGATCGTCTGATCGCTCCCTGCCAGCGCATGATCGATCAGCAGGCGGCTGATCGAGTCCAGGGCGGCATAACCGCCGTGCCCGGCGTTCTGCGACGCGAAGAATCCAAGATCCAACTCCGGGACCAGGACCATGGTGGAAATGAAATTGCCGGTCGAGCCACCGTGGCCGAAGACCTCGACGCCGCGAAAGACATAGTTCTGGAAGCCATGCGCCAGATCGGCGCCCACCGGTCGGTCCCCGAAGGCGCGGGACCACATCAGGGCGTGGGTCTCGGCCTGCATCAGGCGCAGGCCGTCGAGTTCGCCGCCGCCCAGATGGAATCGCATCCAGCGCGCCATGTCCGAGGCGGTCGAGGCTATGCCGCCAGCCGGCACGAAGGGGCCGATCTGCATTGCTTCGGCTGCTTCCCAGCGCCCCGCTACGCGTTCGTGCCCGACTGCCATTCGCGGCCGCCAGGCGTCATCGAGCTGGCCGGGTTGCACCAGGGTGGTGGAGCGCATGCCGAGCGGAATCAGCAGCTCGGATTCCACGAAGTCGGCAAAGCTCCGGTCCGAAATGGCCTCGATTACATGCGCCGCGAGGGCCGAACCCCAGTTGGAATAGGACGTCACGGTGCCTGGTGGATGGACACGGGCCGGCTGCGTGTCGGCCAGGGCCTGTGCCAGGCTTCGGGGGTCCTCGTCATTGGCCTGGAACACGCGCAGGGTGGTTTCGAAGCCGGCGCGATGAGCCATCAGATGGTTCATGGTGACCGGCGCGTCGAAGACTTCAGCGATCTGGAATTCGGTCAAGTAATCATTGATGTCGCGGTCCAGATCGAGCTGGCCGCGCTCGACGAGCAGCATCGCCGCGGTCCAGATGAAGGTCTTGGAAATCGAACCGATCCGGAACAGGGACTCGTCCGGCGAGACGGGCCGGTTCGCCATCGCGTCGGCCTGGCCGAAACCGAGGAGCAGGCGAGGCTCACTCTGATCGGTGACGGCCAGGGTCATGCCCGGCAGGTCATGCTCTCGCATCAGGCCATCGACCAGGCCGCGCACATAAGCGCGAAGCTCGGTCTCCTCCAGGCTGGGGCCGTCTGACGCCGATTCACCCATCGGTGCCGGATCGGCCAGCCAGTCCGCCTCGTCGGTCTGGGCCAGGCTCGTCAAGGCGTACAGGAACAGGCCGAGGGCGAGCCAGGGCCGGATGCGGGGGTGGCGCGTGTTCGGAGCCATTGTTGATTTCTCGGTCGGACCGGGCATTCACTATACGCGGGCAGCGGCGGGCCGCCCAGCAGCAAGCCGGCAGGCCGGTGGTGCCGATGATCCTTCAGGGTGGGCCGTCGATCAGGCCTTCTCGATCCAGGGCCTCGATGCGGCGTCGCTCGGCCTCGTCGAACTCGGCCATCAGCCATTGCTGCAGCTGCCGCTCACGCTCGGCCGGACCGAGCCCCGGCGTGTCCAGCAGGCGCTGGCGCTCGGCCGCGAAGGCTGCGACGCGTGCATCCCAGGCCGCGCGTTCGGCGTCGAGGGCAGCCAGGCGATCGGCGGCTTCACTGCCATAGAGGGCTTCGCGCTCGACGTAGCGCAGGGCCGGATCCATGTTCGCCTGTCGGTACTGCTGATCCATTTCCATGGCCAGGTGATGCGCGGTCGCGGCCTCGACGTCGGCGGCCCAGGCATCATGCTCGGGATCGCCGGGCTGGAGGCGGCCGTCGAGGACATCCAGGGTGCGCTCGTGATAGGCGTTTTCCTCGCCGAACCAGGTCTGCGCTCGTTCCTCGCCGAGCAGGTCCTGCTGCAGCTGCCGGGTGGCTTCGAAACGGCTTCGAAGGTCCGGGGCGCTGGACGCCATCAGGGCGTCGGCGGCCTGAAGAAAGTCCACGTAGCGATCGAACTCCGACAGCACCTGGTCGACCCGGGCCGCGTCGAACTCGCCTGCGAGTTGATCGGCCAGGAGCTGCCGAAGCCCGTTCAGGGATTGCTCGCCCAGGCCGCTCAGGATGAAGTCGAATCGGCGGCGAAGCTCGCGATCGAGGATCAGTCGGCCCTGCTCGTCGAAGCGGACTTGCCCGTCGGCCTCCAGGCCTTGCCAGGAGGCGACGAGGGTCTCGTTCCTTCGAGTGGTCGCCGGGTTGGCTGGATCCGCGACTCGGGTGGGCCGCTGGCTCGCCAGTGAGGCGCTTGCCGCCGTGTCCGTCGCCGCCGGCGCCACAGGCTGGCTCCTCAGCGGCGGCGCTTCTGGCTCGCCTCGACTGGCCAGCCAGAGCACCCCGAGGAGGGCGGCGGTCAGCGCCGCCCCCGTCCAGACCACACGCCGCACGGCTAGAGGCCGGCGTTCTTCAGGCGATTGGCGTGGGCGCGGTAGACGCTGGTCGGGTTGGGCGTGAACCAGCCTCTGAGGCCCAGCACCTGGTTGACCTGGTCAAGGTGGTTCCAGGGGTAGTCCGAGCGGATCACCCGGCCCAGGTGCGAGGAGCAGCGCTCGACGAGACCGTCGTTCTGCACGCCCCAGCCGAAGAACAGGCCGCTGGCCGAAAGGAGATAGTCCGAGGCGTCGAGGGCATTGGAAAAGACCCGGGTGCCGCCCATCGAGTAGTAGCGAATCCCGTTGACGCTGGACGGGCCCTGACCGCAGGTCCAGCTGGGCAGGCCCTGGGGATGGGCGGCGTTGAAGACCGCGGCACCGTCCGAGTTCAGCGATTCCAGGGCGCCGAGCGCATCCTGCGGGTTGATATCGCCGGACAGGAAATCGATGAAGGCGCCCAGCGCGTCGACCAGGCCGGCCAGCAGGGCTTCCGTGGCCGATCCCGGCGGTGCGCCAGCGCGGATGCCATCGGCCACGGCGCTGCCCGTATGCGGGCTGCCGATCGAGGTCACCGAGGCGACCAGATCCGGCCGGACCGAAGCCACGTAGCGGATCGTCGGTCCACCGTGGCTGTGCCCGATCAGGTTGAAGCGCTGGTGCCCATGGATGGCGCGCAGGGTGTCGAGCTCAGCGATCAGCTGCTCGCCGCGAAGCGCCGAGGAGTTCGCCGCCGAGACGTTGGCGACATAGACCGTCGCGCCGCCGGAACGCAGCGCGTTCGGAATCCGGTAGAAGTAGTCGTAGACGCCGAGCAGGCTGTCGAAACCGAGCAGTCCGTGGACGAGTACGACCGGGTGTTCGGTGCGGGTATAGCTGGCCTCCGTCGAGGCGGGCAGCCAGGCGAGCCAGCCGGCGAGAAGCAGAACGGTGATGCGGTGCAGCATGATTTTTCCCTCGTGGTTTTGCGTGTCCCTGTCCGGCGTTCCCCTCTCCCCAGAGTGGCCGGACACCCCGAGCATACGTCAGCGTATGGCCGAAGTGCAAATTTTGAGAGCCCCATCACAGTTGGCGCGCGTATTCGGGCAAAGCTCTGCATATTCATCTGGCCCGAACCGCCCGGAGTGGGCTGACTGTCAATCTTCGAATCGATGGGAGAGCCGCAGGCCCTGCCGAAGCACCCTGAGGGCGTCCAGGACGGCGGCAGCCCAGCCCGGATGCCGGGGCCTCGCTTGCAGACCGTGCCAACGATGTCCGACAATCGGTGTTCGATACGCTTCAACGGCTGTCGGCATAGATGACGGACAAGGCCTCGGGCTCCGAGCGATCGTCGAACGATCCGCGTCGCGACGAGGAACGATTTCATTCGATCTACAGCGAGCTGCGCTCAGCGGCGCGTCGGGCTCGCCGTGGTGGGCCCGGACAGACCCTCAACACCACCGCACTGGTGCACGAAGCCTGGCTCAAGCTCCGGCAGAGCGATCGGCAGTATGCCGACGAAGAGCACTACGTCAGCACCGCTGCCGTGGCGATGCGTCAGGTGCTGGTCGACCACGCCCGCTATCGGGCCGCGGCCTGCCGCGATCGTGAGCAGGAAGTGCCGATCCTGACCAATGACCTCGATGAGTTCGCGGCGCGCAGCAGCGTCGAATTGCTTGCCCTGGATGAAGCCTTGAATGACCTGGCCGATTTCGACGCCCGCGGCGCCGACCTGGTGGTGCTGAGATTCTTCGGTGGCGTGTCCCTGGAACGAGCGGCCGAGATCCTGAAGACGTCGCGGCGAACCGCGGCCAGGGACTGGGCACGGGCGCGCGCCTTTCTGGCCGCTCGCCTGCAGCACTGATGCAGTCCGGTCCAATGCACGATCCATGAACGAACGTCATGCCATCTGGAAAGCTGCTGCCGAGCATTTCGATCGCCTGATCGATCTTGCTCCCGCCGATCGTGCCGACGCGCTGGACGCGCTGGAGCTCCCGGACGAGGTGCTGAGCTGGCTGGAGCGCATGCTCGAGGCCCACGATCAGCCCGAGCCGCTGTTGATCGACCGGGAGGTGACCAGCCTGGCTCGCGGGGTGCTCGGTGACGGCTCCGGACCGTCCGACTGGCCCGACTACAGCGGCCAGGACTTCGGGCCCTGGCGGGCCAGGGAAGAGATCGGGCGGGGAGGCATGGGCGTGGTCTATCGAGGTCGGCGCGCCGATGGCCAGTTCGACATGCCCGTGGCGATCAAGGTGCTGGCCCCGGCGCGTGGCGATCGGAGTTCAGTGCAGCTGAGCCGACGTGAACTGGAGGTGCTGGCCGAGCTTCGACACCCGGCCATCGCTGGCCTGCTGGACGGCGGCAGTCGGCCCGATGGCGTGGCCTACGTGGTGATGGAGCTGGTCGATGGCCGACCGATCGACGAGCTTGCCCGAGACGAGGAACTTGGTCTCCCGGCCCGTGTGCGCCTCGTCGAGCAGGTGGCCGAAGCCGTGGCCTGGTGTCATCGTCATCTGGTCGTCCACGGGGACATCAAGCCCTCCAATGTCCTGGTGGACTCGTCGGGCCGGGTCCGGCTGCTCGATTTCGGGATCGCCAGTCGTCTGACGGAGGGCGACGCTGCGGGCGATGAAACGCTCGGTCCGGCCTGGTGCTCGCCCGGCTGCTGTGCGCCGGAGCGCCTGCGGGGCGCCGCACCCTCGGTCGCCGAAGACGTGTTCGCACTCGGCGCGCTGCTCTACCAGCTACTGAGCGGGCAGGGGATCCGCGATTCGCGCGAGTTGACCCGCTGGATCCTGACCCGCGAGGCGCCGCCGGCGCCGCCGCTGGCGTCTCGAAGCGCGAAGGCCGCCGGTCGCCACGATCGCGCCCGCGAGCTGCGAGGCGATCTCGACGCCATCTGCCGACGATGCCTCCGAGACGACCCCGAGGACCGCTACGCCAGCGCCGATGCCCTGGCCCATGACCTCAGGGCCTGGCTGGAGCAGAGGCCGGTGGCCGCGCGCGAAGGGGGGACGGCCTACCGCCTCGGTCGCTGGGTCTCGCGCAACCGCTGGCTGGCTGCGACCGCGTCCCTTGGACTGGCCGGGCTGGTCCTGGGACTGGTGCTGGCCCTGTGGCAGGCGGATCGGGCCCGTTCTGCCCAGGCCGAAGCCGAGGCCGCGCTCCGGACCACCGAGGCCAGCCTGGCCCGGGTCAGCGCCCTGCGCGATTTTCTGGTCGACCTGTTCCTCAGTGCCGACCCGGGTCGTGCGCCCGGCGAACTCCCCAGCACCGCCGCGATCCTCGAGCTGGGTGCCGAGCGCGCCTTGTCGAACCCCTCGCTGGCCGAAGACGAGCGCTTCGAGCTGCTGCTGACCCTGGGCGAGGTGCACCGTGGCCTCAACCGGCCGCCTCGTGCCAGGGATCTGCTCGAGGCCGCGCTCGAGACGATCGACCGACGCCCGGACCTGGGCCCCCTGGCACGCGCCCGGGCCCTGCGGCAACTGGCCTGGCTCGACATCATGCAGCGCGACATGGACGCCGGTCTGGAACGGCATCGTCAGGCTCGCGCGCTGGCCGAAGCGGGCGCCGATGAAGAGCTGGCCGTGCAGCTCGGCGCCGAGGCGGCCTTTCTGCATTTCATGCGCGGTGACCTTCCCGCGGCCCGGGGCGAGATCGATGCCACGACGCGGCGGCTCGAAGCGCTGGAAGCTTCGCCGGCGTCGATCGTGCACTCCGTGATGAACGCCCGCGGCATGATCCTCGACCAGGTCGGGGATCGAGCCCGGTCGCTGGCGGCCTTCGAACGCTCGGCCGAGGCTGCGAGGCAGGTCTGGGGCCCTGGCAGCCGGCGAGAGCTGGTCGTTCGCAACAATGCCGGCCGGGTCGCACTGAAAGAGGGCGAGTTCCAGCTCGCGCGGCGGGAGTACCTCGACATCATCGACGCCTACCGAAGGCTCCACGAGGGTCAGCCGACCGAGTTCGAAGCGGCGGCGATGAGCCATCTGGCCCAGGCCGAGCTGGGCCTGGGGCACTTCGAAGAGGCCTACCAGATCATGGACCGGGCCTACGTCCTCTGGGCCGAGGCGATCGAGGCGCCGGATGCGGTTTCGGGCGCTGGGGCCAGCCGTCGCTCGGGGGACCGTGAGTTCATGCGCGCGCTGCTCGGTAGCTGGGTGCACTATCGCAGCCGCCGTATCGAGGCGGCGGATCAGCGCTTGTCCGGAATCCTTGAGTTGGAGTCGATATCGGACGAGCCCGGAGCCGACCCGGACAATCTCACCCGTGCCTTCGTGCTGGCCGCGGCCACGGCCTGTCGTCTCGGTCGCCTCGAGCAGGGTCTGGCGCGGCTCCAGACAGCGACGGATCGAATCGCCGCATCTGCCCTGGCCGACCCGCGCCACCGGGCGGAGCTCGCCGAGGCCAGGGCCTGGTGCCTGGAGCGGCAGGGACGCATCGACGAAGCGCTCGCGGAGGCTCGTGCCGGCCTTGCCCTGCTGGAGCCGGGGTGGATCCTGCAGAAAGTGGAACTCTCATTGCTGCTGATGGAGTTGCTCGACACGGTGGGGGAGGGGGCAGAAATCGACGCGATCTGCAGTTCGAGTGGAAGCGAGATCGATGCGCTTGGCCTGGCGAACGATCATCCCGTCAGGGGCTGGTTGCTCGAGTCGGGTTGCGCAACCGCTCGATCGCGCCTTGTTTCCGAGCCGTGAATGCAACCGTGATGAAACGCCACAAGAAGGATGGGAATTGTTGATCGGCATGCAGCGCATGCGATAATCTGTGATATTAATCATGTGGTCAGCTCGATCGGCGAGCTGATACCAGTCCGAAAGGGGAAGTGGAATGGATTGCAAGAAGGGGGGCGCTCGTGGGCTGCCCGCAGCTCGAAAGCGGCTGATCTGCTGGGGCGAAAATCGAATTCAGTATGGAATTCTCGGCCTCTTGCTGGGCATTCTGGTCCTTTGCCCGACTTCCCTTCTTGCGCAGACCTTTCCAGGGTCGGGGACCGGCGCGATCCCGGACGGCGCCGGAGCTGGCCCGGCCAACTATGGTCCGCCTCTCGATGTGACGTTCAATGTTTCCGGCATCTCGGGCTCACTGACCGATGTTTCCCTGTCGATCACGCTGGCGCATACCTGGCTTGGGGACCTGGATGTCGTGCTGGCGCCTCCGGGTGTGACGCCGGGCAATCCAGGCAGCCTCGTGATCTTCAGCCGCGTCGGAGCCGTCAACGCCGGTGACGCCGGCGATAGTTCCGATCTGGGCGCAAGCTATGTGTTTTCAGACGCCGCGGTGGGTGACTTCTGGACGGCCGCTGGCGGTGTCGGGGGTGGAGACACGGTGCCGGCGGGCAGTTATCGGACGTCCGTGGCCGGTCCAACGACGAATCCCGCGGCCAGCACCAGCCTGATCGCGGCCTTCGGAGGCCTGACGCCGGCGCAGATCAACGGCACCTGGACGCTGCGTTTCCGTGACGGCTGGAATGCGGATTCGGGCAGCGTGTCAGCGGCTTCGCTCACTTTGAGCGATGCCCTCATTCCGCCCACGATCACCAGTGCGAACGCGACCACCTTCACCGAACTACTGCCCGGGAGCTTCAATGTGACGGCCGCAGGCTCGCTGCCCATCACCTACTCGGTCAGCGGCAGCCTGCCGATCGGGGTGAGCTTCGATGGCGCGACCGGGGTATTCTCCGGGGTGCCTGCCCTCGGCAGTGCCGGCAGCTATCCACTCCTGATCACCGCCAGCAACGGTACGGCACCCGATGACAGTCAGGCCTTTACTCTGAACGTGGATCCAGCCGCGGGCGGCACCCTGCTATCGGGCGGTCTGCTTCGCAGCTACGAATCGACGACCTCCCTGGCCATTCCCGACAACGGCTGCCCAAGCCTGGTGACCCGGACCTTCAATGTCAGCGATTCCTTCTTCGTAGGAGGATTCGGCACCATTTCGCTCGGCTTGCAGATCCAGCATCCGAATCGCTCGCAGCTCCAGATCAGCTTGCAGGCGCCGAACGGGGCGGTGCAGGTGCTGCAGAGTGGCAGCGGTGGCGCTCTGGCGAATATCAATGCGATGTACACAGCCAATGCCGACGCCGGAAATATCGTCAATGATGGGGACGCCGATCCCCTGTCGGTGGCGGGCGGGACGATCCCTTACCGGCGACTGATTTCGGTGCCTGGCCTGGACAGTTTCTACAGTGGCTCGGCCAATGGCACCTGGACGCTGCGCATCTGCGACAGCGCGGCCGGCAGTACCGGCACCCTGCAGCGGGCGCGTCTGCTGCTGGTCGATACCGGGGCTTCGGTCCCCCAGGTCTGCAGCAGCAACTCGACCTTCGACTGGGGTTCCAACGGAGATGGTGCGGTGTTCGCGAGCACCGTGGTGGCCCCGGATGGCGTGACGCTCAGCCAGGTGAGTACCTCGGGCGAAGCGCCGGCCGACGGCGGCAGCGGCGTGCCCAGTTTCACGACTCGGACCGGCACTCAGGGGAATCACACGGGCTTCTATTCGCTGACCATGGATACCAGTGGTGACACCGAACTGACGGCCGAATCCGTGCTGTTCGGTTTCGACCGGCCGGTCAGTGGCCTGAGCTTTTCTCTGCTGGATGTCGACAAGGGTGGCGGAAGCACGACCTGGGAAGACTATGTCCGTGTTACGGGCGTGGGGCCCGATGGCAACGACGTGCCCGTCCTGGTCAGCCTGGACAATACGAGCAATCTCAGCTTCGCCGGTGACTGGGTCGAGACCGATGCTTCGTCCGCTCCGACCGAGACCCTGGGCAATATCCTCTATCGCTTTGCCTCGGCGGTCACCCAGGTTCGAGTGCAATACGCGCAGGGCAATGAACCCAACACCGATTCCGTTTTCCAGATCATCGGCATCAGTGATTTCTCTTTCTGCGCTGACGATTACGGAGACGCGCCGCTTTCCTACTGTGATGGTGTGACGGGATCCTGCCCGCGGCACGGACTGCAGGATCGCGATCGTCTGTTTATCGGCAGCGCCGGCCCGGACGGTGAAACTGCACCGATCTTCTCGGCCGGGGCCACCGGAGACGACAGTACCCTGAGCGCCGATGAAGTGGGTTCAGTAAGCTTCCCGCCCCCCCGTCTCCCCAACCAGGGCTGGGTCTGTGGGGCGTACACCACCGATCCGGCGACCAATGCCTACTGCATCACCACCTCGGTCACCAATCTCAGTGGACAGCCCGCTCAGTTGGTTGCCTGGATCGATTTCAATAACAACGGTGTCTTCGATCCCGGCGAGCGCTCCTTGCCTGAACTGCAGTCGATGGCAAGCACCGGCTTCAACGACGGGAACATTCCTGATGGTTCGACGGGGTTCCAGGCGGTGCTCGTTTTCAATCCTGCGGCGCCAATCCCGAACAATTCGACGCCGAGCATGCTCCGCCTGCGGTTGAGCACCGATCCGATTTTCTTCAGTGACGCGACGCCTCCCTCTCATCTCGGCGCGGCGACGAATGGCGAAGTGGAGGATCATTCGATCCCTGTCAATACGCTGCCCGTGACGCTGGCAGGATTCAGCGCTGAGCGGATCAGCCCCGAGGAAATCCTCGTGCGATGGAGCGTCGCGACGGAGGCTGGCACGGTGGGCTATCGCCTGCTCCAGCAGCACGGAGCGCGGGGGCTGCACTCAGTGAGCGGCTCGACGATCCCGGCGCATGCCGGCAGTTCGATCGATGCTCAGCACTACGAACGAGTCATTCGCTCGGATCGGAATGAGCCGATCTACCTCGAAGAACTGGCGGCCGGAGGCCGGGTCGAGCGCTTCGGGCCCTTTGCTCTCGGGCAGTCCTTCGGCGAGGAACTGGTGTACAGCACTCCGCCCTGGGCCGTCGCTCGATCGGAAATCCGCCAGGCCGAGCTGCAGCGTCAGCAGAGCTTGCGGAACCGCAGCTCAGGGGCGGGTTCCGATTACGTCGATGTGCTGGTCTCCGACACCGGCGTGCAAAAAGTCGCCCTGGAAGATCTCCATGCGTTGGGGCTGGACCTGCTCGGCCGGAACCCGGCGCTGATCCGCCTCGAGCTCGATGGGGAGGAAGTGCCGCTGCATATCGACGGTGATGGAAGCCTCAGTGCCGGCAACGACCTGCTCTTCCTGGGGCAGGCGCTCGAGGGCAGTCAGTACAGCCGGGTAAGACCGTATCGACTGAGCCTTGCGGGCGGCCAGCGGCGCTGGTCGACTGCCGATGCGACCCCGGTGAGCGGGCCAGTGACCGAGCGCATCCGACATCGATTCGCGTTGGACGAGGACCGCTTCTACAATTTCTCTTCGCCGACCGCGGATCCCTGGTACTTCGACACCATTCGGCGAGTTGGCGCGAGCGTCGGCAAGACCTGGTCGCTGGATCTGCCAGGACCGATCGAAGGCGTCAGCGATCTGACGATCGAACTCTGGGGTGGGCTCGATTACCCTGGTGGCGATCCAGATCACCGTCTCCAGGTGAGCGTCAACGGCGTGCGCCTGGGCGAGCACCGGTTCGACGGCATTCGCGACGAACGTCTGAGGTTCAATCTCGGAGACGAACTGCTCCACGCCGGTAGCAATGAGATCCGCATCGATCTGTTGGAAACCGGCCACCCGGCAGACGTGATTCGAGTGGAGTCGATCGAGGTCGGCGTGAGTGTGCCGATCGATGCCTCGATCGCCGCAGAAGGCTTCTCGACGGGCAAGCTTCAATTCCGCTTCGATGGAATCAGTCTGCGTTCCTTCGAGGCGCAGTCGACCAGTGCCGGATGCGGAACCGCTTGTGAGCAACTGAAGATCGTTGATCTGGAAGTCAGCGATCTGCTGGCCATTCAAACCAGGGGTGAAGAGGTCATGCAGCTGCTCGATCCGGCGATCGAGTCCGATGGCCGGGGTGGTTTCGTGGCCACGATGCGAACCGGGAGCTTGCTGGCCAATGAGGATGATCGCGGCAGTCTGCCGGATCGAGTGTTCGTGATCCCCGCAGAACAGGCGCATCGCCCGGAGCTTCGCCTGGCAGCGCTGACGGGACATCCCATCGAAGGGGGTGCTGCAGAGCTGATTGCCATCGCAACAACCCGATTCATGGATGGCATCGAGCCCTTGCTGGAGACTCGGCGTGCTGAAGGCCTGAGCGCTCGAGCGGTGGATGTCGAGCAGATCTACGCGCATTATTCCGGCGGCATCGTTGATCCGAATGCCATTCGGGATTTCCTGCGCGATGCGCACGACCAGCTCGGTACGCGGTACGTGCTGCTTGTCGGCGGGGATACCTATGACTACCTTGGCCGTTTGCAGAATGGCAGCGTCAGCGATGTGCCGACCTTCTATGGCCAGGTGCATGAGGTCGTTCGCTTTGCCCCGCTGGATCATCGTTTCGCCGATCTGGATGGTGATGAATTGCCGGAGTTGGCGCTGGGTCGACTGCCGGTCAGGACCCAGGCGGAACTGGACGCGGCGGTAGCGCGAATCCTCGATCACGAGACCGATCTCGAGCCAAGCATGCTGTTTGCCGCGGAGCGGATGAATGCGGCAGAGTCGTCGGACTACGGGGCCGACGCAGACTTCATCATCTCGCAGATGGTTCCAAGCTGGCAGCAAGACGTCGAGCGTCTTTATCTGGATGATTTCCCGACGGGGCCTGGCGGCGTGGCGGCAGCGCGAGGCGCCATGATGTCGGCACTCAATCGCGGTAGTCGTATGGTGGCCTATTTCGGCCATGGCGCGCCGACTCTCTGGTCCAGAGAGCAGCTGTTGCAGAGCAATCAGGTTGGAAGCGTGGTCGCCAATGCGTCCATGTCGCCGATCGTGACGGAATTCGGCTGCTGGGGTGGTTACTTCGTGGCACCCGAGTTCAATACCATGTCGCACGCCTGGATGAATTCTGGACCGCGCGGTGCCGTGGCCGTGCTGTCGTCGTCGGGTTTGACGGAACATGCCAGCGATCTGCACATGGCGCTGGCGCTGTTGCCGAGGCTGCAGCAGCCTGGTGCTCGCCTGGGCGATGCCCTGCGTGAGGCAAAGATCGAACTGGCTTCGCAGGCACCGGAATATCTCGATATCGTCCGGGCGATGACCCTGTTCGGCGATCCGAGCATGCCGGTCAGCCAGTGATCCGAAATCGGCCCGGCGAGCTTGCCGGGCCTTATCGGCTGAACAGTCGATTCAGGTAGGCGGCGGTGCGCAGGCCGGCCTGGGCGAGGCGTTGTTCGACCGTGGCTTTCCATTCGAAGCCATAGGCCCAGTACAGCTCCCGCTCTTGGGGATAGATCCGATCGCGCAGCGCGGCGCTCTCGGCCATCCAGACCATCGGGTCCGGGTCGTTCCAGGCGGCGAAGCGCGCATCGTCGATGTCGTCCAGCAGCCAGTTCGACAGCTCTGAATAGGACAGCTGCCAGCGGTCGATCATCTGGCTGTCCCAGACCCGGTGCAGGTTGCTGGGCTCTCCGAACCAGGCCACGGCGAAATCGTTGCCACCGCGATCGCTGCCGTTGCCGACGTGCAGGGGCTGGTGGAGGTCGGCGACGATATGGACGATGAAGCGAAGCGCCAGGGCGCGTTCGTCCATCGAGCGTTGCCTATCCAGCACCCATTCGGAAAACTGCTGGAGCGCGGTGTAGGCATCGCCTTCCTCGGGGGCGCCGACTTCGTGGTAATGCTGGTCGGGAGGAATCGTCACGTAATGCCAGGGACCGGCCTGCTCCTGCCAGAACTCCGACGGATCGGCGCGCATGAAATCCGGCCAGGTCGAGGCGCGAGCGAGGTCTTCAGCGCCCAGGATCTCGCGCACGGCCATTCTGGCTTCGGGGGATAGAAAGCGCTCGGCCACATCGGCGGCGGCGCGGTGACCCGTCTGGCTCCAGGCCAGAGCGAGTTGGGTCGACAGCAGAAGGGGCAGGATCAGCAGGCGGCGCATGGCAGGGCTTCACGAGGGACCGGACGAAATCTTACCCCGGGTGGATCAACGCGGCTGTCCGCGCGATGGGCATGATCGATTTGGATGCTGCGCATCGCGTGGGCGACCGGTCCGCGGTCGGTATACGGTTTCGACTCATTCATGGGCTTTGCTCTCGGTTTCGTGGGCGCGCTTGAGTTCGTGCAGGGTGATCGGCGGGCCGATCAGCTCGAACAGCACGGTCACGGCGACCACCAGTGGCAGCAGATAGGACAGCTCGGGAAAGCGCTCCGTCGCCACCAGGGCCAGGCCCAGCGCCACGCCGGCCTGGGGCAGCATGCAGGCGCCGATCCTGCGCCGGGTGATGCGCGCCGAGCTCGCCATCCAGCCTCCCATGTAACCGCCGAGGAGACGGCCCGCGATGCGTGCCGCGATGTAGAGCAGGCCCAGCAGGCCCAGGGTGGGCAGTGTCGACCAGTCGAGCTGATAGCCGGCCATGAAGAAGAACAGTGCCAGGAAGGGAAAGGCGATGCCTTCGATCGACCGGAACGGACGCACGTGGTGGCGGGCGACATTGGCCACGACCACGCCCAGAGCGATGCAGGTGAGCAGGTAGGACAGGCCCAGCAGGTGGGCCAGGCCGGCGGCCAGCAGCACGAAGCCGATGGATTCGAGCAGCATGGGTTCGCCGGGCGTCAGGCGGCCGGTCAGCCAGGCCATCGGCAGGCCCATGACCGCGCCCAGGGCCAGCGAGCCCAGCACCTCGACCGAGCCATGCCCCAGGGCGATCCAGGGGCTCTCGTCGCCCCCGGCGATCCATGACAGGATCACCAGCACGATGCTGAACAGCACCACGCCCCAGGCATCGTCGATCGCGACCACCTGGATCAGCAATCGTGTCAGCGGCCCATCGGCGTGCGACTCCTTCATCACGTCGATGCTGGCGGCCGGGTCCGTGGCCGTCGAAATGGCCCCGAGCAGCAGGGCGGCTGCCCAGTCGCCGGTCAGCAGCCAGACCGCCAGAGCGACGCAGGCGGCGGTCACGAAGGTCACCGCCAGGCTGATGATCAGTGACTCGCGAGCCTGCTTGAGGTCCCGGAAGGACATCCGCTCGCCGAGCAGGAAGCCGACGATGCCCAGGGTGATCTGGGTGATCAGCCCGAAACTGTCGCTGGCACCGGCGGGCATGAGATCGAGGATTTCGGGCCCGGCGATGGCGCCGAGCAGCAGCAGCAGGGTGACCCGGGGCACGTGCATGCGCTGGGCCAGGCTGAGCGCGGCCAGGGCCAGCAGCAGCGTGGCGCCGATCCAGATCAGGTGTAGCGCGTCAGGCACGGGGCCCCAGCGCGTTTGCCAGGTGGTTATCCCGTAACCGGGACGCTCGGGCGGCTCGGATCTTCACGCTGGTAAAAATAGCAGACCTGGCCCGCGCCGTCCGGCCTCTTATCGGCCTGCACCCGATTCCGGAACGGTCACGGAACACCCTCGGCACCACTCGGGGTATGCTCGGACTTCCATAGGCTCGAGTCGAGGATCGTGACGATGAACAGCGCTCTGCGCGCCGGATTGATGCTGGCGTGCTCAATCCTTCTGATCTCCTGTGCGGCGCTGTCGCCCTACCGGGAAACACCCGTGGTCACGGTCACCGGCTTCGGCATGGCGCCGGAAAGCGAGTCGATGGGCCCGGTGTTTCGGGTCGGCCTGCGCGTGATCAATCCGAACCGCGTCGAGCTGCCTCTGGTCGGGATGAGCTATCAGGTCGAGCTTCAGGGCCAGCGCGTCCTGAGTGGGGCGGCGAACGAGCTGCCCGTGGTACCCGCCTACGGTAGCGCCGATTTCACCGTCGACCTCAGCCCGGACCTGCTGGGCGGCATCCGTCTGCTGAGCGATCTTCTGAGTCGTCCACAGGATGGGCTCGAGTATCGCTTCAGCGCCCGCCTGGATGCGGGGCGCTGGATTCCGGACATCCGGGTCGAGGAGGTCGGGCGGCTCGAGTCGGGCGCCTACTGACCGCTGCTCACAGCCCGCCCGGAGCCGGGGTCGGCTGGATCCGTTCCAGCAGCAGTTCGTTCAGCTCCTCGGGGTGCGTGTCCATCGGATTGTGCCCGGCCCCTTCGATGTACACGGGCTCGATCCGGCCGGGCAGGCGCTGGACCAGTCGATCGGCCAGCCGGCGTGGCAGCCACTCGTCCCGCTCACCCCAGATGACGTCGATCGGAAGCTGTTCCCAACCCTCGGTCTCCGGCTGGCGCTCGGCCATCCGCCGGAGCAGGGCGCTGTAAGTGCCCGGGATCGTCAGCGGGTAGTGGTAGCCGGCCAGTTCTTCGGCGGTCGGTGCGCGCCCCAGCGCGGACTCGAGCAGCTCGTTGATCGACGACTCATCGACCAGCTTCTTCGAGGCCCAGTATTCAGCCGCCAGGCCGACCGGTGGCAGGGTGATCAGCCAGGCCATCGGCCCGCTCTCGCGCCTTAGCGCCGGCGTGCCGTCGACCATGATCAGGCGATCGATCCGATCCGGCTCGGCCGAGGCCATGTCCGCCGCCACGCCGACCCCCATGGAATGCCCGACCAGGGTCCAGCGCGCACCGGGCGCGACCTGCTCGGCGAGGCGCCGCATCAGACTGGCCCATTCCGGCCCGCGGGCGGTTCGCTCGCTGTAGCCGAATGGGGGCAGATCCGGGGCGATGACGTGGTAGCCGGCCTGTTCGAGCGCATCCAGGCTGTGCCGCCAGCTGAAGGCCGAGCCGCCGAAGCCGTGCAGCAGGACCACCAGGCGCTCGGAATCCTGGCTGCCGCGCTCGCGCCAGTGCACTCGCACGCCCTCGATCTCGGTGAAGCGCGAATCGGTGAAGGGCTGCTCCGGAATGCGGCCTCCCAGATTGGGTTCGGGCAGCAGAAAGGGGATGATCGCGGCCAGAGCGATCAGAACGACCAGGCCGATCAGGATCTTCTTGAACATCGCCGGTATCCTTTGGTTAAGGGTCGGGGGTCGGGGGTCGAAATGTCTGCCGCGTTAGACAGGACAATAACTGTCCTGAGAATCAGTCGCCGAGCTCCAGCAGGCTGATGCTTGCCCCATCCACTTTGAAGACACCTTTGCTCGTGCCAACATAGAGCGGGATGTGATGGTCGAGACTGGTGAAGACATGGGTCTCGAGTGGTTCTTCATGCAGCACATGCGTGGTCATGGGGGCGACCACGTCTTCGCTGATCTGCATTGTCATGCAGGACATGGAAAGTGGTTCGTTTTCGATCAATGTCTTACCATCGTTCGAAGCGAGGAAGCGATGATGTCCTCCCATGACAATCTCATCTGGCTCCTGAGAGGCAGCAAGCAAATAGACCCGATAAGCCGGGCTGTTTTCATGCTGCCATGGAAGGACAATGGTGTTGTAGTGTTGGGAACAGGCTCTGAACCCGCTGTTCAGCGCACTGTGCCGAGCCCGCCAGGCTGCCAGATGGTCTGCTGGTAGCGGTTCATCCGTCTTCTCATAGCCAACGACTCTCCCATTGAAAATGCTGACATCGATTTTGCTGCAGATGTTGACGTTGCAGGGGCCTGCGAAGCGAACAAGTATCGAGCCGTCGTCCTGATCGAAGCTCAGGTAACCGGCCACCTCGTTGAGGTTTGCCCCCCGGCTGGTCAGTTCATCGGTTGCAATCCAGGCCGCGCGGTCATGGTAATAGAGCCGCAGGCCCAGCGCCTCCGTGTCGGTTAATTGAGAGAGGTCCGGTGCAGGGTAGGGCGGCCTGGCGTCTCGGACATTGTATTGCGACGTCGGGGCGCAAGCAGCAAGCAGCAGCGCTAGTGAGAGGAGCAGGAATCGCATGACTTGGTTTCGCCTCTTGAATGGATGAGGTTGGCCATCGGGAGAATCGCTCAAGGCCGCGTCTGGCCGCTTCCGAGCACACGATACTGGAACGTGGTCAGCTGTTCCAGGCCGACCGGGCCGCGCGCGTGCAGGCGGCCCGTGGCAATCCCGATCTCCGCCCCGAAGCCGAACTCGCCACCATCGGCGAACTGGGTCGAGGCATTGTGCACGGCGATGGCGCTGTCCAGGCGGCCGAGAAAGGCGTTTGCGGCCTCGGTATCTTCGGCGATCAGGCCGTCGGTGTGGCCGGAGCCGTAGCGCGCGATGTGGTTCAGGGCCTGCTCGGCGTCTTCGACGACGCGCACGGCGAGGATCGGTGCCAGGTATTCGGTCTCCCAATCGGCCTCGCGGGCCTCGAGGATGCGCGAGTCCAGGGCACGGAGGGTCGCGTCACCGCGCAGTTCGCAGCCGGCATCGAGCAGCGCGCCCAGCAGCACTGGCGCCCGGTCCAGCCAGGCACGATCGATCAGCAGGGTTTCGAGGGCACCGCAGATGCCGGGCCGGCGGAGCTTGGCGTTGAGCACGACTGCCGTGGCCATCTGCACATCGGCCGAGGGGTGGATGTAGAGGTGATTGTTGCCGTCCAGGTGCGCCAGCACCGGCACCCGGGCTTCGTCCTGGACGCGCTTGACCAGGCCCTTGCCGCCGCGCGGAATGACCAGGTCCAGCGAGTCGTGGGCGCGCAGCAGGGCGCCCACGGCGGCGCGGTCCTGGGTCGGCAGCAGCTGTGCCGCGGCCGGATCGAGTCCCGCATCGGCCAGGCCCTGGGCCAGGACGCGGTGCAGGGCGTGATTGGAATGGACAGCCTCCGAGCCACCGCGCAGCAGCGCGGCGTTGCCGGACTTCATGCACAGGGCGGCGGCATCGATGGTCACGTTCGGACGGCTCTCGTAGATCACGCCGATGACACCGATCGGGACCGCCACGCGCTGGATACGCAGGCCATTGGGTCGGGTCCAGTCGTCCATGATCCGGTGCAGGGGATCGGGCAGGGCGACGATGGTCTCCAGGCTGCCGGCGATGGCCTCGAGGCGATCCTTGTCGAGTCGCAAGCGGTCGAGGAGTGCAGGACTCAAGCCTCGCGCCTGACCCGCAGCGAGGTCCTTTTCGTTGGCTTCGAGCACCGAACCGGCCTGCGTGCGAAGCCGGTCGGCCGTGGCTTCGAGGGCCATGTTCCGCTGTGACAGCGGGCTGCCGGCGAGCTGGCGAACGGCCTTTCGGGCGGCGCGGGCCAGGTCTCGAATGAGCGCGTCATGCGTTCGGGGGTCGTCGTTCATCTGAAGTCTTGTTCGGTGAGCGTTCTACAGGAATCGATCGGCGGCGACGCCCAGCCAGACCAGGCCGGCCAGGACCATCAGGGTCAGCACCAGGGCCGATCCGGCGTCCTTGGCCTTGCCGGACAGGCTGTGGATTTCCGGACCGATCCGGTCGATGGCCGCCTCGATGGCCGAGTTGACCAGCTCGCCGGCGATGACCAGGATCCAGACCCCCAGCAGGAGCGAAAAGACCAGCCAGCTCTCGGCCAGCCACCAGGCCGGCGCGATCAGCAGTAGCAGCACGATCAGCTCGGAGCGGAACGCGGCCTCCTCGCGCCAGACGGCCCGGTAGCCCTTCAGCGAATTGCGTGTGGCGAACCACCAGCGTCGAAGTTCATTGTCCGGCGCGCCCGGCTTGAAGGAATCACTCATGGCGCCGCCTCGCCGGACACCGGGCTGGGGTCTTCATTGCACGCCGTAGGCATCAAGCAGCGGTTCCAGGGCCGCTTCGCGACCTCGGAAGGCCTGCCAGGAGTCCGCCATCGGGCGACTGGAGCCTACTTCGAGGATTTCCCGGGCCAGACGCTGGCCGGCCCGGCGCTCGAACAGGCCTTCCTCGATGAACAGGTGGAATGCGTCGCGAGCCAGGCGTTCGGCCCACAGGTAGCTGTAGTAGCCCGCTCCGTAGCCGCCATCGAACAGATGCGAGAAGCTCATGATGTAGCGGTTGTCCTCGAGCATCGGCGTCACTCCGACCCGATCGTGGACTTCGCGCATGATCGCCACCGGATCGGCCCCGGCCTGGCGATGCAGACTCAGGTCGGTCAGGGCAAACTCGATCTGGCGCAGCAGGGCCAGGGCGCCGTGGAACTGGCGATCCGCGCGCAGGCCCTCGAGCAGGGCCGGCGGCAGTGGCTCGTCGGTCTCGTAGTGGCGTGCGTAGCGATTCAGGGACTCGGCTTCCCAGGCCCAGCCTTCGAGCAGCTGGCTGGGCAGCTCGACCGCGTCCCACTCGACGCCGCTGATGCCGCCGACGCCGGGCAGTTCGACTCGAGTCAGCAGATGATGCAGGCAGTGGCCGAACTCGTGGAACAGGGTGACCAGGTCGTCGTGCGTCAGCAGGCTCGGGTGCCCCGGGCTCGGCGCGGAAAAATTGCAGGTCAGGAAGGCGATCGGCTGCTGCGAGTGGCCGTCGATCTCGAGGCGCGAGCGACAGACGTCCATCCAGGCGCCACCGGACTTGCGAGCCCGAGCGTAGAGATCCAGGTAGAGGCCCGCCAGCGCCTGGCCATCGTCGTTCAGGACCCGGTAGAAGTGCACGTCCTCATGCCAGGTCTCGACCTGCTCGTCAGCCTCGAAGCGAAGCCCGAACAGTTCGCCGGCCACGGTGAACAGGCCGTCGAAGCAGCGCTTGAGTTCGAACCAGGGCTTGAGGCGCTCCTGGTTGATGCCGAGGCGCTCTTCGCGCAGCTTCTCCGCGTAATAGGGAATGTCCCAGGGCGCCAGCGGCGTCTCCGCGCCCTGCCGGGCAGCGAAGTCCTCGAGTTCGGCCAGCTGGGCCGTGGCCATCGGACGGGCGCGCCGCGCCAGATCGTCGAGGAAGCTCTCGACCTGCGCGCTGCTTTCTGCCATGCGCGTGGACAGGCGCAGGCTGGCGAAGTCCGAAAAGCCCAGCAGCTCGGCCTGTTCCTGGCGTAGTTCGAGAATCTCGCGAACCAGGGGACCGTTGTCGTGTTCGCCCGCCTGCGGACCTCGATCGGAGGCGCGGGTGGCGAAGGCACGATGGAAACGCTCGCGCAGGGCGCGGTCGTCGGCGTAGGTGATGATCGCCCGGTAGGCTGGATAGCTCAGATTGGCCAGCCAGCCGTCCTTGTCGGCCTGCCTGGCCAGGCTGGCGAGCATGTTCAGGTCACTGTCCGGCAGTCCGGCCAGCGCATCCGCCGACTCGAAGTGTTCGCTGTAGCCCTCGGTGGCATCGAGCACCTGATTGCCGAAGCGATTGGACAGCTTGGAGAGCTTGAGTTTGATCTCGGCAAAGCGCGCTCGCTCGGCTTCCGGCAGGGCCACGCCGGCCAGGCGGAAGTCGCGCAGCTCGTGCTCGATGCTGGCGCGCATGGCCGGCGTCTGCTCGGCGAAATCGGCGCGCTCGGAGAGGGTTCGGTAGGCCTGATAGAGCGCCGGGTTCTGGCCGCGTTCGGTGGAAAAACGGGTCAGGGGTTCCAGGCAGGCCGTATAGGCTTCCCGCCATTCCGGCGTGTTGTTGACGCTATTCAGATGCGAGATCGAGGACCAGGCCGTGGACAGGGCATTGTCGGCCAGGGTTTCCGCCTCGACGACCGAGGCATAGTCGACCGCATCGCCCAGGGCCTCGATCCGCGCGATCAGCTGCCGATATTCGGCCAGGCGCTGCTCGATGGCGGGCAGGGCATGCTCGGGGCGAATGCTGGCAAAGCGCGGCAGGCCCGCGTCCAGCAGCGGGTTGGTCTCGTTCGATTCGCTGCTCATGGGCGCTGTTGCACTCGTTCGGGCTCGTCGGCCAGTTCTTCGAGCAGATCGTTGATCTTCTCGAAGGCGCGCTCCAGGTCCTCGGCTTCCGGCAGCAGGGTGATCCTGAAATGGTTGCGTTCGGGGATGTTGAAGCTGGAGCCGGGCACGATGAGGATGTGCTTCTGCTCGAGCAGTTCGGCGGCGAAGCGATGATCGTCGAAGTCCGGGAAATGGTCCGCTCGCACGCTGGGGAAGGCGTACATGGCGCCCATTGGAGTGACCAGTTCGAGGAAGCGGCTGCGCTCGACCGCATCGATGACGGCCTGCCGCGACTCGTAAAGGCGACCGCCGCGAGCGACCAGATCGGCGATCGACTGATAACCGCCCAGCGCCGTCTGCACCGCCCATTGCCCGGGCACATTGGCCGACAGGCGAAGTGCCGAGAGCTTCTCGACGGCCAGGCGATAGTCCTGGGCACGCTCCAGCTGGCCGGTGAACACGGCCCAGCCGACGCGCCAGCCGCAGGCGCGGTAGACCTTGGACAGGCCGCCGAAGCTCACGCAAAGGGTGTTCTCGGCCAGCGGCGCCATCGGCACGAAGCGCGCGTCGTCGAAGCAGATCGCGTCGTAGATCTCGTCGGAGAACAGGATCAGATCGTGCTCGGCGGCCAGGTCGGCCAGAGCCTGCAGCACTGATTCCGGGTACACCGCGCCGGTCGGGTTGTTCGGGTTGATCACGACCAGGGCTCGGGTCCGGTCGGTGATCCGGGCACGGATCTGCTCGACGTCCGGGATGAAATCCTGTTCGGCCTGGCACCGATAGTGCACGGCCTTGCCGCCATTCAATACGACCGCCGCTGTCCACAGGGGATAGTCCGGGGCGGGGACCAGCACCTCGTCACCCGGCTCGAGCAGGGAGCGAAGCACCAGGTCGACCAGCTCGGAGACGCCGTTGCCGACGATGACCTGGTCGTAGGTGGTCTCGGTCATGCCGCGACCCTGGAACTGCATGGCCACGGCCTCGCGAGCCGGGAAGATGCCGGTCTGCGGTCCGTAGGCTTCGCTGTACTTCAGGTTGCGCACCACCGCCCGACGCATGGTCTCGGGGGTGCGCAGGCCGAAGGCCCCGGGGTTGCCGATGTTGAGCTGCAGGATGTCGTTGCCCTGCTGTTCGAGTTCGCGGGCTCGGCGGGCCAGGGCGCCACGAATCTCGTAGCGCACGTCCCGCACCCGGCTGGCAGTCTGGAAGTTCGGTTTCATGGGCCGAATGATAAACGGATCGGACGGCGATGGCCCAGCAATGGAGCCTTGGGGAAGGGATTCTTGAACCACGAAGGGCACGAAGGGCACGAATAAATTCAAAAGAACGGTTGAAGAGCAAGGCAGGGCGGTCGAAGGCCTTTCGCTTCGTGCCCTTCGTGTCCTTCGTGGTGAGATCTCCGATTTTTGGTGGCCTGCTCGTGGCCATGGCCCTTGAACGATCGACCGAAATGCCCCAGATTGCTGACTATCATTCATACCGCGGTCCCAACCATGTCGCTTGATCCTGCCGTTCGCGAACGTATCGAAAACCAGATTGCCTCCCATGAGGTCTTTCTCTACATGAAAGGCTCACCGAAGATGCCGCAGTGCGGGTTCTCGGCGCGTACTGTGGGCATCCTCGACAGCCTGCTGGCCGGCAACTACGGCTCCTTCAACGTACTCGAGGACGAATCGATCCGCGAGGGCATCAAGGTGTTCGGCGACTGGCCGACGATCCCGCAGCTCTACGTCAAGGGCGAGCTGGTCGGTGGCTGCGACATCATCACCGAGATGTACAACGCCGGCGAGCTGCACGAGTTGTTCGGTCTGGATGCGCCGGACCGGACGCCGCCCGAGATCGAGATCACCGACAAGGCGGCCGAGAAGATCCGTGAATTCCTGGCCAGCTATCCGGGCCAGCATCTGCACTTTTCGGTCGGTTCGGACTGGCAGGCCCAGTTCCAGGTCGGGCCGAAGGCCGGCCACGAGATCGCGTCGGAGAGCAACGGTCTGACCGTGCTGATGGACCTGGCCACGGCCGAGCGCGCCCGCGGTGCTCGCATCGACTGGACCGAAAGCATGCAGGGCGAAGGCCTGTCACTGGATCTGCCCGGGGCTCCGGCGCCGGTCAAGGACATGAGCCCGGCCGAACTGCAGGACCGGATGAACGCCGGTGAGCGCCTGATGATCATCGACACCCGTTCCGAGTCCGATCGTCGCGCCTGGCCGCTGGACTTCGCCCGTGGCCTGGACGCGGAACTGATGACCGAGCTCAAGGACGCCGACCGCATGCTGCCGCTGGTCTTCATCTGCGCCCAGGGCATCTCCAGCCGCCCCGTGGCCGAGCACTACCGCAAGCAGGGCTTCAGCCAGGTCTACAACCTGACCGGCGGCGCCGCCGCGATCCTCGGCCAGGCCTGAGGTCTGGATTCTCCCGCGGAGACGCGGAGCTGGACAAGACCATGGAAAAGGGGTCGCCTCGATCCCTTGACCTTGGTCGGTTTCTCGCTTCGATTCGCCCTTTGCAAGCCCTCCGAGCAGCCCGGGGCGAGCTTTTCCTGATGGTCCTCTGCGTCTCCGCGCCTCTGCGAGAGAATCGGGGTTCCCCTGACCTTGCCTACAGCGTGAACTCCGCCACGGCCGGGGCGTGGTCCGAGGGGCGCTCGTTCCTGCGTGGTTCCTTGTCGATGTAGCTGGTCGAGCAGCGGCCCTTCAGGGCCTCCGAGCAAAGCACCAGGTCGATACGCAAGCCCAGGCCGCGGCGGAACATGGCGGCGCGGTAGTCCCACCAGGACCAGGTCTTCTCCGGCTGGTCGAAGAGGCGGAAGCTGTCGTGCAGACCCAGGTCGAGCATCCGCCCCAGGGCCTCGCGCTCGGGGGTGGAGCAGAGGATCTTCTCGTGCCAGGCCTCCGGATCGTAGACGTCGCGGTCGTCGGGCGCGATATTGAAGTCGCCCATCACCACCAGTCGCTGGTGGCGGCTCAGTTCATCCTCGACCCAGGCCGTCACCGCGTCCAGCCAGCGCAGCTTGTAGTCGAATTTCTCCGAGCCGACTTCCTGACCGTTGACCACGTAGAGGTTGATGACCCGGACCCCATCGACGGTGGCGGCGATGACGCGCTTCTGATCGTCCTCGAAGCCCGGGATGCCCATGACCGGATCGGCAAGCTCCGAGCGCGCGATCAGGGCGACCCCGTTGTAGGTCGGCTGGCCGGAGAAGATCACCTGGTAGCCGACCTCGTTGAAGGCCTCGGCCGGGAACTTCTCGTCGACCAGCTTGGTTTCCTGCAGGCCCAGGACCGCCGGCTGCTGGTGTTCCAGCCAGGCGACGACCTGATCCAGACGGACCTTGAGCGAATTGACGTTCCAGCTTGCGATTTTCATGGGGCGGGAGTGTAGCCGATCGGCGTCACGAACTCGCCAGCGATCGGCCGGTCTGGCATGCTTGCAGACGGACTTGATGGTTGAGGGTCTCCATGTCGATCCGCTATCTCGACAAGCTGTTCCGCCCGCACTCGGTGGTCGTCTTCGGAGCCTCCGAACGTCATGACAGCGTGGGGCGGGCCGTGTTCTCCAATCTGCTGGCCGCCGGCTTCCAGGGCGAGGTTCGGGCGATCAACCCGAAATACCGCGAGGTCCAGGGGCAACCCTGCTACCACGAACTGTCCGAGCTGGATCGGGTCCCGGATCTGGCGGTGATCTGCACGCCGCCAGCGACCGTGCCGGGCATTATCGAAGCGATGGGTGAGGCCGGCGTTCGCGCCGCCGTGGTGATCACCGCCGGCTTCGAGGTCGAGGCCACGGGAGGCCCGCGCCATCGCCAGGCCATGCTCGAAGCCGCCGGCCGCCATGGCATCCGACTGCTGGGGCCGAACTGCGTCGGCCTGCTCCTGCCCGGCGTGGGTCTGAACGCCAGCTTCGCGCCCGAGATGGCCCGCTCCGGCGGTATCGCCTGCATCGCCCAGTCGGGCGGCCTGGCCACCTCGATCCTCGACTGGGCCGCCAGCCGCAACATCGGCTTCTCGGCCTTCGTCTCGATGGGCAACTGCCTGGACGTCGACATTCCCGACGTGGTCGACTACTTCGGTGCCGATGCCGGCACGCGCGCGATCCTGCTCTACGTCGAATCGGTCGGTGATGGCCGCAAGTTCCTGTCGGCGGCCCGCGCCGCTGCGCGCAACAAGCCGATGATCGTGGTCAAGTCCGGGCGCGTGGCCGAGGGCGCGCGGGCGGCCCTGTCGCACACGGGTTCCCTGACCGGCCGCGACGATGTCTTCGACGCGGCCCTGCAGCGCTCGGGCGCCCTGCGCGTCTATGGCATCGAGGACCTGTTCAGCGCCGCCGAACTGCTGGCCCATGCCCAGCGCCTGTCCGGGCCGCGCCTGGCGATCCTGACCAACACCGGGGGCGCCGGCATCCTCGCCACCGACGCGCTGATCCTCGGCGGCGGACAACTGGCCGAGCTGTCGGAGGCCACGCTCGAGCGCCTGGACGCCTGCCTGCCGGTCAACTGGTCGCGCGCCAATCCCGTCGACATCATCGGCGACGCCGAGGCCGATCGTTACCTGGAGGCCTTCGAGCTCCTGGCCGCCGACGAGGGTGTCGACGCCATCCTGCTGGTGCACGCTCCGACCGCGATGGTCGAGACCGAGGCCCTGGCCAAGGCCTTGGTGCCGGTCGCTCGCGAGGCGCGTCCTGCCGTGCTCGGCTGCTTTCTCGGTGGTGAATCGGCTCGGCGCGCCGCCCGGCGCTTCAGCGCGGCCGGCCTGGCCAGCTTTTCCACGCCGGAGGACGCGGTCAAGGCCTTCCTGCAGCTCGATGCCTACCATCGCAACCAGGCCAGCCTGACCGAGATCCCCGACAGCCGGCCCCAGGACTTCGAGATCGATGTCGCGGGGATCGGCGAGCGGATCGGCTGTGTACATGAACAGGGCCGACGCTGGCTCAGCGAGGCCGAAGCCAAGGCCGTGCTGACCGAGGTCGGCATCCCCGTCGTCGAAACCCGGATCGTCGGCAGCGCCGAGGATGCAGCCGGCGAGGCGGCCGAGATCGGCTTCCCCGTGGCCCTCAAGGTGGTCTCCTCGAAGATCACCCACAAGTCCGACATCGGCGGCGTCGCGCTGGACCTGGAAGGGCCCGAGGCCGTCCGCGAGGCCGCCCGCCGCATCGAGCGCCTTGCCCGCCGAGCTGGTTTCGATGACATCGACGGCTTCGCGGTCCAGCCGATGGTCCGCCGACCCGACGCGCTGGAGCTGATCCTCGGCGCCAGCACCGACCCGATCTTCGGACCCGTGCTCATGTTCGGCCAGGGCGGTACGGCGGTCGAGGTGCTGGCCGACCATGCGCTGGCCCTGCCGCCACTCAACCGCAAGCTGGCCGGCGAGCTGATCGATCGAACTCGCGTGGCCCGCTTGATGGCCGGTTACCGTGATACGCCGCCCGTCGATCGCCAGGGCGTGATCGATGCCTTGCTCAGGCTGTCGGCCCTGGTGCTCGCCGAACCGAGAATCGAATCGCTGGACATCAACCCGCTGCTGGTCGACTCGGAAGGCATCGTCGCGCTCGACGCGCGCATCGAGCTTCGGCAGGATCCGAGTCCAAGACCGCGTCCGGCGATCGCACCCTATCCAGACCACGAGCGCGAGACCTTCGAGTTCCAGGGGCACCCGATCGAGATCCGACCGATCCGCCCCGAGGACGAACCCGCCCACGCCGAATTCTTCGACAGCCTGGACGTCGAGGACGTGCGCTTCCGCTTCTTCGGTGTCATCCGCCACCCGGAACACGGTCAGATCGCCCGCTTCACCCAGATCGATTACGACCGCGAGATCGCCTTCATCGCTGCCGAGCTCGATCCGCCGCATCGCACCCTGGGCGTGGTCCGGGCCGTGCTCGATCGGGCTCATCGCCGTGCCGAATTCGCCGTCGTCGTGCGCTCGGCGATCAAGGGCGGTGGTCTGGGCAAGCGGCTGTTGGTCAAATTGATCGACTACTGCCGGCGCGTCGGTGTCGAGCACCTGGTCGGGCAGGTCATGCAGGACAACACGCGCATGCTTTCCCTGGCCCGTGAGCTGGGCTTCGAGCTCGGGCCGGCGGAGGAGGGCGTCCACTCGGTGGTGCTAGAGTTGCAACCGGACTGACGCTCGACAAGCCCGATCATGGACCATCGAATCAAGCTCCCCGCAGTTCTCGTCGCCGGGCTCGTCGCGCTGCTGACGGCCTGCGGTGGCTCCGAGCCCGATGATGACCTGGCCGAGGTGCTGGCGCCCGAGGTGGCCGAATGGACCGGCGACCTCGAAGGCATGCTCGAGCGGCGCCAGATCCGCGTCCTCGTCCCCTACAGCCGCACCTTTTTCTTCATCGATGCCGACGGCACCCAGCGTGGCCTGTCCCAGGCCTTCATGGAGGCCTTCGAAGCACGTCTCAACGAACGCTACGACACCGGGCCGCTGCCGGTGCGCATGGTCTACATCCCGGTCACGCGCGATCGGCTGATTCCCTGGCTGCTGGACGGTCGGGGCGATGTCATCGTCGCCAACCTCACCGTGACCGAGGCGCGTGCAAGCGACGTCCTGTTCACCGAACCGGTGCGGCGCGGAGTCAAGGAAGTGCTGGTTTCCGGCCCCTCGTCCGAACCGCTGGCCTCCATCGACGAGCTGGCCGGGCGCAGCGTCTACGTGCGTGAGCAATCGAGTTTCCACGACAGTCTGATCGCGCTCAACGAGCGCTTCGCCGAGCGCGGCCTGGCCCCGGTCGACCTGGAACTCGCGCCGGATCACTTCGAGACCGGCGATGTGCTCGAAATGCTCAGCACCGGCGTGGTCGAGCTGGCCGTGGCCGATGATCACCTGGCGCGCTTCTGGGCCCGGGTGCTGCCGGACCTGAGGGTGCACGAAGACCTCGTGCTCAGAAGCGGCGGGGACCTGGCCTTCGCGGTTCGGCCCGGCAGTGAGCGACTCAAGGACGAGCTGGACGAGTTTCTGGAAACGCACCGGGCCGGCACCCTGTTCGGCAACATCGCCTTCGAGCGCTACCTCGAAGACACGCGCTGGGTGCTCGATCCCGAACGCGACGCCCAGATGCGCCGCTTCCGCGAGCTGGCCGGCCTGTTCCAGCGCTTCGGCGAGGAGTACGAGCTGGACTGGCTGCTGCTGATCGCCCAGGGCTACCAGGAATCACGCCTGGACCACAGTGCCCGTTCCCCGGCCGGGGCCGTCGGCATCATGCAGGTGCTGCCGGCCACCGCCGTCGAGATGGGCGTCGAGGACTACACGGAGCTGGAAGGCAATATCCGCGCCGGCGCTCGCTACCTGCGCTGGATGATCGACCGCTACTACGCCGATGAACCGATGGATGAGGACAACCGCCTGCTCTTCGCCTTGGCCTCCTACAACGCCGGTCCCCGGCGCGTGCGCGAGCTGCGCCAGGAAGCCGAGGCCGAGGGGCTCGATCCCGACGTCTGGTTCGACAACGTCGAATACATCGCCGCGCGCCGGATCGGCCGCGAGACCGTCGACTACGTCAGCAATATCTTCAAGTACCACGTCGCCTTTCGGCTGATCGTCAGCGGTCGTTCCGCGATCGACTCGCCCCTGCACCTCGACGGGGTCTGAGGCCGCCTCCACTCGGTTAGAATCCGCCCATGGATTGGATTCAAGCCCTCTGGCTCGCCCTTGTCCAGGGCTTGACCGAATTTCTGCCGGTGTCCAGCCAGGCCCACCTCGTGCTTGCCTCCTTGCTGAGCGGCGAGGTCTATCAGGGCCTGGATTTCGACATCATGCTGCACGCGGGCTCCCTGGTCGCCGTCGTGCTGTATTTCCGAAGCGAGCTCATCCAGATGGCCCGCGACTGGCTGCGCTCCCTGGTGGGCGGTCCGAAGACGCCGGACTCGAAGCTCGCCTGGTGGATCATCCTGGCGACGATTCCGGCCGGCATCGCCGGTCTGCTGTTCAAGGATCACGCCGAGGCCGCGCTGCGCAGCCCGGTGATCATGGCCTGGGCCCTGATCGCCTTCGGCCTCGCCCTGGGCTGGGCCGACTGGCGCTTCCGCGGCCAGCGCGACGAGCATTCCCTTCGATTGCGCGACGTGCTGATCATCGGCCTCGCCCAGGCCCTGGCCCTGATCCCGGGCACCTCGCGCTCGGGCATCACCATTACCGCCGCCCTGTTCCTGGGCCTGAATCGTGAGTCCGCCTCGCGCTTTTCCTTCCTGCTGTCGATCCCGATCATCGCCGCCGCCGGTCTGCTCGCCGCCCTCGACCTGTCCGAATCGGGCTTCGAGTCCGGCTTCGGCGTGCTGTTCATCGGCTTCCTGGCCGCAGCCATCAGCACCTACGCCTGCATCCACTACTTCCTGGCCTTCATCAAGCGGATCGGCATGCTGCCCTTCGTGCTCTACCGGGTGTTTCTGGGTCTCCTGCTGCTGGGGTTTGCCCTGTAGCAGAGCGTTCGGCGAGGCCATTGCTTCCATCGACATGCAGGTCGCTTGAACCCTGGCCCTTTCCGAGCACTTCAGTCGAGATCGTCGGGCACGAAGGCGGCTGGCAGCAGCTCGGCGATGGCGTGGTCCTCGATGGTCATGCCGTGGTTGTCGAGCAGGTGGACCCGTGCATCCGGGCCTGAGAATTCCAGCAGGCGCTGACGACAATCGCCGCAAGGCGCGCAGAGGCGCCCCCCGGGGGCGAGGATGTGCACGCGGCGGATCTCGCGTTCGCCCGCCGCGATCATGGCGGAAATGGCCGAAGCCTCGGCGCAGACGCTCTTGTAGTGGGCGGTTTCGACGTTGCAGCCGCCGAACCAGTGGCCATTCCTCGTCTCGATCAGGGCGGCGACGGTGAAGCCGGAGTAGGGTGCGTAGGCGCGGTCTCTGAGCTTGTGCAATTGCTCCAGGCGCGCCTTCGCCAGCGGCAGAAAGCTCAGTCCGGCGTCCATCGGGGGCAGTCCGAAGTGTTCGGCCAGGGTCTGACCCACGTCGGCAAAGCTCTCCCGTCGGCCCAGCGAGCCGGCCGGCAGGCCGGCGCCCAGGGCGAGCACCGGGATGAACTCACGCGTGTGGTCGCTCCCTTCGAAGCTCGGATCGCAGCCGTGGTCGGCGACCAGGATCAGCAGGTCGTCGGGTCGCAGCCGTTCGATGATCTCGGGCAGGCGGCGATCGAAGGCTTCGAGGGCGGCGGCGTAGCCCGCGGTGTCGCGACGATGGCCGTAGAGCATGTCGAAGTCGACCAGGTTGGTGAACACCAGGCTGCGCTCGCCGGCCTCGTCCATGGCGGCCAGGGTGGCGTCGACCAGGGCCTCGTTGCCGTCGGCCTTGATGACCCGGGACACGCCACGGTGAGCGAAGATGTCACCGATCTTGCCGATGGCGAGCACCTCGCCTCCGGCATCGAGCAGCTTGTCCAGCACGGTCGGGGCGGGCGGCTCGAGGCTGTAGTCGCGGCGGTTCCCCGTGCGCTGGAAGCCGCTGTCGACGTCGCCGACGAAGGGGCGGGCGATCACCCGGCCGACGCGATCGTCCATCAGCAGTTCGCGCGCGATCTCGCAGACCCGGTACAGGCGATCCAGACCGAAGTGCTCCTCATGAGCGGCGATCTGGAACACGGAGTCGGCGGAGGTGTAGACGATCGGCTTGCCGGTCTCGATATGTTGGGCACCCAGACGCTCGATGATCTCGGTGCCCGAAGCGTGGCAGTTGCCGAGCACGCCCGGCAGCTCGGCGCGCCGAATCAGGGCCTCGAGCAGTTCCTCGGGAAAGCTCTCGGTCTTGTCCGGAAAATAGCCGAAGTCCTCCAGCACGGGGACGCCGGCCAGCTCCCAGTGGCCGGAGGGCGTGTCCTTGCCGGTGGAGCGTTCGGCCGCGTGAGCCCAGGCGCCCTCCGGTTGCTCGATCAGCTCGACCCCGGCGGCCACCTGACCGGTGGCTTCGGCATGGGCGTGGAACAGGCCCAAACGGGCCAGATTGGGCAGCTGCAGCGGGCCTCGGTCGAGTTCGCCGCTGACACAGGCGGCGGCGATATGACCGAGCGTGTCGGCTCCGGCATCGCCGAAGCGCGCGGCATCGGGGGCCGCACCGATGCCGAAGGAGTCCAGAACGAGAACGATGGCGCGGGGCATGGTCTCAGACCTCGATGCGTTCGGCGATCAGGGCCGGTGCCTCGGCGCCCGCGGCGCTGATCCGATAGGCCCGGCGCAGAGCCTCGCCGACGCGCTCGGCCTCGCTTTCCTTGCGGGCATGGATGCGCAGCAGGGGGCGCTGGGCATCGACCTCATCGCCGATGCGGGCCAGACCGCTGAGACCCACGGCCGGGTCGATGGCATCGCTGGCCTGTCGGCGTCCGCCGCCGAGCTCGATCACGGCCAGGCCCAGGGCGCGGACGTCGATGGATTCGATGCGACCGCTCTCCGATGGATAGAGATCCACCTCCACCGGCGCTCGGGCCAGGTGCTGATCCGGGCGCTCCATCAGGTCCGAGGGCCCGCCCAGGGCGTGCACCATGCGCGCGAAGCGCTCGGCGACGGCCCCGCTGGCCCAGGCTCGATCGAGGCGATCGCGAGCCTCGGCAGGGTCGGCGTCGAGGCCGCCGATCAGGAGCAGTTCGGCGCTGAGCTCGCGGCTGAGTTCGAACAGGCGTCCGGTCGGCGAGGGTGTGTTCAGCAGCTCGATGATCTCGCGAATCTCCAGGGCGTTGCCGGCGGTCCGGCCCAGGCCCTGGTTCATGTCGGTCAGCAGGGCGCGGGTCGGCGTGCCCGCCGCGCTGGCGGTCCGGGCCAGGGCGATGGCCAGTTCCCGGGCCGGCTCGAAGTCGGTCATGACCGCACCCGAGCCGAACTTGACGTCCAGCACCAGGCCGTCGAGGCCCTCGGCCAGTTTCTTGCTGAGGATCGAGGCCACGATCAGGGGCAGGCAGTCGACCGTGCCGGTCACGTCGCGCACCGCGTAGAGCCGCCGGTCGGCCGGCGCCAGGTCGCTGGTCTGGCCGATGATGGCCACCCCGAGTTCGCGGACGATCCGGTCCAGGCGATCCGGGTCCGGGGCCGTGTCGTAGCCGGGGATGCTCTCTAGCTTGTCGCAGGTGCCGCCCGTGTGACCGAGGCCGCGTCCGGTGATCATCGGCACGTAGGCCCCGCAGCAGGCCAGCCAGGGCCCGATCAGGAAAGAGGTCGAATCGCCGATGCCGCCGGTGGAGTGCTTGTCCAGCACCGGTCCGTCCAGCCCCGGCCATTGCATGACCCGGCCGGAATCGCGCATCGCCTCGGTCAGGGCGACGGTCTCGGTCCGGTCCATGCCCTGGATCGCCACGGCCATGGCGAAGGCGCCGAGCTGCTCGTCACCCAGGCGACCATCGGCCATGCCCTCGACGAGGAAGTCGATCGCCACGCGCTCCAGCGTCTGGCCGTGGCGCTTGGCGAGCAGCAGTTCGCGCGCCAGCATCAGCCCTGGCCCTCTGGCAGGCGGCCGATCAGATCGTCGAGGAGGCTGGACGCTCCGAAGCGAAAATGCTCGGGATCGGCCCAGGCGGGGCCGAGAATCTCGTCGGCCAGGCACAGGTAGACGGCGGCATCCTCGGTGGTCTTCAGACCGCCCGAGGCCTTGAAGCCGGCATTGGCGCCGCGATCGCGGATCAGTTCGAGCAGCACTCGCGCGGCCTCAGGCGTGGCGTTGACGCGGACCTTGCCGGTCGAGGTCTTGAGGAAGTCCGCGCCCTGGTCGAGGGCGATCGATGCGGCCTCGAGGATCGCTTCGGGCCTGGCCAGTTCACCGGTCTCGAGAATCACCTTCAGGCCATGTTCGCCGCAGCGTTCGCGCGCGGCCCTGACCAGCTGCTCGCCCGCGCGGCGATCACCGGCCAGCAGTGCGCGCCAGGGAAAGACCAGATCGATCTCGTCGGCGTCATCGCCGAGGGCGCGGTCGATTTCTGCAAGGACCTCGCTTTCGCGTCCATCGCCACCGGGGAAATTGACCACGGTGGCCACCCGCACCGCCCGCGTGGCCGGGTTCGCGCGCAGCGTCGCCACCGCGAGCTCGACGAAGCGCGGATAGACGCAGACGGCCGCCACCGGCCCGGCCGGGGTGCTCGCGCGCTGGCAGAGCTCGACGATGCGCTCGTCGCTATCGTCGTCGTTGAGGGAGGTCAGATCGACCAGGGCGATGGCCCGCCGGGCGATCCGATCCAGGTCCTGATTCATGCGTCGGTCTCCAGTCGCGGCGAGCGCTCGGGGCTTTCGGACGGCGGGGCTCAGAGCCTCAGGCCGCCGTCGACGGCCAGATCGCGGCCATTGAAGTAATCGTTCTCGATGATAAATCGAATTGCATCGGCCATTTCCTCGGGTTCTGCCATGCGGCCGGCTGGAATCTGCGCGGCGATCCGCTCGATGGCCGCTTCGGGCATGGCGGCGACCAGCTCGGTGCGGGTGAAACCCGGCGAGAGCGAGGCCGCGCGGATGCCATGGCGGGCGAGTTCCTTGGCCCAGGTCACGGTCATCGCTGCCACGCCGGCCTTGGCGGCCGAGTAGTTGCTCTGGCCGAAATTGCCGCCCCTGGAAATGCTCGAGACATTGATGATCAGGCCGGGACGGTCAAGGCGGAGTAGATGGCTGGCGGCTTCGCGTCCGCATAGGAAGACGCCGGTCAGATTGACGTCGATGACCTGCTGCCAGTCACGCAGCGAGAGCCGCTCCTCGAGCGCACCACCGCCGCCCTTGACGAGCAGACCGTCGCGGGTGATGCCGGCGTTGTTGACCAGGACGTCGAGTCCGCCGAGGGCGCTGACGAGCGCATCGAAGGCGCGCTCGACCTGCGCCTCGTCGGCCACGTTGGCCACGGCGCTCGCGTGGCCTTCGCCGGGCAGGGCGTCGAGGCTCCGGGCGAGGGCGTCCTCGTCCAGGTCGATCAGCCCGATGCGCGCACCGCGCGCGGCCAGGTCCATGGCGGCGGCTCGGCCGAGTCCTCGGGCGGCGCCGGTGATGATGATGCGTCTGTGGTCGATGTTCATGAAAGGGGTTCCGTTTCTCGAGGCCAGGGAGCGGGGCAGGCCGGTCGGCTCAGTGCTCGGCCCTGGCAAAGGCGCTGAACCAGTCCGGCAGCTCCTCGGGCGGCCGGGCCGGACTGAACAGGTAGCCCTGGGCCAGATGGCAACCATGGGCCAGCAGCATGCGGACCTGCTCGGGGCTGTCGACGCCTTCGGCGATCACGCCGAGCTTGAGGTCGTTGGCCATGCTGATCACGGCCGCGACGATCGCCGCATCGTCGTCGTCCGTGGCGAGATCCGAGACGAAGCTGCGGTCGATCTTCAGGCCGCTGATATTGAAGCGCTTCAGGTAGGCCAGGCTGGAGTAGCCGGTGCCGAAATCGTCGATTTCGACCCGGATGCCCAGGCGGCTGAACTCATCGATCAAGGCAGCGGCGTGTTCGGCATCGTGCATCAGCGCGCTCTCCGTGAGTTCGATGGTCAGCAGCCCGGCCGAAAGGCCATGCCGCTCCAGGGCGCTGGCGAGCACATTCGACAGGGTGCCTCGCCAGAGCTGCAGCGGCGAGACATTGACCGAGACGGCCAGGCCGGCCAGCGGTCCGCTCTGCCATTCGGCCAGCTGGCCGCAGGCCTCGTCGATGACCCAGTCACCGATGTCGACGATCAGCCCGCTCTGCTCGGCGATGGGGATGAACTGATCCGGCGGCACCTGACCACGTTCCGGATGGCGCCAGCGCAGCAGGGCTTCGAAGCCCACGACCTTGTGTTCGGCCAGATCGACCTGGGGCTGGAAGTGCAGCTGGAACTGCTTGTTGCTCAGGGCTTCGCGCAAGTCGCGCTCGAGCAGCAGCCGCTCGTGGGCCTGGGCATTCAGATCGGGCGTGAAGAACTGGAAATTCGAGCGCCCCTTGTCCTTGGCCAGGTACATGGCGGCGTCGGCATTGCGGATCAGCTCTGCAGCCGTCGTGGCGTCGCCGGGGAACAGGGCGATGCCGATGCTCGACGAGATGCGTAGATCGTGATGGTCGATGTGGAAGGGCTGGGCCATCATGTCCAGCACCCGCTGGGCGCCATGGGTGGCGCTGGATTCTCCGGCGTGGTTGAGCAGAATCAGGAACTCGTCGCCACCCTGGCGGCAGACCATGTCGCCCTGACGGAGCTGTTCGCGCAGGCGGCTGGCGACCTGGGCGAGCAGGCGATCACCCGTGTCATGGCCGAGGGAATCATTGATGGTCTTGAAGTGATCCAGGTCGAGGAACAGCACCGCCAGTTCCTCGCCACTGCGCTGGGCCTGCGCCAGGCTGGAACTCAGATGCTCGTTGAACAGGGTTCGATTCGGCAGGCCGGTCAACGCATCGTAGTGGGCCAGCCGGTGCACTTCGTGTTCGGCCTGCTTGCGTGCCGTGATGTCGTAGATGACGCCATCGAAATACCGGATCCGTCCGTGCTCGTCGGTGACCGCCACGGCGTTGTTGACGGCCGTGAAACGGCTGCCGTCATTGCGTATGAATTCGACTTCCATGTCATTGTAGAAGCCATCCTCTTCGAGCATCCGGAGCAAGTCCTCGCGCTGCCCCGGATCGGCGTAGAGCAGGGGGCCGGCATCGCGGATCATCTGCTCGGGCCGATCGAAGCGGAACATGCGGGCCAGCGATCGATTGACATAGACCAGGCCTTCTTCCGGCGTGCCGCGATAGATGCCCTCGAAGATGTTGTTGGTGATCGACGAGAGCAGGGCCTCGCTGTCGCGGTAGGCCTCCCGCATCCGTTCTGCCAGACTCTCGGCGCGCAGGCGGTTGCACAGCAGCAGGAAGAGCACGAAGGCGGTCAGGGCGGTGCCGACCAGTCCCGAGCTGAGCGCGATCCAGGGGGCGGCGCCGAGACTGCGCGGCTCGCGCAGGACCAGTTCCCAGCGCTTGTTCGCGGCCTGGAAGCGCACGGCCTGTTCGATCAGGGTCCCGGTGCCCTGCTCGAAGGAATCGCCGAGCCGGAAGACCGGTGATGCTTCGCTTTCCGCCAGATCGTGGATCTCCAACTCGATCCGATCGCGAGCGGGCAGGGGAATGCTGAACAGGGCCTGGGCTGAAATCGACGCGCTGACCCAGCCCCCGTTGTCGAACAGGCCGGCGGGGAGACCCGACACCCAGGCCACCATGACGTAGCCGGGCGTTCGGACTCGGTCCGGCGAGACCAGATCCAGGCGGCGAGAGACCACCACGCTGCTGCGCTCGCGAGCGAGGCGCAGTGTGTCGGTCATGTTGTCGACACGACAGACGTCCACCCCGATCGAGTCACGGTTTCGGTCCAGGGGCTCGTTGTAGACGATGGGGCAGACCCAGTCGCCGTTGCCCCTGTCCAGGCGAGCGAAGCTCAGTCCGTCGGCCGCGACGCGCTCCCGCAGCGCTGCCAGGTCCTGGGGACGCAGTCTCGCGATCCAACCCAGACCAGCCAGGCCGGCAAAGTCCTGCTGACCCAGAATCGTCTCCGAAAACTGCCGCCACTCTTCGCGCGTGACCCATTCGGAACTGGCGAACAGGGCGTGCGCCGAACCGATCAGGGTCTCGTACTGGGCAAATCGCGTGCTGATGATGGCGGCCGCCTGGTCCGCCTGTCGAGCCAGCACGCCCTGCTGTCGCCGGGTCTCGACGTCCACCAGCCAGGCCGTGACCCAGGCCGTCAGCGCGATGCCGACCGCCGCGAGCGCGAGCGCCGTGAGCAGTGCGCCCCGTTCGCTGCGCAGCAGGCTGGACCGACCCTGGCCCGGTTCGCGAGGCGGCGACAGGTCGCTCACGCCGGGCGCGTGACCGGGTGGCGGGCTTGCTCAGAGCATTCCGGGTAGATCAGGGCGGGCATCAGTGTCCTTCAGGGGGTGGTGATGGCTTGGTTGGACACCGGGTTCCAGTCGCCGGAGCGGATCAGCAGATCGCCGTTTGCGGTGATCTGCAGGCCGAGATAGCCGAAGTTGAAGTTTTCGATGATCGTGAATCGCACCGGGAGGAAGACCTCGGGCGCCGAAAAGTCTGTGCCGACCAGGCGGGTGCTGGCGATCCAGGCCTGGTTAGGGTTTCCATCCACCAGCCCATTGTCGATGAGCGTGCCCGAGGCCACGGCAATGGCGCGGTTGCTCGCGCCGGGGTCGGCCAGCACGCGTTCGAGGCCCGGTCCTTCGCCCGGATCCAATTGATATTCGCCGACAACGGCGCCGGCGCTGATTTCGAAATCCGCGCCCGGTTCGTCGCGCAGCCAGACGCTCAGTGAGAACTGCGGGTCGTGCGGCAGACGAATCGCCGAGGCGATGGCCGGGAGACCGGTCAGGCTGGCGCCGCCGAAGCGATCGCTGAAGATGGCATCGAGGCTGTTCGCGGTCTCGATGGCGGTGTCGGGGCTGTCCTCGATGGCGCCACCCAGTAGTTCGAGTTCCCCCGCGCCGTTGATGCGCAGCTGAAGATAGCCGAAGAATGCCTGGGCCCCGGTCGTGATGCGAAGCCCGACGAAAGCGTTGCTGCCGGTGAAGGTGCCGGGGTTGATCGCGCCGGCCGAAAGCTCCGAGCTGAAGGTGCAGATGCCGTCTTCCAGGCCGTTGTCGATACTCTGACCGGAGGCCAGCTCGAACAGGGCCGAGTCAGGCTCGCCCGGCTGTGGATCGGGATTGTCGCAGCTCAGGAACTCGGTGGTTTCGCTGAAACCCAACAGCAGGCCACCGAGTCGATAGGTCCCACCGAATTCGCTGGTGTAGCGAATCTGGTAGCGAAGGCCACTGGTCTCGAAGACATCGAAGTTGAGCCCGTAGGCCGAGGTCGGCGGCAGGGTGATCGGCAGGCTGTTCGCGTCGATGGGCTGTACGCTGGCGTTCAGGCCCGTGGTCAGCAGCGCGCCGAGCAGACTCGTGGCGATTCGTCCGAAGGTGTTGTTGATGGCCATCGTTGCGTGCCCGACTCCCGGCTTCCCTGGTTCGCGAAACCGCCGATTGTAGCCGCATCGAGGATCCGAATTCACTTGCCTCCCGGCAGTCGGTATGCTCGTGGTCGATTACTTGCCTGAAACAGTCCGGAGCAAACCGATGATCCCTCGACTCGCGCTTTCCGCGCTCCTTGCCTTCGGGCTGCAGCTCGCCGTGGCCAACGAGGCCGCGTCGGACGACCCGCGGATCGGCCTGGCCCTGGGTTCGGGGGGCGCGGCGGGCCTTGCGCACATTGCCATCTTGCGCGTGTTCGATGAGCAGGGCATTCGTCCGGTCCGGATCGCGGGCACCAGCATCGGCGCAATCATCGGCGGGCTCTATGCCGCGGGGCTCAGCGCCGACGAGATCGAAGCCCTGTTCGCCGAATTCGGTGGTTCGGGCCTGGAGCTGATCGGCAATCTGGCCAGCGGTGAGAACGGCGTGCATCTGAGTGACCTGCTGGATCTGGATCTGGATGACGGTGGGGTGGTGGATCCAGCGGCCTTCCTCGACTACCTGCGCTCGAAGGTGGACGCACGCCGCTTCAGCGACCTCGAGATTCCGATGCTCATGGTGGCCACCAGCTATTACGAGGGCAAGCCGGTGGTCATCGATGAAGGTGATCTGTTCGAGGCGATGCGGGCGAGCATGGCGGTGCCCGGTCTGTTCCCGCCGGTCGAGCGCGCGGGTCAGGTCCTGGTCGACGGCGGGATTTCCGACCCGCTGCCCTGGGGGCTGCTCGGCGACGACCTGGACTATCGCATCGCCGTGGACGTTTCAGGGCAGCGCGAGCGGCCCGCCGATGGCGAGCTGCCGGCCAACGAGTTGCTGTTCAAGACCTTCGAGCTGATGCAGCAGTCGATCATCCGGGCGCGCCGCGAGGCCGATCCTCCCGATCTGCTGCTGCGGCCGGAGACCGAGGGCATTCGCCTGCTGCACTTCCATCGGGTCGACGAGATCATCGAGCAGGCCGGTCCGGCGGCCGATCGCCTGACCGAGTTCCTGACGACTCACTCCTCTTCGTCGTCTTCCTCGTCGTCCCAGCCGTAGTCGAAGGTGATCTCTTCGTCCGCCTCGATATCGCGGATGGCGAACAGGTCCGTGCCCCACCAGTCGGCGTTTGGCTCGGCGTCGTGGTTGAGAAAACGCATCTCGTTCTTTCCGTCGATGCCCTCCCAGCGCTCGCGTTCCTCGTTCCAGATCCACAGCACGTGCATGCCATCGTCCTGGGTGGCCGGCCCCTGGTAGCTGCCGATGTATTCATCCCGGCCGATCCGGTGTCGTGCGAACAGGCCGCGGCCGTGAATCTCCGACTCGGCCACATAGGCCTTCGGGTTCTGATCGTAGGTCTTCTCGCTCATCGTCTACATCGCTCCCAGTCGTTCGCCGCTGGCGTCGAGTCGAATGCCCCGTTCGGGGCGTCTGGCCCTCAGGCCGCGCTGCTGGAAGTCACTCTGGAGCAAGGCGAAGCCCTCTGAATCGATCGGGTAGAGATTGTACTGCCGGTGGTCTTCCACCAGGGTCCAGCAGAGCAGACCACAGTCCGCGTGGACCTGTTCGGTCAAGCCATCGGCGGACTCGACCGGGCCGCGCGACTCGACCAGGCAATGCCGTTCCGGATCCAGCGTCAGGGTCGATTCGGTCTCGCTACGAACGCCGTGCACGTCGAGCAGGGCGCACAGGCTTCGATAGGCGCGGGTCCAGAGCGCATAGTCCTCGAGGCTGCCCGAGAAATCGTCGTAGCTGATGAAGCCGATCCGGACGGCCTGAAGTCCTGCTGGCCAGCTGGCCTTCAACCCGGCGGGCAATTCGAAATCCTGGTCGGCATCGGGCTGGATCAGGCCGTGCTCCACCACCGGCCAGAAGGCACCCAGCCCGGCCGTGTCCATCTGTACATGAGCCAGCGCGATCAGATCGTCGAGGGTCATCAATTGTCCGTGCGCGCTGTCCAGACCGACGGACTCGAAGAGCAGGGCCAGTGCGGGCGGGTGGATGCCACCCTGCTCGAACAGTTCGGCTTCCAGGGTGCTGCTCAGCCCCGGGCCATCGGCCTCGGGTACGCTGAGCAGGATCGGTAGCGCGAGAAGCTGCCCCTGTGGCGGGGCTGCCGGCGGCGTCAGCCCTTGATCCGGCATCCGGCCCTGGTGGGCACCGATGGCGAGGATCTGTCCGCCGCGGCCCGGGTCGCGAGCCACGTTGCGGCTGAGGTCTTCCAGGGCCTGCCAGGTCGGCATGCCGGGTTGCAGCAGCTCGGCGGGTTCGAACAGCGCGCCGCCAACGACCAGCAGGGCCTCTTCGGGCAGCTGCCGATCGCGCGCGAGATCCTCGGCGAGTGCGCTGGCCAGGCGCTCGCAGTCGCCCCGTTCGAGCTGTCGGTGCTGCGGCGCCTCGCCGCGTATTTCGAAACTGGCCACGAGCCGGATATGATGCACGCCCCTGGATCTCCTGATGATTGAGTCAAATCGAATGAGTGAATCGATGCAGCGATCGACGCCCCCGAACTGGCAGCTCCGGACCTTTGAACAGCTCGATGTGGCGAGTCTGTACCGGCTCATCCAGGCCAGGGTGGCCGTGTTCGTGGTCGAACAGACCTGTCCCTATCAGGAGCTCGATGGGCGTGACGATCAGTCGATTCACATCTGGGCAGAGGATGAAAACCTCAAGGTGCTGGCCTATGCACGACTCCTGCCGCCGGGCCTGTCCTATGCCGAACCGTCGATCGGGCGCGTGCTGACTTCGGCGGCCGGTCGTGGCTGTGGGCTGGGTCGCGAGTTGATGCAGCGGGCCCTGGCCGAGTGCGAATCACGCTATCCGGGGCAGGGCGTCCGGATCTCGGCTCAGCAGTACCTGGAGGATTTCTATCGGGGACTGGGCTTCCGAACGGTTCGCGGACCCTACCTGGAGGACGACATTCCCCATCTGGAAATGCTTCGTCCTGCCGCGGAATAAGAGGCGAAGCCTCTGCACGCGAGGCCGCGCGCAGAGGCCATGAAAGCAATCTCAGAACAGCGAGAACGGTGACTTGCCACCGCCGCCACCGCCGCCACGACGGCGCCGGCGACGCATCCGCGCCAGCAGGGCCTGTTCGCGGTTGCGGATGAAGTCCGAGCGATTGAGCTCGGATTCGTCGATGCCCTTGCGCTTGGCCGCAGCGGAGCGGTAGCGAATGAAATCGCGGTAGGCCTCGATCTCGGGCTTGAGCTCGCGACACAGCAGCTCGACCATGATCGCATCGTCCAGAAAGCCCAGGCCCGGAATGTGATCCGGGATCAGATCTTCCGGGTTGTTGAAATAGGCCAGTGCCGAGAGGACGCGTTTGCGGCCCACGTCCTGCATGCCCCAGCCTTCGTCTTCGAGCATGTCGATCAGGATCTGCAGTTGGCCCAGACGCTCGCGGATGTAGTCGGCGCCGACGTTCTCATCGACGTCCTTGAGGAGCTGGCGCGCTCCGGCGATGATCTCGTCGCGAGACAGTTTCTTGGTGTTCTCGACGGCCTGCCGGGCCAGGGTGCGAAAGTGCTCGAGATCCTTCTCGGTGAATTCCAGAGTAACGCGCAAGCTCATGTTCGTGTCCTTGAATTGTTCTTTGAAGTACTTGGTGCGTGAGTCAACCGCTATAGCGTAGAGCGCCGCCCTGATCGGGTCAACGTCAGGCCGCGATCACGAACAGCGCCACGCAGATTCCGAAGCTGGCGACCCAGACCAGCGATCTCCACAGATGCAGATCGGCCAGGTAGCAGACGCCGTAGGCCAGTCGAGTGGCGACGAAGGTGATGGCCAGGGCGTCGATGCGGGCCTGATCGGCGCCGGCCAGGCTGGCGATGATGACGGCGGCGGCGAAGAAGGGGAAGATCTCGAAGCCGTTCTGCTGCGCCCAGCTGGCGCGCTGGCGATAGCCTTCGAGCTTCTCTGCCCAGGCGCGCGGCGCCCTGTTGTTGTAGCCTCGGTGACCGATCTTGGCCACGCCGACCATGAGGTAGGGAATGATGGCTGCAATCAGCACGCACCAGTAGGCGATCGTCATGGGAGGCTCCGCTGTCCTCTAAGGCCAGCGCGCAGTCTACCTTACAATGCATTTCCCACGCCGGATTCCTGAGCCCGAGGGACATCATTCCATGCAGCCGAACGACACGCCACGATCGTCAAGCACCCTGAAGGACTGGGTCATGGTGACCGAGCTGGCCGAGGCGGGGCCGCTGGCCGAGCCGATCTTTCAGCGCAAGTACGGTGCGCCGGCGCCCGCGCACGGTCATCACCTGCTGGTCTTCTGTCGCTGTGGCGAGGACTGGCTGCCGGGCAGCTATCTGAACTATCTGGAGCACCGGGACGCCATGCTCATCGGGGGCGCCTGCACCGATGGCCGCGTGCTGGCCCGCATGAGCGAGGCAGGACAGGCCGCCGTTCGGGACGCCGGCGGCCTGATGCTCCAGGCCGTGCGCTACGGCGAGGCGCGATTTGCCAGCTGCTCGGTCGGCACCTTCGGCCATTGCGGGGACGCTCGGTCCTGGTCCGTGCTGGCCCAGTGCGGCTACGAGCGGCTCGACGACCCGCATCTGATCGTGCGCTGGAATCGCCGGCCCGCCCCCTGGGCCAGACGGCGCCTGATCCGCAGCGTGGCAGCGCTCGGCCCGTTCTGAGTGTCTGATCAGACCGTTGCCAGCAGGGCTTCGAGTTCCTCGGAGCTGTGCCAGTCGCGGCCGCACATGTAACGCGGCAGAAACCAGCGATCCGATGCGCGAGTGACCGGCTCGGGGTCACAGCCCAAGGCTGCCTCCAGGCCCAGACGCGCGGCTTCCTTCGGCAGATACTCGCGTCGCAGGTAGTCGCTGCTCTGCCCGTAGGGATAGGCGAAATAGCGCGGGCGCCGGCCCGCGCAGGCCTCGATGTAGTCGCTGGCCGCGTCGATTTCCTGGCGACACTCGGCTTCCGTGTCGATCCAGCGAAAATCGCCACGTCGATTGTCGCGCTGGGCGGTCCGAGCGAGTGAGGCATGGTTGTGATCCCAGCTGTGGGATTCGACGCTGATCAACCCGGACTCATTGGCCTGGCGCCACCAGTGATCGGGCCAGACCCCGAGGCTCATGTAGTCGTTTCGATCCAGCTCCTCTCGTGCCGCCGGTGAGGCGATGACGAAGGAAGTCAGGTGCGGTCGATGATGGGCGGATCGTGTCGGGTCGGCATCGAAGGCTCGAAGAGCGTTGTACAGGCTCGTCTGGCGTCCGCAACTGGGATGATCGAAGTCCTCGAAGTCCAGGATGGATCCGTCGTCGACGGTCAGCACCGCGACCTTGTCCGGCAGTTCGCCTCGATCGAGCAGCTCCAAGGCCAGGCTCAGGGGCAGGATCCGCCAGCCCAGGCGATCGAGAAGGCGCAGATCTTCCCTGAACGCCACTGGATCGTTGCCCGAGTAGTCGTTGTCCAGCACGTGGATCGAGTGCCAGGTCAGGACGACGAACCGACTCATGCTCAGCGAAACCGGTCGGCCTGGCCGGGGACGGCGTGCAGGAAGCCCTGCTGGCGAGCCCAGTCCTCGTCCGAGCGCTCGTCGGATTTGATCAGGATGAGCTCCCAGGAGAGGTTGTTGAGTTCGCGCCGGCCGAGTTCGCCCAGGGCTCGCCGAACATCCGGATCGGCGGCAAATTCGAACTCGAGCAGCTCGCGGCTTCGGGGTGCAACGCTCGGGGCGCTCATCAGCCGTTCCGAACGAACCGGCTCGAGCTCGTCCAGCGTCAGCTCCAGTCGCAGCGCACCCAGGCGCAGGTCTTCGTCGTTGACGTTGGCGATACGCACGCTCACGAGCAGCGCATCGGCAGCCAGGCGCATGCCGTCGAGGGTGAGTACCGGCGGTTCGCCTTCGACGCGACGTGGCTGACTGCCGCAGGCCGTGACCAGGGCCAGGCAGACCAGCGCGAGAAGGAGCGAAGCGCCGAGGCGTCGGAACCGGGGTCGAAGCGGAGAGATCGGCTGCATGAGGGTGCGTTGACCAGAGATTTGCCCGTCAGGCGGCATGATACTCATTTCGCGTCGAAGAGTCGGAGTGCATCGATGAGCATCCAATCCCGCCAGGCCGAATCGGGGGCGACGGCCCTCGTGGTCGGTGCCAGTCGCGGCATCGGACTCGCCCTGGTCGAAGCCCTGCTGGCCGATTCGCGTTTCGAGCGGGTCATTGCTGCCGTGCGCCAGCCGGCTTCGGCTGAAGGGCTGGCGGGCCTTGAGGTGGCCCCCGGTCGATCACTGGAATGGCTGGAGCTCGACCTCGATCGCCCGGCGACGATCGAAGCGGTCGGTGAGACGCTCGATCGACGGGGATGGCGTCCATCCCTGCTGATTCATGCCGCCGGGCTGCTGCATGAGGCGCCGGAACTCCAGCCCGAGAAGCGTCTCGAGGACCTGGATGCGGCGTCGCTGGCACGCGTGTTCGCCGTGAACACGATCGGGCCTGCCCTGGTGCTCAAGGCCCTTCTGCCCCGAATGGATCGGGATCGACGCGCGGTGGCGGCGGTGATTTCCGCGCGTGTCGGCTCGATCGGGGACAACCGCCTGGGCGGCTGGTATGCCTACCGCGCCAGCAAGGCGGCGCTGAACCAGATTCTTAGAACCGCCTCGATCGAGGCGCGGCGGCGTTTCCCGAACTGCATCCTGGCGGCCCTGCATCCGGGGACGACGGACACGGGGCTGTCGAAGCCATTCCAGGCCAATGTGCCGGATGAAAAGCTGTTCGCACCGAGCTTCACCGCCAAGCGTCTGCTGGCGGTCATGGAGGGGCTCGGCATCGACGACAGCGGAGGATTCTTCGCCTGGGACGGGCAGTCGATTCCATGGTAAGTCAGATGTCCGGAAAGCCGATTTCGAGAAAAAAATAACCTCCGGTCGGAATTGGCGTACACTGTGTGATACGCAGAATTAGATCAAATAAGCTGCGTCTACTATAAAGATCTCTTGGGAAGGAGAAGAATATGCCTCAGAACAACGCGAAAGCCGCGCAGGATATGTCGTGGCTCGTGCGCGTAGCCGAGCGGATGCTGCGCCCGGTCGCACGGCTCCTGGTCGGAAAGCTCTCGGCCACCGTGGCCATCACGATCCTCAAGGAAGCCTACATCGCCGAAGCGACTCGCAAGATGCGGCGCGAGCAGCCCGGCCGTCGAATCACCAAGTCGGCGCTGGCGCTCTGGACCGGGCTCGATACTCGGGCCATCTCGCAGCTCGAGACGCGCAAGCGTCCCGAGGTGATGCCGGCCCACGAACTGTGTCCCGAAGCTGCCGTGCTGCATGCCTGGAATACGGAAGCCCGCTATCGTGATCGGAAGACCAAGCAGCCCAAGGACCTCGGTGTCTACGGCCGCGGTGTCAGTCTGCAGACCCTGGTCTCGCGCGTGGCCGGCCGCAACGTGACCTCGACCACCGTGCTGGACAAGCTGGCCCAGAACGGCAACCTCAAGCTGGTGCCGGGGGACAACGTCCGACTGATCAACCCGAACTACGTGCCGACGACCGACGAAGAGCAGAAGATGCTCGAGGCCACGGCGGATTCCATCGGTCGTCACATGGAAACGGTGGCGCACAACATGGAGTCGGACAAGGCCAAGGGCGACTGGGTGCAGAACGAAATCGGTTCGGCCCGGATTCCCGCCGAGGATCTGCCGGAATTGCGCAAGGCCATGACGTCGCTGCTCAATGAACAGGGCAAGGCGGCCGACAAGGCAATCAAGCAGGCTCAGGCCTCTGGCAAGCGGGTGTCCAACCAGTCGGTGGCCGTGGGCTACTACTACTGGGAAGAAGAACCCGAAGACTGAGAAACCGACGGCCACTTCCGCCCCGGTTCCCGGAGCGGAAGCGGCCGACTCAGCCCGGCTTGTGGACGGCCAGCGCGGCGATCGCCACGAAGGTGATCAGGGCCAGCAGGTAGAACAGCACCCCGCGCTGGCGCTGCTCGACCCGGAACGCGGCGATCCCCAGGCCGATGTAGGCCGCAACCAGGATCAGTTTCACGCCCAGCCAGGACCAGATCGAGAACTGCATCTGGACCCAGAGCGCCAGGCCGGAGCCCAGCAGAAGTGTGTCGATGACATGCGGCCCGATGCGGATCATCGGGTGTGCCAGTGGCCGCTTCAGTACGAGGCGGACGAAGCCCCGCAGCGCGAAACCGATCCCGCTGATCAGCGCCAGCCCCAGGTGCAGGTATTTCAGAAGAACGTAGATGCTCATCGAGTGTCGGCTCCCTGCCGGTTCTGGATTCGATCGCGCGCACCTCTCCGGACCGCAGCAAGCGGGCCGAACGTGGCCGACGGCTCGAACCTGTGTCAAGACTCCCGTGCCGGAGTCTATCAGGGCAATGGACGGTACCGCTCGAATGCTGGCGCTTTCTGCTATTTTGGGCACCGGATTCCATGAACGTGGTGAATGAATTGGGGCAGGATGCGGGTCTCGACGCCGTCGTCGAGAGAACCATCGAGCGGGTCGGCCGCCATCTGGTGCTGGGCCTGCCGCTGGGACTGGGCAAGCCCAACCGACTGGTCAACGCCTTCTATCGGCGTGCTCGACTCGATCCGGACATCAGGCTCGACATCGTCACGGCCCTGAGCCTGGATCCGCCTCGGGCGGGGCACTGGCTGGAAGCCCGTCTGATGGACCCGATCGTCGAGCGCCTGTTCGGCAGCGCCTATCCGCGCCTCGACTACATCGATGCCCAGCGCCGCAACGCCCTGCCGCCCAACATCACGGTCACCGAGTTCTATGTGTCATCGGGTGCGGCCCTCGGCAAGCCGACGATGCAGCGCCACTACATCTCCTCCAACTACACGCACGTGGCGCGTGATCTCGTCGATCGCGGGATCAACGTGATCGCCCAGCTGGTGGCCGGGCCGGTGGACGGTCGCTACAGCCTGTCCTCGAACCCGGACGTCAGCCTGGATCTCAAGCGCCGTCTGGCCGCCGAGCCGGGCCGGACCACCTGGACGATCGCTCAGGTGCATCCGGAGCTGCCTTTCATGCACGGCGATGCCCGGGTCGAGTCGGATTTCTTCGATGAGATCTGCGAGATCGATCCCGAGCAGCCCCTGTTCGGGCTGCCCCGGCTGCCGGTCAGCCCGCAGGATCACGCGGTCGGCTTCCAGGCCTCTCGCCTGGTGGCCGATGGCGGCACCCTGCAGATCGGCATCGGCTCGCTCAGCGACGCCCTGGTGCACAGCCTGATCGAGCGCCACCAGGACAACGAGACCTGGCAGGCCCGGGTGGCTCGCGTGGCCCATGGCCCCTCGGCGATCGAGGCGGCTTCGAGCTTCGAAGAGGGTCTGTACGGGGCCAGCGAGATGTTCATGGACGGTTTCATGCATCTCTATCGAGCCGGCATCCTCAAGCGTGGCGTGGTCGACGATCTCGAGGCCATGCGCCGGATCAATGCCGGTACCGAGTCGGCCCCCGATGACGGGGTGCTGATGGACGGTGGCTTCTTCCTTGGCAGCCAGGACTTCTATGCCTTTCTACGCGACCTGGACGAGCGGGAACGACCCCGCTTCAGGATGCATGGGGTCGGGCGGATCAACCAGCTCTACGGCGGCCTGGAAATGCTCGAGATCGAGCAGCGTCGGCACGCTCGCTTCATCAACACCTGCATGATGATGACCGCGACCGGCGCGGCCGTGTCCGACGGCCTCCAGGACCATCAGGTCGTGTCCGGCGTGGGTGGCCAGTACAACTTCGTCGCCATGGCCCATGCGATGGACGATGGGCGCTCGATTCTCATGCTTCGCGCCACCCGCGAGTCCGGCGGCCGAACGACCTCGAACATCGTCTGGGAGTACCCGCACGTCACCATCCCGCGCCATCTTCGCGACATCGTGGTGACCGAGTACGGGGTGGCCGATCTGCGCGGCAAGACCGACGAGGAGTGCATTCAGGCCATGGTCGGCATCATGGACGCCCGCTTCCAGGATGCCCTGGTCGAGCGGGCCAGGTCCGCAGGCAAGCTGGACCCGAACTGGTCCGTTCCAGACGCGTACCGCGCGAATCTGCCCGCCAGGATCGAGGCCGAGTTCAAGCCAGGCGAGTGCTTCCCGGCCTATCCCTTCGGCAGCGATTTCACCGAGCTCGAGCAGCGTCTGATTCCGGCGCTCCAGTCGCTCAAGGCCATGGCCGGATCGAAGCTCGCCCTGCTCGGTGCGCTGTGGCGCGGCCAACCGGGTCGCCATCGTGAAGCCCTCGAGCGCCTGGGCCTGGATTCACCCGCCTCGCTGGGCGAACGCGCCTATGCGCGCCTGCTTGCTGCCGTGCTGGACGAGGCCGGGTAGTGGGCCGAGATGGCTTCGGCCACCGGGGCGGGTGCCTTCATCCAGGCGAAGTGATCGGTGGGTAGATCCCCGGGCAGGGCGCTGATCATGCACCGCTCGACCTCGCAGCCGGGCATCAGCCCCAGCAGATGGTCGAGGGAGGCTTTCGGTACGAACCAGTCATCGGCCAGGCGGATCCCCAGCACGCGGGTCTTCAATTCGGCCATGCCGATTTCCGGGTCGGGCTCGAGCGAGGGCAGGGCATAGCTGCCACGACGACCGGTCCAGGTCCAATCGGCGATCACGCCACGCGCTTCCCGGCCCGCAAAGCCCAGGCGGCGGCCGGGGTAATGGCCGATCAGGCTGCCGATGACGGGCATGACCCGGAACGCGGGGGCGAGCAGCAGCTGCTGATACCAGTGGAAGGCCCCACGCCAGGGCGCGCCGCCCGCGACGGTGATGACGCCGGCGGTCCGGTCCGGCCGTCGACCGGCCAGCAGGCAGGCGAACTGCGAGCCCAGGCTGTGCCCGGCCAGCAGCATCGGCCGGCCCGATCGTCTTTCGGCCAGAAGCTCGATAGCCGCCCGTAGATCCACATCGAGGAGTTCCCGGTAGCCCCAGTTGCACTCGCGGCTGGCCCGCTGATCGGAGGAACCGATGCCGCGCCATTCGTGGATGAAGACCTCGATGCCATGTTCGGCCAGGGACTGGCCCAGGGGGATGTACTGGCGCGCGCTCAGTCCCATGCCCGGCAGGAAGAACAGAGCCTGTCGGGCCGACTCGCTGGGAACGTGGATCAGATCGAAGTGATGGCCGTCGTCGGTAACAACCGAAACGGTGGGTTGGCTATGGGGCATTCGTATTGCGGGTCGGGAAGGCGCGCAGGGCGCCGGTCAGGATCAGGAACTGGGCGATGAAGTAGCTGGCGATGATCAACTTCAGTGAATGCTCGAAGCTGCCGAGAAAGCGGTCGATGCCGATCAGGGCGTCGGAGATCACGAACAGCACGGCCCCGGCGTAGATGCGACCGGGCCGCGCCTCGACCAGGCTGGCGCTGACCGCCATGGTGATCAGGGCGGCGATGTAGATCGTCACGGGGATCAGGCTGTCACCGAGCCCGGGGCGCAGCAGAATGAACATGCCGAGGCCGATCGCGACCACTGGCAGCCACCAGGGCCAGCGAGCAAGGAATCCGTGCCTGCGGCCCAGGAAGGCCACGCTGTAGGCGATCTGGGTGACCAGGAAACAGGCCAGGCCAGCAGTGAAGTAATCGCCACGGTCGAGCGCCAGGAACAGATCGCCGCCAGCCGCCGCCACGAAGCCGATCGCCAGGATCGGCCCGGCCAGTGCCGCCAGCCGCCGCCAGACCAGCGCCGCGGCGATCAGCATGGGCGTGAACTTGGCGATCCAGATGTAGGGGATGGGATCGAGCCACAGGCTCGTCCAGTAGATCGCGGCCAACAGGATGAAGCCGATGATGCTCACTCGATTCATGCCCCACATCCTACCCCGAGTCAACGCCTCGGACGCGCCGGAGTTCGCCCGCCGGCGGGCCGGTCTTGCTCAGCCCTGTGTCGGAGCGACTAGCTGCCCTCGTTCTGGGTCGGGCGGGGTGGCTCGGCAATGCACTCGGTCTGGCCGGGCTGGGGCTGGAAGAAGCCGGGTGCGCAGGGCGTCTGCGAGGACTGGCCGGGAACGGGCACGAAATGATCCACGTCGGCCAGCAGGCATTCGCTCATCGCGCTTTCCGGCGCGTAGCGTCCCGCAGCGCAGTCGAAGGCGGTCGTCTGTCCGAGCTGGGCCACGAATCGGCCGGGCGGTGCGGCATCGCAGCGGCTCTGGCCGCTGGCGGCAGCGAAGCGACCGACCTCGCAGGCCTGCGCGCTGCTCTGGCCCGTCAGGGCGACGAAGCGCCCCGGCGGGGCCGCATTGCAGCGGCTCTGGCCGCTGCTGGCCTGGAAGCTGCCGATGCTGCAGAGCGTGGCCTGGGACTGCCCCATCGCGGCGACGAAACGCCCGGGCGGCGCCAGGTCGCAGCTGCTCTGTCCACTATTGGCGGCAAATCGGCCGACGGCGCAATTCTGGGCCGTGGTCTGGCCCGGCTGCGGCACGAAGCGTCCGGGCAGCGCTTCTTCGCAGGCGCTCTGCGCGAAGTTGGCCGTGAATCGTCCCGGTGCACAATCCTGGGCAAAGCTCTGACCCGACTGCGCCACGAAACGCCCCGGCTCGGCCGAGTTGCAGCTGCTTTGTCCGCTCTGGGCCGTAAAGCGTCCTGGCGTGCAATCCAGAGCCGAACTCTGGCCGAGTTGGGCGACGAAGCGACCCGGGGGTGCCAGATCACAGGCGCTCTGGCCCGCGTTGGCAGCGAAACTCCCGATCTGGCAGGCCTGAGCGGCAACTTGTCCGGTCAAGGCCACGAAGCGGCCCGGAGGTGCCAGATCGCAGCTGCTCTGACCGGCGCTGGCCGCGAAGCGACCGACCGCGCAGTCCTGGGCGACCGTCTGGCCGGGCTCGGGGATGAAACGGCCAGGCTCTGCCAGGATGCAGGCGCTCTGACCGCTGGCGGCGGTAAAGCGACCCGGGGCGCAATCCTGCGCCGCGCTCTGTCCCGGCTGCGGCACGAAGCGACCGGGCAGGGCCGCATCGCAGGCACTCTGGGCGGCGGCGGCAGAAAACCGTCCCGGGGCACAGTCCTCGGGCTGGGCCTGACCGGGCAGGGCGACGAAGCGCCCGGGCGGTGCGAGATCACAGACACTCTGACCCGCGCTGGCGGCGAAGCGCCCGACGGTGCAGTCCTGGGCGGTGGTCTGGCCAGGTCCGGGCACGAAGCGCCCGGGCAGAGCCTCATCGCAGGCGCTCTGGCCGCTGGCAGCGGCAAAGCGGCCAGCGGCACATTCCAGTGCCGCGCTTTGACCCGTCTGCGCCACGAAACGTCCCGGCAGGGCGTCGTCGCAGCGGGTCAATCCCGATGCGGGAGCGAATCGCCCGACCGAGCAGTCCTGGGCGGCGCTCTGCGCTTCCTGGGCGACGAAACGCCCGGGCGGGGCCTCGGTCTGGGTCGTGGCGGCCGGCATCGACACGAAATGACCGGGGTCGGCCGGCGTCTGTGAGATCGCCCCGCTGGTGGAGACGTAGTAACCCGGCGCCGCGGGCAGCTGGCGGCTCTGGCCGGCGCTGGGGACGTAGAAGCCGGGCTGGGCGAGGATGCAGTCGAGGGGTGCGAAAACGGCCGATTGCTGGTAGCGGTCGCGCAGGATTTCCTCGTCGAAGGCGCCTGCCGGGCAATCGCCTCTGGCCCAGACCGGCTGCGAGAGGGCGGTCACGATGGCGATCGACAGGGCGCTGCGACGCAATGAGCGCAGGGGTCGGGTGCGGCCCGACGGCTTGATTGTCATGGTCCCGAAACTCCTGTTAGTCTGCCGGTCGGCCTGGCCGATGGCGGACTCTGCTCCCTCGAATACCTTGAATAGTCGGACAGACATGCAAGTAAAGTCAAATGGGGCGGGTGCCAGCGGCCCGGCCCGGGTGCGCCGGTGCCTGCACGAGGGACGCCTGGCCGAAGCGGCATCGGTGCTGGCCGCGGCCCTGGCCGAGCGGCCCTCGCTTCCGGAGCGGCCCGAGCTGGTCCGAGATCTGGGCCTGGCCCTGAGCCAGCATGGTTTCCGGGAAGCGGCGCGGCCCTGGCTGGAGGAAGCCCTGACCCACTGGGTCGACGACGAGTCCGTCCAGCAGGCCTGGCAGCGCAGTCGCCCGCCGAGCTGGCTCGAACCCGAGGTCTACGATCCCCTGCAGCAGCGCACCCTGTATCGGAGCTCGCCGCGGGAGGGGTCGAGCTACATCTACACGATCGATGTGGTCGGTACCTGCAACCTGCGCTGCCCGAGCTGCCCGGTGGGCAATCGTCCCGACAGCGAGCGGGCCAGGGGTTTCATGCCCCTCGATCGTTTCACCGCGATCATCGACAAGATCCAGGCCGAAAGCCCGAGCCGCGATCCCGAGATCTGGTTGTTCAACTGGGGCGAGCCGCTGCTCCACCCCGAGCTGCCGGCGATGATCGGGCTGCTCAATGCGCGCGGCCTGCCGTCCTTCCTGTCGACCAATCTGAACGTCCGCAAGGGTCTCGACGCCCTGATCGAGGCCGCTCCGGGCACGATCAAGATTTCACTGTCCGGCTTCAGCGAAGACAGCTACGCCCGAACCCACACCCGCGGCAAGCTGGCCCTCGTGCGCCAGAACCTCGAGCGCCTGCGCGAGCTCATCGATCGGCATCAGGCGCGCACCCGGGTCTGGGTCGGGCAGCACGTGTATCGCCACAACCTGGACGAGGTCGAGGCCGTGGGCGAGCTCTGCCGGGCCCTGGGCTTCGAGCATCGTCCGATCGCGGCCTTCTATCAGCCGATGGAAAAGCTCCTCGATATCGCCGAGGGTCGGATGGTCGACGAGCCGGTGATGAAGCTGATGCTCGAACACCCGGCCGAGTACCTGCCGCGAATCGCCGCTCGCCAGGACCGGCGCTATGACTGCGAGCTGCGATCCAACCAGACCGTCATCAACCACGATGGTCAGGTCGCCCTTTGTTGCAGTGTCTACGAGCCGGAGAACCTGCTCGGCGTGGATTTCCTCACCACGTCCCGCGCCGACATCGAAGCCAGGAAGTACCGCCACCCCACCTGCCAGCGCTGCTACCGGGCCGGCCTGGCCTATCTGCCGTCGAGCCTGTCCAGTAATTTGAGATAGGCGGTTTCCAGATTGGCGGCCAGGCTGCCTGCGTCGGCCAGCGGGCTCGACGCATAGCCATCGATCAGCCGCGCCCTGAGCGCATGGCGGCGCGTCGCGTCCCGGCCCAGCTCGACGGCGGTGTCGACGTAGTCGCGAACCCGGGTCGTCGAGAGTTCAGCCAGGCCCAGCGCCTTCAGCATGGAATGGGTCTGCCTCGAGACCGGACGAAGCTGGGCCAGGGTGATGACGGGCACGCCCATGCTCAGTGCCTCCAGCGAGGTCATGCCGCCGGAGAAGGGAAACGGATCCAGCGCGAGGTCGATCTGCCGATAGGCGCGGAGCAGCTCCTCGTGGCCGCAGGCGCCGAGCAGGCGGAGGCGCTGTGGCTCGACGCCGGCAGCCTGGAATCGTCGGCTCAGGGACGTTCGGACATGGGCATCGGCGAGGGTCTTCCAGCGCAGCTCCAGTTCCGCCTCGGGGAGCGCGCGCAGGATCTCGGCCCAGGCGTCGAGGACTTCCGACTGCAGCTTCGCCGTGTTGTTGAAGCAGCCCAGGCGCAGCGGGCCTGGTTTCCTGGTGAGATCCGGCTCGGGGGCATAGGGCAGGGGGCGGTAGCGGAAGTGGCTGCCCGGCAGCGCATGCACCGCCTCGGCAAAGCCGTGCTCGTGGCCCGCGGGCAGCTGATCTTCCCCCATCAGGAGCGCGTCCAGGCCGGGCGCGCCGATCGCTCCGAACCAGCCCAGAAAGCTCAGCTGCAGCCGCGCCGGCCGGCGCGCCAGCACGCCCAGGCGGTTGTGCGCGGTGTGGCCGGCCAGATCGACCAGCACATCGATCTCGGCCGCGCGCAGGGCCTCGGCCAGGGCCTGGTCCGAGAGGCCGCCGACATCGCGCCAGGGCAGGTCCAGCGCGCGGTATTCCTCGCTCAGCCAGTCGTTGCCGGGCCGCAGGTCCCACAGGCTGGCCTCGACCTGAACGGGGTCATGGGCCGTCAGCACATTGCGCAGGAGGTAGCCCACGGGGTGCGCATAGAAGTCCGGACTCAGGTAAGCGACTCTCAAGGGGCCCGTGCCTGGCTTCGAGGGTGGCGGCGGCAGGGGAGAGTCCGTCAGCTGGCGGCCGAAGCGCAGCGCCATCTCCCGCAGGGCCTGCGAATCGAGTTCGGGATGGTACTGGGCGACCATCATGCGGTTGGAGTGATAGCGAAGCTCCGATGGCTCGATCTCCAGCGCGCGATTGATCGAGGCGAGCGCCTGGGTGGGCAGGCCCAGCTCCATCTGCACCAGGGCCAGCTGGGACCAGGCGTCGGCGTGGCGAGGGTCGAGGCGGACGGCCGTGAGCAGGGCGTCCTGGGCCTGACTGATCTGCCCCGTCTCGCGCGCCACGTGGCTGGCGAACAGATGCGAAGAGGCATCTCCGGGATCCAGTTCGATGGCGGTGCGGGCGGCTTCCTCCGCGTCTTCAAGGCGCCGGGCCTGCAGGTGGCTGGCACCCAGGTTGACCCAGGCGGCCACGTGGCGGTCGTCCAGATTCAGCGCGTGCTCTGCCGCCAGTCGCGCCTGCTCGGTCGCACCGCAGCGCAGCTGCGCATAGGCCAGATTGCTCCAGCTCACCACATCACCCGGCTCGCCCTGAAGGCGGGCCTGGAGTTCGCTTCTGATCTGGTACCAGTCCTGGCTCATGGTGTCTTTTCGTGACTCGATTTCAGCCGCTGGCATCCCCCGCGGCGGCGATACTTACGGTTGGACTAGTAAGCAACCGGTGCAGGGCCACGGTAAGATGATTTCGTCGCAGAATCCACCAGGACAGGCATGTATCGGTTTCGCCCCTCCGAACTGTTCCGAACCCAGGCCGAGATGGACTATCAGGCCTTCACCCTGCCGAACGGGGCGGGCCGCTATCTCGTCGTCGACGATTTCTACGCCGATCCCCTGGCCGTCCGGCGCCTGCTCCTGACCACGCCCTATCCGGCCTGGGAGCGCGACGTGACCGGCGCCAACCTGCAGGCCTACAGCGACTGTCGCCAGAACATCCAGCTGCCTACCCATCAGGTGCAGGACGCCATCCGCGGCCTCTGCCAGCAGGCCCTGGGGATCGCCTTGCCGCGCAACCGCCCGAATTTCGTCACCAATCTGTTCCGCAACGAAGTCGAACCCCCGGTCACGGCGCAGCCCCGGCCGCACGACGACGGACCCTCGGTGGCTGCGATCGTGATGCTCAACTTGCCGGAAGAGTGCGCGGGGGGAACGGCCTTCTACTGCAGCCGCAACCCACCGGTGGCCTGCATGCCCACCGACCCCGCCAGCTACCAGGCCCTGCGCCAGCAGATCTACCTCGGCTCACGCGAGGAGGCCCGGGCCGGCTACTTCCTGGACCAATGGGAAGAGCACTGGCAGCGCATCGCCACCGTCGAGATGAAATTCAACCGCCTGCTCCTCTACCCCGGCCTCCAGTTCCACGGCCACTGGCACGTCCCCGGCAGCTTCACCGAGCACTGGCGCCTCAACCAGACCTTCTTCTTCGACGATCCGGTCTGGGCGGGCTGAGCAAGGGAACGGCCAATCCTCAGGGCTCCGAGCGCAGGTCGCGCTGCCCGCGCCGAGGCTCGAGTGCCCTGGCGTCCTCGGGCTGGTAGTAGGGGTTGTCGTCGTAGCGCCCCTGGAAGGGCGGGTCGGTCAGGTAATTCGGCTTCTGCGCGATCATCGGTGGCGCGCCGGCCAGCGTCAGCAGCATTTCGTCGCTGTCGAGTTCGAGGATGTCCGAGTAGCCGTATTTCAGGGTCAGCTGGGCGATCTGGTCGGCCAGCAACGGCGTGGTGATGCCGAAGTACTGGTGCGCCCGGCAGTTGTTGTACATGGTCTCCCAGTCGTTCGGATACAGGCGCTTGAGCTGGCTCAAATCCTGCCAGAAGCTCCAGGTCTGCAGGCCGAAGCCGCGCAGCAGGGTGATCGCCTGCCTGAGCGGCGGGAAGTGGCCGAGCTGGGCCGCTTCGTCGAGGATGAACAGGGTGTTGCGTTCGACCTTGGAACGCCGGCGCAGGATCAGCTTGATCAGGCAGGAGATCCAGATGCGCAGCAGGGCGCCGTGGCTCTCGAGCTTCTCCGGCGGAATGAGCAGATAGATGGAGACCGGATCGCCACGGGTGATCGCCGCCAGGTCGAAATCACTGTCGCCGGTGGCGGTCTTGACCTGCTCGCCGCTCATGAAACCCAGGTTGGTCTGCGACATGGCCTGGATCGAGGCCGCCATGCGCTCCGCCGAATGGCTGAGAATGGCAACGGTCTGGCGCACCGCCTCGACGCGTGAGTTGGCCATTTCCTTGAGCGTGAACTTGAAGTCGTCCTCGCTCTGATTGAGCAGATAGTGCACTTCGCCCAGGTTCCTCAGCACCGGTGCCCGGCAGGTTGCCACGTGCAGGATCAAGCCGGCCAGCAGCTGCTTGCCGCGTACATGCCAGAAGGGGTCGCGATCGTTGGAGGTCTGATAGCTCAATGCCTCGGCGAGCATGTCGGCGTCTTCGGCTGCTGACGGCAGTCGACCGTCGATCAGATCCAGCGGGTTGAATCTGGCGTTGGGATGGTCATCGGCGATCGTGTCGAAGGGATCGAGGCAGATCACCTGCTGGCCCATCTCGCGTCGCCGGCGGTGGGTGACGGCGTAGTTCTCGCCCTTCGGGTCGATGACGATCACCGGCCCCTCGTAGTGCAGCAGGTTGGGGATGACCGCGCTGACGCCCTTGCCGCTGCCGGTCGGGGCGAAGGTCATGAAATGGCCGCTGCTGGCGTGCAGCACGGGACGCAGGGTTTCAGGGGAGCTTCTCGCGACACTCGCGAAGCCCATCGGCGGCGGATGATCGCTGGCGTCCAGTGACCAGCCGAGCAGCACGCCCGACTCATCGAGGTGCTCGGGGACGGTCAGCGGCGGTTTGCGAGTCGGTATGTCCATGGTGCGCAGTCCTTGAAATGCCTTCGATAGGGGCTCAATCGCCGGCCTCGCCGTCGCCCAGTTCGCGATCGTTTCGCTCCAGTCGCGGCTCGGACAGGGTTTGTGCCAGCGCCCGGCTCAACAGCAGGTAGCCATCGCGCGGATCGTGCTTGCCGTAGGGCGTGCCGGTGACGACCGTGTGGCCGGCGATGCGCCGCAGCTGCATCCGCCCCGGCGCCGGCGAATTCTCGCTGTCGAATCCGCTCAACGACAGGGCCCTGACCGCCGCCATCGCCTCCGGCGTGACTCGATGGATGACAGGCACGGTCGCATCGATGGGCAGATGCACCCGGTTCCAGGTCTGAACCATGGCGGCCATCGGAACCGGGTCCTGATGCTCGATGAGCAGGCTGGATTCGATGATCAGGTCCTGACTGCCCGCGTAATCCGCGTGCGCGCCGACCAGAAAGCCGGACCAGTAGTGTCCCCGCTGCTCGTCGAGCAGCACCAGCAGGGGCAGGCCGTCGTTCTGTCCCGAAGCGCATTCGCCCGGATTGAACAGAGCGATGTCGCCGCAGGCGGGCGTGCGGGCTTCCGGGCGGGTCGCCACGTGGCGGCGGATGGCATCGGCCAGCCAGCTTGGCGGCGCATGGGCCTGGTCGAGTGCCGATGGCGCCTCGGCCGAGTGCGTCGATCCGGACGGAGACTCGGGTTCCATGGCCTGCTCGCGGGGCTCGCCGAGCCAGTTCGCGTAGGCGTCTTCGATCACGCTCAGGGAGGGATGCAGCTGAGTCATGCGGGCATTCCTCCCATTCCTGCGACCTCGGCCAGGCCGCGATCACGGGCCTCGTGAAAGGCCGCCAGGCAGAGGCGGTCGAAGGCCTGCCGGATTGCTTCGATATTGTCCTCGTCCAGCTCGATGCCGTTGGTGCTCAGCCATTGGCCGATCATCGTCTCGCCGAACTCCGAAAAGGACTCGAAGCCGCCGCGCGGCGGTGCGATGCCGAGCTGGCGGGCCTTGTAGTGGTAGGACGGAATCTGGAACTGCTGGTGGACCTTTGACAGGGGCAGGCGGTCACGTCCGCCGCAGAAATGCAGGGCCAGATAGACGACCACCCAGTTCTCGGCCCCGCGCATGAAAGCGATCGCGCTGGCCTGCAGCGGATTCCCATCTCTATCCCCATCGCTGTCGTCGATGGGGCAGGTCAGGTCGGTGGAGGCTTGGATCGATGCCGATGGATCGATGAAGGCGGGATTGTGGTTCACCGCGTCCGGCACATTGTCTTCGGCGCCTTCGTAGCCCTGCACTTCACGGCGTCGACCGATCTTGCGCAATTGATCGCGCAGGTAGTTGCGGTAGAACACGCGCAGGCCGCCCCGGGTCAGCTCCCTGCTCATCGCCGCATTGCCTCGAATCGCCGGCATCAGCACCTTGTCGGCGAAGAAGGAATCGCGCCAGGCGCTGGCGTTCTCGCGTGACAGCACGGCGTCGAACTCCTCGCCCGGTGGCGCGGCGGCCAGTTCAGCCATGACCAGCGCATGGAGTCGGGTCCATTCGGCCTCGTCCAGCGCATCGCGGCGGGCCCAGAGCCCGGCCAGTTCCTCGAAGGCATCGCTCATCGAGACGCAGGACGCGACGTGAACGCGCGGCGGCTCACCACATACCGATCTACAGACATCGAATCTCCCCACCGATTCATCGAATGAAATCAACAACCACTGACAAACGCCTCCCCGAGGATAGCGATTCGTCCCCGCCCGGGCAATCGCTGCGCCGTCCAGGCGCGGCGCCGACCCTTGATCGAGTCCGGCTGGCCAACGGGCCGCTGCCTTGAAGAAGTGCGTGTCCATGCCTGTTCAACGCCGCCCACACCGCTGGATTTGAACTGACGACGAGAAAAGCGCCTTGAATCCCTCGCTTTTGAAAATCCCCAGCCATGGCGCGTTGACCCCTTGCTCGACTCATCCAGAACGAACAAGGGAGAACAGCATGACCAACAACAACCAAAGCGACAACGACAACTCGACACCCGCCAAGACTCCAGCGCCAGCCACCGAACCGCCGGCACCGATCCGTAGCGAAGCGGCCCCGCAGCGGCCGGTCGAGGAGAGTCCCATGGGCGAGTTCCTCGCCTTCCGGCGCTTCGCCACGCCGGTGCTGGTCAAGATCGCCTTCTGGATCGGCACCCTGGTCTGCCTGGTGCTGGGCATGAACACCATCGATGCCGCCAACCAGGGCTGGCGTGGCACCAACGCCGCCATGGTCTGGACCGGCGTCCTCACCATCACCCTCGGCCCCCTGCTGCTGCGGATCGCCGGCGAACTGATCCTCGTCGTCTTCCGCATCAACGAGCGTCTCGCGGCACTGGAGCCTCACCGATGAGCGCGCCGAGCCATCCCATCCGCCAGGCCTCAGCGGCCCCATCACCCCGTTCCCATCGCCCTACAAGGAGACCATCCATGACCCGATCGCTCATTCAATCCGCCCTGCTGCTCGCCGCTACGAGCCTGCTGCTCGCCTGCGGCGGATCGCCCGGCCCGGATGCCGATGAACTGGAAGCCGAACTCGTCGCCCGTGTGCTGCCCGCCTCCTGGCAGATCGAGTCGCTGTCGATCAGCGCCGCCGAGAACACGGGTAGCGAAGTCGAGCCGATCATCACCACGCGCTTCGAGCTGGAACTGGAGCTTCAGCAGGACCTCTACGAGCCGGCCTTCTCCAGCCAGCCCCTGGAGAGCGAAGGCGGCCGCACCGCGCGCCACATCGCAGGCCGGCGCGTGATCGAGAAAGTGCGCAGCGAAGGCGATGAGGAAATCGTCTTCGGCCTGGCCAGATCAGTGCGCCGCGGCGAGGGTTGGCAGACCCTCTTCGAGCTTGAGAGTATGCCCTGGCGCTACGCCGGCGAACCCCTGTCGGGATTCGGCAACGACTACGTCATCGCCGGCTCCGAGCAGGAGACCGAGCTGATCGCAGAGGTGGAAGAGGCCTGGCGGGCCGAGCAGGAACGATTGGCTGAAGCCGAACGCCGTGAGCAGGAGGCCCTGGCCGCGACCAACCAGGCCATCCTCGAGTTGCTGGGCAGCGGTTTCGCCGAGCTCGAAGCCGAGCGCAACGGCGACTTCGTCAACGCCATCGCCGAGTTCCAGCCCCCGGGCCAGATCGAGCGCCGCTTCGATCTGCCGATCGTCTTCGCCGGTGCGACCTACACCTACCACGCCATCATCCGCGACGGCCGCCTGCGCCTGACCGACCCCGAAGGCAACTGTCGCGTCGAGCTGCAGCTACTCGCCAGCGGCGAGCAGCTCGAGGGCGTGTCCACCTGCTCCCTGATGCCCGGCGCCATCGCCTGGGTGCCGACCAGCGAAGCGGCGCTGAGCGCTAAATATCAGGAGGCCAACCAGCAGCTCCTTGCCTTCTTCCAGTCCGCGCGATCCAACGGAACCCTGAGTTTCACCGAACGCAACCTGACCTTCGGCGGCAGCAATACCTTCACGATCGAAATCACCGGCATCGAAGGGACGACGATCAATCTCGATGGCTACCGCTACGGGCGCAAACAGTGGTCCGCCGTCTGGTATATCCAGTACGGGAAGATCCGCAGCCGAACCACCGACGCCTTCTGGTATTTCCTGGAGTATCGCTCACCCGAAGCCCTGGAGGGTCGTCGTTACAACAATCGCCCGAATCGCCCGATCGGCCTGGAACTCCGCCGCGGCTGATGAGAAAGGCGCAGCAAGCAATCGCTCCCGGCCCGAGGGCCGGGGATGACGACCCATCGCTCATGCCGAGTCCTTTATCGATGTCGACCGTTTCACATTTCTCCTGCGACCGGTTTGTGCCGACGGCGCGTCTTTGCTATAACCAGAACCGTGGGCAAAGTTGGCAACAGGGGCGCGGTGCCGAGCAGATCGGTCCGTCGAGCAGGGGAAGCTGTCGAATCGATGACGGCGATTCCATGTGCGAAGAAGTCGGCCGCCTCGGTCGTGCAATTTGCGCTTTTCTCACGCTGATTGCGCTCAAGTACAAGGGCGCGAGAGAAGCAAGTTGGATAATTTGTCCTTCTAGATTCTGACAGAAAACCACCTGAATCCTGGAACCCCCGGGAGGATGTGAACTGAATTGGCTAATACACAGCAGAACCATGGCCAGTCGCAAACAGGACATCCTGAACGTAGGGGATTTTTATGTATAAAAAGCAGAAATCTTTTGGTTCCACAACGCGCTTTCTCTGAATTTGTAGCTTGTAGTCAATAGGAGTTCTAGAAGATGCCGCTACCTCCGCCAACAGCCCCTCGGGCTAGAGAACTTCCCAAAGATATCTTTGTGAACCGAGGGTCAACGATCAAATGGGTTAATGATCTGTACAGGAAAGTGTCGCAGAGTCGATCTTCGGAGCTTGCGTTGATATTGGGCAAAGGTGGGGAAGGAAAGACGACTCTGAAGCAGTATCTGGTCAATAAGGTCCTTATAAAAAACACCGATTTCAGAAAGCCTTTGATTGTAGACGTTGATCTGAAGGACCTGACTCCCAACCAAACTCCGGATGCTGTAGAGCTTTTGGTTCGCATAAGAAACAAGCTCACCCAAGAAGGCCTTGCTCTCCCGCTGTTCGACTTTGCAATACATGCCCTATGGTCTGATGCCCAACGCTCCGAGGGGGAGGCCAAATTAGACAAGCGAAATTTAAAGCTAGAGTTGGAGGAAGGTATCGTAGAAGTCGGTAGGGACGTGATTGCCGAGTTCATAGAAAACGGAGAGAATGTTTCTATAAAGCTCCTTCGATTCGGATTGAAACAACTCAATGAGCGTCTGTACCGAAGACGCAAGCTCCAGGCGCGATCTCAAGATCATTTTGATTTTATTGAATCACTGCTTAAAGAACAGATCATCGACAAAGAGAAGCTTGAAAAGCGCCTGCCGGAAATACTTGCGGATGATATTGAATTTCTGCTGAGTAATTGGGGGGCGAAGAAAGCTAGAACCCTTGTGGTTGTTTTTGACGAGTTCGAGCGTGTATTCGATGGCCACGAGCGAATTCCCAGCGATACGCTCCGGCGGATTGACAACGCGATCAACCTGATCGTTGCTACTTTGCGTACTCGAACGCTCTCGATTATTTTCAGTAGAAGAGCGCCGAACTGGGGCGAAACAAGCAAGGAGTGGGAGGCGTATCTTTCAAAGCAGACACGCAAGCTGCATGGCATTCCCCTTCAAGATGCCAGGGAGTGGGTTCGTTGCGATGTGGATGATGATTTGCTGGTTCCAGTGATTCTTGCAAATGCCGGTGAGGATACTGATGGTGCAGAGCATTACTATGCGCTCCTGATTCGCTATCAGCTTGAACACATAGTTCCGAGGATCAAGCGCGGGGAGCGGATCGATGTTCGCAGTCTTGATATTCGCGACCGCGCCTTTGACGATCGTAAGCGTGAGATTATTAGTCGAGTCCTTCGCGACTACGATAGGCGGCTTAGGGCTGTTATCGAAGAGTTTTGTTACGTCGACTACTTTAATGAGGCGCTATTTAATGAGGTGATTGGGCAAATAGGAGCATCAGGTAAGCGCTCTAAATTCAGTGCTCTAACAAGTCTCTCCGTAATTCGCGAGCGAGGGAATGGCTTTTACGAAGTCACACCCGCTGTCGCCGACATTATTCGTTCTTCAGTCCCTGAGGAGGAGGGTCGGCGTATATATGAGAGACTTCTGGAGTCGTTGAATCGATTGATAGAGGTCCCGTACTCCGGGAAGTTTAGCTACCAGAATGTTCAGGCAGTCTCCATGGCGGTTTCAATTGCTTTTCGTGTCGATCATGATCGTGCGATTGAAATCGCGAGAAAGGCTGGTTCGCATTCGGCGTCAGCGGGATACGCGCGGCAATTAATAGATATATGCGATGAGCTCCGTGATCGTCTCCTATTGTCCGGAGATTTGAATGATCGCCGGGATCAGTCCTTGCTTGCACTTCGCGCGAGTCTTGATCTGAGCTTGGGAGACAACAGGCTTGCATTCGAGTTGATATCAAAGCATGAAAATGGCGATATCAAGCTCAGGGCGGTTGATGTCAGGTGGATGATTCTTTTGGCGCGATCGTTTGAGGATGCGGAGAGGGTTTTTAATGCTTTCGAGGCAGCGATTAGAGCTGCCCGTGGCGGTGTCCGTTCGCAGTACGTTTCGCTCGTCAGAGCCATGATAAAGAAGTCGCCAACCTCGGATATTCAGGACAAGTATATAGAGTTGCTTTTTGAGATCGATGAGCACGTAGATTCCTGGGTTCTTCGTTCGATGATCCGCCGCGCATCAGGCTTTGAAGAGGCGTGGAGGTTGGTGCTGGATCATTCATTTATCAAGATGGATCATAAGCATGTTGGCTTCCTGATGCAGAAGTACGAAACGAGAGAAGATCTGGAAAATATCAAGGAGCTGATGTCAGAGCATGGAGTTCAATTGAATCAGGTTCATCGGAACATATTGTTCCAAAAGAGGAGCATCGTGGATCCTGATGATGTTTTTCAAGGTTTTGAGGACGAGCGAAGGAAGCGTAGAAATATTGTTTCATATACGCAGGAGATCAACGTTTCTTCGAATTTTGAAGAGGCTCATGAATTGTTTGTTTCTATGATTGAAGAGGGTATTGTTCCTGACTATCGGGCAATCGGTACACTTGCTGAAAAAGTTGGGGATCCTGAAGATCGACGGGCTTTTCTTGACTCGATAGACTCTTTCGCGGATAGAGGTAATTGGGTCCAGTTTCAGGCCCTGCTTCATCAAGTTGACGATCTAAGGGAATGCCTTGATGCCGTCCAAGAGTTATTGGCTTTCGGCGTCGAAATGAAGCTTGGGTTCGCAAAGCGCATTGGTGACGCATGCCAAAGGTATGCAAGAGGACCTGAAGTTTCATTTGACGAGATCTCTCAACATCGTTTGAGATTTGATTCTCTTTGTGAGCGCTTCGATGCCGCGGAAGGCGCTCTGGAGGAATGGGATCAACGTATTTTGGTGGTGCTGAAGCGTGATGATGTCGCGCGCAATTATTTCGCTGAATATCTCAAGCCCCTTGGTGTTCAATTGCGCGCGCAAGCGTTGCGCCGAATGATGCTGGCTGAGACTGATTTTGATTCGGCAATGCAATGGGTTGTGGCCCTGAGAGGATCTGACTCCACAATAGCGCCGGATGTGGTTACCTCGCTGGCAAAGAAATGCCGTGATTGGTCTGATTCGAAGCAGGTCTTGGAGCTTGCTGAACAACAGCTAGTGCCTGTGGCGGGGCTGGTTTCGGCAATTCTCCGAGCACAGTCCGAGGATCCTCTGGCGGTTCAGAACAGCATCAAGCGTCTTATGGATCGTTTCGATCGCGAACCTTTGGAGGCGGCGTTACAAGAGCCCGGAGCCATTCGGGCGATGATTGTTTGGAGTCAATCGCCCGACATGCTGGATGCTGTGATTGATCTGGCGAGAAAGTTGGATATTGCTCCGACAGCTAGCGTTATTGTACGAATTGCCGAGCTCAGTCAGGCCCTGACGGAATTTGCACATAGGATGAGGAGACTTCCGCCGCCGGATGGTGTGTTTTCCCCTCGCATAGCAACAGCGCTGGTGCCGCTTCTGGGGGCTACGCTGGATGGATCGGATTTGCATGCCCTGGCGGGATTATGGGGAATGAGCAAAGAGGATATCCGCGTCTCTCTCGAAATAGGTCGTGAGAAGATACTAGGAAGTTGAGGGCTTATGTTCTGAAGTGGCTAATGGCCTATAAGGAGCCAAGAGTGGCTCTCGTTTCGGGGTTGAGGGTTGCAGGTGTACTAGGGCGCTGCCTGGATCATTTTTTGGGTCTTTTCAAAAATTCTCTTTCTGTGGCGTTTCCTAGATCCTTCACCGAAAGGACGGAGCATGACGCGACTCGAGAGCGAAGTAATTTCAATCACCTCTGATCCACCCCCAACCCCCATCCTCGGCTGGCAACGCTCGGCCAGCCCCAACCCCGGCTTCGGCTTCCAGCGCAAGTCCACAGGTTCATCCCCTCCCGGGCGTAGGCAGGCCATCGAGGCGGGCAGCGAGGGCCATCTGATGACCATTGCCCCGACCGGTTCGGGCAAGGGGCGGTCGGTGATCATTCCGACCCTGTTGTCCTACACGGGGCCGGTGATCGTGGTGGATCCCAAGGGGGAGAACTACCAGGTCACGGCCAGGCGGCGGCGGGAGATGGGGCAGGCGGTGTTCAAGCTCGATCCCTTCGGGGTGACGGGGGAGGACAGCAGCTGCTTCAACCTGATCGACACCATCGACGTCGATCATGTCTCGGCCTACGACCAGGCGGTGGCGATGGCCGAGCTGATCGTGGCCAATCGCAGCCTGCGCGACCCCTTCTGGGACGACAGCGCCCGGCTGTTGACGGGGGCGCTGATCCTGCACGTGGCCACGGCCCGGCCGCCGGTGCTTCGTAATCTGAGTGAGGTGTTCTACCTGCTCAACCAGACCACGGAGGACATGGCGTTCACGATCAAGGAGCTGCAGAAGTCCAAGAATGAAATGGTGCGCTTCATGGCCTCGGGTTTTTCGGCGACGGAAGCCAGGGTCTGGGCCAGCATCCTGTCGACGGCCAGGGCATCCACGGGGGTGTTCAACGGGCCGGCCTTCGGCCAGATCAGCGGCAACAGCGAGATTCCCCTGGATGGCATCGTCCGCGGGGATCCGATCAGCATCTACCTGATCCTGCCGCCGGAAAAGCTCGACAGCCACGGCAGCCTGCTTCGGGTCTGGATCGGCAGCCTGATGGATCAGCTCTGCAAGCGCCGCCACCAGGTGCCCGAGCCGACCCTGTTCATTCTCGACGAGGCCGCCCAGCTCGGCGAGCTCAAGCAGCTGCGCCGGGCTGTGACCCTGCTGCGCGGCTACGGGGTGCGGACCTGGAGCTTCTGGCAGGATCTCAGCCAGCTCCAGAGCCTCTACCCGGACTGGGAAACGCTCTACAACAACACGCGCTACATCCAGACCTTCGGCGCCACCACGCATCTGTTGGGGGCCTCGCTCAGCCGCCTGCTGAATCTGCCCGGGGATGTCGATCCATTGAAGTTGACGCCCGGCGAGCTGATCCTCGCCGAAGCCGGGTGCCCGGCCCGGGTGGTGCTCAAGCCCGACTACCTGAAGGACGCCTGCTTCCGGGGGCACTACGACGACAACCCCTTCTACCAGCCCGCCTTGCCCGTGCCGGCACTGGCGGAATCAGCGAGCCAGGTGGTGCCGATCGAGCCCCGGGCCGCCGATGATCCCGAGTCCGAGCGAGACGAGCCCACCGACCCGGGCCGCGCCGACTGATGGCGCGGCCCGACGGCCCCAAAACCCCGCCGATCCGCCTGCTGGTGGTCGAGGACAATGCCGAGCGCATCGCGCGGTTCGAGCGCTGGATGCCGCCGGACGTGCGCGTGACCTTCGCACGCAGCGCGGGGCGTGCGATGCGCATCATCGAGCTGGATGCGGGCCGAGTCTACGCCGGCATGCTCCTCGATCACGATCTCGACGATCAGAACGCCTCGGACGATGAGCTGGGCCTGACCGGTCGCCACGTGGTCGACCGGATCATCCGCCACACGGACCCGGACGCGGCCATGCTGGTGCACTCGATCAACCCGGGCGGGGCGAGGATGATGGTGCGCCGCCTGGAGCTGGCGGGCTTCTGGGTGACCCGGATGCCGTTCCCCGTGCTCAGCGAAGCGAAGCTCAGGACCTGGATCGACGAGATCAGGAGCTACTGGCGGCCCTAGCAGAGCCCGGAAAAGAAAAAGCCTGCGCCGGGAGGCGCAGGCTTTTTTGATCGGCCGGATGGCCGGAACTCGGTGGTGGGCGATGGTGGGATCGAACCACCGACCCCTGCCGTGTGAAGGCAGTGCTCTCCCGCTGAGCTAATCGCCCCGAGCCGCGTATTGTAGGCGGCCAGGATAATCGAGGCAAGGCCTGTCTGCCCGATCAGTCGTCCCGGTCGTGCGAGGCTTCCAGCACACGGTAGGCGGCCGGCAGCACGATCAGGGTCAGGATGGTGGAGACCAGCAACCCCGAGATGATTGCCCAGGCCATGGGCGGCCAGAGCGTCGACTGGGTCCAGGTCAGGGGCAGCAGACCGGCGATGGTGGTGGCGGTGGTCAGCAGAATCGGGCGAATGCGTCGGGCGACGGCGGCGGGGATGGCCTGGTCGAGATGCAGGCCGTCGGCCACGCCGGCTTCGATGCGGTCGATCAGCACAATGGCGTTGTTGACCACGATGCCGATCAGGGCGACGACGCCGAGCATGGCGGTGAAGCTGAAGGGCTGGCCGCTGAGCAACAGGCCAGGGACCACGCCAGCCGCAGCCAAAGGCACGGTCAGCAGGACCAGGCCAGTCAATTTCAGACTGTTGAACTGCCACATGAGAAAACCCAGCAGGGCCAGCAGGCCGATGGGCAGGGTGCTGAACAGGGCCTGGTTGGCGTTACTGGCTTCGGCCGCGGCGCCGCCAGGCACGACGCGCACGCCCTCGGGGAGTTCGAGTTCGGCCAGGGCCGGTTCCAGCGCCTGCCAGATCTGGCCATAGGTGACGCCCGGGTCGGTCTCGGCCAGGACGGCGGTGGTCAGCTGCAGATCGCGGTGCTCGATCACCGCCGGGCTCAGGCTCATGCGCATCTCGACGAAGGCATCGAGTGGTCGCGGGCCGTTCGGCGTATCGACCACCAGGCCGGCCAGGGCTTCGTGCGGAAGGCGCTCGCCTTCGCGCGAGCCCAGCAGCAGGGGCAGGGGTTCGCGTTCGGCGCGCCAGGTCGAGACCTGCTGACCGCGGCTGGCCCGGGCCAGCACTTCGGCCAGGGCATCGCGGCTGACGCCCTGGCGGGCGGCTTCGGCCTCGTCGATCAGGACCTCCAGGGTCGGCAGACCCTGGCCCAGACGGTGGCGGACATCGCGGGCGCCGGGGATGTCGCGCAGGGCGTCCATCACCGAATGCGCCGCGGCGCGCAGGGCCTGGGTGTCGGGGCCGAACAGGCGGACTTCGACCGGGGCGTCGACGGGCGGGCCCTGGCCGAGTCGGCGGGCCACGATCTGCGCTTCGGGGATGCGATCGGGAATGTAGCGGTCGATCCATTCGATCAGGGCGGGCAGTTCGCGATCGGAGTCGGTGATGGCCACCAGGCGGGCCATGTGCGGCGCGTTCCGGGTCTCCATCAGGTTGTAGTAGAAGCGCGGGCCGCTGAAGCCGGCGAAGACCTTCACATCGCGAACGCTGGGCTGGGCGAGCAGCTCGTTGGCCACGTCACGGGCGTGCAGCAGGGTGGTCTCGGTGCGCGTGCCCTCGGGAAAGTTCAGGTCCACGATCAGCTGGTTGCGATCGGTGCTGGGGAAGAAGTCGCGCGGCAGGAAGTTCGCCAGGGAGATCATCGCCACGACCAGCAGGGCGCTGCCGCCCAGCACGGCCCAGGGGCGTCGATCGCTGAGCTGGCCGAGCTCGCGGCCGAGTTGCTCCAGGCGAGCGGACTCGCGGGCACTGCCGGCGCGCAGCAGGCTCGGCGCGATCGCCGGCGTGACCAGCACGGCATAGGCGTAGCTGACCACCAGCACGAGCATCACCATGATCGGAATGCCGCGGGTGAAATCGGCCGTGTCCCCGTGCGAGAGCAACAGGGGCAGGAAGGCGGCCAGGGTCGTGCCGGTGGCGGCGGCCAGCGGGCCGGCCAGCTCGCGCGCGGCGGCCATGGCGGCCTGGGCGGGTTTCTTCCCTCGATCGATATGCCATTGCAGGCTCTCGACCATCACGATGGCGTTGTCGACCAGCATCCCTAAGGCAATGACCATCCCGGCCACGGACATCTGATGAAGGATGCCGCCGCCGAGGGCGTAGATCGCCAGGCCGGAGAGCGTGACCAGGGGCAGCAGGGCCGCCACGATGACGCCCATCCGCCAGCCCATGGCCCAGAGCAGGATGGCGGCCACGATCAGTACGCCGAGCAGTAGCGAACGGCCGAGCTCGCCGAGGCGCTGCTCGACCCAGCGCGGCTGGTAGAACATCTCCTCGATCGTGAGCGGGGCGTAGTTCGGCGCGACCTCCTCGATGCGTTCGCGCACGGCCTCGCCGAAGTGCACGGCATTGACGTGGTGGCGCGGAATGACGACGCCGAGGGCGACGACGGGCTGGCCGTTGAATTCGATGCGCTCGCCCACCGGTTCGGCCGGCTGGAGCTGCAGATCGGCCAGTTCCCCGAGCGTGTGCAGGCGGCCCTGAGCGTCGGCCACGGGCAGGGCGGCGAGTTCTTCCAGGCTGCCGAGATCGCTGTCGGACTGGATGATCAGATTGCGCTCGTCCACCACCAGAGCGCCGCCGGGCACGACCCGGTTGGCGCGCTGGATCGCCTGAGCCAGCTGGTCCATGCTCAAGCCCGCGGCCAGCAGTCGGGCCGGATCGACGCGGACCCGGAGCTCTTCGTCCGGGCTGCCGATCAGGTCGATGCGGCCGATGCCCGGCACCGTGAACAGGTCGCGGCGGAGCTGTCGGGCCGCGTCCAGGAGCTCGATCAGATCGTCGCTGCCGCCGATGGCCAGGACGATGCCGTGGGTGTCCATGGAGCGGTCACGAAGGTCGATCGGTCCGGCCCGCTCGGGCAGGCGGCGCTCGGCCCGATCGATGGCCACGCGGATCCGGTCCCAGACGCTGTCCGTGTCGTAGACGTTCGATTTCAGGCCGACGATCAGCTGGGCGAATCCGAAGCGGGCCGTCGAGCGGATCTCGCGGACCTCGTCGACGGTGGCCAGCTCGTTCTCGATCAGCTCGATGACCTGGGTCTGGATGCGCTCTGGCTCTGCGCCCGGCCAGGGCACGAGAACATGTCCGTATCGATAGGGGAAGAAGGGGTCCTCCTGCCGGTCCATGCTCAGCCAGGCGCTCAGGCCCAGGATCGAGAGCAGGGCGACGACCGTGAGGATCATCGGTCGCCGGCGCATCACCGTGTCCATGATGTTCATGGCACGACCCGAACGAGGTCATCATCAAGCAGGCGCCCGTGGCCGGCCACGACCACGCGGTCGCCCTCGGCCAGCTCGCCCTCGACATCGACCCAGCCGCCGCGCAGGCGCCCGGGCGTGACTTCGACGGCCAGCGCGCGGCCGTTCTCGACCCGGAACAGGCGGCTCTGACCCGAGGGCGACTGGATCAGGGCCGACAGGGGCACGCTCAGACGCGCCGGCTCGGCCAGGTCCAGGACCACGTTCACGGCCAGGCCCGAGTGCCAGTCGGATTCGTGGCCTGAGGCCAGTTCGATGATGATCTCGGACGGACGGCCCGGCTGGCTGCTGCCGATCTCGCGCACCCGGCCTGCGATCTGTCGGGTGCTTTCGCGGGCCTGGACGAGCACGTCCTGGCCGAGTTCGAGTCCCTGGCTGCGCTGGGCGGCCAGCTGCACGGCGGCTTCGAGCTCGCCATCGCCGACCAGGCTGAGCACCGGCTGTCCGGCGCTGACGAACTGACCGGCTTCGAGCATCCATTCGCTGACCCGGCCGGCGTAGGGCGCACGCAGGGTGGCTTCGTCGAGTTGCTCGCGGGCCTCGCTCAGGGCGGCTTCGGCCTGGAGCAGGGCCTGAGCGGCGGCATCTCGACGCGCCACGTTGCGCTCCAGTTCTTCCGTGGGCACGAGGTTTCGCTGGTGCAGGTCCTGGAGGCGTTCCACTTCCCGCTCGAGCTGCTCGAGATTCAGTCGCGCCTCGCGGCTGCGGGCTTCGGCGGCTTCGGCACCCGGCATCAGGGCCGGGTTGTGCAGTACCGCCAGAATCTGCCCCTCGCTGACGCGCTCGCCCAGGGCCACGCGTCGCTCGGCCAGCTGACCGGCGTGCAGGAAGGCGAGTTCGCCGCGCTGGCGTGCCCGCAGAACGGCGGGCAGCTGCACGCGTCGGAGCGGTTCGCTCTGGCGCACGTCGGCCACCCGGACCGGGTAGGCGGACGGATCGGTCTCGGGCGCGACCAGGCTCGTCTCCTCGGCCTGAAGCAGCGGCCAGCCGAACAGGAGGGCAGCGACGAAGATGGCGAATAGAGCGATCGATGAACTGGCCGGCCGGTCAGTTATCCGGCGGAGCGAATCTTTCAGTCGGAGCGTTCGTTTCATATCGGGCTCGGCGTGTCGTTCAGGCTTGGTTGGCTTCGGGGCGGGGCAGCAGCCCCTCCATCAGGACCTTGAGGAAATCGTCCAGGAACTCCTGGTCCTGGCCCATGCCGGGCCAGGCGCGGTGGTGCTCGCGCGCCTGGAACCATTGGGTGCACAGGCTGATGAACATGGTCACCACGTGGGTCGGGTTGACGTCATCGCGCAGCAGGCCGTTCTCCTGGGCCTGGCGGATGCGCTGGGCACCCAGGCGGACCAGGTCGGCGTCCAGATGGCTGCAGCTGGTGTCCCCTTCGAGGTGGGTCCAGCCGAACAGGCGCACCACGCGCGGGTTGTCGCGCAGGAATTCGAAGTAGGACGTGACGCCCCGGATCAGCAGGTCCGGGCCGGGGGAGTCGGTGGCGTCGAGGTCGTCCTTCTGATCCTGGTAGTACTGGCCGAAGGCCTTTTCCTTGACGGCCTCCCAGAGCGCCTCCTTGCCACCGAAGTGGTGGTGGATCAGGCTCTTGGTCACGCCGCTCCTGACCGCGATTTCGCGGATGGACACGGCGGCGAAGCCGCGGTCGATGAACAGATCGAAGGCCGCGTCCAGAATCTGGCCACGGGTGCGGTCGGCGTCTCGGATGGCAGCGTCGTTCATGCGGCGCAGTGTACTACTAACTGGCCGACCGGTCAATTAGTGTCCGTGCACACAAGTTGTCTGAAAAAGCGATACGCTATACTCGATTCTCGAGCCTGCGAGGGGGTCGGTAGTGAGCATCATTTCATGGGATGAATTCCGGCGTCAGCAGCAGGGCGAGTACGAGCTGACGATCACGCCCGACGAGCTTCGCATCGGCGACTTCATCGTTCGAGTGGATACGCTGGATGGGGTTCCACCGATCACGCCTCGCGGCCAGCGCGTCGAATCCTTCGATCAGAAGCAGTTGTTCCAGCGCCACTGCAAGCGCGTGGTCATCGACCTCCAGCGCTGCCTGAACCGGCGCACCAGCGGCACGGAAGCGAGTCTGTCCAGTGCCGGTGCCCTGCCCAGGCTGACGGGCAAGCTCGATGCCCTGCGGAACAGCGAGATCACCGCGACCCGCCTGGTCGAGGCCTGGCAGGTCTACCGCCGCCTCAGCCTGGTGGCGCAGGCGCAGATCCTGAGTTTCCATCGCCATGGCCACATCGACGTCGCCGACGCCAAGGACGCCGTCGAGGAGCTGCTGGAAGCGGTGCCCGATCATCTGGCCTGCCTGATCTGGTTCACGCACATCAAGGAACCCAGTCGCTACGCCTTCCAGCACGGGCTCAATACCGCGCTGCTGACGGCCGGCCTGGCCCACGCGGCCGGCTGGACGGGCAAGGTGGCCGAGACCCTGGTGCTGGCGGCCCTGACCCATGACCTGGGCATGATGCGCATCAGCCTCCAGACCCTGCGCAAAAAGGACGCCCTGTCCGCAGCCGAGCGGGACCATATCCGCCTGCACACGCGCATGGGCCACGAGCTGCTGGCGCAGAACGATGGCCTGCCCGACGCGGTGGCCAGCGTGGCGCTTTATCACCATGAACAGGCCGACGGTCGCGGTTATCCCGAGGGCCTGACGCGCGAAGGGATTCCTGCCATGGCTCGCCTGGTCAGCGTGATCAGCGCCTACCAGGCCATGACCACGCCCAGGTTTCATCATGGCGCGATGTCGCATCAGCAGGCCCTGGGCGAGCTGTGGAAGCTGCGCGGCAAGCAGTTCGACGAGGAGGCGGTGGATGCCTTCTCGAAGTTTCTCGGCTGGGCCCCGCCGGGCACCCTGATGCGCCTGGCCGATGGCCGTCGTGCCGTGGCCCTGCATGCCGTCGATGGGCAGCGTCGGCCGCTGGTGCGCCTGCTGCATCACCGAGGCGAGGAATTCGTGTTCGGTGTCGAAATCGATCTGAACGATGGTCCGGTCAGCGCCGGTGCGGACGGGCAGGGCGTCGTTCTGCTGGCCGATGGCTCGGGCGGGGTGAAGCACCGCGAGCTGACGCGGAAACTGCCGCCGGCCCTGGCCCCGCATACGGCGGGCACGGCCGATGAGTCGTCGCCGACCCAGCCGCGCAGGGAACGTCGGCAGCGGCCGCGAGTGGACGCGCCGCGGGGCACTCGGATCCTGGTGGTCGACGACTCGCGCACGATTCGCGAAAGCCTGCGTCACATGCTCGAACAGAGCGGCTATCGGATCCACCTGGCGGAAAGCGGCGAGCAGGGCCTGGAGCTCGCCGAGCGGGAGCGGCCGGACCTGATCATCCTCGACATCATCCTCCCCGACATCAGCGGCTTCCGCGCCCTGCGGCGGCTGCGCAAGCACCCCGGGACGCGCGATCTGCCGGTGATCATGATCAGCGGCAATTCCGGTGCGGTGGAGAAGTTCTTCCTGCAGCGCGTCGGCGCCGACGACTTCATCCAGAAGCCCTTCGGACGCTTCGAGGCCTTCAGTGCGATCGAGCGCCTGATCCGCGCCGGCGCCCTGGGCCGCCGCCTGGCCGGCTGAGCGGCGCCGAGCTCAGCGCAACCAGCGCAGGGGCGCCTGCTGCAGTTCGTCGAGCTGTTCCCTGAGCTGCTGGATGACCTGCTCCCAGTGACGGCCGTCTTCGAACCACGGAAAGGCCCGCGGGAAGGCCGGGTCCTCCCAGCGTCGGGCCAGCCAGGCCTGGTAGTGCAGCATGCGCAGGCTGCGCAGGGCCTCGACGAGGTTGAGTTCGGCGGTGTCGAAGTCCATGAAGGCCGTGTATTCCTGCAGCAGCCAGTCGAGCTGCCGCTCCTGATCGTCCCGCTGGCCTGAAATCAGCATCCACAGATCCTGGATCGCCGGGCCGGTCAGGCAGTCGTCGAGGTCGACGAAGTGCGCCTGCTCGTCGCGCCACAGGATATTGCCGGGGTGGCAGTCACCGTGCAGGCGCAGCCGGCGGAAGCGGCCGGCGCGCTCCCAGGCCGCGTCGATCGATTCGAGCAGGTGCTGACACAGGCTCTCGAAGGCCGACTCGAGGTGCATCGGGATCCAGTTTTCCTCGAGGAGGTAGCGAACGGGATCCTGGCCGTGGCTCTGTCGACTCAGGGTCGGCCGGTGCTCGAACTGCCCGGCCGCACCCACGGCGTGCATCCGGCCCAGGGCCCGGCCGAGGACGCGCAGCGTGTGCTCGTTGGCCAGCTCGGGGGCGTGTCCGCCCCGCCGAGGGAAAAGCGCAAAGCGAAACCCGCTGTCCTCGAACAGGGTCTGGCCATCGATCTCGAGCGGCGCGACCACCGACAGGCCGGCCGCGGCGAGTTCGGCGGTAAAGGCATGCTCTTCGAGAATGGCGTCCCGACTCCAGCGCCCCGGGCGGTAGAACTTGGCGATGACCGGTGCCCCTTCCTCCAGCCCCACCTGCCAGACGCGATTCTCGTAGCTGTTGAGAGCCAGCAGACGCGAATCGGTCTCCAGGCCAATGCCCTCGATCAGCTGGCAGATCAGGTCGGGGGTCAGTCCGGCGAAGGGGGGTGCATCGGCGGACGGGCCGTCGGAATGTCGCGGGTCGTGGCTCATTTGGCGTATGATCTTCGGCGTGAGCGTGGTAGTCGAAAACGACTGGAAGGATGCGGATTTGAATTGTGACATGTCCGATCGGTCGGGGGCGTGGATCCGGCGCGTTCTGGCGCTTGCCTTGCTGCTGCTGTCCGGTGCGCTGGCCGCTCAGGACAGGGCCGAGGATGAAGCGCCGACCGAGCCGCAGGCTCGAACATCCTCCGATACGATCGCTGATCTCAGTTGTCGCGACCAGCTGGACCGTCCCGGCAGCTGGCTGGATCGATCGCATTCCTACATGAATCGCCAGCTCTGCGAGCCGGCGGCCTGGTTCGATGGTTTCTTCGGCGATTCCCGGTCCTTCGAGGAAACGCCCGTCGGCACCTTCTTCCGCCTGCGCAATTCCCTGCAGTGGGACCAGCGCGAGGGCTGGAGCGTCGGCGTTCGGGTCCGGGCCAACGTGCTGCTGCCGAGGGTCTCGGAGCGCCTTCGCCTGCTGATCACCAGTGACGATGACCTGTCCGGGCAGTTCGAGGATGGGCCGGGCTTCGACGAGGAAGACGAACAGACGCGCCTGGGCCTGCGCTTCATCGCCAGCGAGGGCGCCCGGTCCCAGCTCGACCTCGATGGCACGGTGCGCGTGTCCAGCGGCGGCCTCAATCCCCGCGTGCGCGCACGCTATCGCCACGTCAGGGGCCTGTCTTCCAACACCCTGGCGAGGGCCACGCAGAGCGTCTTCTGGGAACGGGACGAAGGCTTCGGCACGACCTCCCGCTTCGACTGGGAGTGGTTGCCGAACCGCGATCGCCTGCTCCGCTGGACCGCGCAGGGGACCTTTTCCGAGGAATCCGACGGGGTCGACTGGCGCAGCTCACTGATCGGCTTCCAGCAACTCGATCCGAAGACCGCCGTGCGCACGGAGCTGGGTCTGTTCGGCTACACGCGGCCCGATTTCAAGGTCGAGGAGTATTTCGTGGCGGTCCGTTACCGGCGTCAGTTCCTGCGGCCCTGGCTGTTCTTCGAGCTGCAGCCCCAGCACGCCTGGCCGCTGGACCCGAACGGTGGCGATCGTCGGACCGACTGGCGATTCACCATGACCCTCGAAATCCAGTTCGAGAACGAGCGTTCCCGCCAGTCCCGGCTGCGGCGCTACCTCGGTGGTGAGGACGACGTCGAAGCCTGGGACGACGAACTGCCGGTGCCCGTCGATGCGCCGGGAGACCGAGTGGACGACCCGGTGCTGAAGGGCGACAGGAAGGACGGGGAGTCGAACGGCGATCGGGACGGTTGAAACCCTCCCGACGGGCTGCACTAGCGCGGCGGATCGATCTGTCCGTCGATGGAAGCATTGAGCCGGAACCAGCCCGCGATGCTTGATCGGTCCTTGTGTGCCGGTCGGACTTCATGGGGGATTTCTTCGCTCAGGAACAGGGCCATGCTGCCCGCCCGCGGTTCGATCACCGCCAGTGTTTCGGATTCATCTTCCGAGAACAGCACCAGTTCGCCGCTATCGCCCGCCTGCCAGTCCCGGTTCAGATAGACCACGACCGAAACCAGTCGATTCGCCGCACCCCGAAAGCTGTCCAGGTGGCGCTTGTAGAAGCCGCCCGGTGGGTAGTGCGCGAAATGGCCCTCGAATTCGAACAGGCCCAGAAAGAGCCGTCGATTGAGCGCCAGGCGGAGCCGCTCCATCTGGTCGAGGAAGGCACTCTGCACCGGTCGCTGCCGATTCAACCAGACGATTCGATCGCGGCGGATGTCCGAGTCGATCTGGAAATCCAGTTCGCGGCCGATGCCGGCACGATGCAGGCGATCGGCCTCGCGCAGGGCGTCGAGTTCTTCGATCAGGGCCGCGACCTGGGCCGAGTCGAGCATCTGCGTGCCGTGCCACCAGCCATTGCGCCCCAATGCGTCAGCTGCCTGCTCCAGCAGCTCCGCCTCGCCGACCAGCGGCAAGGGGACGGTCAGTGCGGCTTCGGCTTCCTGCTCGGGTGAAGGACGGGTGGTCGCCATCGATGCTCTGTCATTGCAAGGCCTTGGGAACCCGATCAAGTCGACGGGGCCCGATGCTGGCCGGTGGCGGAATTCTGCACGCTTCCTTCCAGTCCGGGGAAAAAATCTCGCCCGCCCTCAAGCTCGCGGCAGGGCATGGATGCGCTGTCCGCTGGTCACGAAGCGGCGCTCCCAGGGGAAATCGACCTCGTCCATCAGGCCGGTGAAGCTGCCGAAGGCCGGCAGTACCAGATGCTCTCGTCCGTACAGAAAGGCCGGCAGGCGAAGCCGTTCCCGACGTGTCTTCAAGACCGCGCCCGGGTGTAGATGGCCGGACAGACCGGGGCCGGTCAGTCTGCGACTCCATTCATGCACCAGGGCCAGTCCGCCGAGTTCGAAGCATTCCTCGTGGCCGTCGACCTGCCACTGGTGCAGCCAGATTTCGAGATCGCGGTCGTGGTTTCCGAGCACCAGATCGATGGCGATGTCGTCGTGGCGAGCCCGCCATTCCCCGATCCGATCGGGCCAGTCGTCGTCGGGCATCGGCGGTGCATGCACCCAATCGCCCAGAACGATCAGGCGCTCCGCTCCGGTGTCTTCCAGCAGCAGTTCGAGGCGGTCGAGGTCCCGCTGCAGGACGCCGCAGGGCACGGCCATGCCGTGGCGGCGAAAGACCTGGTCCTTGCCGAGATGGACGTCGGCCACCAGCAGGGCGCCCTCGGCGGGCCACCAGACCGCCCGGTCGGGCAACAGCTCGAGGGTCTGTCCGCCCAGTTCCAGCTTCATGTTGCCGGCTCCAGCTGGGCGAGCATGCGCTCGACCCGGCGCTCGAAGTCTTCACTGGACACGCGCGAGCGCAGGCGGTCGGCCCAGAGCGGAAAGGCCAGCGGCGTCAGGCGGCCGGGTCGGCGCAGGACGAGTTCCTGGCGAGCGGCCCGTTCGAGGGTGGCCCGGAGTCGGCTCAGCTCCATCTCGGCTTCCAGCACTTCTCTTCGCGCCTGATCGAGGAGCAGATTGTCGGGGTCGTGTTCGGAGAGCATGTCGAACATCAGGCCGCTCGAGGCCTGGATCTGCCGGGTCCGCTTCATTCGCCCCGGGTAGCCCTGAAAGACCAGGCCGGCGATGCGCGCGATGTCGCGGAAACGGTGTCTGGCCATTTCCGTGGCGTTGAGGGCCTGGATCAGCTCTTCGTCCAGTCGCTCCGGGCTCAGCAGCTCGCGATAGTCGGATTGCTCCAGCTCGAAGGGTTCATCGGTGACCAGTTCGATGCCGTAGTCGTTGACGGTCATCGAAAAGCTGCTGGCGGCCCGTTGTGACAAGCGCCAGGCCAGCAGGGCGGCCAGGCCTTCATGGGCCAGGCGGCCGGCGAAGGGGAACAGGTAGAGATGGTGCCCTTCGCGGCTTTCGATGGTCTCGATCAGCAGGCGATCGCGCCCGGGCAGCGCCGATCGTGCCTGCTGCAGCTGCAGCAATTCCCGAATCGGGTCCAGCCGTCGATCGCCTTCGCCCTGGTCGACCTCGTCCATCAGCTCGAGCACGGCGTCGGCCAGCAGGGTGGACAGCGGCAGTCGTCCCCCCGCCCAACGCGGCACCGAGGCCTTGCCGCCGCTGGCCTTCCGGACGTAGGCCGTCATGTCCTGGACCCGGCTCAGGCTGAGCAGGCGCCCGGCGAAGACGAAGCGTTCGCCGGGTTTCAGGCGGGTGATGAAGCGCTCCTCGATCTGGCCCAGGCTGCCACCCCTGGAGAAGCGCACCTGCAGGTGGCCGTCGGCGGTGATCGTGCCGACGGACATGCGGTGCTGCTGGGCGATGCGGCGATCGCGGACCCGGTAGCGCTCGCCATCGAACTCGACGCGCCGGAAGCCCGGGTAGGCGCGCAGGGCCTGACCGCCTCGGCAGATGAAATCGAGCAGCCATTGCCAGCGCCGCTCATCGAGGCGAGCAAATGCATGGGTGTCCCGGAGTTCGGCCAGGGCTTCATCGGCCCGGAAGCCGCCGCCGAGGGCGCGCGTGACCAGGTGCTGGGCCGCCACGTCCAGGGAGCCGGACAGGGGCGGGCGGGCTTCGATCCGCCGCTGCTCCATGCGTCGCCGCGCGGCAGCGATCTCGAGGATCTCCAGCGCATGGGTGGGCACGCAGACCAGGCGACTGGTCTGGCCGGGCTGGTGACCCGATCGGCCGGCGCGCTGGGTCAGGCGGGCGATGCCCTTCGGGCTGCCGATCTGGATCACCTGATCGACGGGCGAGAAGTCGACGCCCAGGTCGAGGCTGGAGGTGGCGACCACGCACTTCAGTTCGCCGCGGCGCAGTCGTTCTTCGGCCGTCAGACGCGCCCGACGGTCGATCGAGCCATGGTGCAGATGCACCCGGTCCGGCCAGGGCACGGTGGACTGAATCGCCTGGAACCAGAGCTCGGCCTGCGAGCGGGTGTTCGTGAACAGCAGGGTTGAACGGGCTCGCTCCAGGTGTTCGAGCACGCCCGGCAATTGGGCCATGCCCGTGCGCCCGGCCCAGGGGAAGCGCTCGATGCTGGGCGGCAGCAGGGTCTCGACCTCGATCTCGCGTGGCGTGCGCCCGGCGATCAGGCGCCCATCCCGGTGCGGGCCGAGCAGGACGGCCATGCCCTCTTCGACATTGCCCAGGGTGGCCGAGAGTCCCCAGAGGCGAAGCGCCGGGTTGAGGGCGCGCAGCCGCGCCAGGGCCAGCTCCAGCAGCACGCCGCGCTTGCTGCCGAGCAGTTCGTGCCACTCGTCGATGATCACGCCGCGCAGGCGCCCCAGGCGCTGGTCGCTGTCGGTGTAGCTGAGCATCAGGGACAGGGACTCGGGGGTCGTGACCAGCGCGGGCGGTGGGGATCGACGCAGGCGCTGGCGCTCACTGGCGGACGTGTCCCCGGTTCGCGTCGCCACGCGCCAGTCCAGGCCCAGGCCTGCGACGGCTCGATCGAGTTGCTCGCTCGTGTCCGTGGCCAGGGCGCGCAGCGGGGTGATCCACAGGTAGCTCAGGCCGGCGGGCGGGCGGCGCAGCGCGTCCTGCAGCGGGCCGCCCCAGGCGGCCAGGGTCTTGCCGGAGCCGGTGGGCGCATGGATCAGGCCGGACTCGCCCCGCGCCCAGGCGTCCCAGGCCTGGCGCTGGAAGTCGAACACGGGCCAGCCCTGCTGCTCGAACAGGCGCTCGACGGACAGCGTGGGCTCGGCCAGCGCACTCATGATGAGGCAGGGTCGGGCAGCAGGCGCTTGAGGTCATCCAGTCGATCGGCCTGTTCGACGCTCAGGTCTTCACGCCAGCGATGGATGCGCGGAAAGCGAAGCGCAATGCCCGACTTGTGACGAGGCGAGGGCGAAATCCCCTCGAAGGCCAGCTCGAAGACCTGCACCGGCTCGACCGAGCGGACCGGGCCGAAGCGCTCACGGGTGTTGGCCCGGATCCAGCGATCGAGGCGGTCGATCTCCTTCTGGGTCAGGCCCGAATAGGCCTTGGCGACGGGCACGAGTTCATCGCCGTGGTGGACGGCGAAGGTGTAGTCGGTGAACAGATTGGAGCGGCGGCCGTGGCCTGGCTGAGCGTAGAGCAGCACGCCATCGAAGGTGTAGGGCTCGACCTTCCATTTCCACCAGTCGCCGCGCTTGCGTCCGACGCGATACGGGGAATTCAGGCGCTTGAGCATCAGGCCCTCGACGCCGCGCTCGCGGGCGCTGGCCTGGAGCTCCGGCAGGGCATCCCAGTGCTCGAAGTCCACCGCTTCGGATCGCAGCAGCGGCGAGGCGACGTCGGCCAGAATCCCATCGAGGGCGGTCAGGCGTTCAGCGAGATCGCGCTCGCGCAGGTCCTTGCCGTCGGCCTCCAGGCAGTCGTAGACCAGCAGGGCCACGGGGGCTTTCGCCAGGGTGGTCTTGCCGGGCTTCTTGCGCCCGATCCGCGTCTGCAGCACGTTGAAGGGCAGGGGCTGGCCGTCCCGCCAGGCCATGATCTCGCCGTCCAGCACGGTGCCGTCGGGCAGCGCCTCGGCGGCGGCCTCGAGTTCCGGGAAGCGACCGTCCATGCGCTCCTCCCCACGCGACCAGATGAAGGTCCGAGCTTCGCGCCGGATCAACTGGGCCCGGATGCCGTCCCATTTCCATTCCGCCTGCCAGTCTTCCGGCGGGCCCAGGGCGGCGGGTTCCTCGGTCAGGGGGGAGGCGAGGAAGAAGGGGTAGGGCGTGGACCGATCGAAATCGCGATCGCTGGCGCCGGCGATCAGGCGCTCGAAGAACTCGGCGCTGGCCTGCCAGCGGCCCATCAGTCGGTGCGCGACCAGGCTGCTGTCGACGCCGGCCAGCTCGGCCAGGGCGCGGGTGACCAGGCGTTTGCTGACGCCCACGCGAAAGCCGCCGGTCAGCAGCTTGTTGAGCATGAAGCGTTCGGTGCCGTCGAATTGTCGCCAGAGGGTACGGACGGCTTCCTTGCGCTGCTCGGTCTCCATCGAGGCCAGTGGTTTGATCGAATCTTCGACCAGGTCGGACAGCGCGGGGGCTTCGCCTCGATCGGCGGCCGGCGGCAGCAACAGGTGCATGGTTTCGGCCAGGTCGCCGACGTGTTGATAGCTCTCTTCCACCAGCCAGTCGTCCAGGCCGCTCGCTTCGGCAGTCCAGGCGCGCAGCTCGCTGGTCTTGACCAGGCGCTTGAGGCGCCGTCCGGTCAGGAAATGCACGGCCCAGGCGGCGTCGGCGGCTGGCGCCTCGCGGAAGTAGTCCACCAGATGAGCCACCTTGGCCTGGGTGGCGGTGGTCCGATCCAGCTGCTCGAACAGGCGGGCGAAGCGCTTCATGGCGAACGGTCCGGCGCCAGGGTGGCACGCAGGTTCCAGCTCTCCGCCTCCAGGCCCTGGCTGGCGAGATGCCGGGTCAGGGCTTCGCCGTTGCCGTGGATCGTGATCACCCGGCCTGCGTTCATGTCGGCGGCGGTTCCGACCAGGCCGGGCCAGTCGGCATGGTCGGACAGGACGAAGCCGCGGTCGTAGCCGCGGCGACGGCGGTTGCCGCGAATGCGCATCCAGCCCGAGACGAAGCCCGCCGAGTGCCCCTTGAAACGCCGCATCCAGCTCGAGCCGGCGGCCGAGGGTGGCGCCAGGATCAACTGGCCGCGAAAGTCCTCCTGCGGGTCGGCTTCGCTGATCAGTCGAGTGGGCGGCAGGGCGATGCCCTGCTCACGGTAGCAGTCGGTCAAGGGGCGCATGGCGCCGTGCAGCCAGATCGGCTCGTCGACCCCGGCGCCGTGAAGTTCGGCCATCACTCGCTGCGCCTTGCCGAGGGCATAGCAGAACAGCACGGCGGGCCGCCCTTGAGCGCGACAGGCCTGCCACCAGTCCAGCATCTCGGCGATCACCTGGTCCGTCTCGGGCCAGCGATAGACGGGCAGGCCGAAGGTGCACTCGCTCAGCCAGACATCGCAGTCGAAGGGCTGGAAGGCCTCGCAGGTGGGGTCCGGGGTGCGCTTGAAATCGCCGGACACCCCCCAGGTGCCTTGCGCGGATTCGATGCGCACCGTGGCCGAACCCAGGATGTGGCCGGCCGGGAACAGGGTGATTCGGGTCTCACCCAGCTCGATCGGCTGGCCGTAGTCGAGGCCGACCAGATCCTCGGGCTGGCCGATGCGATGGGTGAGTACCGGCAGGCCCGCTCGCGCCGTGAATACCTCGGCGGCGCCAGCGCGCGCGTGGTCGGCGTGGGCATGGGTGATGATCGATCGCGGCACCGTTCGGAGCGGATCGATCCAGAAATCACCCGCGCGACAGTAGAGGCCGCCCGCATCGGGCACCAGTAGAGACTCGGTCATGAGCGAAGAGTGCCCGCAGCCGGGTCAAAGCCACGAAAAGGCGAGCCATCGAATGGAAAAATAACGCCCCGGCCTGGAGGAGGAGAGAGAGCAGGAGAGTCGGCCGGGGCGGTGAGCAAACTGTGATGCGAACGATAACGATTATCGTTTCATAAGTCAAGCCCGTATCGAAAGATTCGTGAACTCGCTATGCTTCTGGCCATGGAATCAGGCTTGGATTGGGTCTATCGACTGGGCGTCGCACTGGCGATCGGCATGATGATCGGCAGCGAGCGCGGCTGGCAGCGACGGGAAGCCAGCGAGGGCCAGCGTTCGGCCGGGCTTCGGACCTTTGCCCTGTTCGGCCTGCTGGGCGGTCTGAGCGGCCTGCTGGCGCGCGACTTCGGTCTGCTGCCGGCCGCCGTCATGTTTCTCGGCCTGTCCCTGCTGATGGCCAGCATGCACCTGGCCCACGCGCGTGAGGATCACGACCTGGGGGCGACGACCGAGGTCGCCGGCCTGATCACCTTCCTGCTCGGCCTGCTGGCCGGCCTGGGTGAACTGGCGATCGCGTCGGCGACGGGGGTGATCACGGTGGTCGTGCTGGCTTCCAAGCACCAGATGCACGGTTGGCTCGCCCGCCTGAGCCGACCCGAGCTGGTGGCCGCGCTGAAGTTGCTGGTGATCTCGGTGGTGCTGCTGCCCCTGTTGCCCAATCAGGGTTACGGGCCCTGGGGCAGCCTCAATCCGTACGTGATCTGGTGGATGGTGGTGCTGATCGCCAGCATTTCCTTCGTCGGCTACTTCGCCGTGCGCCTGGCCGGTGCGCGGGCCGGGATCGCCTTCACCGCCCTGTTCGGTGGCCTGGCCTCGTCGACGGCCGTGGCCATGCACCTCTCCCGCCTGTCCGCTTCCGGTCAGGCCCGTCCGCGGCTGCTGGCGGGCGGCATCCTGCTGGCCTGCGGCACCATGTATCTGCGCCTGCTGATCGTCGCCAGCATCGTCGAGTTCGGCCTGTTCCGCGCCCTTGTCATGCCGGCTGCGGTGATGGCCGTGCTTGTACTGGGCGCGGCGGCCTGGTTGATCGGGCGCTCGGGCCGTGAGGAATCCGCCGGCCCGATCCACCAGTCCAATCCGCTCGAACTTGGCTCCGCCCTGGTCTTCGGCCTGCTGCTGGCCCTGGTCATGCTGCTGGGCCAGGCGCTGACCCACTGGCTGGGCGATGCCGGGGTCTACCTGCTCGCCGCCGCCTCGGGGGTGGCGGACGTCGATGCCATCACCCTGTCCCTGTCGAGAATGGCCGGCGAGGGCCTGTCGATCGAAGTGGCCACCCTGGGCATCCTGATCGCGGCGGCGGTGAACTCCATGGTCAAGGCCTCGATCAGTCTGAGCATCGGCGGGCGCCGCAGCGGCCTGCCGGTCATGCTGGTGCTGGCTCTCGCCTCGATCGCCGGTCTATTGATCGCCTGGCTGGACGGGAGCCTGATCTGAAGACTTGATCCGCAATGGCGCCCTGGCGCTGGTGGATTGCTAGACTGAGTTCCGATTTCCACCTTGCGGATGCATGAAAGATGTCAGTTTCCAGCCCCGTTCGATTCCGAGTGCTCATCGGTCTGCTGCTGCTCGGCCTTGCCTTCGCCCTGTCGGCCGAGGAGCGCCTGAGCGCGCGTGATCTGTTCGGTCTGCAGTGGGCCTCCGAGCTGCAGATCAGCCCCGACGGCGAGACGATCGTCTATCGGCGCGCCATCAACGACATCCTCATCGATCGAACCCGGTACAACCTTTGGATCATCGATGCCGATGGCAGCGATCATCGGCCGCTGCTCTCGGAAAGCGGCAGCGCCTCCTCGCCGCGCTTCTCGCCGGACGGGGAGCGCCTGGCCTGGGTGGCCGAGGCCGACGGCCGGGCGCAGCTGTTCGTGCACTGGCTCGACGGCGGGCAGACCGCCCTGGTCAGTAATCTGGACGCCACGCCTTCGTCGATCGCCTGGTCGCCGGACGGGCAGTGGATCGCCTTCGTCATGCAGGTGCCCGCCGACAAGCCCTCCCTGGCCACGCCGCCCGATCGCCCCGAAGGTGCCGAATGGGCGCCGGCGGTGCGGGTCATCGACAGCGTGATCTATCGCTTCGATGGCCGTGGCTTTCTCGAGCCGGGATTCCAGCACGTCTTCGTCGTCTCGGCCGAAGGCGGTAGCGCACGGCAGATCACTTCCGGTGACTACGACCACCACGGCCCCCTGGCCTGGATGCCGGACGGGCAATCCCTGCTCTTCACCAGCAACCGCGCCGAGGGCTGGCAGTATCAACTCGGCCAGCGCGATCTCCATCGGGTCGATGTCGCTGACGGCACGATGGTGCAGCTGACGGAGCGGGAGGGCATGATTTCCTCGCCCACGGTCTCGCCCGACGGGCGCTGGATCGCCTTCGAGTACGACGACCATCAGGGCCGGCAGTATTCCGAATCGTCCCTGGCCCTGGTCCGTCCCGATGGCAGTGACTTCCGGCGTCTGGGCGTCGAGCTGGATCGATCCATGAGCGACCCGCAGTGGGCCGCCGACAGCGACAGTCTCTGGTTCCGCTTCGATGATCATGGCCAGCGCCACGTCGGCGAGATCGACCTGGACGGCGATTGGGAGGTCCGTGTCAGTGGTCTGGGCGGCACCGCCATCGGCCGACCCTATCTCAGCGGCATGTTCCACGTCTCCGACAATCGCAGGATCGCCTACACCGCCGGCACCGCCCAGCGGCCGGCCGATGTGCACGTCCGGATCGGCCGCGAGCAGCGCCGCCTGACCGATCTCAACCGCAACCTCCTCGACCACCGCGAGCTGGCCGAGGTGCACGAGATCAACTATCGCTCCTCCGTGGACGGCACCGAGATCCAGGGCTGGTACCTGACCCCGCCGGGCTTCGACCCGACGCAGCGCTACCCGATGATCCTCGAGATTCACGGCGGCCCGCACCTGGCCTACGGCGCCGAGTTCTCGGCCGAGATGCAGCGCTATGCCGCCGAAGGCTTCGTGGTCTTCTACGACAACCACCGCGGCTCCTCGTCCTACGGCCGCGACTTCGGCATGCTGCTGGAGTACAAGTATTCTTCGGAAGAGGACTTCGGCGACCACATGAGCGGGGTCGATGCGATGATCGAACTGGGCTTCGTCGATCCCGAACGCCTGTTCATCACCGGCGGTTCGGCCGGTGGGATCGCCACCGCCTACGCCATCGGCCTGACCGATCGCTTCCGCGCCGCCGCCGTGGCCAAGCCGGTCATCAACTGGATCTCCAAGACCCTGACCGGCGACTACTATCCGGGCCAGATCGAGCGCCAGTTCCCGGGCCTGCCCTGGGAGCACTTCGAGCACTACTGGCAGCGCTCGCCCCTGTCCCTGGTCGGCAACGTCACCACGCCGACCCTGCTGATCACCGGCGAGAACGACTACCGCACCCCCATGTCGGAGACGGAGCAGTACTACCAGGCCCTCCAACTGCGCCGCGTGGACACGGTCATGATCCGCGTGCCCGAAGCCGCCCACGGCATCGCCTCGCGCCCCTCGCACCTGATCGCCAAGATCGACAACATCCTGGCCTGGTTCCAACGCTACGATGCGCCGAACCAGCTCAAGCCTGGAGACGCTGATTCCGGTGAATAGCCCGTCACTTCCGGCTACGGTATTGCAGAGCTTTTCTGGTCAGTCGAACCCGACTGCCAGCGGGCAGTAGAGCGAGAAAATGCGCTGAGTGGCGCCGAGCTTATTCCGATCGAGATGGCCATGGAGGCCTTGACATACCCAAAACGGGGTTTAGGATACCCGAAATGGGAACAATATTGAACAAGTCGCCTCCCAACGATGCCGCCCGAGCCACCGGCCTGGCGGACGCGCTGTTTACCAAGGTCCAGCAGCGCGTGCTCGGCTTGTTGTTTGTCCATCCTGACCGGAGCTTTTACGCCAACGAGGTGATCGCTCTGGCAAACATGGGGACCGGTGCCGTGCAGCGTGAACTCGCACGCCTACAGGCGGTGGGCCTCGTAACCGTGAAGCGCATCGGACGCCAGAAGCATTATCAGGCCAATCCTGAGTCGCCCGTGTTCCATGAACTACGGGGCCTGGTATTGAAGACAGTGGGCCTGGCGGATGTGCTGAGTGCTGCTCTGGAGCCTCTCAAGGATCGGATTTCTCAGGCCTTCGTGTTTGGCTCGGTGGCCAAGGGCCAGGATTCAGCGGCCAGCGATATCGACCTGATGGTGATCAGTGATGAGCTGAGCTATGCCGAGCTTTTTGCAGCGCTGGAGCCGGCGACAGAACAGCTCGATCGCCCGATCAATCCGACGGTGTACTCACGCGCGGAGTTGGGCAAACGCCTGCAGGATCACAACGCTTTTGCCTGTCGGGTGCTGCAGGGCGAAAAGATCTGGTTGATCGGGGGCGAGGATGAGCTCCAGGCTCGATAGGCTCACCGGATCAGGAAAGCCGCTGGCGCGCGAAGCCCCCGATCAGCGCGAATTCGATGGGCTGAAGCGATCAGGGTTGGCGCGGCTTGCCGATGCTCAGTTGCAAGGGCTCTCCCCGGAGGGTCGTTTCGATCTGGCCTACAACGCCGCTCACGCGCTGTGCCTGGCTGCGCTGCGTTGGCATGGCTATCGCGCCAATCATCGCTACATCGTGTTTCAGGTGCTGCCACAAACACTTGGACTCGGTCCGGAAGTCTGGCGGGTCCTGGCCAAATGCCATGATGTCCGCAATCTCGGTGAGTACGAAGGCGATCTGAACATTGATGATCGGCTTCTCGCCGATCTGCTGGCCGCCTGTCAGGTCGTCGCGGAGCAGATCGATGCGCTGACTCCGCCCTCGGATCCGTCATGAAGCCGGCGGCGCGTCAGCTCTACCAACAGCTTGGCGACCCGAGGTGACCCAGCTCCAGATTCTCGCCGTGCTGCTGGTCTGCATCGCGGTCGCGCACTGGTTCGGTCGCCAGCGCTACGGGCAATGGCTGGGCAGCGCCCTGTGGGTGATCGTGCTGACCGCGACCGTCGCGAATCTCGGCGTGATTCCCCTGGCCAGCGAGCCGACGCCGATCTACACCCAGCTGCTGGGTACGGCCGCGCCGATTTCGATCTTCCTGCTGTTGCTGAAGGCCCGGCTTCGCTCGCTGGTGGAAGTCGGCCTGCCGCTCGGGCTGATGTTCGCTTTCGCCGCGCTCGGCACCCTGGCCGGGGTGCTGATCGCTGGCTACCTGCTGGGCGCGTCCGAATGGATGGCGCCCTGGTATGCGCCTCTCGCCGGCATGTTCGCTGCGACCTACATCGGCGGTGGCGCCAATTTCAATGCCGTCGCGCTGCACTTCGGCGTGATGGAGAGCGGTAACCTGTACGCCGCGGCGGTGGTGGCCGATCACGTGCTGACGGTGGTCTGGATCGCGCTGTTGCTGCTCTTCCCGCGCCTGGTCGGACGCTGGCTCACCCGGCGGGACCCGCTGGAAACGGCCAAGTGTGAAGCCGAAGCCGGCGCTGCGCGCACGGCCCAGGATCGGCGCCCCGACCTGGGCGATCTGGTCATGCTGCTGGCGCTTGGCGTCGGCGCCTTTGTCCTGTCCGACTGGCTGGCCGCCCGGCTGGCGGCGTGGACAGGGCTGGCCGTGCCGCCGATTCTGATCCTGACCACCCTGGCCCTGATCCTGGCCCAGTTCGAGGCCGTTGCTCGCCTCAAGGGCGGCCAGATCCTCGGCATGTTCGGCGCCTATCTTTTTCTGGCGGCCCTGGCGACCTACTGCGAACTCTCCGCGCTTGCTTCCCTCGGCTGGCTCGGGCTCAAGCTGATGGCCTACGTGACCCTGATCATTGCGGTCCACGCCCTGGTGGTCCTGCTGGCCGGGCGCTTGCTCCGACAGTCCCCGGAAACCGTCGCCGTGGCCTCGGCCACGACGGTCGGCGGTGCGACCGTCGTGCTGCCTCTGGTCGAGCGATTCGAACGCCCGGACCTGCTGCTGCCCGGTATCGCCCTTGGCACGCTGGGCAATCTGCTGGGCACCTATGTCGGGTTCAGCCTGGTTTACGCGCTGAGCTGACCGCGGTCGTCCCGTTCCCTACTTGAAGTGCGACTTGAAGTAGTTGAAGGAGTTGCCCAGGGCTTTCCAGGCGTGTTCGGTTTCGTCCTTGACCTGTTGCCACTTCTCCTTGCCGGCTGCGCGAAGTTCGTCGAAGTGGCGTTGAGTTTCGCGGCGCTTGGCGCGCAGATCGTGCAGGCGATTTTCGTATTCCTTGCGCGCCTCGGCCTCGAAGCGATCGGCGCGACCCTTGAGCGTTTCGATTTCCTCGTCGAGTCGATCGAGGCGCTCCTTCATGGTCGAAATGAACTCATTCTGATTGGATCCGCTCATGGCAATTCCTGTTCGCCTTTGGATGAAAGTGAGGCCTCGCCGGGGTCGACCGATGACGGCCCGGCAAGAACCTTGGGTCATTCTGCACCATCCGCTCGGCCGTGTCGGACTTCGGCGCCGAATCGCCTTTCGTCTGCAGCGCCGTGCTAACGTTTGCAAGGACCAGGACGCATCGCCCCCTATGAACAGCTTTCAGCTCGACCCTCGCTTGGCCGCGGACTCTCTGCCCATCGATTCCCTCGAACTCTGCCAGCTTCGGCTGATGAACGATCAACGCTTTCCCTGGCTGCTGCTGGTGCCGGCTCGACCCGGCACCGTGGAAGTGCTGGATCTGGATGCCGCGGATCAGATGCGTTTATGGGATGAGATTCGGGTGGTGGCCGGGGCCGTCCGCTCGGTCTTCGCGCCGGACAAGCTCAACATCGCCGCCCTGGGCAATGTGGTGCCCCAGCTGCACGTGCACGTGATCGGCCGCTTCCGTAACGACGCCGCCTGGCCGGCGCCAGTCTGGGGCGTGGGCACGCCCGAGCCCTGGCCTGATGGTGCGAAAGACGAGATCGAGCGCCTGCGCCGCGCACTGCAGCAGACTCCGGATCACGCATGAAGGCAGTGCTGCTGGTCAGCCTGGCGCTGACCGCCTTTGCGGCCAATTCCGTGCTGACGCGCCTGGCGCTCGTGGAGACGGCGATCGACCCGATCAGTTTCACCGCCGTCCGCCTGGCCAGTGGAGCCCTGGTGCTGGCCCTGATCGTGGGGATCCGTTCGAGCACGCCGGCTGGCCAGGGTAGCCTGGCTTCGGCGCTCGCGCTGTTTGCCTATGCGCTCTGCTTCTCCCTGGCCTATGTCTTCCTGACCGCAGCCACCGGTGCCCTGCTGCTGTTCGGGGCGGTGCAGATCAGCATGATTGCCTGGAGCCTGATTCGCGGCGAGCGGCTGGCCGGGTCGGCCTGGCTGGGATTTGCGCTGGCCCTGGCCGGCCTGGTGTGGCTGTTGTTGCCGGGGCTCGCCCGGCCGCCGCTGATGCCGGCCCTGCTGATGGTGGCGGCCGGAGTGGCCTGGGCGATCTACACGCTCAGGGCGCGAGGGGCCGGTGATCCGACCCGTGCCACGGCGGGCAATTTCCTGATCGCGGCGCTGCCGGCCATCGGTCTCGCCCTGTGTCGCTGGAGCTGGGCCGAATGGGACGGGGCCGGGCTCGCGCTGGCCATGGCGTCCGGGGCGCTGGCCTCGGGGCTTGGTTACGTGGTCTGGTATGCCGCCCTCGGATACATCCGGACCTCGACCGCCGCCGTGGCCCAGCTGCTCGTGCCGGTATTGACCGCGGTGGCGGGGGTCATTCTGCTGGCCGAGCCCCTCGGCTTGCGCTTGATCGGCGCTGGCGCGATCATTCTCGGTGGCATCTTGCTGGTCATCGCGCCCTGGCGGCGCCGCCCATCCTGAGGAGTGTTCGATCCATGAGACTCTACGGTTCCACCACCTCGCCCTATGTTCGCCATTGCCGGATCGTTCTGGCCCAGACCGAGCTGGAGCACGAATTCGTCGAAACCGACTACACGGAAAGCGCGCTGCGCTCGCCGACGGCCAGGGTGCCGTTTCTGGACGATGGCGAGCTGCGCCTCCACGACTCGGCCAGCATCCTGCGCCATCTTCGTGAGCGTGCCGGTCAGGTCTTCATGCCGGACATCCAGGACTACGAGACCTTCCTATTGGCCAATACGGGGCTGGATGCCTCGGTCAATCTGTTCCTGCTCGAAAAGGAGGGCCTGACGCCGGCCAAGGTCCCTTATCTGGCGCGCCAGGCGGCCCGGGTCGAGAGCGTCCTGGCTGAGCTCGATGCCCGCTGTGCTCAGGGCCTCGATACACTCGAAGCGCCCTTTAGCGACGGCCAGCTGCGAGTGGGCTGCTACCTGAGCTGGGCGGCCTTTCGCGAGCGCTTTGCCATCGACGGCAAGCGGAATCTTGAGGCCTTGATGGTGAAGCTGGACGCCGATCCGGTATTTGCTGGCACCCATCCTTCCCTGCTGGTCTGAGGCATGGACTAATCGTCGGGTTGGCGGAGATGTTTCGGACATGGTCCGTCGGGGACGTGGCCCCGACCTACGGGGGCGATCGCGGTGGCCGAGAGACTGCGAGGACGAAAGGGTCTGGCTCGTTAGAGATATTGCCCGATCGGAGCCCTGCGTAGGTCGGCCCCACGCGGCCGACGGACCATGTTCCAAGTATCTCCGTCAGCGCGACTGCACAATGTCCCCGCAATTTCGACAACCCCGCACACGAATATCGCCGTCATCGCCGGGGTTTCGGCCTGTGACGTTCAATGGGCACCGGACGTTTGGCTACGGCGTTGCTGATCATCGGATTGAAGGAGATGTTTCGGACATGGTCCGTCGGGGACGTGGCCCCGACCTACGCTGCTCCGATCGATCGATCGATCGATATCGAAAGCGGCTTGGGCAACGGCCTCGGATTCTCCGGGGTGCCCCGATCCAGCACCGATTATCTGGTAACCGTCCTCGCCTACAGCAACAGCACCGAGGCAAGGCCCAGGAACGCGAAGAAGCCCACGACGTCGGTAATGGTCGTGACGAAGGGCCCGGAGGCCAGGGCCGGGTCGATGTTCAGCCGCTCCAGGGCGATCGGGATGACGATGCCGCCGAGGGCGGCGGCCACCAGGGTGAACAGCATGGCCAGGGCGATCACGGCGCCCAGCATCGGCACGCCGAACCAGAGTGCGGCGATGATCGCCATGATCAGGCCGAAGCCGAAGCCGTTGATGGCGCCTACCGTGATCTCTCGCCAGCTGACTCGAATCGCGTTTCTCGGAGTCAGTTCACGCGTCGCGATCGCACGCACGGCCACGGTCATGGTCTGGGTGCCTGCATTGCCGCCCATCGAGGCGACGATCGGCATCAGGACGGCCAGGGCGACCATCTGGTCGATGGTCTCGGCGTAGAGGTTGATCACCATCGAGGCCAGGATGGCGGTGAGCAGGTTGACCATCAGCCAGAGCGCGCGGCCCTTGGTGGTCTGGAAGACCGTGTCCGTCAGGCTCGAGTCCTCGTCGACCCCGGCCATGCGCAGCATGTCCTCCTCGTGTTCCTCGTCGAGGACGCCCATGGCGTCGTCGATCGTGATGACGCCGGCCAGGCGACCGTTCTCGTCGACCACGGGGGCCGAGATCAGGTGGTAGTGGTTGAACAGGTAGGCGACTTCGCTTTCCTCGTCGGTGACGGTCACCGTGCGGAAGCTCGGTTCCATCAGGTCTGACAGGGCGGTATCGCGCCGCGAAGACAGCAGCCGTCCCAGGGCCACGTAGCCGGCCGGTTTCATGGCCGGAGAGACCAGGATGACGTGATAGAACTGGTCCGGCAGTTCTTCGTTGTTGCGGACGTAGTCGATCGCCTGGCCGACGCTCCAGTCCTCGGGCAGGGCGACCAGCTCGCGCTGCATCAAGCGGCCGGCCGAGTACTCCGGATAGCTCAGGGCGCTTTCGACCCCGATCCGGTCGGTGGCCTCCAGGGCCTCGAGGATGCGGGACTGCTGCTCGTGCTCGAGGTCTTCGACCAGGTCGACGACGTCGTCCGAATCGAGCTCGCGAATGGCTTCGGCCAGGACCTCGGCGGGCAGGGCTTCGATCAGCGGCTCGCGGATCGACTCGTCGAGTTCGGACAGGATTTCGCCGTTGATCTCCTCGCCCCAGAGCTCGACCAGGGCCATGCGCTCGGGCGGGCTGATCTGCTCGATCAGGTCGGCGACATCGGCCGCGTGCAGGGGCTCGAGCAGCTCGCTCAACTGCTCCGCATCCTGTGCGTCCACGGCCTCGATGACCGACTGGATGCGTTCCTGGTCCAGACCGTCGCTCAGATCTTCGTTCTCTGGTGGTGTCTCGGTCTGCATGATCGCGCTCCTGGGATCAGCTCAAATCTGCCTGGGTCGATGGATTATTGCAGGTCTTGCCGGTCGGGCCGAGGGTTTCTCGCGCTTCCTCGCGGCATGTGGGCCTTGTTCTGCCGGGTCGAAGGCGCTTGCAGCCCGAATGTCACTGGAGACAGGCGACGCGGAGAAAGAAGCCGTTCGCCATCACGGTTTTTGCCTATTGAGTTAACTGTTTTCGCGATATTATCTTTCTTGCAGGAATGGGACCTGCATGCTTGCCGGGTTGATATCTGCGGGCGAGTGTGACGGCGCGGGGGGCGTCCGATTCGCATCGGCCCGCAGTACGCGAGTTGCAACGGTCTTCGCTTCTTCCCTGAACTTCATCGACGCTTCGGAGAAACATCAAGTGAGCAGATCACGACTGGCGCTTGCCTTCCTGTTCGGTGTGCTCGTTCTTGCTGCTATCGGGGCGGTTCTGCTCGGAATCGATCGAGGCAGTGATGCGGCTCCCCCCGCGAGCGCTGAAGGTCCGGCTCAGGAAGGTGAGGCGATGGCAGAAGCACCGGCCATCAGCCGTTCGACGATCGAGGGCCAGGAACGGAGTCGGGATCTGTTCGATCTTCGGCAGGCAGCGATCGAAGCGGAGGGGCCCTGGAGCCCGCAGCTGCGGGCTGCGGTGATGCGACTGTCGCCGGATCAGATGCTCGAATTCCTGGACGACGACGATCTTCTGGTTCGAGACGAGGCGAGGGATGTCGTGTCCGGCATCTACGCCACCTGCGGGGTGGCCCTCGGTCTCCTGGCGCTGGAGGCGCGGGGTGCCCTGGCGCAGTCCGATTCTGAGACGGGCTCCAGCTCGGCCATGATCGCTTCAATGCTGGCGAACCCGGGGATGGATTGGTGCCGTCGGATGAGCTCCCAGCTGGGGGCCGAGCAAGCGCGAAGCAAGCTGAACGAGCTTGTCGAGATCACGAGCAGCGTCGACCCGAGGGGGAACCCCCAGCGAGTCGCGGTGGAACAGCAACTGGCACAGGCCCTTGAGGCGGGCCCGGAGGCGCTGTTCCTCCAGCTGCAGTCGGACGACGCCCTGCTGGTGGCAATGACCACGGAGCTGCTCTGGGAGGAGCGAACCCCGGGTCTCGTCGAGGATTGGTCGCCGATGGAACGTCTGTCACAGGCCCAGGCCGAACAGGTGCTTGATGCCCTGTATGCGAGCCTGGATTGCCAGTTTGTCGGCGATTGTTCGCTGAACAACTTTCTGGTCAGTGCCTATTGCTTCCAGCCCGGATTCCAGTGCGATGGTCAGAACGTGCTCGATGGCATCCTTTATCAGAGCATGAGCCCGAGCCAGTTCGAGGCTTACAACCTTCTTCTATCAGCCATCGCCCGGCAGCGTGCCGCCCGGCGCAGCGGAGGCTAAAGAGCCTTTGATTCGCAATTCTCGGACGCGGCGCGAGTCTGCACGGCCGGTTTCTTCTGAGAGACACCGGCGCTGAGTCAGCGGTCGGGACTCGACCGTCATCGTCCTTTCATCGGTCGGCAACCGGACTGCAGCATTTCCTCTCTAGCATCCCCGGGCTGATTCCACCCGTGATGCGTTCCGATGAAATCCATTCGCTTTTCCTTGTTCTTGTTCTGTCTGGTCCTTTCCTTCGTTTTCGTTCCGCAGGCACTGGCCCAGACGGGCTCGATCCAGGGCGAGGTGACCGATGCCCGCGGTGGGCGCCTGGAGGGTGTTCGAATCTCGGTCAGCGAACTCGACCGCTTCACCGTCACCGATCAGGCCGGTCGCTACCTTCTGCGAGGCCTGCCTGCCCGTGTGATCGAAGTCCGCTTCGAGTACCTCGGAAGCGAGACCCGCATGGAAACCGTCACTATCGAGGCTGACGAGACCATCGACCTCGATGTGTCGATGAGCACGGCCCTGTCGCTGGATCGGATCGAGGTGCGCAGCCAGGCGCAGGCCAGCTCGCGCGCACTCAACCAGTACCGCAGCGCCGACGCCGTGACCAATGTCGTGTCTTCGGATGACATCGGTAGCTTCGTCGATCAGAACGTCGCCGAGGCCCTGCAGCGTCTGCCGGGGATCTCGATCACGCGCGACCAGGGCGAGGGCCGTTTCGTGACGATCCGCGGCCTGAACTCGAACCTGAACAACGTCTCGCTCAACGGCATGCGCATCGGCACGCCGGAGCCGGGCAATCGCGAGCTGCCGCTGGACCTGATCCCGACCGGTTCCGTCGAGCGTCTGGAAGTGGTCAAGGTGCCCACCCCGGACATGCCCGGCGATGCCATCGGCGGTGCGGTCAACGTGGTCTCGCCGTCGGCCTTCGACAGCGAAGCTCAGGTCATCCGCTACCGCATCGAGGGTCTGTACGCCGACCTGGGCAGCGAGAGCGGTATCCGCGGCGAGCTGGCCTACAGCAATGTCTTCGACGGCTTCGGCGGCCAGGACAACATCGGCCTGAGCTTCGGCATCAACTATCTCGAGCGTGACTTCCAGTCCGACAACATCGAGACCGAGTACGATCTGATCGACGAGGAATCGACCGGTAGCGAAGTGTTCGCGCCGATCGAGACGCAGCAGCGCAAGTACTTCATCACCCGCGATCGCCTCGGTGCACACCTGAACCTGGATTTCCGCCCGAACTATCGCGATCAGTACTTCTTCAACGCGCTCTACAGTCAGTTCAACGACGCCGAGACGCGCCAGCGTTCGATCAGCGTCTGGGAGGATGGCGATCTGGACGCCCTGAACGGAGGAGTCGCCGAGTTCCGCGGTGTCGAGGCCGACGGCATCCGCCGCCGCGTGCGCTACCGCAGCAAGGAGCAGGAAACCTTCGCCCTGGCCCTGGGTGGTGAGCACCGTCTGGAGAACTGGACCATCGACTACCGCGCCGGCTACTCGGAGGCCAGCGAGGACGCGCCGGACGAGATCGAAGGCCGCTTCGAGCTGGATGGGGATGACGTCGATGCCGACGTTCGCTTCGGCAGCGGTGTGCCGGTGTTCGACATCAATCGTGGCGGCGTGGCCGCCGATGACATCTTCGTCAACGGCAACTTCGCACTGGATCGAGTGGTGCTGAGCCAGGCCTTCACCGACGAGGAAGACGCCAACTTCAGCCTCAACCTGGAGCGGGCCTTCCTGTTCGGGGCCGGCCATCAGTTCACCCTGAAGTTCGGCGCCGATGCCCGTTACAAGGACAAGGACGTGGATGAAAACGAGGTCGAGCTGCGCGTCGTGCCGGATCTCGATCTGGGTCCGTTCACCCGCCCCGGTTTCAGCTTCCCCTTCGGCAGCATGGGTGAGGGCATCAGCTCGCGCCTGTTCCGGGAGTACTTCTTCGCCAACCGTGAGGCCTTCGGCGAACGTCCGGGCGACCTCGGTGAAAATCTGCTGTTGTCCACGGCGCCCGATTTCAGCGCCAGCGAGGACGTGACCGCCGCCTATCTGATGGGTACCCTCGACATCGATGACTGGCGCATCATCGCCGGTGCCCGCTTCGAGGACACGGAGTTCAAGGCGCGCGGCAATGCGATCGACTTCGACGAGGACGGAGAACTGGCCGGCGTCCAGACCGTTCGTGCCTCCAACGACTACTCGGAATTCCTGCCGGGCATCCTGGCTCGTTACGAAGGCTTCGATGACATCGTCCTGCGCGCCGCCTGGACGAACACCCTGGCACGTCCCAGCTTCAGCGCACTGTCTCCGGGCGTGGTCATCTTCCGCGAGGATCTGGAAGCCGAGGCCGGCAATCCCTTCCTCGACCCGATCACGTCGAGCAACATCGACCTGATGTTCGACTGGTACCTGCCGCGGGCGGGCATTTTCTCGATCGGCCTGTTCGCCAAGGACATCGATGACTTCGTGGTCGACTTCGTGACCGACAACGACCCGAGCCTGCCGGGCTTCGAAGTCGAACGGCCGATCAACGGCACCTCGGGCGAGACCCGTGGCATCGAATTCAACTTCCAGCACGACCTGGGCGTCTGGAACGAGTCCCTGGACGGCCTGCTGTTCGGTGTGAACCTCACCGCGATGGACACCGAATTCACCGTTGCCGAGCGCCCGGGCGAGACCTTCTCCCTGCCGCAGGCCTCGGAGTCGATCGCCAACCTGTACCTGGGCTTCGAGCGCGGCCCTTTGTCGACGCGCCTGAGCTGGTCGCATCGTGGCAAGTACCTTGAAGAGATTGGCGATGATGCGCGTTTCGATGTCTACGTCGACGACCATGCCCAGCTGGACCTGACCGCATCCTGGCGCTTCACCGACCAGATCGAAGCGATGCTCGAAGTGATCAACATCACCGATGAGGCCCTGCGTCTCTATCAGGGCGATTCGGGCAATGTGTTCCAGCTCGAAGAGTACGGCGTGAGCGTCAGCGCCGGTCTGCGCGGTCGCTTCTGATGGCAGGGCATCGCAATCGGCAAACCGGGGTCATGGCCACGATGATGCGAACGAGCGGGTTCGGAGTCCTTTCGCTCCTGGCCTTGGCCCTGCTGGCCGCTTGCGGTGAGCAGGGCCGGGATGCCGCACCGAGCCCGTCGTCGGCGCCGGCGCCGCTCGTCGAGACGGCGCCCACGCCGCGGCCGGCCACCGAAGTCGCTGAGCGCTGGCTCACGCAGCGCGACGAGGGCGACAACGTGGATTCGGTCGCGGTCTGGAGCGACGGCGTCGAGCGGAACTGGCTGCTGGCCACGGCCAAGGAGTCCGACATCCTGATCATCTACGATGCCGCGACCGGCGAGCGTCTGGGCGAGGCCGGCGGCACCGGCAATGCGCCCGGCAGGCTGCTGCGTCCGAACGGCCTCTTCGTGATCGACGATCTGGTCTGGATCGTCGAGCGGGACAACCATCGCCTGCAGGCCCTGAGCCTGCCGGATTTCGCGCCGCTGGGGATCTTCGGGGCCGATGTGCTGGTCAAGCCCTACGGCCTCTGGATGGAGCGGGCCGACACTGGATACCGCATCTTCGTGACCGATTCCTACGAGACCGTCGACGAGCAGGTGCCGCCGGATGCCGAGCTCGACGGCCGCCTGCATCGTTTCGACATCGTGGATCGTGACGGCCGCTTCGAGCTGGTCGAGCATCGGCGCCTCGGGCCGACCGAGGGTGTCGGCCGTTTGTTCAAGGTCGAATCGCTCTGGGGGGACCCGGCCAATGATCGTCTGCTGGTCGCCGACGAGCATCCCGATGCACTCAACCTCAAGATCTTCGATCTCGAGGGTCGCTTTACCGGCGAGACCGCCCTGGATGGCGAGTTGTTCTACGAGCCGGAAGGCACCGCCTTGGACGCCTGCGAGGACGGGCGTGGGTTCTGGGTCGTGACCGACCAGGATCACCTGGACAATCGCTTCCTGGTCCTCGACCGTCTCGGTCTGGACGTGCTGGGCGCCTTCACCGGTGCCGTGACGGCGAACACCGATGGCGTCTGGCTGCATCCGGCGCCGCTGCCGGGCTTCCCGGGCGGCGCCTTCTATGCCGTGCACGATGACGGCAACGTCGGCGCCTTCGATTGGGCCGAAGTACAATCCGCGCTGAATCTGACCCCCTGTACGCAGGACGTAATGCAGTGATTTCCAGACGTCGCTTCATCGGTAGTTCGGCGGCCGCGGTCGGCGCGGCCTTCATCGGTTATCAACGGCAGGTGCTGGGCCGGGCCCATGCGATCCTGCCCGGCTGGCGGGATTTCGGGCCGGTCCGGCCGGACCCGGCCGGGGTATTCGACCTGCCGGCGGGCTTTGCCTACACGGTGATCGCCCGCCTCGGCGAGACCATGCACGATGGCCTGCGTCGTCCCGGTCTGCCCGATGGGATGGCGGCCTTTCCGGGCGCGGATGGACAGGTGATCCTGATTTGCAATCACGAAGTCGAACACGACGAGTCCGCCCTCGGCCCCTTCGGTCCGAACGGCGAACTGGCCGACCGGATCGATGCGAGCCGCGTCTACGATCCGGGTCGCCGCTTGGCCTGTTCCGGCGGCACGACGACCCTGGTCTATGATCCGAGCGCCCGCCGTGTGACGCGCTCCTGGATGAGTCTGGCCGGGACCGAGAACAACTGCGCCGGCGGGCCCACGCCCTGGGGCAGCTGGCTGAGCTGCGAGGAGACGGTGGTCCGCAGCGATCAACAGACCTACACGCGCGACCATGGCTGGGTGTTCGAAGTGCCGGCTTCGGCCACCGAAGCGGTCGAACCCGTGCCCCTGACCGCCATGGGTCGTTTCAACCATGAGGCCTGCGCGGTGGATCCCGCCACCGGTATCGTCTACCTGACCGAGGACCGATCGGACGGCCTGTTCTATCGCTTCATTCCGAACCGCCCCGGTGAACTGGCGGCCGGCGGACGCCTGCAGGCCCTCGCCCTGAAGGATCGCCGTCGATCGGACACGCGCAACTGGCCCGAGAACGGCGCCTCATCGATCGCGGTCAATGAAGCCCTGGCCGTCGAATGGATCGATCTGGACCGCATCGATGCACCTGACGACGATCTGCGTCATCGAGGTGCGGCCCGGGGCGCGGCCGTGTTCGCGCGTGGCGAGGGTCTCTGGTGGGGGGACGGCGAAGCCTATTTCGCCTGCACCAACGGCGGGCCTGATCGATATGGCCAGATCTTCCGTTATCGACCGAGCGACGAGCAGTTGAGCCTGTTCGTGCAATCCAGCGATCATCGCTTGATGAAGTCCTGCGACAACCTGACGGTCAGCCCCTGGGGCGACCTTCTGGTGTGCGAAGACCGGGACGATCATGCGGGTCTGGTCGGGGTCACGCCCGCAGGCGAACTCTACGAATTCGGGCGCAACGCCTATTCCACGTCCGAACTCTGCGGCGTTTGCTTCGCACCGGACGGCCAGACCCTCTTCGTCAATATCCAGAAGGACGGTTTGACGCTCGCCATCCACGGCCCGTTTCCGACCGCCGGCACCTGAATCTCACGAACGAGCTTCAACCTCGGGTGGCGATCAGGTCGGCCAGGCGAGCCTTCTTGGGGTCGCGATAGAGCAGGCTGCGGAGGGGGTTGTCGCGGGCCAGTGGTTTCCACTCACCTTCGGCCTGGGCCAGGCGGTCGGCGATCGCCCAGAGCACGATCGGGTTGGCGCCCATGCCCATGTGGCTGGCGCTGACCTCGATGTTTTCCGACAGCTCGTGCTCGGGCGCCATGCTGATTCGCCAGTTGACGATGCCGTCGGTCTTGCTCAGGAAGGAGGTGCTGGGCGCCATCGGGTGCTCGAGCAGCCACTCGGCCAGGCGCGGGTCGTCGGCCTTCCAGCCGCTGACCAGTTCGAAGATCCGCCAGGCATTGGTTGCCTGATGCTCGGCCTGGATCGGGGAGCCCAGGGTGATCACGCTGCGGACGTGCTCGGGCATGCGAACGGCCAGGGCGCGGGCCATCGCACCGCCCAGGGACCAGCCGATCAGGCTGACGGTGCGGCCATGGCGGCGGTGCAGGGTGTCCAGTCGTTCCTCGAGGCGTTCGACCAGGTTGTCGACGGGCCCGATGTTGAAACCCTGACGCCAGGGGTAGGCCGCGTAGCCACGACTGTTGAGGAAGCGTCGGATCGGCCAGGTGCTGGTGTCGTTGGCGACCAGGCCCGGCAGGACCAGCACGGGGTGGCCATCACCGGCGGGCGCTCGCTTCAGGATCGGCCAGCTCACGGCCAGTGAGCTCCACTCGAAAAAGGCACGCCCTTCCAGCGCCATCAGCACGGGGTGGGGCGCGCGCAGGGGAAAACGGTCCAGCCAGTTCATGTCGTGATTCCTCCTTCCAGCTCGTCCAGGGCCTGGTCGATGCGCCGGGCCAGGCGAGCGGGCTCGGGCAGCACCTCGGGGCAGGCCAGGATGCCGACCTCCAGACTTCCAGCATAACTCTGAACCGTGATGTTCAGGCCCAGGCCGTGGGTCACGATCGAGATCGGGTAGTAGTGTGAAATGCGACGGCCTGCGAGAAACAGCGGTACGGGTGGTCCGGGTACGTTGGAGATGACCAGGTTCGCCAGCGCCGGCAAGCGCTCTGACAGGCGACCGGCCTTCCAGAGACGGCTCAGGCCCGTGGCCCAGAAGGGTGCGGCCAGGCCGGGGAAGTCGGTCGGGATCAGATGGCTGAAGGTCTGGACCCGGGCCTTGATCCGGCCGGTCGAGGCGTGGATGCGCTTGAGACGCTCGATCGGGTCGGCTTCGTCGGTCGGCAGTTCGCACTGGACCATCGAGACCTGGTTGTTGGCCTCGCCATTGCCCTGGGCTCGAAGGCTGATCGGCATGCCGGCGATCAAGGGCCTGTCGGGTAGCTCCCCGTGCTGCTTCAGCGCCGATCGCAGAGCGCCGGTGCACAGGGCCATGACGACGTCATTCAGGCTGACCCCATAGCCTTGGGCGACCCCCTTGATCCGCTTCAGCGCCAGGCTGGTCACGCCGAAGGCGCGTTGGTCGCCGATCTGGACGTTGAAGCGCGTCTTCGGGGCGAACAGCAGGCTGTCTCTGAGGCCGGCCACGGTCCTGATGGGCGAACCCACGCCGGAGGCAGCCAGCTTGACCGTGTCCGGAAGGCCGCGCATCCAGCGGCCCCAGGCACTCACCGTCGAGCCAGCAGCGCGCACGGCCAGACGGGCCTTGCCGCTGGGGTGGCTGGCCGGTGCCGGGGGCGGACGATGGCCCGGCGTTTCAGGGTCCGGTTCCGTGTCCAGCAGGGCCCGGGCCAGGGCCACGCCGCCCTGGCCGTCGAGGAGGGCGTGGTGGATGCGGCTGTAGAGCGCGACGCGTCCATCGGCCAGGCCGTCGATCACGACCAGCTGCCAGAGCGGTCTGTCGCGGTCCATCGGCTCGGCGTGCAGGCGGCCGGTCAGTTTCATCAGCGCCTTCATCGAGCCCGGCGCGCGCAGGCGCCGATGCTGGATATGCCAGTCCAGATCGAGCTCCGCATCGCCACGCCAGATCGGATGGCTCAGGCCCAGCGGCGCGTCTTCGAGCACGCGTCGCAGGGGGGCGGCGGCGGCAAGCCGATCGGCGACGTGATCACGCAGCTGCTGATGAAAATCACCGCCTTTTCTCTGGCCGGCCTCGAGCAGCATCAGGCTGCCCACATGCATCGGCGTACCCAATCCTTCGAGGTAGAGAAAGGCGGCGTCGAGGCCGCTGAGTGGCTGGTGCTTGCTCATGCTTGGTCGAGCTCGTGCATCCGACTCACTATACGCCCGATCGGAGCGCTTGCACGAGTGTCTCCGGACTCGTGCCTTTCATATCACCCGGCACGAATGCAGATCGCATCAAGGGCTCTCTGGTGTCGGTCAGGCGACCAATGGGTTCCGTGCTTTCAGATTCGGAAAGACGGAAAAGTCGCGGTCCGCAGTCCAGAGCTCGGTGACCCCATGCTGAAGACAGATTGCGGCGATCCTAGCATCATGGACTTTCGGCCCGACGATGCGGGCGGAGTCGAGCATCGGTCGCAGTTCGCTCCAATGGCGAACACTTTCAGAAATCAGATTCAGTCCGGGACACTCCAGCCAGGCATCGATCTGATCGAGTGCCTGACTCGACGGTGTCGGTGGGTCGAAGATCCGCGGATGGGTGGCGATGCTGTAGAACTCATGCAGGCAGGGCCATGGGATGGCCCACGGGGCCCGGGATGTCGCCAGCGACTCGATCCGTTCATAGGCCTGAGGATGAAACGGACTGTCCTCCCGATGCGCATAGACCAGGAGGTTCGTGTCGATGGCGATCATTCGATACGATCTTCGTAGGCCAGATCGCGCAGGCGATCCCATTCCAGTCCCTGGCTGTCCTTGCGTAGCCCATTACCACTGAAGCAGGCACGTCGAAGCTTGAAGTCCTGGATCCGCTCGGCCTCGGCCAGTTCATGCCTCAGGCCGCGCTCGATCAACGCTTTGACCGTTGTGTGCTCGCGTTTGGCCAGGGCGCGAGCAGCAGACAGAACGGCATCGGAAATTTCCACGGTTGTCTTCATGTGGGCGCCCATATGGACGAGGGAATAAGCCCATATCCTACCGAGGCCCTTCGGGTGCGGCAAGTACCGGTCCGTTCAATGGAGTCCCGTTGATCAGCTCATCAGAATCGAGCTCAGGGACTTCGCGGCCTCACGTCCTTCCCAGACGGCGGTGACCACCAGATCGGCGCCGCGCACCATGTCGCCGCCGGCGAACACCTTTGGATTCGTGGTCTGGAAGGGCGCATGGCCGTTCGAGGCGACGATCAGTCGCCCGTCATCGTGCGTATCCACGCCCGCCGCCATCAGCCAGTCCGGCGGGTTGGGGCGGAAGCCGAAGGCGATGATGACGGCGTCTGCGGGCAGGATCTGTTCGCTGCCTTCGATCGGCTCCGGGCGGCGGCGGCCGTTCTCGTCGGGCTCGCCCAGCCGAGTCTCGACCACCCGCACGCCTTCGACCCGGCCGTCGCCGAGGATCTCGACGGGCTGGCGGTTGAACAGGAACTCCACGCCTTCCTCGCGGGCGTTCTTCACCTCGCGCTGGCTGCCCGGCATGTTGGCTTCGTCGCGGCGGTAGGCGCAGGTCACGGAGGCCGCGCCCTGGCGGATCGCCGTGCGGTTGCAGTCCATCGCCGTGTCGCCGCCGCCGAGGACGACGACGCGCTTTCCTTCGAGGTGCTGATAGTCGAAGCCCGCGAGGGGTTCGTTCAGCACCTGGCCGACGTTGCCGATGAGGTAGGGCAGGGACTGAAGCACGCCGGGCAGGTCCTGGCCCGGGATTCGGCCGTCGACGGCGCGGTAGGTGCCCAGCCCCAGGAAGACGGCGTCGTGCTCGTCGATGAGGGTCTGGAATTCGATGTCGCGCCCGACCTCCACGCCCAGGTGGAAGCGGATGCCCATGCCTTCGAGGAGTCGCCGGCGCGTCTCGATCACGTCCTTCTCGAGCTTGAAGGGCGGGATGCCGTAGGTCAGCAGGCCGCCGATGCGCGGGTATTTGTCATAGACGTCCGCCTCGATGCCTTGGCGCGCGAGGACATCGGCACAGGCCAGACCCGCCGGCCCGGCGCCGACGATGGCGACGCGCTTGCCCGTGGGCTCGACCTCGGACAGGTCCGGGCGCCAGCCCTGGCGCACGGCCTCGTCGGTGATGTATTTCTCGACGGAGCCGATGGTGACGGCGCCGAGGCCGTCGTTGAGGGTGCAGGCCCCCTCGCAGAGGCGGTCCTGGGGGCAGATGCGACCGCAGATCTCGGGCAGGGAATTGGTCTGGTGGCAGAGCTCGGCGGCCTCGAACAGGCGCCCCTGCTTGACCAGGCGCAGCCAGTCGGGGATGTAGTTGTGCACCGGGCACTGCCACTCGCAGTACGGGTTGCCGCAGTTGATGCAGCGCGCGCTCTGATCGGCCGCGCCGTGGCGGTCGAAGCCGCCATAGATCTCGTCCCAGCCCTTGACGCGGATCGGCACGCTGAGCACCTCGGGATCCTGGCGCTCGGTGTCGAGGAAATGCAGGGGATTGTTGCGGACCCGGCTCATGCGGCGCTCCGGAGCGCGTCGATCAGCTCGTCGAGATCGCTGGCCTTGGGCTTGACCAGCCAGAACTTGGGCAGCAGGCGGCGGAAGTCGTCGAGGATGGTCTCGGCGTGCCGGCTGCCGGTCAGCGCCAGGTGCTGCTGGATCAGCTCGCGCAGGTGATGCACGTGGTTTTCCATGTGGTCCGGCGCGATGTGCTGGATGTCGATCAGCTCGTGGTTGTAGCGGTCGACGAAGCCACGGTCCTGATCGAGCACGTAGGCAAAGCCGCCGGTCATGCCGGCGCCGAAGTTGATGCCCGTGCGGCCCAGCACGACCACGACGCCGCCGGTCATGTACTCGCAGCAGTGATCGCCGGCGCCCTCGACCACGGCCACGGCCCCGGAGTTGCGAACGGCGAAGCGCTCACCGGCCTGGCCGGCGGCGAAGAGTTCGCCGCCGGTGGCGCCGTACAGGCAGGTGTTGCCCATGATCGGCGTGTCCTGGCTGGCGTAGCGAGCGGCTGCTGGGGGCTTGAGCACGATGCGGCCGCCGGCCATGCCCTTGCCGACGTAGTCATTGGCCTCGCCCGTGAGGCTCAGCTGAAGGCCGGGGGCGTTGAAGGCCCCGAAGCTCTGACCGGCGCTGCCCTCGAAATCGATGGCCAGGGGCGGGCCGGACAGGCCCGGGTCACCCCAGCGGCGGGCAATCTCGCCGGACAGGCGCGCGCCGATGGAGCGATCGCTGTTGGCGATGGCATAGGTGAACTCGCCGCCGGCACCGGTGGCGACGGCCTCGGCCGTGTCCGTGTGGATGCGCTCGGCCAGCAGGCCGCGATCGTGCGGCGGGTTTCTCAATCGGGTGCAGAAGCGCGCTCCGTCGGCCAGACCGGCTTCCCCGAGCAGGGGGGCGAGATCGAGGCGGTTCTGTCGTTCGGTCAGGCCTTCGATGCGCTCCAGGTACTCGGTCCGCCCGATCAGGTCCTCGAGGCGCGTCACGCCGAGGTCGGCGAGAATCTCGCGAACCTCGCGGGCGACGAATCGGAAGTAGCGCTCGACCATCTCGGGCAGGCCGATGAAATGCTGGCTTCTCAGGACTTCGTTCTGGGTGGCGACGCCAGTGGCGCAGTTGTTCAGATGGCAGATGCGCAGGTACTTGCAGCCCAGGGCGATCATCGGCGCGGTGCCGAAGCCGAAGCTCTCCGCGCCCAGGATGGCCGCCTTGACCACGTCCAGACCCGTCTTGAGTCCGCCGTCGGCCTGGATCCGCACCTGGCCACGGAGGCCGTTGGCACTCAGTACCTGACGGATTTCGCTCAGGCCCAGCTCCCAGGGGGCGCCGGCATACTTGACCGAAGTCAGGGGGCTGGCGCCGGTGCCGCCGTCGTAGCCGGAGACGGTGATCAGATCGGCATAGGCCTTGACCACGCCGGCGGCAATCGTGCCGATGCCGGGTTCGGCGACCAGCTTGACGGAGACCAGGGCCTCGGGGTTGACCTGCTTCAGGTCATAGATCAGCTGGGCCAGATCCTCGATCGAGTAGATGTCGTGGTGCGGCGGGGGCGAGATCAGGCCGACGCCGGGCCTGGCGTGGCGGAGTCGGGCAATCAGGCCATCGACCTTGTGGCCGGGCAGCTGACCGCCCTCGCCGGGCTTGGCGCCCTGGGCGATCTTGATCTGCAGCACTTCGGCGTTGACCAGGTAGGCCGGGGTGACGCCGAAGCGGCCCGAGGCGATCTGCTTGATCTTGGATGATTTTTCCGTGCCGTAGCGCGCCGGGTCTTCGCCGCCTTCGCCGGAATTCGAGCGGCCGCCAAGGCGGTTCATGGCGATCGCCAGGGCCTCGTGGGCTTCCGGTGAGAGGGCGCCCAGGGACATGCCGGCGGAGTCGAAGCGCAGCAGGATGTCCTGTTCGGATTCGACTTGATCGAGCTCGATCGGCGCATGATCGGAGCGCAATCGGAGCAGATCGCGCAGGGTGGCGGGTTCGCGCTCGTTGACCAGGGCGGCATAGCGCTGGTAGTCGGCGTAGTCACCGCTCTGGCAGGCCCGTTGCAGAGTCGTGACCACGTCCGGGTTGTAGGCGTGGTACTCGCCGCCGTGGACGTAGCGATAGAGGCCGCCGTGCTCGATCGGCACGGTTGTCTGCCAGGCCCAGCGAGCAAGCGCCTGCTGGTCACGGTGCAGGTCGGCGAAGGTGGCGCCCTGAATCCGGCTGACCGCGCCCGGGAAGCAGCGATCGACGACCTCGTCGGACAGTCCGATGATCTCGAACAGCTGCGCGCCGCGGTAGGCGGCGATCGTCGAGATGCCCATCTTGGACAGGATCTTCAGCAGGCCCTTGCGGATGCCGCGGCGATAGGCGCGGCCGAGCTGCAAGGCCTCGTCGCGCGGGTTCTCGATCTCGCCGCTGGCCGCCATGGCGTGCAGGGTCTGATAGACCAGATAGGGGTAGACCGCCGTGGCGCCGAAACCGACCAGGCAGGCCACCTGATGCGCGTCGCGGGCCGTGCCGGTTTCGATGATCAGATTGCACAGCGGCCGCTTGCCGGATTCGAGCAGTTGATGATGGATCGCGCCCGTGGCGAGCAGGGCGTGGACCGGCAGATGGCCTGGCTTGAGGTAGCGATCCGAGATCAGCAGGATCAGCTTGCCGTCGTCCACGGCAGCCTCGGCCTCCTGGCAGAGCTGGTCGATCGCTGCTTCGAGCGGCAGGTCCTCGGGACGATTCAGATCGATGAAGGCCGAGGGCAGGCCGAACTGCGGCGTGTTGATCAGCTGTCTGAGCTTGCGCTGGCTCAGGATCGGCGAATTCAGAACGACCTTCTCGGCCAGTTCCGGCCCGGGCTGGAAGACATTGCCCTTGCGCCCGACGCCCGTCTCCAGGGACATGACGATGCTTTCCCGGAGCGAGTCGATCGGCGGATTGGTGACCTGCGCGAACTGCTGGCGGAAGCTGTCGTAGAGCGAGCGGTTGCGGCTGGACAGCACCGGCATCGGCGTGTCGTCGCCCATGGAACCGACGGCTTCGGACTGAGTTTCGGCCAGCACCTGAATGACCTCGCGTCGCTCTTCGCGCGAGAGATTGAACATCTTCTGATAGGTCGCCAGGGTGTCCGCGTCGAAGGGTTCGGCGGCCATGTGCACATCGACGAGCTCGGAGTCGAGGTATTTCACGCCGGCCTTCAGCCAGCGTTGCCAGGGCTCCAGGCGTTTCAACCGGTCATCGACCTGGGCCGAATCCAGCAGCTCGCCGCTGGCGAGGTCGGCGACCAGGATCTGTCCGGGGCCGAGACGTCCACGTGCCCTGACGTGTTCCGGTGGCACATCGACCACGCCGGTTTCCGAGGCCACGATCAGGCGTCCCTGGTCCGTCAGGGTCCACCGTGCCGGTCGGAGGCCATTGCGGTCGAGGGCGCAGACGGCGAAGCGACCGTCGCACATCACCAGGCCTGCGGGGCCGTCCCAGGGTTCCTGGTGGAAGCTGAAGAATTCGTAGAAGGCCCGGAGATCGGCGTCGAGGTTGTCGGCGGTCTGCCAGGCCGGCGGGATGAGAATGCGAACCGCCTGGGGCAGGGGCATACCGCCGGCGACCAGCAGTTCGAGCATGTTGTCCAGGGAGCTGGAGTCGGAGCCGTGCATGCCCACCGGCGGGTCGAAGTCGGCCAGCTCGGGCAGCAGGGGCGAGCGCAGCAGGCGCCGCCGGGCGCGCGTCCAGTTGCGGTTGCCGCGGATCGTGTTGATCTCGCCGTTGTGGGCCAGCAGCCGGAACGGTTGCGCCAGGCGCCAGCGCGGCAGGGTGTTGGTCGAAAAACGCTGGTGGAAGACGGCGGCCGAAGTCGCGAATTCCGGATCGGCCAGATCGGGGTAGAAGTCGGCCAGGTACTCGGGCATGACCATGCCCTTGTAGGCGATGGTCCGCGCCGACAGGCTGGCCACATACGGTCCGGCCTCGGGGCCGACCTCGATTTCGAGTCGGCGGCGGGCCATGAACAGATGGCGCTCGAACTCCTCGACGCTGGCCCGCTCCGGCCACTGGACGAAGATCTGTTCGATGCGCGGCAGCCGCGCTCTCGCGGGCTCGCCCAGCGCGTCGACCTGCAGCGGTACGGGGCGCCAGCCGGCGACCTCCAGGCCGCGAGCTTCGAGCCGTAGTTCGAGCTGCCTGCGCTGTTGCTCGGCGAGCTCGTCTTCCCGATCGAGGAACAGCATGCCGACGGCGAAACGATCGCCGACGCCCAGCCCGGCCTCGGCGGCCGCCTTGCGGAGGAAGCTCAGGGGGAGTTTGACAAGCAGGCCGCAGCCGTCGCCGGTCTTGCCGTCCGGGGCCACGGCGCCGCGATGGGTCAGGCGCTTGAGGGCGCCGAGCGCGTCGCTCAGGACCTCGTGTTCGGCCCGGTCGTCCAGGCGGACGATCAGCCCGAAGCCGCAGGAATCCCGTTCGAAATCCGGATGATGCAGGGAATCTGCCAAGCGCACGCCTTGCGATGAACCGCCCTCAAGCATACCTGCTGAGTTTTAGAGCGCGCACTCGAATTTTCACTTTTCAGCGCGAGTTGCTCGGCGAGAAAGCGCCCGGTGCAGTGCTTGCCGACGCTGAGCCTTTCCGGCAAGCTAGCAGGCTTTGCCATTCAGTTGATCAGGAGATTTGCACCGTGGCTCGAAAGTCCCGCAGCAGAAAACACGCACCCGCCAAGCCGACGCCCGCTCGTCCTCGCTACGCGCCGGACTGGATCACCCTGGGGCTGAGTGCGTTCGGTATGCTGGTCACCGGCTATCTGGTCATCACCACCCTGACGACCGGTACGCCGGTCGGCTGTGGCGTGGGTTCGTCCTGCGACATCGTCCAGCAGAGCCGTTGGTCGACCCTTCTGGGGCTGCCGGTCGCGCTCTGGGGCTTCGGCCTCTACCTGGTCATCGCCCTGGTGGCCGGCCTCGGCCGGGCTCGCCCGAAGCGCTGGCAGCAGCTCTGGGCCCTGAGCTTCTTCGGGCTGATCTTCAGCCTTTACCTGACCCTGGTCGGCTGGCTTGAACTCGACGCCCTGTGCTGGTGGTGCACCCTGTCGCTCGCGACCGTGCTGGCCCTGGTCATCACGCTCACCTTCCGCCGTCCAGGCCTGGACGAAGGGCCCTTCTGGGGCAATTTCCTGCTCGGTCGGGGGGTGACTGTGGCCGTGCTTCTGGTCGCCCTGCACGGCATCTACAACGGCTGGTTCGAAGCGCCGGCCGATCCGAAGCTCGAGGCGCTCGCGCAGCACCTCGATCGCACGGGGGCCACCTTCTACGGCGCCTTCTGGTGCCCGACCTGTCAGGACCAGAAGGCCATCTTCGGCGCGGCCGCCGACGATCTGCCGTACTTCGAATGCTCACCGAATGGCCGCAACGCCGGTCTGGCCTTCGAGTGCGCCAGCGAGAACATCAGCAACTTCCCGACCTGGGTGATCGGCAGCCGCCGCCTCGATGGCATCCAGACGCCCGAGGACCTGGCCCGCTACTCTCGCTTCGACTGGGAGGGCTGGCAGCCGCCGGAGTGATCCGGCGGCCGCTCACCGATCACTGAGCTTCGAAGCGATCCCGATGGAGCGGATCGCTGAGGCAGTCCAAGGGGCGCTGGAAGTCCGCGCTGACGTTCAATGCGTCGGCGTTTCCACCATCATCCGCGTTGACGCCCATGCCGCGGCGGGCGAAGGCGTCCCAGATCTCGCAGCGGTTGGCGCTGTCGTTGGCGATCTCATCGGCCAGCAGCACGGCGTTGCGGAAATCGAGGAAGGTCGGGCTGCAGGGCTGCAGCTTGAGACCGTCGATGACCAGGCGCAGTGCCAGCTGGTTCCCGCCGTTGCCCCGGTGCATGTCCGGGTCGAAGCCGTACTTGTCGACCAGGTTCCAGTACAGGTCCCACATCGCCGAGTTCAACACCGTGCCGACCCCGTGCGGAATCGAAACACCGCCGGGCTGGCCCGCGTTCTGCAGATTGGCGTAGCTCAAGGGGTTGATGCTCAGATCCCGGATGTAGGGCGCAGGACGGATTCCGGCGCCCGGAATGTTCTGCTGGAAGATCAGGTAGGAGCCGACGCCGCGCGGCTGGTCCGATCGGTCGCTGTCCTTGGCGGTGAACCAGAGCGCCAGGAAATCGCTCCAGCCCTCGCCGGCCTGCTGGCGACCTGACAGGCAGCTGGCCTGGGAGGGGCCGCCGGTCAGACGGTTGGACAGACCATGGCCGTACTCGTGCGCGATCACGCCGGCATCCAGGTCGCTGTCCCGGTTCAGGGCCGGCCCACCTTCGCGGATCAGGGTGCCGGTGATCGCGTTGACGGCATCGGCGATGATCGCATTGCCATCGTCGTTGCCGATCATCGCGACGGGAATCGTGACCTGCCCGCCCGAGGCTCCGGGGCCCATGTTGATGGTGGCGTTGCCGGACTCGCTGTTGACGATGATCGCCGCCACGGCGCCGGCCTGTTCGGCATTGAGCGCCTTGAGGCCGAACTCGCAATTGCCACGACGGATCAGGGCGATGTTGCCGGCGGTGAAATTCTGCAAGCTGCTGCAGCCCTCGCTGCCGAGCGCGCCACTGCCATCGTCGACCACTTCCAGTTCGCCCAGGCTGCCCGGATCTCCGATGGGCTCGCCCCAGCTGGCGGAGGCCACGGCGTACTCGCCAGCGCTGACCGCCGGCTCCGAGACGCGCAGGAAGGCCGGCGTGCTGCCGGTCCAGACGAACATCTGCATGCGCGGCGCGAGGCCGTCGGGGGGCGTGCCGAAGTTGGCGTTATTGGTGCCCGAGCCGTCCTGGGCGTCGGCTCGCACGGCATCGTTGGCCAGACCCGCGGCGGTGAAATTGACCTGCTGGAAATTGCCGGCCGCCTCGTCGAAGCCGTGGTGCCAGAGGACGTCGTGCAGCAGATTGTTCCAGTAGAACAGGTTGGTGATGGCGAAATCCTCGTACTCGGCCGGCTGCTGGGTGTCGAGGTCGACCGCGAAGTCGAAGTTCAGGTCGACGCCACCGTCGGGCCGTCGGCCGTCAGCGTTGTTGGCATCGGTGTCCTCTTGGGCAAAGACGTTGTTGCCCCGGGTGTCGGTGTAATTCGTCGTGCCGGCCGTGTGCCAACCGTCCGGCGAGGCGTCCGGGTCGGCGGGATCGCTCACCAGCTGATCCTCGCCCTGGCCCGGGTGTTCAAGCGGCTCGGGGAACACGCGGTAGGCGGCCTGCTGAGTCCAGTTGACCGCGCGTAGCACGCGACCTTCGTGTGCATCCACCCAGGCCTCGTACCAGTCGCTCCGGTCCTTTTCATCGACCGCCATCTGCCAGACCAGGTGCAGGCGACCCTCGTGTTCCAGCCAGGCCAGCTCCACCGGCACCGGTTGATCGGCCATCGTCGGGGCGTCGAATTGCCAGCTCCGCTCGTCGATGCGCGATGCTTCGGTGCTTGCTTCCTCGAACTCCAGCCGACGTTCGCGGGCATAGACCGCCAGCGCCTGCCGGGCCGAAAGTGTCGGTTGCCGGTCATTGGTCCGGCGGGCGGCATCGGCGACGAAGCGGCTGTTGACGCTCCAGACCCGACCATCGGCGGCGAGATTGATGTTGGCCAGGGCGAGCGCGACCGGCAAACCGTCGACCCGCTGGCGGAGCCAGACGTGCCGGACCCCGGTGTGATCGCTGACGTAGTCGTCGGTCACTTCGCTATCGGTGATGTCTTGGGCATTCAGGCCCAGGGCATCGGCGCGTTCGGCCAGCGCGAGTCGGGCCTGATCGGGGGTGCTGGCCGCAGCCGGCAGCGTCAGCAGGCACAGGGCCGCCGCGGCGAGAAGAGTCCTTTGCATGTTGGAGTCCGTAGTTGGTTGGAAGGTCGAGCCGCGCGCAGTGTGGCATAGTTCTCGCTTGAAATAAACTTTTGTGACTAAACTCCCAGAATTGACGCACCCGGCCCTCTTCACTCGATACCGCGCGGACGTCGTTATCCTTGTCCCAGCGTCGATGCCTTTCTCTGGAGTCATGCGCCCGATCATTCTGATGGTTCTATTTTCCCTTTGGCCCGGCCTGGCGCTTGCGGAGCCTTGCTGGTGGTCGGACGCCGACCACGGCCAGCTGGGTTTCGTGGGTCAGATCGAGGGCCGTGCTTTCGATGGTCGATTCACCGCCTTTGCGGTCAGCGTCTGTCTCGACGAGGCCGACAAGCTGGCCTCAGCGCGGATCAGGGTCGAGGTGGACACGGCATCGGCCGATTCAGGCAACCCGGATCGCGATCGAATGATGTCCGGGTCGTCCTTCTTTGCCAGCCGCGATTTTCCGACCGCCGTCTGGCAGACCGAATCACTGCGGCCTGACGGTGAGGGATTCCTCGCGTTCGGTGAATTGGAACTGCGCGGCATTCGCGTAGAGCAGCCGGTCGAACTGCGCTTCGACTTCTCCTCCGAGGTCCCGCGACTGTCGGGCGAGGCCAGGGTGTCCCGCCTGGCCTACGAGGTGGGCACGGGAGAATTCGCCGATCCGGATTTCATTGCCGATACGGTGGACGTACACTTCGAACTCGATCTTCGGGAGCAGCGCTGATGCGGACCATCGCTTTCTGGGTTATCGCGATCTTCATTCTCGGTCTTGCCTGGAAGCAGATCGACGGTTCCAGGCTTCGGGCCGCTGACATCAGCCCGGAGCATGAGGTGGTGATGTTCACCGCGCCCTGGTGTGGCTACTGCGACCGAGCGCGGGCGCACCTGAACGAGCGCGGCATCGACTTCCTCGAAATCGATGTCGAGGGCTCCGCCAGCGCCAACCAGCAGTGGAGAGATGCCGGGGGGCGCGGTGTTCCGCTGACCTTCATCGGCGAGCAGCGCTTCGCGGGCTACTCCCGCGAAGCCTACGACCAGGCCCTCGATCGCCTCTGAGCCTCGGGGCGATCAGTCCTTGTCGCTCACACCCAGGCGCTTGTGCATGATCGGCGAGGTCGTCGTGTACTGCACGAACTGACGCTTGTCCGGATAGAGGTATTTCTGCACGCCGAAGGCGGCCAGCGCGGCTTCGTGGAAGCCTGACAGGATCAGTTTCTTCTTGCCCGGGTAGGTGTTGATGTCGCCGACGGCGAACACGCCGGGCAGGCTCGTCTGGAACTGTTCCGTATCGACCGAGAGCTGCTTCTTCTCGATGTCCAGGCCCCAGTCGGCGATCGGCCCTAGGTCCGGAGCGAGGCCCCAGAAGACCAGTACCTCGTCGCCTTCGACGACCGTGCGCTGCTTGTCCAGGTCCATGATCTCCAGGCCGGTGAAGCGTCCGTCCTCGCTGTGGACTTCCATGATCAGACCCTGATGTTCCTGGACCCTGCCGGCCTCGACCAGGGCCTTGACTTTGGCCACCGAAGCCGGTGCGCCCCGATACTCCGCCCGGCGGTGGATCAGCGCGATGGAGTCGGCCACCTCGGCCAGGTCCATCGTCCAGTCGAGGGCCGAGTCACCGCCGCCGAGGATCAGCAGCTTCTTGCCGCGATAGCGTTCGCGGTCGGTGACCTTGTACTGCACCTGATCGGTGGTGAGTTGCTCGAGGTTCCTGGCCCGGAGCCGGCGCGGCAGGAAGGAGCCCAGGCCCGCGGCGATGATCACCGCGCCCGCATCGAAGCTCGTGCCCTTCGAGGTGACCACCGTGAAGCGGCCGTCCTCGCGCTTCTCGAAGCGTTCGACCTGCTGACCCAGGTGCATGCCGGCGTTGAAGGGCTTGATCTGGGCCATCAGATTGTCGATCAGTTCCTGGGCGGCGACGACCGGGTAGGCCGGGATGTCGTAGATCGGCTTTTCCGGATACAGCTCCGCGCACTGGCCGCCCGGTTGGGGCAGGCTGTCGATCAACTCGGCTTTCAGGTCGAGCAGACCCAGTTCGAAGACCTGGAACAGGCCGACCGGGCCGGCGCCGATGATGACCGCATCGGTCTTGATGGGGGTTGGATTCTCGGACACGTTGAAGGTTCGGGATTGGAAAAGCGCCATGATAGCGCGGGGGCGTAAGCTCGAAGGGTTCCGGTTTCCGGTTCCGGATTTCTAGGTGCTGAACGAAGTCACCCCGGATGACCGGAGGCCACTGCAACCCCAAAGCTCATCATCGCCCCATCGAAACCCCGCTGAGGTCCATGCTTCAACAATCTCCGCCAACCCGAGCTCGACACCCACCAACCACCCCAGGATCTGCCAAGTAACCTCGGTCGACAAGGAGCGGAATTCTTCGGTCCTTTCGTTTCTTCGGCTGGGGTATGCTCGGGCAGGGATTCGCAAGGTTTTTCCGATCTTTGGATACTCAAGGCAATCGATCCGATATTCGTCTCCACCCAGAGTGGTTGGCCGTGCTCGAGCAGGAATTCAGCGAGCCCTACATGCTCGAGCTGAAGCGCTTTCTGCTGGAGCGCAAGCGCGCCGGTGCCGAAATCTACCCGCCGGGTCCGAAGATCTTCAACGCCCTCGATTCCACCCCCCTATCCTCGGTTCGCGTCGTGATCCTGGGTCAGGACCCCTACCATGGGCCGGGGCAGGCGCACGGCCTGTGCTTCTCGGTGCAGCGCGGGGTTCGGCCGCCGCCGTCCCTGGTCAACATCTTCAAGGAGCTCGAATCCGACCTCGGTCTGCCGATTCCAGGGCACGGTTGTCTGCAGGACTGGGCGGATCGAGGGGTGCTGCTGCTCAACGCCGTGCTCACGGTCGAGCGGGGGCAGGCCGGTGCCCACCAGGGCAAGGGCTGGGAGCGCTTCACCGACGCCGTGGTCGAGGTGGTCAATCGACGCTGCGATCACGTGGTGTTCCTGCTCTGGGGGAGTCACGCCCAGAAGAAGGGTGCACGCATCGACCGCGCCAGGCATCTGGTGCTGAAGGCGCCGCATCCTTCGCCCCTGTCGGCCCATCGCGGTTTTCTGGGCTGTCGGCATTTTTCCCAGGCCAATGACTGGCTGGTGTCCAAAGGCCTGGAGCCGATCGACTGGCGCCTGGGCGACTGAGCCGTTCAGCCCAGCTTGCGTCTGGAAGCGGCGCGGAAGCCGAAGTAGATCCCCGTCAGCGCCAGCAGGGCCCCGGTGATCTGCAGGGGGCTCAGGCGCAGGCCGAAGATCAGCACGTCCCAAAGGATCGACTGCGAGGGCTGGAGCAGCAGCAACAGGCCGACCAGGCCGGCGGGCAGGAACGGCATCCCGCGGGTGATCAGCAGCCAGCCGATGACCTGGCAGAGGATTCCCAGGGCAATCAGACTCAGGAGCGTCTGGCGGTCGGGGATCGAAAAGTCATGGCCTTCGATCAGATTGAGCAGGCCCAGCATGAGCACGCACCACAGGCTGACCTGCAGTAGACGGGTCTCGGGCCGAAACCCGCCTTCCCGGATCTGGAAGCCACGCAGGCTGAGCAGGTACGCGGCATAGGCGGTGGCGGTCAGCAGACCGAAGCCGATGCCCAGACGGTAGTCGGGCGGCAGCTGGGCCCAGTCGCGGCCGAACAGCAACCAGAGCCCGCTCATGGCCAGGGCCAGCCCCGTCGCGAAGCGCCAGCCCAGACGTTCACGCAGCCAGACCACCCCGACGGCGGTCAGCACGAAGACCTGGAAATTGGCCAGCAGGGTGGCCAGGCCCGGACCGATGTAGTCGATGGAGCGGTGCCAGAACCAGAGATCGGCGGTGAAGAAGATCGCGATCAGGCCCGAGGAGCCCCAGCCGCGACGGAAACCCTCACGCAGGCGCCCTTGAACGCTGATCAGCAGGATGAAGCCCAGCGCCCCGAACAGCATGCGGTAGAAGGCCGAGGTGGTCGGTTCGACGTTGGCCAGGCGGGCGAACACGGCCGCGAAGCTGATCAGGGTGGCGCCGGCGAGGACCAGCAGGCCGGCGCGCAGGGGATGCGTGGACAGGCTCATGGGGGACCGCCTCGCGCCGATGCGACGGGCTCAGGCCGCGCGCGCTCGACGGGCCAGAGCCGGACTGTCCCGGTCGAAGCCACAGGCGCGCTCGACGAACAGCTCGCGGGCCGGCCAGAGTCCCTGGCCGAGCATGAAGCCGGCGCCGAGCAGGTGCTTGCCCAGGCCGGCGGGCAGGCGAACGGTTTCATTGATGGCATGGATGCCGCCGCCGATCAGCTCGCTTGCCGAGCGCCGCCAGCGCTGGTAGTGGTCCAGGGCGCGGCCGCGGTCAGCGAGGGATTCCACCGGCGTCAGACATTCGGCCAGCGCGGCCGCATCGGCCAGGCCGAGGTTCAGACCCTGGCCGGCCAGGGGGTGGACGCTGCGGGCCGCATCGCCCAGCAGCACCAGTGGACCCTGGACCAGTCGTCGTGCCCGGCGTCGCACCAGCGGCAGGGCGTGGCGGGCGCCGACCTCCAGCACCTCACCCATCGGGCTGTCCTGGCAGGCGTTGATCTCGAACAGGAATTCCTCGGCCGGCATCTTGACCTGGGCGAGGGTGCGTTCGCTGGCCTGGGACCAGACGATCGAGGAGCGCCCATCAGCGAGCGGTAGCAGCGCCAGGGGACCGAAGTCGGTGAATCGCTGCCAGGCCAGGCCGTCGTTCGGGCGCTCGGTGCGGACCGGCGCGATCAGGGCATGCTGGTTGTAGTGCCACTCATCGACCTCGATGCCCGCCAGGCGGCGAAGCGGGCTGCGCGCGCCGTCGGAGGCGATCAGCAGTTCGGCACTCAGCCGCGGACCGGACTCGAGCCGGGCGCGCGCGCGCGGGCCGTCGAGCTCGACCTCGCCGAGGCGATCCGGGCAGAACAGCTGGATGCGCGGATTGGATTCGATGCGCTGCCAGAGCGTGGCCCTCAGGGCCGGGATCTCGGCGATCCAGCCGAGGGCTTGGAGTCCGTGTTGATCGGCCTTGAATTCGATCGAGCCGCGGCCCGCATGGACCTGCATGCGGCCGTAAGCGGCCATCCGATCGGCCCAGGGGCCAGGCCAGGCGCCGACGGCCTCGAGAATGGCGGCCGAGCCGGGGCTCAGGGCAATGACGCGTGGGTCGTAGTCCTCGCCGGGCCAGTCCGAGGCCGGCGCCTGAGCATCGACCAGCGCGACCTGCCGACCTTGCTCGGCCAGCAGCAGCGCCGCAGTGGCTCCGGCCACGCCGCCACCGACCACCAGGACGTCGACATCGATGCGCATCAGGCCTGCTCCTCGATCGGCTGGGCCAGACTCGGCACCGGTTGACGAAAGCCCATCGCCGCATGGACCAGCCGGCCTCGAAGGCCCGGCAGGCCGGCATGCGCCGCCAGGCCGAGTCCCGTGGCCAGCCGGGCCAGGCCCGAGGGGTTGGTGAAGGCGCGGGCCAGGGTGTCGGTGTAGCGGACGGTGGCGTCCTGATCGGGCTGACGGGTCCGGGCATAGTCACGGAGGGCCGCGGCGTTCCCGGGATCGTCAAGGCCGGCCAGCGCATCGACCAGGCCGGCGACATCGCGAAGGCCGAGATTGAAGCCCTGGGCGGACACCGGATGGACCGCGTTGGCGGCATTGCCGATCAGCACCACGCGCTCGGCGACCGGCCAGGCGGTGCGCTGGCGGACCAGCGGGTAGCGGGCGCGCTTGCCGGGCCGGGTGAATCGCCCGAGGGCGGGTCCGAAGCGTTCGCCGAGCTGCTCGCACAAAGTTGAATCATCGAGCTCCATGGCCTGGTCGATTCCCTCGTCGCGGTCGATCCAGACCACGCCGACGCGGCCGGCCGGCTGCGGCAGCAGGGCCAGGGGTCCGCGCGGGGTGAAGCGTTCGTAGGCGGTGCCGGCGGGGCTGCGCTCGGGCAGCACATTGAAGATCATCGCCGATTGACCATAGGGTGCTCGCTGACAGCGGAGTGCCGCGCGTTCGCGGACCTTGGACGCATTGCCGTCGGCGCCGACCAGCAGTCGGGTGTGCAGTCGGCGTCCGTCGTCGAGCTCGACCTCGAGGCCGTCGCCGGACTCCTGCCAATCCGCCAGCCGCGCCGGGCAGAATTCGCTGATCGAATCGTTCGATGTCAGGGCGGCCAGCGCCCTATTGCCCAGCTCGCGCGCCACGATCACCTGGCCGAACTGCTCGCGGCCGTAGTCTCGGGCTTCGAGGTGCAGGTGGCCGAAGCCGCCCGCGCGGGTGATGTCGATGCGCTCGATGGGCATCCGAACCGAGGCCTCCGGCAACAGATCGAGGCGGGCGAGCACGTTCAGGGAGGCGGCGTTGATGACCAGGGTGCGGTCGTCATGGCTGGGCTGATGGTCGGCCTGGCGGGCCTGCGCTTCGACTACGGCCACCCGGCGGCCGGCCGACGCCAGCGCGACGGCGGCCGTCGCGCCGACCAGGCCTCCGCCGACGATCACCACGTCGAAGCGATCGCTCATCCGGCCATCAGTCCTTCGATGTCCGCGACCTCGCGAGGCACGCCGGCGGTCAGGTTTTCCGGTTCGCCATCGGTGACCCGGATGTCGTCCTCGATTCGAATCCCGATGTTGCGGAAGCCGGCCGGGATGTCGTCGTCGCTGCCGATGTACAGGCCGGGTTCGACGGTGACCACCATGTTCTTCTCCAGCACCCGAGACTGTTCGTCGATACGGTAGTCGCCGACGTCGTGCACGTCGAGGCCGAGCCAGTGGCCGGTCTTGTGCATGTAGAAGCGCCGGTAGGCCTCGCTTTCGATCAATCCATCGACCCCGCCTGCCAGCAATCCGAGTTCGACCAGGCCCTCGGTCAGGCGCCGCACGGCGGCTTCATGGTAGGCCTCGAAGGGGCGCCCGATGCGGACCTGATCGATGGCGGCCGCCTGAGCGGATAGCACGACTTCGTAGGCGGCTTTCTGCTCCGCGGTGAAGCGGCCGTTGACCGGGAAGGTTCTCGAGATGTCGGCGGCGTAGCCATCGAATTCGCAGCCCGCGTCGATCAGCAGCAGATCGCCGTCGGCCAGCGCCTGATTGTTGCTGATGTAGTGCAGAACCAGGGCGTTGGAACCACCGGCCACGATCGGCTGATAGGCCGGCGGGCAGCCGTTGCGCTGATATTCGTGGAGCAGCTCGGCCATGATCTCGGACTCGTTCATGCCGGGCCGGCACTGCTGCATGGCGCGAACGATGGCCTGGGCCGAGATGCGCGCCGCGCGCTGCATGCAGCGGATCTCCTCGCGCGACTTGACCAGGCGCTGCTCGTGCAGAAGGTACTCGAGGGAGACGATCTCGCCCGGACCCTTCTCGCCGCGCCGCTGTTCGCGCAGGCGCTTGCGCCAGTCCATCACGCGCTGGTCGAAGGCCGGATCCTTGCCGACCGGGTGGTAGACCCGGGCGCAGCCCTCCATCAGGCCGGGCAGGATGTCATCGAGGTCGGCGATCGGAAAGGCGTCGTCGACGCCGAGCTGCTCGACGGCACCTTCCAGGCCCAGGCGAGGGCCGTCCCAGCGCTCGCGCTCGGGGTCGCGAGGGCGGCAGAACAGGATCTGCTCGCCGCCGGCCCGACCGGGGGCCATGGCCAGCACGGCTTCGGGCTCGGACAGGCCGGTGAGGTAGAGGAAATCGCTGTCCTGGCGATACGGGTAGTGGCTGTCCCCATTGCGCAGGTGTTCGGGCGCGGCCGGCACCAGGATCAGGGCGTGTTCCCCGGCCTCGGTCATCAGGCGCCGGCGGCGGCGCTGGAACTCCTCGCGCTTGATCATTGCCGGGTCAGGCTTTCCTCGCGCAGCAGCAGGACGGCCACGCGCAGGAACTCGGTCAGCTCGGCAAAGGCGGATTCCTCCGCTTCCTGATCGCTGTCGTCATCGGTCGTGGCGCGTGCGATCTGTTCGATCATGCGCAGGGCCTCGTGCGATTCTTCCGATTTCAGCGTGGGTGAACCGGCGCCGAAGCCGGTCAGGAAACCCGAGCACCAGCGGGCCAGGCAGGCGGTACGTTCGCCCAACGGCCGGTCTTCCGTCGGCAGCAGCGGCTGGAAGCTCAGTTCCGTCGAGGCCAGCTCATCCTTCAGTGAGCTGAGCGCGGGGCCGAGCTGAGCGAGGATTTCGTCGGGCGACAGATCACCGACCTGGAGCGCGGCCAGGTGGCCGGCCAGTGCGGCCTCGTCCTGGTCGGGTCGGGCGCAGAGCAGGCCGATGACCACGGCGTGGGTCTCGGCGATGCCGGCCGGGTCCTTGTCGGCGGCCAGGGCCAGGATCCAGGCCAGCTTCGATTCCTGTTGAGTGGGCATGGTGCGGAGCGGAAGGGTCGAAAAGAGCAGTTTATCATCGGGGCCGTGGGCCGAGTGAGGCAGGGCGCTTGTGAAGTGATGACCTAAAGAACTAAGATTAAGCCTCTGTAATCCCTAGAAGAACGCGTCGCTTATGGAATCGTTGCAAGAGACCAGCTCGGCGCTGGACCGTCTTCAGCAGCGTCTGCGCGAGATGCTGGAGCGCATTCGGCGGCTGGAAGAAGAGAATCGATCCCTGCACACACGCCAGGAATCCCTGGTGTCCGAGCGGGCTCAGCTGGTCCAGCGCAACGAGGAGGCCCGCGAGCGGGTGGAGGCCATGATCGAGCGTCTCAAGGCGCTAGAGAACGCGGGGTAGGCCGATGAGCAACGCGAACGAACCGGTCACGGTCCGAATCCTGGAGCGCGAGTACCGCGTGATGTGCGCGCCGGAGCAGCGCCGGGCCCTGATGGAGTCGGCCCTGTTCCTGGATCACCAGATGCGCGAGATCCGGGATTCCGGGCGCATCTCCTCGATCGACAAGATCGCGGTCATGAGTGCGCTGAACCTGGCCGAAGAGGTCCTCAAGCTCCGTCAGCAGCTCGCCGATCGCGAAGAAATGATCGACCGCCGCGTTCGTCAGATGGCGATCGAGCTTGATCAGGGTCTGCCCGGGGATTAGACTGGATACAGGCGCTCTCTGCGGTGTTCGCCAGCAGGAAAGTAATATGCCTTGTCCCTACTTATCGACCTCGGGACGGCGCCTTTCATCGCTGGTGTGCCGGTCGCGTAACCGCGAATGGCCTGAAGGCGTGAAGAGCCGACCCACTTGAACCTCTGGTTCAAGGTCACCGACCTGCAGCGGCACAGGCGGAGAGCGCCACTCTTACCGATCCTTCCCCTTCGAAGCGAGCAGCAACGCCGATGAGCTCTAATCATGCATACGCTCGCGCCCTTGCTTGGTCCTTGTCCGCACAGTGAATTTTCCTCCCTCGGAAATACAGCATGGTATTCCACTCGGCCGGAAAATCCCCTGTGCGAACCGTTCCCTGCGCAATCATCGCGGCGATCCATGAATAATGCGGGCTAGCAGCGAGACACCGGACCTCAAGGCCGAGCTCCGGGCCCGTCTGGTCGCCGAGCGCGAGCGATTGCACCCGCATCAACGCCTGCAGCTCGATCGACGCATCTGCGCGCATCTGCTGCGCTACCTCGATGAACGTGATGGCCTGAACCTCGCCGGCTTTCATGCCTTTCGCGGTGAACCGGACCTGATGCCGGCCCTCGAGGCCCTGCACCAGGCCGGACGGCGAATCCACCTCCCGGTGGTCGACGGCTCGCACATGGAGTTCCGACGCTGGACGCCGGGCCAGGCCCTGCGCAGGAACCGCTTCGGCATTCCCGAGCCCCTCGACGGCAAGCCCTGCCCGATCGAGCGCCTGGACGTGGTGTTCATGCCCCTGGTTGCCTTTTCTCCATCGGGCACGCGCCTGGGCATGGGGGCAGGCTTCTACGATCGTGCCTTCGAATTCCGCCTGAGCCAGCCCGGCCAGGGCCCCAGCCTGATCGGCACGGCCTACAGCCTGCAGGAAGTCGACAGCCTGCCGGCCCAGCACTGGGACGTGCCGATCGACGGGGTGATCACCGATCGTGGATTGAAGCGCTTCACCGAAGACTGAGGTGGCGATCCGGAGCCGCTGCTCGCGGCTTTCGGGTTACCCTTTGCCGCGTTTTTGAAGAAAGCGAGAGGATGGCCATGAACTACTGGCTGATGAAATCCGAGCCCGATGCCTTCAGCATCGATGATCTGAAGAATCGCCCCGATCGGACCGAACCCTGGGACGGCGTTCGCAACTATCAGGCGAGGAATTTCATGCGCGACGAGATGAAGGTCGGCGACAGGATCTTCTTCTACCACTCGAATTGCAAGGTGCCCGGTATCGTCGGCATCGCCACGGTGGCCAGCGAACCGTACCCTGACCGCTGGCAGTTCGACCCGGATTCCAAGTACTACGACCCCAAGAGCGACCCGGACAATCCGCGCTGGATCCTCGTCGACGTCAAGTACGAGCGGCATCTCGACCGAGTGCTTTCGCTCAACGAGATCAAGGAGCACGCCGAGGCCCTGGGTGATTTTGCCCTGACCCGGCGCGGCAATCGCCTGTCGATCATGCCTGTCGACGACGCACAATGGGATTATCTGCTGGGATTGGAGAAGCAATGAGTCAGGAACGCCTGAAGATCGAAGTTGCGCAAGCAGCCCTCAAGCACGTCGAGGATGGCATGCTGCTGGGCGTCGGCACGGGGAGCACGGTGAACGCCTTCATCGACCAGCTGGCCGCCTCCGGCAAGCGGCTCGAAGCGGCCGTCTCTTCGTCAGAGGCGACCACGGAACGCCTCAAGGCGATCGGTGTGCGCGTGGTCGAGCTCAACCACACGGGCGATCTCGAGCTCTATATCGACGGGGCCGACGAGGTCGACGAGCACAAGCGCCTGATCAAGGGCGGCGGTGGCGCGCTGACGCGCGAGAAGATCATCGCCGGCGCCAGTCGCCGCTTCGTCTGCATCGTCGATGCGAGCAAGTGCCGCCCGATTCTCGGCGAGTTTCCGCTGCCGATCGAAGTGATCCCGATGGCACGCTCCTTCGTCGCGCGACAGCTGGCCAAGCTGGGTGGCCAGCCGGCCCTGCGTGAGGGCTTCACGACCGACAACGGCAACCTCATCCTGGACGTGCGCAATCTGGACCTGATCGATCCGGTGGCGATGGAAGATCGAATCAACCGGATCCCCGGGGTGGTGTGCTGCGGTCTGTTCGCCCATCGCCCCGCAGACACCGTGCTGGTGGCCAGCGAAGACGGCATTCAGAGCCGCTGATTCAAGTCCCTTCAAGAAAACTCCCCCGGCACGGTGGCCGGGGGAGAAACACTGCTTTGGAGCGTCCGATCCTTTCGGATCAGAAGGTGACGCCGGCCCGAAGGTAGAAGAAGCGACCGGGCAGCTCGTGCGTGGTGACATCGAAGCCGTTCAGTGAACAGCTGTAGCAGGTCGGCGGTTCACGATCGAACAGGTTGCGGACGCCGGCGTTGAGCGACAGACCGTAGTCGCGCATCTGACGCTGCCAGCCGAACTGGACGTTGTTGTAGACCGTCGTGCCGAGCGAGTTCTTCGAATTGGTGTTGTCGTCGAAGTCCGGGTCCGAGCACAGGCCGAGGTTGGTCAGGCTGTTCGGCGTGCCGTCCAGGAAGTCCGAGCAGGACTCGGTCACCCCATCGATCAGGCGAACGGTCCAGTTGGCCTGCCAGTCGCCCCAGCTCCAGTTGATGAAGAGGTTCGACTGCCATTCCGGGATGGCGCCGTCGTTCTCTTCCAGACCTTCGAGGGGACGCGCCACGAGTCGGCCCGGGTCGTTCGGGTCGAGCAGCAGTTCGTCGTACTTGGTCACGAAGCTGTTCTTCCAGGCCACGTCGACCCGGCCCCAGCTCCACTCGGGGCTGACGTAGTCGATGTTGACGTCGACGCCGGAGGTCTCGATGCCACCGATGTTGGTGAGCTGGTTGTTGAACTGGTTGATCGCGCCGCTCGAGGAACGCCCGATGCCGTTGCAGAGCGTCGGGTTCAGGGTGCGGATGCAGCCGTTGAGCTGGGTCTGGGCGTCGATGGCCTGAATGGCGTCATCGAGCTCGTGCTGGTACCAGGTCAGGCTCAGGTCCAGGCGATTGGCCCAGGCCATGTCGTCGATCCAGCTCGGGCTGTAGACGAAGCCCGCCGTGTAGCTTTCCGAGGTCTCGGGCTCCAGCGCCTCGTTGCCGCCGGTCGAGATCGAGATCTGCGGGTTGACCTGGGTGAAGCTGCCGTCGGCCGGCACGCCCAGGGCGACGCAGTTGTCGATGATGGCCTGGGAGGCACCGCTGTTGAGGAAGTCGCTGCACAGGTCGGCCAGCACCGCGTCGAAGCGCGAGATCGAACCGAACAGCTCACCGATGCCCGGGGCGCGGAAGCCCTCGGCCCAGGTGGCGCGCAGCAGGAAGTCCTCGCTGACCTGCCAGCGCAGACCCAGCTTGGCGGTGGTCTCGTTACCGAAGGTCGAGAAGTCCGAATGACGCACGGCGGCGCTCAAGTCCAGTTGCTCGAAGCCGGTCCGGCCGGCCAGCAGGGGAACGATCACCTCGCCATAGAATTCGGTGACGTCGTATTCGCCCGAGGTCGGTGAGGACGGAACGCCATTGCTCTCGCCGGCCACGATCACCGAGTCCGGCTGGTAGAAGCCCGACAGCTCGCGATACTCCACACCCCCGGCGAAGCCCATCATGCCCGCCGGCAGTTCGGCGATGTCGCCGCTCAGGTTGGCCGAGATGCTGCTGAGATTCTGTTCGGACACGTCCTGGCCGGTGAAGGTGATGAAGTCGAGCATGTCCGGCGTGATGCTGCCGACGCCGCCGAACAGATTGAGCGGCACGCAGCCCGGGATGTCGTTCAGGCAGGTGTCGACCGGTCCGAGGGCATCGGCGATGCGCGCGATATTGAAGCTGCCCTGGGTGCGCTGGTCGGCGCGCGAGCGCGCATCGATCAGGTTCACGTCCCAGAAGTAGTAGCGACTGCCCAGCGCGAAGTCCCCGCGCAGGCCGCCGGCCAGGTAACGCGTGGTGACGTCCTGGTCGAAGATGCGCGGACCGTTCTCGATCGGACGACGGCCCAGCAGGATCAGGTTGCTGTTGCCGTCCAGGGTGTAGCCGAAGGGGTTGTAGGGGTTGGTCGCATCGATCGACACGCTGTCGGCCAGGCCACCCGTGCCGGCGCCGTTGCCGAGGAACAGTGGCTCGGGTGCGGCCCGGTTGCGTGACTCACGCTCGTTGTACAGGGCACGGACCCAGAGCTCGACCGAATCGTTCAGCTCGTAGTTCAGGTTGGTGAAGAAGCTGGTGCGCTTGTTCGGCGTGAGCAGCAGGTTGTACTCGGCGTAGTTGTAGCGATCGTCGTTGGTGAACGGCTGGTAGTCCGAGTTCGGCCCGAAGGGGTCGGCCGGATCCCAGTCCGGGACGCCCGGCACCGGCTGGCGCAGGGTGATGTCGTAGACGTCACCGGTGCCCGGATCGGCAAAGATGAAGCGCCCGCGCGGGGTGCCGGAACTGCCGCGGGTCAGGCCCGTATTGGGCACCGGCAGCGAGGAGATGGCGCGGTCGCGCGAGTTGACCTCGCTCTGGTCCATGCCGCTGACGCTGAAGAAGTAGCGCAGGCGATCGGATTGCCCACCGAGCGACAGCTCGGCCTGCCAGGTCTCACCGTCGCCTTCGTCGTACTGGCCATAGCTGGTCTGCAGTTCGGCGCCTTCGAAGTCACTGCGGGTGATGACGTTGACCACGCCGCCGATGGCATCGTTGCCGTAGATCGACGAGGCCCCGTCCTCGAGAACTTCGATGCGATCGACCATGGCCAGCGGGATGGTGTTGAGGTCGACGAAGCTGCTCACGCCCGAGGCGGAGGACTCGTTGACCCAGCGCAGGCCGTCGACCAGTACCAGGACGCGCTTGGAGCCGAGGTGGCGCAGATCGACCGTGGCCGAGCCGGCACCGACGCCGCTGCCGTCCGGCGGGAAGCCGAAGTTGCCGGAAGAGTTGAGTTTCGTGTTCAGGGCCGAGCCGCCCGTGGTCATTTCCTGCAGCACGTCAGCCACCGAGCTCAGACCCGTGGCCTGGATGTCGCTGCGTGAAATGGTCAGGATCGGCGATTGTCCCTCGACGGCGCTGCGGCGGATGCGCGAGCCGGTGACCTGGACCCGATCGAGCTCGGCTTGTTCCTGCTCGTCCTGGGCGAAAACCCCGGGGGCGAAACCGGCAGGCATGAGAAGGCAGGCGGTCAGCAGCGAAGCTGGCCACCGGCGCATTCGATTGTCAGACATGGAATTGAACTCCCTGGTGGATTGCGAATGGCTTCGCGATCCCCCCTGTCGGCTCGAGCGGGATGACCCCTCCCCCGATCCGATCGCGTGACAAAAATCTCACAAAAAGTTCACGGGATCAAGCCTGATTTGGATGAAGGGTGGGGCGAGGATGGATAACGCCCGATTCGCGGGCTTCGAGCAGTCGTTTGCTGCCGGCCGGGATTGGCTTCAGTCGGCAATCGCCAGGCGGTCACGGCCGCTGGCCTTGGCCTGGTAGAGAGCCCGATCGGCGCGCGCCAGCCAGCGCGACCAGCCTTCGCCGGGTCGGATCGTCGCCGCGCCGGCGGAAAAGCGGAGCGGCCCGCTGGGGCTGGACGTCCCGCCGCTCAGGCGCCGATGCAGTTCGGGCAGGGCGCGGCTGGCCGTCTCGTCGTCCATGTCGGGCAGCAGCAGCACGAACTCCTCGCCGCCCATCCGGTACAGACCGTCTTCCTGGCGGAGGGCTTGTCGGACATCGATCGCGAAGCGTTGCAGCGCAAGATCGCCGGCCTCATGGCCGTGCTGATCGTTCAATTCCTTGAACAGGTCCAGATCCAGCACGACCAGGGTTGCCGGGCGCCCGCGCCTGCTGTGCTCCTTCACCGCCGTTTCGAGGCGATGCTGCATGAGCCGCCGATTGCCGGCGCCGGTCAGTGGATCCTGCGAGGCCAGGCGGGCCAGCATCTTGCGCTGCGATCGGAGCTGGGTGACGAAGACCAGGCCGAAGACGCTGAACATCACCGCCACCGCCGACCAGCTGATGCGGTGCAGCAGATCCGTGAACAGGGCGTCCTGGGAGGTCAGAATGACGATTACGGTCAGATTGAGGAGCGCGGACAGGCGGCGCGGCAGGATCAGCAGATTGATCCACAGCACGATGTAGGTCCAGAGCAGGCCGTTGCTGCTGACCAGCAGGGCGCTGAGCAGGCAGGAGACGGTGCTGACCAGGCCGAACAGCATGAGTGCCAGGTTCCGGAACCGGGGCAGCTGACCCAGCAGGATGGTGCCCAGCACCATGGTGACGATGATTGCGTTGGTCAGGCCGCCCGACCAGTCGCCGGTGGCGAATCGATACACCGAGAACACGGTCACGACCAGGGCGGTCGTGCCGCCGATGTAGTTCATGACCGACAGTTCCAGGCGGCGATCTCTGAGCAGATCGAGCCCCTCGACCGGATGGGCCGAACCGACGTGCTGGTCTGGATCCTGCGTGTTCAACGGACCTGTTTCCCCTTGCGACGGTCCCGATTCGGGTCGCGGCGGCCAACCAATCTGCCCCGACCGTCTGACTATGACACAGTGTCGCAGCGGCGGCAACATGATGATTTTCGAATACAATCCGCATCAATTGGCCATTTCCGGGCGAAAAGGCTTCGAACCCGCCCCAGAACGGATTCCCGACCCATCCAATGACTTACTCCATCCGATTGTCCGTGGCCCCGATGATGGACTGGACGGATCGCCACTGCCGATACTTCCATCGGCAGATCAACGGCGACGCACTGCTCTACACGGAAATGGTCACGACCGGCGCCATCCTGCATGGGGATCGCGAACGCCTGCTGGGTTTCGATGAGGCCGAGCATCCCGTGGCGCTGCAGCTGGGTGGCAGCGAGGTCGACGATCTGGCGCTGGCCTCGCGGATCGCCATCGACTGGGGCTATGACGAGCTGAATCTGAACGTCGGTTGCCCCTCCGATCGGGTCCAGAAGGGCCGCTTCGGCGCCTGTCTGATGAAGGAGCCGGCGCTGGTCAGGGATCTGCTCGCGGCCATGCGCGGGGCCGGCGATCGGCCCGTCACCCTGAAGACCCGGATCGGCGTCGACGAGCTGGATGACGAGGCGCATTTCTCCGCCTTCATCGATCGGGTCCTGGAGAGCGGTATCGACACGGTCATCGTGCACGCACGCAAGGCCTGGCTGTCCGGCCTCAGCCCGAAGCAGAATCGTGAAGTACCGCCGCTGGACTACCCGCGCGTGCACCGCCTCAAGGCTCGTCTGCCCGAACTGAAGGTCGTCATCAATGGTGGCATCGTCGACCCGGACAGCGCGATGCAGCAGCTGGTCGATCTGGATGGCGTCATGCTGGGGCGGGCCGCCTACCAGGACCCGTGGATCCTCGCCGAAGTCGGGGCCCGTCTGGGGCAGCGCGTGGCGAGCAGCCGTCGCGAAGTGGTCGAGCGGATGGCGGATTACGCGGAAGCGCATCTGGCCAGAGGCGGGCGGCTGCAGCAGGTGGCGCGGCACATGCTCGGTCTGTTCCACTCCCGGCCCGGCGCACGCGCCTGGCGCCAGCGCCTGAGTCAGAACATGCACCTGGACGGTGCCGGCCCCGAGCTGCTGATCGAGGCCTGCCCGGAATCCTGAACGGCCGTGCAAGTTGCCCGCCTGCAGGCGTTCCTCCCGGCCCGAATGGATTTAGAATGTCGCTCCCTCATGCCTCGTCCGGGAGTGCCAGGCCTTGATCGTCAACCAACCCGATGACTTCCGTGCCCAGATCGCGGCCGGCTGGCTCAACAGCGATGCGCCGGCCGTGCCGCGCGCGGTCTTTCTCGTCGAGCCGACGGATTTTCGATTGAGCGAGCAGTCGGCGCGCGACAACGTCTACATGGACCTGAGCGTCCAGGTCGATCCGGCTCGGGCCCTCGACCAGCACCGTCGCCTGAGCGAACGGATCACGGCCTGCGGCATCCCCCTGGTCCGCTTTCCCGGGCATTCGAGCACGCCGGACGATCTGTTTCCCAACAATGTCTTCGCCACCATACCCGGGCGCTGCATCATCGGCCGCATGCTGCACCCGGAGCGCCAGCTGGAAGCGCGGCGACCGGACATCCGCCAGTTCTTCTCCGATCTGCTCGGCTACGAGGAGGTCGATCTGTCCCGGCGCGATCTGGTCGCCGAACTGACCGGGGCCCTGGTGATCGATCGCAGTCACCGCATCGGCTATTGCGGCATGAGTCAGCGCGTCGATCAGGCCGGCTGCGAGGCCATGCACGAGGCCTTCGATCTGGCCCTGAGCTTCCAGTTCGATCTCAAGCCCAGCGAGTACCACACCAATGTCGTGATGGCGATTCTCGCCTCCCGCGCCCTGGTGATCTGCCCCGACGCCTTCGCCGATCCCGAGGTGCCCGAGGCCATCGCCGAGGCCTATCCCGGCCATGTGCTTCGCATCACCCGGGAAGAGAAGGAAGCCTTCGCGGGCAATTGCATCGCGCTGAACTTCAAGGACCTGTTCATGAGTCAGACCGCCGTCGATGCGCTCCCGGAGGACAAGCTCGAGCAGCTCAGGAGCTGGGGCTTCGAGATCCATGGCATCGAACTCGACGAGATCGAAAAGGCCGGCGGTAGCCTGCGTTGCTGCGTGGCCGAGATCTATTGAGTTTCGTGATGCCGCCCGTCCTGGTCGATTCAGGCGGGATTAAGCCGGCGTGTTTACAATGCAGCCAGACTTGGAACACCGTGGGCAGGAGAAACGACGAGTGAAGGCATGGCTGCGCATACTGATGGTGCTGTTGCTGAGCGGTCTGATGACCGTCTCGGCCTGGGCCATCACCCTGCGCGAAGCCGCCGAGCGCGTGGCGCGCCAGTACGAGGGTCGCGTGGTCTCCGCGCAGACCGTCGAACGCGATGGCCGCCGTGTCCATGTCATCCGGGTGCTGACCCGGGACGGCGTCGTGCGCACCGTGCGCGTGCCGGCCGATGGGGATTGATTCGCTCATGCGCCTGCTGGTGATCGAAGACGATACGGAGCTGCGTGAACTGCTAGGTCGCGCGCTGAAGAAGCAGGGCTTCGCCGTGGACCTCTGCGCCGACGGCACGGAAGGACTCTACTACGCCACCGAATACCCCGTCGATCTGGCCATCGTCGATCTGGGCCTGCCGGGCCACAGTGGCATGGACATCGTTCGCGAGGTGCGGCGGCGGGAACTTCGCTTCCCGATTCTGGTGCTCACGGCGCGCTCGGACTGGCAGGACAAGGTGCAGGCCCTGGAGCTCGGTGCCGACGACTACGTCACCAAACCGTTCCGTCTCGAAGAGGTCATGGCACGCGTTCAGGCCCTGCTGCGGCGCTCGGGTGGACACGCGTCGCCCATCGTCCGCTTCGGGCCCCTGGAGATCAACCTGAGCAGTCAGGACGTTCGCCTGGACGATCAGACCCTCGAGCTGACCAGCTTCGAGTACAAGGTGCTGGAGTACTTCGCACTGCATCCGGATCAGGTCGTCTCGAAGCTCGAGCTCAACGATCACCTGTACGACGAGGACGCCGATCCCGACAGCAACGTGATCGAAGTGCTGGTCGGACGGCTGCGCCGCAAGCTCGACCCCGCCGGAGACTGGCAGCCCATCGAGACCCTGCGCGGCCGCGGTTACCGCTTCCGCGCCGGCAAGGACTGAGGCTCTTGGCTTCGGGCGCCGGTCGGCCTGCGGCCTCGATGCTCGTCAGGCTGCTGCTGGCCGCCGGCCTGGCCTTGAGCGTGGCCCTGGGGTTGATCGCACTGGCCGTCGACCGCGGCCATCGGGGCGCGGCCGGGAGCGCGCTGCAAGAGCGCCTGGAGTCGACCGTCTTCCTGATCCTTTCCACCCTGGAAATCGACGCCGATGGCGCGCCCGGCGTGGCCGATTCCCTGGCCGAGCCGCGCCTCGAACGGCCAGGTTCCGGCCTGTACGCGGGCGTGATCACGCCGAGTGGGCGCTGGCAGTCCGCCTCCCTGACGGGGCTGGTCGATCCGCCCGGCGCCGAACTGATTCCCCGCAGTAGCGAATCCTTCCTGGGGCCGGCCGAGGACGCGGATTGGTACACCTACTCGATCGGCCTGGGCTGGGAGCAGCCCGATGGAAACATCGTCGATCTGACCATCTGGGCCGCCGAAGACCCGGAGCGCTATCGGCGCAGCGTCGCCGCCTTTCGCGGGGACCTGTACCGCTGGCTGGCCCTGGCGGCGGTGCTGGTGATCGCCGCCGAGGTGCTGATACTCGTGCTCCTGCTGCGCCCCTTGCGCCGGGTCGCCCAGGAAGTCAGCGAGGTCGAGGCGGGGCGACGTGAAGCACTGACCGGTGCCTACCCGAAGGAGCTTCAGCCGCTGACCGCCAACCTGAATGCCCTGCTGGCCACCGAGCGGGACAATGCCACCCACTATCGACAGGCCCTGGCGGACCTGGCCCATGCCCTGAAGACCCCGCTGGCCGTGCTCAGAACGCGGCTGGAGACGGAGGGCTCGGCCGATCGCGAAGGCCTGGATGAGGCCCTGACCGACATGGAGCACCTTATCCGGCGTCAGCTCGAGCGTGCGGCGCGCTCCACGCGACGCACCCTGAACACCCCGGTGCCCGTTCGTGCGGTCGTCGAGCGACTCGCACAGTCCTTGAGCCGTCTCTATACCGCCCAGGGTGTGAGCTTCGAAGTGCAGGGCGACGAGGCGCTGACGCTTCGGATCGACGAACGCGATCTGATGGAGCTCTGCGGTAACCTGATGGACAATGCCGCCAAGTACGGCGGCGGAACGGTGCAGGTCTCGGTGGAGCCCGGCGCACCGGGACCCCGCGCCGATGGTGTCGTCATCCTGATCGCCGACGATGGGCCCGGCATCGAAAGCCATCGCTTCGAGCCGCTGCTGCAGCGCGGTGTGCGCGGCGACGAGCGACGCGAGGGCCAGGGGCTCGGCCTGGCCATTGCCCGACAGTTGATCGAAGCCTACGGCGGGCGCATCGAACTGGTCGACTCGCCACTGGGTGGCGCGGCGCTCCGGATCGCATTTCCCCCCAGATAGCTTCCTGGAGTACCGAATGAGTGAAACGCCCATCCTTCGTCTGATCGAGATCATGGCGCGCCTGCGCGATCCCGACGGGGGCTGCCCGTGGGACATCGAGCAGGATTTTCGCTCGATCGCGTCCTACACCATCGAAGAAGCGCACGAAGTGGCCGAAGCCATCGAACGGGGTGACCTGGACGATCTCAAGGACGAACTCGGCGATCTGCTCTTTCAGGTGGTCTTCCACGCCCGCATGGCCGAAGAGCAGGGTGCCTTCGTCTTCGACGACGTGGCCGAAGCGATCGCCGAGAAGTTGATTCGGCGCCATCCCCACGTCTTCGGTGATCAGCAGATCGATTCGGCCGAGGCGCAGACCGCCAACTGGGAGCGGATCAAGGCCGAAGAGCGCGCCCGCAAGGGCGAGACGGACGGCAGCGCCCTGGCCGGGGTCTCCCGAGGGCTGCCCGCCCTGCGCCGGGCCGTGAAGCTGCAGAAGCGCGCGGCGAAGGTCGGCTTCGACTGGCCCGACTCGGCACCGATCTTCGACAAGCTGCGCGAGGAAGCCGGCGAGCTGGAGCAGGCCATCGCCGCGGGCGATGCGGACAACATGGAAGAAGAGATCGGTGACCTCCTGTTCGTGGTCACCAATCTGGCGCGCAAGCTCGACGTGGACCCGGGTGCCGCCCTGCGTCGCTCGAACCACAAGTTCGAGGAGCGCTTCCGGGCGATGGAGGCCCTGGCGGCCGAGCGCGGCCTGGAGCTGGCCGCGCTCGACCTGGAACAGCAGGACGCGCTCTACGAGGCGATCAAGAAGCAGCCTCGCAGCTGACCGGGATCAGGGCGTCTGGAAGCGATCGCTGAAGATCGAATCCACGATCACCTGCTGCTCGTAGGCCCCCATGTCCAGGCCGGCGCCAAAGATGCGATCGAAGCCCGCACCGCGCTGGTCGTAGTCGCCGACCGTCGCGCCCGCGTTGCCCGCATCGATCGCGGGGCTGCCCTGGAGCAGCGCATGGGTGCGGCCGCCCAGGCCACCGTTGTCGGCCAGCGGACCGAGCAGCGGGTCCTGGAACAGGATATTGCCCGTGCCATTCGTGAACTCCGAGTACTTGCCCGAGAGCAGTGAATGATCGGCGTTGCATTCCGTGCTGCCGTCGGCGATGCGCAGGTCCTGGCCCTCCGCGCCTGCGGTGGCCGTGTTGCCGGCGAGGATGGTGTTGTCGATCTGGCAGCCATTGTTCATGTCCGTGAAGAGTCCGCCGCCCTCGCTGCCCGCGTAATTGTTGGCCACGGTGCTGTATTTGAGATCCAGCGTCGCGCCCGCGTTGGAGTAGAGTCCACCCCCCAGGTTGCTGGCGCTATTGGTCGAGATCGTCGAGTTTTCGATGATCATCTGGCTGCCGCTGCCGGCGTTCAGACTGATCGCGCCGCCGCTGTTGCCGGCGCTGTTCTCGGAAAACTCGCTGTACTTGATCTCCATCAGGCCGCTACTGATGCCTGGAACGTAGAGGTCCATGCCGCCGCCGCCATCGACCGAGCTGTTGCCGCTGACGACCGAATAGCCCATCGAGACCTGGCTGGGGTTGCCGTAGATCTGCAGACCGCCGCCGAAGCTCGCGCTGTCGTTGTTGCGGAACTCGGCATAGATGAATCCGATTTCGCCGCCCGTGCTGTTGACACGGGCGCCGCCGGCGCCGGTCTGGGCGGCGTTGTCGATGAAGCTGACCTGACTGGCGGCGAAGTCGCCGCCATTGATCGCCGCATACAGGCCGCCCCCGGCACCGCCAGCGGCCACGGTGTTGTTCTGGAAGCGGGTGTCGGACAGGCCCAGGCCGGCGTCGCCGGCAAAGACCACCGCGCCGGCCCCGTTGCCGTCATTGGCCACGTTGTACTCGATATCGACGCCGGTGAAGGTCACGTCCGTGGCGTTGCCCACCGAGATGTAGATCCCGGCGGCGGAGGTGGCCGACTCGTTGCCAGTGATCAGGCTGCGCCGATTGCTGTAGGTGTTCTCTTCGAAGACCACGCTGTTGACCGGATCGGCGGCCGTGCCGCTGCCATCGCCGCGGACGAGCCAGGCGCCCCCGCCGACGTTGCCGGCAACGTTACCGCTCAGCGTGGCGCCTCGGAACACGAATCGGCCGAAGTTGTTGATGCCGGTGCCCGTGTCGTAGAGCGCGAGGCCCCCGCCATTCTCGCTGGCGTTGTTGTTGCGGAATTCGGTGTTGCGGGCGAAGAAGCTGGTGCCGATGCCAGGGGCCTCGGAAATGCTGTTGACCCCGCCGCCATTGCCGTACTTGGCCGTGTTGTTGTAGACCTCGCTGTTGTAGAAGCGCAGGCCGCCAACGGAAACCCGACGCTCGATGCCGCCGCCGCTGCCGAAGCTGGTGTTGTAGGCGATCGTCGATTGACTGATCTGCACCGTGGCCGACTCGCCGCCGACGTAGATGCCGCCGCCGCGGCTGCTGGCACCGGTCGTCTGATTGGATTCGATCGTCGAATTGCCGCTGATGTAGAAGCGGCTGATGTCCGAGGTCGGGTGGTTGTGCCAGATTCCGCCGCCCGCCGTGACGGCGGAATTGCCGACCACATCGGTGTTGGACAGACGCAGCTCCCTGCCCCTGGACAGGATGCCGCCCCCGCGATTGCCGCCACCTCCGGTGATCGTGATGTTCTCGAAGCGGGTCACCTCCGTGTCCCAGGTGCCCGGATCGTATTTGGCGTAGAAGACCGGGGCATCACCGGTGCCTTCGACCGTGATTCGATCGCCACCGTCGATGGTGATGCTCTCGCCGATCGGCAGGGTCGAGCCGTCGTAGTAGCCGCTTTCGCCGGCCAGCAGGCTGATCGTGCCGCTGAGGCCTGGATCGAATTCGATCCGATCCACGCCGGCAGCGCCGGCGATGCAGGCGTCGGAGGCGGCATTGAGCGTGGCCGCGTTGATCGCCGAGCGTAGCGTGCATTCTCCCGGGATGAAGCCATCCTGCAGGGTCGTCACGGTGATCGTGGCGGCCTGCAGAGAGCCGGCGGCCAGCACGCCGCCGATGGCCGCGCTCAGGGGTGCGATCGTCGGTCGGACCGATTGCTTGAGGGCGTACTTCATCGAGCGGGCGGGGCGTCGTTCGGACATTCTGATCTCCTCTCTTGGTGGTCTTCGGCTCGGGACGGTGCGATTCCGGCCCGCCGTGAGCGGCCGGATTCGCGCACTATTCCTGTCTTTACGAGAAGTCTGTTGCCAGTCTGCCAGCGTGGCTGGATTTTTTCGTACGCAGGGCCGGGTATTGAGCCCCGAGCGCTTTGCGGGTATCATTGCCGCCCTTCTTCGGCGGGGCCGTTAGCTCAGCGGTAGAGCAGGAGGCTTTTAACCTCTTGGTCGAAGGTTCGAATCCTTCACGGCCCACCATTTCCTTCGATGAAACGCAGCGTCCCAGATCGTCGGAATTCCATTGGCGGCGGCGGCTCGCGCGTCCCCCGCTCATCGCAATCCGGCCTGCATCCCGATCTGGATCGCGTCGTCCGGCGCCACCTCGACCACGCCTGGCGGCAGCCCATCCGGCGCCACTCGCAGCAGGCCTTCGATGCCCTTCGGTCGCGCGTCGAGTCGGCCGACCGTCTGGTGCTCGATTCCGGCTGCGGAACCGGTCGCTCCACGCTGCAGCTGGCCGAGCGGCATCCCGACGCCCTGGTGCTGGGGATCGACAAGTCCGAGCAGCGCCTGGGCAAGGCGCCCGCCATGCCGACCAACGCCGTCCTGCTGCGCGCCGAGCTGGCCGATGTCTGGCGCCTGGCCCGGTCGGCGGGCTGGGCTGTCCATGCCCACTATCTGCTCTATCCCAACCCCTGGCCCAAGCCGGGCCAGCTGCAGCGGCGCTGGCACGGTCATCCGGTCTTTCCCGAGCTGCTCGCCCTGGGCGGGCGTCTGGAGTTGCGCAGCAATTTCGAGCTCTACCTGCTCGAGTTCCGGTGCGCCCTGGACCTTGCCGGTGTCCACGCAGCGGAAGTGGTATCGTTCCGACCCGAATTTCCGATCAGCCCCTTCGAGGCGAAGTACACGGCCTCCGGGCATGAACTCTTTCGATTGACCGTCCAACTGGAGACAAACGCATGAAGCAGTCCCTGAAGTTTCTGAGCGGTTCGATGCTCGCCCTGAGCCTGAGCGCCCTGGTGCAGGCCGATGACCATGGCGTCGATGAGCGCCTGGTCGAGATCGCCGGCGGCGACCACCGTCCGGCCGAGTGGATCGAACGCAACGCCCACCGGCATCCGGCCGAGACCCTGAGCTTCTTCGGCCTGAGCCCCGAGATGACCGTGATCGAGCTGTCGCCTGGCGGTGGCTGGTACACCAGCGTCATCGCACCCTTCGTGAAGGATGAAGGCCAGTACGTGGCCGCGCACTGGGACATGGAACAGGAAGACCTGCCCGGCTATGCGGTGCAGGGCTTCGCCGCCTTCACCGAGCGCTTCGGCGATGAGGCGACCTATGGCGAGATCGAGATCATTCCCTTCAATCCGCCGAGCAAGCCCAGCCTGGGCGAGCCCGGCTCGGCCGACATGGTGCTGACCTTCCGCAACGTCCACGGCTGGAACGGCGATGGCATCCTCGCCGACGTGTTCGAGTCGGCGCGCGAGGTGCTCAAGCGCGGCGGCGTGCTGGGAGTGGTCGGGCACCGTCTGCCGGAAGATCGCGAAGGCACGGGCGCCGGTGGCTACCTGAAGCAGAGCTACATCGTCGGCATGGCCGAGTCCCACGGTTTCCGTCTGGTCGAAGCGTCCGAAATCAACGCCAATCCGGCCGATACCGCCGATCATCCGAGTGGCGTCTGGAGCCTGCCGCCGTCCCTGCGCGACGGTGAGGAAACGGCGGACCAGTACCGCGCCATCGGTGAAAGCGATCGCTTCACGCTGAAGTTCGTCAAGCGCTGAGCATCGGCTTCGATGGAGGGCCCGGGGCATCCGGGCCCTTCACGTTCGCGCGAGGCGAACCCCGCTAGACTTTTCGCACAGTTTCCAGTTCCTGTGCAGTCATGTCCGACCTTATTCAGCTGGTGTATGCCAGCCGTTCCAACCTCAACTCCAGCGGCGATCGCAGCGGTGTCGAACCGGGCGTGGCCCGCATCCTGACCCAGTCTCGCCGTAACAACGGACCGAGGCAGATCGGCGGTGTCCTCTGCTACGGCGACGATCACTTCTTCCAGTGTCTGGAAGGCGAGCGTGAGACCGTCGAGGCGCTCTACGAGCGTCTGCATGAAGACGACCGGCACCGGGACGTGACCTTGCTTGTCAAACGTCCGGTCGAGCAGCGACGCTTCAAGCTCTGGGCCATGAAGTACCTGTCCGTGGATCGCGAGGTTCGCCAGGTGCTCGATAAGGCCGGCCTGAAGACCTTCGACCCCTTCAAGTTCGATGCTGACCTGACCGAGCGCATGCTCGAAGTGCTGCGCCAGGCCACCGAAAGCGAACACGCCAGCAAGGGCCGGGGTTCCAGGCCCGCGCCCGAACCTGCCGGGTCGGTGGCTGACCGGGAGGACACCCTGCCGCTGGCCTACCTCGGCATGGGGGCCGTGATGGCGGCCCTGGCCGTGATCGTCGTGCTGGCCATCGGGATCCGCTGAGGTTTCTGAACGCCAGCTGCCAATCGGCTGACCATTGGCTGACAAGCGCGCCGATCTGGGTAACAATGCGCGTCCATGACTGACGCCAAAATCCTTCGTGGGGACTTCGAGCAGGTCCCCCTCAAGACCTACGCCGAACGCGCCTACCTCGACTACGCCATGTACGTGGTGCTGGATCGGGCCTTGCCGCACATCGGCGACGGCCTCAAGCCGGTGCAGCGTCGCATCATCTATGCGATGAGCGAGCTCGGCCTGTCGGCGGCTTCCAAGCACAAGAAGTCGGCACGCACCGTCGGCGACGTAATCGGCAAGTTCCATCCGCACGGGGACTCGGCCTGCTACGAGGCCATGGTGCTGATGGCCCAGCCCTTTTCCTATCGCTACCCGCTGGTGGACGGGCAGGGCAATTTCGGCTCGCCCGACGATCCCAAGTCCTTCGCCGCCATGCGCTACACGGAGTCCCGTCTGGCGCCCTATGCACGCGTTCTGCTGGCCGAGCTGGGGCAGGGCACGGTCGATTGGGTTCCGAATTTCGACGGCTCCCTGAAGGAGCCCAAGCTGCTGCCGGCGCGGCTGCCGAACCTGCTGCTCAACGGTGGCCAGGGCATCGCCGTCGGCATGGCCACGGACATCCCGCCGCACAATCTCCGCGAGGTGGTCAGCGCCTGCGTCCGCCTCCTGGAAGCACCGAAGACCAACGTCGCCGAACTCTGCGAGCACGTCCTGGGCCCGGACTTTCCGACCGGTGGCGAGATCATCTCCTCGCGTGAGGACCTGTTGCAGATCTACGAGACCGGGCATGGCAACGTGCGCCAGCGCGCGGTCTGGGAGCGCGAGGGCGAGGAAGTGATCGTCACCGCCCTGCCGCACCAGGTCTCGCCGGCCAAGGTGCTGGAGCAGATCGCGGCCCAGATGCAGGCCAAGAAGCTGCCCCTGGTGGCCGATCTTCGCGACGAGTCGGACCATGAACATCCGACGCGCCTGGTGATCGTGCCGCGCAGCAACCGCGTTGATCTCGATGGCCTGATGGACCACCTCTTCGCCACGACGGATCTGGAGAAGTCCACTCGCATCAACTTCAACGTCATCGGCAACGATGGCAAGCCGGGCGTGCGCAACCTCAAGGAGTTGCTGGCCGAGTGGCTGGACTACCGGCGAGCGACCGTCACCCGACGCCTGGAACACCGCCTGGATCAGGTGGTCGATCGCCTGCACATCCTCGATGGCCTGTTGATCGCCTATCTCAATATCGACGAGGTGATCCACATCATCCGCACCGAGGACGAGCCCAAGCCCGTCCTGATGGAGCGCTTCGGCCTGACCGGGACCCAGGCCGAGGCGATCCTCGAGTTGAAACTGCGCCACCTGGCGAAGCTCGAGGAGTTCAAGATCCAGGGCGAGAAGGACGAGCTCGAGGCCGAACGCAAGGACCTCGAGGCCACGCTTGGCTCTCGGGCGAAGCTGACGCGACTGATCCGGAACGAGCTGCTGGCCGATGCGGAGCAATACGGCGACGAGCGCCGCTGCCGGATCGTCGAGCGCCAGGCTGCCCAGGCCTTCAAGGAAACCGACCTGGTGCCCTCCGAGCCCGTCACGGTCGTGCTCAGCGAGAATGGCTGGGTTCGGGCCGCCAAGGGCCACGAGATCAAGGCCGAAGACCTCAATTACCGGGCCGGGGACGAGTACCTGGCCTCGGCGCGGGGGCGCAGCAATCAGACCGCCTGCTTCCTCGATTCCACCGGCCGCAGCTACTCCCTGGTGGCGCATGAACTGCCTTCGGCGCGCAGCCTGGGCGAGCCCCTGACGGGGCGCTTCTCACCGCCCGATGGAGCGATCTTCCGCAGCCTGGCGATCGGTCCGCCCGAGGCTCGCGTCGTGCTGGCCTCCGATGCGGGCTACGGCTTTGTGACCCAGCTGGAGAATCTGCATTCGCGCAACAAGGCCGGCAAGCAGATCCTCAACGTGCCCGCCGGGCATGACGTGCTGCCGATCGCACCGGTGGCCGACAGCGAGGAGGGCGTGCTGATCTGCGCCACGACCGAAGGCTATCTGCTGGCCTACTACCTGAACGAGCTGCCCGAACTGGCGCGCGGCAAGGGCAACAAGCTGATCAATATCCCGCCCAAGGCCCGCAAGGCCGGCGAGAAGGTGGCCGGCGCCATTGCCATCGCCGCAGGTCAGGACTGTCTGGTCTGGGCCGGTCAGCGCTATCTGCGCCTGAGCTGGTCGGACACGGAGAACTACTGGGGCGAGCGCGCCCAGCGAGGCCGCAAGCTGCCGAGAGGCTTCCAGAAGGTCTCGCGCCTGACCCTGGCGGATTGAGCGCCAGCTGTCTTCGGCTATCGTCGAGGCAGCGCATTCGGTATGATCGGCAGTCGATGATCGACGGCGGGCGCTGCTCGCCAACCATCCAATTCGGGAGTCCAATGAAGCATTCCAGCAGTCCACGACGTTGGCAGCGAGCGGGGGCCGCAATTCGATTGATGCGCAGCATGGGGGTGCTTGCACTGGTGTTCTTCCTGTCGGCCTGTCAGCTGATGGAAAACCTTCGATTGAACGACGAGGAGGAGGAAGCGCCGGCAGTGGCCGAAGTGCCCGCCGAACCCCTGGCCGAGCGCGAACCGCCGCGTGCGCTGCCGCCGGCCACCATGCAACAGGTCATCGATTTCCTCGATCAGGGCCAGCTCGATGAAGCCGAGACGGCCCTGCTGAGCATCATCGACGAAAACCCGGGCAGCCGCCTGGCGCTGCGCTTTCTGGAACAGCTCCAGAGCGATCCCGTCGAGCTGATGGGCGAGGAGTTCGACACGGTCGTCGTCCAGCGCGGCGATTCCCTGTCGGTGATCGCGCAGCGCGAACTGGGCGATGCCCTGCAGTTCTTCGCCCTGGCGCGCTACAACGGCATTCGTTCTCCGCGCCGCATGGCGCCGGGGATCGAGCTGAAGATTCCCCAGTCGCTTCGTCGGACCGAGGCCGAGCCGACGGTCGACGAGCCGGTGCAGGCCGACGCGGCCCCGACCATGATGGCCGAGCCCGAAGCCGCACCGATCGTGGCGCCGGGCGCGGGCCTGACCCTGGCCGGCACGCGCCTGCTCGAGGCCGGTCGAGCCCAGCAGGCGATTGCCCTGCTGTCGGCCGGCGCCAGCGCCGGCAATCTCGATTCCGACGGAGAGCGCGTGCTGGTGGACGCGGCGCTGGTCCGGGCGGGAGAACTCGCCGAAGCTCAGGAACTGCAGGAAGCCTCGATCATGCTCGACGAGGTCGACGCCATCCTGTCTCCGGCCGCCAGGCCGTTGCTCGAGCCGGCGCGTCGCCGACTGGCCGCCGAGCGGCTGATGCTCGACGGCATCGAGGAGCGTCGTGCCGGCCGCCTCGAACCCGCCCTGGCCTTGTTCCAGCAAGCCGCGGAACTCGACCCCGACAACGAGGCCCTGCTGAGCGAATCCCGCAACGTCCGCGATCTGCTGGTCGCCCAGCTGCACGATCAGGCCCTGATCCACTACCGGGACCAGGCCCTGGACGATGCCATCGAACTCTGGCAGCAGGTCGGCGAACTCGACCCCGACTTCGAACCCGCCCGCGTCTATCTGGAGCGCGCCCTGGCGCTGCGCGAGCGGCTCCAGGAGCTGGACTGAGCGTCAGGCGCCCTTGGCCGGGGCGTTTTCGCTTTGCGATGGTAAGCTTGCCGACATGCGCAATTCCGATCTCATCATCGAGCGCCTGCAGGTCGAATTGCCGGGCGTGATCGCGATTCATGCCTTCGGCAGTCGCGCCGCGCAACAGTCCCGGCCCGACAGTGATCTCGATCTTGCAGTGCTCGGCGAGCGGCCGTTCGACGCAAGGCGTTTGTGGGCTGTGGCCAGTGCGCTGGCCTCGAGGTTGAATATGGACGTGGATCTGGTCGATCTGCGGACGGCCTCGACGGTCATGCAGCATCAGATCCTGACCACGGGCGAACGCTTGTGGGCTGCAGACTCGCGAGCCGATCTCTTCGAAGCGACCGTGCTCAACGACAAGTTCGATCTTGATGTTGATCGCCAGGCGCTCCTGGAGCGGATTCACCGCGAGGGTAGGGTGCACGGTGGATGATGTCCTGATCAACAAGTCGGCGACGATCGAGCGCTGCGTGGCCCGTGCCCGAGAAGAGTTTGACGGGGATCCCGAGCAGTTCGCCGTCAACGTCACGCGACAGGATGCCGCGATACTCAATATCCAGCGCGCCTGCGAAGCGGCGCTGGATCTCGGGCATTACCTGATTCGCCGCGATCGTCTTGGCGTGCCCCAGAGTTCACGCGACGTGTTCGACGTGCTGGCCGGATCGTCGGTCATTTCGCCCTCCCTCGCCGACGCCATGAAGCGAATGGTCGGTTTCCGAAATATCGCCGTTCACGAATATCAGCGACTGCAGATCCCCATCGTGATCGCCATCATCGAAGGCCACCTCGAGGAATTCCTGGACTACAGTGCCAGCTTGCTGAAGCGCGGCTAGGCTACTAGTCCCACCGTAAGTATTGCCTCATTCAGCTTGTCTCTCAGCGCTCGTGGCAAGGCGTTGGTGCGAAGTGCGTAGCCGGGCCTACGTTGAGCACCAACAACGCAGTCCACGGGCGCTGAGAGGCAAGCCCTGCGGGTGCTCCGGACGAGTCCGCCTGCGGCGTTAAAGTGCCTTGACGTAGACTGACTATGCCTTCGGCACTTTGCCTTGCAGGCGAATCCGTCCGGAGCCCTGAATGTGGCAATACTTACGGTGGGACTAGTAGCCGCGCCGGGCCTTGGCAAAGGCGGCGGCGAGGCTGCCCTCGCGGGACGGCGAATCCTTCGATTCCCGCTGACCGGTCGGCTGGCCCTTGCGCTGCCCCTGGCTCGGCTTGCGAGGGCCGGCCTTGCGTGGTGCTTCGCTTCGGGTCTCGCTACCTTCCTCGCCCGGCAGCGGGTCGTCCAGGCGCAGGCTCAGTGCGATGCGCTTGCGATGCAGATCGACGTCCATCACCTTGACCTTCACCACCTGACCGGTCTTGACCACCGTTCGGGGATCCTTGACGAACTGATGGCTCATGGCGCTGATGTGGACCAGCCCGTCTTGATGCACGCCCAGATCGACGAAGGCACCAAAGGCGGCGACGTTGCTGACCGTGCCTTCGAGGATCATGCCGGGCTTCAGGTCGCCGATCGTTTCCACGCCTTCCGTGAACTTCGCCGTCTTGAACTCCGGGCGTGGATCGCGGCCGGGTTTTTCCAGCTCTTTCAGGATGTCGCGCACCGTCGGCAGGCCGAAGCGCTCGTCGGTGAACTCCTCGGCGTTGAGGGCGCGCAGGGTCGAGGTCTGCCCGATGACCTCGGTCACCGGCTTTCCGAGCCGCTCGAGGATGCGCTTGACCACCGGGTAGGCTTCCGGGTGGACCGCCGAGGCGTCGAGCGGGTCCTTTCCGTCGGCGATGCGCAGAAAGCCGGCCGCCTGCTCGAAGGTCTTGTCACCCAGGCGAGGGACCTTCTTCAGGTCGAGTCGACGCGCGAAGGCGCCATGCTGATCGCGATGCGCGACGATGTTCTCGGCCACCGTGGCGTTCAGTCCGGCCACGCGAGCGAGCAGGGCGGCCGAGGCCGTGTTGACGTGCACGCCCACGGCATTCACGCAGTCCTCGACCTTGGCGTCGAGGGCCTTTGCCAGGCGGTGCTGCTCCACATCGTGCTGATACTGGCCGACGCCGATGGCCTTCGGCTCGATCTTGACCAGCTCGGCGAGCGGATCCTGCAGGCGTCGGGCGATCGAGACCGCGCCGCGCAGGCTCACGTCCAGGTTCGGAAACTCCTGCGCCGCCAGCTCCGAGGCGGAATACACGGAAGCGCCCGACTCACTCACCACCAGGCTCTGGATGCCTCGCAGCTGCAGGTCCTTGAGCGCCCCGGCCACGAACTGATCGGTCTCTCTTGAAGCGGTGCCGTTGCCGATGGCGATCAGCTCCACGCCGTGCTGCCTGCACAGACGGCCCAGCACCTCGGTCGCCTCGCGGCGCTGATTGCGCGGCGGCAGGGGATAGAGCGTCGCCGTATCGAGGAGCTTGCCGGTCGCGTCGATCACCACCGCCTTGATGCCCGTGCGCAGGCCGGGGTCCAGTCCCAGCACCGTGCGCGCCCCGGCGGGTGCGGCCAGCAGCAGATCGCCCAGGTTGTCGCCGAACACGCGGATCGCCTCGGCCTCGGCGCGCTCGCGCGCGGCCACCATCAGCTCCACCTGCAGGTTCATCTGCAGCCGCGCCTTCCAGGCCAGGCGGCAGCCGTCCAGCAGCCAGCGGTCAGCGGGCCGACCCTGATCGGCAATGCCCAGATGATGCGCGACACGGCCGATCGCCTGGGCATGGCCCTGTTCCGGGTCGTTGCCGGGCTCCAGCTGCAGCGACAGCACGCCCTCGTTGCGCCCGCGCAGAATCGCCAGCAAGCGATGCGACGGCGCCTTGACCAGGGGCTCGGAATACTCGAAGTAGTCCTGGTACTTGCGGCCTTCCTGCTCCTTGCCCTTCATCACCCGGGTCTCGAGCTGGGCGCAGGCACCGTACCAGTCGCGCAACTCGCCGACCAGATCGGCCTGCTCGCCAGCCCGCTCGATCAGGATCTGCCGGGCCCCATCCAGGGCATCGCTGGCGGATTCGATCTTGTGCTCGGGGTTCAGGAAGGCGCCAGCGGCATCCTCGGGCGCAAGCGAGGGATCGCTCAGCAGCTGATCGAGCAGCGGTTCCAGCCCGGCTTCCCGTGCGATCTGCGCTTTCGTGCGCCGCTTCGGCTTGTAGGGCAGGTAGAGGTCCTCCAGCCGCGCCTTCGTGTCCGCCTGCTCGATCGCAGACTTCAACTCGTCGGTCAGCTTCCCCTGCTCCTCGATGCTCGCCAGCACCGTCGCGCGCCGGTCCTCCAACTCGCGCAGATAGCTCAGGCGTGTCTCGAGGGTTCGCAGCTGCGTGTCATCGAGCCCACCGGTCACTTCCTTTCGATACCGGGCGATAAAGGGCACGGTGGCCCCTTCGTCCAGCAGCTGGACGGCGGCGTCCACCTGGGCTTCACGGGCGTCGATGTCGTCGGCAATTCGGCGGGCGATGGAGCGAGCAGTGCGGTCGGTCATGGGCAGTGGCGTGGTTGAGAGCGCAGCGCCGGATTATCCCCAATCCATCCGAGCAGAACCATCTTGACAGCCTGGGGAAGGTCCGTTCCAGCACCGATTCTGCGATTGGCGGCAAAAAACCGTGCTGATCCCACCATGGCCAGCGATGAAACCACCTCAACAAGGAGAGCCCCCATGCGACGCGCAGCGTTCATCTTCCTGATCTGCCTGGCCAGCCCGCTCTGGGCACAGTGCACGCCCGAGCGCCTGGCGCGCATCGAAGCCGCCGCCCTCGAGCACGACATCGAGCCCGCCTACGCCGTGGCCATCGCTCGTCTGAGCTCGGACTGCCGCGCCCACCATCAGGATGCAGCCGGGCGCCTCGGCGTTCTGGGCGTCCGCCCGGAACTACTCGGTGATCACCTCGACTGCCCTGCGGCCAGCCTCTTCGATCCCGAGCACAATGTGGACGCAGGGCTCGATCTCCTGGCCCGTCTCCTCGAACAGTTCGGCGACTGGGAGCGCGCCCTCGGCGTATACCGGTCCGGCCGACAGTCGATGGATGCCCGCACCCGGGCCTGGGTTCAGCAGGTGTTCCGTACAAGCCGCTGGCCGTCGATGCCAAGTGGCCCGGTCCGAGCCTTTCGCGACCCCCTCGACCTCGATGACTTCGGCCCGCGCTCGGCGCATTCAGCACCGCATCGCCACACTCCATGGTCTCGTCCCTGGCGCCGCATCCGGCACTGAGGCCAAGCACTTTGGAACCGGTGGCCGCTTGGTGATAAATTTATCCGGCATAGGGACTTGGCGTTCGCTTGGTCTGGCACCGGTTCTCTCCGGCCCGCCGGGCACGCCAGCATCACAGCCAATGACACTTGAGTGGCCGCTGATCGGCGGTCAAGATCCCGTGTCAATCCAGGGGACAGCATGAACCAGATCGGACGCTACACCATCCTCAAACGCCTTGGCGGCGGTGGCTTCGGCGAGGTCTTCCTCGGCGAAGACCCGCAGATCGGTCGCCAGGTGGCGATCAAGGTCTTCAAGCCCAAGGACGAGAACCTGATCGCCTTTGCGACCAGCTCCGACGAGGAAGGCCTGGAGATCTTGCGCGCGCGCTTCCTGAACGAAGCGAAGATCTTGGCCACCCTCGATGAAGAGCCCAACATCGTCAACGTCCTCGAATACGGCGAGACCGAGGACGGCGCACCCTACTACGTCATGCCCTATCTGCCAGGCTCCCTGGCTGAGGAGCTGGGCAAGGATGTCTTCGACGTCAATGCCCTCGAGGAACTGCCAGAGGCCCAGCGCCCCCGGGCACTTCCGCTGGATCGGAGCATCGAGGTCCTGGAGCAGCTGCTGACCGGCCTGGCAGCGGCACATTCGAAAGGCCTGATCCACCGCGACATCAAGCCCTCGAACCTGATGTTCTCCGAGTCCGGTCAGATCCGCATCGTCGACTTCGGCATCGCCAAGGCCCCTGACGGGCAGCACTCGACGGTCTCTCAACTAGGTATCGGCAGCCGCAACTACATGGCTCCCGAGCAACGCGAGAGCGCCAAGCACGTCGACGCGCGCGCCGACATTTACTCCGTGGGCGTCGTCGCCTACCGCATGCTCACCGGCAAGCTGCCCGTGGGCCGCTTCGCCGACCCCAACGTGGCCGTGCCACAGCTCGGCCAGGCGATGAACGACGTCCTGCTGGCCTTCCTGGCCCAGGTCAAGGCCGAGCGGCCTGCCGATGCGGCGGCAGCCCTGGCGCGTTTCCAGAAGGCGAAAGCCTCGGTGGGACAGGCAGGCAGTGAAAGCGACACGGGCACCTGGGCCGGCGGTGGCGAGGCCGAGGTCCGAGACGAACTCAAACCCCTGCGCGCGCGCATTGCCGAAGTGGTTGGCGAGCATGGCCGCATCCCCCCGCACGATCGCGAAGGTCTACTCGCCCTGGCCTCGATTGCGGACCTGGGCGAGACCGACCTTGATCGTTTGATTGACGAAGTGGTCAAGGCCGATCGGACCCTGGCTGCCAAGTCACGCGTGGTCGCCACCTTGACTCAACGCATTCAGGCCCGCAAGGGCGCCCTGGACGCCCGCGCCATGGAGAGCCTCGATGCGGCGGCCAGCGCCGTCGGCTGGGATCGCGAGAAGCTGCAGGCGCTGATGGATGAGCTCGTGTCCGAACTGGGTCTGGGCTCACAGCATTCCTATGCTGACCAAAGAGCGAGGCTCAGTAACAAGAACCAGGACAAGGCAAGCCGCCCGCTCCCCTTACGTGGCGTCGTCGCGGTGCTGGTCGTTGTACTGGTGCTCGGCGCCGGCGGCTACGGCGTGGTCCAGTGGAGAGAAGGGCAGATCTCCGATGCAGCAGCCGAGGAGGCCTGGCAGCTGGCGCAGGACGAGGACACGGTTGAGGCCTACGAGGACTTTATCGAGGTCTGGCCCGATTCGCGCGCTGTCCGGACGGCACGAGAACGACTTGCTGCCTTGGAGACTGAGGCTGTGGGGGCGACTCCGCAGCCGGGCGAGACGTTCCGAGACTGCCCCGACTGCCCCGAGATGGTGGTGATTCCAGCCGGTGAGTTCACGATGGGCAGCCCGGCGGGCGAGGCGGATCGCCAGGACAACGAGGGTCCCCAGCGGCAGGTGGATATTGCGGCCTTCGCCCTGGCTAAAACCGAGGTGACGGTGGCCGAGTTCCGTCGTTTTGTCGAGGCCACGGGCTACCGGACCGATGCGGAGAGAAACGCGGGCGGCAACGAGGGATGTTTTGCCTACCAGGGCGGCACCGATTTTGGCTTTACGCCGGATACGAGCTGGCGCAACCCGGGTTTCAGTCAGGGAGAGGAACACCCGGCCACCTGCCTGAGCTGGAACGACGCCCAGGCCTACGTGACCTGGCTGAGCGAACAGACCGGCGAGGACTACCGTCTGCCGAGCGAAGCGGAGCAGGAGTATGTCTTGCGCGCGGGCAGCCGCACGACTTTTCCCTGGGGCGGCAGCGCTGACGGCGCCTGCGGCCACGGCAACGTGCTGGACCGGACGGCCATCCGGAGTACGCTTTCTAATTGGGCTTCGATTGCGGTGGGCTGCACGGACAACCAGGTCTTTATGGCCCCGGTGGGGAGCTACCGTTCCAATGCCTTCGGCCTTCATGATGTCACGGGTAACGTATTGGAATGGGGTGCGGACTGCTGGAACGAGAGCTATCGCGGAGCGCCGAGCGATGGTCGTGCCTGGATGTCTGGAGATTGCGGCCGTGCGGTGCTGCGCGGTGGTTCCTGGTTCATCCTCGACCAGGGCCTGCGTTCGGCCAACCGCTACGGGGCCCCCCGCGACAACCGGGGCTCCACGGGCTTCCGTCCTGCCAGGTCCGTAACGCTTTGACCTTTGTTCTTTTACCCTTTGGCATCGCGGTAGCGATGCGGGGGCATGGGGGCGCAGCCCCATCGGCGCGGCGGGTTCGACTTGGACCGGCTGACAGGCGACTGAAGACCGATGCGCTTGCCGAAGCTGACAGATTTGCGTGGCGCCCCAAACTCGGTAACGATGTTTGCGTTTGATCAGTGTCGGGTGACGGCGAGCGAAGGCCTCCTGGTGGGCATAAGGTCTTTTGCACCGCGGTCATTGGAGCGCCTTTTGGAATTCCACCGCTAATCCGGCCATGATGGGGACAAACCGGGGATGAGTATCACTGAAATGCACAAGACCTTCATTGCCGCCTGGCTGCTGGCCCTGCTGCCCCTGATGGCGTCTGCCCAGCCCGCCCGTTCCGTCGCCGAGCTCGAGCGCTCGGCCAACCGGGCCGACTGGGCCTCGCTGAATGGCGAGCTGCCCGTCATCATCGAGCTGAATCTGCCGCGCCGGGCGCAGGCGGCGTCGCGGCGCGGGGACTGGGAGAACCTCAATGACTACATCGGCCGCGTGCAGCGCGAGCTGGCCGATGAAATGGGCTGGCGCAACTTCAACGACATCGTGCGCTACGAGCACCTGCCGGCCATGGCCACCGAGGTCAGCCGCGAGGAGGCAGCCCGCCTGCTGCGCTCCAATCGCGTGGCACGGGTGCACCTGAACCGCTGGAACCGCACCAGCCTGGGCGAGAGCGTTCGCCTGGCCGGGGTCACCGAAGCCATGGCAGATCGTGCGGCCGGCCAGGGCCAGGTGGTGGCGGTGGTCGATACGGGGGTTGATCTCGATCACCCCTTCCTGCGCGACCGCCTGGTGGGTGGGGCCTGCTTTTCGATCGCAGGTAGCTGCCCCGGCGGGCAAACGCGAGCCTTTGGCCCACGGGCGCCTGCGGCGCTGAACCCCCACGGCAGCCATGTCGCGGGCATCGTCGCGGGCAGCAATGGCCGCTTCAGCGGCGTGGCGCCCGCGGCGGGCTTGCTGAATGTGCAGGTGTTTTCCAATCATTCGGGCGGGTTCGGGGCCGCGGACTCGGACATCCTCGCTGCCCTGGACTGGCTCTATGGCCAGCGCGAACGCTTCAACCTGGCCGCCGTCAACCTGAGTCTGGGGGCGGAGATGGGCCATACAGGCCATTGCGATGGGGACAGTCCCTATACGCAGATCTTCCGTCAGCTCCATGAGGCCGGGACGGTCGTGGTCGTGGCCAGCGGCAACGATGGCCGCACCGATGGCCTTGGCGCGCCCGCCTGCGTGTCCACTGCGCTGGCAGTGGGTTCGATCGAGAAGAATGGCAATGTATCCGGCTTTTCCAATAGCGCCAGCATTCTCGATATCGTCGCCCCCGGCGGGCAGATCGAGTCCGCCGTGCCCGGCGGCTACGAAAGCCTGTCGGGCACGTCCATGGCCGCGCCCCATGTGGCGGGCGCCGTGGCAGCCTTGCGATCGGCCTATCCCGACGCCACGGCCGATGAACTGGTGCAGGCCCTGACCGCCAACGGCCAGACCTTCCGTGACCCGCGAAACGGGCAGCGCAGCGCGCGCCTCGACCTGGCCGCTGCCATGGGCTGGCTCGGCGAGCGCCGTGCGCCGGCACCCAGTCCCGAGCCGCCGTCGACACCTGCTCCAAGGCCCGAGCCCGAACCGCGGCCTGAGCCGGTGCCCGAACCACGCCCCGCCCCGCGCCCCGCGCCACCCGAGCAGCGCCCGCCCCAGGACCCGAACCTGCCCCTGTGCCGTGAGCGCATCGGCGGCATACTGGTCGAGCGAGCGCCGCCTTGCCGCGAACCCGGTCGCGATGGCTGAAGCGAACAAGCAAGAAAAAATTCACTGATCCGAACATGACCCAGGCAAGCCGAAACGCGCTTCCACAACAGGAGAAATGACATGACCTTCCACCGACTGATGATGATCCCCCTGCTGGTGATCTTCCTGGCCGCCTGCTCGGGCCAGACCGTGCAGGCTTCCAACAGCGATCCGAACCTGCTGATCATGGGCGAGGACTACGACGACGACACCGTGCCGCGTGATTCACGCGTGTTCCGCCGCGTGCTCAATGCCCTGTCCAACCAGCTCAACGACGAAGGCTTTTCCGTCTACGACGAAACGGCCCTGACCCTCGATGACTTCGCCCAGGGCCGCGTGCGCCGGACCGATGCCGAGTTGATCGACATCGCGCGCAGCATCGACCAGCCGCCCATCGACGTGGTGGTGATGTTCTCGATCTACGCCAGCGCCCAGGACGTGGGCTACACGACCCGGGTGCGGGCTCGCGTCGAAGGTCGCCTGCTCAACGTCCGCACCGGCCAGCGCCTGGGCAACTTCGAACTGCCCAGCCCGCGCGAGTGGAACGCACCGCCGAACTGCTCCCGCGAGTGCATCCTGGAAACGATCGGCGAGTACAGCCGCATCCTCGCCAATGACGTCGGCGCCGTGCTGACCGAAAAGCTGGCCTGGATGGTCGACGGCGGTGGCCAGGCACCGGGCGGCGGCATGGACAACGCCTACACCCTCGTCTTCGACGGCTTCACGCCTGACGAGATGATGACCTTCGAAGAGTATCTGGTCATCTTCAGCGGCTACCGTGATCACCGCCCGACCTACTCCGGCGCCCGCCGCCAGGAGCTCTGGTACGAATCCCAGATTGAAACCGCCCGCCTCAACCGCAACCTCCAGCGCATGCTGCAGGAAGTGGGCCTGCGCGGCGTCGTGACCTTCTCGGGCAACACCTTCACGGTCCGCAAGATCACCCTTCGCGGCGAGCGCCCGCGACCCGACGCCAACGACGACTGGTAAGCCACGCCCTCGGCCCGCCGGCTTGCTTCCGGCGGGCTTTTTCTTTGCCGCCCGAGGAACCGACGCCATGCACCCGATTCATTCCACCGTCGCAAAGCTTGGTCTGGGCTTGATGCTTCTTGTGGGCCTGTTCGCCGGCCCCCTTGTGGCCCAGACCCGCAGCCTGGCCGAGATCGAAGCCGAGCTGGATCCGCTCGAGTTCGTCGAGAACCACGGCGGCGTGCGCCGCTCCATCGACTTGAGCATCGAGTTCGCCTTCAATTCCGCCGCGCTGCTGCCCGAGGGCCAGCGCCAGGTCGACATCCTCGGCCGCGCCTTCAATGGTGATCGCCTGCGGCCCTACCGCTTCCGCATCATCGGCCACACCGACGCCGTAGGTTCAGCTGAGTACAATCAGGCACTGTCCGAGCGCCGTGCCCAGGCCGTGCGAGCGGCACTGATCGAAGGCCACGGCATTGACCCGGACCGACTCGTGGCCGAAGGCGCAGGCGAGGCCGAGTTGATCGATGGCCTGGCCGAAGACGCCCGCGAGCACCGACGAGTGGAAATCAGCGTCCTCGACGACACCACCGACGAGGCGGACAGCGATGAGGTCTCGACGGAGGGCGAGGTCAGCATCGAGTGGGACTGAGACGGGCAAGCGGCGATCAAGTAGAGGGCGCCGGAAAAGGGGGAGCAGCAGTGGGGACATCAGCATGACCAGCATCGGACGCTACACCATCCTTAAACGCCTCGGCGGCGGGGGCTTTGGCGAAGTCTTTCTCGGCGAGGACCCACAGATCGGCCGCCAGGTGGCGATCAAGGTCTTCAAACCGAAGGACGAGAACCTGATCGCCTTTGCGACCAGTTCCGACGAGGAAGGCCTGGAGATTCTTCGCTCGCGCTTCCTCAACGAAGCCCGAATCCTGGCCTCGCTGGAAAACGCCCGGCACATCGTCAACGTGCTCGACTTCGGCGAGACCGAGGACGGCACCCCCTACTACGTCATGCCCTACCTGCCGCATTCCCTGGCAGAGGAGCTGGGCAAGGACGTTTTCGATGCTCTGGCGGTTCAGGAACTGCCCACGGTTCAACGCCCCCGCGCGTTGCCAATGGCGCAGGCCCTGGACTGGATCGAGCAGGTGCTGGTGGGCCTGTCTGCCGCCCACGCCCGGGGCCTGATCCATCGCGACTTGAAGCCCTCGAACCTGATGCTGACCGACGAGCGCGAACTGCGCATCGTCGATTTCGGGATTGCCAAAGCACCTGACGGCCAGCACTCCACGGTCTCGCAGCTTGGCCTCGGCAGCCGCAACTACATGGCTCCGGAGCAGCGCGAGTCCGCCAAGCACGTCGACGCGCGCGCCGACGTCTATGCGGTGGGCGTCGTGGCCTACCGCATGCTCACCGGTAAGCTGCCGATCGGGCGCTTTGCCGACCCCAACGTTGCCGTACCGGCCCTCGGGCAAGCGATGAACGATCTGCTGCTTGCCATGATCGACACCGATCGCAGCCGCCGCCCGGAGGATGGCACGGCGGCATTGGAGAGGTTCAAGCTGGCCCGCGCCAGCGTCGGTGAAGACCATGGTGAATCTGATACCGGCACCTGGGTTGGAGAGGGTGAGGCGAGCGCTCGGGATGAGCTCAAGCCCCTGCGGGCACGGATAGCTGAAGTCATCGGTGAAAACGGTCGCATTCCCGACCACGAACGCGAGGGCCTCCTGGCCCTGGCTTCCATCGCCGATCTGAGTGAGCAGGAGCTGGACAGCCTGATCGAGGATGTGATCAAGGCAGACCGGGCCCTGGCCGCAAAGTCACGACTGGTCACCACCCTTGCTCGCCGCATACAGGCCCGCAAGGGCGCTCTGGACGCCCGCGCCATCGAGAGCCTCGATGCGGCGGCCAGCGCCGTGGATTGGGATCGCGGGAAGTTGCAGGGCTTGATGGAAGTGTTGGTGGACGAGCTCGGTCTGCCTTCAGTGCGCTCCAATGCTGATCGCGAGACAAAGTCGAAGAATCAGGCGAGCCGCCCGCTCCCCTTGCGTGGCATCGCCGCGGTGCTGGTCGCTGTGCTGGTGCTTGGCGCCGGTGGCTGGGGCATGATCCATTGGCGGGAAGGCCAGAAGATGAACGCGGCCGCCGAGCAGGACTGGCAGCTGGCGCAGGACAGTGACACGATCGCTGCCTATGAAGGCTTTATCGAGGCCTGGCCCGAGGCGCGGGCGGTCAGCAGGGCGAGAGAACGCATCGCCGAACTGCAAGCGCAAGGCCAGAGCATCGTGGGCCAGGTGCAGGACTACCTGAACCGGCTGGACTACCGTGTGCCGTCGTCGGGCAGCCTGGACCCGCGCACCGAATCGGCGATCCGCAGCTTCGAAGAAGTGCAGGGCCTGCCGGTCGCTGGGGTTGCCGACGAAGTCCTGCTGGAGGCGCTGCAGGCCGAGTATCGCGAACGGGACAATGCAGCCTGGGCCGAGGCCGGGCAGGCGAACACCGAGCAAGCGTACGCAGCCTATCGTGAGGCCTTCCCGCAGGGCCAGCACATTGGCGAGGTGGCCAGCCGCGTCGAGGCGGCCCGTCAGGCCCGCCTGGCGGCAGAAGCCGAAGCACAAGCGGCTGCCGAGCGGCGCCGGCAGGAGATCGCGGCAGCCGAAGCCGCGGCGGCGGCGCGTCGAGTGCTGATTTCTTCGATCCAGCGCGAGCTGGCGAGGTTGGGCCGCCCGATCAGTGTAGACGGCGAATTGGGCCCGGGCACGGTGGGACAGATTCGTGCTTTTGAAGCGGCGGCCGATCGTCCCGTTACTGGTGAGGCGACTTCCGAGTTGTTGGCGTTGCTGAGCGCTACCGAGACGTGGCCAGCCGATCAGGGGCTTTCCAGAACGGGTACTCGTTCCTCGATCCTGGCTCAAGGTGCACAACTTGTGCAGACCTGGCTCGAAGAGCGAGCTGTGACGAGTCTAACTGGCGAAAGTCAACGCTTGGGCTATGTAATTGGCGTTGATGTGGGAGCCAGTCTGAGAAATCAGGATCTGAATATTCGAATTGAATTCTTGGCAGTGGGCCTCATGACTCGGCTGCAGGAGGAGCAACTATGGATTTCGATCGAAGACGCTACTGAAATTCGACAGGACTTTATCGATCTCCAGGGCGCGGGCGAAGCATACGAGGATACACAGCAACTTAGCTACGTAATTGGTATGGACATAGCTGGCAGTTTGAAGGACCAGGAACTTGAATTCGACAGCAAAACATTGATTGGCGGGATTGTCGATGCATTTTCAAATTCAACGACTCTCATAAGCCAATCCCAGATAGATGCTGAGCGCGAGCGGTTCATGGAACGCAGGCGCGTCAGTTTGGCGCAGTCGTCAAGTTCGAACCTCACTAGTGGTCAGGAATTTCTCAATAGTAATTCCCTTCGGTCCGGAGTCCGGACCACTTCCTCTGGCTTGCAGTATGAGGTTCTCAGGCAGGGGAGAGGCCGTCGGCCAGGCGCCACTGACCGTGTCCGAGTTCACTATGTCGGCCAGCTCACAAACGGAAACGAATTTGACAATTCCTATTCCAGAGGTGAACCCGCGACCTTCGAATTGAATCAGGTGATCCAGGGGTGGCAAGAAGGCCTTCAACTCATGCGGGAGGGCTCCAAATATAGGTTTTTCGTACCCCCTGATCTCGCGTACGGTGATCAGAGTGTCGGCTCAATAGAAGCGAACTCCGTTTTGATCTTTGAAGTAGAGCTGCTGGATGTTGAGTAGTTAATTTTTCCCATTTGCGAATTGGAGTTTAAATGGTTGACCTCAGGGTGGGCCGCTACACGATCCTCAAACGCCTCGGCGGCGGGGGCTTCGGCGAGGTCTTCCTCGGTGAAGATCCGCAGATCGGTCGCCAGGTGGCGATCAAGGTCTTCAAGCCGAAAGACGAGAACCTGATCGCCTTTGCGACCAGCTCCGACGAGGAAGGGCTGGAGATTCTTCGGGCGCGCTTTCTGAACGAGGCGAAGATCCTGGCCTCCCTGGAAAACGCCACCCATATCGTCAATGTGCTCGAGTACGGCGAGCTGGAGGATGGGTCGCCTTATTACGTCATGCCCTATCTGCCGCATTCACTGGCGGATGAGTTGGGCAAGGACGTTTTCGACGTCAAGGCCGTGCAGGAGTTGCCGGCCGATCAGCGCCCGCGCGCCCTGCCGTTGGAGCGCAGCCTGGCGATTCTTGAGCAGCTGCTCAAGGGCCTGGCCGCGGCACACGGCAAGGGCTTGATCCACCGCGACCTCAAGCCCTCGAACATCATGCTGACCGACGAAGGCGAAGTCCGCATCGTCGATTTCGGCATCGCCAAGGCCCCGGACACCCAGCACTCCACCGTCTCCCAGTTAGGGCTCGGCAGCCGCAACTACATGGCTCCGGAGCAGCGCGAGTCCGCCAAGCACGTCGATGCCCGCGCCGACGTCTATGCCTTCGGCCGCCTGGCCTACCGGATGTTGACCGGCCGACTCTCCGTCGGCCGCTTTGCTGATCCCAACGTGGCCGTGCCCGAGCTCGGCGAGCCCATGAATGCCCTGCTGCTCGCTGCCCTGGACGAGAACCGCGAACAGCGCCCGGCCGATGCCACCGTGCTGCTGGATCGCTTCCGTGCGGCCCGCGCTCAGGTCGGCGAACAAGCCAACGACAGCGACACCGGCACCTGGGTGGGCGAGGGCGAGGCGGGCGTCCGGGACGAACTCAAGCCCCTGCGGGCGCGGATTGCGGAGGTCATTGGCGAGCAGGGCATTGTCCGTGAGAAGGACTGGCCGGGTCTGCGCGCCCTGGCGTCCATCGCGGATCTGGATGAAAAGGAGCTGAAGCAGCTGATCGATGAGGTCATCCGGGGCGATCAGTCCCTGGCTGCGAAACACCGACTGGTCAAGGCCTTGCATCATGAAGTCCAGCGCAAGGGTTTCGAGCTGGATGATGAGGAACTTTCGTCCTTTGATGCGGCAGCGCAGTCGGTGGGTTGGGATCGATCCAAGGTCAAGTCCCTGATGAGTTATGCGCCGGGCCTGAATGCGGGAGCCCGCGCCGCTGCGGCTGGAAACGGGACGAGGGCTTCACAGGCAGCAGGTTTGCCCTTGAAAGCCCTGGCCGCGGTCCTCGCTGCCGTGCTGGTGCTCGGCGCTGGCGGCTACGGCGTCATGCAATGGCGTGAAGGACAGAAGATGGACGCGGCGGCCGAGCAGGACTGGCAGGTGGCGCAGGGTAGTGACACGATCGCCGCCTATGAGGGCTTTATCGAAGCCTGGCCCGAGGCGCGGGCGGTCAGCACGGCCAGAGAACGCATCGCCGAACTGGAAGCGCAAGGCCAGAGTATCGTGGGCCAGGTCCAGGACTACCTGAATCGCCTGGATTATCGGGTGCCGTCTTCCGGCACCCTGGATCTCCGCACCGAATCCGCGATCCGCAGCTTCGAAGAGGCGCAGGGTTTGCCAGTGGCCGGGGTTGCGGACGAGGTCCTGCTGGAGGCGCTGCAGGCCGAGTACCGCGAGCGAGACGAAGCGGCCTGGTCCGAGGCCGAACAGGCGAACACCGAGCAGTCTTACGTGGCCTATCGGGAGTCGTTTCCGCAAGGCCAATACCTGAGTCAGGTGGGTGAGCGGATCGATGCCGTGCGGCAGGCTCGCCTGGCGGCAGAAGCTGAAGCCGAGCTCGCCCGCCAGGAGCGGGCCGCTGCCGAGGCTGCTCGCCAAAGCCTGGTTTCCGCCATTCAGCGCGAGCTGGCTCGCCTGGGTCGCTCTGTGAGCGTGGACGGAGAACTGGGACCCGGCACGGCGGCTGAGATTCGCGCCTTCGAACGCGCAACGAAGCGCGGCGAGACCGGCGCGGCCAGTGAGTCCCTGCTGGCGGCCTTGCAGGCCGCGGCCCGCTGGCCTGCGCTGCAGCCGGGCGAGCGTTTCCGCGATTGCGAAGCCTGCCCCGAGATGGTCGTGATCCCGTCCGGGCAGTTCATGATGGGCAGCCCGGCGGGTGAGGCGCAACGCGATGATGACGAAGGCCCGCAGCGGCAGGTGCGTATCACGGCCTTTGCGCTGGCCCGAACCGAAGTGAGCTTCGCCCAGTGGGATGCCTGCGTGGCCGACGGCGGCTGCAGCCATCGGCCGGAGGATGCGGGCTTGGGACGTGGCGATCGTCCGGTGATCAACGTGAGCTGGAACGATGCGCAGGAGTACGTCAGCTGGCTGAGCCGCACGACGGGTGAAGCCTACCGATTGCCCAGCGAAGCCGAGTGGGAGTATGCGGCGCGCGCGGGCACGACGACCCGCTTTCACACCGGCCGTTGCATCACCACCGACCAGGCCAATTTCGACGGGAATTATCCCGCTGAAGCTTGCCCCGGTGGCCAGTATCGACGGCGCACGGTGCCGGTGGGCAGTTTCGGAGCCAATGGTTTTGGTCTGCACGATATGCATGGCAATGTCGGGGAGTGGACCGAGGACTGCTGGAACGAGAGCTATCGTAGCGCACCGGCGGATGGTTCTGCCAGAATGTCCGGGGAGTGCGGCCGTGCGGTGTTGCGCGGCGGGTCCTGGCTCAGCTTTGGTCGGCTCCTGCGTTCGGCCAATCGCGGCTGGGGCACCCGCGCCAATCGGTTCAACTACGCGGGTTTTCGTCCCGCCAGGTCCGTAGCGCTTTGATCTTTGTCCTTTTTCCTTTTGGCATCGCGCAGAGATGCGGGGGTATGGAGGCGCAGCCCCCATCGGCGCGCCGGACGCGCCATTGAGCTATGAATTGGAAACGACATGATGTGTAGCTTCGCTCGATTATCGCTATGCCTGCTCTGTCTGAGCTTGGCGTCCTCGCTCCACGCCAGCGGCTGGAACACCCTGGTGGTGGGCGATATTCAGGCCGACACGCTGCCTCCGGAGCACCCGGCCTGGCGCAGTGCGGATCGGGCGATCGCCCAGGCGCTGATCGAGCGGGGCTTCGATGTGTTCGACAAGTCCGCCCTGGGCCTGGTGTCGGACTGCGAGGCGGCGGCCTGCGAGGGTTACAAGCAGGCCGACTTCGTGCGTCTGGCCCGTGAACTCAACCGCACGGCGCGCCAGCCGATGGATCTGATGGTGGTCTATTCGGTGACGGTTACGACGCGGTCCGGTCCCGGCGTGGATCGGGTGCAGGTGCGTCTGCCCGGCAAGATGGTGGACATCGATACGGGGCGCCTTGTGGATCAATGGGACGGCAGTTTGATGGAGTTCGTGGAGCCGGCCCAGGGTTGCGTCGACGGCTGCCTGCGCCAGTGGCTGGCCGATCGCGCTCGCCAGGGCGGCCAGGAGCTGGGCGCGGTGCTCGCGGAGAAGCTGGCGGCCTATGTGCGGGAATTCTATTTTCGGCTCGACCTCCGGGACTTCACGCCGGGTGAGCGTGAGGCGATTCTCGCCGGGCTGCGGGCGGCGCCGGATTATCGCCAGGGGGCCTTGCGCGAGCTGGGCTCTGGTGCTCGCACGAGAGAGTGGTTGCACCATCGCGTAACGGCCAGCTATGAACTGGCCACTCCACTGCGTGCCGGTGCGCTTCGGCAGCGCGTTGAGGGTCTGATCGAGCAGGCCGGGGCAAGGGGCAGCGTCAGTCTGCGGGGTAGTGACAGTCTGCAAGATATGCACTTGGAAGCGGTGCGTCAGGGCTTTCCCTATGCCGGTCGCTACACCGCCGGGCTGATCAGTCCGCTGCTACTGGGCCTGCTGGCATTCATTGCCTGGCGCTATCGACTTTATGATCGGACAGCCGCTGATCTGGCGAGTACGGATCGGCCGAGTGAGGGCCTCCGCTTTCTCGACCAGACGCCGCTGCCGGGCCTGCCTCGGCGTGGCCGTTGGACGGCACTACGCGAGGACTGGCAGCGGCGGATGGCGGAGGCCGACAGCGCACTGAAACGCGCCGAGGCGGCGTTGGATCGGGTTGAACTCGATGAGGCCGGGCAGGCGTTGGCTCAGGCCGCGACGGCCGCCAGCGATCATCCTCGATTGCCCGCTTTGCAGGCCCGGCTGCAAAAGCAATCCGAGGCGGCCGATCTGCTGATCAAGGCGCGTGCGGTCATTGATGAGGACCCATCCCGGGCGAGCAAATGGTTGCATCAGGCCCGGGCCCTCGATCCTTCCCTGGCCGAACCCATTGGCGAGTTGATCGAGCAGGCGGAGGCGCACCTTCGTAGCACGGTGCTTACCAGGCACAGGCAGGCGGCCGAAGCGGCCCTGAAGGATGAGCAGTGGCTGCGGGCTGCCAGTCAGGCCGGCCAGGCCCTGTTCGCAATCCGCGGCCTGGAGCATTTCGATGCTGACGCACAAGCGCTGACCTCGCTTCGCGATCAGGCCCTGGCTCGCATCACGCCGCAGCGGGGTGACGCGCACGGCACGGGCGATCTGAAGGACACCTGGCTGCTTACGGGTGATGAAATTCAGGTGGGCCGGGCTCGAGGCGTGATGCCCGGGGCCATCACCATGAACTACAAGCGCATCTCGCGCGTGGGCAAGCAGCTCAGAATCAAACGCGAAGGTGGGCGGCTGTTTGCCGTGGACCCGGGCAGCACGCACGGCTCGATGGCGGACGACGTGCTGTTGGCCAACGGTCAGCCCCGCCGGTTGTCGGCCGAGGCCGTGGTGGCCCTGGGCGGCGGACGCGAGCCGCCGCGGCCGGGCGCGGCCCGGCTGATCATCGAGGTGCCCGAGGATGCGAGTGCTTCTGCCATCGTCAGGCTCGATCGCTTTCAGCTCAAGCTGCTGAACAGCGATGACCTGGCTCTGGCCTGGCCGACGATGCGCGAGGACGTCGGCCGTTGCTGGTTGCTGGTCCGCGATGGCCTGCCGGTGCATGCGGCGGCCGATCGGATCGTGCCCGGTCGGCCGGCTGGAGACGAGCCGGGGCTCTTGATCGGCCATGACGACGGCTACTGGGCCGCGCCGATCGATGACACGCCGGACGAGCGTGTTTGCCTGGATGGCGAGGTGTTGGCTGGGCGGACGCCCCTGGCCGAGGGTGTGATGATCCAGCTGGGTGATCGGCGGATGCAACTGCAAGGGGATGCCGTATGAAGATGGAACTGGCGGGCAAGAGCGATGTGGGCCTGAAGCGCGACAACAACGAGGATGCCTGGCTGGCCCTCGACCTGGCGGGTGGACAGGCGCTCATGCTGGTGGCCGATGGTGTCGGCGGGCGCGATGCGGGCGAGGTGGCCAGCGCCGAAACGGCCCAGGCCTTTCGCGAGTTGGCCGAAAGCGGCAAGCTGGCAGCCGCCAGCGATGCGGCGATGGGCAAGATGCTGCTGGAAATGGCCACGCACAAGGCGCATGCGCGAGTCTCTCGGCTGGCTACCGAATCGGCGCAGGAACTGTCCATGTCCTGCACGCTAACGGCCGTGCTGGCGGATCTGCGCAGTCCGGACAAGGCGCGCCTCGATCTGGTGCAGGTCGGGGACTCTCGAGCCTATCGCTTTCGAGACGGTACGCTCGAGCAGCTGACCGACGACCAGACCGTGGCTGAGCAGCTGGTGCTGGACGGGCGGATCAGCCTGGAACAGGCTCGAACCCACCCGGACCGCAATACCCTGTCGCAATCGATCGGCCTGGAATCGACGGAGTCGCCCTTCGAGCCGGTCTGCACCAGCGCTGATCTGATGCCCGGTGATTTGATCCTGCTGTGCTCGGACGGTCTGACCGATCGCGTGCCCCATGAAACCCTGCAGGCCTGCCTGACCGACAACAGCGAACTGGATGCCGCGCTGACCGCCCTGGTGACTGCCGCGCTCGACGCGGGAGGCCATGACAACATCACCGTGGTGCTTGGCCGTTGCACGGACGACGATGCGCAAGCAGCGAACGGACCATGAGCCTGCCCTCTGCGCCCGAGGACCTGACGCCAGACAGCCAGCGGGGCCTGGCCGCGGCGCAGCTGGCGCAGAACGGCGTTAGCGCCACGCTCGCGGGCCTGTTCGAGGGCCTGTCCGAGCAGACCAGTTCGGATGGCCGGCCACGTTGCCCGCCGAAAGCCGTCGATGCCCTCAAGCGCGCCATTCTCTGCCGCCATTGGGCGCCCCTGACCCTGGAGCTGGGCCAGCTGTTCGAGCTGCTGGCCCGCGCCTGCCCTGATGAGCCCGGCGTGGCGCTGCGTCTGTTCTATGTCGAAGAGTGTCTCTCGGCCGAGTCTCTGGGCCAGGCGCTGGAGGCGGCCGGTCTGCCAGAGGGCGCTCGCCTGGAGGGGGGGCAGTTGCATTGCGGAGCGGCGCAGCAGGATTTCTGTTTGAACCTCAGACGCCTGCCGATCTGGTTGGGGCTGCTGGAGTTACTGGTCTATATCGATCCGGGCCTGATCACCGCCCTGGCGCCGGGGCGAACCGCCTCGGACTGGGCTCGTCTGCTGCAGGCGACGCTCAATGCATTTCTGGCCGAGCATCTGCAGCCGAAGCAGTGGCAGCAGCGAGCGTATCGCGTGTTGCAGTGGCTGGATGAAGCGGCGCCGGGCCAGGCGCCGGAGATGGCGATCGACGACCAGCGTGTCCTCGATTTCTGGTTGCGCGTGGATCCGGAAGAGGATTTTCGTCGGTTTCGCAGCGTGGCCGATGTGTTCATCTACCTGCGGCGGGCGCTGGCCCTGGGCGATCGGCAGCAGTCGGCCCAGCACACCATGGCGCTGGACGAGATCGAGGGCTGGCTGGCCCTCGAACCCGAACAGGCAGAGTCGCTGGACGAGGACCGCCTCGACGGTGCTGCACTGACGCGCCACCCCAAGTTCCTGACCGCTAAAAGCTGGCAGGATTGCGAACTGCCGGTGCGGCATCAGGGCCTGATCGATGCCATGCCCCTGACCTTGATACGCATGCAGGTCTTCGGAGACCACCAGGCTCGCTTGATCGAAGCGAGCAAGCGACGCCGTGACTTTGACTGGGAATCGCTGGAGCTTGAAGGCTACGGCGCCTGGCTCGAGCGCCTTGAAGGTCATCGGCAGGGCGCCGCCCAGGCGGCACGGGCCGCCGTCGACGTCCTGCTGCAGCTGCAGCAGCCGCTAGAGGCCATTGCCGCCCTGAGCGATTGGCAAGCTAATCTGCTGCAGGGCGGCGAGGAGGCCATGCTGGGGGCGCTGGCGGATGCATCGGACCAGGGTTTGAAGCGGCTTCGCTTGCAGTACCCGACGCTGAATCGGGCCCTGGATGACTGTGCAAAGGCCTTCAAACAGGTCAATCGCTCAGGCTTCAAGGGGGGTGAGGACTTTGCCGAGGCCGAAGTCTACCTGGACGGACTGGCCTGCCTGCGGGCCATCGACCGAGTGCTGGCCCGGTTTCTGGGCTGCTTTGTTGCGACCTCGGAAAAATATTCTGCTGATCTGCCCATGTTCAGGGAGAGATTCCAGCAATTGCACGGGGTGGAACGTTGAACAAGGAACAGAAAGCAAGAAAAGTCGCCGAGGCCAGCTACCTGGCCTTGCGCGATGCCCTCGATCAACCCGGGCCAGCCGGCCTGGTGCTGCCGCAGTCGGTCATCGACTTCGCGCTTGGCCGGGCCGTGGCCGATGAGGGCGCCGTTCGCCGGCACCTGGGCGAAGATCTGGCCTGCCGGCGCTTGTATCGCGAAGCCCTGGCTCAGCGCCGGCTCGCGCAGTCGCCCATCCAGGCCTGTGCCCAGGACAAGGGCGAGGTCACTCGGCGCTCTGGGGAGGGCTTCGAGCTGCACTTCCGGCGCTCGCAGGCCTCACCGGGGCAGGTCTACGTCACCCTGCAGCTGCTGCCGGGCATTGAAATCGAAGATGGCGTGGGCCTTGAGATACATGCCATCGCCGATCACGACATCCTGCGAGTGAGCTTCCCGCCACTTCACGATCAGCAGAGCCAGCGCTTGTTCGAAGACCAGGATGCGGTCCTGCAGCTGCTGCGCGACGATCGTGCCGAATTGGAGGTGCTGCGAGCATGACGACACATGTATTTATCGGAACCACCTGCGGGCCCGTGGCGATTCAGCGGATCACGCCGGAGGCCAGCGGGGTGCAATCCGTGGTCTGCCTCAACGGTACGGTCCAGGCCTTGCCGATCAGCCACGCTTACCACGACTTCGTCCGGCGAGGCACGGGCATCATCGCGCGTGATTTCGAGCACGATGCCTTCCGCGTCGATCTGGCCGAGCGCGTTGACCAGGGCGTGAGCTGGCAGCTGCCGATCTACGTTGCCCATGCCGTGCACGCCAGGGGGCAGCTGGGTAACGGGCAGCCCGAGGCGGGTGACACGGTCATCTGGGCCACGGGCGAGGTCGGTGCCGATGGCGATGTCCGTCCCGTCGAGCGCACGGCCGACAAGCTGAATCAATCACTCGGTCAGATCCAGCAATGGCGCCAGGCGGGCATTCAGGTGCGTGTGCTGCTGCCGGACACGAACCTGGCCGAGGGCGTCGAGCAGGTCTCCGACCTGGCCGGTGTGGCCGGCGTCCACACCCTGAGTGAGGCGCTGGAGAGTTTTGGTGGCGGTGTGAGCAGGCCTTCGAAGGACAAGACATCCTCTGCCATGGGCTCGGCTAAGCCGTCGGCCTGGTTGATCGCCGCCGTGATCGTGGCCCTGCTGGCCTCGGTGATCTGGTGGCTGAGTTCAGGCAAGGGCGGCCAAGAGCTCATCGAGCTGGATGATTTCGGTGGGCAGGTGGTGCGGCCTACGAGGCCCCAGCCGCAGGCAAGCCGCGCATCCTCCGACGCCGGCCGAGTCATCGCATCGACCACGGCGACGGACCAGGAGCTTTGGTGGCTCTATGGCACTGGTGACTGCGCGCCAGCCAATCAGACTCGCGTCGCGGTCGATGAGGTCGCGGCTATGCAGGACGAGCACGGTGCACTCTGTGGCCTGGCCATGGCGGCCGGGTCGGATGACACCGTGCTGGTCGTCAGTCTGACAGAGGGTGCTCGCTTGCCCGTTGGGCCAAGCAGAGCCGGGTACCGCAGCACGAGGCTGCACAGCGCAGCCGAAGGTGGCCGACTGGCCGTGATCTGGCTCGACAGCTCGGCGGCGCTTCGCGTCGAATCCTTGCTCGAACGCTGGCTTCGCCAACAGCCAAGGCCGCTGGCGCCCGCCACTCTCGAGGCCTGGCTGGCCGAGCAGGGCGATGGGTCGCAGCTTCGCTGGATCGAGATCGCGCCCTGAAGGGGCGACCGGGGGGTTGGTCGCCGCCGGCCAAGTTCTTCATAATGAGTCAGTAGGGAAGGCCGTATGGGTGCTACGGCCAGAAGTGAACCAACGGGGACAGCATGCATATCATCGGACGCTACACCATCTTGAAACGCCTCGGTGGCGGAGGCTTCGGCGAGGTCTTCCTCGGCGAGGACCCTCAGATCGGCCGCCAGGTGGCGATCAAGGTCTTCAAGCCGAAGGATGAAAACCTGATCGCCTTCGCGACCAGCTCTGATGAGGAGGGACTGGAGATTCTCCGTGCGCGCTTCCTGAACGAGGCGAAGATCCTGGCCTCGTTGGAGGATCAGTCCAATATCGTCACGGTGCATGAGTATGGCGAGCTGGAGGACGGCTCACCCTTTTACGTGATGCCCTACCTGCCGCGATCCCTGGCGGATGAGCTGGGCAAGGACATCTTCGACGTCAATGCCCTCGAAGAATTGCCCGAAGCCCAGCGCCCCCGAGCGCTCCCGCTCGAACGGAGCCTGGATGTTCTGGAGCAGCTCCTGACCGGCCTGGCTGCCGCCCACGCCAAGGGGCTGATCCATCGGGACATCAAGCCCTCGAACCTGATGTTCTCCGAGTCCGGCCAGATCCGCATCGTGGATTTCGGCATCGCCAAGGCACCCGATGGCCAGCACTCCACGGTCTCGCATCTGGGCCTGGGCAGTCGCAACTACATGGCCCCGGAGCAGCGCGAGAGCGCCAAACACGTCGATGCTCGTGCCGATGTGTACTCGGTCGGCATCGTCGCCTACCGCATGCTGACAGGCAAACTGCCGATCGGACGATTTGCCGATCCCAATGTCGCGGTGCCTGCGCTGGGTACGGCCCTGAACGAACTGCTCCTGTCGATGATGGACGTAGACAAGGATCGGCGACCCAAGGATGCAGCTGAAGCCCTGGAGCGCTTCCAGATGGCGAAAGCCTCGGTGGGACAGGCGGGCAGTGAAAGCGACACGGGCACCTGGGCAGGCGGTGGCGAGGCCGGTGTTCGAGACGAACTCAAGCCCCTGCGTGCCCGCATCGCTGAAGTCATTGGCGAGCACGGCCGCATCCCCGCGCACGAGCGCGAGGGCCTGCTGGCTCTGGCCTCGATTGCGGACCTGGGCGAGGCCGACCTCGACCGCTTGATCGACGAAGTGGTCAAGGCCGATCGGACACTGGCCGCCAAGTCACGCCTGGTCGCCACCCTGACCCATCGCATTCAGGCCCGCAAGGGCGCCCTGGACGTCCGCGCCATCGAGAGCCTCGATGCCGCAGCCAGCGCCGTCGGCTGGGATCGCGGGAAGGTGCAGGCGCTGATGGATGAGCTGGTGGCCGAACTGGGTCTGGACTCACAGCGTTCCGATGCTGGCCAAAGAGCGAAGCCCCATAACAAGAGCAAGAACCATTACAAGAACCAGAACAAGGCGAGCCGTCCGTTCCCCTTGCGCGGCATCGCCGCGGTGCTGGTCGCGGTGCTGGTGCTCGGCGCCGGCGGCTACGGCATCATGCAGTGGCGGGAAGGTCAGCAGTTGGATACAGCCGCAGAGGCGGACTGGCAGCTGGCCCAGGACGGCGACACGGTCGCCGCCTATCAAAGCTTTATCGAAGCCTGGCCCGAGGCGCGAGCCGTCAGCACGGCCAGAGAACGCATCGCTGAACTGGAAGCGCAAGGCCAGAGCATCGTGGGCCAGGTGCAGGACTACCTTAACCGCCTGGAATATCGTGTGCCGAGTTCCGGCACCCTGGACCCGCGTACGGAATCCGCGATCCGAAGCTTCGAGGAGGCGCAGGGCCTGCCGGTGGCTGGGGTGGCGGACGAGGTCCTTTTGGACGCGCTGCAGGCCGAGTTTCGCGAGCGAGATGAAGCAGCTTGGGCGCAGGCCAGCCAGGTGAACGCCGAGCAGTCATACTCGGCCTATCGTGAGGCGTTCCCGCAGGGCCAATACCTGAGTCAGGTGGGTGAGCGGATCGATGCCGTGCGGCAGGCTCGTCAGGCGGCGGAAGCTCAAGCCGAGCTCGCCCGCCAGGAGCGGGCCGCTGCCGAGGCGGCTCGCCGAACCTTGGTTTCCGCCATTCAACGCGAGCTGGCTCGCCTGGGTCGCTCGGTGAGTGTGGACGGAGAACTGGGCCCAGGAACGGCGGATCAGATCCGCGCCTTCGAGCGCGCCATGAACCGGCGTGAGTCCGGCGAGCCTAGTCGGGCTTTACTGGCTGCGATGGAAGTCGCGGAACGTTGGCCAGGTCCACAGCCCGGAGATGTCTTTCGTGACTGCGATGCTTGTCCCGAGATGGTGGTGATACCGTCGGGTGAATTTTCGATGGGTGGTGGCACTTCATATTCGGTGCCGCGTCGATCGGTTACCGTTCCAAGCTTTTCCATTGCCAAAACAGAGGTAACCTTTGCGCAGTGGGAAAACTGCGTTCGTGACCGCGGCTGTTCTCGACGACCTGATGACCAGGGCTGGGGTAGAAACAATCGGCCTGTGATTGATGTGTCTTGGGATGATGCGCAGGAGTATGTGCTTTGGCTGAGTCGCAAGTCAGGAGAAAACTATCGGCTACCAAGCGAGGCTGAATGGGAGTATGCAGCTCGCGCCGGCACAAGTACCCGTTTTCATACTGGCGATTGTCTGACGACTTCACAGGCGAATTTTGATGGGAACCGACCAGCAAGCGGTTGTCCTGCTGGGATTTTTCGTGCGCAGTCTGTCGAAGTTGGCAGTTTCCCAGCCAATGATTTCGGTCTCCATGATCTTCATGGCAATGTTATGGAGTGGGTCGCCGATTGCTGGAACAGGAATTATCGAGGGGCGCCGGCGGATGGTTCGGCCTGGATGAGTGGTGACTGCAGCAAGGCTGTTTTACGTGGTGGCTCTTGGGGTTCATTTTGGGCATTGTCTCCTCAGTCTGGCGATCGAATTGCAGTCTCTCGAAGCAACTGGAATCATTTCACAGGCTTTCGCCCCGCTAGGTCACTAGACCAGTGAGCACCATGTTCAAGTGCGCATGACGATGCAGGACTCTTGCGTCTGTAAGGAGAGTTAGCTATTGAACTTGATTGAACGCTACACCATCCTCAAACGCCTCGGCGGCGGTGGTTTTGGCGAGGTCTTCCTCGGCGAGGACCCGCAGATCGGTCGCCAGGTCGCGATCAAGGTCTTCAAGCCGAAGGACGAGAACCTCATCGCCTTCGCGACCAGCTCGGATGAGGAAGGCCTGGAGATCCTTCGGGCGCGCTTCCTGAACGAAGCGAAGATCCTTGCGTCGCTACATAATGAACGCCACGTGATCGAGGTGCTGGACTTTGGCGAGGCTGAAGACGGTGCCCCGTATTACGTCATGCCCTACCTGCCGAACTCCCTGGCCGATGAGTTGGGCAAGGACGTGTTCGACCGCAAGGCACTGGAAGAACTGCCCGAAGCGCAGCGGCCCCGCGCCTTGCCGTTGGAACGCTCCCTGGAACTGATGGAGCAGGTGCTCAAGGGTCTGGCGGCTGCCCATGGCAAGGGCCTGATCCACCGCGATATCAAGCCGTCGAACATCATGCTGACCGAAGACGGCGAAATTCGCATTGTCGACTTCGGCATTGCCAAGGCACCGGACAGTGCCCATTCGAGCGTCTCTCATCTGGGCCTGGGCAGTCGCAACTACATGTCGCCCGAGCAACGTGAGTCGGCCAAGCATGTCGATGCCCGGGCCGATGTCTACGCCTTCGGCCGCCTGGCCTACCGCATGCTGACCGGGCGACTCCCGGTGGGCCGCTTCGCCGATCCCAACGTGGCCGTCCCAGCACTGGGCCAGGACATGAACGACCTGCTCCTCAGCGCCCTTGACGAGGACCGCGATCAACGCCCGGCCGATGCTGCGGAGTTGCTGGCTCGATTCGAAGAAGCGAGGTCCAGCGTCGGCGCGGCCGATGAGGAGGAAGATACGGGCACCTGGGTTGGTGGAGGCGAGGCCGGTGTGCGAGACGAGATCAAGCCGCTCCGAGCCCGGATTGTCGAGCTACTAGGCAAGCACGGCCGCATTCCCAGCCATGAGCGAGAAGTTCTTTTGGCGATGGCCGCCATTGCCGACCTGAGCGAGGCTGATCTGGATCGATTGATCGACGCAGTGCTTCGGGGCGATCAGGCCCTGGCCGCCAAGGCACGACTGATTGCTGTCTTGACGCGCAGCATCGAGGCCCGAAAAGGCATCCTGGCTGATTCGGCCATCGAAAGCCTCGGGTCAGCGGCTGCGGCCGTGGGCTGGGATCGAGGCAGGATACAGGCGCTTGCGCAGGAGCTACTTAGCGATCTTGGAATTGATCGAGAGCCTGCGGAAGATGCTAAGCAAGCTGACTTTAAGCCGGGCCGCTCGCTGCCGTTTCGCCCTATCGCCGGGGTATTTGCCATCGTGCTGGTACTTACTGTCGCCGGCTACGGTGTCACACAGTGGCGTGCGGGTCAGAAGCTGGAGGCGGCGGCCGAGCAGGCTTGGCAGTTGGCGCAGGAAATCGATACGATTGTTGGCTACCGGCAGTTTCTTGACGATTGGCCGGAAGCTCGAAATGTTGGGAATGCCCAAGAGCGCATTGATGAGATTGAAGCGGATACTCAGAACCTCGTTCGTTCAATTCAAGACTATCTGAATCGACTGGGTGAGGCCGTGCCAGAGTCTGGTCATCTCGACTCTAGTACGGTTTCGGCGATACGAGCATTCCAGATCGAACGGGGATTAACGGTAACCGGTCAAATTGATGAATCGCTTCTGGAATCGCTTCGGAGGGAGTTTCGCCGAAGGGATGAGCTGGCGTGGTCTGAGGCGATTGAGGAGAATACGGCCCAGGCTTTCAGAGCCTACCTGACATCTTTCCCCCGCGGTGCGTACGTCGCCGAGGTGGATGGTCGCATGGCGATAATTGCTGAAGAACAGCAACAAATCGCGGCAGAAACCGAGCGACGCCGAATGGAACGAGCAGCAGCTGAGGAGGCTCGCAGTGAGCTGATACGTAATATTAAGTCTGAACTACAGCGCTTGGGGCAAGCTGTCAACCAAACGGGAGAATTGGAAGCGGGCACTGTAAATTTGATTCGAGAATTTGAAGTGGCCATCAACCGCTCGCCTACTGGCCAAGCTTCCAGGGAGATTCTCGACTTGTTACGTAACACGGAGAGTTGGCCCGTTCGAATGGGTAGGCTTGAAGTCACGACATTCCCCAGGGGAGCGCAAATCTACGTGGATGGTAATTTGATTGGTTCGCAGTCTGGCATGACGTTGGAGTTGTTAGAGGGTCAGCACACGATTACGGCACGACTGGATGGTTATCAGGAATCGTCGGATACCGTGTCGGTGATAGCGAATGAGACTTCATCAGTGCATTTGATTCTGATGAGGGGTAGTTCTGATCTGGTGGACCGGCTGACAGAGGGCCGAAACTGGTGTTGTGCGCCGGACGGTCAGAAATTATGCTTGATGCCTAATGGCTTTGAGATTGGTACATTCTGTGAGTGCGGCAATTATAGAGGACGGGTATGCAGATGAATAAAAATATTGGTTGGTTGGCCTTCGCGTGTTTGTTTGGATGGAGTCAGGCAAAGGCAGATGATCAATTCTGCTCGATGATATTGGATTTTGCTGGAGAAGCATCATCGGGCTTTGCAAGCAATCAGAATCGTTGGGTTCCGAACCGGGTGGGAAGAGGTGGTCGATATACCTGCAAGGTTAATCTTCCTGGTGGGTCTATTTGCTCAATTAAGACCAGGTCGGACCTGTCGTCAAACCGAATGGAATTCGGATATGACCAGCCTAGCGTTGCGTCCGCGGAGAATATGGCCCGTGATTTTGCCTCCGCAATTGAAACATGTGGATTGGTTCGTCTTGAGGATGGTGCCGGCTGGTTGAGCGACATTGAAGATGATGACAATGTGACAGATGTTGTCTGGCATGCCTATCTACAGGGCGATGAAGATTCCGACGAGTACGTTCTTCTGGAAATCTACGCCTGGGAGCCTGACAGCCGTTCGAGACGCCCGCCACGTGCTTTCGTCGCAATTTCTTACGAAAGGCATGACTGAGAATCGATCCGCGCGGGTGCGCCATTTTCTTTGACCTGAAGGGTGGTCCGTCAAGAAATGCTTCTAATCCCTCCATGGCGATTGTGAACCCTAGTTCCAATATCCTGGAGATTGAAAATGAACCATTTCAAGACGATTGTTCCGGTCGCTTTTCTCACGATGTTCTTTCTTTGCGGCTTGAGTCCCTCTGTCGGAGCCCAGTACTTTGCGGTTCCGCCGGGAGCCCAGGCAATCTCGAACCCCTATTGTGGAGCGCCAACGTATCGGGTCTGGAACGAGCCACGCCGAGGCGGAATCAACTTCGTGGGCGGCAACGGGCCCGTGTTCATTACGGTGGCGCATTCGCTGGGCGCTGGATCGCCCGTTGAGCGTGCGGTTCTGGCGCATGAATGCGGACACGTGGCCCGTAGGCATGGACTCAATTCCGGCTTTTATGGCCAGATTCGTCAGAAGGAACTCGAAGCCGATTGCTTTGCGGCGAGTATCCTGGCCCAGCGGCGCGATCGCAGCGCTCTGATCGCGTTCCGCCAGATGGTGGGGTCTTGTGGGACCTTCAGTTCCGGCCCACCAGGCTATCCGACCTGCAACGAACGCCTCTCTACCATCAACCAGTGCGCAGGTGGAATGTGAGAATGAAGAACTTGATTGCGCTGGGCGGGTCGCTCGCTTTCGGGGTGCTCTTGTCGATGCCAGCGATTGGAATTGCCTGGGGTTCTGAATCCGGTGCCCCGGAGTCGTTGCCTGCGATTCAACCTCTGTGCGATCGCTGCCCAACGATGGTTCGTATCGAAGGCGGTGACTTTCTGATGGGCAGCCCAAACGACGAGCCCCAAAGCTTCGAGAACGAGGGTCCGCAACATCCGGTCTCGGTCCGCACGTTCGAGATTTCCCGGACTGAGATCACCTTCGACCAATGGAATTTCTGTGTCGAGCGCGGCGGTTGTTCGCATCGGCCGGGGGATCGAGGATGGGGGCAGGGCGATCGGCCGGTGATTGATGTCCATCGGGCGGATGTGCAGGAGTACATCGATTGGTTTAGCGAGTTCACCGGCGATTCCTATCGTCTGCCGAGTGAGGCGGAGTGGGAATACGCGGCCCGAGCAGGCACCACTGGGCGATTCAATACGGGTGACTGCATCGATTCGGGGCAGGCCAATTTCAAGGCCAGCCAGCCAGCTGAAGGCTGTGCCGCTGGCGAATACCGGAGGCAGACCCTGCCTGTGGGCAGCTTCGAGCCCAATGCCTTTGGCCTGTTCGATATGCACGGCAACGTGCGAGAGTGGGTGGCTGACTGCTGGAACGAGCGCTACGAGGGTGCGTCGGTCAGTGGTGAGCCCTGGATGTCCGGGGATTGCAGCCAGGGCGTCGTCCGCGGTGGTGCCTGGGTGTATACAGGAGACGAACTGCGCAGTGCCCACCGTTCGAGGCTCCGGCGGCAGCAACGCGATAACTACACGGGCTTCCGCATTGCCAGGAGCCTGGGATTGTGGGAGCGCTGCCCGCTGCCGGAAGACCTGAACGCTTCCACCCTCCGAATTTACTTCCCCCTCGGGTCGGAGTTCGTTGCCCTGCTGCCCTCGGCGCTCGTCGAGGAGGACTGTGTACAGCGGGATTTGCTCCGTGCCCGATTGGACGATGACAATGCGGCAGCCGTTCGAGCGGTATTGTCCGAATCGCCGATGGGGCCGGCGCTCATCGCGCTGGTGTTTTCCCCATGGCAGGCGCATACGGTGGTCGAAACGATGACCCGGGTTCGGGCGGTCGATTCGGCAGCGCTCTGGGAGCTGGTGATTCCTGAAATCTTCCAGCTGCCTGACCTTGACCCGGCGGACTTTCCCACGCTGGCCGGTCTGGCGCCGTCCGATCCCACCCTTGCGCTCGCGTATCTGCAGAATTTCGCGCGCCGGACCCGAGGGGCGGTCTGGTTTCGGGCGAGTTCGGATTTGATCAAGGAAGCGCCTCGAGTGGTGGTCGAGCGCGATCCAGATGAGGCGGAGCTGGAAGTCGACCTTGCTGCGCTGGAAGGATGGCTGGATCGGCAGTCAAGCGAGTTCCTGGATGCCTTCATTGCGCGCCTGGATCGCGAGAATCGGGCTGGATTGCCCGCCCTTGTATCTCCCGAGTCCCTAACGGAGGAGGGCTACCTGCGCGTCTATCGTTCCGCGCTGGAGGAGTCCGTATCCGTCCCCGAGAACTGGCGGCAGCATTTCCTCGACAATCTGTCGGAATGGATCGTCCAGGCCCTCCCTGCGGCGCTGACTGGGCCGGAATTGTGGAGTGAGACCGCCTTGCGCCAGCTCGACTCGGGTGGGCCCAATCTGGCCTTGATCGCGATGATCCTGGAGCAGCTACCGATGGACGATCTGGAGTTGGCGATGGAGCGCATGGCGGCATCGTCGGCAACGGGCGTGCAACGAATGGGATTGTTGATCGGTCTCCTGCGAGGGCCTTCCGCCGATCGGCTCGACCGCGTGCTGGCGGAAGTCATGGAGGCGGAGACCCTGGCACTGGTGATCCGGCCGCAGGGCTTTTGGGGTGTGCTGTCAGCGGTCGTGCAGGACGACCCGGAATCGAGCGGCCTGCAGTCCGTGCTGGCGGCGTCTGCCTGCGAAGATATTGACGTACTTATGGAGCGATTTGGCCGTGCGTATCCCGAAGCAGCGCCGCCGGCCTTGCTGGCTGCTCGGGCAGAAGCGTGCGCTCGCTAGTAGCTGTGCGCACTAGAACCAGATCGAACAGTGTGGACTGGCGCTGGCGTCGATGCGCACTCGGCGCAGCTCGGCCAGGCGATCGCCGAGGCCTAGCTCCTCCGGTGCGCCCCAGCCGAACAAGGACCGCAGTGGTGATCGAGTCTGGCGGTAGTAGTCGCAGAGAAAGGGCTGCCAGATCTCGTTGTCCTTCTGGGCCAGGTCCTGCATCGCAAAGCGGCGCTCGGGATAGCCACTGCGCTGAATGGCGTCGATCAGGGCCACGATGGCCGCCGGCTGCGCTGACCAGGCGAGCAGGCTCTTGGCCTGGTCATCGAGGGTTCCTAGTGAGGCCTTGTGGCGCTGAATGAAGAGTTCAACAGCGGAGTTGTGACCGGCCATGAGCAGTTCGGACAGGATTGACAGGGCGATGCGGTCATCGCCGCTGTTCCGGGCCAGGGTCAACCAGGCCTCGGGGGAGATGGCCTCTCGCTCGAGGGATTGGGCGACCAGATCCGTCAGGCGATCACCGGGTTCGGACCAGCAGGAAGCGGGAAGGGCCAGGGCCGCAGTCGGCGCTCGGTAGGTCTGCAGAATGACCTCGCGCCTGCCATGCAGTAACGCGTCGCAGTCGGCTTCTTCCGCGCTTCGGATGCAGGCTGATGTGAAACCCAGCGGGTCGGGAGCGCTGCAATCGACCCATGCCATGTCGAGCGGGCTTGAGCGATTGCAGGCAGACAGGAACAGCAGGGCAATGATTGGCAGGGCGGTTTGAAATCGAATCATTGGGCAAGTCGTCCTGTGGCTACTCCGGATTGTTCATGGCCTGGGGGCGTCGCAGCCAGTCAGGTCATGAATAATCCGGGGAATCGCGGCAACGCGGAGGAAATGATGACACAGAATCGGAGCCGGCCGAATTCGAGCGCCTTCGCTCCTGCACGATCGAACTTGCGGCTGGCGTCTCTGTTGCTGTTTCTCGTGCTTGGAGGCTGCCAACCCCGGCCGATCGACTGGCAGCAGGATGTTTACATCTGGCAGCGCAACTGGAGCGAATCGATTGCGCAGTCGATCGGCGGCCTCAGTCGGGAGATCGGGCGCCATCGCGTGCTGGTCGCGCAGTGGGGGGCAGGGCAGCCCGACTTCCATCTCGATCTGGCGGGGGTGATGGCGACCTTGTCCGGTCGCGACATGGTCCCGGTGCTCAGGCTTGACGGGACCCGTCTGCCCGTCAGTCCGCAGCAGGCTCTCGATTCTGCGGTTGAAATCGTCGCGGTTCTGCGCCGGGCGGGTGTCCGGGTATCGGCGCTGGAAATCGACCATGACACGGCGACTGCGGCGGTCGGTGATTACGCGGACTGGCTTGCCGAGCTGCGCCGTCGGCTCCCGGTGGATCTGGATCTATGGATCACGGCATTGCCGGACTGGCGCCATTCGCCGGACATCGAGCGGTTGCTCGGTGCGGTCGACGTCTACACGCTTCAGGTCCATGCCGTCGATGCCAGTCACGATGGACTGATGGATCAGGCGGTGGCGCGCGACTGGGTTCGGGCGTTCTCCATGCGCTTCGAGACGCCGTTTTTCGTGGCGCTACCCACCTATCAGCTGCGAGCCGGTCTGGAATCGGATGGCAGCCTGCGCTTTCTGGAGGCCGAAGCGGCCGTCCCCGCTCGCGCCGCCAACGAGCGTTGGCTGTTCATGCCGCCTCAGGCTCTGGGGCGCTGGATATCCGAGTTGCGGCAGGAATCACTTCCGAATCTGCGTGGCCTGGCCTGGTTCAGGTTGCCCAGCGAGCGAGACCGGGCCAATCTCGGCATCGAGACCCTGAATGCCCTGATCGAAGGGCAGGAAGTCGTGGTCGAGATGGATTTGATCGCCCGCCCGGTTCGTGAGGGTGGCCGAACCTATGATCTGGCCTGGATCAACCATGGGCCACACGATGGGGCCTGGCCCCATGAAGCCACCTTGCCTGCCGGATGTGGCGCCGGACAGGGTGCAAACGGTTTCGAGATGGATGCCCGCTCGGGCCGCCTGGCGCATGACCAGCCGGGGCTGTTGCGGGTCGGCGAGCAAATCGGTGCGGGCTGGGTCCGCTGTACAGAAGGATGGGAGGCGTTGGATGAACAAGAAGACTGAATGGACCGTTCAAGTCGCAATCGCAGTGGTCTGCTGGCTGGTCACGGCTTCCGTGGGCCTGGCCTGCGGGCCCTACTACGGATCGGGCCTGCTGCAGGACCGCGAGCGAGCCTTGCTCTCTCTCGAGGATGGCAGCTTCGCCGCTGAAGCACCGTTGCTGGTGCCGCCGCCCGAAGGCTTGCCCAGGGAGGCGGAGACGATCGAACGGGAAGCACTCGATCGGCGCTGGCTATCGGCTGAACAGCGGGTCCTGGTGACTCGTCTGCGCGAGCTCGAGTCCGCTGAACAAGCCTATGCGCAGGGTGATGCTCTACCCGAAGCAATTCGAGCCTACACGGCTGGCGCAGTCGCCTGGTATGCCGACGATCTTCCTGCGGCCAAGCACTGGTTCACCCGGGCGGCGGAACAGTCACCCGCATCGAACGACCCCTGGCCCCTGATGGGCGAATACATGCTCGCGCGCGTCAACAAACAGCTGCTGATCTGGCCTGCGGAGCGCTGGGATTTCGATGATGAAGCGGCCTTGGCCGAGCGTCAGGCTCTGGCAGAAGCTGCCGTGGCCGGCTTCGAGCGCGTCCGGGATCGTGTCCGCGCCGGTGAAATCGATCCCCTGGGTCTGAGTGTCGGTAGCCTGGGCGAGCAGGCGGGCGTCCACGACGAGCTTGGCCAGCTTCAGGAACAGATCCTGCTCTACGCTCAGCAGGCGGCGCTGGGGAGCCACGCGGGTCGTACGTCCTTGCTTTTTCTGGCGCGTTGGATACGCATCGGCCCGGATCGGCTCGATGAGGCATTGGCAACTGACGTCGGCCTGGATCTGATGGTGTTGTTCGCCTACACGCATTTCCCATCGCGGGTGGGGCCGAACTCCTCCGAGACCTGGCGTGCCTACAGCGATTTCGGTATGGGGCGGCCGGGCCCGGGCAGTCTGCAAACGGTCGATGTGCTGGCGCGCATCCTGGACCGTGTCGAGGCGCTGCCGGCCGAGCAATGGCCCGCCACCGATCGCCTGGCCGCCCTGCTGTACCGGCAGGGGCATTACGACTGGGCCGAGCGGGCGGTGGCCGGCGCCGATGGCCCGCTGGCCGACTGGGTTCGTGCCAAACTGTCTTTGCGCGCCGATCGCCCCGAGCAGGCGGCCGAGTATTTCCAGCTCGCCATGCGTGGCTTCGAGGGCGTCCAGTGGGATCGAAACAGTTTCCACCAACGGCACGCAGATCCGTCCTGTCTGATTGCCGCCGAGGCCGGTTTGCTGGCCCTCAGTCGCGACGAACTGACCAGCGGCTTCGAGCTGATGGTCGCGGCAGGCCCGCGCAACTGGCTGGACGCGGCCTACCTGGCGGAGTATGTGCTGACCCTCGATGAGCTTCAGGCGGCCGTGGACAGGATGCCGGCACCGAGCGTCGATTTCGATGAAGCAGACCCCGAAGCGGAGTTCGACCCCGACTGGCCCTTCTACGGCACACCGGCACGCGATGTCCACACCGCCGCGCACTATCTGCTGGCCCGACGCTTGATGCGCGAAGGGCGCTACGAGGAGGCGATCGGATATTTTCCGTGGGCCGTTTCGCGTGAGCACGCCCAGCGCTACGCCGAGCTGATGACACCCGTGTCGGGGGAGAGCGAGCTCCAGCGTGCACAGCGCCTGTTCGAGGCCGCTCGCATGACCCGCTTGTACGGTCTGCGCCTGCTGGGTTGGGAGACCGAGCCGGATTATGCGGCCTATGGGGCCAACTTCCGTCTCGACACCGGTGTCGCCGAAGTGCTGTCCACCTTCGAAGATCCGGCCCAGCGCGCCTGGATGGCACAACGCGAGATCGAGGGCGTGGAAAGCGGTCGCATCCGCATGGGCGAGCGCTACAGCTATCGATACGCCGCCTCGGAACTGGCCGATCAGGCGGCCGACCATCTCCCTCCGGAATCGGAAACCTTCGCGGCCGTGCTCTGCCACGCCACGCGCTGGTTGCTGCTCCGAAATTCCGAGGTCGCGCTCCGCTACTACCGCCGCTATCGCGAAGAGGGACAGCCGGTCGAATGGCAGGACCGGTTCGGCCAGGACTGCCCCGAGCCTGATTGGGGTTGATCAATCCGATTTTCACCCCTGGCAATGACTGGTCGCTTCATTGGTGAAACTCAGCCGGCTCACCCAATTGGGGGTGGTGATGGTTCCCTTGCCGGGTCAGGATTGCTTCTCGACCGCCGATCAGGCGTGCGAGTGAGGCTCCGTCGGCCCCAAAGGCTCGATGGCTCGCTTGTGCCTGGCTCGGGCTGCGTATCTCGAAGCATGTTGGAATCGAAGGAGCGGAAGGGGAATGACGATGTTTGGACTGAAAGACCTGACCAGAGCATTGGTGGTAGCGATCTGTCTGGTTGCGCTTTCCGGCTGTGCGGCCGTGGGCGCGACCTTGAACTTCATCGCCGAAGTGGGTGAATGCTATGCCGGGGTGGATTGCGTAATGGATGATGGCGGTTTCGACGGAGTGACCAGTGATGACGGTTCCTCCGCGGCCTACTATCAATCAGCCTATGGCTCCGGCAATCAGAGCTCCAGCTCAGGAGGCGCGCCATTGAACTGCCCGGCGGGGACCCGAAAGTGCTGCAGTGTCGGGCGGGGCTGCTATTGCGGGCGTTGTACCGCGAGTCAGTAGCGGGCAGGCCGAAGATGGAAGTGCTTCGGTAGTGCATGGCCGGCCTCGGTCCCGGCGCGGCTGCAGTGGTTCGCTGCTTTCAGTCAAATTCTGTTAACTAGCGTTCTGCTCAGCCGCGCTTGCTTGAATTCAAGCGCTACGGATCCATCACAGCGCGCCTCCAGTACTCGGGCCAGAATCTGTGGCGCCGAGCAAAGCGTGAAAAGAGCGCCTTCCTCTAGCGATTCTCCGGATCCGCTGACCGCCGTGATGTCTGCTTGCGCCGATGCAACGCTTCGAGCCCGGAGCTGATCTTCCTTCAGCCATTTGCCTTCGAAGCACAGGCCGAAATTGGTTTCGATCAGAAAGAAGTCCTCTTGTTTCGGATCCTTGGCGTCGGCCCGGTAGACGCGGCACGGCTCCCAGAACAGGCCGTTGAACCATTCGTGGTCGCAGTCGCCTTCGGATGGCGTCGACTGGCTGGGGTCGTAGGTGATCATGCTCGCCGGACCGGTGCCGGCAAAGTTGCATCGTCCGCCATAGGACTCGAGAAAGGCTTGGGGATCGTCGAGGAATCCTTTCAGGCCTGCCTGGGTGCCGACAGCGCGATCATAGAGTGCCAGCAAGGCCCGCTGCGAGAAGTTCAGGGGTTCGTCTGAATTCAGTCGCGCCAGCGGATCGGCCTCGTCGTCGAACTGCACCAATGCGTTGAGGTTCTGAAGTGCCTTCGTGTAGGCCAGCAAGGGCGGCGAGCTAGCCCAGTCAGGGTTGTCGAGGCTGCGGGCGGTGGTTCGCGTGGGTTCGGTCGGGTCCAGCCAGGCGCGGCCCTGGGGGTCGATCCAGATATCCGTGGCGGCGGTGGAGGTGCCCGCCAGTTGCTCGTGGACGAGCAGCGAGCGAAGCTGGACCATCCGTTGGTCTCGCGGGGGAAGATGCACCAGTGGTTGGAAATCGCTTTCGTAGGTCAGCAGGATCTGCTGTCTTGCCGGTTCGAACAAGCCGCCGGTCGGCATCAATTCGGCGAGCAAGCCGGGACGGCGCTCGGTTCTGCGGATTTCGTTGAAGAGCTCCTGACCCAGCATCGCTCGAGGCAGACCAAGCGGGTCGGACAGGCGACCGAAGTATCGTTGGCCGCCCTTGCTCAGCCTGACCCAGGACCAGCGGCCAGTGTGATGGACCATTTCATCGACCGTGTACTTTCCAAGCCGCATTGGCTATGTCTCCCCGTGGTCGGTTGTGGCGTGCACTTCTTATTTGCCACTGCACTGAGCAAGCCGCGATCGGGTCGGCCGGGCTGAGCATGGCATGAGCAAATCAGCCGCCGAATTGCTCGAACAGAATCTGTTCCCAGTGTGCCACCAGAAGATCGGTCAGGTTGAGCATCTGGGGCGAGAAGAAATAGCTCCGATAGGCGAAGAAGTCGCCGCCCTCCCAGCATTCACCATGGGCGAGACAGGTCATGACGGAAAAGAACTCATCGGGCCCGCAGGGGGCACCATAGCGGCATTCCAGGGTAAGTACCGCGAGCCGGGCCACATCTGCCGCGTTGTATTCGAAGGCCACGCCGCGATCGACCGCATCGAATTCCTGCTGGATGGGTTCGACAAGCGCGTCGTAACGGTTTCCCGCCCAGAGTGCCGCAAAGAACTCGCTGACGTCATAGGGGGATTGCAGCCAGCTTCTCAAGAGTGCCTCGCGCTCTTCCATCGTGGTTGCGGCGCCGAGCAAGGCCTCCTTTGCCTCTGCCAGTTCGCTCAGGAAAAACTCGCTTGGATCGCTTGCGCCGGGAGGCTGGTTGTTACAAAGGTTTCGGATCGTGACTTCACGAAGATCGGCGGCAAACTCGGGATCGTCCTGGCGTCGGCGCGCAATGCGGTCGATGATTTGGACGGCTTCCGAGCAGGCGCCACGATACTGTTGCTGCTCGATGCCCTGCCACCACGCTTGTCGATCGGCAGCGATGGAGACCGGGAGCCTGTCCGACGGCAAGGGAGGCCGGGAAACCGCTTGGGCTCTGTGCTGGCTGGTGCGGGTTTTGCTAGCTTGGTGTGTGGCTCCGTCCGAGTTTGGTTGCTGGTTGGCCATGGGGTCGGTGACACGCACCTCAGGAGCGAAGTCGGAGGACGACCCTTCGTCTGCCAAGCGAAGCCCCACGAATGCCAGAAGGGCGACCACGAGAATACCGGTCAGTACTCGCATGCTTGATTCCTGCGCGTTGCCAACAGCCTACGTATAGCAAAAGCCAGTCAGATTGGGCAAACCATGCTCAGCCATGCCGATGGATTCAATGGCCCGGATTCTCCCGAGTGATTCGTTTCCTCGGACATGAAAAAGGGCCGCTCCAGCGGAGCGGCCCTCTGCAAGCTCAGTGCCTTTCGGGCTCGGTTCAGCCGCGCAGGCGCACGGCCAGCCAGCCGGCCATCAGCATCAACAGGGTGAATAGGGCGATCGAGCCGGTCGACAGGGTCGGGACGGCGAAGCTGGGGGCGGTCGGGCCCATGGAGCCGCGGATGAAGCTGGTGAGGACCATGGGCTCGCCGGCGCCACCGTTCGCGGCCAGGGTGAAGGGCTCGACGCCCTGCGGACCGGTGTTGATCACACCCTGGGTGTCGTAGCCGCTTGCGGCCTGGGGACCGACGATGAGCGGGTTGGTGAACAGGTTGAAATCGCCACAGCCGCCACCGATGCCCATCGGTCCCTGATCCTGGATGCAGGGGATATCGCCCCAGGCCACGCCGCCGGAAAGCGGCTGGCCGACGACCTGCGTGCCGACGCTGAGGTCCAGGGTGCCGTCGCCCGTGTCCCAGACGATCTGGGTGAAGTCCTCGAGCACGTAGGTGCCGTTGCCCACGGCGGCGCCCGAGACCGTGGCCTGGATATCGATGACCAGCGGATCCGGCAACTCCAGGAATCCGGCGAAGCCCGGGTTGGGCAGCAGGTCGAGGTCGAAAACGACGTAGCCGGTGGTCACCGCCGAGCTGGCCGGATCTTCGAAGACGAAGTCGAATCGCGCCGGCGTCTGGGCGTTGGCCATGCTGCTGAACAGCGAGGCGGCGAGAACAAGGATCGAGGCCAAGGCCCCACTGAATCGAGTCATGACTGGTCCCTCAGGGTATTGAAATCAGCGCGCATTATGACCGAATGCGAACATCATCACAAAATTGATTGAGCGGCCAATCGGCTGACGGAAGGCATAACCACGGAGGCACGAAGGACACGAAGAAAAACAAAAGGGGCTTTTCTCTCTTCTTCGTGCTCTTCGTGCCTCCGTGGTTGAAACGATTTTGACCCGATGATGGCCGCTCGCCGTATTGCTGTCTGATCTCGAAAGCCGCGTTTCAATCTCCAGCGCTCATCTCCAGGAGCAGGGCGTCGGCTTCGACGACGTCGTCGGCAGCCACGGCGATCTCTGCGACTTCCCCATCGAAGGGCGCCTTGATGGTCAGTTCCATCTTCATGGCTTCCATGATCAGCAGGGTTTCGCCTTCCGTGACCGTCGCGCCGGCCTGGGCTCGGACTTCCAGAATCTTGCCGGGCATGGGGGCGGTCAGGCGGCCTTCGCCGGCCTGGGACTCGCCGGTGGCTTCGAAGCGTTCGTGGCGGGTGATGCGGAAGCGCTGGCCACGGAGGCTGAAGTCCAGGCGCTGCGCGCCGTCGCCGAAGGCCGTCAGGCGCTCGCGGCGATCCTCGAAGCCGGCCTGGAACTGGCCCTCGCCGAGGGCTCGCAGCTGGATGTTGATCACCTGATCGCCGACGTTCGCGCGGTAGTCGCCGCCGAAGCCGGTCAGCTGCACGATCTCGCGACGGGGTCCGACCTCCAGATCGAAGCTGCGCGCGCCAGGCTCACCCAGGCGCCAGCCGTCGGGGCGGTCCCAGGGGCTGCCCTGGCTTGTCCTTTCGTCGGCATCCAGGGCCCAGAGGGCGGCGGCCAGCGCGAGATGCTGGTCGCTGACGTCGGTGGCCGGGATGATGGACGGGAGGTCGCGGTCGAGCTGACCCGTGTCGATGCTCGCTTCGGCAAAGGCCTTCGAGGCGGCCAGGGCCTGCAGGAAGCCGAGGTTGGTCGTGGGACCGGCGACGAAGGTGTTGGCCAGGGCGCCAAGCAGGCGCTGGCGAGCGGCTTCGCGATCGGGTCCGTGGACGATGAGTTTGGCGATCATCGGGTCGTAGTGCATGCTGACTTCGTCACCTTGCTCGACCCCGGTGTCGACGCGCACCGAGTCCCCGGTCGGGAAGTGCAGGCGTCGGATGCGTCCGGTGGAGGGCACGAAGCCCTGGTCCGGGTCCTCGGCGTAGAGACGCGCCTCCATGGCGTGGCCCTGGATGCGGAGCTCGTCCTGGCGCAGGGGCAGGGGCTCGCCGGCGGCCACGCGCAGCTGCCACTCGACCAGGTCTTGGTCCGTGATGCACTCGGTCACCGGATGCTCGACCTGCAGGCGGGTGTTCATTTCCAGGAAGAAGAACTCGTTCCCATCCACCAGGAATTCGACGGTGCCGGCGCCGACGTAATCGACGGCCTCGGCGGCGCGCACGGCAGCCGCCAGCAGTTCGGCCCGCAGGGTCTCGGACAGGCCGGCCGCCGGTGCCTCTTCGATGATCTTCTGGTGCCGGCGCTGGCTCGAGCAGTCGCGCTCGAACAGGTGCACCGTGTTGCCCTTCGTGTCGGCGAAGATCTGCGCTTCGATGTGGCGCGGGCGCTCCAGGTAGCGCTCCAGGATCATGCGCTCGTCGCCGAAGGCGCCGCTGGCTTCGCGACGTGCTGCGGCGAGCGCTTCGGCGAAATCCTCGGCGGATCGCACCACCCGCATGCCCTTGCCGCCGCCGCCGGCCGCGGCCTTGAGCATCAGCGGAAAGCCGACGCGTTCGGCCTCGGCCATCAGGGTGACATCGCTCTGATCGTCCCCGTGATAGCCGGGGATCAGCGGCACGCCGGCCGGCTCCATCTTCGCCTTGGCCGCCGCCTTGGATCCCATCAGGATCATGGTCTCCGGGCTGGGGCCGATCAGGGTCAGACCGGCCTCGCGCACCTGGCGGGCGAAATCGGCGTTCTCGGACAGGAAGCCATAGCCGGGGTGGATGGCCTCGGCGCCGGTCTGGCGGGCCGCATCGAGAATCCTCTCCATCACCAGATAGGACTCGCGGGCGGCGGCGGCCCCGACGTGCACGGCTTCATCGGCCATGCGCACATGGCGAGCGCCCGCGTCGGCATCGGAGTACACCGCTACCGAGCGAATCCCCAGCCGGCGGCAGGTGCGAATGATGCGGCAGGCGATCTCACCGCGATTGGCAATCAGAATCGTTTTGAACATGTCACTTTGACCGGAGTTGGTTTAACCGCAGATTTCGCAGATGGGCGCAGATTAACAGGCGCAAGAAATTGCAGGACTGGCGTCGGAATGGGACCCGTGCTTCAAAACGATCTGAACCGCATGCATGGCAAATGCCTTCACTTTCGATCTGCGTGAATCTGCGCAATCCGCGGTTCCATAAACTCGTCCAGACCGAATTCTCACGACGTCCAACCGGGCTTGCGCTTTTCGAGGAAGGCGCTGAGGCCTTCCTGGCCTTCCCTGGAAACGCGCAGGGCGGCGATCAGTTCGGAGGTCTGCAGGTCGAGTTCGTCGGCCGGGCCCTGGTGGTTGGCGACCAGGCGGATCAGTTCCTTGACGTGGCCCTGGGCGTGTGGGCCGCCGGCGAGCAGTTGCTCGAGGAGGCGGTCCACGGCGCGGTCCAGACCGTCGATGTCCGTGCACTCGGCGAGCAGGCCGATGGAAAGTGCGGTGTCGGCGCCGAAGCGCTCGCCGGTCAGCATGTAGCGACGCGCGGCACCGCGGCCGATCTTGTTCATCACGAAGGGCGCGATCGTCGCCGGCGCCAGTCCCAGTCGCACTTCGGTCAGGCCGAAGCGCGCGCTGTCCACGCCCACGGCCAGGTCGCAGCAGGAAATCAGGCCAACCCCACCCCCGAAGGCCGCGCCGTTGACGCGCGCGATCGTCGGGCAGGGCAGGCGGTCGAGCTTGCGCAGCATGGCGGCCAGGGCGCGGGCGTCGGCCCGGTTGTCGGCTTCGCTGCCCTCGGCCATGGCACGCATCCAGTTCAGATCGGCGCCTGCCGAAAAGCTGTGCCCGGCACCGGTCAGCACCAGGGCTCGCGCCTCGCGTTCGAGCAACTGATCGAAGGCCGCGCTCAACTCGGCGATCAGCTCGGCATTGAAGGCGTTGTGTACCTCGGGCCGATTCAACGTCAGCGTGGCCACACCACGCTCGTCCTTGTTCAGTGTCAGTAGATCACTCATGTTCTTCTCGTATCGATTCGGTGTCTGGAACCGCGGATTTCGCAGATTGACACAGATTGAAGAGGCAAAAACTCGATGGTCATGGCTGCGGTCAACCGCGGCAGTGCGAACGCATATGAAGTCGCCTTCCAGCCCAAAGACCTTTTCCTTTCATCTGTGCAAATCTGCGTAATCTGCGGTCGACGAATAATGCGCCTACATGCGGAAGACGCCGTAGCCGTCGCGTTCGATCGGGGCGTTGGCGGCGGCAGCCAGGGCGAGGCCAAGCACTCGGCGGGTGTCGACGGGGTCGATGATGCCGTCGTCCCAGAGCCTTGCCGTGGCGTAGTAGGGGTGGCCCTGGGTCTCGTACTGGTCGCGGATCGGGGCCTTGAAGGCCTCTTCCTCGTCCCTGGGCCAGTCTTCGCCGCGCGCTTCCATGGCGTCGCGCTTGACCGTGGCCAGCACGCTGGCGGCCTGTTCGCCGCCCATTACCGAGATGCGCGCGTTCGGCCAGGTCCACAGGAACCTGGGTTGGTAGGCGCGCCCGCACATGGCGTAGTTTCCGGCGCCGAAGGAGCCGCCGATGATCACGGTGAATTTCGGTACATGAGAGCAGGCCACGGCGGTGACCATCTTGGCGCCGTCCTTGGCGATGCCGGCCTGCTCGTACTTGCGGCCGACCATGAAGCCGGTGATGTTCTGCAGGAAGACCAGCGGGATGTTGCGCTGGTTGCAGAGCTGGATGAAGTGCGCGCCCTTCGAGGCCGACTCGGAGAACAGGATGCCGTTGTTGGCCACGATCCCGACCGGAAAACCATGGATGTGGGCGAAGCCGCAGACGAGCGTCGTGCCGTAGCGCGCCTTGAACTCGGAGAACTCCGAGCCATCGACGATGCGGGCGATGATCTCGCGCACTTCGAAGGGGTAGCGCGTGTCCGTGGGCAGGATGCCGTAGAGGTCCTCGGCCGGGTAGGCCGGTTCGGCGTAGTCGGCCAGCACCGAGCGTGGCGCCGGCGGGCGGTTCAGATGCGCCACCAGCTCGCGGGCGATGGCCAGCGCATGGGTGTCGTTCTCGGCGAAGTGATCGGCCACGCCCGACAGGCGCGTGTGCGTGTCGGCCCCGCCGAGGGTCTCGGCGTCGACTTCTTCGCCGGTGGCGGCCTTGACCAGGGGCGGGCCACCGAGAAAGATCGTGCCCTGCTCGCGCACGATGATCGCCTCGTCGCACATCGCCGGCACGTAGGCGCCGCCGGCGGTGCAGGAGCCCATCACCACCGCGATCTGCGGGATGTTCCTCGCCGACAGCCGGGCCTGGTTGTAGAAGATGCGGCCGAAGTGATCGCGATCGGGGAAGACCTCGTCCTGCAGGGGCAGGAAGGCGCCGCCGGAATCGACCAGGTACAGGCATGGCAGCCGGTTCTCCAGCGCGATCTCCTGGGCCCGGAGGTGCTTCTTGACCGTCATCGGATAATAGGTGCCGCCCTTGACCGTGGCGTCGTTGGCGACGACCACGCATTCCACGCCGCTGACGCGTCCGATGCCGGCGACCACGCCCGCGCCCGGCGCGGCATCGTCGTAGAGTCCCTTGGCGGCCAGGGGCGAGATCTCGAGAAACGGGCTACCCGGGTCGAGGAGGGTGCGAACGCGCTCCCTCGGCAGCAGTTTTCCGCGGGCTTCGTGCTTGTCGCGCGAGCGCTGCGGGCCGCCCAGGGCGGTCTGTTCCAGGGTCGCGCGCAGTTCTTCGGCCAGGCCGCGATGGTGCTGCTCGCGCTCGAGAAAATCGGCGTCCTTGCGATTGACGTGGCTGTCCAGGCGGGGCATGGGCGTTCCAGGCGATCAAAGCGCACCATTGTAGCGCGTCGGCGTCGGCCTCAGCGGGCTCCGCTCGGGCGTTGCAAGCCAGCCAGCAGCTTCTATACTGAGCGCTGGCGTGGATCAAAGGATGGCGACCATGATGAAATCGTTTCTCGCTCGTTCGGCTCGCTGGGCGGGTTCGGTGCTGGCCTCGAGCGTCCTGTCCGCGTCGCTGCTGGCCGACACCGCGCCGGACCGTTCCTTCCCCTCGGCGCGGGACAGCGATCCGCGCGTTCTGGGCTGGATGCAGGGGCAGCCGCCCCCGCCCGACCGGGTCATCCGCGGCTATGACCCGGATTTCTTCAGCTTTCCCAAGATTCGCTGGAGCGTCTGCCATATGCGCGAGCTGCGGCCGACGGTTCGGGTCAGCCGCGGTCTGGGCGCGCCGTCGATGCTGCCGCGCGCCGAGGATCCGGCCATCGAGGCGCTGCGCGTCCAACCGAGCAACGGCGGCGACGCGCTGTCCTGGACGGCGGCCCTCGACGCCACCTATACCGATGGCATCGTGATTCTGCACCGGGGGGAAATCGTCCACGAACGCTACGCGGGCTGCCTGGACGAGGGCGGCCAGCATGCGGCCATGTCGATGACCAAGTCCCTGATCGGACTGCTGACCGAGATCCTCGTACAGGAGGGCGTGCTGGACGATACCGTCGAGGTCGCCGAGATCGTTCCCGAACTCGCCGACTCGGCCTTCGGCAACGCGACCGTGCGCCAGGTGATGGACATGACCACTTCCCTGGACTACAGCGAAAACTACGCCGACCCTGAAGCCTCGGTCTGGGTCTACGCGGCCTCGGGCAATCCGTTTCCGCGCGGGGTGGATGACACCAGTCCCGACGGCTACTGGGCCTTCCTGCCCACGGTACAGGCGTCGGGGCCGCACGGCCGGGCTTTCGGCTACAAGACGGTCAACACCGACGCCCTGGCCTGGATCCTGTCGCGGACGACCGGGCAGTCGGTGGCCGAGCTGCTGTCCGAGCGGCTCTGGTCACGGATGGGCGCCGAGCAGTCGGCGTATTTCCAGGTCGATGCCCGTGGCACGCCCTTTGCCGGCGGCGGCCTGAGCGCCGGCCTCCGTGACATGGCCCGGATCGGCCTGCTGATGCTGCAGGGCGGGGAGATCGATGGTGAGCGGCTGTTTCCGGCCTCCGTCGTCGAATCGATCCGCGGCGGCGGCAACCGCGAGAAGTTCCAGCTCGGCTACTCGGGCCTGCCCGGCGGCAGCTATCGGAGCATGTGGTGGGTCTTCCACAATGGCAACGGGGCCTTTGCCGCCCGAGGGGTGCACGGGCAGACCGTCTACGTCGACCCGGCCGCCGACATGGTCATCGCGCGCTTCGCCTCGCATCCCGTGGCGGGCAACGCGGCCAACGACCCGATCAGCCTGCCGGCCTACCAGGCGGTGGCCGATTACCTGACGGGGCGGTCCGAGGCCCCCTGAGGCGCGCCGATCCGGGAGATCGGGGCGATTCGGGCGGGGAGGCGGAAAAGCCCCGACCCTCTTGCTCCGCACGGTGCCGACCGGTTACAATTGCGGGCTTGATGCAGTCCGGCGACTGGGGCTTTTGCACAAAGCCCGGCTTGCTGCCCCCGAAATGCTTGGCTTGAGGGGGCCAGTTCAAGGGGGTTTTATGAAAAAGCCCGGTCGCCCCACCAACACATAAATTTTGGAGTTTGAAGCAGTCATGTCCTTGACCGCAGAACAGAAAGCACAGGTTGTCAAAGAGCATCAGCTCTCCGAGGGTGATACCGGTTCTCCCGAAGTCCAGGTCGCGTTGCTGACCGCACGTATTCAGCACCTGACCGGCCACTTCGCGGACCACAAGAAGGACCATCACTCCCGTCGAGGCCTGCTCAAGCTGGTCAACCAGCGTCGGTCCCTGCTGGCCTACGTCAAGAAAAAAGACGTCCAGCGTTACCGCGACCTGATTCAGAAGCTCGGCCTGCGTCGTTAAGACGCGAGTTCTCTGAAGAGACGATAGACACCCCGGCAGCGATTTCGCTGATCCGGGGTGTTTGCTATTTGAAATGTCAATTGAAAATCAATTGAATCGAAGCAAAGACGATAAGTGGAGTGATTGAGAGTGTTTAACAAGTTCAGTACGACCTTCAAGTTCGGTGAGCACGATGTCACCATCGAAACCGGACACATTGCCCGCCAGGCCGACGGCGCCGTTTTGGTGAGCATGGCCGACACCGTGGTGCTGGTCACCGCCGTGGCGCGCAAGGAAGTCAAGCCGGGTCAGGCCTTCTTCCCGCTGACCTGCAACTACCAGGAAAAATTCTATGCCGCCGGTCGTATCCCGGGCGGCTTCTTCAAGCGCGAAGGGCGTCCGACGGAAAAGGAAACCCTGACCTCGCGCCTGATCGACCGTCCCATCCGCCCGCTGTTCCCGAAGGGCTTCATGAACGAAGTCCAGGTCATCGCGACGGTCATGTCCTCGAACCCGGAAGTCGACGGTGACATTCCGTCCCTGATCGGTGCGTCCGCCGCGCTGGCCATCGCCGGCGTGCCCTTCGATGGCCCGATCGGCGCGGCCCGCGTCGGTTTCATCGGCGGTCAGTACGTGCTCAACCCGACCGCGACCCAGCTGCAGGATTCGCGCCTCGACCTGGTCGTGGCCGGCACCTCCAAGGCCGTGCTGATGGTCGAATCCGAAGCCGACCTGCTCAGCGAAGAAGACATGCTGGGTGCCGTGACTTTCGGTCATGAGCAGATGCAGGTCGCGATCCGCGCGATCGAAGAGCTGGCCGAGAAGGCCGGCAAGCCGAAATGGGACTGGACGGCACCGGAAAAGCCGGCCGGTCTGGCCGAGAAGGTGGAAGAGCTGGCCAAGGATGGCCTGATCGCCGCCTATGCCAACACGGAGAAGTCCGTGCGCCGCGAAGCGATCGGCAAGGTCCGCGACGAGCTGCTCGAGAAGCTGTGTCCGGAAGGCGACGAGTCGACCTATGCCGTCGACGACGTCAAGGACGCCTTCGGCGCCCTCGAAAAGTACCTGGTCCGCGACCGCATCCTGTCCGGTCAGCCGCGCATCGACGGTCGTGATCTGACCACGGTCCGCCCCCTCGACATCCAGGTCGGCGTGCTGCCGCGCACCCATGGTTCGGCCATCTTCACCCGTGGCGAGACTCAGGCCATGGTCGTGACCACCCTGGGCACCGGCCGCGACGCACAGATCATCGATGCGATCGAGGGCGAGTACAAGGACCAGTTCATGCTGCACTACAACTTCCCGCCGTACTGCGTCGGGGAGACCAGCTTCATGCTGGGGCCCAAGCGCCGCGAAATCGGCCACGGTCGTCTGGCCAAGCGTGCCCTGATGGCCGTCGTGCCGAAGGGCGACGAGTTCCCCTACGTGCTGCGCCTGGTCTCGGAAGTCACCGAGTCGAACGGTTCCAGCTCGATGGCCTCGGTCTGCGGTGGCTCCCTGGCCCTGATGGACGCCGGTGTGCCGGTCAAGGCCCCGGTGGCGGGCATCGCCATGGGTCTGATCAAGGACGGTGACCGCTTCGCCGTCATCACCGACATCCTGGGTGACGAAGATCACCTGGGTGACATGGACTTCAAGGTCGCCGGTTCCGAAGATGGCGTGACCGCGCTGCAGATGGACATCAAGATCGACGGCATCACCGAGGAGATCATGCGTGTCGCCCTGGCCCAGGCCACCGATGCGCGTCGCCACATCCTCCATCAGATGAATGACGTCATCAGCACCCCGCGTGAAGAGATGAGCGAGTACGCGCCGCGTCTGTTCACCATGAAGGTGCACCCGGACAAGATCCGCGACGTGATCGGCAAGGGCGGTGCCACCATCCGCGCCATCACCGAGGAAACGGGTACGACCATCGACATCCAGGACGACGGCACGGTCACGATCGCTTCCGTCAACCAGGCGGCGGCCGATGCAGCACGCAAGCGCATCGAGCAGATCACCGCCGATGTGGAAGTGGGCGCGATCTACGAAGGCACGGTCACCAAGATCATGAACTTCGGCGCCTTCGTCACCATCCTGCCGGGCAAGGACGGCCTGGTGCACATCTCCCAGATCTCCGACAAGCGCGTGGAAAACGTGACCGACGAGCTGGCCGAGGGTGACAAGGTCAAGGTCAAGGTTCTGGAAGTGGACAAGCAGGGTCGTATTCGCCTGAGCATGAAAGCGCTCAAGGAAGAAGAATCGGCTTGATGAACGGGCCCCGGGTCTGATCCCGGGAGCCTGCCCCGGACTTGATCCGGGGCCTGTTTCGGCCGAAAGGCCGGGACATTGAATACAACCACGAAGGCACGAAGCTCACGAAGGATTGAAATCTTTTCTTCGTGCTCTTCGTGCCCTTCGTGGTTTTTTCTTTATCCAGCAGTCAACACTGGAGAACGCGATGGAACTCCTGACCCCCGTTTCGCCGGGTGAATTGCTCGACAAGCTGAGCATTCTCGATATCAAGTCCGAGCGCATCGACGACTCGATCAAGCTGGCCAATGTGCGGCTCGAGCGCGAGTTGCTGGAGAAGGTCTGGAGTGATTCGCGCCTCGAGACCGAGGAGATCGTCGCGCTTCGTGCCGAGCTAAAGCGCATCAACGAAGCGCTCTGGGAGATCGAGGACGACATCCGGATCTGCGAAAAGAATGACGACTTCGGGCCGCGATTCATTGAACTGGCGCGCGCGGTCTATGTCACAAACGATCAGCGGGCGGCGATCAAGAAGAAGATCAATCTGGCGCTCGGCTCGGCCATCGTCGAAGAAAAATCGTATCAGGACTATCGTTGAGGTCCAGCGGGACCTTTCATGGGGAGCAAGCGTGATGCACACTGAATATTCCTTCAAGCGCGGGGCCTTCGCCCTGCTGATGACCCTTGCCGCACCGAGCGTGCTGGCCCAGGCCGAGGCACCCGAAGACGAAGCGAGGGTGGCTTCGGATTCAGCGACGATGAATTTCGTCGGCGATCGTTATCGAGTCGGCGTCGGCGTCGATACGGAGTTCGATTTCTTCGGTGAATTCCTGTTGACCCTGACCGAGAATGCGCGCTCGGCCTGGCTGGCCGAAGGCTGGCTGGGCAATGAAGGCGCCGGCGGCGTCAAGCTGAATTACCACTGGGTGTTCGGCGGACAGACCGAGGCGGGCCTCGATGGTCCGGTCTACACCGATGGTCGGGTTGCCAAGCTGTTCCTCGCGGCCGACGAGAACCAGCTCGATGACCGCAAGCTGAGCTTCGGTGGCGGCTTCGAGAACGAGGACTGGTTCTTCAGCCTGTACGGCATGACCGCGTTGAGCGACGAGCGCCGCGTCAACCGGGCGATCGAGCTGGAAGACGTGCTGGTTCAAGGCACGATCGACGGGCGCGGCTTCACGCGCATCGACACCCTGCAGCGCATCACCGATCTGTTCGAGGCCCCCTACGACTGGGGCGTGGGTCTGCGCGCGGGTCGGCATTTCGACGGTCGTCTGGTCTCCCTGCGTGGCGGCCTGGACTACGAAGACGGGGACTTCGGCGCTTCCCAGTGGCAGGCGTCCCTGAACCTGGACAAGTACTTCGCCGATTCTCCGCACGGTCTGTCCCTGCGCACCGGTTTTGCCCGCAAGCGCGGGGATTTCGAGGACGATCGCAACGATCTCCGCGCCAGCCTGGTCTACACCTACAGCTTCGGCAGCCGTTACCAGCCGACCACCCGGGTTCGCGAGGAGAGCTATCAGGTCCAGCCCGAGCCGCGCTACGAGACGCGCGCCGTGGCCTCGGAAGTGACCCTGTCGGACCGAGCGACCTTCGACTTCGACAGCGCCGAGCTGCGTCCGGCAGCGCGCACCACCCTGGATGAACTGCTCAGCGCCATCCAGGACGGCAGCCTGATCGGTTCCGTTCAGGTCGGAGGCCATACCTGCAACATCGGCACCGAAGCCTACAACCAGGGTCTGAGCGAGCGCCGCGCCCAGGCCGTCGTCGACTACCTGATCGCGCGCGGTCTGTCGTCCGACCGCATCGTGGCCACCGGCTACGGTGAGCTCGAGCCGCGCTTCTCCAACGAGACCGAAGAAAGCCGCGCCCGGAACCGCCGCGTCGAGATCAGCTTCGTGACCGAGCATTCGCGCACGGAGCGCATCCAGGTCGGTCCGGACGGCCCGGTGACCGAGATCCGCCAGGTCGAGGTGCCCGTCGAAGCGGCGTGGATCCGACGCGCCTTGCGCAATCCCGTCCAGCACAAGCGCATCGTCGACTACTACCGCTACCAGGAAGTCAGCGAGAGCCTGATCGAGGGCGAGGTCGAATTCGACAACACGGCCCCGGTGGCCGCCAACGACCAGGTCCAGGTCCTGATCGATTCGATCGACAACGCCATCGACGTGCTGGCCAACGACTCCGACGCCGATGGTGACGCCTTGACGATCGTGCAGGTCGGCACGCCGGCCTCGGGCCAGGTGCAGATCAGCGGCGGCGTGCTGCTGTACACCCCCAACGCCGGCTTCACCGGCAGCGACTCGTTCAGCTACACGGTCGAGGATAGTTTCGGTGGCCAGGCCCAGGCCAACGTCGCCATCGTGGTCATCGAGCCCAATGCCGCACCCGCGGCAGAGGACGACAGCGCCGTGACCCAGACGGGCCAGGCGGTGAGCATCGACGTGCTGGCCAACGACAGCGACCCGGATGGTGACGCCCTGACGATCACGGGCTTCGGTCAGCCGGCCAACGGCACCGTGAGCCTCGATGGGGAGCGTCTGGTCTATCAGCCGGCCGAAGGCTTCTCGGGCAGCGACAGCTTCTCCTACACGGTCGGCGATGGTCGCGGCGGCGAGGCCACGGCGCAGGTTACGGTGCAGGTCAACGACCCGGCCGCCAATCGGCCGCCGGTGGCCAATCCGGATGCAGCCAGTGGCCCCGGTGGCGTGCCGATCGTGGTGGACGTGCTGGCCAATGACTTCGACCCGGATGGTGATCCCCTGACCGTGCTCGGCGTCGAGCGCCTGAGCCTGGCGGCGACCGAGATCACGATCAACGCCGATGGCACCGTCACCTTCGTCATCAGCCCGAACTGCAACGGACGCAACCTGTTCCGCTACACCATTGCCGATCCCTCCGGCGCCACCTCCTCGGCGCTGATCTACGTGACGCGAACCGGTGCGACGGGCGAGGGTGCCGAAACGGCCGGGGATTCGGAGCTGAACTGCATCTTCTGATGCTCGGCCGGGCTCAGGTGGCCTGCAGGATGCCCCTGAGCCGGTCCATGACCTCGTCGGGCGTGATCGATTCCATCACGCCCGGCCGTTCGATGCGACGACCCCAGCGAACCGCCTCCGGTGCCTTGCCGAGGAATTTGCGGGCGGCTTCGGGATACTTGTCCACGCAGTGCTCGAGGCTGCCCAGGGGGCCGGATCGCCGTGCCCAAGTTGCGGCATGGAGGCCCACCACGGGCGTGCCAAGGGCCGCGGCGAAGTGCGCGGGACCCGAGTCGGGCGTGATCAGGCAGGCGGCGCGGTCGAGCATCGCCAGCAGTTGCGGGATCGTGTCCTGGCCGATCAGGTCCAGCGGTGTCGTCCGTGCCGTGGCAAGGATCCGATCGCCGAGCTCGCGCTCGCTCCGGCTGGGGCCGCCGACCAGAATGACCGGGCGCCCGAATTCTTCGGCCACGCGGTCGGCCACCTCCGCATAGCCTTCGACGGTCCAGTTGCGGCCCGTATGGCTCGATGCCGGGCTGATCAGAACGGCCCGTCCCGCTTCGGGCTGGTGCGTCTCGGCGAAGGCCCGGGCGTCCTCCGGGATCGGCAGGCGACGGTCCACTCCGTCGACGTCGGCATCGAGCTGACGGGCGAACTCCAGAAAGGCGAGCGCCTGATGCTGGAAGGGGACGGCCCGAATGCGTTCGTTGATGAACCAGCCATGGCCCTCACGGCTGCGCTCCCGGTCGAAACCGATGCGTCGATCGGCGCGGATCCGCCGGGCGACCAGGCTGGCGCGCAGAGAGACCTGGGCCAGCAGCAGGACGTCGAATCGCCGCCCGGCCAGGGCCCGATCCAGCGCTCGACGGCCAGCTCGGCCTGAGCGCTTGTCGTATGCGATAAACTCGACGCCGGGCAGGGTCTCCACCAGGCGGTGCTCGAATGGACCGATGATCCAGGTCAGTCTTGCCTCAGGCCAGCGAGCCTGGATGGCTCTGACCATCGGCACGCAATTGCACACGTCGCCCAGGGCCGAGAGCCTGAACAGGCAGATGGAGCGCGGCGCGGCGGACGGGGCGGTCATGCTCGATCTCCCGGGCTCAAGACGAAGAAAGGATGATGGACAGGTCCGACCAAACGACCATCGAGAGTCTCCTGGCGGGACGCAACGCCATTCTATACAACCCCGAGCGTCTGCCCGCGGTCAGTCTGGAATGGTTGCAGCCGCAGTTCTGGCGTCTTCGTCAGGCCGTGTCCGCGGAGCTCGGGGGGCGCGGTCAGGCCCTGGCCGTCGAGACCGAGGCCGGTCCGGCCGTGCTGCGGCGCTTCTACCGGGGCGGTTGGGTGGCCAGGTACCTGCACGATCGTTATCTGTTCACCGGTGTCGAGCGGAGCCGATCCTGGCGCGAGTACCGGGTGCTCAAGCAGTTGTTCGAGGCCGGTCTGCCGGTGCCGGAACCCCTGGCGGCCAGCTGCGAGCGCATCGGTCTTGCCTGGTATCGAGCGGGTCTGCTGACCGCCCGGGTTCCTGGCGCCGTGACCCTGGCCGAATGTGCCCGCTACCTGGATGATCAGGACTGGCGGCGACTCGGCCGCACCCTGTCGCGCTTCTTTCGAGCGGGCCTGCGGCATCCGGATCTCAACGCCCACAACATCCTCCTCGATGAAGGCCGGAGCTGGTACGTCATCGACTTCGATCGGGCCTGGATCCAGGACCGGCCGAGCTTCGCCCGGCCCATGATCGATCGTCTGTTCCGGTCCTTCGAGCGTCTCGGTCTCAGGGTCGATCGTCAGCGCCTCGACATCGAGCCGCGCTGAATCGGGCTCAGCCCAGCACGGCGGCTCGGGCGCGGCCCAGCAGGGATTCCTCCGGAAACGCTCCGTCCTTGAAGCTGCCGGCGCGCACGCCGGTGCAGAGCTCGGCGGCCTGGACCGCGCTGCTGACCGCATAGACGCGGAACATGTCGTTGGCCGCCGCCTTGATCAGCTCGCGGGAGAGCATCAGATCGTTCTGGCTGGGGCGGGGAATGAGCACCGCCTGCTGGCCGCTCAGGCCGGCGTGCTGACAGAACTCGAACCAGGCCTCGATGCGTTCGTTGAGGGCGGCCACCGGCTGCACTTCGCCCATGGCGTCCACGCTGCCGACCAGGGCGACGTCCTGGCGGAGCGGTGCATTGGCCAGTGCGGCCAGCAGGGCCGCGTGACGGGCCAGGTCCAGCCCCGGATCCTCCAGATCGGCCCGGCAGTGCTCGTCGCAGAGCGTGTCGAGTCTGACCAGCAGTTTCGGATCGCTGTCCAGCCGCAGCATGCGAGCCAGGGCGAGCGCGATGCGGCCGTCCTCGGGTCGCCCGTCGATGCGTATATCCCGCTCGTCGGCGCGAATCGCTGTGGCGCTGATCAGGGTCGGTAGGGCTGGTGCCCCGTCCAGACCGAGATCGCAGCTGACGCCAGGCACCTGGCCGTCGAGCTTTCCGCGCAAGCGTAGCCAGCCGTTGCCGGCATCGAAGCGCCTGAACAGCCGAGTCATCGGCATGGCATGGCGGAGATGTCGATACTCCAGGGCGCGCTGGACGTGCTCGCGGCCGATGTCCTCCGATTCGGCGTCGCGGGCGATCACGGCGGCTTCTCGCGCCAGGTCGGCCAGCTCCCCCAGACAGGCACTGAGGCGCCCCTGTTCCGGTGACCGACGGGCACCGTATTCGATCATCGCCAGCATGCCGCCCTGATCGAAATGCGGCAGCTCGTCCCGCTTCACCAGGCTGCCGAGGAAGCGAACGTAATCGGAGAAGCCTTCCTCATCGCGCGGCAGGCTGCGATCGAAATCGGACAGCACCTTGAACAGGCTGACGAAATCACGATCGTCGCGAGCCAGTTCGTCATAGGTTTCGGGATCGCCGATCAGGATGACGCGCACCTGGACCGGAATCGGCTCCGGCTTCAGGGACTGGGCCGAGTAGGGCCAGCCCAGATCGGGGGGAACCACTTCGCTCAGGCCGGTTCGCAGGGCCCGCATCAGCAGACGCCAGGCGTTCGGCTCGGCCAGCACGTCGCGGGCGTCCAGGACCAGGTAACCGCCATCGGCTTCGAGCAGGGCCCCGGTTCGGATGCCGCGGAAGGAGGTCACCGCTCGCCCGCTGCTGATCCAGGCCGGGTCGATGGTGCCGAACAGATTGGCCACCGAGGGTTGGCTGGCATGGACCACGGGCGCCGCGTTCTGATCGCTGCGCGAGGTGAGCACGTTGACGCCGTAGAGCAGGGTAGGGTCGGCCAGATGCGAGGTGTCGCGTCCGATGCGCTTTTCGACGATGTCGTCGATGATCTCGCGCAGGAAGATGTCGATGCCGGCGGCCTTGAACTTCTTGGCGACCTCGGCCGTCATGCCGCCGAGGATGCGGGCGGTCTCGGTGGCATCGATCTGATCGATGTGCTGGATGGCCTGCTGCCAGATCTGATTGACGTCGTGGGCGAAACGATTGACCTCGCTCTGCCATTCCTCGGCCTTCTTGATCGACTTCAGGCGATCTTCTTCACGCGCCTGGCCCTGGGTGACCAGATTGCGGTACTCCTCCGGCGACACTGCCTTGCCCATGACGCGAGGATAGATGCTGACCCGCGAGGTCGGCCCGGACTGGGTCCGCATCAGGGCAAGGCCGTCATCGGCCAGACGCTTCTCCAGCGGCTTGATCTTGATCCGGATCTCTCGCTCGGCGGCCTCCTTGCGGGCCTCGCGCCGGGAGCGGATCGGGTCGTTCTTGAGGATGTCCGGCAGGCGATCGCGCACGAACAGGCTGATGCGGGTCATCGCATGCTGGAACTGACGTCCCTGGCCGCCGGGCAGCACGATGAGGCGCGGCCGGTCGGGGTTGGAAAAGTTATGGACGTAGCAGAAATCGAGCGAGCGCCGGGGCTTCGGCTTGAGGTCGGCGATGGCGCTGCGCACCAGGCTGCGTCGCCCGCTACCGGCCGGACCACGCACGAACACGTTGTGATTCCGGTCGGTGGTGGTCAGAGCGAAGCGCAGGGCCTCGCGGGCACCGGCCTGACCGACGATGCCGCCGGATTGAGGCGCCTTGCGGGTCGAGGTTTCCTCGATGCTGCGGGTGTCCGCTTTCCAGCCCAGCTTTTCCGGTGGGATCGTGAAGTTGGCCATTGCTCTCCTCAAGCGCTGCGGCAGATGCCTTTACTCGGACGATTCTAGGACGACCAGCACCTTGAATCGGAGTTATCAATCTACACCAAGATCGGATGGTCCGCGAACCAGCGGTCGGCGCTCTGCCACCGCTGGTGGCGCGCTCGGGTGCCGCGCCGGGGCGAGCCTTCAGGCCGACCCCTGACGACAGGCGGTCAGAACGGTCAGCTGGCGGAATCCCTGGCCCGTGATTCCGTGAACGCGATCCAGGCCTCGGAGCAGGTGCGGGCGTCCTCGATCATGGGCAGGTGGCCGATCGAGGGGAGGATCAGGGTCTGGCAGTCCGACAGCAGGTTTTCCACCACGGCGGCTCCGTCCGGATGGAGGACCTGATCGGCCTGGCCCCAGATGAGCAGGGCCGGGGTGTCCAGGTCCTTCGCGATCGATTCAAGGGGCTGGGAGTCGTAGCGCATGGCGTCGAACAGGCGCTGTGCCTGGACGGCGGAGCGAGCGATACGCCGACTCAGGAATCGCATCAGCGGTGTCGGAATCCACGGCGGCCGAACGAAACAGTAGTCGGTCAGCCGGCGAAAATCCTTCAGGTTTCGGACGACCAGGGGGTTGTGCCGCTCCTGCGCCACCTCTTCCAGCACCGGAGACAGTCTGGCCGTGTGCAGGCCTCCGGGCGCCAGCAACCAGAGTGCACGGACCCGCTCGGGGGCCTGGCGAGCCATGGCCGCGGCCAGATAGCCGCCCATCGAATTCCCGCCCAGATAGAACTGGTGGATGCCCATCGCATCCAGCCACTTCAGGATGGCGGCGGCGCGGTCCTCGATCTTGAAGCTGTCGGTTTCGCCCAGCGCCGAGTCGCCGAAACCCGGCAGGTCCGGCGCAAGGATGCGGAAGTGGGCTCGGAGCAGCCGGGCCGACTGGCAGAAGTGGTGGGCGTCGGCATTGAAACCGTGCAGCAGCACCAGGGGCTCGCCGTGGCCGCCCTCCAGGTAGTGCCAGCCATGGCGCCGGCGCGAACGCAGGCCGCTCCGAAGCCGCTCCAGCCAGAGGAACAGGCGAGCCAGAGGGGTGACCCAGACCCACCACAGCACGGCGGCCAGGGCGAGCAGGATCGAAATCGTCAGCCAGAGCTCGAGGGCATCCATCGCGGGCAGGGAGGGCGTCTCCATTCACAACCGGCTCCAGAATACCGCAAGCCCTCCTCAGGGTGGGCCCCTGGGCGAGATCGCGTGAGCCCGTCGACGACGCCTGGGAGTACACTACGCGCCTTTCTGCGCGGAGCGTCCGTCCTTGACTCGTCCTCACGGGCTTGCCCTACTGATCCTGGCCATGGTGGTCATCGTGGCCAGCGCCAACTACCTGGTGCAGTTTCCGGTCAATGACTGGCTGACCTGGGGCGCGCTGACCTATCCCGTGTCCTATTTCGTCACGGATCTGTGCAACCGGCTCTATGGTCCCGAACGAGCCCGCCGGGTGGTCTACGTCGGTTTCGTGCTGGCCGTGATCGCCTCGATCTGGCTGGCCAGCCCGCGCATCGCCCTGGCCTCGGGGACGGCGTTTCTCGTCTCCCAGCTGATGGACGTGTCGATCTTCGATGCGCTGCGTGGTCGCCGCTGGTGGCAGGCGCCGCTGGCCTCCTCGTCCCTGGGGTCGCTGGTCGATACGGGCCTGTTCTTCGCGCTGGCCTTCGCCGGCACGGGCGTGCCCTGGGTGACCCTGGCGATCGGCGATTTCGGCGTCAAGCTGGCGATCGCCCTGGCCCTGCTGCTGCCCTGGCGGCTGGCGGTCAATCGTGGGTGAGTTCTTTTCCCTGGCCTGTGCGGCCTGCTGGGCCATGGCCGTGATCCTGTTCCGGCGCTCGGGCGAGACCCTGCCGGCCTTCGAGCTCAACCTGTTCAAGAACGTGCTGGCCGTGGCCCTGATGGTGCCGACCATCCTGATCTTCCACGGCCTGAGCTGGCCCGGCTATTCGGGCAGCCAGTGGGTGATCGTGCTGGTTTCGGGCGTGATCGGCATCGCCGTGGCCGACACCTGGTACCTGCGCGCCCTCAACCTGATGGGCGCCAGCCGGACCGGGGTCGTCGCGATGCTGTATTCGCCGATGGTGATCCTGCTCTCGAGCCTGTTCCTGGCCGAAGCCCTGCGGCCGGTCCAGTACCTGGGCTTCCTGCTGGTGCTGGGCGGCATCCTGCTGGTGACCTGGCGCCGCAACCGTCAGGACGTGTCCCTGCGCGCCCTGCGTCTCGGCGTGGCCTACGGGGCGGGCAGCGTGGCGCTGATGGCGATCGGCGTGGTCATGGTCAAACCGGTCCTAGAGCAGCACGAGTTTCTCTGGACCGTGGGCCTGCGCCTGCTGGCCGGGGCCGTCGGCATGCTGATCTTCGTGACCCTGGCCCGCGGCTGGTCGCGCATGATGATCCACTATCGATCGCCGCAGCCCTGGGGCACGGTCATCCTGGCCAGCGTGCTGGGCAGTTACCTCTCGATGATCCTCTGGCTCGCTGGCTACAAGCTCACGGATGCCTCGATCGCGTCGGTGCTCAACGAGACGGCCGGCGCCTTCATCGTGCTGTTCGCCTGGCTGTTCCTGCGCGAGGAGATGAACGCCAAGCGCCTGATGGGCGTGCTGCTGGCCTTCGCCGGCGTCGGCGTCGTCGTCATGGTCTGATTCCGTCCGGCCCGAGCAGGCCGATGCCCGCGGATCGGATTCGCGCTACCCTGCAGCTTCCTCTCCCTTGCTGGAGGCTTGTCGATCGTGTCGGAAACGCCTGAATCGAAATCGATGCTGCGGCGCGCCCTGATCGTGCTGCTGGCCCTGGCTCTGGTCGCGCTGGCCTGGCTGGAGCCGGCCGACGGCAGCGCCGAGGCCCAGACGCAGCGCATGCTCAGCCGCGCCCTGGTGACCTTCGCCCTGGCGCGCTCGCTGAACGGCGTGATCTCCGTGATCCAGGAAACCGAAGTGGCGGTCCAGCCGGGTGGTCTGGGCGTCCAGCTCGCGCCGGGGCAGATTCTCGATCCGGTCAACGACCTGATCGAACAGTTTTCCTGGATCATGCTGGCCTCGGCCGCGTCGCTGGGCATCCAGCGCCTGCTCCTCGAGGTCAGCCAGTGGCCGGGGATGAGCCTGTTCCTGACTGCGGCGGTGCTGGGCTGGATCGCCCTGGTGTTCTACCGCAAGCGGCCGGACTGGCGCCAGCTCGCGGCCCGAACCCTGCTGCTGGCCCTGTTCCTGCGCTTTGCCGTGCCCTGCGTGAGTCTGGTGTCCGACACGGTCTATCGCCTGTTTCTCGACCCGGTCTACGTCAGTGCCAGCGAATCGCTGGATCGGACCCAGGCCAGCCTGACGCAATTGCACGACGAAGCCGCCGCCGAGGCGGAAAGCGAGGATTCGAGCGGTTGGAGTGCCTGGTGGGGGCGGGCGACCGATCAGTTCCGGGTCCGCGAGCGCATCGAGGCCTATCAGGCCCTGTTCGCGGAACTGGCCGAGGACATCGTCCAGCTGGTGGCGGTGTTCGTCCTGCAGACCATCCTGCTGCCGCTGCTGTTCCTGTGGGTGCTGATCCGGCTCTGGCGTCAGCTCTGGCGGGTGTCCGGTGGCGGGTGAGGGGTGTCCGGGTCGAGCGTGTCATCCTCGAGTCCGGGCACCGGATCGTGCCCGCCCGGGCAGAACGGGTGGCAGCGGAGCAGGCGCTTGAGCGCCAGCCAGCTGCCGCGCCCCGCACCGTAGGTTTCCAGCGCCTGCATGGCGTAGACCGAGCAGGTCGGCGTGAACCGGCACTGGCCACCGATCCAGGGCGAGAGCAGATACCGGTAGGCGCGAATCAGCCAGAGAAGAAGGGTTTTCATGGGCTTGCTCGGTCGACATTCTTAGGCTATATAATGCCCGGTTTTGCAACAACCGACCGCGAGGCCGCGACCATCGATGTCCAGCAAACAAATCAAGCTTCCCAAAGGATACAAGCCCTCCGAGGACGAGGAATACATGTGCCCCGAGCAGCTGGAGTACTTTCGCCAGAAATTGCTGGATTGGCGCAACAGCCTGATCGAGGAATCCCAGGAAACGATCAATAACCTGCGCGGTGAAGTTCGCGACGTCGGCGATGAAGCCGAGCGCGCCAGCCGTGAGACGGAAAACAGCCTGGAGCTCCGCACCCGCGATCGTTACCGCAAGCTGCTCGGCAAGATCGACGAGGCCCTGGCCCGCGTCGACGACGGCAGCTACGGCTACTGCGAGGAGACCGGCGAAGAAATCGGTCTGGCCCGTCTCGAAGCCCGTCCCAACGCCACCCTCTGCCTGGACGCCCAGGAACGCTGGGAGCTCAAGCAGAAGCAGATGCGCGACAGCCGCTGATTCCCGGCGCTATCGCCTTTGCCATCCTGCCGGTGGTGAGGCATCATGCACTGGCAGGGACCCGCGCGGGTCGCGGGGACTATGGGGTCGGCCGCAGGACCGGCCCATGAATCGACACACCGCTTGCTAAGGAATGTATTCCATGAAACTCGATCGCTTGCTCGCTGTTTCGCTGGCTCTGGGCCTGGTCTCGACCTCGGCCCTGGCCCAGGACGATCCGTACGACAATCGCTGGTACTTCGGCGCCGCCGGTGGTCTGGTGTGGCCGGATGGTGATCGTCTGACCGACGACGACGTCGACCTCCATTACGGGGTGTCGATCGGTCGCTTCTTCTCGCCCTCGATGAGCGTGGATCTGCGCTTCGACCGCTACCAGCTCGACTACGATGAGGCGACGCCGGGCACGAGCAGCCGCCAGCAGTCCATCGGCCTCGTCGGCCGCTACCATTTCCGCGAAGGCCAGGACACGCGCCCCTACATCATGGCCGGCCTCGGGATTCAGGATCACAAGAGCATCTACGACAAGGGTCGCGACGTCTATGGCTCCGTCGGCCTGGGCGTGCTCCATACCTATTCCGATCGCGTGAGCATGCGTCTGGAAGGTGAGTACCGCCATGACAACGACCGCGATACCTTCAACACCGGTGCCGGCTTCGACGATTTCATGCTGACCCTGGGCTTCAACTTCGCCATCGGTGAGCGTGCGCGAGCGCCGCAGCCCGAGCCGATGCCCGAGCCGGCCCCGCAGCCGGTCCGCCGGCCGACGCCGGAGCCGATCCAGGCTCGTCAGGCCGAGCCCGAGCCCGAGCCGGAAGTGGTGTTCGAGTTCTCCGCGGCCGTGACCTTCGATCTGAACTCCGCCCGTCTGCAGCCCAGCGCCATCGCCGAGCTCAACGACGCGGTCGAAGTGCTGAGCATGCACACCCAGCTGAGCCACATCGAGATCGCCGGTCACACCTGTGACCTCGGTGCTGCCGGTTACAACCAGACCCTGTCCGAGCAGCGCGCGCAGGCCGTCCGCGACTACCTGGTCGAGCACGGCATCGCTGCCGATCGCCTGTCGGTCCGTGGCTACGGCGAAGATCGCCCGAAGGTGCCCAATACCTCGGATTCGAACCGCCAGCAGAACCGCCGCGTGGAGCTGGTGGTGATGGGCAAGAGCGAAGGTTGATCCCGACCGTTCCGGCTTCGGCACGGAGCGAGTCCGCTTGAACGGAGGCCGGTCCCGCCATGGTGGGACCGGCCTTTTCTTTTGTTATTGATGCGCTGGTGGTATTGCTGCGCTGGCTGAGTTCGGGCTCAGCCGGCCTGCTGGGCACTCGTCGCGACGTTGCGAATGGCACGAAGCATGGCATCGAGGCCGTTGGCGCGGGTTGGCGAGAGGTGCTGACTCAGGCCGATGGCCTTGATGAACTTCGGTTCCGTCGCCAGGATGTCCTCGGCCGAGCGCCCGGAGTAGATGCGCAGGATCAGGGCGATCAGGCCGGAGACGATGGCCGCATCGGAGGCCGCTCTGAAGTGCAGCGAGCTGGCATCGCCCTCGCTGACCAGCCAGACCCGGGACTGGCAGCCGTCGAGCAGCCGATCCTCGGTCTTCTCGGCCGGGTCGAGCGGGGGCAGCTTTTTCCCCAGGTCGATCAGGTACTGATAACGATCCATCCAGTCGTCGAACAGGCTGAATTCGTCGATGATCTCCTGCTGGACCTGATCGGTACTCATCGCGAGGCCACCTCCCAGCTCGTGCCTTCGGGTCCGTCCTTCAGCAGGATGCCCTGGTCGGCGAGCTGATCACGGATGCGATCGGCCTCGGCAAAATCACGGTTCTCGCGCGCCTGCTTCCGGGCCTCGATCAGGCGCTGGATCTCTGCCTCGTCGATGTCGGTGTCGGCCTGGCGCTGGGCGAACCAGGCGTCGGGGACGGCCTGCAGCAGGCCCAGCAGGGCGCCACTGGCACGCAGGCGGGCGGCCAGCGCCGGGCGCCGGGCCTCTTCGGCGCGAGCGAGTTCTCTGGCCAGGCCGTTCAGGGCGGCCAGGGCCGTCGGCGTGTTCAGATCATCCTCGAGGGCCGCGACCACGTCCGGATCCGGCTCGACCTTCGCAGCGGTTTTGGCTGGGTGATCGCGGAGCAGGCCATAGAGCCGATCGAGGGTCGTGACGGCCTGTTCCAGCACCGCGTCCGACCAGTCCAGCGGCTGGCGATAGTGCGCCGACAGCAGCACGTAGCGCAGGGCCTCGCCCGGCCACTGCTTGAGCAGTTCGTGCACGATCAGGGTGTTGCCCAGGCTCTTGGACATCTTCCGCTTCTCGACGGTCACGAAGCCGTTGTGCATCCAGTAGCGGGCGAAGCGCTCGCTGCCATGCGCGCAGCGGCTCTGGGCGATCTCGTTCTCGTGGTGCGGGAAGATCAGATCCTGGCCGCCGCCGTGGATGTCGATGACCTCGCCCAGATGGGCCGCGCTCATGGCCGAGCATTCGATGTGCCAGCCCGGGCGGCCACGGCCCCAGGGACTGTCCCAGCCCGGCTGGTCTTCGCTGGACGGCTTCCAGAGCACGAAATCGGCGGGGTTGCGCTTGAAGGGGGCGACTTCGACCCGCGCACCGGCAATCATCTCGCGCATGTCGCGCCGGGACAGCTGGCCGTAGTCGGCGAAGCTCTCGACGTCGAAGAGCACGTGACCCTCGGCCTCGTAGGCGTGGCCGCCGTCGATCAGACGCTCGATCATGGCGATGATCCCGTCGATGTGATCGGTCGCGCGCGGCTCGACCGTCGGCCGCTGGACGCCCAGCGCATCCATGTCCTCGTGATAGGCCTCGGTGTAGCGCTTCGAGATCACGTCGATGGAGACGCCCTGATCGGCGGCCGACTGGTTGATCTTGTCGTCCACGTCGGTGATGTTCCGCGCGTAGACGACCTGGGGATAGCGGCGCTCGAGCACCTGGCGCAGCAGGTCGAAGATGACCGCCGGGCGCGCGTTGCCGATGTGGGCGTAGTTGTAGACCGTCGGGCCGCAGGCGTACAGGGTCACGCGTTCGGGATCGAGCGGCTCGAAGGCTTCCTTGCGGCGCGTCAGGGTGTTGTAGATCTGGATGCTCATGTTCGGGTCGGTTCGGGTCGGATCAGGGTCGGCTCACGAGGACGTCGGTCGATTCACGAGGGGAACGGGCCGGGTGGCCGAAACGCTACAATTCGGGGATTGGCAAGTCTAACGCAATCCGGAGTTCTCCATGCCCGACCGCAATGCCCTGCTGTTTTCCCGTCACATCGAATCGCGCCGGCACGACACCGACCACATCCTGAGCGAGCTGGGCTACGACGCGCTGTTGATCCATTCCGGGCGCCCGGAGATGCGCCTGTTCGATGATCATCATCCGCCGTTCCGCGCGAACGCGCCCTTCGTAGCCTGGGTGCCGCAGCCCTTCGCCGTCGATTCCCTGCTCGAGATCCGGGTCGGGCAGACGCCGCGACTGTGGTTCTGCCAACCGGACGATTACTGGCACGTCCCGCCGGCCGCGCCGGCCGACTGGTGGGGCGGTGAGTTCGATCTGCACATCGTGCGCAGCGCCGAGGAATGGCATGCGCGATTCTCGGAGCATCGCTCGCTGGCCGTCATCGGCCATGAGCGCGATCTGGCGGCCCTGGTCGAGAACGCGGATCTCAATCCCCCCGCGCTCATCCAGCGACTCGACGAAGTCCGAACGCGCAAGACGGCATGGGAGCGGGAGTGCATCAGCGAGGCCAACCGGATTGCCGCAGGAGCCCATCGCGCGGCCGCACGTGCCTTCGAGTCCGGCGCCAGTGAGCTGGAGATCCACCTGGCCTATCTCGCCGCCGCCGGCCAGGATCAGGATCACATGCCCTACAACAACATCGTCTGCCTGAACGAGCACGCGGCCGTGCTCCACTATCAGCACCGCTCGCCGACGCGACCCGAACAACTGAAGAGCTTCCTGATCGATGCCGGCGCGGACTGCCATGGCTACGCCGCCGACATCACCCGCACCTGGACGGCGCCCGAGGGCAGCGACTTCGATGATCTGATCGAGGCCATGGACCATGTGCAGCAGCGCCTCTGCAATCGCATGCGGGCGGGCCAGAGCTACGTCGATCTGCACCGCGAGGCGCATCTGGGCGTGGCCGGTGTGCTGGAACATGCCGGCCTGGTGCGCATGTCGCCCGACGCCATGGTCGAGACGGGCGTGAGCAGTCACTTCCTGCCGCACGGGCTCGGGCACTTCCTCGGCATCCAGGTGCACGATGTGGCCGGCAAGCTCAGTCCCGACGGCACGCCCCTGCCGCCGCCGGAGGCCTATCCGGCGCTGCGCTTGACCCGAACCCTGGAGGCCGGCAATGTGGTCACGGTCGAGCCCGGGCTCTACTTCATTCCGATGCTGCTGGACCGTCTGCGCGAGAGCGCCCACGCCGAGCACATCGACTGGCAGGGCATCGACGCCCTGATTCCCTTCGGTGGCATCCGCATCGAAGACGATGTGCTGGTCACCGAGGGCGATCCGGTCAACTTCACCCGACGCTTCCTCGACGATTGAGGGAATCGTCTGGCGTGTTTCAGGGCTGGATTTCGTACTGCTTGTAGATAGGGGAACCAAGAATCGATGCGACGCGGAACCCCTCCGCGTCATTCTGGAGGCTTAGATGAAGCAGCTTGCACTTGTTTTCGCGCTTGTTCTGGCGCCTGGCCTGTGCGCGGCGCAGTTCGATACCGCGTTGGCCGATCTGGAGGCGCAGCGCCTGTGGCAGGAAACCCTGAGCGGATCCGGGGCCGAACGAGGGCAGGTCGACGATGCACGCGACCGTGTCCATCGTGCGGCCGAGATGCTGATGCAGGTCGAGCGGGGGCTGATCCCGCTGTCGCCGCGGGCCATGTCACAGCTCGAGGAGATCCTGGCGCAGGGTCCGGATGATGCTGGCCTGGGGCGCTCTGGCTCCGTTCAGGGTCCGTTCGGCACCTTGCAGGGAACGGTGCGGGAAGCGGGCACCCTGACGCCCGTGACGCAGGGGCAGGTCACCGCCATCCCGTTCGGCGTCGGGACCTTCAACAGCTTCTCGGCCGCCCTGCAGCCCGACGGCAGCTACAGCCTGGCCGTGCCGCCGGGGCAATACGTGCTGCAGACACGCAGCCATCCGGAACACGTGAAGGAAGCCTGGCCCGGTCAAACCTGCGTCGACGCCAATCTGTGTTCGCCCTGGTACGCCGGGGACATCATCGAAGTCGGCGACGGCACGGTCAGCACCCATGACTTCGAGCTGCAACGCGGGGTGCGCCTGACGGGCACGGTGACCGACACCTCCACGGCGGCCGTGCAGAATGCCCGGGTCTGGCTGGTTTCGAGGAACCGCAACGTCCGCACCCTCGGCAGCACCGCCCCCGACGGCAGCTATTCCACCAGCGAGGCGCTGCCGCCGGGTGAGTACCGCGTCTTTGCCGAAGCGCCCGCGGGCTCGGGCCTGATCGGTGAACTGCACGATGGCCAGCCCTGTCAGCTCGAATGCCGTGACCTGCCGGTGGCTTTCGTGGCGCTCACCGACACCAGCTCGCCGACGGTCTTCGACTTCCAGCTCGGTGCCGGCTTCGGTCTGTCCGGGCAGGTGTTCGAAGCCGATGGTCTGACCCCGCTCGAGCAGGCCCTGGTGCAGATTCAGTCGGTCGATGGCGCCACGCTGTGGACGGCGCAGACCGATGCCGGCGGCGCCTACCAGTTCGACAGCCTGCGGGCCACGGACTATCGGATCGTCGTGACCCATCCGAGCCGCCTGGGCCAGGTCTACCCCGGCGTGGATTGCTTCGGCAGCGCCTGTTCCATCGAGGTCGGCTCCACCATTGCCCTGGGTGCGGCTCCGCAGGTCCTGGATTTCGATCTGCAGCCCGGCAGCACCGTGTCCGGCACCATCCGCCGGCTCAGTGACGGCACGCCGGTCGAAGGGGCCTTCGTCCGGGTCTTCAACAGCCTGCAGGGCGGGGTCTCGACCCTGACCGATGCCGCGGGTAACTTCACCGCGCAAGGCCTGACCGAGGGCACGTTCTTCGTGTCGGCAGACCCGGACCATGCGATTACGCCTGGCCTGCAGCGCGGTTTCCTCGGCAACGTCAATTGCCCGGCATCACGCTGCGGCGATTTCGGTGATCCCATTTCGGTGCCGGCGGTCGGGACCGTGAGTGGCGTCGATATCGATCTGGCCATCGGCGGCGCCCTGAGCGGGCAGCTCGTCGACCAGGTCAGCACGGCCGTGCTGGGCTTCGTGTTCGTGCCTCGTCTCGAACTCTGGGTCGCCTCCGGCCCCTTTGCCGGCCAGCTGGCCGATCAGGGCCTGAGCGACGAGTTCGGCAATTACACCCTCGATGGCCTGATGCCCGGGTCCTACAAGGCCACCTTCGGGACCAGTTCCCATCTCGGCCTGATCGACATGTCCTTCGGCGGCCAGCCCTGTCCGCGCGGTTCCTGCGATCAGAGTCTGCTGCCCACGGTCTTCGTGACCGCCGGCACGACCCTGCCGGGCATCTCGGCGACCCTGCCACGTGGGCCGGTCATCTCGGGCCAGGTTCGAGACAGCCTGACCCTGCAGGCGCCCGATATCGTCGCCGCCGGCCGCAGTCAGATCATTTCCCTCTACGGTGCCTCCGGCAACTACGCCGGTTTCAGCCCCCTGGATGGCGAAGGCCGCTACCGCAGCCGCACGGGCTTCCCGGCCGGTACCTTCTTCGTGTCGACCTATGGCACGCGCAACCTGACCCCGTTCGGGGACAACTACGTCGATCAGGCCTACAACGGCCTGGATTGCCTGCGTCTGCAGTGCAATCTGACCGGCGCCGGGACCGGCCTGACCATCGCGGGCAGTGACATCGCCAACGTCGATTTCAATCTCCGCCAGGGCGGCCGGATCGAAGGCAATGTGGAAGACGCCGGCAGCCTCTCCGGCCTGCCCGGTGTGGTGGTGGAAGCCTACGATGGCCTTGGCCAACTGCTCGCCTCGGCACCGACCGATGTGGCCGGAAACTACCGGATCGAAGGCCTGCCGACCGGCAACTATTTCCTGCGCACCCGCAACCTGATCGGCTACCAGGACCAGCTGCACGCCGGTGCCTCCTGCAATCCCTTCTGTGATCCCGTCACCGGCACTCCCGTGCCCGTCACCGAAACGGTGGTGACCCCGGGCATCGATTTCAGTCTCGTTCAATCCGCTGCCCTGTCCGGGACGGTGACCTTGAGCGGCGGGCCCATCGCGAACGTGACCGTGGAGGTCTACGGCGCGATTGGCAACCTGCTCGGAACCACCCTGTCGGCCGCCGATGGCAGCTTCGAGTTCAACAGCCTGGCGGCCGGTGAGTTCTACCTGCGCACCCGCAACCCCTTCGGACACGCCGACGTGCTCTATGTGTCCGAAGCCTGCGTGGGTTCGGCCTGCCAGGTGCGGCGCGGTGATCCGATCGTTCTGAGCCCCGGCTCGAGCGTCAGCGGTCTGAACCTCGACCTGCAGCCTGGCGCCCTCATCAGCGGTGAAGTGCATGACCGTCTGGTACCGGCGACCAAGCTCTCGGGCGTTCGCGTCCAGTTGCTCGATGCGCGCGGCGCGGTGGCCTTCGAGGCAACGAGCGATGCCAATGGCGAGTTCCAGTTCGAAGCCCTCGCGGCCGGTGATTACCACCTCGTCACCCGCGACACCCCGGGCTACGTGGACCAGACCCTCGGCGGCACGCCTTGCCCGAGCGCCTGCGATGGGCTCAATGGCAGCGTCGTGACGATCACGGCCGGGTCCACCTCGGCTGGCAATGTCCTCGATCTGGCGCCGGGTGCTTCGGTCAGCGGCAACGTGCTGGCCGGCGGCAGCCCGGCCGTGGGGGCCATTGCCCAGGTCTACAACGCCAGCGGTGTGCCGGTCTATCAACAGCCGACCAACCCGTCCGGCAACTACGAGATCGACCAGCTACCCGATGGCGACTTCTTCGTTCGGATCGGCAACGTGCCCGGTCACGTCTCCCAGCTCTGGGACGACAACAACTGCAGCGGCTACTGCGACATCCTCAATGGCGATGCCGTGACGATCGCTGGCAGTGTTTCGGTGGGCTCGATCAACTTCAATCTGCCGGCCGGTGGAGCGATCAGCGGTCAGGTGACCGATGGCAGCTCACCCCTGGCGGTGGTCGAGGTCGTGGCCTACGACTTGTCGGGCTTCATCGCCGGCCGGGCCCAGACCGATGCAGCGGGCAACTACAGCATCGGCGGCCTGGAGAATGGCAGCTATCGACTGCGGACGACCAATACCGGTGGCTTCGTGGACCAGGTCTACGGGGGCAGCAGCTGTTCGCCCCTGCCTTGTCCTCTGGCCGGTGGCAGCACCGTGGCAGTGGCGGGCGCCAGCGTTCCGGGCATCGACTTCGCGCTGACTGCCGGCGGCAGCATCTCCGGATCGGCCACCGACCAGTTCGGCAATCCGCTGATTTCCGGGACCGCCCGTCTGCTCGACGAAAACGGGATCGAGCTCGACTCGGTCGCGATCTCGAGCGGGATCTGGCGCTTCGATGGCCTGGCCGACGGCAGCTACTTCGTGTTGATCGAAAACGACCTGGGCCTGATCGATGAACTGTTTGCCGGCGTGCCCTGTCCGGGTGGTGCCTGCGACATTCCTGCCCTGGGCACGCCGATCACCCTCGGCGGTGGTCGCGTGGTCGGTCGGGGTGCATCGAGTGGTATCGGTCTGGCTCTGTCGCGCGGCGCGTCGCTCAGCGGTCGTCTGACCGACGCCCAGAGCGGCTCACCGATCGTCGGTGCCACCGTCTATGTCCGGACTCTGGATGGCCGCGTCGCCGCCAGCGGCGTCACCGACGGCCTGGGGGACTACCGGACCGACGGCAGCCTGCCGGACGGTCAGTACTACGTCTCCACGGCCAGCGGCACGCAGCGCGGCGTGGACGACAACTACATCAACGAGCTCTATCCTGACGTCGACTGCCCCCTCGACTGCGATCTTTCCCTGGGGACCATCGTGGACCTGAACGGCATCGATGTCGGCGGCTTCGATTTCGCCCTCGACAAGGGCGCAGGCGTGGCCGGCCATGTGCGCAATGCCGACAACCAGCCGCTGGTGCAGGTAGAGGTCCTGTTCTTCGATGGACAGGGGCGGGCGGTCGGCTCGGCGAGAAGCGATTCCCTGGGCTTCTATCGGGTCTCCGGACTGCCGGCGGGCGATTACTTCGCGCACACGCGCAACGTCCTGGGTCTGGCGGATGTGACCCTGGGTGATCAGCCTTGCGACGGGAATTGCGACCCCCTGGACGGGACTTCGGTAAACGTGCCGGCCTCGGGGCAGGTGACGGGCATCGATTTCGTGCTCGATGTGCCGGATTCGATCTTCCTGGATCGCTTCCAGCAGTAGTGTTCGATTCGGCACCCGCGGCCAGAAGCGCCGCGGGTGCCGAAGGTTTCGGGGCTCAGTCGTGCTTGCCCATCTGTGACTGCAGGTAGCGTTGTTCGCCGATGCGCTCGATCAGATCCAGCTGCGTCTCCAGCCAGTCGACGTGTTCTTCTTCATCGTCGAGGATCTTCTGGAACAGGTCACGACTGATGTAGTCGCGGACTTTCTCGGCGTGTTCGACGGCGTCGCGATACATCGGGATCGCTTCGAGTTCCAGCGCCAGATCGCATTCGATCACTTCCTTCGGCGTCTCTCCGATCCGCAGGCGGCCCAGGTCCTGAAGGTTCGGCAGGCCTTCCAGGAACAGGATGCGCTTGATCAGCTCGTCGGCGTGCTTCATCTCGTCGATCGACTCTTCGTATTCCTTGTGGGCAAGGCGATCGAGGCCCCAGTCCTCGAGCATTCTCGAGTGGAGAAAATACTGGTTGATGGCGGTCAGTTCGGCCTTCAGGGCACGATTGAGGGATTCGATGACGGATTTTTCGCCTTTCATGGTGCGCTCACGCTTTCTGTCGGGAAGGAGAGGCCATGGTAGCAAAGCCCTGACCTCGGGCAGCAGAAAGACGCTCCAGCACGGATCCGTGCCCGAAACGAAGCGGGCTCAGCGCAGGACGTGAACGGGAAGCCGCGGGCTCGAGCCGGCCTGCTGGTGCGCCCGTTCGACCACGGACTGGGCGAACTCCTCGCAGCTGCCGCAGCAGTTGGAGCAATTGGTGAGGGCGCGGATTTCCTCGAAGCTGAGCCCTTCCGAGGCGAGGGTGCTCAGGGTGTCGACCTTGATCGCATTGCAGACGCAAACGTACATGGGCTCAGTTTATCGCAATGATAATCATTGTCAACAATTGCCTTCGTCGACTCGAATCGGGCGGGATTCTGTCGACAGGGCAGGGTTCGGTGGTGTACTGTCAGGCCAGTAGGTGGTGTGATCCGGCTCTCATCCTGATCACGCACAGGGGGAAGTCGAGGCTGACATGGAGCTAGACAAACTCAACGTGGCCCTGGACGCCGGTCTGGAGGGCTATCTGATGCGGATTCGCCCGCGCGATCTGCAGCTGGGGCACTTTGTCGTCCGCATGAGCCTTCCCTGGCGCGAGACGCCGTTTCCCCTCGAAGGTGTCCTGATCAGCCAGGATTCCGAGCGCAAGTGGGTCCTCGACCACTGCGAGTGGGTCGACATCGACCTCGATCGCAGCCCCAACAAGTACCGACCGGCGCAGGGCTACGGCGCCTTCCAGTACCAGAGCAAGGGCCTTAGCGATAAGCAGGTGCGGCGCTGCGAAGCGGCCCGCGAACAGCGCATCACCCGGGAGACCCTGGCCGAGTCCAAGAAGCTCTACACGGGGTTGGCCAGTGAAGTCGACCGTCTGGTCGCGGATTTTTCCGGCGACGGCGAGATCGACGTGGAGGGCGCCCGGGGCGTGATCGGTGACATTGCCGGTAGCCTCAGCGAGAACGTCGCGGCCCTGGCCTGGCTGATCCGGATCAAGGAGGCGGACCAGTACACCGCCCAGCACTGCATCAACGTGGCCATCCTGTGCATCGCCCTGTCCCATGCGGCGGGTTGGGAACGCGAGAAGGTCGAGGAGGCCGGTCTTGCCGGTCTCCTGCATGATCTCGGCAAGACCCGTTTGAGCCAGCGGATTCTCAACAAGCCGGGACGCCTGACCGATCGTGAGTTCGAGCACGTCAAGGCCCATTCGATGCTGGGCTTTCAGATGCTCAAGTCCGACCCGGACGTCAGCGACGAAGTGCGCATGGCCGTCCGACATCACCATGAACGTCCGGACGGGCGCGGCTATCCCGATGCCTTGTCCGGCGATGAGATTCCGGATCTCGCGCGCCTCGTGTCCATCATCGACGCCTATGACGCCATTACCTCCGATCGAGTCTACGACCCGGCCCGGTCCCACCACGAAGCGCTGGGAATTCTCTACAAGGAGCGTGGTCGCCAGTTCGATGGCAACCTGGTCGAGGTCTTCATTCGACTTATGGGCTGGGTCGCCTACGGCACATTGGTCCGGCTGACCGATGACGAGCTGGCCGTCGTGCTCGAAGCGCGCTCGGGTCGAGGCCTGTATCCGCTGGTGCGTCGCGTTCGCTCGGATGGCAACGGCGGCCATCGCCTGGGCGACGAGCTCGATCTCCACCAGCTCAAGCTCGAGCAGGGTCCGGAGTGCCTCCGCGTGGCCGAGGTCCTCCCCGATGGGGCGCGTGGGGTGAAGGTCCGGGAACTGATCGCCCAGTTCTGAGAGGCGCGGCTGCGACTGCCTCGAACACGAAGCCTTCGGACGCCACGATTGACCACTTCACCCGCGCCGGGCCGTCCCTGGCCAGGCGGTGAACGTGCGCTTCCTCCTGCGTTCTCGCTGTGGATTGGCCAGCCTGCGTTCAGTCCGTCTCCTTGTCCCCCTGAAAGCCCTTCGCGCGACAGGTCACGACCAGGGTGTCGCGCCAGCCCAGTTCACCGTTGACCAGGGGCTGGATCGGCGTGGATTCATGGATCACGCGCCGATCGTCAAGCAGCAGCAATGACCAGGGCCGGTCGAGGGTGAAGCGCAGGCCGTTGGGACCGTCCGCGTCGAAGACCCGGCTCTCGCCGCCCTTGATTGCATGGCGCTTGAGCATGAACACGGCCACCAGGTCGACGCCGTCGCGATGCGCGCCTTCGGGCGTGGGTCGGCCGATGCCATCGGTGGTGTCGATCCGGAAGGGGTGGGCCTCGAGAAACCAGGTTCCGGATCCGTGCAGTCGGCTGGCCTGTTCGGCAACCCGTTCGATCAGCCTGGACCAGGCCGCCTGACCCAGCATGTCCTCTTCCAGGGGCTCGAACCAGCGCCGCATCCCGCCATGCAGGGCGTTGTAGGCCAGAGGTTGCCAGTGGGCGCGATGCGGGGCCAGCTGAAGGCCCGATTCCGAGGCGATATAGCAGCCATGCCGCCGGCGCCGGTAGCGACCGCCGTCGCGCAGGTGCGGATCCGGTGGCAGGCGGTCCCAGAAGGGCAGAAGCATATCCAGCTCGCCCTGGCTGAGGCCGGACCACGCCCGAACACCCTGTGGGTCGAGCAGGGCGTAGCCGGTCTCCGACAGGGTTCGGTCGAGGGCCTCGATCCGGGTCCAGGGCGGTTCGATCTTCAGTTTCATTCGGGAAGCCTAGCGGATGATGGCGCCGAGCGTGGGGCCGAATCCTTTATCATGAGCACTTTCGAATCCGGCCTTTTTCGATATGAGCAACACGCGATACCGCAAGCGCCTGCCAGGCACCGAACTCGACTACTACGATGCCCGCGAGGCGGTCGACGAACTGCAGGCGGGCGCCTGGGCGAAACTGCCCTACACGGCGCGCGTGCTGGCCGAAAACCTGGTCCGGCGCTGTCCGCCGGAGCAGCTCGAGGCCTCCCTGCGCCAGATCATCGAGCGCAAGCGCGACCTGGACTTTCCCTGGTTCCCGGCGCGGGTCGTCTGCCACGACATCCTCGGACAGACCGCCCTCGTCGACCTGGCCGGCCTGCGCGATGCCATCGCCGACAAGGGCGGTGACCCGGCCCAGGTCAACCCGGTCGTGCCGGTGCAGCTGATCGTCGACCATTCCCTGGCCGTCGAGCACGCCGGGTTCGAGAAGGACGCCTTCGAGAAGAACCGGGCCATCGAAGACCGTCGCAATGCCGACCGCTTCGATTTCATCAACTGGACCAGGGAAGCCTTCGACAACGTCGATGTCATTCCCCCGGGCAACGGCATCATGCATCAGATCAATCTGGAGCGGATGTGCACCGTGGTCGAGACGCGCGACGGCGTGGCCTTTCCCGACACCCTGGTCGGCACCGACAGCCACACGCCACACGTCTGCGCCCTCGGCGTGATCGCCATCGGCGTGGGCGGCCTGGAAGCGGAAAACGTCATGCTCGGCCGCGCCTCCTACCTGCGTCTTCCGGACATTGTCGGGGTCGAACTGACGGGCAGACCCCAGCCGGGCATCACCGCCACGGACATCGTGCTGGCCCTGACGGAGTTCCTGCGCAAGGAGCGCGTCGTCGGCGCCTGGCTGGAATTCTTCGGTGAGGGTGCAGCCGCCCTGACCGTGGGCGACCGCGCGACGATCTCGAACATGACGCCCGAGTACGGTGCGACGGCGGCGATGTTCCATATCGACCAGCAGACCATCGACTACCTGACCCTGACCGGCCGTGAGGACGCGCGCGTCAAGCTGGTCGAAGACTACGCTCGCCACACCGGCCTCTGGGCCGATGACATCAGGACCGCTGAATACGAGCGTACCCTGAGCTTCGATCTGTCGACGGTCGAGCGCAACGTGGCCGGTCCGACCAGCCCGCACAAGCGGGTGGGCACCAGCCATCTGGCCGAAAGCGGCATCGCCGGGCCCTACGAGCTGCCCGAGGATGGCCGCATGCCGGACGGCGCGATCATCATCGCCGCCATCACCAGCTGCACCAACACCTCCAACCCCCGCAACGTGATCGCGGCGGGCCTGCTGGCGAAGAAGGCCAACGAGCTCGGCCTGCTCAGAAAGCCCTGGGTCAAGTCCTCCTTCGCGCCGGGCTCCATCGCCGTCAAGCTGTATCTGGAAGAGGCGGGCCTGCTCGACGAGCTGGAGAAGCTCGGCTTCGGCGTGGTCGCCTTCGCCTGCACGACCTGCAACGGCATGAGCGGTGCCCTCGATCCGGCGATCCAGCAGGAGATCATCGACCGTGACCTCTACTCCGTGGCCGTGCTGTCGGGCAACCGGAACTTCGATGGTCGGATTCACCCCTACGCCAAGCAGGCCTTCCTGGCCTCACCGGCTCTGGTGGTGGCCTACGCCATCGCGGGCAGCATCCGCTTCGATATCGAAAAGGACGTGCTGGGCAAGGATGCCGAGGGACGCGACATCACCCTCAAGGACCTGTGGCCCAGCGACGAGGAGATCGACGAGATCGTCGCCCGGTCGGTCAAGCCCGAGCAGTTCCGCAAGGTCTACGAGCCGATGTTCGGCAAGACCTTCAAGCGCGTGAAGAAGGTCGACCCGCTCTACGACTGGCGTCCCCAGAGCACCTACATTCGCCGCCCGCCGTACTGGGAGGGCGCCCTGGCCGCCGAGCGCACCTTGACCGGCATGCGCCCGCTCGCGGTGCTGGGGGACAACATCACCACCGACCATCTCTCGCCTTCGAATGCCATCCTGGCCGACAGCGCGGCCGGCGAGTACCTGACCCGAATGGGCGTGCCCGAGGAGGACTTCAACTCCTACGCCACCCACCGCGGCGATCACCTGACGGCTCAGCGTGCGACCTTTGCCAACCCGCGTCTGATCAACCGCATGGCGGTGGTCGATGGCGAGGTCAAGCAGGGTTCCCTGACCCGCCTGGAGCCCGATGGGAAGGTGATGCGCATGTGGGATGCGATCGAGACCTACATGGAGCGCAAGCAGCCCCTGATCATCATCGCCGGCGCCGATTACGGGCAGGGCTCCTCGCGCGACTGGGCCGCCAAGGGCGTGCGCCTGGCGGGCGTCGAGGCGATCGTGGCCGAGGGCTTCGAGCGCATCCATCGGACCAACCTGATCGGCATGGGCGTGCTGCCCCTGCAGTTCGAGGGCGGCACCGATCAGAAGACCCTGGGTCTCGACGGCACGGAAAGCTACGACGTGGTCGGTGAACCCGCGCCAGGGGCCCGACTCACGCTGCGGATCCACCGCGCCGATGGACAGATCGATGAAGTGCCGGTGATCTGCCGCCTCGACACGGCCGAGGAAGTGAGCATCTACGCCGCCGGCGGCGTGCTGCAGCGCTTCGCCCAGGACTTCCTCGAAGCCTCCGACGCCGCTTGATCGGCTGAATCAAAAGCGAATAACACGAAGCACACGAAGGAGGGCACGAAGGTCACGAAGAATGGATTCAAGTGGGGCAGCGTTCAGCGTCTTGCTTTCTTTTTCTTCGTGAATTCTTCGTGTCCTTCGTGTTCCAATCTTTTTCAGGTTGAGCATCGATGAACGACGCACCGCAACTGAGGATTCCGGCCACCTACATGCGTGGGGGCACGAGCAAGGGGGTTTTCTTTCGTCTGGAGGACTTGCCCGACTTTGCTCAGGCGCCGGGGCCGGATCGCGATGCCTTGCTGCTCCGGGTGATCGGTTCACCGGATCCCTACAAGAAGCACACCGATGGCATGGGCGGGGCGACTTCAAGCACCTCGAAGACGGTCATTCTGTCGCGCTCGGAGCGCGAGGGCCACGACGTCGACTACCTGTTCGGTCAGGTCGCGATCGATCGGCCCGTCATCGACTGGTCGGGCAACTGCGGCAATCTGACCGCCGCCGTCGGTTCCTTCGCCATCGCCAACGGTCTCGTCGATGCCGATCGCATTCCGAGCGACGGCATCTGCGAAGTCCGGATCTGGCAGGCCAATATCGAGAAGACGATCGTCGCCCACGTGCCGATCCGCCATGGCGAGGTTCAGGAAACCGGCGACTTCGAACTCGATGGCGTGGCCTTTCCCGCCGCCGAGGTCCAGATCGACTTCATCCGGCCCGCCGACGGGGAAGGGGCCCTGTTCCCCACCGGCGAACTCGTCGACGAGCTGGAGGTGCCCGGTGAGGGGCGTCTGGCCGTCACCTGCATCAACGCCGGCATCCCGACCCTGTTCTTCCGCGCCGAGGACCTCGGCTTCACGGCCACGGAGCTGCAGGGCGCGATCAACGATCACCCCGAGATCCTCGCGCGCCTCGAGCGGATTCGAGCCCTGGGTGCCGTCCACATGGGCCTGATCGAACGCGTCGAAGACGCGGCCACGCGGCAGCACACGCCCAAGATCGCCTGGGTGGCCGGTCCGAAGGCCTATGTGGCATCCAGCGGCAAGGCGGTGGCGGCCGAGGACATCGACCTCAACGTCCGCGCCATGTCCATGGGCCAGCTGCACCACGCCATGATGGGCACGGCGGCCGTGGCCATCGCCTCGGCAGCGGCCGTGCCGGGCACCCTGGTCAACGAGGCGGCCGGTGGCGGCGATCGCAACAGCGTCCGCTTCGGCCATCCTTCCGGGACCCTCAAGGTCGGCGCCGAAGCGCGCCGCGACGGTGCCCGGTGGACGATCGAAAAGGTCAGCATGAGCCGCAGCGCGCGCGTACTGATGGAGGGGCGGGTGCGGGTGCCAGCGCCCGAGTGAATCCATTCCGCTCACTGACGAGCGAGGCTGAGGTGTCACTGCGCCCGGCCGTTCTCGGGATCGTCGCCCTGGTCGGCGTCCTGCTTGCGCCATGGGCCCTGGCCCAGCACGAGGAGCCGACGGCGCCGGACTGCGTGGAGGCTCGCCAGTCGCATCACGCCGAGGCCGAGGCGATCTGCCAGCGCGAACTGGCCGAGGCCCGCGGGCGCGGCGATGCGCCCGACGAGCGGCGTGCCCTGTTCCAGCTGTCCATCCTGGCCCGTCTGCACGGTGATCACGATCGTGCGCTGTCTCTGCACGAGGCGATCCAGCGCTCGCAGGGCTTTGCCGATGACTGGCAGGCCCAGTACCGTCTCGCCCGCGAACAGGGGATTCTGGCCTATGCGCAGGGCCAGTCGGCCAATGCCCTGACCTTCTTCCGCGCGGCGCTGGCGCAGGCGCGCGCCCGCGGGGACCGCGAACTCGAAGCCCGCAGCCTGAACGATCTCGGCTCGGCCTATCGTCGCCTGGGTGCCGAGGACGAGGCCCTGGATGCCTATCGGCGCAGCCTGGAACTGAAGCGCGAACTGGGCGATGCCCAGATCGGCACCACCCTGAGCAATATCGCCGATCTGCTGGTTCGCCTGGGTGATCCGGGGCAGGCCGAGGTCTTCTATGGCGAAGCCCTGGAGGCACACCGCGTCGTGGGTGCCCAGCGAAACGAGGCGCACACCCTGGAGAGCATCGCCCTGCTGGCCGATCGCCAGGGCCAGCTGCCCCGAGCCTTGACGCTGGCACGGGAGGCTCATGCGCAGTTCGAGCGGGTCGGCTCCGCGCAGGATCGTCGTCGCTCGGGCACCTTGCTGGCCGAAATCGAGCGATCGAACGGCGCCCTGGACGAGGCCGCTCGTCTCCTCGATGAGATGGCCGCGCTGGCGGCAGAGACCGAGCAAGGGCTGCCGGCACGCTGGTCGTTGACTTCGGCCCGGCTGCTGCTCGATCGAGGACGGCTCGGAGAGGCTCGTTCGCTCCTCGAAGCACTGGAGGCCGACTCGGAGCGCTGGATGGACGAGGATCGCCTGGCGCGCCTGGAATTGATGGCCGGCCTGGCCGAGGCGGAAGGGGAGCTGGGGCGGGCCCTGGCCCTGCAGAAGCGCCTGAGCGCCGAGCGCGTGGCCTATGGCGAGCGCCTCCACGATCGTGAGCTGGTCAGCCGCCGCGTGCTCCTGGAAGTCGCCGAGGCCGAGCACCGGATCGGCCAGCTGCAGGTCGAGAACCAGCTGCAGCAGGCCGCGCTGGCCTCCGAACGCGCGAACACGCGAGCCGTGGCGGCCGTGTCGCTGCTGATCCTCGTGCTGCTGTTGATCGCGGCAATCTGGTGGTTTCGGCGCCGCAGCCGTCGCGAGCGCCAGGCCCGGGCCCGCCTGGAGGCGAGGATCGAGCGCTATCGCGATGCCGCGCGCGCGCTGAGAACCTCGAGCGAACGCCTGTCGGGCATGCTCGATGCCACGGACTCGGCGGTGATCGCCATTGGTGTGGACCAGCGCGTGCTGCTGGTCAATTCGGCCGCGATGAAACAGCTTGGCTGCAAACAGGCGCCGATCGGTCAGGGCCTGGACGCCCTGTTCGGCGACGCGCTGGCCGACGGCCTGCCGGAAGCGACGGATCGTCCCATCGTGGTCGATTATCAGGGACGGGAGCTCTGGCTTCGACGCCAGGTGCTGGAGTTGGAGGAGGAGGTGCAGGTGCTGGTGATCGAGGATCCGGCCCAGCCGGCCGCGATGGACGATGGCCTGGTGCCGATGATCAACCGGCACTTCCGGCGGGTGGATGAATTCGGCGGACTGTTGCGTGCCCAGTTGAAGCAGGGTGATCTGCCGGAGAAGCTACGGATTCGCTGGCAGCGCATCGATGAAGAGCTGCAGGCCCTGTCGGCCCAGCTGCATCCGGTCCAGGAAGCCAACGAGACCAGCTTCCGCGAACACCTCGTCCAGCTGATGGTGCGCTGCCTGGAAACCTGGGAGCGGGAGACGGGGTCGAGCCGCGTCGAACTGGCCGAGCAGAGCGGCATCTGGCGGGTGACGATCGACGAGGGGCGATTGCGAACGCGGGCCATGGATCGCTATCTGCAGCTGGCCAAGCTGCCCAGGCAGCCGCGCTGGCGGGAAGTGCTCCGCACGGCCTATTTCATCCTGTCCGAATGCCCGGGGGCCAGGCGCGAGGAACTCGAGGCGATGACCGAGCAGCTGCGCGAAGACGCCGCCCGACTCGGCCTGAAATGAGTAGTCAGTCCGGCGCTGCGCGCGGGGCGCAGCGCCGGAGCTTTCGGTCGATCAGCGACGTTTCGGCAAGGCGAGGGGAAGGGGCTCGCAGCGAACGCAGCTGCCGACCACGCCCTGACTCAGGGCATAGTTGGCATGGTGGCCATCACGGTCCAGGAAGCTGGTGGGACCGCTGGGGATGAACACGACCGTGCCGTGATCGGGATTTCTGCTGTTGGCGAAGCGCACCGCGAACTGTTCGCAGAAGTGGTGGGCCGTTCGCTGTCCGCGCGTCCAGTCGTCATCGAACTGGCTGCCGCAGCTCTTCGTCTGACCGCCGGCATCACAGATGGGCTCTTGCTCGAGCAGCTGGGTCTGGGTCCAGTCGATCTCGGCGACGATCACCAGCCGGCCGCCGGTTTCACACCATTCGGGATGGCTGAGGGGATTGTGCGCGTGGGCCGAGCCGGCCAGCAGTGACAGTAAGGCGATCCAGGCAAATTGCTTGAGGCGCGAAGTCCGCATGGCATTGATCCAGAGTAGGGGAGGTGTCGAGTGTAGGCAGCGTGGCCGCCGCTGTCACCCGAAAGGCCGGGACGATTTGGGAACAAGCCCTTTTCTCTCTTGGAAATCAGTGGGTTGGCATTGGTCCCGATGCGCCGGCGAGCTCGTCGTGTTCCCATTTCAGCCCTTGTTTTTGCTGGGCAGGGCTCGATTCGCCTCCTAGGCTTGGACGGGTCGAAAACGAACGACGAAACGAATCCCTTCACTCGATCCAATAGGAGAACGACCCATGAAACACTGCACTCGAACCCTGTTCCTGTCGACCCTGCTCCTGCTCGCCGCCAGCGCCCAGGCCGCACCCCAGGCCACCCACAACGGCTACTTCGCCTCGGCCACCTGGTCGATGGGCGGCTGGCCGATCCAGTACATGACCCAGAGCATCGGCCCCTACATCACCTATGGCGATTGCTACACGGCCTGGACCCAGCTGGTGCACAGCCAGCCTCAGTACTGGCTGGAGTCGACGGTCCCCTGCCATTTCGTCTCCACCCACATGGCCTACGTCGAAGTGGCCGAACTGGCGATCGACGGTGACGGTGGTGCCGGCGGCGGCGGCTTCGGTGGCCTCGATGACATCCTCGAGTACGTCGATCGTGTGCGTGAGCTGCGTCGTCAGTACAACATCGACGGCTACGAGGCCGCGCTGGAACGTCTGAAGTAAGGCACACCAGCGGCCCTGCGTCCCCGCATCCGGTCGGGGGCGCAGGACCGATTCCTGAGCGAGTCCCGTCCAGCGGGTCTCAGATCAGATGAAACTGATCGCCCTGACGGCTGGGGCGCCGAAAGGCCGAGCAGTCGAGTTCGGGTCGCCCGTCGCGGTCCAGACCATGACGTCGAACCGCCACGGCAAAGCGCTGGGCCAGCAGTTGGGCAAAGGCCCCCTGGCCAGTCTGCCGAAGCCCGAAGCTCGGATCGTAGTCCTGCCCACCGTGCAGCTGCTGAACCAGGCTCATCACGTGCCGAGCCCGTTCCGGGAAATGCTCGGCCAGCCAGTCCCGGAACAGGGTTTTCAGCTCGTGCGGCAGGCGCAGAACGACGTAGCCGGCGCGAGTCGCGCCAGCTCCGGCGGCCCGGGCGAGGATCGACTCCAGTTCGCGATCGTTGATCGCCGGGATGATCGGCGCCACCATCACGCCGGGCTCGATGCCGATCTCGCGCAGGCGGCTGAGCATGTTCAGTCGGGCCCTCGGCGAGGCCGTGCGCGGTTCCATTCGGCGCTTCAGGTCCTGATTCAGCGTGGTGATGCTGATCGAGACCGAGACCAGATTGCGCTCGGCCAGGGCCTCGAGGATGTCCAGGTCGCGGAGCAGGGTCACGCCCTTGGTCAGCAGGCTGACCGGGTGACGGTACTCCAGCATCAGTTCCAGCAGGCGCCGCGTCAGGCGCAGCTTCCGCTCCACCGGCTGGTAGGCATCGGTGTTGATGCCCAGGGCGATCGGCTCGACGCGGTAGTTGGGTTGACGAAAGCGCTCCTCGAGCAATTCCACCGCGTTCGACTTGTAGCTCAGACGGGTCTCGAAATCGAGGCCGGGCGACAGGTCGAGGTAGGCGTGGCTGGGCCGCGCGAAGCAGTACACGCAGCCGTGCTCGCAGCCACGATAGGGGTTGATCGAGCGCTTCAGCGGGACGTCCGGCGACTGGTTTCGACTGACGATGCTGCGCGCGATCTCCGGGCGCAGCTCCGTGGCCAGACGGGGCAGGGCGTCGAGTTCCTCCTGCCAGCCGTCGTCGATCGACTGGCTAGTCTGGCGGCTGAATCGCGACGGGGTGTTGTGCTGCAGGCCCCGTCCGGCCTGGTTTGATTGCGGTTTCATGGAGAAACTGTACAAAAATACAGTGATCTTCGCAAGCCCATGACTTTCGGCGCTTGCAGAGGCTTGATGCCCCATCGCTATACTCCGGCCCGTCAATCTTTCATCCATCAGGAGTGACCGATGCTTCGAGTCCTACCGAGCCTTCTTCTTCTTTCGATTCTGCTTGCGGTACTGCCCCTGCAGGCCGACGACCACGTCGAGCGTCGCACGGCCAATTCCGGCAACGTCGTGATGGAGGGCGTGCCCGAAATCCCTGCGGACATCGGAGAGCAGCTCCGCCGCTACCAGAACGTGCGCTCGGCCGGCCTGGTCGACTGGAGCGCGGACGGTCGTTCGATTTTCATCTCCACCCGCTTCGCCGAGGTCAACCAGTTCCACCGCGTCGACCAGCCCGGTGGGACGCGTCACCAGCTGACCTGGTTCGAGGAGCCGGTCGGCGCCGCCACCCGTCGCCCGGGCCACGACACCCTCGCTTTCCTGATGGACCAGGGCGGCAACGAGTTCAGCCAGATCTTCCTGTTCCATCCCGCCACCGGCGAGCACGAGATGATCAGCGACGGCGAGTCGCGCAACGGCGGCCTGGAGTGGTCGAAGGACGGCCGCTACCTGGCCTTCCAGTCCACCCGCCGCAACGGCCGTTCGAACGATCTGTGGCTGATCGACTTCGAGGCCGATCGCGAGGCCCGGATGATCCTCGAGTCCCCCGACGGCAGCTGGTGGGGGCCGGCCGAATTCTCGCCCGACGGCGAGCGCCTGCTGGTCCAGCAGTACGTCAGCGCCAACGACTCACGCATCCACCTGCTCGATCTGGCCAGCGGCGAACTCAGCCGCCTGGCCGGCGACGAGGCCGCACCGAGTCGCAACCTGGCCGCCGGCTTCGACGCCCAGGGCGACGGCATCTACCTGATGAGCGACGTCGGCAGCGAGTTCGCCCGCCTGACCCACATGGACTTGGCCAGCGGCGAGCGCCGCGTGTTGAGCGGCGACATCGAGTGGTCCATCAGCGGCTTGGAGATGGCGCCCGATGGGGCCTCGGCGGCCGTGGTCAGCAACGAAGGTGGCATCAGCCGGATGTATCGCCTGGACACGGCCAGCGGCGAGCTGTCGCCGATCGAGAACCTGCCCATCGGCCTGATCGGTGGCCTGAGTTTCAGCCCCGAAGGCGATCGCCTGGGTCTGGTGCTGAACAATCCTCGCTCGCCCAGCGATGTCCACGTCATGGACTGGAACAGCGGTGCGCTGACGCGCTGGACCTACAGCGAAGTCGGCGGCCTGGACACGGAGCGCTTTGCCCTGCCGGAGCTCATCGAGTTCCCGAGCTTCGATGAGGTCGACGGCCAGCCCCGTCGCATTCCGGCCTTCGTCTACAAGCCCGAAGGCGAGGGTCCGCACCCGGTCGTGATCCAGATCCACGGCGGCCCGGAAGGCCAGTCGCGGCCCAGCTTCAGCAGCACCTACCCGATGTGGATGGACCGCCTCGGCGTGGCCGTGATCAGCCCGAACGTGCGCGGTTCCTCCGGCTACGGCAAGAGCTACCTGCAGCTCGACAATGGTTTCCTGCGCGAGGACTCGGTGCGCGACATCGGCGCCCTGCTGGACTGGATCGCCGAGCAGCCGGACCTGGACGAGAACCGAGTCGCCGTCTTCGGCGGCAGCTACGGCGGCTACATGGTGCTGGCCAGCGCCGTCCACTACAGCGACCGCCTGCGGGCCGCCGTCGATGTGGTCGGCATCAGCAACTTCGTCACCTTCCTGGAGAACACCCAGGACTATCGCCGTGATCTCCGCCGTGTCGAATACGGCGACGAGCGCGACCCGGAAATGCGCGCCCACCTGGAAGCCATCAGCCCCCTGAATCACGTCGACAGGATGGACGTGCCGATGTTCGTCATCCAGGGCCAGAACGACCCGCGCGTGCCCGTCACCGAGGCCGAGCAGATCGTCGCGGCTCTCAGGGAGCAGGGCAGCTCGGTCTGGTACATGAACGCACTCAATGAGGGCCACGGCTTCCGCCGCAAGGAAAACCGCGATCTCTATAGCGAAGCGGTCGTGTTGTTCTTCGAGACCTATCTGCTGCGGGATTGAAAATCCTTGAGTCGCTAAGCAGCGAAGCAGCGAAGAAAAAAAAAAAAGCAATTGAACGCGAAGACGCGAAGACGCCAAGAAAAAGAAAAGTGGGCTTTTTCCTTTCTTGGCGTGCTTCGCGTCTTCGCGTTGAAATGTGTTTGCTTTTCTTCGCTGCTTTGCTGCTTCGCGATCTAAAGGTTCTCGATCGCTGAAATGAAGGTTCAGCGGCGGCCCTGGAGGCGGCGGCGGAGTTGGTTTCGGCGTTCGTTCTGGTAGACCATCCATTCGGCCATCTGCGCCTCGTCGAGAATCTCGGCCATGGCGACATTGGCCTGCTCCCAGACCGGCATCAGGGCGCTGGCCAGTTCGAACAGTTCCGTGCGCGAGGGGCGGGGCGCCGAACGGCTCGCGTTGGGGTTGATCCGAAGGCGCTCGAACACGGCCTGCTGCTCGACATGGTGCTGCGCCAGCACAGGCTCGACGGCAGCTGTCTGCTCCTCGCTCAGACCCAGCCGATCCTCCAGCACCGCCAGCGCCTCCAGATGCGGCGCTGTGCTCGTCCCATCAGAAGGCGTCGAAGCCATCCCAGGCGAGGCCAACGCAAACAGAGCAACAAGAAGGGTAGCTTTGAGGTTCATGCAACATCCCTCAGTCAGTCATTTGAAGCAGCAAGCATGCTCGCCCTGTCGCAAGTCTTCAAGTCCCCAAAATCAAAATCCTTGACGCGAAGACGCGAAGGGCGCTAAGGAAATGAAAAATCTTTGAATCACGCTCGGACATTTTCCATCCAGCCGCTTCTTGCCTCCGGCAAACCGCAGCTGGATTCCAAACTGAGCTAAGCAGCGAAGCAGCAAAGAAAATAAGGGAAAACAAAAAGCGAAAGCAAAAGGCTTTGATCGCCAAGACTCGAAGACACCAAGAAAGACGTGTTAGTGATTTTCTTTGCGTCTTCGCGTTAATGCTTTTGATTTTGCCTTTGCTCTTAATCCAGTTCCCTTTTCTTTCTTTGCTGCTTCGCTGCTTTGCGACCAGAAGATTTTGATTCAGAGGCCTTCCACTGAGTCGGAGCCCTGAAAGCGATTAACCACGAAGCACACGAAGGTCACGAAGTCGTAAAACAAAGAGGCTTCTTTCTTTTCTTCGTGCTCTTCGTGCCCTTCGTGGTTCAATCTCTTGTCTTTTCTTTGCTGCTTCGCTGCTTTGCGATTCAAAGGTTTTGCTTCTGGATCTCCTGCAGTCGATCCAGGCGCGGTAGGTACTATCGTCTGGGGGATTGAGCTCAAAAACCCAAAACACCTTCACCACGAAGGACACGAAGGGCACGAAGAAAAAAGAAGAGTATTTTGTTTTTCAACTTCGTGTTCTTCTTGCCCTTCGTGGTTCAATCTCTAGTCTTTTCTTTGCTGCTTCGCTGCTTTGCGATTTAAAGGTTTTGCCTTTCAAAGTTCCTCCAGCCGATCCAACCGCGGCAGGTACAGCGCGATGCGGACGTCGGTCTCGCCCATCTGCTCGAACAATCGCCGATACACGCTCAGCTGGTCGCGGTACTCCTCGGCCTCGTGTTGGAGAAACTCCTCGATCCGCTCGTCCTCGGCATGGCCTGACTTGTAGTCGATGATCCAGCGCACGCCCTGGGCATCGACGAAGGTGCGGTCGATCACGGCGTTGACCAGCTTGCCGTCGATCAGGCCGCTCAGAGCGAGTTCGCAGGCATGCTCCGGGTGCTCGCCGCTCAGGATCCAGCGACCCGTCTCCGAGCTCAGGGTGCGGTCGAGGGCCTGCTCGATCACCTCGACGGAAGCCTGCAGTTCGGCGCGGCCCGTGCCCATGGCCTGGAGCAGGCCGGGGATGCGGCTTTCGAGGCGGGCCAGGCGGACTTCGTCGAAGCGTTCGAGGCCGACTCGCCCGATGTCTTCCAGGATGCGATGGAGCACCGTGCCGATGCGGCGCGCCTGGGTGTTCTGCCAGCTGAATTCGATCTCGACGCTGCGCTCGCGCACGGGCAGGGCGGGGGTCCAGTCGAGCGTGGCCTCGAAGCTCGGTCGCCAGCCGGACTGCACTCGCTGACGCCGTGGCGCTGGGAAGACCACGTCGTCCGAGTCCGGGCCCAGCTCGGGGATGCGCTCCAGGGCTTCGCTGAAGGCTCGCAGGAACTCGCCCTCGCAGTTCGGCCAGAGGCTGGCGAGCAGGCTGCCCGCGGCGGGCTTCTGGGCCTGCTTGTCCGGGTCGAGGACGGCGCTCAGGCAGAGGAACTCCTTGGCCCGGGTGGCGGCGACGTAGAGCAGGCGCTGTTGCTCGTAGGCTTCCCGCTGCTTGCGCTGGTTGTTGATGAACTGGATCAGGGCCGTGTTGCTGGCCTGCTCGGCGGAACGCAGCGGGGCCAGCAGCACCTGCTCCTCGCCCGACTCGGGCGTGATCGGCAGCCAGTAGAGCAGCTCCTGGCTCGCGCCGCGCGGCGGGCGGTCCAGGCCGGGCAGGAACACCGCGTCCCACTCCAGGCCCTTGGCGCCGTGCATGGTCAGCACTTCCAGGCGTACCTCGTCGTCGGGCGGGTCGCCCTCGGTGGTCTGCTCGTCGAGCAGGGCCAGGAAGGCATTCCAGTCGTTCAACAGGCCCTCGTCCTCGGCCTGGGCGAGCACGTCGAGGAAGCGCTGTGCGTCGCGCTGCTCCGTCGGGCGGGCGCAGAGGATCTGCGGGCCACCGAGGCGCAGGAACAGGCCTTCGACCCGGTCGCGGACCGAGCGACGTCCTCGCAGTCCATAGGCCGCCTCGATGCCGGCGTAGACCGGCTCGGCGCGTTCCCGATCCTCCGGGCTCAGGCGGTCGAGGGCGTCATCGTCCAGCGGGTCCTTGCCGTCCCCGGCCAGCGCATGCAGTGCCTTCAGGCTGAGACCGCACAAGGGCGAGCGCAGCAGGGCCAGGCGCGCGGACGGGTGGGCCGGGTCGATCACCAGGCGGGTGATCGACAGCAGGTCCTGGGCCACGGGCCGCTGCAGCAGAGGGTCGAGCTTGACGGCCCGGTAGCGCACGCCGTGGCGGGCCAGGGCCGGCAGCAGCTCGCTCAGGTGCGAGCGGGCGCGCACGATCACCGCGGCCTTGAAGTCGTCCTTGCCCTGGTTGGCCTCCAGCGTGTCCCGGATGCGCGCGGCCAGGGCCTCGGCCTCCTGCACGCGGTCGATCTCGGCCAGCACTTCGACGCGACCGCCCGGCTCCCGCGCGGGTTCGGAGGGCGCGTAGCGGACCGCGCCGGCGGCCATGTTCTCGATCGACGGAAAGGCCGGGCCGATGCGCTCGTTGACCCACTCGACGATCTCGGCGCGGGAACGGAAGTTGCGCGTCAGCTGAGCGGATTCGAGGGTCTGCGCGCCGATGCCCTGGTCGCGGGTCCGCATGAACAGGCCGACCTCGGCTTCTCGGAACCTGTAGATCGACTGCATCGGATCGCCGACCAGAAACAGGCTGCGATGGCTTTGCTGCTCGCCTTCGCCCGCCCAGCCGGCGACCAGCTTCTCGAGCAGGTGGAACTGGCCCCAGTTCGTGTCCTGGTACTCGTCGACCAGGATGTGGTCGATGCGCTGGTCCAGGTACAGGGCCAGGTCGCTGTAGCCGTCCTCCTCGTTGCCCAGACCGCGCTGAGCCGCGTCGCCCAGGGCCGCGAAGTCGCTCTTGCCGCGCTCGGCGAACAGCAGGTCCAGTTCGGCGGCGGCCTGTTTCAGGACGCGGATCAGGGCGGCCAGCACCGGCCATTCGCCGGGGCCGAACTCAGGGACAGGCAGCTCGCGGGCCTGGTGCAGCAGGTCCGCCAGCTCCTCGTTGCCGGTCCACTGTTCGAGCAGGGCTTCCATCGCCGCCTTGTGCTCGGACTTGGGCGGAAAGCCGTAGTTCTTGTTCAGGCTGGCCCGCCAGGTCCCGCCATTGGTCAGCAGGGCAAAGCCGAGCATTCGCCAGCCGTCGAGCTCGGCGGGGTTCGGGGCCGGCAGGCGGCGGTAATCGCTCCAGTCGGCGAAGGGCGTGGGCTTGGCCAGGTCGGCCGCGCAGGCGGCGGCCTCGCTCAGAACGGCGAGCAGGGCCTGCTCGCTCATGCCCGCCTGGGCCAGGGCCTGCTGGAGCGCGGTGCTGGCGCGTCTCAGTTGCTCGCTGACCAGGTCATGCAGGGTGGCCTCGAAGGCGGCCTGTTCGACGGGCTCGATCCGGCCGATGGCGCGCAGCCACTGCTCGCGCTGGCCGAGCAGGCTCATCAGCAAGGCTTCGATGTCCTGGGTACGGTGATCGCGCCACTTCAGCAGGCGGGCCAGGTCTTCGCTGAGCGCTTCCTCGTCGTTCAGGCGCGCCAGGATCCGGCGCGCGGCCTCGCGGTACAAGGCCTGCGTGTGCTCGGCCGGCGAAGGCATGGGCCCGAGCTGGCTGGCTACGGGCATGGCGCGGGCCAGGAACTGGTTGAAGCTGTCGATGGTCCGGATCATCAGGCGCTGCGGATTCTCGCGCAGGCCCCAGGCCTGGACCTTCGCTTCCACGGCCTCGGCGCGGGCCTTGGCCGCTTTTTCGTGGGGCTTCTCGGCGACGAAGGCCGGGTCGAGGAACTGCAGCACGCGCTCGCGCATCTCGGCGGCGGCCTTGCGCGTGAAGGTGATCGCCAGGATCGCCTCGGGTTCGTCCACGGTGGCCAGCAGGGCCAGGTAGCGCTCGACGAGCAGGCTGGTCTTGCCCGAGCCGGCCGGGGCCTGGACGATCACCGAGCGGCCGGGCTCGACGGCCAGCTGTCTAGCCGCTTGATCAGACATGTCGGGTTGCGCTCGCTGTGTTAGAGCAAAAAAGCAAAAGCATGTTCACCACAGAGGCACGCGTGGCCGCTTTCCAGTCAAAGGCTTTATGCCTGCGGCAGCCCGCCATTGACTTACAAGCTACGCTGAGTTCACGGAGAAGAGCAGAAGAAAATTCATCGTTTCTTCTCTGTGTACTCCGTGCCTCTGTGGTGAACCGCTTTTGATCTGATTTCGCAATTCTGCAGTTCATCGATTCAATCTCGCTCGATCGGGTCTGTATCGGTGATGCGGCCCTGGTCATTGACACGACAGAGCGCCTCGAGATCGCAGCGGCTGCAGGCGTTGCGATCGCGCGGATCGACGGCGGCCTGACCGCTCAGCACGCCCTCGGCCAGGTTCTCCAGGGCCAGGTGCCAGTCCGCCCGAAGCTGCTCCCAGTCCTCGTAGGCCTTGAACCTGGAGGCGCCCCTGATCTTGCCGAGCACCTTCGTGCCGGGAAGGCCCAGGTCCGAGCGGGCCAGGCCATCGAAACCCATCTGGTCGGCACGCAGGCGCGCGAAGGCCAGGCCCGCCGGCGCCGGATGGCGGGGCGTCACGTAGGCCGGCAGCTGCAGCTCCTTGAGCCTCGGGTCCGGGGCCCAGTCCGAACTGGCCGTGCGTCCGGTCTTGTAATCGAGGATCAGTTCGTCTTCGCCGATCGAGTCGATGCGGTCGATCTTGCCGGTCAGGCGCAGGCCGGCGAATTCCAGCTCAACCTGCTGCTCCAGGGCCTTGACCACGAAGGGTGCGCGGTCGAGCTCGATCTCGAGCCAGCGCTCCACGGACCGCATCAGGCAGACGGCTTCCAGCGCACGCTCGGTGTCGGTCATCAGCAGGGGATTCAGGTTCAGCAGCTCGGTCAGGCTCTCTTCGATGCAGGCCCCTATCCGCGCCGTGCGTTCATCCTTCGAAAGCGCCCGCAGGGCGGCCTGGTCGGGCAGGTCGGTCCAGAAGCGTTCCAGCACCCGGTGGATCAGGCTGCCGCGCGTGAGCGCATCCAGGCCCGGGCTGGGCGGCAGGGGCACCTCGGCGCCCAGGCGATGGCGGGCAAAGGCGCGGAAGGGGCAATCGGCCTGGTCCTGCAGCACCCGCGTGCCGCCCTTGAGTTCCGAGGCATCGAAGGCCGGGCCCTGGTCGTCGAGGTCGACGAACTCCATCGGCGCGGCCTCGATCGACTCGGCCAGGCGGGGCTCCACCACCGAGACCGAGCCCAGCAGATGCGTGGCCTTGAGCGCCACGTCATCGCTGCCCCGGGCAAAGCTGCCGACGCGAACCGGCGCAATCCAGGCCAGGGCCTGCAGTTCGGCCCGGGAGCGGGCCAGGCAGGCGGCCGGGCTTGCCGATGGAAGCGGCGCCTGGTGGTAGTGCGGGATGAACGGATCCCGGCGGCTCGCACCCGGCCAGGCCTGCTCGTCCAGGCCGACGATCCAGGCCGCGTCGAAGCGCGAGCCCAGGGCTTCTTCGACACCCAGGATCTCGACCGCGGCTCCCGGATTGCGCTCACGGAAAGCCGCGTCCCCGGCCATCTCCCGCAGCCGTTTGAGGGCCTGGACGCGGGCCATCGGTGTGTCCTGCACCAGGTCCAGGCTGCTGAAGGCCTCGAGCAACTCATGAAAGCGCTGCAGGGCTTGGAACTCGCGACTGTCCAGCGCGCGTCCCCGGCCGAAGCCCAGCGCGGCCAGCTCGCCCTGAAAGCGCTCGATCCACTGCGAGGGCAGGGCGCGTCCGCGATGCCTCCGCCACAGGCCCTGCCACTCGCGGAGCTTCGTGGACAGGGTCGAGGCCCCGGCACGACCCGCGTACTTGCCCAGCTCCCCGGCGTTCGTCCACCAGGGCTGCTTGCGCCAGACCAGCTGCCGCGCGCGGGCGCGGGCCAGGGCCTCCTTCTCGGCGCCGGCAAGAAACGGCGAGCGCCAGAACACCTCGGCCTGGGTCGGGTCGATGCGCTCCGGGTCCAGCTGCAGGCAGGCCAGGGCATCGGCGACCAGGGCCCAGCTGCTCAAGGCCGGACCCAGGGAGCAGTGCCAGGCCGGCGTGGCCGTCGGTTCCAGCGCGGAGGCCGCGGGGGCGAAGGTGCGGCGGAATAGCCGCTCGACGTCCGCCAGGTGATCATGCAAGCGTGGCACGACGACGGCCAGACGGACCTCGGGGTTCTTCTCGATCTGCCCTCGCGCCCAGACCGCGGCGGCGCGCAGCTCGGCCGTCGTGTCCGGAAAGGCCTGCACCTCGGCCACCAGTGGGGCATCGGCCGGCAATTCACCCGCGATGATCTCGACACCCGCCGTCTCGGCCGCATCGAGCAGCGAGCGCTGCAGCGGCGGCATCGGCAGCTCGAAGCCCGTCAATTCGATACGCCCCGGCAGGGGCACCGCGCGCTTCTCGATCAGATCCGGCAGCATCGCCGCCAGCGCCCACTCATCAGCCACGTTCTGCTTTCGGCACCTCGCTTGATAGGCCCCGGCCCAGGCCTTGAACTGGCGCTGGTCGACGGACAGGCCTGTCTCCGACCAGCGGTAGGGCAGGGGTAGCTGGAACTCGTGGATCAGTCGCCAGCTGGCCTGCGCCATCTCTGCCACGCGCGGCTCGCCGATGAAGATCTGGTGGTCGATCACCGAGCGCCAGAGGGCGCGGGCCTGGACCCCCGAGATTGGAATCGGCTCGATCGCGCCAGCGACGTAGGCCTCCTGGATCAGCTGGCTGATCCATTGGCCCATGGCCAGAACCTGGGGTGTGGCCCAGGAGGATTGGCCGGAGTCAGCCGCTTGGGTCGCCAGGGCGTGGCGCTGGGCGCGGGCCAGGCGGGGGGTTGGGGTGAGGAGGTTTGTTTTCGCCATAATCAAGAGTATGCCGAAGGCGGTTCTCAAAAGTTGAGAAGCCCGATCAGCCATAGCCCTCGATTCGTTCTAGCATTGATCAAGTTGGCGTGGCCAAGATCGATGCAGCTGTGAATCCTGAGAACAGTTGGGCTATTAGTAATCCGCAAGGGGTTTACGTAGACTCGTTTGCAGAATCCCGACGATAGCAATTTCCTATGCGATTTTTTCAGAATTTGCTGGCGCTTGTCTCGCTCGCCCTGAGTTTCTCGATCAATGCGCAGACGGAGTATCGCTTTGAGTCCGGCGAGTTTGGTGGGATCGGGTACCCCATCGGCTCACGCATCGTGGCCGATATTGAGCTTTCAGGTCCCATACCGACCTGGGAAGCTGAGGTGTCAGTCGTCGATCAACTGGTTTCTCTGCGCCTGGAAGATGGATTGCAAGTGCGCACGCTCGACAATTCAGTGGTGTGCGAATTCACGGTGGCTTTCGACGCCAACGGCGGCATCGCCCAATGGTTTCTGCAATTGCATGAGTGGCCACCACCCTCTGACGACTTCCGCATCGACTACGTACATCTCTCCAGCGATAGAAACATAGGCAACCTCCTGGGCACCAAAGGCATCCCGGCAGCCCCCTGTGGGGACAGCGGATTCGCTTCCCTCAACTTTGTGCCGGTAGGCGATTTTACCGGCGAGTCTGTTCTGACACCCGAACCTCCCGGGGTCTACTTGTATCGAAGCGATGCGTTGCAAGCGACGCAGGCACCCTACTTGGACGGGGATCATTTCAATTTGCGGGTGAGCTTCGCAGGTAGGTTGCCCGCGAACCAGGTTGATTTCGACGCCAGGCCATTCATTGAATCGCTGGAAGTGGTTGACGATCGCGTCGAACCGTTGCGGCGACCGCTTGAAAGCTGCCAATTCCAGGTATCCACTGATTCGAATGGGCACATCGTTGATTGGGCAGTCGGGATCAGCGAGCCGTTCCCGGGACCGGTTGGTGTTCCCCCACCAGGCTGGGATTCTCTCACCTGGGCTTGGTCTCTGTCGCCGACCTCGGATCAGGTCGGATATTCCGAAGGCGGCTGTCCAGGTCAGCTCTTCGGCGAATCTGCAAGCGGTGGACAATGGCAAGGTGTCGTGACCAGTGCCGTACCCAGCCTTGGAGTACTGGGGATGATTATGCTGGTTCTGGGGTTGTTGGTAGCTTCGACGCGAATACGGCACTGAGTCGCTCCTGGTCGACGGACCAACCAAGACAAGGACCAAGACAAGGACATCCAGGGTTCTGCTCGGTGACGGCTAACCGGGGGCTGGCCTACGGTATTCGAAACTCACATTAGGAGTTTGGGGAGCGGAAGAAGCATGGTTTCCGCCTGAGTTCCCCGCCTTTCGGCCATGCCACGCAGCTGGCACTTGCTGGCTGGTCTGGGATTAGGTCGAGCCTCTACTCGGTCTGTTGCTGCATCAGAATCTCGGCCTGCTCGCAATCGATGCCCTTCATCCACGCCTGACGGCACTGCGCCGTCGCTTCTTGCGCATACTGCGGAAACCGCAACGGCTCCATTGCTTGGGCTGCTGCCAGATTTCAGTGGCTTTGCCCATAAGGGCTTCTGTCCACTTCCGATGCATTGAACGCTACCGAAAAGAAAGGCGCGCCGCACGCATCCGCTGACGACATGGAAGAAGCCGGGCGCATCCGTTGGTGCAATCTGGCTTCGGGGGTAGGTCATGGAGCCAGTCTGGCTTCGTGCCCGTGTAGAGGTTGGGGGGGGCGTACTCCGGCCGAGTAGGTGGTGTGTTCGGGATTCGGGGTGTTACCTGAAAGGCTTCTTGACTACACTGGCAAACTAGCCTACGTTAGGCAATTATGGCGTTTGTTAGTTGGGGTTTCCTATATGAAAAATACCAAATTGGGCTATGCAGGCCTCGGTTTCTCTTTGGTTAGTGTCTTGGCTATCCTTTTCTTGGTTCCGATGCTGATTCCATCGACTCGGGATCATTTGTTTTTCCACGGCCCCTGGTACATTTGGTCGGGTCAGTTGATCGCAGTAGTACTGGGTGCGTTGAGCTTTAGGACTATTTCGGGAAAGCTCGCGATCGCTTCCGGTGTTTTGGTAAGCCTGCTGTTGGTTGGTTGGTTGCGCATTTAAGGCATTGCCCATCCCAGATCATGGCGAATCTAAAAGCCTTTTTCTCGAATAGGGATGTAGGACGTCTTAGTATTCTGCTTTTTTCGCTCTGCTTGGCAGCGGCTCTTTATTCTCGCTTTTTTGGTGATGGTTTTGGCGTGATTCTTGGGGTAGTGCCCGCTCTGTACGGGATGGCTATAGCTGCCGTGCTGGGCGTTTTCAGTATCTTTACGCCAGAGGGAAAGGCCACACTCTTTGTTGCGGCGATTGCCGTAGGGATTGTTTGGTTGCTTGGGTAGCAGCCAAGATGAGGCAAGACGAGGACAGCCTCGACTTTTGGAACCGAGTGTTGATGCGGAGTGGAGTTGAGTCTTCCGGATTTCTCGTCTGGTTTTCTCTGAGGTTTGTCTCGCGCGGCGTGACCCTGACCCGAATCCCCGGTTTTGCAGGCGTGCCAGGTCACCAGTGAATGCTGGTTGGACTAAGGCGCAGGTGTTGTTGCTGCTCGGTCTGTTGCTGCATCAGAATTCGACTTCGTCCGGCGGGGCGATCTGCCTGCGGGGGTGGGTCATGGGGCCAGTCTGGCCGCCGCACTGCCTGGGCGGTAGAGAGTTGCACCTCGATGTGCTGCAGGAAATCTACTCGGTATCGTGGGTACCCCCGATCGAGCTTGGCCATGACTCGAAGCCGATCATTGAGCGATTGACGTAGGTCGCTCGCTCAAACTCGGTGATGTTCATGGCGATGCGAGGCAGGTCCGGGAACAGCGCGGCCAGGGCTGCAACCACGGCGGTCGACAACCGGCGACGCTGTCCCATGCTGCGGCCCTGCATGATGTGCGCGAACACATGAATGAACGACGACTGGCGACCACCAACCAGGCCGCCGGCCTGGGGACGAAGACGAACCTTGATGTCGCCTTCGTCGAAAAGGCCGGAGGCAACCGCGACCGTATGGATCTTGCGGAGCACTTCGTTTTCCGCTCGAAGCGCCAGAAGATGCTTCGAACAGTCGATGATGAAATGTGGCATGTTCAGTTTCCCTCAATTCTGCGCTTCTAGCGACGGAACGGCGCCTGGTTTCGAATGCAGCCCGAGCAGCGCTCCGGTCTTGAATCGCGCCGCGAGCTCAGCGACCCGCGCACCCAGCAAGGCGGCGGTTTCCCGGTCCGAGTCGGGGGGCGTGATCTCGGCCGGCTCGTCGGCGTTGGCCTGGGCCATGGCGCCGAGCGAGCCACCGATGCGGTTGATGTCTTCGATCGAACCGGTCGAGGAATTGTTGCCCGGCAGCAGCCCCAGGCTGACCCAGATCATGCCGTGCTGGGCGGCCAGGGTGGTGAGCTGGCTGAGCGTGGCGTACTTGTCACCGGCCTGCGAGCTCGAAATCGTGAAGCCGGCGGCCAGCTTGTCCTGCCAGCGGCGTTGCAGCCACAATGACGACGTCTGGTCCATGAAGGTTTTGAAGGGGCCGGACACTGCGCCCATGTAGGTCGGCGAGCCGAAGATGATGGCGTCGGCCTCGGCCATCAGCGACCAGTGGCGTTCGGTCAGGTCGGTGACGTCGATCAGTTCACCCCGGGCGCCGTTGCATCGTTCAACACCAATCTGGACGGCGCGGGCGACGGCGGCGGTGTGGCCGTAGCCGGAGTGGTAGGCGATCACGACAGATACATTCATGCTGGTATTCCTCGATGGTTTGAAGGCCAGCGTAGCGACCCGGAAGCCCGGGAAAATCCCCCGAAAGGTGGAAACACTATTCACCCGGCGTGAATGACCCCCGCCGTTCAGGCGAGCGCCTTCTCGATGGCCTCGACCAGGAAATCGAGCAGGAAGCGGACCTTCAGCGAGGCCTCCCGATGCTGCGGATAGACGCCGTAGAGCGCGTGCAGCTCGCCGCCCCATTCGGGTAGAACGCGAATCAGCCGACCGGATTCGAGAGCATCCACGGCATAGATCTTCGGCACCAGCGCGATACCCAGCCCCTCGATGGCCGCGTCGCGAACCGCCAGAGAATTGTTGGCTCGAAAGCCGCCTTCGATCGCGACGCGGGTCACGGTCCCCTCTTTTTCGAGCATCCAGTTGCGCGGCGAGGCCGAAAGCGAATAGATCAGACAGCGATGTTTGGACAGATCCTCGGGGCGCTCCGGCGTGCCGAATGAGGCCAGGTAACCGGGCGAGGCGCAGACCACCCGCTCGATGTCCATGAGCTTGCGCGCCTTCAGACTCGAGTCCTGGAGCAGCCCGCCGCGAACGGCCAGGTCGAAACGCCCTTCGATCAGGTCGACCGGCTGGTCGCCGAACTCCACGTCGAGTTCGAGCTCCGGATAGCGCGCCGCGAAGCGGGCGAATATCTGCGACAGCAGGACGAGGCCGAGAGACAGTGGCGCGCTGATCCGAAGCACGCCGCGAGGCTCGGAGACGCTCGAGCGCACAGCATCGTCGGCCTCTTCCAGTTCGTCGAGAATGCGCGTGATCTGGTTGAAGTAATCGTGCCCGGTGTCGGTCAGCCGCAGTGAGCGCGTTGTGCGCTGAATGAGCTGCACTCCCAGGTCGGCCTCCAGCTCCTTGATGATCTTGCTGACCGCGGCATTGGACAGGTCCAGGTCCCGAGCAGCGGCGGCAAACCCGTTCAACTCGATGACGCGGCGGAACACCCGAAGGGCGGCGAAGCGGTCCATTGTTTACCGGGGGTGGAAGGTGATTTCCTGATTTTGCGGATTATCTTCCAGGAGTGCAAGGCGTACCTTGAGTCTGCACCGACCCATTTGGAGAATCCCATGCTTGCATCCCCCCTCAAGACCCTGCTCACCGCCGCCACGCTGGCGGCCGCCGCCTGGGGCCACGCGGAGCAACCCGCAGTCGGCACCAGCCCCTGGGGCCCCGAAGACGAGATCGGGCGACTCAACCTCATGACCCCGGCTTCCCGCGCCGAGCTGCTCTCGCGCGTGACCGGCGGCGAGGTCTACGACCTGTCGGTCGATCTGTTCATTGGCATGCCCAGCTGGCAGGCCGCGGGCGATCCGCACTACCGGATGTGGATGACCCACACGCCGCACGGCACAGTCGTCGACGATCCGCTCGGCCTGGGCGAGACGATGAACGAGCATGTCAGCTACACCGGTGCGGCGTTCTCGATGTACACCCACACGGGCACGCACATCGACACGCTTGCCCATTTCGGGCTCGACGGGCGCATCTGGAACGGTTTCAGCGCCGCCGAGCACCTGGGCGACCGGGGCTGGCAGATCGCCGGCGCCGAAGCGTTGCCGCCCATCGTTGCGCGCGGAGTGATGATCGACCTGCCAGCGTTCCTGGGTGTCGACATGCTGCCGGAAGGCCATCGCGTCACCCGGGCAGAACTGCGCGGCGCCCTCGAGCGTCAAGGCGTTGCAATGAAACAAGGCGACGTGGTCCTGATCCGCACCGGGCGCATGCAAGTCTATGAAGACGCCGCCGCCTACATGCACAACCCGCCGGGCCTGGGCTTGGACGCCGCGCGCTTCCTGGTCGAGACTGGCGGCGCGATGGTCGTCGGCGCCGACAACCTCAGCTTCGAGGCCTTCCCTTCCGAGGTCGAGGGCAATTACGTGCCCGTGCACACCTACCTGCTCGCCGAACAGGGCACGCCGATTCTCGAACTGGTCTACCTGGAAGGCCTGAGCGAGGCCGGTATCTACGAGTTCGCCTTCATTGGGGGCGGACTGCGGCTACGCGGCGCCGACGCGGCCCCGATGCGACCGATCGCCCTGCCGCTGGCGCCTGCCGACGAGCGCTGAGCCATGAACCGCCTCATCGTCATTGGCCTGACTGCGCTGGCGCCGGCTATCTGGGGGACGACCTACATCGTCACCACCTCGCTGCTGCCCGACGGCGATCCGCTTTCGCTTGCAGCGCTGCGCGCACTGCCCGCCGGCTTGATTCTGCTGCTGGTCGTCCGGCGCCTGCCGCCGGCTTCACAACTGGGCCGGATCGTCCTGCTCGGTGGTTTGAACTTCACCCTGTTCTGGGCCTGCCTGTTCCTTGCCGCCTACAGGCTACCCGGCGGTATTGCCGCGACCGTCGGGGCAATCCAGCCTCTGATCGTCCTGCTACTGGCCCGCAAAGTGCTGAACGAGCCGATCCGTGCCGTGGCCGTGGCCGCTGCTTTCGTTGGGCTTATCGGCGTCGCGCTGTTGGTGCTGGGTCCTGAAGCCGGGCTCGATCCAGTTGGTATCGCAGCTGGCCTGGCCGGAGCGGCTTCGATGGCAGCTGGCACCGTCTACAGCCGAAAGTGGCGTGGCGAGACGCCGCTTCTCACCTTCACCGCCTGGCAGCTGACCGCGGGCGGTCTGCTCCTGCTGCCGGCGGCCTGGTCGTTCGGCTCGGCACTGCCGCCGATGAACCTCGACTCGCTGGCCGGGCTGGTCTGGTTGACGCTCATCGGCGCTGCGCTGAGCTACGTATTGTGGTTCAACGGCGTCGGCCGCCTGGCGCCGTCGACCGTCAGTTCGATGGGCTTCCTCAGCCCCCTGGTGGCCGTTTCCACCGGCTGGCTGCTGCTCGGCGAGTCGCTGAGCCCGGTTCAGCTGTCCGGCGCCGCTCTGGTCCTGGGCGGCGTCTGCGCAGCCACACACTCCGCACCTTCCGCCGACGCCGCACGGCCAAGAATCGCGACTTCCCCGGGTTCGCTTGGCCAACCAAATGCTTCGAGACGCCAGGAGAAGTCGCTCACCTCACCGACTGACAGGCCTGAACCCCTGTCATGCCCGGAATGATCACCGCTGTATCCACCGTCGCAATTGGGCGCGCCCTCGGCGCCCCGGCGATGCGGCCATGATCGAAAAGACCCTCAAACAAGGAACCTGAGCAATGAGATGGATTGCGCTGATTAGCGCCTTGTGGCTGGCCGCTTCCGTCCAGGCCGATCATCACGACGCCCTGTCGGAAGACGAAATCCGGCAACTGGTCGACCGCGTCAACCGCGCCCAAAACGGCATGATGAGGCGCGGCTCCGATGCCGGCGATGTCGATGCACTGTTCGACCTCTACACCGAAGACTTCACCTACGTCCACGAAGTCCACGGCGGAGTCTACACGCGCGATGAACTCTACGCCAATTCGATGAGATACGCCGAAGCGGGACAGTACCAGTTCACCGAAGATCGCTACCGCATCCTCCACGTCCTGCCCGGCCTCGACGCCGCGGCCGTTCAGCGCCTGGAAAGCAGCAGCGGCAAAAAGCACCTCGCGGTCTTCGAGTTCGAGGGCGGTAAGGTTTCGAGAATTCTCGAGTATTGGCAGTAGATCAAGGGCTCTACTCCGTCTGCTGGCGCATCAGTATCCGGGCTCGCTGGCCATTGACGCCCTTCAGCCAAGGGAACCTCTGAATAACTCTGCACGGAGCGCGTTTCCGTCGGAAAAGCCGCAGATCGTGTGGTGCGACGCGAGTGACAGTAGCCGTAGCTACGGCCGAGTGGCGCAACATGCGAGGTGCGGCTTTTCCGGCGAAACCCAGACGGGAAGGGCCTTTGCGGGCCATCCGACGTGTTTCGACTCGCTTATTTGGAGTGACCAAACCACGCTCGCCGAAGCCACGCCTGCTGAGCCCGCAAAGACGCCTTCGCGCCCGCGCAGAGTTATTCAGAGGTTCCCAAGCCTGCAGGCATTCCGCAGTCGCTCGTTCCGCATGCTGCGGAAGCCGCAACTGCTCCGATTCTTGCAATGCTGTCCCATTTCAGCGGCCTTGGCCATCAATGCCCCGGCCAGGCCGACGGACAGGAGGTATGGCTTTCGGTGCCTGGTAAGGGCCGAGTGTCACCCAGCTGCCGGATGGTCCATTAGCGGAGCAGGGGCAGGGCAGCCACCATGCGGGTCGCCGTGTCGGGACCAAGCCAGGCATATTCGGAAGGGAGGCAATCAGCGGGGCCGGCGAGGATCTGACGCAAGGGTTGGGCGAGAAAGCCATAAACGGTGAGGATCCTGGACTCCCGTTCTATGATCGCGAGCGCTGATTCCACGCCCGCTCGATTGCCTGCGGCTGCGTGGCTGATGCCCTCGGCAAGTCGGGCGAACAGGGTGCCTGCCCGATAGCCGGTCTTCTGCTGACAGGCAAGCGATTCCCGAGCGGCGGCGAGGCCCAGATCCGGTTGGCCGTTACGTGCGAGGGCGACGGCTTTCGCCGCCAGCGCTTTGCCAACCTCGATGGGTGCCTTCACCTCGCGGTTCAGTTCAATAGCCGCATCGGCGTCGGCCAGGGCATCCAGCGGACGGCACCAGCAGCGAGTCTCGGCCAGATTGGTGAGTATCTTTCCAAGCATGGCGTCGGCGCCCATGGATTCGGCAATACGCCGGGCCTCTGCGTAGCAGGCTTCGGCCTCATCCAGATGAAAATTGAATCGGCGAACGTGCCCGCGAAAGCGATGGGTCTCCGCATCCCAGAGCGGGTCGCTGGGCATGACCCCGATCAGTCCGTCGAACGCCTGCATGGCGACTCGGAAATCTCCCCGCAGCATCGCCAGATCTGCGCGCTGGCGTTTTGCCAAGCACATGACGGCCGCCGGACGGTCCTCGGTCGGCCTGGATAGTCGTTCGTAGACAGGCCAAGCGGCCTCGTATTCTCCGTTCAGGTGCCGGGCGTGGGCCATATGGTATTCCAGCAGCGGTTGATAGCGTCCGAGTCGAAAGGCGCTTTCCTCGGCAGTCGCGTAGTGGCCCACAGCTTCATTCAAGGCGCCACGCTTGCGGGCACACAATCCGCGAAGAAATGCCAATGCCACCGCCATGGAGGAGCTGGATGACGTGCCTTCGGCCAGTATCGACAGAGCATCTTCGACGGCAACCCAATGGCCCCGGTCGATCAAGCCTGTTGCCGTGTCGAGGAGAGCCAGGCGCATGGTGTCGGACTCACTGACTTCTGCTTGAACTCCGATTCGAACGAATTCTCCGAGCAAGCGGATGCTTCGCGCTTCATCCGCGGCAGCCATAGCCGCTGCGGCTTCGGTGATCAGAACTTCAGCGACAGTAGTGCGGGTGATCTTGTCGACCCGAGGTGCGACATAGCTGCGCACCAGCCGATGCACTGAATGCAGCTCCGGGTCATTTTCCCGTGCGGGAGCGATGTAAGCAGTGCCGCAGAATGCTTCAAAGAGGGTGTCCGGGATCCCGATGTTCAGTGCGCGATTGAGGGCGCTGAACAGGCCCCGGTCGAACACGCGGACAAGGGAAAGAGTGCGCACCGCCTCGCGTTGCTCAGGTTCCAGGTGAGCAAGGAAACGGCGGATGACTTCCTGTTCGGGAACCTCGAAGTCGCTGGCACGAAGGGGTTCGCCGTTGCTGCTTCGCATGATGAACGTGCTTGCGCAGAGATCGAGGTACAGGGGGACACCCTTGGCGGTCCGCACGATCGCTTGGCGAATCGACTTATCCTTGATCGGAATGCCCTTCAGGAATCCGTCGGCATCGGCATCGTCCAGGGGGCCCACCAAATGCTGATCCAGAAAGTCGTCCCACTCTGGCTGATCATCCGACCAGGTAATTCGGTTACGCCCGGCGATGACCCAAAGGCCCGTGCCAGTGGATGCGATCAGCTCTCGCAGCCAGGCGTCGGGCGCTTCCTTCGTCAAACGGTAGTATCTTCGGGAACTCAGGCATTCGAGTGAATCCACGAAGACCACGAGCGACGATCGTGTCTTGTCGTTGGATGCCTCCAGCGCCTGGCCCAGATAATAGGGAAGGTGCTCCGCCAGCGCCTCGTCTTCCAGCTCGTCGATTGCGATGAAAGCTTCGCGCAGTGCCCCAAGGCGCTTCTTTCGTTCCTGGTTCAGACGCGCCCAGAGTCGGCTTACCAGTCGGGCAGGGGCCACGACTTCGATCATGTCGCAAGCGACCTCCTGCAGGTCGTAGAGCAAGCTGTCGGCTGGTACCCAAGTTTGGTCGATCTCCTTGAGGGTGCGGCCGCTAACGGTAATGAAGCGCGCGACGGCATAGTCGAACAGGGGGGCATCCACCTTGAGTTGGCGGCGGATGTCAAGCAAGTAATCCAGTTGCGAGCTGTAGTGGGCGGCCTCCAGGTCGATCGCCGCTGTGGGAGTATCGCCGTTGATGCGAGCCTTTTCACGAAGGTGCTTCAAAAGGCTGCTCTTGCCGATGCCTCCCAGCCCGTAGAACATCAAAAGGCGCAGTTGATTGCGTTCCTGCAGGCAGGATTCCAGCGCTTTGGAGAATGCGGTCTTGGCGCTCTCTCGGTTGGTGAACCGGCGAACGGCCTGGGCTTGAGCGTGAGCCTTGATTCGACTCAAGGTCATTGTTTCGCCCTCGTTGTGCTGACGTCCTTCTCCATGGCCGCGATGAACTTGTCGTGTAATGACAGAGCGAAATCGAGGTTTGAAGCGCCCTGCTTATAGGAAGTCAAGAGGTCGCGAAAAAGCTCCTCGTAGTGCTGCTCCAGCCGTGGCGCGGGGCTGGAGAAGTCCTTGATTATCGTCCAGGCGCCGTTTGTGCGCAGCGAAATCCTTCGTTCGGAATGGTGCAGGAGCGCCTCGCCTTGGTGATACCACAGTCGAGTGGTCTTCTGGTCGAGCCCCAGGGTCCAGTTTGTGTCGATGATGCCGTGACCGTGAATTCCATCTATATCGAATGAAAACAGGGCGCTCCCCTGAATCTCTCGGCAGCCAATTTGCGGCAAGCGACTCATGCGAGCGGTGTCGAGTAGGAGGTGTTCGGGTGACAATATTCGAGATATGGCGCTGAGCGCGTTGATGCCGCTGTCCGACCAGGCACCAAGGAGCCCAGTGGCCCGGTCTTCCAGGCGACCAGCGCGAATGTAGGGATCATAGAAGCCACAGTCGAAGCCATACAGCGGTCCGAGCTCATACGTCTCGGCGTTGCCACGCCACCACAAAAGCTCGGGAGCGAAAGCCGCATGTAATGCCACGTGGACGAAAGCCTTATCGCCCAGGGCTCTTAGGGTTTCGAGCTCGGAGCGGTCAAGGCAGGCGGGCTTTTCGACCACGACTCCGTGGCCAGCAGCCACGACACTGCGAGCCATCTCGACATGCGTGTCACTAGGCGTGGATACGAGGAACAGGTCAGCCATGTCGGCCGTGAGTAAAGCCTCCAGACTTTCGAAGAACTGAACTCCAGCGGGAAGCTCCGTGGCTCGAGCGGAGTCTCGATCATGCGCCGCCGTCAGCGTCACACCCTCTACGTTCTCGAGGGCTCGGATCTGGTGAGCTGCCACATGTCCGATGCCGATGATGGCCAATCGCACTTTTTGAAGGCCTCCGTCGTTGCGCCGGAATCCATTATAGGGGTTGTGATCTGCAGGGCGAGGACAGCCACGATTCTCCAAACCACTCGTGGCCAGGACTCAGGATCTTTGGGGTCCCCGATCAGACCCCTTGGCTACATTTCAATCCGATACCCGTTGTGCTTGCGGATATTGAGCACGCGGTTGTCGTCGAAGATCAGGTACTGGCCCTTGATGCCGGCGAGGCGGCCTTCGATTTTCGGCTGCTTGTCGAAGCCGACGCTTTTGACCTTCTCCGGATAGCGCTCGACGGGGTATTTGATCGTGCAGACCGTGTCATCCGTATCGATGTATTGCTGAAGCTCGGGTGCCAACTTGTCGACCAGTGACGCCTTGGTCGCCATGAGATCCGCATCGATGATCTCGTTCTTCAGCATGCGCTGCCAGTTCGTGCGGTCGGTCAGGTGGTCTTTCATCGCGACCTCGACGAGACCGGCCGTGTAGCGATTGGGAACCCGGGCAAAGACGATGGCATCGGTTGCGCCCTGGTCGATCCACCGGGTGGGCATCTGCGAGGCGCGGGTGATGCCGACCTTGATCGCCGAGCTTCGCGCGAGATAGACGATCTGTTCGACCAGGCAGTGTTTTTCGGCCCAGGCCATGTCCCGGGCCTCGCCTTCGTGGGCGCGACAGAGTTCCGGGCGAATGATGCACTCGCTGGCCTCGGGCGCATCGCGAAAACAGGGATAGCAGAAACCCTGGCCGAAGGATTTCTTGGTTTCCCGGCCGCAGGCGATGCAGTTGATGGTCCCGTCGAAGCGCAGGGAAATGACCTCGCCGATCCTGGCATTCATGTCGATGGGTACCCCGCCCAGCATCAGCGTGTACTGCGCGACCTCCCCGAGTCGGGTCTGCATTTTTCTCAGGTTTCCGGAGATGGCTGCGTTTATGCTCATGGGAGTTGCCTGGGTTGTGTGCCGGTTGCCGTAGCTGAATGATTGTAGGACGAAGGATTCGGATATCGAAGGATGCGAGGCTCGGCAGGCATGATACTTGCCATTGGGGCATGGAGTATCGATCTGTGGCGACCGTGGAGATCCTGTTTCGAACGCTTCAGAGCGCTTAGGGCTTTTCGTCTGCGAATGAAGCGGCCGCGTGGCAAGCGCTCGCAGTGAGTGTGAGGCAGTCGGTGGATCAGGGGCCTTCGACCGGCCAGTGCACATTGAGTCAATTGGCTGCTATTAACCCGGCAACCATTTAGATCGCATTCAGGGCATCAGGAATGGCGCGAATCAAGGCGTCGCTCGCCGGCAAGGGTCGTTCCCTTGGCAAGAGCGAGAACGCAGAGTCGGGCCATTCCTGGTGCCCCTAACTCGTTGAATCCAAATGATAGGCCGCGCTGTGCCTGACGATGGACGGCGTTAGCGAAACTTGCTGTAGAACGACTACAGCGGCGTTCCAGCGCAGGCGAGAGCGCAAGGGCGACTTGCCCATCGGGAATGAAGCCCTGTAGCGAAGCCGTTGCGCGTGCCTTGCCCTCGTCAGGCACAGCGCGGCTGAATGCGATCTAAATGGTTGCCGGGTTAATTTCTCGCTACTTCGTTCAATTCGAAGCGGTCGCTGAAGACTTCGACGGGGTCTGCTCGATAGATGGCACTCGTCTCGTCGGTGAATACGGCCAGAAAGGCGATCGCGCCTTTGTCATTGAGCCCGCCTCGAACGAAGCCAAGCCCGCTGGACGGGCTGATGATCGTTTTCCCCTCGAGGGTATCACCGGTTCCGACGATCTCCCTGATCGTCCCCTCTTGCCAGACATTGATCGTGCTTCGACCATCGTCCAGCGCCGCGGAGAAGGCGATAAGGCCGGCGTCGTTCAGCGCTGGAGTGCCGAACTGGGCAATTGGTCCGGCGCCAGTGGCGATGAGCTGCGAAGACAGGCCGTCGAAGAGATAAAGCTCATTCCCCTCGAGGCCGCGATTTCCGACATAGGCAATCTCACCCGAGTCGTTGAGTGAGATGCCGCCAATGCTGCTGAAGACCCCGCTGTTGTCTGCAATGGTTGAAGCCGAGGATCCGTCAAAGAATCTGAGCGCACGAAGCCGGACGCCGTCGACAATTTCGTCGGCAACGGCCAGGTACGCGACCTGGCCACCTGAATTGATGTCCGCTGCCCCGAAGAATCCAAAGGGACCGGTTTCATCCTCGATCGCGGAAAACGCGCTGCCATCGTAGGTCATGATGGTCGAGCCGTTGGGGCCGATGTCGGCGAAGAACGCCACCGTGCCTTGATTGTTGATTGATGTGACGTTGCCGAAAGCGTCATAGGGTGAATTTGCCGCTGCGATGGTCGATATCGAACCCGCCGAGCCAAAAGCGACCGCGTCCGGTCCGGCATCGAGGATCAATCGGAATGACACCTGGCTGGATTCGTTGAGCGCTGGTTGAGCGAATGCTGTGAAGGGACCTGCGGTATCTGCGATTGTGGTCAAAGTGCTTCCATCGGAAATGACCACGGCTCGGTCCGTCCCGCGCTGTGTGGTAAAGGCCACTGAACCCATATCATTGAGCGACGGGGGTCCATAGATGCTGGTGGGCACTGGCGTATCCAGCGGCTCGAACGGCGTCACCCTGACGAAACGATAGTCGGCTGACTGCGCCAGGACTGCTGAGGCCAGTCCGAACGTTGAGATCAGCCCAAGCATGAGCAGGCGTGGCCGCATGGTTTCTACCTCTTCGTTATTCGAATGAGCCCATGTGGCTCAGGATGATATGCCGTGTTGCCAATGATTGATTCTCATAAAGACTTGAAGCGGCGATTCAGGCCTCTGAATGCACTATACCTCATGGTCGGCGATTCGAAATCACGGCAGTTCGTGTCCGCGGGCGCGAAGGGAAACCTGCTGCGTTTCAAGGCCAATCGAGCCATGAGTGGGGTTTGCGACAAGAGAGCCACGATGGATCCTGGCGGCAGAGAGTTGTTGTCGATGCATAGGTGATGGGATGGACGCCTCGACCGGAACCCCGGGAACTCGATGAGACCGTTCCACCGTCGCCGATGGGGGACGCGGCCTTCAAGCCACAGCCATGGGTCTCGTTGAACAGTCTCCCGGTGCTCAGCTGCTGGCAAGGCAAGCGCGTCACCCCACGACCAAGGTCGAAGCCATCGCGCCGGCACGGGCGAGCGCGTAAAGCTATAATGGGGGGGTAACCGTTCGATGCGGCGTAGCGGCGCGCATCGGCACCCTAACCTGCTGAATTCATGCCCTTTTCGAGGAGCCCTGGAAACCGATGAGCCTGTACACCGACTACCTCGCCGAGATCGAAAAACGCAAACTCGAAGGCCTGCACCCCAAGCCGATCGATGACGGGGCCCTGACCCTCGAAATCATCGAGCAGATCAAGGACCCGAACCACGAGCACCGGGCCGACTCGCTGCAGTTCTTCATCTACAACACCCTGCCAGGCACGACCTCGGCCGCAGGTGAGAAGGCGAAGTTCCTGAAGGCCATCATTCTCGGTGACGCCGAGGTCGAGGAAATTTCCGTCGATTTCGCCTTCGAACTGCTGTCCCATATGAAGGGTGGCCCCTCGGTCGAGGTGCTGCTGGACCTGGCCCTGGGCGAAAACGCCGAGCTCGCGCAGAAGGCCGCCGAGGTGCTCAAGACGCAGGTTTTCCTGTACGAAGCGGACACGGACCGCCTCGAGGCGGCCCATGCCGCCGGCAACACCGTTGCCACCGACATCCTCGAAAGCTACGCCAAGGCCGAGTTCTTCACCCGACTGCCCGAGGTCGACGAGGAAATCAAGGTCGTGACCTACATCGCCGCGGAAGGCGACATTTCCACCGACCTGCTCTCGCCGGGCAACCAGGCCCACTCGCGCTCCGACCGTGAACTGCACGGCAAGTGCATGATCTCCCCGGAAGCCCAGGCCGAGATTCAGGCCCTCCAGGCCCAGCATCCGGACAAGCGCGTGATGCTGATCGCCGAGAAGGGCACCATGGGCGTTGGCTCCTCGCGCATGTCCGGCGTCAACAACGTCGCCCTGTGGACCGGCAAGCAGGCCAGCCCCTACGTGCCCTTCGTCAACATCGCTCCGGTCGTCGCCGGCACCTACGGCATCTCGCCGATCTTTCTGACCACCGTCGATGTGACCGGCGGCATTGGCCTGGACCTGCGCAACTGGGCCCGCAAGACCGACGCCGACGGCAAACCGGTGCTGGACGCCGACGGCAACCCGGTCCTGGAGGAGGTCTACTCGGTCGCCACCGGCACCGTGCTGACGATCAATTCGAAAACCAAGAAGCTCTATGACGAGAGCGGCGAGACGGAACTGGCCGACATCAGCACCGCCTTCACCGATCGCAAGATGGAATTCATGCGCGCCGGCGGCTCCTACGCCGTGGTCTTCGGCAAGAAGCTGCAGACCCTGGCCGCCGACGTGCTGGGCATCGAAGCACCGGCCGTGTTCGCCCCGTCGCGCCTGGTCAGCCACGAAGGTCAGGGCCTGACCGCCGTCGAGAAGATCTTCAACAAGAACGCCCTGGGCGTCCCCGAGGGCCAGGTCCTGCACGCCGGTTCCGACGTCCGCGTCAAGGTCAATATCGTCGGTTCGCAGGACACGACCGGCCTGATGACCTCGCAGGAACTCGAGGCCATGGCGGCCACGGTGATCTCGCCGACCGTCGACGGCGCCTTCCAGTCGGGTTGCCACACGGCCTCGGTCTGGGACCTGAAGGCACAAAAGAACACGCCGAAGCTGATGGCCTTCATGAACAAGTTCGGCCTGATCACGGCGCGTGATCCGAACGGCGAGTACCACCCGCTGACCGATGTCATCCACAAGGTGCTCAACGACATCACCGTCGACGATTGGTCGATCATCATCGGTGGTGACTCGCACACGCGCATGTCCAAGGGCGTGGCCTTCGGCGCCGACTCCGGCACCGTCGCCCTGGCCCTGGCCACCGGTGAGGCCTCGATGCCGATTCCGGAATCGGTCAAGGTCACCTTCAAGGGCAAGATGGCAGACCACATGGACTTCCGTGACGTTGTCCATGCGACTCAAATGCAGATGCTCAAGGCCTTCGGCGAGAACGTCTTCCAGGGCCGCGTCATCGAAGTCCACATCGGCACGCTGCTGGCCGATCAGGCCTTTACCTTCACCGACTGGACCGCCGAGATGAAGGCCAAGGCCTCGGTCTGTATCTCCGAAGACGACACGCTGATCCAGTCCCTGGAGCTTGCCAAGTCGCGCATCCAGGGCATGATCGACGCCGGCATGGACAACGACAAGCGGATGCTCCAGGGCCTGATCGATCGCGCCAACCAGCGCATCGAGGAAATCCGCTCGGGCGCCGTGCCGGCGCTGCGTCCGGACGACAACGCGAAGTACTTTGCCGAAGTCGTCATCGACCTGGACCAGATCGTCGAGCCGATGATCGCCGACCCGGACGTGCACAACCCGGACGTCTCCAAGCGTTACACCCACGACACGATTCGACCGATTTCTTTCTATAAAGCAGAGAAGAAGGTCGACCTCGGCTTCGTCGGCTCCTGCATGGTCCACAAGGGTGACATGAAGATCGTCGCCCAGATGCTGCGCAACCTCGAGAAGGAGAAGGGCGAAGTGACCTTCAAGGCCCCGCTGGTCGTCGCTGCGCCGACCTACAACATCATCGACGAACTGAAGGCCGAAGGCGACTGGGACGTGCTGCAGAAGTACTCGGGTTTCGAGTTCGACGACAACGCACCCAAGAGCCAGGCGCGCACGGAGTATGAAAACATCCTCTACCTGGAACGCCCGGGCTGCAACCTGTGCATGGGCAACCAGGAAAAGGCCGCCAAGGGCGATACGGTGCTGGCCACCTCGACCCGCCTGTTCAAGGGCCGCGTCGTCGAAGACTCCGAAGACAAGACCGGCGAATCACTGCTCGCCTCGACACCGGTGGTGGTCCTGTCGGCCATCCTCGGCCGCACGCCGACGCTGGAGGAATACATCAAGGCCGTCGAAGGCATCGACCTGACCAAGTTCGCGCCGCCGAAGCAGAAGCCGCTGGATCCGAAGTCCGTGCACTTCTGAGCCTGCGATCTGACCTGTCGCGGCGCGTCCGCCACGCAAAAGGGGCACTCCTCGCGAGCGCCCCTTTTTGTTTCGCTGACAAAGCGATGTGCGGACAATCATGCCTTTGCCAGGCAAAAGCGTGACAGCCACAGCCATCATGGTGGCGAAGAGTGTGGGTGCCCCAGGACTGGTGTCCACGCTCGAGCAAGGCTTATACTCAGCGAATTCTGAGCTCGGGGCCCAAGGGGAGGACGCGATGAACCAACTTCATTCACTCGGCAAGCGGGCTGCGGCCCTGGCCTTGCTCGCCGCAGTCTGGTCCGGAGCGGCTCTCGCCGGCGGGCCATCCTTCGATGCGGTCGAAGCCTATTCCTGGGGGAATGTGGGCGGCTCAACCGACAGCGTCATGATGAGTCCGATCGTCACCCAACTCGACGATGACAATACGGATGGCGTGGTCGACCGGAACGACGTGCCGGACATTGTCTTCATCACCTTCAACGGCAGTGACTACAACAACAACACCGGCACCGCCGCGACCCTGCGCGCCGTGAGCGTCTCCAACGGCAAGCTCGAGCCGAAGTTAAGCGTCAGCCTGACCTCGTCGCCGGACTGGCCCGCACGTCAGATCGCAGCCGGCAATATCGACGGGCTGCCGGGCAACGAGATTCTGACCGTGACCCGCGATGGAAGGATCCGGGCCTACACATCTGCCGGCGTGGAGCTCTGGCTGAGCAACCCGCTTGCCCCCCAACTGGTGGCGCCGGCCATCGCTGACCTCGATCAGGACGGTGACGTCGAAGTCATCACCCTTGGAGGGGTTCTCGATGGGGTCAACGGCTCGCTCGAGGCGCCCTTGACGATCACCGGCCCCAGGCAGGTGATGGCGGTCGATGTCGATGGTGACAACAGCCTGGAGGTGGTGACTCCGGGCGCGGCCTACGATGCGACGGGAAACCTCATCGTGGATAGCGGTGTCGCCGGATCGCATGGTGCCGTCGCCGATCTCGACCTGGACGGCGTGCCCGAGATCATTGCCGTCGACGAACAGAGCCATACGATGACGATCTGGCGACTGGCCGACAACCCCGACAACTTCGAAATCATCCGTTCGGGCGTGGATCTCCATGTGGGCGTCGATCCGAACCCCTGCTGCATCGCCAATCCGAACTCCTTTGGCTGCCTGCGTGGCGGGGGCTCGCCTGTGGTCGCGGACTTCAACGGTGATGGTCTGCCCGATGTGGGCGTCTCTTCGGGGCCGGTGCTCGCGGTTTTCAGTGGCGCATTGCTGATGGACAGCCAGGTCGTCAACGAAAACACGGCGCTGTGGTCGACGCCGATCCAGGATTGTTCCTCGGCACAGAGCGGGGCCGTCGCCTTCGACTTTCTCGGTAACGGGAGGGCGGAGCTGGTCCATGCCGACGAGACCGAATTCGCGGTGTTCGATGGATCCACCGGCTTCAAGGTTCTGGCTGCCTGCAACACGAATGGAACGCTGTGGGAAAGTCCGGTGATCGCTGATGTCGATGCCGACGGAAGCGCCGATATCGTGGTCCCGAGCAATAACTACTCTTCCTTGACCTGCGCAGGCCAGAAGAACACCGGTGTTCGAGTGTTCAGCAGCACCACCGGATCCTGGGCAGCCTCGCCGACGAGTTGGAATCAGCACTCCTTCCACATTACCAATATCGACGATGACGGCAGTGTCCCGGTGTCCGAGCGTCCTCACTGGCTTTTCTCCGCCACCAATGGATTCCGTTTCACGATGATGCCCGTCGACGCCTTGTTCTGGGACCGTTTCGAACCAGAGCCCTAGTCCCAGCGAACCAAGACGAGCACAGACTGGATTACTCGATTCCACGCTGATGCAGAATTGAGGCGAGGGTGCCTTCATCCACGCCTGACGGCATTCCCCAGTCGCTCTTTCCGCATGCTGCGGCTGATGGTTTACAGAGTACTCAGGAGGCCCCGACTTCAGGGGCTCAGCGCCCTCTTGTCGCACTCTCCATGGATGGCCGCGGGGCCCGATTCCGGGGTGCTCGTCGATCCGGGGCTTGCATGTATTACGTTTGTAGGATATATTGACTACAGATGTAATCCAGAGCCGAGTCATGCCCGAGTATCCGATCACCGAATCCGAACGCCTGATCATGGAGGCCGTCTGGGCTTCCTCTCCCAGAACGTCGGCCGAAATCGTCACTGCGGTCATGCAGAACGAAGACTGGTCGCCGAAGACGGTACACACCCTGATCGGCCGCCTGGTCAAGAAGGGCATGCTGCGGCGCGAGGGCGAAGGTCGTAGCTACCAGTACGAGGCGTGCATCTCCCGAGATGAGTACGTGCGATCGAAGAGCCGAGGTCTGGTGGAGACCCTTTTCCGAGGTCGTGTCGCGCCACTGGTTGCCGCCTTCGCCGAAGACGAAGCCATTTCCCGAGAGGATCTGGACGAGCTGCGCGCCGTGCTGGACGAGTTCGAGAAACGTGGGGGTGGTCAGTGAACGCCGCGAGCTTCCTGGATGCCCTGTTGACGGCGACCTTGTGGGCCTCGGTTCTGGTCGTGCTGGTGCTGTTGTTGCGGGTCCCCGTGGCTCGGCGCCTTGGTTCGATGGCCGCCTATGGGCTCTGGCTTTCTATCCCTGTGCAGTTACTGGCCTTCCTGCTGCCAGGATCGAACTCGACGACCGCCGTTAGCCTGCCGTCCGTGCAGGCGGTGACGTCGGCCACAGGCGAAAGCGCCGCGCTTGGCGCGTTGGGCAATGTACTGTTTGCCGGCTGGCTTATCGGCCTTGCCGTGCTCGCGGTAGGTCTTTTGCTTCAGCTTGTTCGCGCTCACAGGCTTGTTCGATCCGCGCAGCGGCTCCCCGATGATCCTCCTCGAGGGCTGCCCCTGTTCTGCACGGATGGCGTTCGCTCGCCAGCGGTCGCCGGCCTGTTCCGACCCGTTCTTCTCGTGCCAGTGGACTTCGGTCGCGGACAGGACGCGGCATGCCTGGATCGAATCATTCGTCACGAGCAGTGTCACGCGCGTCGCCGGGACAATCTGGCCAATCTGCTGGCCTATGCGATTCGAGCCGTCTTCTGGTTCAACCCGCTGATCTGGATCGCGCTGCGTGCGTTCCGCGCCGATCAGGAGCTGAGCTGCGATGAATACGCATTGGCCGATGCGGATATGAAGGAAAGGCTGGGCTATGGCCGTGAGTTGTTGCGCGCCAGCGTCGATTCGACCCTGCCCGGCGGCACCGTCTCTTCCTGGACCTCAAAACCAACCACACGTAGGAGAATTGAAATGCTCGCACTTCATCGATCATCCAGAACCCACCGTGCCGGCGGGATCGCCCTGGCTTGTTTCATCGCGGCGCTATCGGGCGCCACCGCCGCCGATATTTCTCGGGACTCGGGCGAGCCCCTGGCGTCGGTCGAGCCGCGAGCGGTAGAGCTTGTCAATCCACGCTATCCAGTGTCGGCGTTCAACGAGCGCATCGAAGGTGAAGTCCAACTCGAATTCCGTGTCCGGACCGACGGCTCCGTGGATCAGATCCAGATTCTGAACTCCGCACCCGATGGCGTCTTCGACGACGCGGCCGTTCGTGCGCTCGCGCAGTGGAAGTTCGAGCCGGCCATGCTCGATGGTCAGCCGATTGCGCGTCGGGCCACGCAAGTCATGGAGTTCCGGCTGGACTGACCGCCCGCCAGCGATGGCCTCGCGTTTGGCTAGGCCATCGAGGATCATCCGCTTCTGGATATCGGGCGCCACGCCGGCGTCCGATATCCAGTACCAGACCGGCGGTATCGTCCTTAAGCAGCCCTTCGCTCTGGAAGCGAGCTCCGAGTAGACCAATCCGAGGAGAGAGGGTGCACTGTGATGGTTCACGAATTCACGATGTGCCCGATCGCCGCCACTACTTATAAACGTTCAAAGAGCGCTCGAACCGATTCTCGCGATCCTGGTTGCGATTGACCTTGCATGCTTGATTCGCCTCGCACCAGATCCGATGCGGGGACCATCGACGCTGTGTGTATTTGAATATACATCCAGCCTTTTGCGTTCACTTAAACATCCATACGTGGATGCCTGCTTGTTCGCTGGCCGGCAGTTCCTGAACCCCTTCTGCACGCAAGGCCTCGGCGAAGCGCACCAGGCGCTCAAGAAACGTTTCGACGAGGCAAGAGCACGCATCATCGGTCAAAGCGAGCGGCGCTCATGATGGGTGCCGGCGAGGTGGAAGCGATACGAGGACAGCCTGAGGCGCTCCGCCCGGAACGGCCGTTTCGATAAGCGGACATCCGGGCCTGCAATGGGTTTTGATCGTCCAGGCCCCTTCGGGTCATGTCGCCTGGCCGGCCGCGCGGTCCCTCCATTCAACCTCGTCGGCAGAGTACGCCCAGCTCGGTCTGCACTCTGGCGATTTCCGTGGCTTGCAGCTTTTCGTTGGGCAGGACGAAGAAGTCCTGCAGCGCGGGGATATGACCCGCGTGCAGGCCGTCGATGCGCTCGATCCGGTTGCGCGAAACGTAGAGTGTCTGCAAACGGGTCAGGCCTTCGATCGGCGCCAGGCTGGTGATGCGGTTGCCCTGGCAGTAAAGCGACTCGAGTCGCGTCAGGTCTTCGATCCCGTCCAGCGACTCGAGCGCATTGTCGTTGACGAACAGGTGTTGCAAGGCGGTCAGGCCGGCAATTGGCCGAAGGCTCGTGATCTGCATGCCGGTCACGCTCAGGAAGCTGAGCGAGCGCAGGCCGGCCACACCGCTCAGGTCTGTCAGCTCGAAGGCGAGGTCGGGGTAGGGCGAGTTCGGGCCGGCCAGGCGTAGGGTTTCGCGCGAGAACAGCGCAAGCAGCGCATCGGCGTCGGGGCCCCCCGTAGGGCTCACAAGATCCGGGACAATGGCCTCGAAGGCGCTTCGCCACGCTTCATCGAGGCCGTCCCACCAGGCTCGGGCGTCGTGCAGCTGGGCCGATCGGTGGGGGTCTGCTGGCGTGTCACTCATGCGTGCTTCCTCGTGGTCGATCTGCCGGGTCTCCGGCCCGGGACCGGACCCATTGCTGTTCTTCATCGCTCAGCGGGGCAGGGGCCTGGTGACGGCGATCGTGGTCGTTGATGCGATGCGCCAGGACGTCGGCATCGATCCTGCCGACGCCGGCAAAGGCCTCGATCGTCTGAAGCATGGGTTCCGGCTCGTCGCAAAGCCTGCCGTAGTCGATCCAGAGTACGCGATTGCCCGGGCAGCGGCGCATGACTTCGGTCTGGTGGTCGCGCCAGGCCTCGACGAAGTCGGCGATCCCCTGCAGGTCCTTGCAGGCGCCGATCAGGCGCGCCGAGCGGACCGTATCCTCGGGATTCCGAACGATGTAGAGCAAGCGTGCATCGGGCATCCACTCGAGCAGCTGGGCCAGCATCGGCGGCGGCCAGGCCGGCAGCTTGGCGCCCCAGCGCCGTCGGCCGTGCCGGGCTGCCAGCTCAGCATGGCTTTCGAGATAGCTTCTGACCGTTTCAGCGAAACGCTCCAGTATCCAATCACCGCCGGGATGCAGGTCGGCGATCCAGTCGTTGACCTCGCCGGACAGCACCGCGTCGAACTGGCGCTGATGCTGGCCCTGATCAGTGCTGAGCACCATCGCCTTGTTGTGCAGCATCGAGATGAACAGGTTCAGGTCGTGGGCCACCGATTCACCGTAGATCAGTGCCTCGGGTGACGAGCAGAGCAGCCGCTGCAGCAGCGTGGTGCCGCTTCGGGGTGCGGGAGCGGCGATCAGCAGGGGGGCGAGGCTGTGGAGCATGCAGTCTGGCTTGCGCGGTCCTTGATGTTTTCTCTTCGTGCGGACCAGCGCCGATGCGAGCGGACGCCGCACAAGAGTCCGAAGCGGCATTGTAGCGCTGCCGATCAAGTCCTAATCGAAGCATAGTCGTGATCACTAGCCAAGCGCAGGCCAGGGCGCACTTCTCAGGGGGCAGGGGGCGTGCTACGCTCCGGTCTCCATGGGCATTTCCCTTGAAGGGGTTTGAAATGCATCGACGCCATCTGCTGCTCGGTCTGGCCTTCGCCGCCGCTGTCCCAGCGTATTCACTGGCCGGCATCCCCGCCGCGCCGGCATCCCGGTTCCGCTGGACTGCCGATGGACGGGTGCTGCGCAGGCATGGGGCGGGTTGGGTCGATTCGATCAATCTCGGGCCCAATATCGAGATTCTCGACATCGATGAGACGGGGCCGATCGCGCGCCTGCTGGTCCGCCATGCCGGCCATCGCTTCGAGCTTCATTCCTCGGACGGACGTCGCTGGATGACGCCCGGAGCCGCAGCGTCCTTTTCGTCTTCGGAGGCCATTTCCTCATGACGCCATTCATCGGCCAGATCATCATCGTCGGCTTCAACTTCGCGCCGCAGGGCTACGCGCTGTGCAACGGTCAGCTGCTGCCGATCTCGCAGAATCAGGCCTTGTTCTCCTTGCTCGGGACCTTCTACGGCGGCAACGGGCAGACCAACTTCGCGCTGCCGGACCTGCGGGGGCGCTTCCCGATGCACGCCGGGCAAGGGAACGGCCTCACGCCCCGGCCGCTCGGCTCGAGGGGCGGCTTGGAGACCACCACCCTGACAGTGCAGAACCTGCCGTCGCATTCCCATGCCGCGTCTGGCCGTCAGGGGGTTCTTGGCCAGCAGGGCAGTTCCACCGATCCTACGGGTCGGATACCCGCTCAACTGGTTCGAGAGACGGCCTACGGCGCTGGTCCTCCGACGGCCTTTCACGCCGATGGGAGCGTGGAGGTGACGGTAAACCCGGCCGGAGGCAACCAGGCCTTCAACCACATGCCACCGTTCCAGGTGGTCAATTTCGCCATTGCGCTTCAGGGCATCTTCCCGAGTCCGTCCTGAGCCATGCCGAGCGCAGCCTCCGATTCGACCGGTGCCGTAGCTGCGGCACTCGCCTTCGCCTTGCTCGCGTTGCTGGTCATTGGTCCGGTCGTTGCCGCACCGCCGACCTGTCCGACGCCTGCCCAGGGTTACGAGATCGCGGGTTGCTTCGTCGATGGGAACGGTGACGAGTATCCTGCCGGCGGGTCGGTGGACGTTTACGACCTCGCCTTCGGTCAGTCGCTGAGCGCGTCATTCCCGGCCGGCATCTTCGTCACCGATGCCTTTCAGGTGGCCCCTCCGTCTTCGCCGCCCGCTTCCTGTGGATCCTGTGGACCGATCGACTTCTGCGTCGTGGTCGCCTTCGAAGCTTCGGCGGCGGGGGCGCCGATTCCGCAGTCCTTCTGTGCGCCGGGCGATCCGACCGTCAATCAGGGCGGATTCGACCTTCGGAGCCTGGCCGGTGACGCCCCGATTCCCGTGATCATCCCCGCCTACACCGTCGGCGGCGAGGTCACCGGTCTGGAAGGGTCCGGTCTGGTCCTGACGAACAACGGCGTCGACGCGCTTCCGATCGCGATCGATGGTGATTTCACCTTTCCGACGCCGGTGAACGACGGCCTGGGCTACGACGTTGCCGTCGCCAGCCAGCCCACCGGCCCCAGCCAGGACTGCACCGTCACCAACGAGACCGGCACCATCGACGGCGCGGACGTGACCGACGTGAGCGTCGTCTGCGTCACGCGGACCGCCGATCTATCCGTAAGCAAGACCGATGGCACCAATTTCATCCCGCCCGGTGAACCCGTGGTCTACACGATCACGGTCGCGAACGCCGGGCCCCAGGACGTGGTCGGCGCCCGTGTGCTCGACGTGCTGCCGGCAACGCTGTCCAGCGCCTCATGGAGTTGCGTGGCCGATGCCGGCGCGAGTTGTCCTGTCTCGGGCAGCGGCGATATCGATGCCTTCGTCGACCTCGCGGCGGGCAGTGCGGCCGTGTTCACGCTGACGGCGACGACGGTGGCGGACCCCGATGCGGTGGTGATCAATACCGTCGAGCTCATCGAGCCGAATGACGTCATCGATCCGGATTCGTCGAACAACAGCGCGACCGACACCACCATCCTCGACCCCGTCATCTTCCAGGACCGTTTCGAGACCGCCAATCCCCGGTAGCCGCCGCGCTGAGTCGGCCCCTGCTCATCGCCTCCACCGGCAGCCGTCGCTGTCGCCGGTTCTGATCCGAACACTCTTGACGGGGTGCGGTGCGATCGGTATCTATACTCGACCTCATCTTCGAACCCCCTCAAGCCGATCTTCCATGGAGACTGTCATGAGAAAGCTTTGGATGGTGATCGCCGTCGCGGTGGCGCTGACGGCCGGGCCGGGCCAGACCCTGGCCGCTCCGCCTGGCGCGGTCCCGGTCTACTGCACCGGCGTCGCGTTCCAGGCCTCGGAAAGCAACCTGACCTGCCGAAGGGGGGACACGCGCGCCACGGTGAGCACGGTGCCGGAGGGCATGTTCCTGCACATCACCGATATCGTCGTGAACCCGAACAATACGGCCACCAGCGGAACGTATTCGATTCTGGTGGGCCGTGACGACGGCACGGAATTCCCGGGGACCCCCTCGGTCGAGCTGCTGGGCGAGGCGGCGGGTTCCTATCATTTCTCCACGCCTTACATCGTGCTCTCGAGCGGTGAAGCGGTCGCGGCCAGGGTGCAGTCGAATTCCGTCCTGAGCGCGATGGACGTCCGGGCGTCGGGCTATCTGGCAAGCACGGCCAGCCCCTGACCGGTCCCTCCGATGTCTTCGTTTCGTTGCAGCACTGCGGCGGGTACCGCGCTTGTCCTGGTGGCCCTCCTGATATCCCCGTCAACGCCGGCGACGCCTCCGGTGGATGCGGTGCCCTTCTACTGCGCCGCCACCGTGGAGCCTGGAAGCGAGGCACTGCTGGAATGTCGGCGCAGCGACACGCGCGAACTGATTCCGGTGGTTCCCCCGGGGCTGTTCCTGTTCATCACGGACGTGATGACGCAGCCCGCCTCCGAGGCGGTCGAGGGCGTCTTCACGGCGTCCTTCGGACGCGACCAGCAAGGCTCCGATTTCCCGGGCACGCCCAGCCTGGACCTGATCGGCCATCCGTTCCAGATGCTCAATTTCACCACGCCTTACGTGATCCTCGCCGAAGGAGAGGCCCTTGCGGTGGCGAACTCCGCGCAGTCGGATTTCGCCATCGAAGTGCGCGCTTCGGGGTATCTTTCAGGGACCTTCGTCGAGCCTCCCCCGGCGGTGATTTTCCTGGATCGATTCGAGGAAACCCAGGACTAGCAAGCGGCCTTCCGCCCTGCATCGAAGCTCGCCTGTCAGTGCTGGCACCAGGAGGACTGGAAAGGAACGGCGGGCTGTACGATGAGGGAAGCCATGGTCCCGCGAGCCGCAGGCCGAGCTGGTTCGAGAGATGCTGAGCGAGCTCAGGCCGGCCACACCGCTCAGGTCCGTCAGCTCGAAGCCGAGGTCGGGGTAGGGCGAGTTCGGGCCGGCCAGGCGAAGGGTTTCGCGCGAGAACAGCGCGAGCAGCGCATCGGCGTCGGGGTCCCCCGTAGGACAACTCGGCCAACCAGGCCGGCGCAGTCTATGTGTTCGCAGTGCCGGGCTCCACCGTCTTCGCCCATCGGTTCCGGACGGCGAACTGAGCGCTGCCGACTGGATCTGCCATCACCATGATCCCAGGCTCGAACACGAAGCGATTCGGGCGATGCTGATCGAGAGCGAGAACCTGAGGGCCACGCTGGCCGATGGCCTGACGGTCACGGAGACTTTCATGTGAGCCAAGTCCAGGCCCCAGGCTCATCGCGGAGCAGATCGAAACCATCCCGCAAAGCGGGTCGGCGGTTCCTGAACCCCTGCTGCATGCAAGGCCTCAGCGTGGCACCTGAGGCGCTCGCTGTCAGGTGCGTGGGGGCGCGCGCCCGCATCATCGGTCAAAGCGGGCAGCGCGCATGAAGGATGCGGGCGAGATCCGCTACTCGAAGCGGTCAGCAAACAGGCCGAACTCCCGGAGCAGGCGCAGGTCGAGGTCATCGATCTGGACTGGCTGGCTGCCCGCCATGACACGCAGTTCGATCCGCACGGTCAGGGTGCCTGGGGGCGTCGTGGTGGTCCCGGAGAGGCGCTCCCAGTTTACCGTTGTCGAGCCCGTAGCGACCCGCGCTTCCTCCAGGGCTGCACCTGAGCAGGCGTGTTGAGCGTAGGAGCGAACCCAGAGCTCCAGTCCGGCCGTATCGCCGCTTCGATGGGATGCGACGGCGCGGACGTTCTGCCGCCCGTCGATCGCGGTGCACTGGCTCACGTTCACGGTTCGACCCGCCGAGACCTCCAGCGAGCCCGAGTCGGGGCTGGCGAAAACGTCGGACTCGGAGAACGCGACTGCAGTCTCATCGGAGGTGGTCCAGCCCAGGATGCTGCTGTTGAAATCGACGTTGGCGGCCTGGCCGTCTTCTTCGAGATCCCCGAGGACGGCGTCGATTCCGGTCGTCACCTGGCCGGCGTTCAGGGCCACATCGCTGGCGCCGTCCAGATCGGGCGAGTCGTCATGGAACTCGATGTCCGGGTTCTGGATGCCGGCCAGGCTGCTGCCGCGGAACTGGACGCGATAGGTGCCGGCGGGTACGCCATCGATCCGGTAGTTGCCGTCGTCAAGTTGCGTACGGCCGCTGACGAAGGTCCAGTCTCCGGAGCCCGGGTGCTGGCGCAGCAGGCTGATCGAGGTGATTGGATAGAAGCCACCCTCGACGCGCGTCACGGTGCCTTCGATCGAGGCACCGACCGCCATTTCCACGTCCACGCCGGCGGTCTCGCTACCGACCGTGACCGCGACGGGATCGGCGTCCTGCCGAAGGATGCGGTCATCGAAGTATTCGGTGGCGTAGGTCCGGTCGGGGTCGCTGAATCGGAGCCGATAGTCGCCGCTCAGCAGGCGACCGCCGATCGCATACTCTCCGGCAGCATCCGTGGTGCCGAAGCAGGGCAGGCGGTCGAAGGCACCGCCCTCTGCGGGTTCGCAGCTGACTCGGATACCCTCCAGCGGCTGCCCACCTGCAGCGGACACCCGACCCGAGATCAATCCGCCGCCGATCGTGGACTGGGCCCCGTCAAGGACCGCGTCGATACCGCTGATCGGGTCATCGCCGACCAGAATGGGGGTTGCGCGTTCAAAGTCGGCAACGTCGAGATAGAACTCGCCGGGCAGGGTCCCGCCGCTGTCCTCGAACTCGATGAAGTAGACGCCTGAATTCAACGGGGTGAACTCGTACTGCCCGGCCGCGTCGGTCAGGGTCAGAGCTTCGGGCGCGTCCTCGTCGTACAGGCGAACGGTAATACCCGCCGCCGGCTGGCCAGCCCCATCGGTCACCGTGCCCGAGATCGAGCCGCCGGGAATCGCGCCGAGCACGGCATCGATCATGCCTGTGTCCGATCCGGCCGTCACGGTGATGTCCGTGGCCGATGCCAGGTCGGGAACGTCATCGTAGAACTCGGAGTCGTTGTTGCCAGTCCAGCCGCCGCCGGTGAAGGCCACCCGGTAGGTGCCCGTCGGCAGGCGCGTGATCCGATATTCCGTGTCGTCGAATTCGGTCGTCGAGCGCTCGAACCGGTATTCGCCATCGACCAGGCGGAAAGCACTGACCGTCAGCCAGTCGAAGGCGTCGCCGAAGGCATTGGACACCACGCCGGAAATCGATCCAGCCTCCGGCAGGGAGGCGTCGATTCCCGCGGTGACGCCCGGCGCCGTCACGGTGACCGGCGTGGCGGTTTCCAGGCTGTCGGCGCCGAGATGGTAGCGGGTCAGGTAGGCCCCGCCCTGATCCGAAAACTGGACCAGGTACTCGCCGGAGGTCAGGTCGCGCAATCGATAGCTGCCGTCGGACGACGTTTCCGTGCGGCCGACCAGCTCGCAGACCGGCGTTTCATTCGAGAAATCGCAGGGTGCTTCGTAGGCGAGAACGAGCACTCCTTCGAGCGCTTGATCCTGCTCATCGGTCACGATCCCTGAGATGCTGCCGGGCGGATTCGCCGCTGGATCAAGGGCGATATCGATGCCGTCGACCGCACCGGCCACGGGAACGCGTTGCGCGCCGGACGGGCTGGCGGCGCCTGCGTACCAGACGTTGCCGAGTGCACCCGTCGGGTCGTAGAAACGAAGGAAGTATTCCTCGGGCCAGAGTTCGGGCACGGTGTAGTCGCCGTTCACGTCGGTCACGGCAATCTGATCCGAGAGGAAGGACAGGGATCGGTCGAAGGCCAGCACCTCGATGCCGGCAGCCGGATTGCCCTGCGCATCGGCCACGGTGCCTGAGATGCTGCCGGTCGAGTACGAGCCAAGGTGCTCATCGATACCCGTCAGGGCATCGCCGGTCGCAACGGTCAGGTCGGACGCGGATTCGATCGACGTTGCGTTCGGGAAGAATTCGCTTTCCAGTTGTCCGTCCGGCGCCAGGAAGGAACCGCCGTCGAACCTCAGACGATAGGTCCCCGCCGGCACGTCCAGCAGGTAATCGTAGTCATCGTCCTGGTAGAAGGCCTGGACGCTGGACACTTCGACCCATTGGCCGTTGTTCCAGTTCAGCGCCGTCACCCTGGCGATGTCCAGCTCCTCGCCGTAGCGGTCGCGCAGCCGTCCGCGGATCGTTCCGCCCGGCCCGAGACCCATCACGGCGTCGATCCCGGTGGAAGCCTCGCCGACCTGAACCGCAACCGGGACGGCGCTCTGCGCATCCGGTGCATCATCGTAGTACTCGAGATAGCTGCGATTGTTGCTCTGCTGGCCAGTGAAACGAACCAGATAGTCGCCGGTCGGCAGGCCGCCGATGTCGTAGTCCGAACCAGTGGGTTGCTGCACGAACAAGACCTGGCCGGGGTCCCAGGTCCCGAAGACCGCGATCAGTGGATTGAACAGGGGGCGGCCAGCGGGGTCGGTCAGCGAGCCGGTAATCCGGCCGGCGGCGCGCATGGTCGCATCGACGATCTGGCTGGAATCGTCCAGCACGACGGTCTGGCCGTCATTCAGGGTCGTGCCATCGGGCCAGTACTGGAACGCGTGAACACCACTCCAGTCCCGGAACAGGACGCGATAATCACCCGCAGGAAGGTCGTTGAAGGCGTAGGAGCCGTCGGCCGGTGTCTCGACGTAATCCAGGTAGTCCCACTCCAATCCGGTCCAGCGGTAGATGGAAACCTCGATGCTGTCGAGGGGAGCGCCCGTCGGGTCACTCACCGTTCCAGTCAGGTCCAGTCCGGAGCTTTCACCGAGTACGACGTCGATGGCCGTCGTTTGCCCGGCCGTGACGCTAATCGGTGTCGCGAAGGCGACATCGGGCGTGTTGTCGAAGAATTCGAGCCGCCCCTGGCCATCGACCTGGCCGGAAAAGCGCGCAATGTACTCGCCCGTCGCGAGCCCGCCGATGTCGTAGGTCGATACGCCCGCGTTGAGCTGCTGGATGAAGAGTACGTTGCCGAGAGGCACCTGGTTTTCGAAGACCGCGACAAAGCCCGAGCTGACGGGGGCACCGGATGGGTCGAGCAGTTCGCCCGATATCCGGCCGGCATCGAGCAGCGCGGCATCGTAGGTGGTCGATCCTGTGACCGCGATGGTCGCGGCACCCTCCAGCGTCGTGGAGTCGCCGCTGTATTCGAAGGCATAGACCTGGCTCCAATCGCGGAACAGTAGGCGGTAGTCGCCGCCCTCGATTCCTGCGAAGGCATAGGAGCCTTGCGCATCAGTGTTCGTGAACGCAGAAAAGGTCCAGCCGTCCCCGGACGGCACGTACAGGCTGACCTCGATATCGGCCAGCGCAGCGCCGTCGGAGTCTGCGACAACTACTCCGCTCAGGTCGGCGGCCCAGGCTGCGGGTCCGAACGGTCCAAGAAGGAGAACAGCAATACTGCCTAGGAATCGCCGCATGATCGAGAGTCCCTGGTACGAATCTTCTCAGACTACGGTAGCACCGTGCATGTCGCATTGATGTGCGCTTGCGGGGGACGGCCGCTTCGACCTGCATTTGCTGGCGACAAATGGATCTGCCCAATTTCAGGAGAGGGCCATGGCAGTCCTGACGGTCACTGGGGCGAGGAGTGCTAGGACAGCTTCCATCGCCAGCGCAGGAAAAGCGCGCTGATGAACATGATGAGCAGGTAGCAGAACAACCAGCCGCGCAACCAGCCCGGACCGAAGCCATGGAGTTCGCGCGTCGGCATGTCCAGATGCAGCGCATCCAGCGGGGCATTGTCCGGCAGGTAGCCGGCCGGATTGCCAATCAGCAGATTGAACACCGGGCGCCGACGGTGGACGATCGCGGCCGGCTGCTCGCCGGGCAGCTGATAGAGGGTCTCGCCGTTCCATCGCAGCGCCACGCTTGCTGCATCGGCAGGCCAGGGAATTGTCCAGGTCTGCGTTTCCGGCGTCCATTGAGCGGTGGGATCGGTCCACTGGGGAAGGTCTGCGGTAGCCGACAGGCCCGTTGCCTGGATAGTGACCGTGCTGCCGGCTTCCGGAACGCTCAGACTGAACTGGTTGGAAAGCCACGGCAGGATCAGCAACAGTGGCAGGCCGGCCAGCAGGGCGGGAACAAAGCTCAGGCGCAGGTGGCGGCTGTTGAGCTTGAGCAGTTTGAGCGCGCGTTCGAGCAAACCATCGAAGGGTCCGTCGTAGGCGGCCAGCTCGCGACGGACCGCGCGTGTGGCCTCGCTCAGTTCGGCCAGCTCACGCTGACGCGACCAGTGCCGGTACAGGACCATGCTCAGCCAGCCCGACGCAATCCCATAGAGCACCACGCGCAGAAGCGCCGGCAGGCCGAGGCCCGCCAGGCCTTGATCGAACAGGGCCAGTAGCGGTGACGGAAGATCGAGCAGGCCCAGGCCATTCATGGCGACGCCAGACCCTCCGGTGTGTGCTTGAGAAGGAAATGGGCCAATGCAGCAATGTCCTCCACCGGTTCATCCGGTGGGAAGGATAGAAAGAGCACGCCGGGAACCAGTGCCGGATCAATGCAGTGGTCACCGCTCCAGGGCTGCAGATTGTTCTCCAGCAAGGGCAGGGGGGCACCGCCGAGCGTGGTCTGCCAGGAGGCCCGGTAGCCCGAGGCGTAGCCGATGACCAGATCGGGTGCCTGGTCCTGGAAGGGTCCGGGATAGATTTCCTGGCCGAGGAAGGTGTTGCTTACGACAGGGCTGCCGTCCTCGTCGCGCCATGTCGCCAGGCCGCGGCTCAGCTCATCGAGCAGGTCCTCGCGTTCGTCGGCCGCGACGATGCCCCGGGCCTCGCGGCCCTGCTGATTCAAGTACAGGCCGTTCAGTCCCAAAGCATAGGCGCGAGTACGACCGAGATCGACTTGAGCAAAGAGCGGTTCTGATTCGCTGGCACCTTCCTTCAGCATCATCCAGCCATTCTCGATCAACCAGCGATTGAGATGGGCGGCGCGGCGAAAGGGTGCAAAGCCGTGATCACTGAGCACCACGAGACGATCCTCCGGTCCCATCCGGCCGCGCACCTCGCCGAGAATGCGGTCCGCCTCCCGGTAGATCCAGGGGATGGCTTCGCGCGCCAATTGGGAGCTCTCGGCGTGCAATGGATGCTCGGGGTCGAGGCCCCGCCAGAACATGTGGCTGACCCGGTCGGTCTGTACGAACACCTTGATGACCAGTTCACTGTCATAGGCTTCCAGCGCATCATCGAGCATGGCCTCGCCCTCGGCCAGGGTGGTGGCGATCATGTCGAGGAAGCCCTGTTCGTCGAGGTGGCCCTGATTCAGCGACCAGGTCTCCTCCGGCATGCCCAGCGTATGGAAGCGGCCGATGCGTTCGGCCAGTTGAGGGGCGTAGTCGGCTGGCGAGGTCAGCGGCAGCACGGGCTCCACCGGGTCCGCGTGGATCGGTGATACGTACAGCTGCGGCCTCGGCAGGCCCGCGATCAGGCGCAGGCGCACCATGCCGGGGATGCTGCCCAGGCCGTGGTCGAAGCGAACGGGCCACCAATCGCTCCATTCACCCAGGGGCAGGGTCTCGCGCTGATCGGCCAGCGTCACCTCGACCGAATCGGCGCTGAACTGCAGAGCCATGGGCAGGCCGAGCGCCGAGCCATCCGATCTCAGCGGATGGAACGGGCCCTCGAGTATCGTCTCCACCTGTCCGTTGGTATCGATCGGCATGTGGACGATGCGCCCGCCGCTGTCGGCGGTGGCCTGGCGGCGCGTGGTGTAGAGCGTGTAGGTGCCCTGGCTGCCAAGCAGGTCCGGCACACCCATCCCCGAAAGCATTCGTTGCACCGGCTCGGGCGGGTAGGTGACCGGCACCCGAAGCACGGTCGCGCGCTGGCCCGCGTCCTGTGCCTGACTCCAGAAGCTTTCGCCCTGCCGCAGATTCTCCAGCGTGCCCGCACCGATCGGCAGTTGCCAGCCACCAAGGCCGACGCTGCGTGGTGGGGTGAATCGGGCGACCGAAAAATCGGGCAGATAGGTGGCCGGGTCGCGCCGGAGGAAGTCATGAATTCCATGATGGCCAGGCCCGGTGCCGGTGGCAAAGCTGGACCAGGCGACCGGTGATTGTGGGGGATTGCTTGTGGCCAGCGGCTGGAAGTAGCCCTCGCGGCGCAGCGCTTCGAAATTAGGCAGCTCGCCGCTCGCCATCCAGCGCTGCACCAGTTCCGGGTCCATGCCGTCGAAGCCCAGCACGATCATGCGAGCCTGGGCCGGGGCGGGTTCGGGCCGATCGCCGCAAGCCGAGATCCCGAGAGCCAGAATCAGCAGCGCGGCGACCGCAATGGGGTTTGGTCGAATCAATCGTCAGACGCAGGCGTGTCCTGCCGCGAGGCGCGCATGCGTCGCAGCATCCAGCGCAGGGGCCAGGCCAGGATGGTCAGCAGCACCACGACGATCCCGACCAGCCATACCCAGAGTGAGCCGAGCAGGCCGATGCCGGAGCCTGGTCCGATATAAGCCAGGGCCGGTGCGGTCAGCAGCAACAGGGAAAGGGTAGCGAGTATCCGGGTCATGCAGTGTGCTCGAAAATAGCCAGGAGACCAGTATAACCTTCATCGCCCTGGGCCCGGAATCTGCCTGCAGCCGCGGATCCATCGGAATCAGCGGCTGGCGCCGTCATAGGTGGGCGGCAGCGGCAGTGTCGGCCAGTTCCAGCTCGCGGCTGATTTCAGTTCTGATCGCGCGCCGCAAGGCCCGTGTCAGGTGGTCCCCCAGGCGCTGTTCGAGTTCGCTTCGAACATCTTCGAATCGGACCTGATCCCCGCTTTGTCGGGCGAGCAGGCGATAGATCCACAATCCATCATCGGAGTGAATCAGACCGCTGAGTTCGCCGGGCTCGATGCTCCGGATCGCACGCATCATCATCCAGTCGCGCGCGGCCAGTGTGCTGACATTGAACCAGCCAAGATCGCCACCGGACCGGCCGCTGGGGTCAACGGACCAGCGGCGGGCTGCCTCCTCGAAAGACAGCTCGCCCTCTTCGATGCGCGCCAGCAGCCGCCTTGCTTCGTCGAGCCGTTCCGCGCTTGACGGGCCCAGGGCGATGCCGCCGACCCGAAAGCGGACCATGCCTTCGCCCCGACTCTGCATGCGCGCAAAGGCCTCCCGCAGGATGCCTTCGTCCGTTGCACCACGACGGCTTTCGATCTGCCGGTTCATCTCTCGGCCTGCCCGGGCATGCATGAGCTGCCAGCGGATCTCCCGTGCGATATCGGCGGAGTCGTTCAGCCCGATCTCGAGGGCCCTTTGTGCCCGAAGTTCGCGCAATTGGCGTGCGGCCTGTGGCGTGCCGGGCGTCAGATCGTGTTCGGCGAGCAGTTCCCGATCAAGGGCGGCGCGCGCCTCGGCGATCGCCGCATGGTGAAGCTGCATCCTGATCCGTCGTTCCAGTTCGGCAGGGTTCGGTGCTGCCGCCTCGACGATGCGTTCGCAATAGAAGATCGACAGTCCGCCGCCGACTTCGACGATCGAACTGATGTCTCCGGCCTCCAGGGGTTCAACCGCCTCGGCGACTGCAGCAGGCAGGCGAGTGAGAGGCAGAAGGCCCAGGCGACCCTCGCGGAAGCGCGTCTGCGACTGCGAGTATTCGGTCGCGAGGGCGGCAAAGTCCTCGCCGGCCAGGGCCCGTCGACGCAAGGCTTCGATCTGCGCTCGTGTCGCTGTCTGCTCATCGCTGTCCTGCGGCAAAGCGAGGAATAGATTGCGCAACTGGTAGCGGCGGCTTGGCGGGTCATCTTCCATCGCTGCAGCCAGGGCACTCTCCAGGCGGCTCTCGTCGACCTCGGCGGTGGCATCGATCCGAGCCAGCAAGGCCTCGCCGAGCACGCGCTGGCGCACCTGTTGTTCAAGCCTGGGGTCCGGGTCGTTTTCCTGCCCTAGTTGGGCCAGTACCTGGGTGATGGCGAATTCGCTCAGATGCTGGGGCTCCGGCTCCAGGCCTCGCCAGCTCAGCCACGAAGCGTAGTCGTCGCCATGAATCTCGATGCGATCGTTCCACGTCGCGAGCAGGTCACTGGATTGGGCCGGCCTTGTGCCGTAAGCATCGGGGGCGGAACCGGGTGTGCAGGCGGCAAGACAGATCAGCAGGAGTATTCCGCTCAGGCGGGTGCATATTGATGTCATTCGGAAACTCCGCTGCTGGTGTTGAAGTGGGACGGGGGCATAGGTTAACCCGTGCCTCGATCTGGCTCGGGGTTTTTCCAGTCTGGGGGTGTCCAGGCCTCAGGGGCTCTCGTTCGCGCCCGGATCCTGCCGCAATATGGCCCGCGAAGAGCCACCCGGCAAAGGCATTGCCAGCGGCGCGATCCTCGTGCAACCCGGTTCGGAATCTGCTAGCTTGATCGACCCTTGAATCACGATACGCACCTGCCCATGCTCGCCCCCCGATCTGCCCGTTTTTCCAACGTCCTCTGCGGCGGTTTGGCGCTGTTCAGCCTTATCGTTTTTGCCACCGCTTGCAGTCCACGGTCGGGCGGCGATGACACGCCTTCCGGGACAGAATGGGCGCCCGGCGAGATCGCTCGTTTCGGGGACTTCCGGCTTGATCGCGAGACGCTGGATCGCTTTATCGTGGAGCGCCTGGCCGAGGAGCGACCGGTTCCCGGAACCGACCTCGAGACCTGGTATCGGGAGCGGATCAGCGAGTACATGATCGAAGTGCAGTTGCTGCAGCAGGCCCGGGAGGCTGGGCGGGATCGCAGTCCGGAATTCATTGCCAGCCGGGCGTCGGCTCGCTCCCAGATCGAGACCGAGCTCTGCCTGCGTCACCAGACCAGCCAGCTGCCGCCGATCGAGCGAGCAGATCTGGAGGCCGAGTATGAGCGCAATCTCGATCTGTTCAACAAGCCCGAGCGCCGCCTGACATTGCACCTGTACCGACGTGCTGGTGATGAAGAAGCTCGAGCGACTGCCCGCGCTGAACTTGATCGCTTGCGAGATCGGATCCTTCAGGGCGATGATTTCGGGCGACTGGCCCGCGCGCATTCGGATTCCGAGTCGCGCCACCGCGGCGGAGAGCTGGGGTGGCTGTTTCAAGGTGAGCTGCCCGATGCCATCGACAGGGTGGTATTCGGCCTGGAGGAAGGGGTTCCCAGTCGGCCGCTCGTGACCGAGGATGGTGTCCATCTTCTGATGGTGCAAACGATCACTCCGGCGCGCGCAGTCAGCCTGATCGAGGCGCTACCGATATTGCACGAGCAAATCCTCCAGGAGCGCGTCGAGGAAGTCATCCGGCCGATCGTGGAGCGCGATTCGAGCGATTTCGGGATGCCTGATCAGGCCGAGCTGCTTGCATTGCTGCGGTCCGGCGATGCGGAAGCCCTGCTGTTGCAGGATGGTGACTACCAGCTTGACGTGGGGGATTTCCGCCGCCGCCTGGCACTCCTGTCGGAGCAGCAATCGACGGAGGCTCGCGCCCAGCCAGCGCATCCATGGAGCGTGCTTCAGGCCCTGCGGACACGCGAGAAACTGCGTCGGGTCTGCGAGCAGGAAGCCTGGCTTGCCGAAGGAGCATTGGCGGCTGCCGTTGAGCGATGGGAACGCGAGCAGCTGGTCAGCGCGCAACGGCGTCAGGTGCTGCGCGATCAGGCGGCGGCTGACGAAGCCAGGCTGCGTCTCTATCACAGCCAGAATCCGGATCAGTTCAGTACGCCGGTGCGGTGGAACCTGCGTCGACTGCGGATTGCTCTCGACGCCGAGGCCAGCGCAACCATGGCGGCGCTGGAAGCCGCTTCACAAGACGATCAGGCCAGTGTTGACAGCCTGCAGATGGCACTCGGTGGCCAGGTGGAGAGTCTTCCCCCGCAACGTGTGCTTGAACTGCGCCAGATCGCATCCGTGCTACCGGCGCTGATCGCGCCGCTGGAGCCTGGCCAGCTTTCCGCTCCGCTGCGAACGCTCGAGCACCTGGAAATCTACCAGCTGGTCTCGCGGGAAGAGCCCGTGCCGGCCAGCTTCGAGGCTGCCCGCGAGCGGGTCATCACGAACTTCGTTCGCCAGCACGCGGCAGCGCTCTACCAGCAGTACCTTGATCAGACCTTCGCAGAGCAGGCCCTGCGGATCGATGCCGAAGCCCTTGCGCAGCTGGTCGAGGCCGAACTGCCTCAGCCCGATATCAGTGCGGAACGACTGTCGCAGCTGCTGGAGGCCCTATGAAAAAGCGGAGTTTCCTGGCGGTTCTGGTGTCCGGGCTATTGTTGTCAGGCTGCGGGAGTGACCAGCCGCCTCGCTGGAACGTGGTGCTGGTGACCTTCGACACCACTCGAGCAGATTATCTGGAGCCCTATGGCCACCCGCGGACCCGAACACCGACCCTGCAGGGCCTGGCGGAGCAGGGCGCGCTGTTCGAACAGGCGTTTTCCGTGGCGCCGATTACGGCACCTTCCCACGCGAGCATTCTGACCGGCCGTTATCCGATCGCCCACGGCGTGCGCGACAACGGTTTGTTCGTGCTGGGCGATGGTGAATCCACGCTGGCCGAGATACTTGGCTCCAACGGCTATGCCACGGCCGGCGCGATCGGCGCGTTCCCGGTGATCTCCCGCTTCGGATTCGACCAGGGATTCGACCTGTTCGACGATGAACTGACCGGTCATCTCGAGGACTACACGGGCGATCGGGTCATCCCCAAGACCCGAATGTTCTTCGACGAGCGTCGCGCGGGGCAGGTCAATGAAGCCGTCTTGCCGTGGTTGGGTGAACAGAGCCGGACCGAGCAACCCTTCTTCCTCTGGCTGCATTATTTCGACCCGCACCAGCCATTCGAACCACCCGCACCCTTCGACCAGCAGTACGCCGATGATCTGTATGCAGGAGAAATCGCCTACACGGATCAGGCCCTGGGCCGTTTGCTGGCCCACCTGGATGAGCTGGGAGAGCTCGAAAGAACCCTCGTCATCATGACCGCCGACCATGGCGAGGGCCTGGGCGAACATGGTGAATTGACGCATGCGGTCCTGGCCTACAACAGCACCCTGCGCGTGCCGCTGATCATGCGCCTGCCCGATGGCCTGGCGGCAGGCAAGCGGGTCACCGAACGGGTCGGAACGGTCGATATTGTGCCGACGGTGCTGGATCTGCTGGACATCGAAATGCCGGCGGAGGTACAGGGGCGATCCCTTGCACCGCTACTTCGCGGTGAGCCCGGGGAGTGGCGGCAGTACTATGCCGAGAACCTGTCGCCTCATCTGTCCCATGGCTGGGGCAAGCTTCGCGTCCTGTTCGATGGTGATTACAAGTACATCCATGGCCCCCGGCCGGAGCTGTACGACCTGAGCAATGACCCGAACGAACTGGATGATCTCCTGGCTGCGCTGCCGGACGAGTCCGCTCGCATGCACGAGGAACTGGGCTTCTTCCTCGAGGATTATGCCGGCGCCGTTAGCGTCAGCACTCCGCTGGACGACGACACCCTGCGCCGGCTGCAGTCTCTGGGTTATCTGCAAGGTGGCTCCACCTCGGAGGTGACCGTGACCGAGGCGCTGGAGGAGGGGGGTGTTCCACCTCATCGCCATGTATCGCTGATCAACGACATGAGCGCCGCCAAGCATCTGCTGTGGTCGCGCCGCTACTCCGACGCCGAGATCTACACGCGCAAGCTCATCGAAGCGTCTCCAGACAGTCCCAACCATGTGGAGATGCATCTGGCAGCGCTGCTGGGCTCGGGGCGCAGCGATGAAGCCTGGCAATTCCTGCTTCAGCCTCGTGAGATCGACTACCGGCCCGCCGATGAGATCGTGACCGCGCTGGCGCTGGCACGCTTTGCCCAGGGCTTGCGCATCGAGGCGCGAGACATGCTTGAGGAGCATGCTCGAGGACATTGTGTCGCCCAAGCCTGGTGGACCCTGGCCGGTTTCGAGGGTGCGATGGGCAATGTCGACGCGGCCATTGCCGCGCTCGATGCTGCGCTGGAATGTGATCCGCTGCACCTGCGCGCCCGCATCGACCGGGCCATCGCTTTCGACCAGCTGGGAGACCCCGGGTCGGCCGAGAGCCAGTTTCTGCGTGCGCTGCATGACGCGCCTTTCGAGCCCCGAGTGACTTACAACTATGCGACCTTCCTGCACGCGCAGGGCCGGGTCGAGGAGGCGAGAGAGCTCTTCGAACGAACCATCGTTCTGGCCCCCGACTACCATAGGGCCCTGCTGGCCCTGGTGATCCTGTCCGTTGACGAGGGTCAGCGACCTGAGGCGGAAAGCTGGTTGGCGAAATTGCTTGCGCAGGCGCCCCATGGACCCGAGGCCAGCGCGGCCCGCGCAGCGCTTGGGGCGCTGTCGGAGAGCGACGGCTGAGCGGGTGCCGGATGGTAGGAGGCCGGTTCGAGTCGCTGCGTCCCCTTCTTCAAGCAAGATGGTATTCCCGTTAGAGCGGGAACTGCTGGATGCATTCCCGGCGCGGCGGGCTTTCCTCCACTGGTCGTAGTCAGCGCCGCGAGCGCATGACAGCCTGGCGTATCGGCCCGCATCGCCCCCACCGGGTCGCCCGACTCGTGCCGGAAGTTCTGTCGAAATGGAAGGCGGCGGCAAAGCTGCGGTCGCTACGAAAAAGCCGGCACAGGGTTGGCTGTGCCGGCTTTCACTTGTTTCGGTGTTTCTACTGGGATCAGGAACCGATGGCCGAGTTCCTGTCTCCTTCGCTCGCTGCGGTCACCAGAGGCTCCCGCAGACGTAGGCGATGCGGTTACTCCGGGTTTGGCAGAAGCTCGACGGGAAGAATGGTTCCGCTTGCGCGAACCAGACTGTTGAACTGGCCGCCGAAATCGAAGGTGCTGGTGATGTTCGGACCCATGCCGCCGGTGTAGCCGACCACGCCATGCCGACCCTGGCCCATCGTGGTGCCGGGGCCGAATGCTGGCACGTAGACGCTGGCGAAGTCTCCGAACAGTACGTAGAAGCTACCGCCGGTGGGGTTGTTGAGGCCCACGAAATCCAGCGTGTCAGTGGCGCCGCTGGCCAGCGTGAAGGAGCTGAACAGCGCCATTGCGCCGCCGCCACCCGTTTGCGGTCCCAGCAGGACGAAACCTGCTGAACTGGTGGTGTTGGCCGGGCCGGGGACCACAACCGCCTGGATGGCCGTTAACGTCGCGCTGTCAATGGCTCGGCCGGCGACCGTGTCGAAGCGGTTTCCAATGATCGCGCCGCCGCCAAAGGTAATGGTCGTGGGGCCCGAATCGTATTGGATCAATCCTGACTGTGCAACGCCGCGACCGGCTGCGGCGGTGCGTTCGGCGGGTGCTGCACCTTCGGGCGTTGCTGCCCGATAGCTTCCGGGGACAAGCTGTTGGGCGTTCCGGTTGGCGCGCACTTCGGACATCACGGCAAACCAGAGGCCGCGCCGTTGGGCAGGATCCATCGCCTGCAACTCGGCCCGACGCTCCGCCGGCGCCAGGGCGGCGAGACGCTCGACTTCCGCATCAGTGAAAGACGTGCCCCCGCCAGTGTCGTTCTGAGCGAACGCCACCGACATCAACATCCCGCAGACCACTCCCAGCTTCCAGCGCATCGCTAATTCCTTAAGTAACCGATTTTGAGTTTGAGCCAGCCCACGCAACATCACCACGAGTACTGTAGCAACGGCGACTCCCTCGGCAAAGATAGCACAGCACCGGGTGCTTTCAACATATTCATGCACATAATGTTGGCTTGGGGCGGTCGTGAGGTCGGGAATATCTGTCCGTGCGGCGCTTCACGTGGTAATCTTCGCCACTGTGCAGGAAAAGTCGGCTGATTCGGCGCTCGTCGGTCCAGCCTTTGTCGTTCGACGAAACCAGGGAGTGGAGACTGTCGATGAGCTGCTTTAAACGCGTTTTCGTATCTATCTTGTTCGCATGCGCTTCGGCAGCCACGGCGGCTCCCGGGGACTTGGATCCCGACTTCGGGACCGGTGGCGTTGCAGTGGTCGGGGCCGGCAACGGGACTTTTGCCTCCCTGACCATTGATGGCGCTGGCGACGTCGTGGCAGCCGGCTTCACCGGAGGCTTCCACAACGGCAATTTCTTTGTGGCGCGATTCAGCGATACGGGCGTCCTGGGCGATACGGCCAGCACGAGTTTCGTTGCCAATCCAGGCAACGGGCACAATGCTCAGGCGGTTGTTGTCGATAACTCGGGCCGCTTCGTGGTGGTTGGATCGGTCAACGGTCGCGCCGGGGACGCAGAAATGGGTGTGGCCCGCTATGACAGCGGCGCCCTGGCCCTGGACCCTGCCTTCGACACCGATGGCCTCCTCGAACTCGATCTTGCTGCCGATGACCGGGCGAATGACGTCGCGGTCGATGGTTCCAATCGCATCGTGCTGGCAGGGACGAGTGCAAACACGGCAACGGTCGTGAGGCTGACCGATGCGGGCGCATTGGATCCGGCTTTCGACGCGGATGGCGTTCTGACGGTGCCCGGCGTGGTAGCGAATGCGGTCGCGGTCGACGGCAGTGGCCGCATCCTCGTCGCCAGCAACAGCTCGGCTGACGGTAATTCGAATATTCTCGTGTCCCGCTACGATTCGGCCGGTGTGCCGGACGCCGGCTTTGGCGCCGCGGGAACGGCAACGATCGATCTGGGCGGCAAGGAGCATGCGTTCGATCTGACCGTTGACGGCAGCGGTCGGATCATCGTGGTGGGTTCCGGTGGGGAGGGCAGCACGGCTGACTTTCTCGTCGCACGCTTGACCGACGCGGGCGCGCTGGACAATTCCTTCGCCGGTACCGGCGTCGCTTCGATTGACATCACTGGCGGCGCGGATGTTGCCTATGGCGTAGACCTGGCCAGCGATGGCAGCATTCTCGTCGGCGGCTCTGCCGGCGGCAACACCGGTGTGGCCAAGCTTCTGGACAATGGCACGCTGGATGCGGGTTTCGGCACCGGCGGTATCGTTGATCTGGACTCGATCAGCGGTTCCCTCGATGCAGGGTTTGATCTGGTCGTCGATGCACTGGACCGGGTTCTGGTTGCGGGCCATGTCCACAATGGCTTTCTGGGTCATGACATGATGGTGGTACGTCTGCAGGGCGGCGGCAATTCGGTTGATCTGTCGATCACCAAGGACGATGGCGTCGCCGACGTGACCGCGGGGACCAGCACCATCTACACCATTGTTGCCGCGAACGCCGGGCCTTCAGACGCCATTGCTGCGACGGTGACGGATACCTTCCCGGTTGCTTGCGACAGCGTTTCCTGGAGTTGCGTTGCCGCTGGCGGTGCGACCTGTACGGCTGGCCCGGTGGCGGGCGATATCAATGATGTGATCAATCTTCCGGCCGGCGGCAGCGCCACCTACACGGCGACCTGCGCGGTCAGCGCGGCCGCAAGCGGCTCGCTCGTGAACACGGCCAGCATTACGGCGCCGGGAGATGTAGTTGACATCGACCCGCTCAACGACTCCGCCACTGACACGAATTCCATCAGTGTCGACGCAGACCTGGCCATCAGCAAGACCAACGGGACGGCAGCCTCGGTGCCCGGTAGCGACACGGTCTATACGATCGTGGCCAGCAACTCGGCCGGCCCGTCCGATATCGTTGGGGCTACGGTTACTGACAACTTCCCGGCGGCCTGCACCAGCGTCAGCTGGAGCTGTGTGGCCGCTGGCGGTGCGACATGCACGGCCGGACCGGGCGTAGGAAATATCGCTGACGTGATCGACCTGCCGGTCGGTAGCTCGGCCACCTACACCGCGACCTGTAGCATTGACGCGGCGGCTGTGGGCACGCTCGACAACACGGCGACGGTTTCGGCTCCCATGGGTGCAACGGATCCTGTTGCCGTCAACAACTCCGCCACCGACAGCGATACGCTGGGCGCTTCCGCTGACCTCTCGATGAGCAAGCAAGCGGTTAGCGTGCCGGATCCCCTTCAGGTCGGTTCGACGATTCAGTACGAGCTCATCGTCAGCAATGCCGGACCGTCGACGGCCACGGATGTCGTTGTGACTGACGCGATCCCGGCTAACTTGACCTACGCCAGCGACAATTGCGGTGCCAGCGTGGTCGGTACGGATCTGGTCTGGAATGTCGGTAGTCTGGCATCTGGTAACAGCGCCAGCTGTCTGGTCGACTTTGTGGTCGCAGACGCCGGTCCGATCGTGAACACGGCGACGGTCAGCTCCTCGTCGTCCGACCCGAACGGAGCCAACGACACCGGTTCCAGCCAGCTGGCTGGTGTGGCGCTGGGGCCGATGCTCCCGGTGCCGACGCTCGGTTGGCAGGCTCTGGCGCTGCTGATGATGCTGATGGCGGCTCTCGGCACCTTGTTCGTCCGACGTCACGCCTGACGGATTGTCGCTACGGGGCGTGCGCGGGGCCATGCGGTTCCGCGCACGCCTTTTTCGTTTGGACGGGCTTCTGCCCCCCCGGTAAGGTCTGATTGAGGCTTGAATCGGTTTCTGCCACTGGACCCTGAGTCTGAACCTTCGCAGGATGATGTCCCCAAGCAGAGCCATCCACCAGAATGGCGGTTTTTCCTTCCCAGCAGACGGTGCGAGAAATGCGGGCTAGCGATGGTTTGAAGGCCGCTTCCGATTTCCAACGGGTGAGCCTGCGGACCAGCGTTCTGTTCTTACTGTGCTGGCTGGTGCTGCTCCTCAGCGCCTGCTCCTCTGATCCACTCCCGTTGGAGGTCGTCGAAGCGCCGCAGGATCTGGGCGAAATGGACCGGTCAGTTCGCTCGCAGTTCGAGCAGCTGTGGCTCGATGGGGGACAGTCGTCGCCATCCCCGGCCTTGCGTGGCAACTGGGGTGCTTTGGCCCAGTGGTTTCATGCCTACCGCTATCCCGACAGTGCAGCGCGTAGCTACGCCAATGCCATACTGGTCGAGCCGGCCGAGCCTCGTTGGCCCTATCTGCTGGCAGTGCTGTTGGCCGAGCAGGGCGAATCGGCTCGGGCCCGGGAACTGTTTCAAGCCGCGCTGGAGCTTGCTCCTAGGGTGCAGTCGATCCACGTGCGCCTCGGCGACCTTGCCCGACAGGGGGGCGATCTGGACGCTGCCGAGGCTTACTATCGACAGGCGCTCTCCCTGAGTTCAACGGACGCTGGCGCTCGATTTGGCCTGGGGCAGCTGGCACTGCTGCGGGGCGATGCGGAGATGGCTCTGCATTGGCTGGAGCCTCTCAGCCGGGAACAGCCAGACGCTGCGGTACTGAATTATGCGATGGCCACGGCCTTGCGTTTGAGCGGTGATCTGGCGGGTGCACAGGACCTGCTTGAGCGTGTGCCGGACGAGAACCTGCATCAGATCGGTCTGCGTCAGGACGACCCCTGGTGGACTGAACTGCTGCGCATCGAGCAGGGATCGAGAGAGGTGTCGCGTCGCGCCGTGCAGGCCGTTCGGCGCGGGGAGCATCAGCGAGCCGCCGTCTTGTTCGGTATCGCGGTTCAGCGCGATCCCGAAGGCGCAGAGGAACGCCTGAACTGGGCGCTGGCGCTGTCCCGCCTGGGCCACCACCAGCAGGCATTGGAGCAGATTCAGGAAGCCGTTGCACGCGCGGAGCCCGGATCCGATCTGCACGCTCGGGTTCGAACCGAGGCCGCTCGTCTGCAGACCCAGGCCGGGCGACCCCGACAGGCACTGGCGATACTCGAAAACCTGCTCGGCGAGCGTCCGGAGCAGACCCGCGCACGGGTGCAACTGGCAAGTCTGCTGCACAGTTTCGGCGATCTTCAGGGCGCGCTGCGGCAGTACGAGACGCTGCGCGAGCTCGGCGACTTCAGCGCAGATTTGGCCTTCTGGCAGGTCGCTGCCCATCTGGCGCTTGATCGGCGCGACCGGGCGGCCGAGCAATTGATCGAGGACCTGAGCAACTATCCCGAGGCGAGGCAGCTTCGCCTGTTGCAGTGGCGTCTGATGGCGACCGAAGTGTCGACCGATCAGGATTTGCTTCAATCGGTGCTGAGGCAGGCGGTGCAGGCCATGGGCGATCCGCCGGGGCTGCTCGAAGCTGAGACTCAGGCCATGCTGTACGCGGCACTCGATGAGTACGAGGCTGCCATCGCCTGGCAGGAGGCCGTTACGGACGCACTGTCCGCCGAGTCCGAAGCTGCTTCCCTGCAGATTGCGCGGCGTCGGCTGACACTTTACCGGGAAGGCAAGCGTCCCAGCAGGGCATGGGAGGCGAACGAACGCCTGATCGCCGTGCCTTTGCAGAACTCCCCGGCCGAGCTACCCTCCCTTCACTGAGCTTTTCCAATCATGAATAGACCACCAGGCTGCATCTTTCGCACTGGCGCACGAAAAGGCCCGGTATTTCGAAGCCGCGCTGGAGATGCCGAACAAAGCACCTTGCGCCAGCCGGTCCGGTCCATGAGCGTGTCTTGCCGCGCCCATGGCGTGGCTGTATCAGGGGGCGGGCTGTTGCTGGTTCTTTCCTTGCTCCTTGCTGCGTGCTCGCCGCCGCCCGAACCGACCGTCGATACGAGCCCCGTAGACGCCGCCGCGCAGGGCTCGGATGAGCCCCGCTGGCGCTTCGAGGATATCGCTCAGGAAAGCGGCCTTGACTTCGTTCACTGGAACGGCATGTCCGGCGAGCTGTACTTTCCGGAACCCGTTGGTGCCGGAGGCGGTCTGGTCGACTTCGATGGCGACGGCGACCTCGACGTGATTCTGGTTCAAGGCGGTCCGCTGCAAAGCCCGGAGAGCAGTGATCCAACCGTCTTTCCACCGCCGGAAAGGCCGGGATTCCGCGTCTTCAGAAATGATCTTACGGCTGCTGCCGATGGCAGGCTCGAGCCGAACTTCGTCGATGTCACCGAATCCAGCGGCTTGCGCTCGCTTGGCTACGGCATGGGCGTGGCCAGCGGTGATTACGACAACGATGGCCGCATCGATCTGTACCTGACGAACTTCGGCCATAACGAGCTTTGGCGAAACGTATCGCGCGACGGTGTCATCGCCTTCGAGGATGTGACCGCGAGCGCCGGTGTCGATGATGCGCGTTGGTCCACCAGTGCGAGCTTCGTTGACCTGGATGGTGACGGTTGGCTGGATCTCTACGTCGCCAACTACGTGGAATTCAGCCTGGCGCTGCATCGTGAGTGCCGTTCGGGTTCGGGCCGGGAGGACTACTGTGGTCCGAACTCCTATGACGGTGTGGCTGACAGTCTTTTTCGAAATCTTGGCAACGGTCGTTTCGAAGACATCAGCGCCGAGACGGGAATTGCCGATGCGCCATCAAGCGGTCTGGGTGTCGTGACCGCCGATCTCGATCGCGATGGCCTCATCGACATCTACGTGGCCAATGATCTGAAGCGCAATTTCCTGTGGCGCAACCTGGGGGTCATCGATGGACGCCTGCGTTTCGAGGAAATCGCATTGCTGAGTGGAACCGCCGTGTCCATGGAGGGCAGGGCTCAGGCGTCAATGGGTATCGTGGCTGGCGATGTGGACGGTGACGCCGACGATGATCTGTTCATGACTCACCTGAGCAGCGACTACAACACGCTCTATCTCAACGATGGAAGCGGCCATTTCATCGATGCCTCGATGAACACGGGAATGGCAGTTCCCAGCCTTCCACATACGGGGTTCGGCACCGTTCTGATCGACATCGATAACGATGGTGCTCTGGATGTTGCGATCGCGAACGGTGAAGTCCGCGTCATCGAATCACAGGTCGTCGCCGGCGACCCACTGCCACTCAAACAGACCAACCAGCTGTTGATGAATGACGGCCATGGCAGTTTCGAGGATGTCAGTACGCGGGCTGGAATCGAGTTTTCCCGCCTGGAAGTCAGTCGCGCCCTGGCCATCGGAGATATCGACAACGACGGACGCAGCGATCTGCTGCTGACCAACAACAGTGGCCCGGCCCGCCTGCTGCTCAATCGCAGTGACAGTCAGCATCATTGGATCGGTTTGCGTTTCATCAATGCCCAAGGGCGCGACGCGCTCGGTCTGCGTGTGGGTGTTCGTCGCGCGGATGGGCAATGGGCCTGGCGCCGGGTTGCTACCGATGGCAGCTATCTCGCTGCCAATGACCCGAGGTTGCTGTTCGGTCTGGGCGAGTCCGACGGTCCCGTGGAGGTGCAGGCGATCCTTCTCGATGGCAGCATTCGAAACTGGACCGACCTGACGCCGGATCGATACCACACCCTGTATCTCGAGATGACGCAGCCGCCTTCGCCAGCGCTCGGCTCGCAGCCACGATGACGCTTTCCTTTCGGATCGGCCTGTTCTGACTCGTCGGTTGTCAGATGGATACGAGGTCGCCTCAACCGCCCGATTTTCAACCGCCGAGTTGGTCAGCGAGGCTGGGCAGCTGGATGTTACAGGCCGGGCGCCCCGGCCTGGCGTGGCTGGCGGGGCTTGAAACGCGACAGCTGACCGAGGAAATCGCTGCGAACCCGCCCCGCGCGCCAATCTTCATTGCCGGTGTGGCCCGCTCGGGCAGCACGATCCTGCTTCAGGCCCTGGCCTCGCTGCCGGGCCTGGCGAGCCCTCGATACCGCGACTACCCGCCGGTCTGGCTTCCCTACTGGTGGGACCGGTTACGTCAGCAGCTCCCTTTGCCGTCGACCAGGCCGAAGCCCCGAGCGCACGCCGATGGCATCGATGTGACGCCGGACAGCCCGGAGGCGCTGGACGAGATCTTCTGGATGCACTTCTTTCCTCGGCGGCATGATCCTGGTCTGGACCAGCGCCTCGGGCCGGGCCAGGAACGGGCCGATTTCACCGCCTTCTACCGGGCCCATATCAGCAAGCTCCTGCACACACGCGGAGCCGAGCGCTACCTGTGCAAAGGCAACTACAACCTGCTCCGCCTGCCACTCTTGTTGCGCATGTTTCCGGACGCGCGTCTGGTCGTCCCCATCCGTTCTCCCTACACGCAGGTGCCGTCCTTGCTCCGGCAACATCGGCGCTTCAGCATGCTGAGCCAGCACTGGCCCAGCGTGGCCAGGCAACTCGCTCGTAGCGGCCATTTCGAGTTCGGGCCGCAGCGGCGCGCAGAATGTGCCGGCGACCTGGCCGAGGCTCAGCGGATTGAAGCCGAGTTTTCCGCCGGTGATGATCTGGCGGCCTATGCCCGCCAGTGGGCTTCGAGCTATGGCGCGTTGGCCGATTGCCTGTCTCGCCACGACGACCTGGCTGAGGCGGTCTTGCTGGTGCATCACGAGCAGCTCTGTTCAGAGCCCGAGACAACGCTGAACCGCTTGTCGGCACACTGCCGCCTCGATCATCGACAGCACCAGCAGCTGCTGGAAACCTGGCCGGCCCGCCTGCGCTCGCCGTCCGAAGGTCCACCGCTCTCATCGGCGGAGCGCGACATTATTACCGCTCACTGCGCCGGGATTGCCGACCACTTCGCTTGCTCCTCGACGCCCTAGGCGGAAGGGCTTTCGACTCGCCGGGGAGCGATTGCAGTAGCGGCCTTCAGGCGCGGGCCAATCGAAGCCGAGTGCTTTGGCTCTGCTCGCTTCAGCAGGTGTCGCAGATCGCTGACGTCCAGGGTCAGGGCATCGAAGGCGGTGCTGGATCAGTCGGACTGAAAACGGTCACTGAACAGCTGGTCCTGGTCGGCGCTCCACTCGTAGGCGCCGCAATCGACGGTCGTGCCGACGACCCGTGCTTCGAAGTCGGCATCGATCAGCCCGATGCCGCCGACGGGTGCATTGATGCAGCTGTCGATTGCCGAGGAGCCCGTGGAAAGCCGGTAATTGCCGTTGGCGAAATCGATCACTCCGGGATCGATGGCGACGATATTGCCGGCGCTCAGGTTGTTGCCGTTGCCGTCGTCACCGAACACGAATTGCGCTACACCGTTGCCGAAAGCCACCGCGTTGTATTGAGTTTGGGTGTTGTTGCTGCCGTCTTCGTGGCGGATGCCGTCGACGTCGTTGTTGACCGCCGTGGTATTGATCGCATATACCTGAGCCGTTGATACGGCGTCGATACCGAGCCCCGACACATTGTTTCCATCCACCACGGCGATGCTGCGAAGCGTGACGTTGCCATCCGCTGCGTCGACCTCGAGCTGTGACGCGCCCGTCGCGCTGCCATCGCGGCGATTGCCGCGGAACTCCGCACCCTCGATGGTCACGAAGGGACCGGACGCGCTGGGGTTGTTGATCACGCGCATCCCGGCGCCTTCGCTGACAGCGTCTGACACGACCTGATTGTTTCGTACCGACAAGCGCGTCAACGTCGCCGATGGATCACCGCCGCCGCCCACGTCCACGGCGAGACCGCCTCCTCTTGCGACGACGGAACCGAAAGCGGAATTGTTGATGAAGGTCAGGCCGTTACCAGTAAAGCTTCCGTCGTCGGCCGTCACCAGCAGACCGCCGCCGGATACGGTCCCCCCGGACACCAGGTTCTGGGCGAACAGGCATTGACCCACTTCAGCGGTCGAATTGCCCAGCTGCTGGATTCTCACACCACCGCCTCCACCGGTGCCCGTTGACGCGTTGGCCGCGTTGCGGAGCACGCGACATTGAGCCAGCTCGAAGCTGGCATTGCCATCGACGACGATGTCGGCGCCGGCACCGCCGACATTGGCAGAACCGTCGGCAAGGGTCAGGTTGCGTACCAGCACCTGGCCGGCGTTGATGGTCAGGGAAAGGACCCGCTGGCTCTGAGACCCCGTCAGCTCGGTCGCGCTGGGGTCATCGACGCCGCTACTGAAGCTGGAATTCCAGCCTCCGATGATCTCCAGAAAGAAGTTCTCGTTCAGGGTGGCCGTCGCAGAGGTCTGGAGTAGTCCGGCCTGAATCCGGATTTCATCATCCTCGCCGTTGTTCTGCGCCACATTCAGCGCTGCCTGAAGGCTCGGATACGTGCCGTTCGGACCCACCGTCAGGACCTCCGCCGAGACCGATGCGCCGGCGCCCATCGCCAGCAAAAGAGTGCAGATTCTGAAGTTCATTTCCTGAAGACCCACTGACAAGCCGCGCCGCTAATGTACTGGCATCGAACTCGAGCGTCCACCGCCTGTGCCTCGCGGATAAAAAAGATCACGCGTAATGAGGCACCGAAACGAGGGTCAGGCCGAGACGAGGGCAGCCACATTGGCGGCCGAGCTTTGGGGGCTATACTGCCATTTCCATTCCCTTCGGCCGCCTTGACCATGATCCGCAGCTGCGCTCTCCTGATTCTGATCCTTCTCCTTCCTGCTTGCTCGTCTCAGCTCCCTCTCGCCGAGTCGAATCGCGCGCTGGTCGATCAGGCCTACAAGGACTTCGCCAACGGCGACGTCGAATCCTTCCTGTCAATTCTCGATCCTGAAGTTTCATGGACCGACGCCGAAGGTTATCCCTATGCTGGTACCTACGTCGGGCCCGACGCGTTGCTGGAGGGTCTGATTGCGCGCATCGGTTCGGAATGGGACGATTACGTGGTGCGTTCGGACGTCCTGGTTGCGGACGGCGATCGTGTCGTTGCCATCGGGGTCTACAGCGGCACCTACAAGGCCACGGGGAAGACCGTCGAAGCGCCGTTTGCCCACGTATGGCAACTGCGCGATGGCAAGGTCATCACCTTCCGTCAGTTCACCGATGGACCGCCTTGGCAGCGAGCGCTCGAGCCATGATGGTTCACTGAATCCGGCTCGGGACTGACGCGAGACGAGTGCCGCAAGGCGAGCGTCGACCCTGGCCGATTTCAGCGCTATGCTTCGAGCATGCCTGAAGCCTCGTGGAATGTCTGAATGAAAGTCGCCATCGTCGGCGCGGGCATCGTTGGCGCGACTACCGCTCTCGTGCTCGCCGAGCGCGGCCTCGAGGTCACGCTCATCGATGCCGAGGCCGAGGCGGGGCTCGGGACCAGCTACGCCAACGGCAGCAGCATCACGCCGATCCACGCCGAACCCTGGAACCCACCCGGCACGATCCGGAAGCTTCCGGGCGCGCTGTTCAATCCCCGCTCGCCGGTCCGGATCTCGCTGCGGGCGCTGCCCGGCTTGTTCCATTGGGGGCGCCGCTTCATTCGCGAATCCGACTCCGCGCGCTATCAGGCCAATGCCCGCCATAGCATCCGCCTGGCGCTCTACGCCAAGCGCTGTCTGGTCGAGCTGCGCAAGCGTTATGACTTCAGCTATGACCAATGGGCAGACGGCTCCATGGAGCTGTATCGCAGCCGCGACGCGCTGGACGGGATCATCGAGTTCCGTCGCCAGCTCGATCTGCCGGGCATCGAGTTTCAAACACTGGATCGAGATGAGATCGTCGCCCGAGAACCGACGCTCGAACCCGTAGCCGTAGATTTCCATGGCGGGCTCTGGATGCAGGCGCACGAATCGGGCGACGCGCGCCGCTTCAGTGCCGAAGCGGCTCGCGTGGTACAGGGCCTCGGTGCCGATGTGCGCTTCGGAACACCCGTCGACGCCATCGAGCTGAGCGCGGGCTCCATCCCGACCCTGCGCATCGGGACGGACCGACTGCAGGTCGATCGCATCGTCCTCTGCACCGGTACCGCCACGAATCGACTGCTGGAGCCCCTTGGCCTGAAGGTGCCGATCTATCCGATCCGTGGCTACTCACTCACCGTGCCGCTCCCGCCGAAGGCGAGCGCGCCACAGGTTCCGCTGCTGGACGCCGAACGCCGCTTCGTCGTTGCACGGCTCGGGCCGGAGCGCCTGCGTATCGCCGGCTTTGCTGATTTCTGCGGCCCGCGGCGCGGTCTCCCCAAGGCCAGGCTGAACCTGCTGCGGGATTCGGCGGAAGCGCTGCTCCCCGGCCTGGCGAAAGACCTCCGGTGCGAGGCCGTCGAGCCCTGGTGCGGCCTCCGACCGATGACCCCCGATGGCCCGCCCCTGATCGGCCCGACGCCCATCGATGGGCTCTGGCTGAACACCGGGCATGGGGCGATGGGCTGGACCCAGGCGGCCGGCTCGGCGGCACTGCTGGCCGACCTACTCACCGGTCAGACCCCGGCCATCGAACCGGACGGGCTCGATGCTCGACGTGCCTTTCGGTGATCGGGGCGGGTTCAGACGATCAGTAAGGGAACTGGGCCCGAAATGGCGGGTGCGCCCTGCCTTTCAGTCTTCGCCACCGGGCACCGCTCGAGCGCTCGAGCGAGCCAATTCGATGTTTGCCCGGGTCTTCCTTTGGCGCTAGAGTGTGGCGTTGACAAAGGGGAGACCCACTTCGCATGCTGAAGGCAATGTTCGCCCGCGTTGGACGCGGCCTCCACGGGCGCTTGAATGGGTGGTCCCCTTCCCACGGGCGCAGGGTTTTCATTCCTGGCTTCGCGCTCCTGTGTGTCTGTGTCACAGCGCCTGCGCAGGTCTGGGCCCGTTTGGATCCTGCGCCTCTCCCCTCGATTCAGGACATCCCAGCCCACGATGCGCTTCGGACGGGCGAATCGCAGTCGAAAGCGGCGTCAGGCGCTGCGCAGATCATCGACGAGGCCTCGTCGGCGAATCGATCGGCAATCGAGCGTATGAACGCCACGGCTCGCCGCGCCGCGGCCGCTTCGACGATGCCGGCCTGGTACGCTGCTGCCGGCGGTGCGGCAACGATCACGGTCAACACGCTCGCTGGTGATGACGACGGGGTCTGCGGGACCAACCCGGTCGACCCGGTTCAGGACTGCTCGGTGCTGGAGGCCGTGACCCTCGCCAACAGCGGTGCAGGTGCCGACGTGATCGCCTTCAGCGTCTCGGGAACGATCCCGCTCAGCGCCGCGCTCGTGCTGCTGGAAACGGTCCATCTCGACGGTACGACCGCGCCCGGTGGCGCTGGATCGGTCTTTCTCGATGGGCAGGACCTGGTCCAGAACGTCGTGACCGTCTCCGGCGGGGTCGGCTCGGTCATCGAAGGGCTGACGATCGGGCAGTCGGCGAGGTCGGGGATTCTGATCGCTTCGCCAGCCGCGAATGTCTCCGTCCTGGGCAACTTCATCGGGACGAATGCGGCCGGGGACGACCTCGGCAACGACACGACGACCTTGGGCAGCGCGGGCGTGCGGATCGAGGGCGCCAGCGGCACCGTGATCGGGAGTATGTCCGCGAACGAGGCCAACGTCATCGGCTTTGGCCGCAGTGGGATCACCAATACGGCGGACACTTCGGACACGCTGATCGTCGGCAACTTCATCGGGACCAATGCGGCAGGGGCCGATCTTGGTAACACGCTTTCCGGTCTTTTTATGACGGGCTCGACTGCCATCGTGGGCGGGTCTGCGCCTGGCGCGGCCAATGTCATCGGCTTCAACGGAAGTTCAGGCATCGCATTTTCGGGGCCGAGTGCCACGGGGAACGTCGTGGTCGGCAACTTCGTTGGCACGAATGCATCGGGGGCCAACCTCGGCAATGGGACCAATGGCATTGCGCTCGTCGATGCGTCGAACAATACGGTCGGTGGCACGGCGCCGGGCGAGGGCAATACCGTTGGATTCAGCTTCGGTGATGGGATCATCATTGCGCAATTCGGCGCCGCGGCGACGGGCAACCTCGTGCAGGGCAATTTCGTGGGGACCGATGCCACGGGGACGAACCTGGGCAATGGCGCGAGTGGCGTCGTCATCCAGGACGCCTCGGGCAATACGATCGGTGGGAGCCTCCCCGGCGCGGGCAATGTCATCGGAGCCAATGCCGGCAGCGGGGTGTTCATCGGGGGCTTCAGCCAGGTCACCACGGGCAACGTGATCTCGGGGAACTACATCGGTACGAACGCGGCCGGCGCGGCCCTGGGCAATGGCAGCGACGGAATCTTCATCCAGAACGCCTCGGACACGATCGTCGGCGGGAGCGGATCCGAGGCAGGAAACACGATTGGGTTCAACGCGAGCCATGGGATCCGGATCGGGGCCTTCGATGGTCAGACAGCGTCGGGCAATCTCGTCCAGGGCAATCTTGTGGGAACCAGCGAAGGCGCTGCCAATCTCGGCAACTTGGCCGCTGGCGTGTTCATCCAGAATGCCTCAGGGAACACCGTGGGCGGCACCGCGCCTGGTGAGGGGAACACGATCGGCTTCAACGCAAGCCACGGCATCTGGATCGCGTCCCAGGACGGCCAAGCGACGGCGGGCAATCTGGTTCAGGGAAACTTCGTCGGGACGAATGAAACTGGCGCCGATCTTGGCAACGGCGCCATCGGTATTCTCAACCGGGACGCATCGGATAACCTGATCGGTGGGACCATGCCGGGCGCAGGCAATGTGGTCGGCTTCAACAGCTCGGGAATCGTCGTCAGCGGTCTGGCTGCCACTGGGATCACGGTGCAGGGCAACTTCGTCGGGACCGATGCGGCGGGAGCCGATCTTGGCAACGACGGCTCGGGCATTTCCATCGAGAACGCCTCGAGCAGTTTGATTGGCGGGACCGTGGCCAGCGCAGGCAACGTGGTCGGCTTCAATCAGGATGGAATCGCCTTCATCGGCCAGACGGCCACCGGGAATACCGCCCAGGGCAACTTCGTCGGGACCAATGCAACCGGCGGCAATCTCGGAAATGCGGCCAGCGGCATTGTCATCGTGAATGCCTCGACCAATACGGTCGGTGGCACCGCGCCCGGCGCAGGCAACGTCGTGGGCTTCGGTTCCATCGGCGTCGCCATCGCCCGAACGGCTTCGTCGACGACGAACAACACGGTTCAGGGTAATTACATCGGCACCAACTCAGCGGGGGCCGAGCTTGGTAATGCCAGCTACGGCATTCTCGTTCAGGATGCGTCGGACAACTTTGTCGGTGGGGCAGCGCCCGGCGCGGGCAATATCCTGGGCTTCAGTGCTTACGGTATCGTGGTGGTCTCATTCGGTCCGCCGGCGACGGGCAACGCGATTGCAGGCAACTTCGTGGGAACGAATTCGAGCGGGGCGAACCTGGGCCATATGAACGATGGCATCTACCTTCAGGACGCCACCGACAACCTTGTCGGCGGGACCGCACCCGGCGCAGGCAATACGATTGCCTTCAGTGGCGGCAACGGTGTTTTGGCCGAGACTGCCGGTACCACGGGCAATGCCCTGATCGGAAATTTCATCGGAACCAACGCCACTGGCGACGATCTGGGCAACGCAGGTGATGGCATTCGCCTCCGTGGCGGTTCCTCGGGCAACATCGTGGGCGGGGCCGCAGCGGGTGAAGGCAACACGATCGGCTTCAATGTATTCGGCGTCACCCTCGAGGATGCAGGAACCACGGGCAACATACTCCTGGGTAACTTCATCGGCACCAACGCCGCCAATGATCAGAACCTGGGCAATGGCTTCCACGGGATTCTTGTTCGCGGCGGCGCTTCAGACAACGTCATCGGCGCAGCAGGGGCGGGCAACACCATCGCTTTCAGTACCGCTGATGGCGTGTTCATTCAGGGTAAGGGGACGACGGGCAACGCGCTGCTAGGAAACTTCATCGGCACTGGCACCCAGGGCCAGAATCTGGGCAACGGGCGCTTCGGTGTCGTGGTCACGACCGGTGCTGCCGACAACGCCATCGGTGCGCCGGGGGCTGGCAATACCATTGGCTTCAGCGGCGTCGACGGCGTGCTCTTCCAGCTTCCGGGCACGACGGGCAATGTGCTCGAGGGCAATTTCATCGGGACCGATGCCGCGGGCCAGAATCTCGGTAACACCCGCCATGGCGTCCTGGCGACGGCTGGCGCTTCGGGCAATACCCTTGGCGGGGTGGAGGCCGGCACGAGCAATACGATCCGCTTCCATACCGGCGTGGGTGTGCTCGTGTCCGACTCGACCACCCAGAGCAATGCCATCCTTGGCAATGCGATCTTCGACAACGACGCGCTGGGGATCGATCTGTCCGGCGTGATCGACGTCGGTGACGGTGTGACGGCCAACGATGGCTGCGGCGATTCGGATGCGGGGCCCAACGGCGTCCAGAACTTTCCGACCCTCCTTTCGGCGCGAGCGGGTGGCAGCGTCACGAGCATTGACTTCGACCTCGACACGAGCGCTGGAGACTACCGTGTCGAGTTCTTCTCGGTACTCGCTGGCGATCCCTCCGGTCATGGAGAGGGACGCAGCTTCCTGGGGGCCGAGCAGGTCACCGTGTCCGCGAGCTGCGACGAGGCTTTCCAGGTCGAAGTCCCGCTGGCGGTGCCGGACGGCGCCTTGATCACCGCCACGGCCACGCGCCTGGATGCAGTCGAGGCGAGTGGCTTCGGAGGCACGAGCGAGTTCTCGGCGGTGCTGGCCGTCGAGCTCGTTGACGGACTCTTCGAGGATCGTTTCGAGTCGAACGCAGTGGCGTCAATGAAAGAATGAGTGAAGGGGACAGGATGAAACACGTGATCATGGCCGCAGTTGTTCTGGCATCCGCGACCGCGGCAGTGCAGGCGCAGGACAGTGTCTACACCCCGCTCGACAAGGAGCGCTGTCAGATCCTTCTGGAGGAAACGGAAGCGCCCGGCGCCTATACCGAATCCCGATGCACCGGTCATGGCGGCTGGTCCCTCTTTCTTCGCTCGGGCGAACACGGTGAGTCATCGGCCTACAGCCAGGGAAGCGCGATACCGAAGGATTTCGAGTACGGTGGTTATGTCGGCAACTTCGGCAACTACCACGACGTCGTGGAATGGCGGCTCGACTCGGATGGCGTTCCCTTCGCCACGATCCACCGGTACCACAGCGCGGTCGTGGTGGAGAACGGCGACATGGCACCGACCTCGGTCCTGATCGTCACCGGGCTTCGACCCGGCGGCGAACGCGAGTCCTGTCACATCGGATACATCCTGGCATCGGAAGTCGCTGATGCGAATGTACAGGCTCGTCGGATGGCCGATGAAATCGCACCGTTGATCGATTGCGAGGACCATCAGCCGTTCCGCATCGACACCTCGGTGCCCGACGTCCACCAGCTGATGTCACTGCACCCTCGACTTGGCAAGTCGAGCGGTCAGGACGAAGACCGCTCCTAGCCGCGGCCTCGTACGCTGATACCGTGGCGGATCACGCTCATCCTGAACTCCCGAGGCCTGGCTCGAGTGCCTGCCAGTAACCGATGTCGATCCAGCGGCCGAACTTGAAGCCGACCTCACGGAGCACGCCGGCTGGCCGGAAACCGAGCCGTTCGTGCAACCCGATGCTGGCGGCGTTCGGCAGGGCAATCCCTGCCAGGGCCGCGTGGTAGCCCTGCGACCAGATGTTGTCCAGGAGCTGGCCGTACACGGCCTTTCCGAAGCCGCGGCCCTGATGTTCGGTGTCGAGGTAGACCGAGGTTTCCACGGTCCGCGCGTAGGCGCCGCGCGGCTTCCAGGGCGCGACGCTCGCATAGCCGGCGATGCGCTTCGATGTCGATTCCACCACCAGCCAGCGAAGGCCCGGCGGGCTCCCGGCCATGCGTTCGGCGATGGTTGCGGCATCGACCGGGCTCAGTTCGAAGGTGGCCGTGGATTCGAGGACGTAGCGGTTGTAGAGGGTCGCGATCGCCGATGAGTCCTCGGGCTCGGCAGCGCGGATGATGGGTGATTCGGCAGCGGTCACCGCGCCATTCTAGCCGGGCAGGCATTCATGAGGGTGACTCGTCCGTTCGCGGGCGAACCGTTGCTGGTTTCATCGCCTCGGTTCTCGCCGCGACGTTGACAAGCTTCAGGCCCTGGGCCATGTTGCTGGTCTGGAAGGAGGAAGGCGTTGCATGGAATCCCTGATTGCGCTGTTCGTACTGGCCTGCCTGGTGACCTTCATCGGCGGCATTCTGGGCATTGTCGCCTTCGCGAAGACGGGTACGCTCAGCAGGGAGGTACAGGAGCTCAAGGCTCGCGTGGCGGATCTGAAGCGCCGGCTGTCGGCCGAACAGGCGGGCGAGGAAGCGCCTGGCAACGCGCGCCCGCCCAGCGAGGATTCGCCCGAAGTCCATCGGGATCTGCGACCCGCGGCGCCGCCAGAGGTCTCGGTGAGCGAGCCGGTGTCGGTCAGGAGCGAAGCGTCCGTGCAGGCACCCAAGGCCGATGTTCCTTCTGACGCCAGCGCGTCAGCGCCCAAGGCCAGCCCGCCACCGCATCGGCCGGCGGCCAATTCCACGCCAGCGCTCCAGCTGGATCCCTCGCCGTTCTTCCGGGCTTTGCAGCGCAACTGGATGGCCTGGCTCGGTGGTTTCTGCATTGCCCTTGCCGGGATCTTCCTGGCCAAGTACTCGATCGAGCAGGGTCTGGTGGGCCCCGGCCTGCGCATCACGATGGGAATTCTTACGGGCCTGGCCCTGCATGGGGTCGCGGCGTGGCTGCGGCTGAGCAAGGGTGCCCATCCCGCTCTGGCGGCGATGGCCGGTGGCGGCAGCATCACCCTGTTCGCCACCCTGCTGGCCGCCTTGCATCTCTATCAGATGTTCAGTCCGACGCTGGTGTTCGTGCTGCTGGCCCTGGTCGCACTCGCGACGATGTGGCTGGCCCTGTCCCATGGCCCCTTGATGGCGGTCATCGGCATGCTCGGCGCCTACGCGGTGCCGGCGCTCGTTTCCACAGGCAGCGGCAATATGCTGGCCGCATTGATCTACGCCCAGATCATCACCGTGTCGGTGCTGCTTCTGGCTCGTGTGGTTCGCATGGGCTGGCTCTGGTCGGGCGCCGTCCTGGGTGCGCTCGGCTGGTGGTGGTTGTCGTTGACCAGCTCCCAGGTCGACGGCCTGCGCGGGCTCTATCTGGCGCTGCTGGCCTACCAGTTGATGGCGATCTGTTCCGGTAATTGGCGGCTCCTGCAGCGGCATTCGGATGGCGTCTGGAGCTTTGGTCATGGGGCGGATCAGGCCACGGGCGAGTCCGCGGCCAACCAGGCCATCCCGGTTTGGGAACGTGGATTACCCATGGCGCTTCTCGGCATCGTCCTGGCGCAACTGGTGTCCATCCTGAACAGCGGCTGGGTCGCCCATTGGCTGGCCTTCCTGGCCCTGCCAGCCCTGCTGTTGTTCGCCAGCCTGCGCCAGCCGCGTCTGCTGTCGCTGGTCTGGACGCTGCTGCTTGGCAGCCTGGCCTGTATCGTCATGCTCTACACCTCATTCCCGAGCCTGGACATCGGTTGGCGAAAGGCGCCTCTGATGCAGCCCGACATCCTGTTGTTCTCGCTGGCGAACCTGGGTCTGCTGGTCATGATCGCGGCACTCTGGGCGTATCGACTCGGTCAACAACGGGCCTGGTGGGCATCCTTGCTGGCGATGACGCCGGTGATGTCCTTTCTGTGCGCTTATCTGACGGTCAGTCAGTTCGCCAGCCAGGCCAACTGGGCCCTGCTGTTCGCCGGGCTTGCGGCGGTTCAGATGGCCATCGCGGTGATGACCACGCATCGGCAGCGCGAACGCTGGATCGGCATCTGGCATTTCATCGCCGGGCACTGCGGCTACGCCCTGGCGGTGGCCGTTGCCTTCGAGGCCGCCACGCTGACCCTGGCGCTGGCCGCGCAGGTGCTGTCGCTGGCCTGGCTGATCAAGCGTTTCGACGTGACCGCCATCGGCTGGCTGTTGAAGCTGGTCGTGCTGCTGGTGGTCCTGCGCCTGACCGCAAACCCCTGGTTGTTCGATTACCCCGCGATCTGGCACTGGCCGCTGTGGACCTATGGTGGCGCCACGCTGCTGTGCTGGCTGAGTAGTCGGCAGTTGGTCGACCACCCGAAGCTTCGCCAGTGGACCGAGGTCGCCAGCCTGCATCTGTTCGTGCTGACGGTCTGGGCGGAGACGCGTTACCTGCTTCATGACGGTCGGGTCTTCTTTACCGAGTACAGCTTCACCGAGGCGACGCTGTACATCGGCCTCGCCGGTGCATTGAGCCTGGTCTATCATCAGCGTGCCCGAATCAGCCATGGATTGAGCCGCTGGTACCAGGGCTACTCCGTCCTGCTGCTGGTGTTCGCATCTCTCAACTACCTGGGTATCCTGCTCAACCTGATGAACAGCGAGAGCTGGGCCCTGAGGGCCATCAGCGCGCAGCCCGTGTTCAACATGCTGACCCTGTCGCTGGGCTTTCCGGTGCTGCTGGGGCTGCTGTTTGCCCGTTACTACCGAGGCGCGAAGAAGCCGGCGGCCCTGCTCGTGGGTGTGGCCAGCTTCATCTTCGTCTCGTTTCAGGTCCGCCACCTATGGCAGGGCACGGTGTCGCTGCAGACCAGCACGTCGGCCGGCGAGCTCTACACCTATTCGGCGGTCTGGCTGCTGATGGCCGTGGCGGCGATGCTCTGGGGTGGCATGCGCCAATGGCAGAACATGTATCGCGGCGGCCTGGCCGTGCTCTCGATCGTGATCCTGAAGATCTTCTTCATCGATCTCTCCGACCTCGATGGCCTGCTACGCGTCGCTTCCTTCATGGGACTGGGCCTGGCCCTGGTGGGGATCTCCTTTCTGCATCAGAAACTCAAGCCGGGTGCCAGGGCCGGGGCAGGGTGAACTCCGGCTCTCGCCGGTGATCGGCGTGGGAAAGGAGACTGCAGGGACTGCTCCATCCAGGTCTGCCGGGACTGACTTCGTACATCGCGGCGTCCTGACGGCCTGGGCCATCGACGCCCGAACCATGCTGAACCATTCGGCCGACCAGAATCCGACGTCGCCTACCGGGCGGAGTTCAATGACTGAAGTTCGCGCAGTCGGATCCGCTGGGCTGCCTGCGGCGCCAGGGTACGATCCAGGATGGTCTCGGAGCGCGACAATGCGTCGCCCACAAGATCGACTCGTCCAAGACGTAGCGCGAGCTGTGCGAGTTCGAGCTCGGTCTGTGCGGCGCGTACCGAGGTGCTGCCTTGAAACTCGCGCAGCGCATCGGCCACGGTGCGCAATCGGTCCAGGTCCTCGGCCTCGCCGTTGTCGGCGGCGAGCAACCAGGCGTAGCGCATGCTTCGAACGATCTGACTGGCGCCCTGGCTCATGTAATGCCGGTATCGATCCAGCAGCCAGTCGCGATCCGGTGTCGGGCTGAGGCTTTCCACCAGGGCCCGGCTGTCGTCGGTTTCCGCGGAGGACTCGCCGAGAAAGCGACGGCGACGCTCGAAGATCTCGGCGGCACAGGCTTGTGCGGCATCGCCCTCCTGCTGGAGGCGCACGCGGCAGAGATTGTGTTCCACGCGCAGGGTGTTGACATCGTCGGGGCCGAAAATCACCTGGCGAAGCGCCAGGGACTCGCGCAGCAGCGCTTCCGCCGAGGCCAGATCCCCGCGCTGTTCCTGCAGGGAGGCCATGTTGTTCAGGGTTCTCGCCACGTCCCCGGATTCGGGCGCCACGCGCCGGCCGATCTCCAGGGCCTCCTGATAATTGGCGAGGGCCTGATCGAACTCGCCCTGGTCATGCTGGAGAAAGGCCAGTTCCTTGAGGGCGAAGAGCGTGTCCATGCTGTCATTGCCGTTGACCCGGCGGCGACCTTCCACGGCGCGTTCCATCCACTCGATGCCGGCGGCGGTATCACCGTTATCAGCCAGGGACTGGGCCAGGGGCACCATGCTGAACAGGGTGCGCGGGTCATCCCAGCCATACAGCTCGGTCTTGTTGTCGACGGCCTGTTGCAGGCGGCGGATCGCCAGCGGGTAGTCGCCTCGGCGCTGGGCGATCCAGCCCAGGTTGTGGCGCGATGAAGCCAGGCCCCCGAGGTCCGGCGGTTCCTGACTGGCGAAAATGGCTTCGGCGCGCCGGAACAGCGCTTCGGCCTCGTCGCTTCGTCCCAGTCGTTGGATCGGAACGGCCAGGGACTGGAGCGCATGACCGACCGCCAGGGCATCGGGCCCCAGAACGCGCTCGCGCAGTGCAAGGGCTTCGCGTGCTGCTGCCTCGGCCGGGGCCTCCCGGTCCAGGGCGGACTGCGCCCGAGCCAGCTCGTGCAGCAGATCGGCGCGCTGCAGAGGGTCCAGCGGTTCCGTCGATTCCAGTGCCAGGCCGGCTTCGAACTGAGCGATGGCCGCTTCTCGGTCGCCGATCTGCGCCAGCAGTTCTCCCATCGTGAAGCGCAACTGAGCATCGATGGCGACATCGCCGCTGAGTTGCGTGTTCAGTCGCTCGGCGCCGCGTTCCAGCAGGGCTCTGGCGCTGAGGTCGGCATTCCGCGCGATTCTCGGATCGGCGCCCTCGAACAGATCCGTCATCAGATCGGCCACCGCCTGCGCGGTTCTCGCTTCACGCTGGGCGGTTTCCTCGGCGAGCAGGGCGCGGTTCAGCGCGGTCTGCAGTTGCACGACGAAGAACACGGTACCGACAAGTGCGGTGGCCGCCACGGTGGCGCCCCAGCGGTGCCGTCGCAACCACTTGCGGCTGCGATAGGCCAGGCTGTCCGGCATGGCGTGGACGGGCAGCCCCTGCTGCCAGCGCTCGATGTCCGCGGCCAGCTCGGCGGCCGAGCGATAGCGCCGTTCGGGTTCCTCGCGAAGGGCCATGGCGACGATCCGGTCGAGCTCGACGTCGATGCCACTCGCGTCGCGGCGGACCCAGCTGCGGTCCGAATCTCTTGCGATGCCGCTGGGCTGCGTGCGCAGGGCCCTGTGGGCATCCTTTCTCGCCGGCTCGCCGCAGAGGATCTCGAACAGCAGCAGCCCGAGAGCGTAGACATCGGTGGCGACGGTCACGGGCTCGCCGGCCAGCTGCTCGGGCGCAGCGTAGGTCGGCGTGTAGATTCGGGTCGACGTGGCCCGGCCTGGTTCTTCGTCGGCAAGCAGCTTGGCGATGCCGAAGTCCAGCAGCACCGGGCTGTCGTCGCTGCGCACCAACAGGTTGGCCGGCTTCAGGTCACGATGGACGACCAGCCTGCCATGGGCATGATCAACGGCTCGAGCCAGGGCCACGAGCAGGGTCAGGCGTTGTTGCAGGCTCGGCTGCCGCTCTTCCAGCCAGCGGGCCAGGGACTGGCCCTCGATGTACTCCATGGCGAGGTAGCGCTGGCCATCGACGGTGCCCGCATCGAGGAAGCGGGCGATGTTGGGGTGTTGCAGGCTCGCCAGTACGGAACGTTCGCGTTGAAAAAGCTCGACGGCGGTGGCCTGATCGCTGCCGGGCACCAGCTTCAGGGCGACCTGCTGGGTCACGCCGTCGACATCGCGCTCGGCCAGGTAGACCCAGCCCATGCCGCCGCTGCCGAGGAGGCGGAGAAGGCGATAGGGTCCGAGTTGCCCGCTGGGCAGCGGCGTCGACTCCAGGCTTCGAAGGACGCGACGGGCGATGGGATCCGCCGTATCGCCCGCGCCGGTCGTGTCCGCGGGCAGCAGTGCCCGCAATTGTTCGCCAAGTTCCGGGTCCTCGGCCAGCAGCTCGTTCAAGGCCCTGGCTCGCTCCTCGGGCGCCATCTCGATCAGGCGATCGAACTGCTCGCGCAGGCCCTTCGCACCGTCCCCGCTCATTCGCTCAACGCCTGCCGGAGCCAGGCCTGCCCGAAGCGCAGGGCGCGGAACACGGAGGAGACCGAGCAGCCCATGGCTTCGGCGACTTCATCTCGTTTGAGACCGCCGAAGTAGCTCAGTTCGATGACTCGGGCGGCGTCGGCATCGACGGCTTCCAGCTGCTCGAGAGCCTCGTGCAACTCGATGATGCCGAGATCGGCCGAGGTCGCGGCCAACTCGTCGCCGAGTGTGACCTGCAGTTGGTTTCCGCCCCGGCGTTGCGCGCGCCGGGCGCGAGCCTGGTCCACGAGAACGCTGCGCATGTGCAGGGCCGCAAAGGCAAAGAAATGGCTCCGATCCTTCCAGTCCACATCGCCGCCCATCAGGCGCAGCATGGCCTCGTTGACCAGCGCCGTCGGCTGCAAGGTGACTTGTCGCTCGCCGCGAAGACGGCTCGAGGCCAATTCTCGCAACTGGCCCTCCACGAGTCCGGCCAGTTCTTCGAATGCGTCCTGATCCCCGCCTCGCCAGCGCTGCAGGCATTGAGTGATCGCGGCCGGGTCTTGCATGGAACGCCTCCGGTTGGAATCTGCCGGGCAAATCGAATTCGAGTCTTGCTCGAGGGGCGAACCAGGCCCCAGGCTCTGGCCTTCGGCCACGCAGCCTCATGCCCGGTCGGGATATCGAGAATAGCAGAACACGAAGGCCGCGCTCACGGCCGTGTATCGGGTCTTGACCGATTCTCGCCCGGTCTTCCGCTTACCCCCGTAGAACCCTATCGAAGCGAGACTCGAAGATGCTTTTTTCTGCGCGATTTCAAAGATCGATCTATGTGCTGACCAGGTCTGTAGGGGCGATGCTTCTTGTTGCTGGCTTGGCCAGCCATGCCCTTGCGGCCAATGATCGAGCCGGGGGGGCACCCGCTATCGCGGGCTGGGGCGGCGGCGTGGGGCCGCAGATTCAGAATCCTTCCTTCGAGCTGAACGGCTTCAGCGTGTACCCGGGCTACGCGCGGGACAATGGGCCTGTGATCGGCTGGACCGGGGGCGCCATCGACACCTCGGGCTTGAACCCCATCAGCGATGGACAATCCCCCTTTGCCGACAACGGCGCCATTCCCGCAGGCAGTCAGGTCGGATTCCTGCAGAGCCTGGCGCTGGTTGACGCCACGCTGTCGACGACGATCGCCGGGTTGGAGATCGGGTCGACCTATCGAGTGGTTTTTCGTGCCAATGCACGCAGCAGCGGCTCGGTGCAGATCAGGGTCCTGATAGATGGCGACACGATGAACAGCGCCTTGAACGGCGGCGCACCCCAGCCGTTTCAGATCATCGCCCCCGTTGGCGGCCTGAACCCCTATCATCGCCTCGCCTTCGTCTTTACCGCATCCGCCATCAGTCAGACCCTGACCATCGTCAACGAAGAGAGCAGTGACCGAACCGTGCTCCTCGATGACTTCCAGGTGCTGGGGGACCAGGTGTTCTCGGATCGATTCAATTCGAACGTTCTGGGATTCGATGGCCTGGCCCAGGGTCCGCTCGTTCCGGGCGTGATCAATAGTGAAGGCCCGTTCCTGATCGAGAATATCTCTGGGGATACATGGGCGGTGGAGTTCGGTGGCAACCCCGACCAAGCACTCTGGCTGGGTAGAGGAGGGCTCCCGACGGTTGGCGATACCTTGTCGATTCGCCTGACCGGTGGCGGTCGCTTTGAATTGCAGAGCCTCGACTATCGGTCCATGAGCAACATGCAGAGTGATGGCCTGGACTTGGTCGGCCTTGTCGATGGTCAGGAAGTCGTGATGTTCGGAGGGTTGAACAGCAACGTGGGAACCTGGCAGACCCTGCAGCCTGTCTTCGGTGTTTTTGTCGACGAAGTACGCCTGGTCGCAGCGTCCATCGGTGAAACCTCCTTCCTGCTTGACAACCTGGTGGTTCGACCGGTGGGTGATTGACAGGGGCTCGGTTTCCGACCGGTCCAGTCCAAGGCAGACAGGGGGCGGTACCCGATGAACCCGTGCCGCTCGACAAACGCTGAGTACCAGCCCGATACTGGCCCGCTGCAGACTCCAGGTCATCGGGGCGCCGCGGCTGTCGACCATGGTTCTGGTCGTCGATTCGAGCCTGAACGATTGAACCAGGATTTTCCGCTTACCTTGGTAGAACCCATGCTGAAAGAGACTCCGATGATCCAGGTTTCGATATTCAAGGAAGTGCGCTCGGCTTCGGCCCCGTTGCTGTGGTCGCTGGTGATCGCGCTGGGGTGGCCGGGTCCTGCTGCGGCGGGCGGTGATCTTCTCGGGGAGCAGAGCCTGAACGAGGCTCTCGGAGTCGTTGTTCCAGAGCCGCAGATCGTCAATCCGTCATTTGAAGTGGGGTCCTTCCAGATCTGGCCGGGTTATGTGGCGGACAACGGTGGCGTGTCGGGCTGGGAGGGTAGTTCCGTGGGCAACTGGGGCTTGAACCCCATCAGCAACGGGCAGTCCCCGTTTGCCGACAACGGCGCGATTCCCGATGGCACCCAGGTCGGGTTTCTCCAGAGCAGTCCAGGCGGTGAGTCGAGGCTTTCGACCCTGATGACCGGACTGCTTCCAGGGTCGAGCTATGTCGTCCGATTTCGAGCGAACGCGCGAAGCAGCAACTCGGTCCTTGTCCAGGTCGCGGTTTCCGGCGAGCTGAGGGAAATCTCCTTGAACGGAGGGCCACCGGCTCTGAGTCAGACCATCAGTCCTGTCGGTGGCTCGAACCCCTATCACCGTGTCTCACTGGTCTTCACGGCGGTCGTCGCGAGTCAGGCGCTGACGATCATCAACGGGCAGGGTGGAGACAATACGGTGCTCATCGATGATTTCGAGCTCCTTGGCGATCGCGCGTTCGCGGATCGCTTCATTGCGGTTCCGGAAAGGCTGGGATTCGAAAATCTGGCCAGCGAGCTGCTTCCTCCTGGTGCGGTTCGGAACGATGGACCCTTCGTGCTCCAGGTGCTCAGTGGGGACGACTGGGAAATCCTTCCTGAAGGAAATCCTGGTCAGACCCTGAGTACGGGCTTTCAATTCCCCGATATCGGAGACAGCTTATCGATTCGCCGATCCGATGGCGGCCGATTCCTGTTCTCGAGACTGGACCTGCGCACGCTGACCACAGAGCCGAGTGACGGGCTCGAGCTTCAGGGTCGATTGAATGGTCAGGTGCTTTTCTCCGTCGGCGGGATCAGCAGTTCCGAGCCTGCATGGCAGACCCTGGAGCCGGGATTCGACGTGGCCATCGACGAAGTGCTGCTGCGCATAGACTCGCGCGGAGCGGAAATGCTCATGCTTGACAATCTGGTGTTCGGATTCTTGAGCAATTGAATATGGCAGGGCCTTGTGGCTGCACTGTCGCCGAACATTCAAGGCAGACGCTGCAGAGGAGGAGGGCTGCAGTGAGCGATCTTCCACGCTCGTCTTGAATCGTTGATGGTTCCCTGGATGGGATCTCTCAGTAGCTTGTCCACACGGACCATCCAGGACAGATTGGTGCTGGACTTGCCATCCGACAACAGGGTACTCGTGTAATCGTGCCCTCGGACGTTGGGAGGTCGATGGCTCTTCGATTCAATTGCAGGGCTACCGGTAAATCAGCTCTCGTCCGCAACTTCGACCGTCGCCGCGGGTCACACCCTGTTGATGGGCTCGGCACCCGGCGAAGAGCCCCCGCAATCCATGGACCCTTTGATGATGAAACCGGTACACCTGCTGCTTGCCCTCGGGGCGATGCTGATCTCCCATTCCGCCCTGGCCGACGACTTCCAGCGGGTCCAGGAACGACTGGCCACCCTGGTCGGCGGCGATGTCGAAGTTTCCGTGGCCAGCACCAGGATCGATGGCATCGTCCAGGTCACCGCCGGCACCGAAGTCTTCTTCATGACCGACGACGGGCAGTATTTCATTCAGGGCCGGCTGGTTGATCTGAACACCCAGGATGATCTGACCGAGCTGGGCAAACAGGGCGTCCGCCGGCAGCTCATGCGCGATCTGGATACCTCGACGCTGATCACCTACGGGCCGACCGATCCGGACCACGAAGTGCTGGTGTTCACGGACACCGATTGCGGCTACTGCCGCCGACTCCATGGCATGATCGATGAATACATCGACGCGGGCATCGCGGTCCGCTACGCGGCCTTCCCGCGGGCCGGCATCGGAAGCTCGACCTATGATGATCTGGTGTCCGTCTGGTGCGCCGCCGATGTCAACGCCGCCATGGATCAGGCCCAGCTCGGACGCAGCCTCCCGGCACAGGACTGCGATTCACCGGTCGAGCGCCACTTCGAGCTCGGCCGGATGATGGGTGTCAACGGCACGCCCTACATCATCACCGCGAACGGCGAGATGTTCGGAGGCATCGTGGCTGCGGAGGATCTGCGTCGACACCTGGATGAGACAGGCGCTGACGGGCCCTGAGGATCGAGTCACGATCTTGCGACTGGTGAAGACCAGGGCGGCAGCCGCTTTTTGTCCGATCTGTCAGGAGTTCTGCCAGGGGCGAGGCGTCCAAGTCCAGTCTCGTGTCACTGTGTTTCGTAGCGAGGGTGAATGGCTGGCCATCATCCATCGCTGCCTTGTGGGTCCGGTCTGACGGGTCCGCGGCGTTTCCAGCCGGACCAGGCGTCGAGCCTGGATCGGTAGAGCGCCGGCCCTGCGGGATCGTAATCGGCGAGGTCGACGGTGAGGGTGCCGTCGAAGCGGTAGCCTTCCGGCCTCGGGTCGACGCGGATGGCGCGGAAGCGCACGCCGGCGTCGGCGACGAAGCGGTCGTAGCGGGCCACCAGGCGGCATTCGCGCAGCGCGTGGAGATGGGGGATCAGCAGGCTCATCGGTGCAAGGTGGTGAACGCTCGAATCAGAGTGTAGCCGGCACGCGGCAGGCATCGGGTCGAGGCGCGGGAACGCAAGGAGTAACGGGGGCTTCCTCGGGCGAGCATTCGAGGGCTCGGGTATTTGGTGTACGATTTTTCGAGCACAGCATCGTCTATGGTGCTTGTTGGGTTTTTCGCCGGCGTGCGTTGATCAGCGCTTTCAGGAGGATTCGAACATGTTTTCATCACGAATAGGGGTAACGGGTTTCTTGCTCGGAGGACTGAGCTTTCTCGTGGGGTTTGGCGTTCTGGTGGCGCTTTCGCCGCTTGCGTTTGCCGAGCAGGTGGATGCACCCGAAGGGATGTGGACGAGCGAATCGACGCGAGGCTTCGACCCGATCGTCAGATTGCTGGATGGAACGACGAAGACGGTTCAGATCGTTGATTTCCAGGCCGCACCAAGCGCCCTCGTTCCCCTGGGGGCGGAGGACGAGATGTATCTGAGAAAGATCTATATCCAGAATGGCAGCTTCAGTGACCTGAGTTTCAATACCGGCGGCGTCGGAATCAACCCGGGCGGGGATATCTGGCACTACTTCTACCTGAACAGCTATGAGCGCCAGGAACACACCTTCGACCCGCCGATCCGTATCGGCGCGGGAACGATCATCCAGACCAACCTGTCCACGGGCTCGGGGGCGGCCCTGCAGATCACCTTGCTCGGGAGCACCGACCCGACCATCTTCTTCGACCGATTCCAGCAGGACTAGAACAGCAGGGATTGGTCGGGGCCTCAGGTCTTTGGCGCCCTGGAGCCTGCAGAGCGAGGACTTGCCTCGACAGGCGGCTGCTCGTGGCGAGCGCTATTCCGCTTCGAAGCGGTCGCGGAACAGGGCGGCTCCCGGGAAGATGCTTTCCGCCAGCATCCGGAAAAAGACAGGGTAGTCGTCGGCCTGGCACGAGGGGAAGCGCAGACCTCCGGTGAGGACGCTGAGCGATTGGTGGCCGGTCCCGGGATCGACGCCCACGGGGCACAGCAGGGTGGACACGGCCGATGAAGGTGGCCAGGGCGCGGTCGACGGGCTATTCGGCCCCATGCCGATGAGGCTGTGCACGATGTAGTTGCGTGCCACCGAGGTGCCGAAGTCGGCGGGAGACAGGGCCAGCAGGTCGGCGTCGAAGGACGTCGCAGCGGCGCCGCCGCTGACGACGTTGTCCGCGTCATTGTAGCTGTCGCAGATCACTCCGTCGTCACTGACGACCAGAATCACGCGATACGCGTCGGGCTGCAGCCAGGCCTGCCAGCCGGCGGGCGCCAGCCCGAATTCGTCCGGGACGCTGCCGCCATAGGTATCCCTGAGAAGGCACCAGGCATTGTGCGAGCCCACTTCGACGCTGTACTGACGGTACAGCGCCGTGTTGCCCGGCTGTGGGGGAGGAGTTGCGCAGCCTCCCGAGGGAATGCTGCTCAAAGGCGCTTCGATGCAGACCGACTCGCTGGGCAGGTCACCGTGTCGCGCCACCATGATCACCTGAATGCCGACGTCCGCTGCGAGCAGCGGCCCGACCAGGTGGTCGTAGAGTCCGTTCTGGAGACTCTCGATTTCATCGGTCATCGAGGCGGAATTGTCGACGACGATAATCAGATCCACCGTCGGAGGCACGCCAGTGGAGGAACCGCGTTCCTGAATGCTCGAAGCCGGGGCCGCCGAGATCGCCTGGCCGGCCGCTAAGCTGCAGATCATCAGGGCGATCCAGGCCCATTCCATTCCGTAGCGTCGCATTCTCGACTCCTGACCGGCCATGTAAAGCAAGGGACTGAAGTATAAGTCTCGACCCTGCGGGCTTCAAACCAGCGGTCTGCCGCGCGCCCTTGCTGATCGACGGGCATGCCGGGTGACCCTGGTGGATGGGTGTCCGGCATGTCGATTGGCATGTCGATTACACTGGTTCATTCACCGGATTCTTCAGAGGCCTGCCATGCGTTTTTCCTTCTGCCTTGCCATCTTGCTGGTACTGATTGCTCCCGTCAGCAACGCGGAGCCGTTCAACGCCGAACACCTGGTGACGATCGACCGGATCGGTGCGCCCGTGGTGTCGCCGGACGGGCAGTCGGTGGTCTACACCCTGCGTCGGACCGACCTGGACGCAGACACGGGTCGATACGATCTCTGGATCAGTCCGGTGGCCGGCGGGGAGGCGCGGCAGTTGACGTCGCATCCTGCCAACGACACCTCACCGGCCTGGTCGCCGGACGGGCGCCACGTGCTGTTCCTGTCCAATCGCGGCGAGGCCACCCAGGTCTGGCGTATTCCGGTGAATGGCGGCGAGGCAGAGCCGGTGACCGATCTGCCCCTGGGGGTCGGTTCCTTCCGGATCGCGCCGACGGAGAATCGTCTTGTGGTCTCGATGTCGGTCTACCTCGACTGCGACGATCTGACCTGCACCGTGGAGCGCAAGGCCGCCGAGGCGAACAGCCCGATCTCCGCGAAGTCCTATGACCAGCTCTTCATGCGCCACTGGGATCACTGGCTGGACGAGACGCGATCGCAGCTGTTCTCGATCCAGCTCGACGAGGCGGGGATCGCCGATGGAACCCCCGCTCGGGTGACGATGCTCGATGCGGACATTCCCTCTCGCATCTGGGGCGGCAACGAGGAATATGCGATTTCTCCCGATGGAGAAACCCTGTTCTTCGCCGCGCGACTTCGTGACGCCAACGAGCCCACGTCGACCAATTTCGATATCTATACGACGTCGCTGGACGATTCTGGTGACGATTCTGGCGACAATCGTGGCAGCCCCGAGAACCTCACGGAAGGGAATCCTGCCTGGGACACGGCGCCCGTCGTGAGTCCGGACGGTCGCTACCTCGCCTACCTGGCCATGTCGCGGCCGGGCTTCGAAGCCGACCAGTACCGGATCGTCCTGCGCGATCTGCGCGCCGGCGACAACCGAGTGCTGACGGAGGGCTGGGATCGCTCGCCATCCAGCATCGCCTTCACGGCCGATGGGCAATCGATTCTGGCGGTGGCCCAGGATGTCGGTCACCGAACGCTCTGGCGCTTCGGCCTCGACGGGGCCGCGCCGGTCAAGCTCGTGGATAGCGGAACCGTGGCTGGGCTCGACGTGGCCGGTGAGGACATCGTCTACGCCATGAACAGCCTGGGCTCTCCGAGCGAGCTCCATGTGCTCGATACTGACACGGGAGCCAGCCGCAGAATCACCGACGTGTCCTCGCGCACCCTGGCCGGTGTGGAGATGGGCGAGTACGAGCAGTTCTCTTTCGAGGGCGCGGACGGCGCGACCGTCTACGGCTTCGTGGTCAAGCCCGTGGGCTTCGAGGCGGGGGCGACCTACCCGGTGGCATTTCTCATCCATGGTGGACCGCAGGGGAGTTTTTCGAACAACTTCCACTACCGCTGGAACCCACAGACCTATGCGGGTCAGGGTTTCGCCGCGGTCATGATCGACTTCCACGGCTCGACCGGTTATGGCCAGGCCTTCACCGATAGCATCTCGGGGGATTGGGGCGGAAAGCCGCTGGAGGATCTCCAGCTCGGCCTGGCCGCGGCGCTGGAGCGCTACCGCTTCCTGGATGGCGATCGTGTCTGTGCCCTCGGCGCCTCCTACGGGGGCTACATGATCAACTGGATCGCCGGCCAGTGGCCCGAGCGCTTCCGCTGTCTCGTGAACCACGACGGTATTTTCGACAATCGATCGATGTACTACACGACCGAGGAGCTGTGGTTCCCGGAATGGGAGCATGGCGGTCCGTATTTCAGCAACCCCGAAGGCTACGAATTACACAATCCAGCCCTCTACGTGGACCGGTGGCAAACGCCGATGCTGGTCATTCACGGAGAGCTGGATTACCGCGTGCCGGTGACCCAGGGCATCGCGACCTTCACCGCGCTGCAGCGCCGGGGGATCGAAAGCCGCTTCCTGTACTTTCCTGACGAGAACCACTGGGTGTTGAAACCGAACAACTCGATCCACTGGCACGAGCAGGTCAACGAATGGCTGCACAAGTACCTGAGCGAGAACTAGGGAGCCTCTGAATAATCCTGCTCGGGCGCGACAGGTCTTTGCGGGAGTCTCCGGCTTGGCTTGGGTGAGCGCGGTTTGGTCATTCCAAATAAGCTGGCCCAAACGAGGCGGAGGCCCCGCAAAGGCCTGTCCCTAAAGGGTTTCGCCGGAAAGGCCGCATCTCGCGCGTCGCGCCACTCGGCCGTAGCGACGGCTACTGTCACTCGCGTCGCGCCGCACGATCTGCGGCTTTTCCGACTGAAACGCGATCCGAGCAGGATTATTCAGAGGCTCCCTAGAAGTAGTCCGGTCTTCGGATCATTCCCGGACCGGCCCATGGGCATCGAGCCCATGGGTCGGACCAGGCGTCCTGGCAGATCGCTCCCAGCGGCAGTCGAGCCTGGCGTCGCCAGCCAGCGCTCAGTTCGCGGATGCCTCGCGCCGGTAGCTGCCTTCGAAGTCGCCCTGAGTCATGGTGACGGACTGCCCGTCCTCCGAGAAGGAGAACACCATCGGGGCAGCGTACATCTGCTCGAACACGAAGCGACCGTCGCCCCGGTAGGTCAGGGGTTCCTCGAATTCATTCATGACGAGCAGGATCAGCGAGCCATCCCTTTCGATGAATGCGAACGTGTCCGAGGAACCGTCCGTGGCCGCATAGATGCCTGCATAGGTGCTGGCTTCGCCCTCGGCCAGGGGGTGTTCCTCATCGCCGAAGTAAGCCTCTTCGATGCGAGACACCAGACCGTTCAGGCCTTCGGTCGTCGCGTTGGCGGTGATCGCGATCACCAGCTTCTCTTCCGGCAAGAACAGCGCGAGGGACTCGAAGCCGTCGACCATGCCGCCATGACCGTAGGCCGTGCGTGAGCCGACGGACAGCTGCTGAAGGCCCATGCCATGTCCCCCTCTCGTGCTCTGCATCAGCGACAGTGATTCCGCGGAAACGATGCTGCCCTCCATCAATGCGTTCATGAAGCGGGCAAGTTCGCTGGTGGTCGCCACGATGGAGCCCGCGCCGAAGGAGGACGAGGGATGAGTCGTGGGCATCGTGATCCAGTCCTCCTCGCGTTCGTAGGACAGCGCTTCTTGGGCGCTGCTGCCGACCTCGGTGGGATGAAAGGTGTTGGTCAAGCCCAGGGGTTCGGCGATCAATGATTGAATCAGCTCCGCATAGCTCTGTTCGTAGAGCGCTTCCAGGATCAGCGCCAGGAGGAAGTAGTTGGAATTGCTGTATCGTGCGTCCTCGCCGGGAGCGAACTCGCGGGGCAGGCGCTCGATGAGGCGCAGCAAGTCCTCCCTGGCGATCCCCTCGACGTGGTAATCCCTGAACGATGCATCACCCGTGTAGTTCGCGATGCCGCTGCGATGCTGGAGCAGGTGTTCGATGCTGATTCCTTCGGCTTCGGGGATCGTCGGAAAGAAGTCCGACAATGAAGCATCCAGCGCAAGTCTCTCCTGCTCGATGGCCCTGAAGACCATCGCTGCCGTGTAGGGCTTGGAAATCGAGGCGATCCGGTACAGGGTGTGCTGATCATTGGGTACGGACTGGGACAGGTTCGCGTAGCCAACCGATGCGTCGAAAATGGTTTCGCCGTCTTCTAGGATCACGACGCTACCCATGAAATTCGTGCGCTCCGCATAGTCCTGCAGCAGCTGAGCAGCCGTATCCTCAAAGGCTTCGGCCTGATTGGCTTCTGGAAGGGCAGGGTCATTCTCCGAGCAAGCCGCAAGCCAGAAGAGGCCTGCAACAAGGATTGAAAATCTGATCGGCGTCATGTTCGCTCTTGATCTTGCTTCTGGGGTATCCATGGTCTCAGAGCATTCCTGGGTCCACCAGGGTCGAAGGTCATGTCGGATTCCGGATCCATCGATCTGCGGAGACGGCTTTCTGTGCATCCATGCGGCCAAGGCGTGGCCGAATCAGTCGCTGGAAATCAGGGGTTTACGGGCCTATACTCGGTCGGCAGGGGTTCGACAGGAGGAGGCTTTTATGAGGAATTTGATGGTCAGCTCGCTGGGCGCGTTCGCCCTTGCCGCGCTGTCGTCGCTGGCGGTTGGCCAGACGGTAAGCTTCCCTGGCGCTGGTGTCGGGCCGATCCCTGATCGTGGCGCGGCCGGCTGCGGTCCACCGGCGGGCCTTTCCCTCAACGTGGTTTTCGCTGCCTCGGGATTGGTCGCCTCCGGCAATGAGCTTGAGGGCATCGAGGTCGATCTGGACATGACCCACACCTGGGTCGGTGACGTGACGGCCGAGCTCTATGCCCCGGACGGCGTGACCTCGCATGTTCTTTTCGGGCGCGTCGGTACGACCACGGCGACTGGCTGCGGGGACTCGTCGAACCTCGATGGGGTCTATACCTTCAGCACCAGCAGCTTCGGTGATCTATGGGCCGCGGCGACAAGTGTCGGCGGCGCGGACATCGTCCCCGATGGCCTGTTCGGAACCAGCGAGCCGGGTGGTTCGGAAGCTGGCGGCAGCTTTACCGACATGCTGGCCAGCTTTGCCAGCGTGGGGGATCTGAATGGTAACTGGATCCTCAGTGTCACCGACCAGGGTGGCGGTGATACGGGTGAGGTGCGGGCAGCGACGCTGCGATTCATTCAACCGCCGTCCGATCTGCTCTTCGACGACAGCTTCGAAGTCCTGCCGCCGCCCTGATATGGATCGATTGGCCGCTTCCCTGGCGGCAGCGGTGCTTTGCGTGCTCGCCGGAGGCTGCGCGCGTGAAGAGCCTGCGGGGGCGGCGCTCGAGGAGCTGCTGCCCGGCGATTCGGGCGTGATCTTCGAGCACCGCAACGGATCCGACGGCACTCTGTCCATCGTTTCGATCATGGGGTCCGGCGGTGCGCTTGTCGATCTGGACCGGGACGGCGATCTCGATCTCTTCCTGCGCCAGGGCGCCGTCGAGGACGGTGCTGGTGATCAGCTCTTCCGTAATCTGCTGCGCGAGACCGGGCAGCTGCGTTTCGAGCGGGCCCAGACCTTGCCTCTCGGCCCAAGCGCGCGACACGGGATGGGCGTTGCCGTCGGGGATCCGAACGGCGATGGCTGGCCGGATCTGTTTCTCACTAACGCAGGTGAGGATGTGCTGCTGATCAACGAGGAGGGCTTCCTGCGGGAGGTCGACGGTCCGTGGAAGGAGGCGCGCTGGTCGACGGCCGCGTCCTTCTTCGACGCCGATGGTGACGGTGATGAGGATCTGTTCGTGGCGCGCTACGTCGACTACAGCGACGAGGCGCCGGTCCGCTGCACCACGCCCGATTCCAGACCCGATTACTGCGGCCCCCAGAGCTATCCCTCAGCACCGGACGCGTTCTATGAAAACCGGAATGGCACGTTCCTGGATCGGAGCGTCGCGTCCGGGATCGGCGCATCACGCCGCGCCGGCCTGGGTGCCGTCGTCCTCGACATCGATCGGGACGGACGTCCGGACCTGCTGGTCGCCAATGACGCTGACGAGAACCAGGTCTGGATCAACCAGGGCGGGTTGCGCTTCGTCGATGAGGGCGTGATCCGCGGGCTGGCCGTGAACGCCGATGGCAAGCGTGAGGCAAGCATGGGCATCGCGGTGGCCGACGTGGTGGATGAAGGCGAATTCCGTATTCTGATGACGCACCTCGAATCGGAATCGAACACGCTCTATGTCGCGGATCGACCCGGGATGTTCCGAGATCGGACGAACGGCAGCGGCCTGGCGATTCCCTCGCTGCCCTACACGGGCTTCGGCACCGCGTGGCTGCACCTCGATGAGGATTCGCTTCTGGACCTGCTGGTGATCAATGGTGCCGTGTCGATCGACCGCGCCCAGCAGACGGCAGGAATCGATCCGCCCCTGCGAGAAGTCAGCCAGGCCTTTCTACAGCAGCCATCGGGTGGCTTCATCGAGCTCGAGCCGCAGCGGGCGCCGGCGCTCGCCCAGCCCATGGTCGGTCGCGGCCTCATCGTCGGGGATCTGGATGACGATGGTGATCTGGATGCGGTGGTGACGCGCAACAATGCATCGCCGATCGTGCTGGTCAACCGTCACCACTCGACGCTGCCCTGGTTCGGTCTGCGTCTTCAGCGATGGACCGGCCGGGGATGGAGCGAAGCGCTAGGTGCGGAGCTGTTGCTGAGTTTCGCCGACGGACGCCAGGCCCGGCACCGCTACCACGTCGATGGCAGTTATCTGGCCTCTGGCGATGGAAGAATCCGCGTCCGCCTCGGTCCGCAGGACCGGGTCGAGTCCATGGCGATTCGCTGGCCGTCGGGACGAACACAGACCCTCGCGCCGCCGCCCACGGGGGCCTACACGACGATCAGAGAGCCCTCGCCATGATGCGCCTGGTCACGCTCGCCTGCGTTCTGCTGCTGGTTGCCTGCGGGCAGGAGGATACGGCGACGCCATTGGCGGCCATCCCGGAGCTCGACCCGGCCGGGCTCGAGGCCGAAGTGGCAGCACACCTGGAGGAGGTCCGGGGCGCGGTCGCAACCGCCGGCCCCGATCGCGAGCAAGGAGCGGAGGCCTGGTACGAGTTCGCTCGCGTCCATCACGCCTACGGGCAGTTTCGCGCCGCTCGCGAGGGCTATCGCAATGCACTGCTGCTGCAACCGGACCTGGTCGAGGCGCGCTATCTTCTTGGCGTGACGGAGAACCGGCTTCACCGGGCTGACGCCGCCTACACAGCGTTCCTGGCCGTCGCGGGGGCCTGTGCCTCTCCGACGATCGCTTGCGGCGTCGACGCCGCCACCGTCGAACTGGCGCTCGCGGAGACGGCCTTCTCGCTGGCCGATGTCGATGCTTCCTTGGGCCATGCGCAGGAAGCGGTCGCCCTCCGCCCCGACGATGCCGCCGCCTGGGTGGTGCTGGCCAGGATCGAGCGTGAGCAGGGGCGAGTCACTTCGGCGATCGAGGCGCTGGAACGGGCGCGTTCGCTGGCGCCGGAGGCCAACAGCTTCTACGCCACCCTGGCCAATCTCTACGAACTGGTCGGGGACGAAGCGCGGGCGACGGCCGTGGCTGCCCGCCGGGGCGACCGCGCACCACTCCGCCACGATACGCTGCAGGCCTCCCTCGAAGACCTCAAGCGCGGGAGCGCCTGGGCCATCCGGCAGGCGGAGCGCGCCTTCACCAGCGGGCGGTTCGAAGAGGCCGCAGGCTTCTATGGCGAGGCCTTGGCCGTGGTGCCGGACAACACCACGGCACTCCTTGGCCTGGCGGCGGCTCGGCTTCGCCTGAACGAGGCCGAGGCGGCGATCGAAGTGCTCGGCCGCCTGCTCGCGGTCGAGCCCGCCAATGCCAAGGCCTGGTTGAACCTCGGTTCGGCCCATACGCTTGCGGGCAACGACGACGCGGCGCGCGCCGCGCTCGAGACGGCCCTGGAACGCTCGCCCAACTACCTGCTGGCGCGCATCCAGCTGGCCAGGCTGCACTGCGCATTCGATCGGCCGGACGCGGCCATCGCCGAACTGGAATGGCTATGGGCGCAGGCCGACGATCGGGCCCGCTACGCCAGGCTGGCCGCGCGCTGTCTGCTGGATCATCGGCGCTTCGAGGCGGCCGCCGCCTGGGTGACCCGCGGACTGGCGGCCCAGCCCGACGAGATCCAGCTTCTCGGCCTTCAGGTCCTGATCCAGGCCGCTGCGCCGGAGGAGGGCTTACGCGATGGTGCATCGGCGCTCGCTACCGTGCGAGCGCTGATGGAGCGCCTGCCGAGCCTGGAGCTCAAGCACCTCGAGGCCCTCGCTCTCGCCGAGAGTGGTGCGACGGAGGATGCCCGGGCGATCATCGATGCGCTTCTGCGCGTCCCCGCCATCCCCCTGGACCTGCGGGAGGAGCTCATCGTCCAGCGGGAGGCGTTTGCCAGTGGCAGGGCCTGGCGGCTCTGATATCGGGCTTGCTGGGAGTCATGATCATTGTCGATGAATACTGAAAGAACCGTTCCCAGTCTGGCGGTCTTTCCTTTTCTGGCCCTGAGTTTCTTGCTTACCTGGGGCGTGATCGGGACCTACATCTTGGCGCCACAAACCGCTCTGGACTGGTTCGGCGAGATCCATGGGGCTCACCCGCTCTTCTTTCTCGCGACCTGGTCGCCCGCCATCGCCGCTTTTCTGATTGTCTATCGGTATTCCGGCCTGTCCGGGCTTCGTGCCTTCCTCTCGCGCGTTCTGATGTGGCGCGGTTCCTGGGGTTGGGCGGCCTTCATCCTGCTTGTGCTGCCGCTGGTGTTCCTTGTCGGATCGATGATCAAGAGCGGGCCGATGTTCGCGCCTCTGCCATCGGAAGGAGCAGGAAGGGTGATCGTGGTGATGTTCATGATGCTGTTTCTCGGGCCGGTCGAAGAATTCGGCTGGCGCGGGGTCATGCAGCCGCTTCTGCAGCGTCACATGGCACCCATCTGGGCAGGCCTGATCGTCGGCGCGACCTGGGGGATCTGGCATCTGCCCGCGTTCTTCCTGGCAGGCGTGGTTTTCGTCGACTGGAGCTTCCTGCCTTTCTTCATCGGAAACATCACCCTGGCCGTGCTGGTGACGCCCATTTTCAACAGCTCGCGCGGCAGTCTGCTCTGGCCAATGCTGTTCCACTGGCAGTTGATCAATCCCTTCTGGGCCGATGCACAGCCCTGGGATACCTGGATTCTCGTCGGCGTCGCCGCGGTGGTGGTTGGGGTCCAGCGCAAGTCGATGTTCGGACGCGCCGATGCGGTGACGACTGTCATACCGGCAGCACGGACTGTCGATCGAGCGATGAAGGGCTGAGCTGATGTCGGTGGGGCTGGCGCAGGGATCGCTTATCAGCTGACTTGGGGAAAACGGATCGCCGTGACCTCGGCAAGGAAGAAGGGGAAGTAGTCGTCGGTCCCGAAGAAGTTGCCGGCCTCGACCCGGAACGGCAGACGATAGCCCTCCACTTCGCGGAAATCCGACATCCGGCCGCCGAAGGGCTGGAGCCGGTGCGTCCTGTCCGGGTTGGCGTTGCTCCAGCGCTGGAACAGCACCTGCACCGGCCGCCCTTCGGAATCCACGGTCACGTCGACGGACTGCTCCAGTGACCCATGCCGGATCGTCACGCGGGCCGTGTCCTGGTCAACGGCTTGCCAGTCCACACCCGGGCTCGGAAGCAGAGCGGCGGGGGTCCAGAAGACCGCTTCGGCCACGTACCGCCCGAACGCCGACCGCGTGTGATCCGGGTCACCGCCGAGCCGCGCCACGGGAATCACGCCGAGAATGCGAAACCTCGTCCATCGCCCCGAATCGGACCCCGAGATCGGCATTCCTCCCCGGGTGCGCATGGCCCACACGAAGCCATGCGGGCTCGCGAGTATCTGACGCGCTTCCATCGGCAGGTAGTTCGGAGCCTCCTTCGTTCCCAGGCTGAATTGCCCGCGCATCTGGATTTCGGCCACAGGCAGGAGCGGCGTGCCGGGCTGAATGGTGTAGGCAAAGTAACGGCGCGCTGGCTCGGGCAGTGCCGCCAGGCACGCCGGTTCGAAGGCGGCCGGTGCTTGGGGCTGAAACAGCGCCAGCCTGCGCCACTCGCCATCGTCGGCTCGCTGGTCCTTGATCCTGAGCAGGACCATTGCCATGGCCCCGAGGAACAGGATGATCGAGGCAACCGAAAGCATGGTCATGCGACAGGACCTCCAGCGTTCTGCGAATTCAGGCGCCGATTTCCTCGTTCAGGCAGCGGCGTCAACTGAACCCGAACATCACCGCCAGTACCAGCACCACGGCCCCCGCCGCGTACAGCTTGATGATCAGTGGCAGGCAGAAGCGGAACCAGCTGGCGTAGGAAATGCCCGCAACGCCGAGAATGCCCATCAGGATGGCGTTGGTGGGGATGATCATGTTGGTGAAGCCATCGCCCATCTGATAGGCCAGGACCGCGACCTGGCGCGGGATCTCGACCAGGTCGGCCAGTGGCGTCATCAGCGGCATGGTCACGTAGGCCTGTCCGGAGCCGGAGGGGATGAACAGGTTGAGCACGGCCTGGATCAGCATCATGCCGACGGCTGACAGTTCGGCGCCCACCATCGACAGCGGCAGGCTCAGGTAGTGCACGATCGTGTGCAGGATCTGGCCGTCTTCCATGATCAGGGCGATGCCGCGGGCGATGCCGACGAGGATGGCCGTTTCCGTGAGGTCGCGAGCGCCGTCGATGAACTTCTCCGAGGCCCGGGACGGCCCCAGGCGGCCGATGGCCGCGGCCACCAGGCCAAGCACGAGGAAGCAGGCGCCGAGTTCGTTCAGGTACCAGCCGCGCGTGGCGATGCCCCAGACGCCGACGCCGAGGGCCGCGAAGAAGGCGAGGACGATGGTGATGTGGCGGACGTCGAGCGGCGGATAGTGTTCCGGTGTCTCGGCGCCGGCCGGCGGGCCGCCCAGGGCGAGGCTGGTCGAGGGATCGCGCCGCACGCCTTCGGCATAGCGCCAGACGTGATGGACCGCGATCAGCACGAACAGCACCAGCAGACCCAGCCGCACGGGCCAGCCCGAATAGGTCGGCAGGCCGGCGATGTCCTGCGCCACGACCACCGTGTACTGGTTGAAGGCCGCGACCCCGTAGCCGACGCCGTAGCCGGCCACGACCATGCCGACGGCGGTCATGGCGTCGAGGCGCATCGCGCGACACAAGGCGACCAGGATCAGCACGAAGGGGACGTATTCGCCCGATGAGCCCACCGCGCTGGAGGCCAGGGCGAACACGAAAACCACCGCCAGGATCAGCATGCCGGGTCGATCACTGAAGCGATCCAGCAGCCGGCCGAGGAGGGCGTCGATGGTGCCGGTGGCGCGAACGATCGCCAGCACGCCGCCGATGATGAACAGGAAGAAGATGATCGGCCCGGCTTCGACGAAGGCGCGCGGAATCGCCGTAAACAACTCCAGCGGTGACAGGACCTCGCGCTCGGCGACGACCTCGTAGGAACCGGGCAGGATGCGCCCGGTCTCCGGGTCTTCGGCAAAGAAGCCCTGTGGCACCAGCCAGGTGGCGATCAGGGCGGCGACCATCAGGAAAAGCAGCAGCGCCAGCGTATGAGGAATGCGCAGGGTGGAGGTCTGGGTCATCAGGGGCGACAATGGCTGGGGACTGCCGATGATTCTACCCAGCCCGGCGCGATTTCGCCGGGTCGCCAAGCAACCACTGAGTCATTCAGGGGTTTCCTAGACCCTTCGCCATGATCTCGTCGACGGCCGCGAGCACGATCGGCACTTCCTCGATCGAATTGGGCCAGCTCGGTGACAGGCGTAGCCAGCCGTCCGGGCTGGCGCAGCTGATGCCGCGTCTGGCCAGCTGACGAGCCCAGTCCGGCGCCGGCCCTGGCGGGTGCAGGCTGAGCGTGCCCGAGCGGCCGTCGGCGTCCGGCATGCGTGCCGACTCGAAGCCTCGCTGGATCAGTTCGGGCTCGATCGCGTCGTGCCAGGCCTGCACATGCTCGAGAATCCTCGCGACCCCCAGCTGCTCGATCAGGCCGATGCTGGCTTCCAGACCGCAGGCCCCCAGGGTGTTGAAGGTGCCCGATTCGACCATGCGAGCCCCGTGCTGGAAGGGTCGATCGTAGCGGAGATGGCCAGCACCCTCGGTCAGGAAGGCAAAGGCGTCCGTATGGCTCAGCCAGCCGGCCACGTTCGGCTCCAGACGTTCGGCCGCATCCGGGTGGACGTAGAGACAGCCCAGGCCCTCCGGCCCCATCAGCCATTTGTGCGAGCCGGCGCTCAGGTAATGGATACCCATCGCCTCGACGTCGATCGGCACGATGCCCAGGGCCTGGATGGCATCGACGAAGAATTCTGCGCCGTGTTGACGGCACAGGGCGCCGACGGTCTCCAGGGGCATGCGCTGGCCGGTGGTGAACTGCACCGCGCTCATCGCGACCAGACGAATCCCGAGCCGCAACTCGGTCTCCAGGCGCTCCAGCGCGCGTTCCCGGTCGAGGCGGAAGTCTTCGGCCTGCATCCAGAGCAGCTCCAGGCCGTGGCGGCGCGCCGCCTGCTGCCAGGGTGTGATGTTGGTCGGGAACTCGCCTTCGAGCAACAGAACGCGATCGCCGCGACGCCAGGGCAGGCTCAGGGCCACGTCGAGAATGCCTGCCGTCGTGTTGGCGATCAGGGCCAGATCCTCCACCGGCGCGGACATCAGTCTGGCCAGTTGGGCACGCAGGCGATCACGGCTCTCCATCGCCTCGACGTACCAGGCCATGCCCTTGTGCGCGTAGCCGTCCATGGCGCGCAGTACGGCCTCGCGGACGGCGGAGCTCGGCGGTGAGAGCGAGGCGTGGTTGAGATAGACGCGGGTTTCCAGATCGGGAAACAGGGCTCGGCTGCCCAGCTCGGCCTGGAAGCTCTGGCCGGAGAATGCGGTCTCGTTCATCGGTCTGGAGGCGGTGGATGTCGGTCCATTGTGCCGCGGGCCGGGCGCCGGATGTTTGCCATTGATCAAATGCACCCCTCCCGACTGGCATACTCCGGAAATCAAACAACCGAAGGAGAACCGTCCGATGCATCCGAAGCGCACCCTGCTGGCAATGACCCTGCTGCTCGCCAGCCCTCTGACCTTCGCTCAGGGCATGGACGAAGTCGAGATCGGCGTCGTCGAACTGCGAGAGTCGGTGTTCATGCTCACCGGCCGCGGCGGCAACATCGGTCTCGTGGTCACGGAGGATGGTGCCTTCCTGGTCGACGATCAGTACGCACCCCTGACCGATCGGATCGTCGCAGCCGTCGAGTCCGTGACCGACCAGCCGATCCGTTTCGTACTCAACACGCATTGGCATGGCGATCATACCGGCGGCAACGAGAACCTGGCCGAGCGCGGCACCCTGGTCGTGGCCCACGACAATGTTCGCGAGCGCATGTCGAGCGAACAGGTCATGGAGTTCTTCGACCGCACGGTCCCGGCCTCCCCAGACGCGGCCCTGCCCGTCGTCACCTTCAACGATGCGATCACCTTTCACCTGGGCGAACACACGATCGAGGCGTTTCATGTGGCCCACGCCCATACGGACGGCGATTCGATTGTGCGTCTGCCTGAAGTCAACGTGATCCACGCCGGGGACGTGATCTTCTACGGCCTCTATCCCTTCATCGATGGGGAGTCCGGTGGCTCCCTGCCCGGTCTGATTGCTGCGGTGGACCGGATTGCCGAAGCGGTTGATGAAGACACCATCATCATCCCGGGCCACGGGCCGCTGATGGGGCAGCGCCAGCTCGGCCAGTACCGCGACATGCTCGCCACCGTCCACGAGCGTCTGCGCGCCCGCGTCGATGCCGGTGAGGATCTCGAGACCATCCTGGCCGCCGATATCACGGCCGAGTACGATAACTTCTGGGGTGCGGGCTTCCTGCCACCGGAGCGTTGGGTGGAGTTGCTCTACACGAACATGACCCGCGAGGCCTCGGCCGGCCACGGTCACGCGCACTGACCATCGACAACGATGCCAGATGACTGAGCGGTCGAGCCTTCCTGCGGCGCTGGACCGAGTCTATCGTTCGGCCATCTACCGGGTGTTCGGCGAATCGTACTTCGCCTTTCGGATCGACCGGTTCTCTCCAGAACTCGCGGCCTGGCAGGTAGAGCAGGGGGTTGAACAAAGCGCGTTCCTGACCGCCTGCAATCCGGCCAGCCGGCAACTGGGCGAAGGCGAGAATCGCACGCGCCAGGCCCTGCTGCTCGATGCTCTGGGCCACCTCCCCTGCATGCCGGGGCAGGGCGAAGATCCGTCCGGCCGCTGGCCCGCCGAAGCGAGTGTGCTGGTCGCCGGCCTCGATCCGGATGAGGCTCGAGCGCTGGGTCTGAAATTCGGGCAAGCCGCCGTTGTACATATCGGCCATGATGCGATTCCGCGCCTGTTGGCCATTCCGGAGACGCTAGACTGAAGCCATGGCTGAGAATCAGAACCCCGCCGGAAAGCCCTGGCACCGGCATTTCGAAACGGTCGGATCGATCACCGCAATCGTCGTCGGCGTGGCCGCGCTCTACGTCAGCTGGGACCAGGGCCGGGTGATGCGTGAAGAAGTCCGCGCCTCGGTCTGGCCCGCAGTCCAGCTCGATGGCTTCGTGTCCCGGGACGAATCGACGATCAGCGCCGGGCTCAATATCGCCAATGCGGGCGTCGGTCCGGCCTTGATCCGGCGAATTTCGGTCTTCCATGACGGCAGGCTCCTGAGCGATTTCGACGAGGTGGCGTCCAGGATGCCGGCCAATGCGGATCCGTCCAGGCAATCGGTGGCTGGCCGTATTCTCGGTGCGGGAGATCGGGTCGAGGCCTTTTCCTTTCGTTATCCGCTCGGTGAGGACCCGGCCGATGCCGTCGAACTCGAACGCGCAATGAGCCAGTCCTGGAACGTCGAGGTCTGCTACTGCTCTTCCCTGGGCCAATGCTGGATCGCCAGAACCGATGGTTCGATTCCCCTCGACGCCGAAGGCTGCGAGCAGACGCCCGGCAGCCGTCTTTAGGCCCCGTGCCAAGGACTCGAATCCCACTTTTGCCGGTTCTCGCTCCTGAATGACGGCCTGGCGGATCACTCCGCCAGGCCGCTCGAGCGATGTCAGGGGACGACCGTACAGCTGCCCGGTGTGACCAGCGCGGCCGTGGAGAAGGCGTCGGTGATCGTGTTGGTGGCCAGCAGATGGGCCTCGGAGTTCGCGCAGGCGCCGCCACAGTCGGTCACTCCGCTCTCCAGCAGCATGGCGCCTCCGGGATCGGTGAAGTCATCGAGCAGGATGTCATCACGAGTTCCCGAGGCCACGCCCGTATTGCCCCGAACGTTCATGCAGGTCACGGTGTCGCGGTCTCCGAGCCAGCCGATGGCCTCGTTGTTGGGGTTGGCGGCCGTGCCGCTCACGGTCAGCGAATTGTTGGTAATGGTCAGGTCGGCCGTGGCCGCGTCGCCCAGGGCATCGCCGATGATTCCGTCGATCGCCTGTCGGGTGGTGTTGGCCGTGTTGCCGTCGATCTCCAGCACCATCGCCCCGTCGCCGCGACCATCGATGCCGATCGCGCCGCCGGAGTTGATGAAGGTGTTGTTGTTGATCCGACCCGACAGGAGCGCGCTGTTCGTCGAGGTCGACACCAGGGTGAGGTTGATCGCTTCTTCGCCGACGTTGGGCGAGAAGTTCTCGAACAGGTTCGGCAGGGTCGTGCCGATATCGAAGCTGATGCGGGCACTGGTGGCCGCAGAAAGGACGATGCCCCGTGCGGCGACGCTGCCGCCGGGCGAGGCATCCAGCGTCGAGAGGAAGTCCGTGTCGTCGACGGTCAGGCTGGCCTCGGAGTTGTCCAGGGCATTGATCTGGATGCCGTCACTGCGGTTGTCGAGGAAGGTCGATCCGGTGACGATCACATCGGCCGATGCCGAGTTGCGGGTCTCGAGCAGCAATCCGTCCGCGCCAAGCACCGCACTGTTGGTGGAGAGCGTGCTGTTCGAGATCGTCAGCGGCGACAGCGTGCCCGAGACGTTGGTGATCTCGATGTTGTGCTCGGCCGAGCCGCTGATCGTCGTGTTCGAAATCGTGGCTGCCCCCAGCAGGTCCTCGAAGCGCAGTCCGCCTTCGTCCACCGCATCCCCATTGTTCGTGATCAGCGAGTTGCTGAGCGTGAAGTTGGTGACGGTCTGACCGAAGATGCCGTTGACGTCACTGCCCGAGATCTCGAAAGAGTTGAGCGTGACGTTCTCCGCGCTGGTCAGGCGGACCGCATCGCCCGTGCTGTTCGGGATCTGACCGTCGAGCACGTTCAGGCCGACGCCCGTCGTGTTGGTCAAGCGAATGCCGTTGACCGAATTGAAGGCCTGGAGATTCGAGCTTCGGATATTGATCACTCCACCGGTCAGATCGAGGGCAGGCCCGGCGTCCACCGTGAACGGGCCCGGATTGGGCGCGCCGGGGCTGGTCGGGCTGTTGACGGTTCCGATGTTCAGGGTGCCGAAATTGTTGCCGAAGACCAGCGGTCCGTTGCGGCCGTTCAAGCCGTTCGAGACGTCCTCGATGGTCCACACGCCCGGGGTGTTGGTCAGGGAGATGGCGCCGCCCGATTCGCCCGCATCGCCGTGGCGCGTGTACAGGGACTCGACGGTAAATCCGCTCGAGGTCGTGTCACTGATGTCGATGCAGTGGTTGTCGGGGCCCAGGTCGCCGTCGCAGAGGACGCGGAAGCGATTCATCGCCACGTTGCCGCTGACCCGACTGGCGATGGCCGGCACGCCGAGCGTAGTGCTGTCGACGTAGTTGAAGGCAATGACATTCGCCGTGCCCGTGTTCTCCAGGTAGATCGTCTCGGCCGTCGCCAGCTGGCCTGCCGGGTTGGCGCCGGTGATGATGGCGCCGCCGAAGGTGATCGGCCCCGAGCCGCCGACGATCTCGATCGTGCGGAAGGCAATGTTCGAACCCGACGCCACGGTGTGCGTGATGTTGCCGGCGTAGTTGATGGCCATCGTGCTGCTGTTGACGCGGAAGGGAACGCCCTGGATGCTCCGGATCGAGGAGCCTGCGTCACTGATGGTCAGGCTGCCGTCGCTGCCGTTCTCGATGCTGATGCCGGCGGTGCCGCTCGTGAGCTCGAAGGTGGCTCCGAAGCTGATGGTGCCGTCGGCGTTGCTCAGGAACAGGCCGGCTCCGCTGCCGGTGCCCCGGATCACGGGCGAAGACACGGTCAGCGATGCGGTGGAGTTGCGGATATCGAAGACATTGCCGTTGGCGTTGTAGATGATGCCGCCCGGCGTGGTGTCGGTGATGGTCCCGCTGATGCCGTTCAGGGCAATGACCGACACGCCGTCGCTGCTGACACTCGAGCTCATGCGACCCAGCGTGGCGTTGATCGTGCCGCCGTTCTGGAGGTTGAACACGCCGCCGTTGTTGAAGGTGGACACATCGCTGATGGTGGTCGTACCGATGTTGACGCCGCTGTCGGCGAAGGCGTAGCCAGCGGTCGAGTCGACCCAGAAGCCGCGCACGGTGTTGTTGCTGGCAATGTCGAAGGCGTCGTCGCCGGTGGTTCGGATCTGCGTCGGGTTGCCTTCCGCGCTGGCGGCGAAGCTGTTGTAGGCCGCACTGGTGCTGCCGGTGGCGGTGTAGACCGTGTCGAACTGCACCGTGCCGCCGTAGATCGACTGGCCGCTGCGGAGATTGAATCCGTCGGCCTCGTTGTAGAAGCCGGGGAAGTCATTGAAGACGTAGATCACGTCGCCATCGGCGGGGTTGTTGCCCGTCCCGTCATTGACCGCATTGAACGCGGCAATGCTGAGGAACGGATCGGCGAAGGTCCCGAGGTTGTTGCCGACACCTCCGCGATCGATGAACCAGGCGATGGTGCCGCCATCGGTGTTCAGACTGACGGTCGCCGTGCAGTTGGCCGTGACCTGGCCGAAGCCGTTCGAGATCGCGTAGCTGAAGCTGTCGGCGCTGGCGCCGGCCACGCCGGCGGGCGGACTGTAGTTGAAGCTGCCGTTGGCGTTCAGCGTGACGAAGCCACCGTTGGTCGTGGCCACCCGGCTCCCTACGTTGGCCGCGCTGCCCATGGACTGGGTGACGGTGATGTTGCTGCCGCTGTCGTTGGCCAGGACGCCGGCGACCGAGTTGATGTCGAAGTCGATGTTGGCGGTGCCCGTGAAGGTATCCGCGGTGCAGGACGGTCGATTGCCCACGGCCAGGGTGACCAGGGCATCGCTCGAGCCGACGCTGTTGCTCAGGCGGTACTCGAAGGCGAACAGGCCGACGTAGCCGGTCGGCGGCGTGAAGTTGTAGGTCCCGTTGGCATTCACCACCAGGCTGCCACTGGCGTAGTTGGGCAGCGGGCTGACCGTGGTGCCCTGGGCATTGCTCGTGACCGTGCCGAAGGGCGGGTTGAAGCCACCGCTGCCGTCGTTGGTCTGGATGGTACCGAAGCTGGCGATGGTCGCTGCCGGAGTCCCCAGGACGTCGTTGCTGTCGAGGTCTTCCGGCGAGCCGTCGGCCGGTGCCAGTGCGACGTCAAGGGCCGTGTGGAAGGCATCGCCCGGCGTGCTTCCGGCAGCCGCGAGATCATCGTTGGCGGTGGGGGCCTGTTCGACAACGATCGTGATGGTCGCGTCACTCGATCCGGCCGCGTTGGCCAGGCGGTAATCGAAGCTGTAGCTGCCGGCCGTGCTCGTTCCCGACAGGGTCAGCGAGCCATCGGCAAAGACCGAGAGCGCGCCGCCGGCAAGACCGGTGCTGCTGCCCGCCGGATTGCTGGTGACCGTGCCACCCAGATCGCCGCCACCGAAGCTCTGGACATTGGCCAGTGGTGAGCCGCGATCATCGGCGCCGAAGCCGTTGTCGGCGAACAGGGCGCCCGCGGGGAGCGTCAGCGGGTCGCCGACCGCCACGTTGAAGCTGTCCGCATTGGCGACCGGGATCGCCTGGACCTGAATGGTCACGGTGGCGATGCCGCTGCCGACGCTGTTGCTGAGCTGGTACTGGAAGCTGTAGTCGCCGGTCGTCGTCGCACCGGTCAAGTCGAGCGTGCCGAGGCTGTCGATGTTCAGGGTCCCGCCCGCCAGGCCGATGGTGCTGCCTGCCGGATTGTCCGTGACCGAGCCACCGAGGTCGCCGGCACCGAAGCTCAGCGAGGTGAACGGCGGGGTGCCGATGTTGTCGACGCCGCTGCCGTTGTCCGCGGTCAGGTCCACGTTCAGGACGTTGCCGATGACGACCGCCAGATCATCGTCCCGGGGCGCCGGTGCCTCGACGATGTCGATCGTCACGGTGGCGACGCTGCTACCGCTGGCATTGGTGATCTGATAGTCGAAGGCATAGCTGCCCGCGCTGACGCCACCGGCCGTTGCATCGACCGTGAGCGAGCCGCCAGCCTGAATGCTGACCGTGAAGCCGCCAATCGGATGGGTGTAGAGGCCAGGCGCTACCACCTGCGAGGCGCCCCCGATGTCGCCGCTGTCGGCATAGACATCGACGACGGCCGCGGGTGCGCCGGGGTCATCGTTGCTCAGCACCGACAGGCTCGAATCGACGCTGCCCAGGGCGACGTCCAGGGTGTCGGCCACCGCGACGGGGGCACGGTCGATGTTGATGATCTGCGCCGCACTGCCGGTGGCATTGTCGTCGTCGGCGACGCTCACCTGCGCGATGCGTGCCGTAGTGTCGCCCGAACTGGTGGTGAACTGGAGGGCGCGCAGCAGGGCTTCGGTCGCGATCTGATCGGCGTTCGTGTCGAGATCGACCCGGAACGGGGTCTGGGTGCCGGTGCCCGCATCCAGGCAGGCCCAGGCCTGGACCAGCGTGCTGATCGGCGTGCCTTCGAAGCTCACGGTCGAGCCGTCGAAGCCGATCTGACCGGCCCCGCCGCCCTGATTTTCGATCGTCAAAGTATCGAGGGGATCACAGGTCCCGCCGATGTCCAGCGTGGCTTCGACCCGGTTGAACTGGTTGGAATCGATGTCCGTCAGCGTCGCTGCCGGATCGAGGGTCACCGGTCCGACCCCGGCATCGAAGCTTGCGCCGGCAGTCGGGAAGCTCACGGTGGGCGGGTCGTTGACGCAGACCACCGTCACGGCCACGGTCGCGGTCGAGCCACCCGGCGCCAGGGTGTAGCTGAAGTCGTCGGTCGGGCTGCCGTCGTTGCAGGCATCCGGGTCGGGCTGGTAGGTCAGCCCACTGCCGCCACCGATGATCACCACGGTGCCGTTGGCGGGCTGGGTGGCCATGGCGATGCTGATCGGGCCGCCGTCGATATCGACATCATTGGCCAGCACATCGATGGCCTGGGCCGAATCGTCTTCGTTGACCGTGGCCGTGTCGTCCACGGCCAGCGGCGCATCGTCCAGCGGGTTCACGGTGATCGTGAAGGTCTGCACGGGGCTGGTGTCGGTGCCGCCGTTGGCCGTGCCGCCATCGTCCTGGACCGCGACGTCGAAGGTCGAAGTACCAGAGGCGTTCGGGGCCGGCGTGTAGCTCAGGTTTCCGGCCACATCGACGCTGGGTGCAGCGCTGAACAGGCTCGGGTCGGAGACGCCGGTGACGAGGTAGGCCAGTACGGATTGTCCACCCTCGTTCGGACCCGGGTCGAAATTCGTCACCCAGCCATTGACCGTCTGGGCGCCCGCGTCCTCGTTCACGGCGGGTGGGTTGCTGGCGGTGAATGACGGTGCGTCGTTGACGGCCACGATGGTGATCGCGACATTGGCCGTGGCACAGGCGGCCGGCGTCGGTGTGCCGTCGTCGCAGACCTCGTAGCTCAGGGAATCACTGCCGTTGAAGTCCGCGGCCGGCGTGTAGGTGATGGCACCCGTGATCGGATCGACGCTGGTGCTGCCATTGCCTGGTGCTGCCGTGATGGTGACCGTGGCCGGGTCCGGATTGCCATCGATGTCGCTGTCGTTAGCCAATACGTCGATCACGACCTGCGTGTTTTCGTCGGTCGACGCGAGGTCATCGCTGGCCACGGGAGGATCGTTGACGGGATTGATCGTCAGCGTGACCGTGGCCGGGTTCGAATCGCTCTGGCCGTCGTTGGCCAGGTAGCTGAAGCTGTCGCTGCCGTTGAAGTCCGGGCCGGGCAGGTAGTCGAAGCTGCCATCCGGGTTCAGGGTGAAGCTCTGGGCATTGGACGGGCCGGTGGCCAGGATGGCGTTCAGCGGATCCGCCTCGGGATCGCTGTCGTTGGCGAGCACCCCCGGGGCGGCCACGTTCAGGGCCGTGTCCTCGTCGGTCGAATAGGCATCGGCGGCGGCCGTCGGTGCCAGGTTCTCGACATCGACGACATCGATGCGGAAGAACACCTCGTCGCCCGCGGTGGATGCGAAGGCGGCCACGAGATCGATGGCCGAACTGGAGTCGGTGGCATCACCGGTTGGGTCCTGCGCGATCGCCGACAGACCGTTCCAGTCCGAGACGTCGCCATCGAGCAGGAAACTCATGGCCCAGGCGCTGCCGGCGACCAGCATGACCGCCATCAGAGTGCCCGTCCGACCCAGGCGCCGCTGGGCCAGGGTCGCCATGCCGAGCAGGATCAGTGCCATCAGGGCGAGGCCGAGCACCGTCAGGGTGGGGATGGCCACCGGCTCGAAGGGCAGGCCAAACAGGATCGGGCCGCCTGGGCCGCCGTCGATCGTCTCGAGTACATCGGAACCCGTGCCGTTGTCGCCGATGAAGGCCAGACGGACCTGCACGGCATTGGTCGACACCAGGGCCGACCGAGCTACCGCCAGTTCGATGGCATCGGCGCCGCCGAGGCCCGCGTTCAACGCCAGCGGATAGGGTGTCGGGAATCCGGGCACCGGGGCTGCGGTACCGAAGCCCGATCCGGCGCAGGCGGCTCGCTCCAATGCGACCACCTCGAGCGTCACGGGGTTGACCGAGGCCTGGAGTCGCTGCTCGAAGCCGCCCAGTGGGCCTCCGCCCGTGGGCACTACCGCGCAGCCCGTGGCGGCATCGTTATCGGTGTCGATCAGTACCTCGAAGTCCAGGGTCTGGGCACTGGCGGCTCCGAACGACAGGAGCGCGAAAAGGACGAACAGGATCCGGAAACGGACGGACGTGGACATTTGGTCATACCCCTCTGAATTGCCAATACGGACGCAACACCGCCAAGTGTATCCAGTATCGAGGTCTGGCGAGTGACATTCACGCCGTGCGACGGCATCCAGCCGGTGCTCCAGAGCAGGCGGTCGAATCCGGCTGGAGCGGTATTTGGTCCAGATCAATTCAGCTGTCTTGTGCGGATGAAACAATCCGGCTTCAGTCCCTGATCACAAGGAGCGTGATGGCCATGGCCGACAAGACCTTTCCCGAACGTTATGCCGCGCTGGGCGCGATGATGGAGCGCCTGGGTGGCGAGATTCCGGCGACGATGGGTGCCTTCGGGCAGCTGCACGAGGCGGCCGCCGCCGATGGAGCGCTGAGCGCGAAGACCAAGGAATTGATCGCGCTGGGCATCGCCATCACCGTGCGCTGTGACGGCTGCATCGCCTACCACGTGCACGATGCCATGCAGGCGGGGGCGAGCCATGCGGAAATCGTAGAGACCATCGGTGTGGCGATTCTGATGGGTGGTGGCCCGTCCGTGGTCTACGGTACCGAAGCCCTTCGGGCCCTGGAGCAGTTCGAAGCCGCGGCCTGAGACCGACCTGCATCGCCGCTCCGGTCGTAGGAACACTGCGTCCAGCCTCGGGCGCAGGGGTTCATGCACTGCAGGTGATGACGTAGTGCCGAGCTCACCTGCGCCGTTCGGTTCTGATCCAGCTGTCTCTCGAACAAGGCGACTTCCGTCTCCAGCTGGGCGAAGGCCAAGCAGCTGCAGTCGCAGTCCTTCGCCTGAACGGTTGCAGCGAAGAGGCCGAGGGTGATGAACGCGAGCGCGGTTCTGAGGGTCATGACGGCGAATCGTTGAAGGCTCACCTGTTCCTACGCAGCTTTGCCAGGAAAGCTGCCAGCGAGCGTCTGTGTCGAAAGGCCCGACTTCGAGGTGACGATCGTCAGTGCATTCAGCCGCGTCGTTCGACGCGCCAAGGCGGGTGCAGACGGTTGCTGCCGGCGTGATAGAGCTTGATTCGATTGCCGGACGGGTCGTGGAGTACGGCCTCGCGCCAGAGATAGGGCTGAGCGGTCGGCGCTTGATCGAAGGCGATGCCCCTGGCCTCCAGTTCCTGAACCCTCGCGTCGAGATCGTCGTCCTCGAAGTAGATGACTGCTCCGTTGTGATATTCCCCTTCCTCCAGAGCCAGAGAGAAGCTGGCCTCGCCGTCCGGGCATTCGAAGCGGGCGTAATGGGGCGTGTCGACGATCTGCACGAAACCGAGCAGCCGGTAGAAGGCGGTGGCTTCATCCATGTCCTTGACCGGCAGGGTGATCTGATTGAGATTCATTGGCTTGCCCGGTCCACAGTGTCGGCAGGCTCCAGGCGTCCCTCCGAATCCAGTTCCCAGCGTGGCAGTCGCGCACGTGCCTCGGCGTCGAGAGCGTCGAGCTGCTGCAGATGAACGATCGTCAGGCCGCCGATGGTCCGACGTTGCAGTGGCCGACCGTTCTGGATCAGGGCCGGGACCGGGGCCGAGTCGGCGTCGGCATGCTCGCTGGACAGGAAATGGTAGAAGGTCGGGTAGTTGGCGTGGATGAAGCAGTGATCCAGCGCATCGAGATCCGGGTGCAGGGCCTTGATGACCGAGTCCATCGAGACGTAGATGCCCCATTCGGGCGGTGGCTGGATGCCCTCGAAGACCAGATGGCAGGGCGGCGGTGGCCAGTCGATGTCACGAACGGCCGCGACGGCAGCATGCGCGAGCAGGGCGTTGGCGCGGCTGATCTCGGCCAAGCCGCGGGAATGATCCCGGGAGGCCGAACCCATGGCACCGATCAGCAGCACAGAGGCCAGCAGCAGGCCGACGTTGACGGGACGATGCAGGGGCCCGAGTGATCGCTGGATGCACAGGCCCAGGAGCAGTGCGAGCCCCGCAAGGCTCATGTAGAACAGCCGTGACTGCATGGCCGCCTCGACCGCGCCCAGTTCGGCGCCCATGGGCAGGGCATTCAAGCGCACGATGGGCGCTTGCAGGAGTGCGGGACCGAGCAGCAGCACGCCCGCGGCCAGCCACAGCGGCAGGCGCTGATCGCCCCTCTTCTTCATGCGTGCCGGGCCGATAAGGAGCAGGAACAGGGCGACGCTCGAGAGCAGGGCCAGCAGGAACAGGCCGCGTTCCATACCGTGCTCGAAGCCCAGGTAACCCGGTGCCAGCTCCATCCAGCGCAGGCTGCCCTCGAACAGGACCGTGGCCAGCCCCTCCTCGCCGACGATCGTCGACCCCCCGGTACCCAGAACCAGAAAACGCCACAGCAGAAAGACAGCCAGTGTGAGCAGGCACAGCGCGCTGGCCAGCCAGGCGCCTCGCTTGGCGGCGTCGCCGGTCCAGGCACGGTACTGCCAGAGAAGCAAGACGGCAGGAACCCCCAGCAGGCCCGTTTCCTTGGAGAGCATGGCGGCAAGCAGGCAGGCCAGACTGCCGATCAAGGGCCACTTGCCTTGCCGCGAGTCAGCCTGCCAGGCCAGGTTCATCGACAGCAGGATGAACAGCAGGGCCAGCAGGTCGAAGCGGGCCGACCACCACAGGGCGGTGCCGATGGCCACCGGATGGAGGGCGAAGAACAGGCAGGCGAGGAGGGCGGGGATGCGGTCCACCGCGAAGCGACGCAGCAGTGCGAACAGGGCGATGACGATGCCGATATGCAGGATCAGGGAATGCAGCGCATGCGAGCGGAATTCGGTCCCGCCGAGGAGCTGCCCGAACCAGAAACTGGCGTAGCCCACCGGGCGGAACACGCCCCCGGGCAGGACGAAGTGATCGTGGACGAAGAAGGCCAGGGGGTTGCCCACGAGACGGGCCATGGCCAGCTGCATGTAGTCGTCGCGCCCCCAGTCGCCGGCCAGACCGGGCCAGAAAGCCAGGGTACTCAGGCCGACGATCACGAGCAGCGCCAACCAGCCGGCCGCGCGGCAGGTCAAGGGCTTGTCCGGATTCGGAATCATCGCCCCAAGCTTAACCGCTCTGGATTGTCGGGATCGGATGATGCCATCGGCTTCATGCCGTTTCCGGGACAATGATCGCTGGTCAACCGGAGCGCTGCTGATGAACCCCGTCCTGTTTGCCGGAGCCTTGCTGGGCCTGCTGTCGGTGATGATCGGCGCCTCGGCCGAGCATCTGCTCAAGCCGAACGTCGATGCGGAGGTCTGGCGCTGGACCCTGACCGCGATTCGCTACCACCAGATCGGCGCCCTGGCGGTGCTGGCCTTGGGCCTGGCCTGGGCCGCCCCGCTTCGCCCGCTGTTCCGGCGCTGGCTGGGCGTGTCGGCCACCCTGTTCGTCCTCGGCACGGTGTTGTTCAGCTTTAGTATCTATGCCGCAGCGGTAACGGGCATGGAGTCCCTGACCCTGATCACACCGATCGGTGGCACGGTGCTGATGGCCGCCTGGGCAAGCTTGATCTGGGCGGCGCTCAGGCATGGTCGAGTGCCCGATTCCGATGCCTGAAGGACCGGAGATGTATCGCGTGGCCCGCCGCGTCGAGCAGGCGCTGGGTCAGGCGCCGCTCGAGGAGGTCTGGTTTGCCTTCGAGCGCCTGCAGTGCGAGTCGCCACGGCTGCAAGGCCAGCGCCTCAAGGGCGTTCGCACGCTCGGCAAGGCCCTGCTGATCGAATTCGAGGGCGGTGAAACGATCTATACGCACAACCAGCTCTACGGGCGCTGGATGTTCTCGGATCCTGATCGGCGTCCGGACACGGGGCGTCAGCTCCGTCTGGCCCTGAGCACCGAGAAATGCTCGGCCCTCCTGTACAGTGCCAGCGAGATCGAATTGATCGAACCGGGGGAACTGGAAGCTCATCCCTTTATTCGCCGAGTGGGCCTGGACGTGCTGTCCGACGAGGCCGATGTCGATGCCATCGAGCGCTGGATCGGCCGCCCCGAGTTCGCTGGTCGTCGCCTCGGCCATCTGCTCCTCGATCAGCGCTTTCTGGCCGGCGTCGGGAACTACCTTCGTTCTGAAATCCTGCATCAGGCCGGCCTGGACTGGCGTCTTCGTCCTGTCGATCTCGATCCGGTTCAGCGGCAGGCGCTGGCGAGCAGCGTGTATGGTCTGATGTGGCGTTCAGTGGACACGGGCGGCATCACCAATGCCCCCGAGCGCGTGGCAGAGCTGAAGCGGGCGGGCTGGAAGCGTCGGGATTACCGACATTTCGTATTTTCGAGGGCTGGACAGGCCTGCTTTCTCTGCGGCGGTG